>JAUICH010000010.1 GCA_030427505.1 Verrucomicrobiia bacterium
TCTTCGTTGCTCTTCAGTCAGTTATGATTCACATAGCCTCCTTCATCGCGCCTTGCCCCCAGCCAAAAATCCTCGCCAATCACCCATCATCTTAAGGCGGTCAGAGCACTAGAGTCACCGAGAGGCAAAGGTGGAACGCGATCTCCGAGCGCGTTCTCGAAGGCAGAACCAGCGGACCTTTCATCTTTATTTGGACATCGATTCCACCAGCGCAGGGCCGCCGGGGACGCTCAGACTTTACGCCAGTCCTTCGCCGCCACCAATCGGTAGCCCGGTTCGCGAGTTCCTCGCCCAGAGGTCGAGGACCACCTTCCAGCATCTTATTCTCCAGGCAATTCCGTTGGTAGCCGAGACTTCCGCCACATTTGGTGGCCATGGCGGATACAATTTCCGGCTAAAGTTTTTCGGAAACGGCTCTAGAAGCCATCTCATAGATACGCAAAACCGCACCCTTTTCCCTAAACATGAAGCGGTGGAGAAAGCGAGCCAGCTCAAGGTCGTCCTCTTGGACTGCCGCCGCGCTCAACGCGTGATGTTTCCGGCAAGGCATTTTCCTTGGGGAAGGTCGACGCGCGCTATGCAAATGGCTTCCAATGCGTGCTGAAGGTGGAGCCACGCAATTGTGCGCCACTTCATGCTCTAATCGAGAATAGAGCGCGGTGCTCTGCCCAACCTCAGGGGTTGCTGGGTTCCACCGCGACGCGGAAGCCGGTGTCGTCCCGGGAGGAACGGGGGTGATCGCGGTCGCGGGCCGCGGACCGGATAAAGATTTCGGTATAGGAAGACCAGCCGCAGCCGCGAACCACTCGCATGTGCGTAACGCCGTCGCTGGAAATCTCCCTCTCCAGAGACGGTATTTCCTGGAGGGTGTCCGCGCTGTTCATCGTGGCGAGGTATTCGTCCTCGCACCACTCTTTCACATTGCCGCCCAGGTCGAAGAAGCCGAAGCGGTTCATCTTGAAGTTGGCCACCGGCGCCGTGTTCCAGAAGCCGTCATTGCGGTCATAGACGGTGGACCAGCCGGTTCCGGGCAGGGCTTCGTTTTTCTCCTCTCCCGGGTAGTTTCCCACGCCGTCTGGCGGCGGCCATTCGTTGCCCCAGGGGTACTTGCCCAGGGAGCCCACTGCCGCGCTCCATTCCGTGTCCTTGGGCAGACGATAGGTCAGGCCAGGTTCCTGAGCGGAAAGCCATTCGCAAAATTCACGGGCCCGTTCCCAGTTCACGCAGACCACGGGGTGGTCGTCCGTCTGGGGAAAACCGGGGTTGTCCCAGCCGGCGTCCGATATCAGCTGCCACTCGATGGTGTGAGTGCCGTCGTCATTTTTGATAACCTCCATGGTATTGGACCCACCCTGATCGCCGAGGCCCACGTTCTCCGCGTAGGCACGGAAGTCGCGCACCCGAGTCTCGGTCCGGCACAGGTAAACGTCCGGCTTCCCCGGCACGGGCACAAACTCCATACCCAGAGAGTTCACGAACGGCTGGTTCACGGTGGCGGCGCGCAGCCGGTCCACGGCGGTCACGCGGGAAGGGAAAGACATGACGGTGCTCCCGCCCTGGCCGGGCAGGAAGGCGAAGTTCAGTCCACCCGGTTCCAGCTTGCTGTATTCAGCAGGTTCGTGCAGCACGCCGCGGCCCGTGCGCTGCATTTCCGTGGAGCGTTCGCGGACTTGGGTCCGCGTCTGGGCAAAGACCTGCATGATGCTCAGGCCGGGCTTCTTCAACGTTTCGGCAAAGACGGGGGTAAAGAGGCCGTCATTGGCCTGCTGCCCGGCGTCCGCGCTATAGGAAATGAGCATACCACTGGGCGCGGTGACACGGCCCAGGCCACCTTTCGAACCCACCACCGCGCGGGTACCGCCGGCGGTCTGGGCTTCCAGTGGGTTGTCCCGGCAGGCGTCCAGGATCACCAGCTTCAGGTTCGCGCCGGTGTCGCCCAGGTCCTCGATGATCTTTCGCAAGGGCAGGGCCTGATAATACAGCCGCTCCTTCATGCGCTGCACGCTGTCGTCCTGGCTCTCGACCTCCGTATCCCGGCAGAGCAGGTAGTTTTCACCGAAATACTCGATGCCGTGCCCCGCGAAGTAAATCAGCGCGCACTCCGCGTCGCGCGCATCGCGGGTGAACTTGCTCAAAGCGATGGAGCAGGCCTCCCGGGTCGGGTTTTTCAGTGTGGTAACTTGGAACGCCGGGCTCAGGCCGGTCAGGGTATCGCTAAGCAATTCCGCGTCCCTTACTGCCACGGCCAGTTGGCCGGAGGCGGGCAGATGGTCGTATTTGTCGCCCCCAATGACCAGGGCCACGCGGTCCGCCGCGTGCAGAGAAACCGGCGCGAAAAATCCTGACACGACGACTAAAAGCGCTATGGCCAAGTGGGCCAGGAACTTTGCGGCTGTGGGGCTGGCGGCGCGGCGGAAGCCGGGACGGGACGGTGGATGGGTTTCCGGGTGCATGGCGAATTCAGTCTGGTTCATCGGAAAAGTCATTCCGGCAGGAGACGGTTTCTTTGCAAGGTTATCGATAGGAATACCAAAATTCCTGCGGAGACAGGAAATTTTTTTCGGACAGAATCCAGCCAGCCACTGGGCGCGGCGGAAAGGGAGGGTGAAAGCGATGCCGAATCTGACTTTGTTAGTCACGTCAGGGAAGCGCATCTTTGGCCCTCCTGAGGAAAGCCGTCTTCCCTCAGCCGCGGTTGCTTCTTGTCTGGTCTCAGTTACCGGACGTCGCTTCCACGATTACGCGAAAGCCCGTGCCGGTATGGCTGGCCCGGGGGTGATCGTAGTTGTGAGTCATCGACGATATGAAGGTTTGTGTGTAGTGGTTCCAGTTGGCGCCCCGCAACACCCGGTAGGGAGTCTCGCCGTCCTTGGAGATCTCCCGCTCGAAGGAGGGGTATTCCTCCAACACCTCCCGGCTGTTCATGGAGGCGCGGTATTCGTCTTCACACCATTCCGCGACATTGCCGCCCAGATCGAAAAAGCCGAAGCGGTTCATCTTGAAACTAGCCACGGGGGCGGTGTTCCAGTAGCCATCGTCGTAGTCATAGGCCGTGGACCATCCGGTCCCGGGCAGGACTTCATTCTTCTCCCCTCCGGCGTAGTTTCCCGAGCCTTTCGGAGGCGGCCATTCGTTGCCCCAGGGGTATTTGCTTAGAGAACCCACCGCGGCGCTCCACTCTTTGGCCGTGGGCAAGCGGTATTGGAGCCCGGATTCTTTCGCGGAGAGCCATTCGCAGAATTTCTTTGCTTCCTCCCAGTTCACGCCCACCACGGGGTGATTTTCCGTTTGGGAAAAGCCGGGGTTGTCCCAGTCATAGTTTTCGTCCAGCTCAAACTTGGTGCTGTAGGAGCCGTTTTCATTTTCGACCACCTTCTGGACATTGATGCCGGGGTAGGGTTTGTATCCCGTCGCGTCCACATAGGCCTGGTAGTCGCGCACCCGCGTCTCCGTCCGGCACAGCAGGACACCTTGCCGGCCCGGCACGGGAACGAACTCCATTTCCAGGGAGTTTACGAAAGGCCGCTCCACGCTGGCCGCGCGCAGGCGGTCGGCGTGTGAAGACACCGGGAGCGAGCCCAGCATGCCCGTTCCGTTGCTGCTCCCCGGCACGAAGGCAAAGCCCAGTCCAGAGGGCTCCAGCTTGCTGTATTCCGCTGGCTCGTGCTGCACGCCGCGGCCCGTGCGCTGCATCTCCGTGGAGCGTTCCCGCACGGTGGTGCGGGTTTGAGCGAACACTTGCATCAGGCTCAGGCCCGGTTCCTTGAGCGTCTCCGCCAACACGGGCGTAAAGAGGCCGTCATTGGCCTGCTGCCCCGCGTCCGCGCTGTAGGAAATGAGCATACCGCTGGGCGCGGTCACCCGGCCCAGGCCGCCTTTCGTGCCGACCACGGCGCGGGAGCCGGTGGAGGTCTTTACTTCCAGCGGATTGTCCCGGCAGGCGTCCAGAATCACCAGTTTCAGGTTTGCCTGGGTGTCGTCCAGATCGTCGATGAGTTTCCGCAGCGGTAGGGCTTCGTAGTAGAGGCGTTCCTTCATGCGCTGCACGCTTTCGTTCTGAGATTCAACTTCCGTGTCCCGGCACAGCAGGTAGTTCTCGCCAAAGTATTCGATGCCGTGCCCGGCAAAGTAGATCAGCGCGCACTCCGCGCCCTTGGCCTGGGTGGTGAAATTGTCCAGCGCCCGGGAGCAATCTTCCCGCGTGGGGTTCTTCAGGGTGGTGACCTGAAAGCTGGGAGAAAGCGAGCTCAGCGTCTTGGAAAGCAGTTCCGCGTCCCGGACTGCCACGGCCAGTTGGCCGGAGGCCGGCAGGTGGTCGTAGTTGTCACCCCCGATAATCAACGCCACGCGGTCCGCGGCATGGAGCGAGAGCGGGGCGGTGGAGCAGAGAAATCCAGCTAGGGAAAACACCAGACCGAAAGCGGAGCGGGCAATGGAGCGGCGGATGGGACTACAGGCTGGGAATCTTTCCGTTTTCATCGTCGTGGTTGAGTCTTCAAAAATTAGGGCTTCTTCGCAAGCCTATCGTCCCGAAAAGCAGAATTCTTGCACGCGAGTTGAATTTCTCGGCCGAAAGTGGTTTTCCCGCCTCATCCTCCCGGCGCGGCTTCCACCACCACGCGGAAACCGGTGTTACTGCCCCGGGACTGAGGGGATACTTTGTCCCGCAGGGAGGTGCGCAGGTAAGTTTCCGGATAGTCATACCACGAGCCACCCCGCCGGATTCGATAGATCCTGTCTCCTTCGGCTGGATCCATTTTCAGATGGGGAAAGGATTCCAGGACCATGGCTTCGTTCATGGACTCACGGTAACGGTCGATACAGTATTCCCAGACGTTGCCGCCCAGGTCCCACAAGCCATGGGGATTTTTCTGGTAGCTGGCCACCCTGGCCGTTGTCCAGTTTCCGTCGCTATGGCCGTAGGCGATGGTCCATCCGTTCCCAGGGAGGGAGGTCCGTTTCTCCAGGCCCGCGTAGTTTCCCACCCCTTTTGGTGGAGGCCACTCGTTGCCCCAGGGGTAGCGGTGAGAAGTTCCCGCCGCGGAGGTCCACTCCTCGTCCAGCGGCAGGCGGTAGCTCAGCCCCGGTTCCTGGCCGGTCAGCCAGTGGCAAAAGGTATTGGCCTCGTCCCAGGTCACACAGACCACGGGGTGATCTTCCGATTGGTCGAAGCCGGGCCTCTCCCACGTCGCGGTGGAGTCCATCCGCCACGTCGTCATGTAACCCCGGCCCACGACTTCCTCTACCTTGGCCACATATGCGCCGCCACTCTGGGTAAAGCCCGTGGCCTGGGCATAGGCCCGGAAGTCGCGCACGCGGGTTTCCGTCTGGCAGATGTAAACGCCCTCGTTCCCTGGCAGAGGCACAAAGGACATGCCCAGAGAATTGACGAAGGGCCGCGACACCGTGGCGGCGCGCAGTTTCCGCGCGGCGGCGTTTTCTTCGGAGCCTGGTGGGACGGCCGGAACGGGGGGAATGGGAGACATTTGCGGTCCCAGACCGGCGGCGGCGCCGGGACTGGCGCCCGTGGCGAAAAAGCTCCGCTCGCGAAAGATCCGGCCAGAGCCGTCGAATTTCATCCAGGGAATCTGGCGGCGGGCGGTGGTTTCCTGAACGCGATCGCTGACGGCAAAGAAGGTCTCCATCAGGTTGTCGCTGCTGTTTGGCAGCACCTCCAGCAGAGCCTGGGTAAAGGGGCCGTGGCCCCTGCTGCCGTCGCTGGCGGCACGGCTGGGGGACGCGGCCAGCATCATGAGGGTATCGGCGGGAATGCGCTCGTCCGTGTAGGCCGCCATGCCGCCCCCGGCGCGGGGATCGCCACCCCGTCCCGCGGGCCGCTGGCGGCAGCAGTCCATGAGGAAGACCTTTGCCCCCTGGCTTGCCCCGGCGAGATCCGTGGACAACGTGAGCAGGTTGATCCCGGTGGCCCGGAGCGCGGCTTCGGATTCCGCGGCCCGTGCCGCGTCCGCGTCCCGCGGCAGGAGAAAGTTTTCCTTTCCGTCCAGGCTCTCCATGCCGTGTCCGGCATAGTAGACCAACACCACTTCCGCTCCGGCGGAGAGCTTCTTCAGGGTCTCGAACTTCTCGTAAAAAGTGATGCGATCCGGATTCTCCGTGTAAACGATGGAGGACTCTGGAAAGCCGAGATCGCCGCGCAACAGATCGCGCACCGCCGCCGCGTCCTTGACTGCGTTCTTCAACGGGTGAGAAGGGTAGTCATCGATGCCAATGACCAGCGCCACGCGTTCCGCGGCCAGCGTGGGCAGGGGAGTCGCGGCAAATAGTCCCCAGGTTATGAAAAGGACCACGCTAACGGCGGTCCAGATTCTTTGAGCCACGGGCCAGGATATCGGGTAGAAAAGGGAGTTCATGTCAAGTCTTGCATCTTCCGGCCAGGATTCCCGGCTAGCACCATCACCAGCCTTTCCCAAAGGCTATCGTTCGGGGAAGGAAAATTCCTGCAAGTAGGGTAACTTTTTTTCTCCAAATGGGCTCGGGGAACGGCGCCGCTGGCATGAAATAAATAGAAAGAGCGGGCGCCCCACGCGCCCGCTCTTTTTCCCCGTTTTGTAAATTCCCTCCAGAAGACAGAGAGAAAGCTGTAGATCGATTCCGGTCAGGCCATGACGCCTTTCACTACGTCGCCATAGACGTCAGTCAGGCGGAAGTCGCGGCCGGCGTAGCGGTAGGTGAGTCTTTCGTGGTCCAGACCCATCAGGTGCAAAATGGTGGCGTGCCAGTCGTGGATGTGGACCTTTCCGTCCACCGCTTCGTAGCCAAACTCGTCCGTGCTGCCGTAGGTGGTGCCGCCGCGCACGCCGCCGCCCGCCATCCACAGGGAGAAACCCTTGTTATTGTGATCGCGCCCATCGGTGCCCTGAGCGTGCGGAGTGCGGCCGAATTCACCGGCCCAGATGACGAGCGTGTCCTTCAGCATGTCGCGCTGTTTCAGGTCGGTCAGCAGGGCGTGAATGGGCTGGTCGGTTTGAGCGGCATTATTCGTCAGCGACGCTTTCAAATTGCGGTGGTGATCCCAGTTGCCTTGGGAAATCTCGATGAATCGCACCCCGGCCTCGGCGAAGCGGCGGGCCAGCAGGCACTGGCGGCCAAAGTCGTCCGTGGTGTCATTGCCGATGCCATACATCTCCTGGATCTTCTGGGGTTCCTTGGAGAGGTCCATCACCTTCGGCACTTCGTCCTGCATGCGGAACGCCAGCTCGTAGGATTCGATGACGCCTTCTACTTCCGGTTGATAGGATTCGCGCGCCAGTTTCTCGCGGTTGAGGGACTGTACCAGGTCCAACTGGATGCGCTGCAAATCGGACGAAAGCCGGGAGTTCGAAATGTTCGGGACCTTGGCGCTCCGCAGGGAGCGGCGCTCCTGACCGATGGCGGTGCCTTGATAGATCGCGGGCAGGAAGCCGCTGCCGTAGTTCTGCGCTCCACCAAAGCCGATGGAGGGATTGATGGTGATGAAGCCGGGCAGGTTCTCGTTCACCGTGCCCAGTCCGTAGAGCGTCCACGCGCCCAGGGAAGGGCGGACGAACTGGAAGTTCCCCGTGTGCATCTGGACAACGGCCTGCGGGTGGTTCGGCAGGTCCGTGGCCATGCTGTTCACAATGCACAGGTCGTCGGCGTGCTCCGCCACCTTGGAATACAGCTCGGAAATGTGGAGACCGCTCTTGCCGGAGGGCTTGAACTCAAAGGGCGATCCGAGCAGCTTAGCGCCGCCGCGGGCGCCATATTTGCCGGGCTCTCCGCTGTGTTTCTTGAGCTCCGGCTTGTAGTCAAAGGTGTCCAGGTGCGAAGGACCGCCGCGCATGCAGAGGAAGATCACCCGCTTCGCCCGGGGTTGGAAGTGAGGCGCTTTGGGGGCCAGGGGGCTTTGCGCTTTCTCGGCGGCCATGGTGCTCAGCCCGGCAAAGGCCAGGTAGCCAAAGCCGCTGGAAAGGCTTTTCAAAGCCGCGCGCCGGGACATGCCGAGTCCGTCCGGCAGGGCAACACGATTGGGTGAGCGATGAAGTTTCATGGCGGTGACGATGCTGGTTTTGGTGGCTTGTTAGGGGGTGGAAGGTGGCTGATTAGTTCAGGTAGCGGAATTCGGCGGAGCCATACAGCGCCTGACAGAACGCGCTGACCGCCAGGTCCCGTGCGGCATCCAGGTCTTTGCCCTCCGCTTCGGCGGCGGCGATGAAGCGCTTGAAGTAGGCCAGGGTGGTCTTCATCTCTCCCTCGGTGGGCATACGGCTCATCGTCAGGGCGTAGGCGAGGGTGATGCGGTCGATCGGTTTTTCTTTCTCCGCCACGATGCGTTTCGCCAGCGCATCCGCCTGGGAGATGACGAAGGGGTTATTCATCATGTAGAGCGCCTGGGAAGGAACATTGGTGATCTCCCGCGTTCCGGACACCATGCCTGGGTCCGCGAAGTCAAAGACGTCCAGAGACTCCGGCAGCAGGTCGCGAATCACCGGCAGATAAACGGAGCGGTAGTCCTTCTCTTTTTCGACGATGCTTTCGTCAATGGTGCGGCCCACCAGGCCATTGCCCGCGCTGGCTACCACGGACCCGTGGGGCGGTTGGGTATCCAGTTTCCCGCTGGCCGCCAGCATGGCATCCCGGAGAGATTCCGCATCCAGGCGGCGGGGAGACATCCGCCACAGCAGCGCGTTGTCCGCGTCAGCCAGAAAGGCTTCCTTGTCGAAGTCCGAGCTCTGGCGGTAGGTGCTGCTCAGGACAATCTCGCGGATCAGTGTCTTGATGGACCAGCCTTCCTTCTGGAAGCGCAGGGCCAGATAATCCAGTAGCTCGGGATGGCTGGGCGCCTGGCCCGTGGTGCCGAAGTTGTCTACGCTGGTGACCAGGCCTTTTCCAAAGAGGTAGTGCCATACCCGGTTTACCATGACCCGGGCGGTGAGGGGATTCGCGTCATCGGTTATCCATTGCGCCAGTTCCAGGCGTCCGCTCTGGTTGTCGGGAATGGCCGGCGCTTCGCCGGTGTAAAGCACCTGCACGAAGCCACGGGGCACTTGGTCCGTTGGCTGGTCGATGTCTCCCCGCACCAGCACGTTTGCGTCAGCGGGGGTCAGCTTGTCCATTACGCCCATGACGAAGGGGCGCGGCTGGCCCTCGTCATCGACGCTGGCGATCTTGCTTTGTAGGTCAGAGATGCGGCTGTTCAAGGCCAGCAATTGCAGCCGGATATTACCCGGGTCGTCACCAGCGCGCTGCATTTCCCTTGCTTGACTCTGCAATTCCTTCTGCCGCTCGGTTTGCTGGTACAGTTGATACTCCATGTCGATGATTTCTCCCAGGGTGTAGGATGGCGCGGTGGGGTTCTTGTCTTTCACCGGCAATACCATCAGATCGGAGCCCCTGCGCACGCCCAGAGAGTTCACGGTGCCGTAGTAGGTGTCCGTGCTCAGGAAAATTCCGGCCAGGGAGTAGTAGTCTTTAGTGGGGATGGGATCGAACTTGTGGTCGTGACAGCGCGCGCAGGCCACCGTGGTCGCCAGGACCGCTTGGGTCACGGTGTCGATCTGTTCATCGACTTGGTCCATGGTGAATTGGCGCAGGTTACCCTCGTTCAAGGACTTCGGACCCATGGCCAGGAAACCCGTCGCGATTAGGTTTTCCGCCCGCTCCTCCGGGCTGTCGCTGTGCAGGAGGTCGCCCGCGATCTGCTCGGTCAGGAATTCGTCATAGGGTTTGTCCGCGTTGAAAGAATCGATCACGTAATCCCGGTAACGCCAGGCGAAGGGATAGGTCAGGTTCGCTTCCTTTCCGCTGGACTCCGCGTAGCGGGCCACGTCCAGCCAGTGGCGGCCCCAGCGTTCGCCGAAGTGCTCGGACTCCAGCAGGCGGTCCACCACTTTCTCGTAAGCCTTCGGATCTTCGTCCTTCAGGAAGCCGCGCACTTCTTCAATGGTGGGTGGCAGACCGGCCAGGTCGAAATACACGCGGCGCAGCAGCGTCATCTTGTCCGCTTCCGCGGAGGGTTGCAGGCCTTTCTCTTCCAGTTCAGCCAGGACAAAGCGGTCAATTTTGGAGGACGGCCACTCCGTCTGTTTGACTTCCGGCAGGTCCGGCATCTTGGGCGCTTGATAGGCCCAGTGTTCGCGGCCGGCTTCGATGTCGATGGTGAGGGAGGTGATGGGCATCACTTTGTCAGCCTTGCGTGGGTCCGGCGCGCCCATCAGGATCCACTTTTCAAAGTCCGCGATCACCGCTTCCGGCAGCTTCCGCTTCGGCGGCATTTCGTAGTCTTCATCCGCGTAGGTAATGGCGGTGAAGAGCAGGCTCTCCTGGAGGTTTCCCGGTACCACGGCGTGGCCGCTGTTCCCTCCTCGTAGTATCGCGTCGCGATTGTCCAGCAACAGGCCGCCCTTGATCTTGTCGCCCTCCTCGGAGTGACATTTGAAACACTGCTCCACCAGCACGGGACGGATTTTCTTTTCAAAAAAGGCAATGCCCTCGGCGTCAGCGTTTGGGTCCGTTTCTTCAGCCTGAGTGATCGCTGGAAACACGGCGCAGACCAGCACAATGGCTAAAGATACTTGGGCGTTCTTGGTGAATTGAATCATGGCGGCGGTGATGTTGCTCCTGTTCGAATCAACCCCGCGTCCCCCAGGAGGTTTTGCGGAAATTTCTTCAGTGGTGGAATGCCGCCGAAAACTGCCGCTGTTGGAGAAAGAATTGGAGAGACAATCTCCCAGCCATTTCGGCCTGGGAATGCAAAGGTCCGGCAGGCTAGAAAACCGGGAGTGAAATGGTCACTGAGAAGTTAACCATATACTTGGGAAATATCGGGTATGGGCCGGTTCGGGAGTCAGGGCGCCGCCGCCCGCAAGTCGTAGCACAATACCCGTGGCGGCGTGCCATCCACGGGAGAAGATTCGTGTTGTACGATGTAGAGCAGGCCCCGGCACACCACCGGTAGCGACCAGGTGGAAGGCGCCAGGAACAACTGGGAGTTTACTTTGATGGACGCTCCCTCCGGCGTCAGATCCAGGATCGCGAAGCTGCCGCTTTCGCCTTGGGCATAGAACCGGTCATCCGCCCACAGCAGGCTGCCGCGTAGAAAGCTCATTCCGAAGTCGCGCCCGTTCACCGTAAGGTTCCATTCAAACTCTTCCCGCCATTGCTCGTTGCCGTCTTCCAAGCGGTAACCGGCCAGCCAGGCGTCAAAGGTCTTGTATCCGCGAAACCCATAGAGATACCCATCGTGCGCCACTGGCGTCATCCAGTGCATGCCGAAGTCCGGCGCTTTCCAGACTTCCCGCCATTTCAGGTCTTTGCTTAGCTCCAGAAGCACACCGCCTTTTTGGTAGCATTCCGAAACGAACACCCGGTCGCCGTCCACCACCACGGGGGAAGAAGCGTTCACCGATTCGCGGCGCTCGGCGCGCCAGGGATAGGCATCGAACAGTTCGCCGGTTTCAGGATCGATACACATCAGGCCGCCAAAGGTGGGATCGCTCTCGCCTCCGGCAAAAACCAGCAACCGGTCCTTGCCTTGGAGGGGCTTCACCACTGGCGAGGCATAACTGGACCGCCACTCGTGACGCGTGCCCCAAAGCATTTTGCCGTTCATGGCGTCAAAGGCGGCCACGCTGAGGTTGTCCGGGCTGCCCATGTTGACGATCACCTTGCCCTGATAGACCAGTGGGCAACTGCCGTGGCCGAAGAAATACTGCGGCACCCCAAACTCGCTTTGCAGGTCACGCTGCCAGATCGCCATGCCGGTTTTTAGATCTAGGCAGGTGAGTATGCTGGTTACGCCCAGTGTATAGACCCGGCCGTCCGCGAGCACCGCGCTGGCGCGAGGGCCGCTGTTAAATCCGTAGCGGTCCCGGTAGTCAGTGGGATAGGAGTAGGACCAGTAGCGTTTTCCTGTCTCAGGGTGCAGGCACTCGACGGTTTCGGCTCCATCCAGCCGGTGAAAGTATACGAGATGAGCGCCCTGGATGACGGGCGCGGTGTAGCTGTCGCCCTTTTCCATTTCCCAGACCAGGGCGGGTCCGGTTTCAGGAAAGGTGTTCAGTAGCCGTGTCTCCGGAGTGGTGCCGTCGTCATTCGGTCCCAGGAAGCGCGGCCAGTCCGCCGTTACCGCGTCCGCCGCCAGCGGCTTCGGCGCCCCGTGAAAGGTCAGACGGTCAAAGGACTGGGGCTCGGGACTCTCCGCGCCGGCGGGCACTTCATGCACCTCCGGGGGCGCCGGGTCCGTGAATTCGCCCCTTTCCGTTTGTGCTTCGCTTTGGAAGGGCGAGAAGGCCGAAACAACCAATGCAAAGAGAAACGCTAGATGACTGGTCAGACCGTGGTGGGGGGTGGGGGAAGAGTGGAGGAAGCGCATGAATTCAGTCGTTGAAGGGTAGGGGAGAGATCAAGGCGAATCAATCCGCGCGGGTGAACCTGGATGACATCATGAAGGTCCCCTGGCCCAAAGGCAAAAATTCATTCGCACCGGCTCTCTGCTTCGGTTACAAATTGGAGCATATCCGTTTAACTATTCCGTATTCGCATTGGCAGAAAAAGAACTCACCGCACTTGAGACGGCTCAGGCCTGCGCCCGTTACGCAGACGACATCCAGGCCGAAGACATCGTGATCCTGGATCTTCGGGGTCTGTCTTCCATCACGGACTATTTCGTGATTTGCACGGGGACGTCCCAGCCGCACCTGAAAGCCATTCGCCGCGAGATCAGCGATCACATGCGCGAAGACCACGGCCTGAAGCCCCGCTCCAAGGAGGGCGACGCGGAAAGCCAGTGGCTGGTGCTCGACTACTACGACGTCATCGTGCACATCTTCCACCAGGAAAAGCGGTCGCTCTATTCCCTGGAGGATCTCTGGTCCGACGCCCCGCGTGTGGAGTTGGAGCTTCCCGTCCCGCCCGGACGCTGACCTCCGCCAAGCTCATACCCGCCAAAATGTAAGGACGGCTTGCGCCCCACGACTCCTCCCCGAACGAACACGGATGAATCTGGAGGTCATCAATACCGGTACCGAGCTTCTGCTCGGGCGGGTCATCAATACCAATCTCGGCTACTTCGGCGAAAAACTCTTCGAACTGGGCCTCCGGATCCAGCGCCAGACCTGCGTGCCTGATGGCGATGACATTCGCACCGCGCTGGTGGAAGCCTTTCCACGGTCCGAAGTCATCCTGGTGACCGGTGGCCTCGGTCCCACCAGCGACGACATCACCCGCGAAGTCGTCGCTGAAATGCTGGAACGGGAACTGGTGCTGAACGAAGGAATACTGGCGGAGCTAGAGCGGTTCTTCCTCTCGCGGGGTTCGCGGATGAACCCCAACAACCGCCGCCAGGCCATGGTGCCGCGGGGCGGGGTGGTGCTGGACAACCCCAATGGTACCGCCCCCGGTCTCTACCTGCCCGCCGTGCCGGGCAGCTCGCCACACCTGTTCCTCCTGCCCGGACCGCCCCGCGAGCTGAAGCCCATGTTTGAAAACCTGGTCATGCCCCGCCTGCGAGACCTGCTGGGTGCGGACGCCGCGCCGGAGTGCCGGAACCTCGCCGTGTTTGGCGTTGGCGAATCGACCGTGGCGGCACGGGTGGAAGACGACCTGGCCGCCATGGAGGGCCTGGAATACGGTTACTGCCACCGCATTGGCGAGGTGGACATCCGCGTCATCGGTCCCACGGCCTTGGTGGACGCCGCCGCCGCCATCATTCGCGCCAAGTTCGAAAACGAACTCTTTTCGGAAGAAGGGGAGTCGTTGGAAGAAGTGGTCATCGGTCTTCTCGCCGCCTCCGGCGCGACCGTTTCCACGGCGGAGTCCTGCACTGGCGGGCTCATCGCCAGCACCTTGACCGATGTCTCCGGTTCCTCGGCGGTCTTTCATCGCGGCTACATCACTTACGCTGATGAGGCCAAGACAGAGCTGCTCGGCGTGCCCGAAGCGCTTTTGGCCGAAAACGGGGCCGTAAGCGAACCAGTCGCCCGCGCCATGGCGGAAGGTTGTCGCATGCGTAGCGGCGCCACTCATGCCCTGGCCGTGTCTGGCATCGCTGGTCCCACCGGCGGCACGGATGAAAAACCCGTCGGCACCGTTTACATCGCCCTCGCCAGCGATGACGCGGAAACCTTCTGCAAGCGCTTCTTCTTCCCTTCCGGCCGCGCCATGTTCAAACAGCGCACCGCCCGCGCCGCCATCGATCTGCTCCGGCGCAGGTTGCAGGGGAAGGGGCTGTAGTCATCTGGGAACCTCCGGGGTTGGGGGGAGTCATTACTTTTGTCGCCTGGGGCCGCCGGCTCCAACGCATGCCGCATTCCGGTGACTGAGGATCGAGGCCAACCCGTGTTTGCTTTCACTTTGACTTATATAAAAACCATAAATATAGTATCTATTAGCTATCGGGTTCATGTTTAAGGCTGTCCTCTTCATCGTCATTGCCATCATCGGCGTCCGGATCTATTTCGCGGTCAATGCCTCCACGGAACCGGAGACTACCATCACGGAATTGCAGGCCGCGGAGTCTTCAGGCAGCGCCGCCGCCGCGGCGAATACCGGCCAGGTAAAATTCACCGACCGCAAAGTCATCCTGATCACCGGCACCAGTTGGTGCCCCGCCTGCAAGATGCTGGAGCGCGACGTTATTCGTTCGGCGCAATGGCGCCGTTTCGCGGGCGGATCGGTCCGGTTTGAAGTGTACAACTACCCCAGAGACAATAGCCGCGTGTCCGCGACTCAGCTTCAGTTGCTGGAGAAGTACCGGATCTCTGGTTTCCCCACCATGTTGCTGTGCGATCTCGAAGGCCGGGAGATCGGCCGCAAGGTGGGCGTTCAAGGTTCCGCCAATGACTACATCGATTGGATCAGCAGTGCCCGGATGTAGGAAGATTTCACTTCCAATTGTTGGGAAACACGTCAGGGAGAGCAATGCTTTTGGCTTTGCCCTTGTCAGCCGGGAGTGCTCACGCGAAGGTGAGTTCTCGTGTGGTGCTGATAAATGAATCGAGCCGGGACGTTAATTCGCAATGCATGGCGTGGTCTTAGAGGCTACCTGGCGGAAAACTGGCTCGATCCGCTGCCCATCCGGCATGGCTTTGGAGACTACTCGGGAACGAAGCTGGGGCGGGATTCGCTGGCTGGACTGAACGTGGCCCTGCTGGCCTTCCCGCAAGGCATGGCCTACGCGGTCATCGCGGATCTGCCCATCTACTACGGCATCATTACGGCCGCGGTCGCGGCCATGATCGCGCCCCTGTTTTCCGGTTCGCGGCACACCATCCTGGGGCCCACCAATGCCACCGCCTTCATGATTTTCAGTTCCCTGGCCATGTCCCAGGCGGAGAAAACCCGTCTCATGCCGCTCCTTCTCATCATGATCGGTGGCATGCTGATCCTGGGTGCCTACTTAAAAGTCGCGGACCTCATCCAATACGTCAGCCGCAGTGTCATCGTGGGTTACCTCACCGGCGCGGCGGTCCTGATCATGGCCAATCAGTTCCGTCACGTACTAGGCGTGGAGTTTCCCGCGGCCACGGGGAGTGAAGCGCCGCGTACTTTTTTCACCATCCTCCAGGCCCTGGTGGGTGAGATACCGCATACCCGCTGGGAGCCTGTCTTCCTCGCCACCATCACCCTGGTCATCTGGATACTCATGCGGCGCTACACGCGGGGACTCCCGGTGTTTGCCTTTGTGTTGGTGCTCGTCACGGCGATCTATGCGGGGCTGAACCACTTTACCGGTTTTGAGGCGGCGACATTTTCGGGCTTTTCGCTCGCGAATCTGAAGCCTGCTTGGCCCGACTTTACCTACGGCGGAGTGTTTCATGACATGAGCCGCCTCTTTGGCTCCGCCTTTGCCGTGGCCTTCCTTGCCGCCCTGGAAAACTCCGTCATGTCAAAGACCCTGGCCAGCCGCAGCGGCGACCGGCCAGACATGAACCAGGACATGCTCAGCGTCGGCATGGCAAACCTGTCCGTGGCTTTCCTGGGCGGCATGCCCGCCTCCGGCTCGCCCACCCGTTGCGCGCTGAATTTCAACAGCGGCGCGGAGTCCCGCCTTTCCAGCATCATCAGCGGGGTGCTCTGCGGCCTGGGGGCCTTGGTCCTGGGCAATGTCATCCACTTCGTGCCCAAGAGCTGCCTGGCCACCCTCATCATCTGCATCGCCCTGTCGCTCTTCAATCCCCGCCACATCCGCATCGCGCTGTATGCCACCAAGTCGGATGCCGCCGTCCTACTGACCACCTTCATCGCCGCGCTGGTCATGCAGTTGGACGTGGCCATTTTCCTGGGGGTGGGGGTTTCCATCATGCTCTACCTGCGCAAGGCCAGCCAACCCTACCTGACGGAGTATGAATTCCTCGACGACGGGCAACTCGCCGAACGCGCCAGCCAGAAGCGTCACATCCCGGAAATTTCCATCGTGCACGTGGAAGGGGAGTTGTTCTTTGGCGCCGCCGATCTCTTCCGCACCCAGATTCAGCGGACCTGCAACGACCCCAACCTGAAGATCATCATCCTCCGCCTGAAAAACGCTCGTCACCTGGACGCCACCAGCGTCATGGCGCTGGAAGAACTCGTCCATTTCCTGCGGGCCAACGATCGCGATATCATTATCAGCGGCGCGACCAAGGACGTCTATCGCGTGCTGAAGAACAGCGGATTGATTGAAATCATCGGCCGGAAAAACATCCACCTGAATTCTCCACGGAATCCTAACAAGTCCACCCGAAATGCCCTGCTCCGGGCCCAGGAACTCCTCGGCACCACCAAAGCCGATGTGAGAATCTTTTTCGATCCCACTAAGCAGCGCGCGGAGAACAACCAGTAACTCAGTGGCTTAAAAGGGGGGGAGCTCCGACAATGCCGTAGCTGACCTGCCCGGCTTGCTACACCCAGTACTCCTCCCGCCACACTTGCAGGACCAGCAGTGCCATGATCATGCGGTCGTTCACTTCCTGACCGGCGCCTTTTTCATCCGTCAGCCGGAAAAGGGCGTCGCGCCGGATCCAGGGCAGCAGATCGGATTCGCACAGCCGCTCCTGAATCTGCACCCGCAGATTCGACGCAAACCACTTTCCGGTCGGCACCGGGAACCCCATTTTCTTCCGGTAGATGATCTCTTCCGGCAGCAAGCCTTCCAGGGATTTTTTCAGAATCCATTTTCCCTGTCCATCGTTCATCTTGAGCCCAGCGGGAAGAGACGCCGCGAACTCGACTACATGGTGATCCAGGAACGGCACCCGCAGTTCCACGGAGGCGGCCATCGTCATCTTGTCCGCCTTGAGCAGCAGGTCGTCCGGCAGCCAGGTCTTGGAATCGACATACTGCATCTGTGCCAGAGGATCCTTCAGGTGCGACACGCGGTTGAAGTGCTTGTTGAAGGCATTCTCCAAATAGTCGCCATGATCCCGGGCGAAGTCCTCTTTGTAGAAACGCTGGCGCAGGGAGGGGGTCAAATTAGCCGAGGTGCCTTGATAGGAGCGTCTTAGCGTGGTGGTTATCCAGTCCAGGTATTTGAGCTGCTTATCTCCCAGGCGCCTTTTCAGGGTGGAGGGAATCGCGTCACCGGTGCCCTGGGGAATGCGCGAGCGCCAGCGGTTTAGCTGCAACATTCGCCGGTAGAGACCGTAGCCCGCGAAGACCTCGTCGCTGCCTTCGCCGGAAAGGAGCACTGTGACTTCCGACCGCGCCAGCTTGGCCAGGTGATAGAGCGCGATCGCGGCGGGTTCCACCACCGGTTCCTCCGCCTGAAGCACCAGCGTTTTCAGAGAGTCCATGAACGCTCCCGATTCCAGGTGGTGAACAAAATGCCGGCACCGGTACTGCGCGGCCACGGTCCGGGCGTAACCTTCCTCTGAATTCTCCCCCGCGTTGCGAAAGCCGGCGGTAAACGAGTTGATGGGATCGACTCCGCTCCGGTCCATCAGGGCGACCATGGCGCTGGAATCCAAGCCTCCGCTGAGAAAGACCCCCAGCGGCACGTCGCTGATCAGGTACTCCTTGGTGGTGCGGGAAAGAAGCTCCAACAGGCGTTCCCGGGCTTCGTCTTCGCCGATCTCGAGCGGTTCGACATTGCAGAAGTCCCAATACCGTGTCTCGCGGATGCCGGATTCGGTGACTTCCAGGAAGCAACCGGGCTCCAGCTTGCGGACCCCTTGGAACATCGTTTCCGGGGCGGGCACGTAGCCGAGTGTCAGGTAGGCATCCACCACCTTTTCGTTGAACTCGCGGGGGAACAGATCCAGCGCGAACAGCGGTTTGATCTCAGAGGCGCAAGCGAACTGCCCCTTGTCGCTCCAGTAGTAGAGCGGCTTGATGCCCATGCGGTCCCGCACCACCCAGAGCCGCCGCATCTGGCGGTCCCACAGGGCAAAGGCGAACATGCCGTTGAAATGCTCCACGCAGTCCGTGTCCCATTCCCGGTAGGCGCGGAGGATGACCTCCGTGTCGCAGCGCGTCTTGAAAGTGTGGCCGAGCTTCTCCAGCCGCTCGCGGATCTCGAGAAAATTGTAAATCTCCCCGTTATAGACCAGGGCCAGGTCGCCCGTTTCGTCGAACATGGGTTGTTGCCCGGAGTCCAGGTCGATGATGCTGAGGCGGCGGTGCCCCAGGGCAATGGGGCCTTCCACATGTACCCCACCGCCGTCCGGACCGCGGTGCATCATCTGCGCCGTGGCGGTTTCCACGAGGTCTTGCCGGCCCTCAAGACCGGCGGGTTGGTACCATGCCAGGATGCCGCACATAGACTTCTAAGCAGAGGAGGTTCCTTCGAGCACGTTCTCGTAGAGGGCAATGGTCTGTTCGGCCACCTTGTCCCAAGTCTGGAGAGCGCCGGCTTTCGCGATGGCGTTCCGGTCCCAGTCCCGGTTCAGGGCGGATTCGATGGCGTCGCTGAAAGCCGCGGCGTCATCCGGTTCGCAAAGCAGGCCGCATTCCGGGCCGAGTCCTCCCATGACGTCGGGGACCGCGCCCACCCGGGTGGAGACGATGGGCAGCCCGCAGGCCAGCGCTTCATGAATGACCACCGGGCACCCTTCATGCGCCGAGGGCAGGCAGAAAAGGTCCGCGGCGAAGTACCAGTCGGCCACCTTGTCATGCATGACGGGGCCCTCCAGATGAATCCGGTTCTCGAGACCCCGCGCCACGATCTTGTCTTGAATCTGCTCCTTAAGCGGACCGCCCCCCGCGAGGTAGACCAGAAAATCCTGTGACGGGCATTTGGACACGGCGTCCACCAGCATCTCGATCCGCTTTTCCGTGGAAAGCCGGGCCACCGTCAGCACGATACGCTGGTTCTGGGGCAGGCCCAGATTGCGGCGGGCGTCTTCCTTTGAGCGGGTCTCGAAGATCTCCGGATCGATGCCGTTGTGAAGGATGGAAATCTTTTCCGGCGAAACGCCAAAGTCATTCACCATCAAGTCTTTCAGCTCTGAACTTACGGAAATCAGGTGAGCCGCCTTTTGCAGGGCCTCGGCGATCAAAGGCGTCTCGATACCACCGATTCCCAAGCCGATAGCGGCATGCCCATGTACCGTGGCCACCACCGGTTTGTCTCCGGCCAGCAGCGTCGCGGCATAGGTATCCGGGTAAATCCAGTGCGTGTGGATCACGTCCGCGTCAGGTAGCTTTTCTTCAAACAAAGGTTGGATAGCTTTCGCAAAGAAGCGCCAGCGGTGGTCGTTCAAGGCTTTCGGCAGCGCCAGGTAGCGGGGATAACTCACCGGTGTCTTTCCCAACCGGGCCTTCTCCGGAATCTGCCCGGCCTTGCGGAGGAGGGGAAAAGTGGAAATCGGCGCAATGACTTCCGTCTTGGCGTGACTCGACAGCGCTTTGACCAGTTTCCCAACAAAAACACCGTTCACCGGTGCTTCGGGGTTGGGAAACAGATGGCTGAGCGTAAGGACCTTAATCACGTGACGAGTCGTCAATTGGTCATGCTTATCCGTCAATGCAAACGGATTGTCCGGCACACGGCGGGCACTCGCGGCTGACAAACCTCCTGAACGCAGGAAACAGGCCGGTTCCAAAAGAATCCAGGTTTGAACCATTCGCCCGGCATCGTTCTCCTTTTTGAGCATTGTCTCCCGCTTCCTTTGGACGGTATTCTGAACGGATGGGCCGGAATGCCGGTCCAATTTGTTTGGTAAATCTCAAACCCTAAACTCCCTAAAACCCTCCCACTTATGGACTCACCATCACCCGCCCAGCCGCGCCGTCATTTTCTCAAGCAATCCCTTGTCGCCTCCATGGGGGCCGCCGCCGTGGGGCCAAACCTGCTGCTGGGCCAGGCCAAAGGGGCGAACGAACGTGTCCGGGTGGGGGTCATGGGCCTGGGCCGGGGGCGCGGCCACATCAAGGCCCTGGTGGAAGTGCCGAACGCCGAGGTGGCCTACGTCTGTGACGTAGACAGCAATCGCCTGGAAACCGGACTTCAGACCATCGCGGACAAGCAGGAAAAACTGCCCGAGAAGGTGGGGGACTTCCGCCGCATCCTGGACGATCCAAATATTGACGCCATCACCATCGCCGCGCCGAACTACTGGCACACCCCAGCCGCCATCCTGGCCTGCCAGGCGGGAAAACACGTCTATGTGGAAAAACCCGGCAGCCACAATGCCTATGAAGCGCTGAAGCTGGTGGAAGTGGCCAAGGCCACGGACCGCCGCGTCCAGCTCGGTACCCAGCGCCGCAGCTACTCCGGCATGATCGAAGGCATGCAAAAACTGCGGGAAGGCGCTATCGGCACCCTGCGCTACGCCCGCTGTTGGTACGCCAGCACCCGGGACACCATTGGAACGGGCAAGCCCGCGCCCGTCCCGCCGGAGCTTGACTACACTCTCTGGCAGGGCCCCTTGCCGGAGCGTCCCTACATCGACAACCTGGTGCACTACAACTGGCACTGGCGCTGGTTCTACGGCGGCGGGGAACTCGCTAACAATGGGGTACACTCCCTGGACGTGGCCCGCTGGGCCATGGGGGTGGACTTTCCCCAGCGCGTAACCTGCGAAGGCGGCCGCTACCATTTCGATGACGACCAGGAGACCCCGGACTCCTGCTATGCCAGCTATGACTTCGGTACCAGCGGCATCAACTGGTCCGGCAGCAGTTGTCACAAACGCAAATCGGACGACCTGCCTTTCGTGTCCGTTTACGGCGACGGCGGTACCATGGAGTTCAGCAGTGCGAACTACGTGATCTACGACGAAAAAGGCGTGGAAGTGTCCCGGAACAAAGACAATCCCAGTGACGTGCCACACTTCACCAACTTCGTGAATGCCATTCGCGAGGGCGAAGCGCTGAACGCGAACATTGCCGACTCCTACAAGAGTTCGCTGCTTTGTCACCTGGGGAACATCGCCTACCGCACCTCTGGAGCGGTGAAAGTAAATCCGGCGGACGGCACCTTGGTCGAAAACCCAGAGGCGCAGAAACTCTGGAAACGCGAAGAATACCGCAAAGGGTGGGAGATCTAATCCCCGGTTCCTTTCTCATTACCCGTTCTCGTGACATAGGGATGTTCACGAGAACGGGATGGCGGAAGTTCGAAGATTCAGCGTCCTGCCTGGAAGCTGAATGGTAGAAGGTCGCGGGAGTGGCCTTTCACTTCTTTACGTATTCCAGATCCACTGCCTTCAGCAGCCGGACATAGTCAGCCAGGGCCGCTTCTGGAGCGATGGAACCCTGGTTGGAAGTTTCAATGTACAGGAAAGTCTTTCCGAACGGCCGGACGGCCGCGGGCAGGCCATTTTTCTGGAAGGTCTTGATCACAATGCCGTCGTCGGTTTTCACGTCCGTGAAATCCGCGGCATCCACGCCGAGGGCCCGGCTCAGGTAGCTCATGCCTTCTTCCGCGTGGTCGTATTCCACGCCCAGGATCGCGATCAGCCGGTACTTGGCTTGCATGACTGCGGGTTCGATCGCGGTCCAGGTATCGCCACCCTGGACTTCGCCCGTCACTTTCCAATCGTGAATGCCGGACTTTCCGTCGATAAGGGTCGCTTTCTTAACCGTGACGCTAAGGGACGTGGTTACCAGCGCTTCCTCGGCGGAAACAGAGTGGGCCACCGGAAACAGCGTCAACAACGACAGCAGCAATACTCGTGGGGATGAAGTGATCATGGACGGCGATAAAACGGCACGAAACAGACCCTGTCAATTGACGATCAAGGCCATGGGAGAAAACCCTGACAAAACACTATTCTTGCGTGGAAAGGCATGCCAGTCCTCCTCCTGCCTTCCGCTGATTCGGGTTTGAGCCAGTTAATCCTGGCTCGCGCCGGGCGAGGCGGCTCGTGAGCCGGACGGCTTTCCCGGGCTTCCATTGCCGCTGCCATTGCCATTGCCGGCCGTGCGTTCTTCAGCCGGAAAATGCTCCAACTTACCCCGCTTCAGACCGCCACAGTGGGGGCAGTGGATCAGGGTGTAGCTCACCGAACCCGTGGATCGTTTCTTCCAGCGGATGCCGCCGGCCTCCCACAGATTTTTCGTATGGCCGCAGGTGCAGCAGCGGATGACCCACTGCTGGCTTTCTTGGCGCATTTCCTCCGCGCGTTCCTTGGAGAGAACCGCGGAAAGGAATCTTTGGGTCGGTGTCATTCGAACCGGGGAGAGGGAGGTTTAGGGAGCAAGCGTATAGAATCCAGAAACGGATTTCGACTACAATCGGCGCTAAATTTTCTATTTGCCTCGCCCCTCACTGAGCCCAGTAGCCTGGCCTAGTACAGTGGAGGCTCAGCTCGCGTCAGCGTCCGGGGCCAAGGCAGAGTCTCGCTCGCGCACGGGGGCCAGGACCTTGATCTTTCGCTTCCTACCCCGGACGGAAACTTCTCCAATCTCTTCGAAATCAATGAGATTCAGGATTTTTTCCGCCGTGACTTCGGAAACTAATATTTCCGGTTCGTGCTCTTTGGTCAACGCCTCCAGACGGGCCGCCACGTTCACGGTGTCGCCAATGACGGTGTATTCCCGGCGGTTTGGTGCGCCAATGCTGCCCACCACGGCGGTCCCGGTGTGTATGCCGATGCCGATGGACAGCTCCGGAGCCCCGTCCCGAATCCGGCGCTCGTTCAGGCTGTCCAGTTGCCGCCGCATTTCCAGGGCCGCCCGCACTGCGTGGACCGCGTGGTCGGGGTGGGCCACCGGAGCGTTAAAGTAGGCCATCAGCCCGTCGCCCAGGTATTTGTCTAGCGTTCCGCCATAGTGGAATATGACCTCCACCATGTGACCGAAGAATTCATTCAGCATGCGCACCACGCGGGGGCTTTCCATGGACTCGATCAGGCTGGTGAAACCCCGGATGTCCAGAAACAGCACCGTGATCTGGCAGGACTGGTCCTCTGACAGGCTGGCGCGGCTTTCGATGGCCTCCGCCACGTTCGGGGAAAAGTAGCGGGCCAGCAGGTCGCGGCGTTTCTGTTTCTCGGCGGCTTCAGTGATGATGTGGATCTGCCGTTTCGGCAGGTAGGAACAGAGAATGCCCGCCATGATGATGACCAGGCTGTCCGCCAGAATGGCGGTGGCGCTGCCGCCCGCCATCCGTTCCAGGATGAACTGACACACCACCGCCGCCGCGGTGGACACCCAGACCAGTTGCGAGACCATGGCCAGACTGGCCAGGACCGTCAGAAAGACAAAGAGCGCGGTCGAAAACGCCGCCACGGCTTCCGGATGCTCGGAGTGCCGCAGGTTGACGGCTTGTATCAGGAACAACATCGGCATGTCCACCAGAGGAATGGCCAGGCGGGTAAAGCGGCCCTTTAGACCGCCCTGGCGTCCCATCCACCAGATGATGGCCGCCATCGCGGCATAGGTCACCGCTACGCTCACGCTGGCCAGGTAGTCCGTGGTGGCTTCCAGGAACACCACCGCCACGGCGTAGTAACCGAGCAGAAACCCCATCGCCACCAGCCTCGCCCGGTTGATGTAGCGCGTGCTCTCCAGGCGCCCCCGGTTTACCGCCTCATCCAGGGGTTTTTGCCAGGGTTCTTCGGTCATGAGCGTGGGCGGCGACAGAGAGTCACGTGGAAGTAATGGGTGCGGATCGCTCCCGAAAGGTTCGGGCCTGAAACCCTACCACGCTTTTCCCCGCGCATGAAAACTCTAACGATCCCGTTTCACTTGCACCCCTTATTCTCGGGCGAAAGCAAACGGGGGCTTCGGCCTTTCGGGCGGCGGACTCGCGGGCGGGGCGTTCAGATCAGGGGCGGCGGCGGTTTCATCAAACGGGCGAACGATGTCCCCAGCTTAGGCCAGGATCTCGCGTCCGGAATAGGTTCTATGCTCCCTGTTCCAACTCCTTCACCGCTCCCGTAAAGTCCGGGTAGCGAAATTCATAACCCTCCTGGATCAATCGCGCCGGAACGACCCGCCGGCTTTTCAGGATCAGTTCCGTTTCCGTCCGCAATGCAAACGCGCCCATCTCCAGCATCCAGCGCGTGGCGGGCAGGCCGATCGGGATGCCGGTCTCCCGTCGCAGAATGGCCATCATCTCCCGGTTCGGCAAGGGATCGGGCGCCGCCAGGTTGTAAATGCCTGTGGCGGATTCCCGGGAGATCAACCACTCCACGATGGCGCAGAAGTCCGCGTCATGAAGCCAGGAGACATACTGGCGGCCATGGCCCATGCTCCCACCCAGGCCCAGTTTCACCAGCCGCCGCAGGGTTTCATAGACGCCGCCCGGCTCGTGGCCCATCACCATGGCGGTCCGCAGGATGATCTTTCGCGTGACGGGACAGTCCGCCTCTTCAAAGGCGCGTTCCCATGCCTTGGCGATCTCCACGGAAAACGCGTCCTTCGCCTCCGGGTGAGGGCCAATCTTGCCGGTGAATTCATCGTTCGGCGCGTCGTAGCGATGCTGGTAGATCGTGGCCGTACTGGAGTTTAGCCACACCTCGGGAGGCCGGGCGCAGGCGGCGATGGCTTGGCCGAGCACGACCGTGGAGTCCACCCGGGAGTTCATCATGTCCTGGCGGTTCGCCGGAGTGTAGCGGCAGTTCACGGAGCGGCCCGTCAAGTTGATCACCGCATGCGCGCTTTCCAGTTCGCGCGTCCAGTCTCCCAGTGTCTTGGCATCCCAGACGGCGGTTCGCGCGAAAGGCGCCTTGCCCGGAGAACGGCTGAAGACAACCACCTCACAACCTAAGCCAGAGAAGAATGCCGCCAGCGTTCGTCCCAGAAATCCGGAGCCGCCAGGGAGGATGATCTTGCGGGGCATTTTGAAAGCGGGAGGGGGAGGACAGTTGCGCGGGGGCTTTCGTATTAACTACGTTATCGAATGGCATGAAGTTTCAGGAAAGACCGGTTCAGTTACGCGTTCTTATCTCGAAATCGGCTTGCCAGCTTCCGCAAGTCTTCCAAGTGCAACGCCGGGGACTGATTCCGGCTGTGGTTGGGTAAGACACCTTCCAAATCCAGGGTCAGCGCTTTTTCAATGCTCTGGGGAATCATCGCGCCGTTTACGTTGAACCAGGGTGGGGGAAGGCGCGGCCAGCCACCTAGATAATTGGAAAACAGATCGCCACAGAGGAGGAGCTTCCTCGATGCGTTGTAGAACCCGCAGTGGTGCAGGGTGTGACCGGGAAGGCACACCGCCCGCAGGCCGCCCCAGAATTCCAGCTCGTCGCCATCGGAAAACCAAGTGTCCACCTCAGGTGGCTGGTAGTTCAGTATCATCCGGCCAAAGGCCTCCGCCAGACCGCAGAAGCGGGTAATGCCGCGATACGGATACCGCCCCGCGACGTGGGCCTCTTCACCCGCCGGAGCCAGGATCTTTGCCCCGCTGAGAGCTTTCAGTGGCCCCAGGTTGTGGGCGTGGTCCAAGTGACCATGTGTCAGGAGAATGGCCCGGATATCTTTCAGTCCACGCCCGATCCCAACCAAGGCCCGCTCCAGACGCGGGATGGCATGCAGAAACCCGCCGTCGATCAAGTAGACGCCCTCCTCGTCATACAAAGCGTGAAAATCGACAATCCATCCCCGGACGACGAGGTAACCAGAAGCGTCAGGCATGCGGTAAGCAGGTTGGTGTAAAATGGATATTGGCCTTGAGCGCCGAATGGCAGGTTCTCTGGCTCGCCCTCAAGGATTACGTCCCGGGAATCTCGAAAGCCAGCACCGCCGTTGTTTATCTTGTGAGTACCTCCCTGAATGACGTCCAGAAAGCCTCTCAACAGCAGTTTGGCCGCCAGAGCACCCGTTACGGTAAGTCTCACATCCTGGCCGATGTGAGCGACGTCGAAGCCGCGCTGGAACGCGTGTCCCTTCCCGAACGGGCCAGAGTGCTGGATATCGCCACCGGCGCCGGACACACCGGACTCTGCCTCGCGGCGCGGGGATATGACGTCACCTGCTCCGACCTTACGGCGGAAATGCTGGAACGGGTTCGCGAAGCGGCGGCGGTACGCGGCCTGTCCGTGGAAACCCGCCAGCATTCGGCGGAAGTCCTTCCCTACACGGACAGTTCTTTCGACCTCGTCACCTGCCGGGTGGCGGCCCATCATTTCAGTGACGTAACCGCTTTTGTCCGCGAAAGCGCCCGGGTCCTGGCGCCGGGGGGCTGGTTTCTTGTTATCGACGGTTCTGTTCAGGACGGCGCCCCGGAGGCCGAAGCCTGGACGCACCAGCTCGAAAAACTGCGGGATCCCAGCCATGGCCGGTTCGTCAAACCCAACGAATGGAAAGCCCTCTGCGTCCGGGCCGGCCTGGAAGTCACGGAGTGTTTCCTCGATCCTTTCAAGATGCCGGACCTGAAGTGGTATTTCGAAACCGCCGCCACCCCTGAAGCAAACCGGAAAGCCGTTCTGGACCTGGTGGCCAATGCTCCGGACGAAGTTCGCCAGATCTTCCGTCTGGGCGAGGAAGACGGCAAGATCGTCTGGTGGTGGCAAAGGATCACGCTGGTGGCGCGGAAACCGGATTGATCGCCAGGGGGCTTCAGCGGATAGTCCTCGAGACAAAGGGAACCTTTTGCGAGGCTTTCGTTCTGCCAATGAAGGCCCATGACCGCCAGTATCTGCGCCGAAAGCGCTTCTTCAAAGTCAGTGCACACCAGTTTGCCAAGCTGCATTCCGTGGCTTGGCGCGCACAACAGGCTGATCACCTGGAAGTCTGTGGAATTGTCTTTTCGAAGGATGGTTTCCACCTTCATTTCAAGTTTCTGAGGAACGAAGTTTGTGGACCGGGTTCCTACAGGATCTCAGGCGAGACAATCGAGAATGCCGTGAGGGGCCTGGCTGATTTGGGTCATGAAGTTGTTGGATCGTTCCACTCTCATCCTGTCAGCAGCGCCTTGCCGGGAGACCGGGACAGGAAATCCGGGTTTCTCAGAGGCACTCAGTTTATCTATGACGTGTGCCTACGAGACTTGCGAGGTTGGCGACTTAGGAATCGCAAAAAGGACATTCTGTCGGAGATTCCAATCGATTGCGGCAAGCCGATGACCGAGATGGATGGCTATCAAAGTAAGCCGCAATGGTTTTCCTCAATTCAACTCCGGAATGTAACACCCCAGTGACTCCACCCGGGCGTGTTCCACAGGTTTGCCCGCCAGGATGGCGTCCAGGGCATTGCGCAGATCGTGAACGCGGGCCTGATTGCGCCGGTCACCATAACCAGCGTACTGGTCGTCGATCCGGCCCAGGTAAACCAACTGGCCCTTGGCGTCAAAGACGGCGGTTTCCGGGGTGACTTCCGCGCCCGTCGCGGCTACCAGCCGGTGCTTCCGGTCGATCACCACTGGCGGTTCAATCCGGTATTCTTCCGCGTGCTTCACCGCTTCGTCCGTGGCCAGATCGGGGTCTACCTGGACCAGGGTCAGGGAAACGCCTTTTGGGGAGTATTCGGAAAAGATGCGATTGATCTCCGGCACATAGCCATTGGCGATCGGACAGTCCGTCGTCGTAAAGATCACCACGGCGGCCTTTCCGTCCGCCGGCGGAACCAGGGGTTTCACGGTCTTTCCCTGAATCGTGGCGAGCGAGATATCAGCGGGGGCCTCCGCGGTTGCCGCTGCCGCGGGGGAGGGATCTTCTGGGGTTCCCGAGATCGCGAATGGCATTGGCGCGCCCAAACAGAGAGCGGCGACAAAGAGAGGGAAGGTGGTTTTCGGCATGGGTCTTAGGGGCTTTGTCAGGGTTCGGGTTGTTGGAAAAGATGTAACGCGATGGGCGGTCAGCGCGGCTTTTTCTTCTTCGCCATCTCATCCAGGAAGGCGCCGTTCTTTTCAATCTCCGCCACGGTGACGGTCTTGCTGCCGTCCTGGTCTAGAAGGGTGAAAGGCACGGCGTATTCCGCGGGAACTTCGTCTTTGGAGAGCACGTCGTCCGCGTTCTCGTCCAGTCGCATGACCATGTAGGTGCGGATGGCGAGACGGCGGCGTTCTTCAAAGCGCTGCTTGGATTCCCGGGCCTGGGCATTCAGTCCCTGTGCCAATTCCGCCTGACGGCCTTTTTCCGCGGCGACGCATTGGAAAATCAGGCTGCCCATTTCGTCCGTGGACTGCTCGCCCCAGTAGATTCGTTTGGGAGGCGTGTTAGGATTTGAGGAATTCTCCGCTGAATTGTCGTAGGTGATGCGGGCGTCGATCTGCGTGCCCTTGGGAAGCCTCAGCGGTTCTTCGTAAGCGTACTGGCCCTGCCAGTTGAAATCCCAACCGCCGATGCGGAAGAGGCGTTGCTTCGTTCCATCGGGCAGGGTCGCTTCCGCCTGCATGGAAGTGCAGACCTGGTGGGCATGCCCCCAGACGGAAATCAGGTCCGTGTCTTCCGGGATGATGAGGTGGTCTTCCACCACATACTCAGAATCACCCGGCGCGATGGTAATGCCCACCGGACTCCCAAAGTTTGGCGGCACCTGGAACTCTAGCAGTCTTCGCTCCGGCGCGGTGTCAGCGAAGTATATGCCGATCCTGGTCTTTTCCCGCTCCACTTTCCCGGTGGGGTGAAAGTGTGTTTGCAAGACCAGGTCCGAGCCTTTGGGCAGCGGTCTCGCGTGACCTTCGGGCAGCTCCAGCGGTGTGCCGCCCACCGCCCAGCCACCCAGGGAGCCCGTGGCCTTAAAACCTTTCCCGCTAAAGCCCGCCGCTTTCTGGTCTTCCTGCTGTAGCGTCCGCGCCTTGCCGGTGTTGTCCAGGAAGAACAATACGTGGTGAACCACGGAGCGGACAGCGGGCCGGACTTCCACGGCGCGGACCCATTTGTCTTCGCTTAGGTTTAACGGCAACGCGAAATAGCGATAGATGTCATTGCCTTCCGCGTGAATCTCGAAGTCTTCATCCATCTCCACCACCAGGTCCGGTTTGCCGAGGTGCCAGCCCTCCGGAAACTCCGGCAGAGCGGGAGTGAGGGCGGGATCTCCCTCCGGAGCGCCAGCGGCTACCCAGCGGCCGATCAGGTCCTTTTGCTCGGGGGTGAGACGCCGCGTCCCACGAAACTCGCCCCAGCCTTTCTCCGGGTGCCAGGGCGGCATGTAGCCTTCGTCGATGACCACCCGCTGAATGGTCCGGGCCCGGCGTTTCACCGAGTTGTAGTCCGTAAACGAAAAGGGCGCCGCCTCACCGGGCCGGTGACAGACGGTGCAGTTTTCATACACAATCGGCGCGATGTGCTCGGCAAAGGTGACCTCTTCCGAGGCGGAGACCGGAAAATTACTCGCGGCCAGGACGCCGGAACCGAATAGGACGAACAATCTGGAAGAATGGGGATTCATGGTAAGGGCAGTAACCAGTGCCAACATACTACAGGAGCGGTCCGCGATGCAAAACGCGCAAATGCGTGGGTACCGCCACGGATTACCTGTTGCCGGGGGAGACCGAGGCTGTCTCGCCGCCGCTGGCACGGGCTTTCAGGCTGTCCAGAAAGTCGTGGAGGGTCTGCATCTCATCCGAGTCCAAAAAGTCATTTCCATCGCTGTTCAGCCGGTCGAACAGCCGGTTCTGGAGCCGGGGCGGCAGTTCGTCGCGTTGCAGGTTTCCGTCCTGGTTGGCATCCATGGAGTTCAGGATCTGGGGCAGGCGTTCCAGGAGCGCGCCGTTGCGCAGTTCCGAAGCCAGCTTACCCAGCACCGCGCCCTGGTTGCGCGCCGTGGCCATGGTCAGGCGCAGGCTGTCGCCGTCGTCCGCTGGGACCACCATCAGGGTAATGCTGCCCATCTCGTCCGTCGATTCCCGGCCCCAGCGGACCCGGACCGGCGGGTAGTTCGGGTTGTCCGGATTGTCCTCTGAGTTGTCATACCGCAGTTCGGATCTCAGCACCGTCCCGGCGGGTAGCCGGACGGGTTCCTTGAAGTAGTAGCGGTCCTGCCAGTCCAGGTCCCAGTCGGCGATGTAGAGCAAAGGTTTTTCCGTGCCGTCCGGCAGCGTGGCCGTCATTTTCATTTCCTGACAGATGTAGTGAGCGTGCCCGCCCACGCTGATGGCGTCCACGTCCACCGGCAGGGTGAAGGTGTCTTCAATTTTGTAGTTTGGTTCGCCCGCCGGAATATCGATCCCCATGCCGCGGCCGAAGGCGGGCGGGACCTGGATGCTGGCGATCTTCTTGCTGGATGGCTTGTCCGCGAAGTAAATGCCGACGGTGGTCTGCTCCACCTCCGCCTTTCCGGAAGGATGGAAGTGGGCGGACAGGATCAGATCGGAACCCTTCGGCAAAGGCAGCGCCAGGTCGCCCGGCAAGGGCAGGGTGGCGCTTCCTGGAATGTAGCCGCCCAGGCTGCCCGACCGGCGGAAGGCCATGCCGCGAAAGCCCGGCTGTCCGTCCTGACCGTCCAGCTTCCGTGCCGTGCCGGTGTCGTCCAGGAAGAACAGGACGTGGTGCACCACGGAGCGCGCGCTGGGGCGCAACTCCACGGCTTTGACCCATTTGTCTTCTTCCAGGTTCAGGGGCAGCACGAAGTTCCGATAGAGATCCGGCCCGTCAGCCGGGACGGAAAAGCCCGCCGGCATGGTCAGGACCAGGTCCGGTTCGCCCAGTTGCCAGCCCTCGGGGAAAGTCGGCGGGGTGGGGGCTTTGTCAGGATCTCCCTCCGGCCGGCCGGCTTCCACCCATTGGTTAAACAACGCGATGTCCGCGTCGCTCAGGCGCCGTTCGTGGGCAAACTCGCCGTAGCCCGGTTCCGGGTGCCAGGGCGGCATGTAGCGGTCGTTCATGACGCGCTTCATGGTGCCCGCTTTCTTAGAGACTTCCTCGAAGGAGATCAACGAGAACGGCGCGGCCTCGCCCGGACGGTGACAACTGGAGCAGTTATTGTGGATCAGCGGCGCAATCTGCTCGTTGAAGGTTGGAACCGCCGCGGCCTCCGGCTCCGGCGTGTTTCCAACATCGGGAGACGCCAGCAACGGAACGACCCCAAGCCTCAGGGCGGCCAGGGAGCCGGCGGCGGTGAAAAGGATTCGATGTTTCATGACGGTGTGTGGTAGTCAAAATAGATCGGGAAAGGTGGCAGGTCGCGCGGGCAGAGTGATGTCTGATCTCGCCAGGTATCAATCAAACCCGGACCGTGTTCATGAGTTTCAGACGCCGGGTATTTCGGACCGGTTACAAAGTAGAATCCGGTCTCAGGCTTTCCCATTCTCCGAACTTGAACGAAACGCGCTGAGCGTGTTCAAATCTCCCGTCATCCAACCCCCTGAGTACAAACCCTAAGCCCCAAAATTTTCGCATGAGACTTACCGCCTCTCTGGCCGCCCTGTGTCTGGCGGCGTGCCCCGCCTTTGTTCACGCCCAAAAGAAACCTAAAGGGCCAGACCCCGCGCTGGTGGACGGCGAAAAGTCCCTGGCCATGGTGAATGCCTTGGAGGACTGGACCACGCTCTTCAACGGCAAGGACCTTACTGGCTGGGGGGGCGATACGGAAAACTACACCGTGGAAGATGGCGTGTTGGTTTGTCCCGCTGGCGCAAAGGTGCTCCACACGGAAAAAGAGTACGGCGACTTCGTCTTCAGCTTTCAGTTTAAAAACACTCCTTCCGGCAACAATGGCATCGGCATCCGCGCCCCGGCGGAAGGCAATGCCGCCTACGACGGCATGGAGATCCAGATCCTGGATCACGACGGCGACAAATACGGCAAAGTCGACGAAGAAACCGGGAAACGGCTTTCCTGGCTGAAGCCCTGGCAGGTGCATGGCTCTCTCTACGGCCTCTACCCGGCCAAGACCGGGTACCTGAAGCCCGTGGGCGAATGGAACGAGGAAACCATCATCTGCATCAACGACCATGTGAAAGTCATCCTGAACGGCGCCGCCATTCTGGACGTTTATCTGGACCAACTGACCCCGCTGGACGGTCACGATCACCCCGGCATGAAGCGCGAGAAAGGTCACATCCTCCTGGCCGGACACAGCGATCACGTCGAGTTCCGCGACCTGAAGGTGAAAGACCTCTCCGTCAGCCCGCCAAAGCCGGAGACGGACGCGGACAATACCCCGCCGGCTGGATTCACCTCTCTCTTCAACGGTACGGACCTCACCGGCTGGAAAGGCTTGGCCCACAAGAACGCCTTGGAGCGCCGCGCTCTGGAAGGGGACGCCCTGAAGGAAGCCCAGGCCGCCGCCGATGAAGTCATGCGCGAACACTGGCGCGTGGAAGACGGGACCCTGGTCTACGACGGCCTGGGCCAGAGCCTCTGCACCGCCAAGGACTACGGCGATTTCGAACTTTACGTGGACTGGAAGATCCCGCCGGGAGCCGACTCCGGCCTCTACCTGCGCGGCACCCCGCAAGTGCAGATCTGGGATCCCTGGGACAAACGCGCCAAAGAAGGCGAAGAGGTCAACACCCCGGAAGAATGGGTGACTGCTTACAAAAACGGCCGCAACCTGGGCTCCGGCGGCCTGTGGAATAACAAAAAGCACCGCAATTCCCCCCTGGTCCTGGCCGACAATCCTCCCAGCGAGTGGAATACCTTCTTTATCCGCATGGTCGGGGAAAAGGTGTCCATCTGGCTGAATGGCAAACTGATCGTCGATGACACGGTTCTCGAAAACTACTGGGACAAAACAGGGCTGACCCCCGTTTTCCGCGAAGATCAGATCGAACTCCAGCACCATGGCAGCGAACTCTTCTTCAAGAACCTCTACCTGCGGGAACTGCCTTACTAGAGGTAGCTGTCTTGATGCCGGCGGAGACGTTGTGAACCGGACGTCTCCGCATATCTGCGTTGCTTCCAAGGCGCCTCTGCCGGGGGATTTCTGGCCGCTAAGTCTAACGAATCAAGAGCCGGAGAACACGTGACTTCCGGGCCTTTCGGGCGTATATAAAGGTAACTGAAAGCACCGCCGACCCGCCACCCGGAGGGGCTTACAACCTGAAAGAAAAACATAACATGAATGTAGTTGTCGAAAACAGTCCCGTACAGGAAACCGCTATCCCGGACATCGCAGCCGGACTCAATCAATTGGTGGCTGACTCCTATGGCCTCATGGCCCAGCTTCACCTGGCCCACTGGAACATCGAAGGAGCGGATTTTTTCCCGCTTCACGAAGCTTTTCAGGGCCAATACGAAGAGATGTTTGAAGCCATCGACGACATTGCCGAGCGGGTCCGTGCCCTGGATCACTATGCCGCGGGCGGCTTGAAAGCCTTGGCCAAAATGTCGACCATCGAGGAAGGCCCGTCCGAGGCGCCTTGCCCGGCGAAGGATTTTGTGTCTTCCCTGATCGTGGGCCACGAAAAGTGCCTGGAAACCGCTTTTTCCACCCGCATCCTAGCCGCCAAGAACGGCGACGCGGAAACGGAAGATCTCCTCATCGGCCGGATCAAATCTCACCAGAAAGCGCTCTGGATGCTGAATGCTTACCTGAAGTAAGCCGAAGGAAACCTGCTTTGTCCAAACCGAAACGGCTGGTCTCCGGAAGGGGCCAGCCGTTTTTTCGTACCAGTCATGTCTCCCTGGGCAAAAAGAGGAAAGCGTCAGGACCGGCAGCCGTGTCAGGCCACCATCCGGTTTGGGTCGTCTTCCACCGCTGGAGTCTTGTCTCCGGCATGGAAGGGAACCGGCATCTTCACTCCAGCCGCGGCAAAGGTGGAGCCTTTGCACAGGACCCGTTTGCAGTTCGCCACGCGGGCACACTTCCGGCAAAAATGAGTGGGCTGGTGGGTCAGCTCATAAAGCTGGTCCGCGTGCCGCTCCAAGTCTTTTTTGCTCCAGTCACAGAGAGTTTTAGCCATGATTTTTAGGGGAGATTGAGACTCAGTCTCAGAAATATTTTGCACTCTCTCAAATCGTCTGCAAGTTATTTCCGTGACCAAGTTTTCCCCTCAACTTTCCTGCTGTAGCGAGTGGAGTCACCAGTGCCGGGCCAACTGTGGCCCCGAAACGGTGGACATTCTCTTGAAGGATCGCCGTCTCCAGGAATTTCCCGAACAGCTGGACGCCCTACTGGAATTCCGCGCCAGTCTTCAGGGAGTTGGCGATCACTCCGGCACCGGAAACGCCGATGCCATCATTCGCCAATTCCTCAGCGCCCGGAAAGTGGCCGAGCGTCATTTTTACCTGACCTTTTACCGCCTGCGCCGCTGGCTGGAGAACCACTTCGAGGTGGAAGTTTCCGCGGAGTCCGTCTCAGGCACTGCGGGGGCCGTGCAGACTTACCCCCTGAATCTCGGTTTCCGGGAGTTCGACATCCTGCTCCGCGCCAGCCGTCACCAGTTCTTCGAACACACCGAAGACGGCATCCAGTTCGATCAAGTGAGTGCCCGCATCGTGCGGAAGGCTCCGGCCCCATGGGAACGGGACACTCAGCGCTCTGCCGAAATAGCGACTGCCGCGGAGGTTTAGTTTCCGCTCTGAATGAGGAGGGAGGGAGAGCCCTTACCCCATCACATAGTCCCGCATCGTCCCGATGATGATGCTGACACTGACGGCGCCCGCGTCGGGATGGCCGATGGAGCGGTCTCCCAGGGTGTGGGCGCGGCCCATCGTGGCGCGCATGGCGCTGCTGGCGTCTTTGCCCGCTTCGGCGGCCTCGGCCACGGCTTGAATCGCGTCGGGCAGGGAGGCGTCTTTCACTTCCTCCGCCTTATCGGCGGCGGGTTTCAGGGCGTCCACCATGGTCTTGTCGCCGGGTTTGGCGCCGCCCCGGGTCATCACGCCGTCCGCAGCGGCGGTGAGAAAGGTGGCCAGCTCGGGAGCGCCGAAAGAGTCCGCGTCGCCCAAGGCTTTCCCGCCGTTGCGGAAAAGGGTGCCGAACACCGCGCCGGAAGCGCCGCCCATGCTGGACATCATGGCCATGCCCACGCTCATAAACTGCTTGCCCAGCGGCTCGCCTTCCGTGGTGTCCAGCTTCGCCTTGGCGGCGTTCATGCCGCGCTCCATGCCAATGCCGTGATCGCCGTCGCCAAGCTTCCGGTCGGCTTCGGACAGGATGGGTTCGGACTCGATGATTTTGTCCGCGACCTGGATCAACATTTCGCGGACTTCAGCGGCGTTCAGAGTTTCTTTGGGCATGGCCGGTAGAGACAAACGGTGTGGAAAATAAAGGAAGAAATAACGAGTGTGCTGGACCGGTCAACCGCCGTAACGGCCTTCCATCTTGCTGAAACAGACAGACTGGCAAGGCGCGTCCCAGTAGCGTTTCAGTTCGTCATCCATCTTGGTGATGGAAAAGGAGATGCCCGCCATTTCCTGGCAGGTCACCAGCGGACCGACCATGACGTCATACACTTTGAGACCCTTGGCGGTGAGCAGTTCCTTCGCTTTGCGCAGGGCGATCAGGCACTCCATCATGGTGGTGGAGCCCAGGCTGTTCACGAAGAAGAGCACTTCGTCGCCCTCCTTCAGGGCTTCAATTTCCTCGTCGTCCTCGAAGTCCTTGAAGATCAGGTCCAGCATCATGGGCGTGAGTTCGTCCGCCGTGGTCATCGGGATTTCCGACACGCCCGGCTCGCCATGAATGCCCATGCCGAGGCCGATCTTGTCTTCGTCGATCTCGAAGGTCGGCTTACCCGTGGCGGGAATGGAGCCCGGAGACATGGACACGCCCACGGAGCGGGTGTGGAGTACGGCTTTCTTCGCGGCGGCTTCCAGTTCGTTCAGTGTCTTAGCTTCCTGAGAAGCGGCGCCCGCCAGTTTCACGATCGGCACCAGCCCAGCGATGCCGCGGCGCTTGTGCTTCTGCGTGGGCGGAGCGGAGCACACGTCGTCCCAGATCAGCACGGTGCGCACGTCGATGCCCTCGTCGTCTTCGGCGAGTTCCGCGCCCATGTCGAAATTCATCACGTCCCCGGCGTAGTTGCCGTACAAATACAGCACGCCATTGCCCCGGTTCACGGCCTGGGTGGCTTCCAGCACGATGTCCGGCGGCGGGGCCGCGAAGATGTCGCCACAGGCCGCGCCGTCCGCGAGATTCCGGCCCACCAGGCCATGGTAAATCGGCTCGTGGCCGCTGCCGCCGCCCACCAGCAGGGCGACCTTGTTGTCGGGAATATTCTTCAGTGCCAGGGAGCGCTGACCCACATGGACGCACTCGCCATTGTAGGCTTCCACCAGGCCTTCGACCAGTTCGTCGGCGACTTTCAGCGGGTCGTTAATCAGTTTTCGGATCGAACTCATGGGTGTTTTTCTCGGGGAAAGAGTCTCTATTAAACGAAACGGGTAGGGGAGTCAAAGGCCGCGTTGAACGAAACCATCCACCTCATTTTTACCTCAACACATTAAATACTTCTCATCACTTCCATCGCTAAGCCCCATCCTTTCCTAGCCTGGCGTCCTCTCATTGTCTGAAAGTCTGATGGTCTCATTGTCATTGTCACGTCCGCCAAGCCTCGAAGCGTCCGCTTCCTCCCTCCGCGTCCGCCACTCTCTTCCCGCGCGCCTCAAATCACTCTATCATTTCCCCCATCCACCGGAATCTGCGCGCCAGTCGTTTTACCAAAGAGCGGGCTGGCCATGGCAGCCACCATCAGGCCCACGTCGCGGCTCTTGATTTCCGTCTTCAGGAGGTTGCGGGCCTTGTATTCTTCCACCGTCATGCCGTAGCGCTCGGCGGAACGGGCCAGGGCCTCCGGCGTCCACAGCTTGGTGTCGAAAACAGCGTCCGGGTGAATGATGTTGCAGCGCACGCCCTGGGGCGCCAGTTCCAGCGCCGCCACGCGGCAGAGCTGGGTGAGCCCCGCCTTGGCGCAGGAATAACTCGCGGCGCCCGCGCCCGGCGCGTTCACATTGCGCGAGCCCACCAGCACGATGGCCGGGTCGATCCCCAGCTTCAGGTAAGGAATGGTGTGCTTCAACAGCACTTGGTGGCTGGTCAGGTTTACCGCCATGGACTTGTCCCAGTTGCTCTGCTCCAAGTCTTCCAGGTGCGCCCCGGCGGTAAAGATGCCCGCGTTGCTTACCAGAATGTCCAGCCCGCCAAAGCGGCGCACGGTGTCATTGATGGCGGCGACGACTTTCTCTTCGTCCGTCAGGTTCACCACCATGCCCACGCCGCCGATACCGGCCATGGCTTCCTCGATCTCAGGATTCAGGTCCAGGCCAATGACCTTGGCCCCTTGCAGGGCCAGTTGCTCGGCGCAGGCAAAGCCGATGCCGGCGGCGGAGCCAGTGACGATGGCCACCTTGCCTTGGTGAACGGGTTTTGCCACGCCCGCCTTCTTCAGCTTGGCCTGCTCCAGTTCCCAGTATTCGATTTCGAAGATATCCTTCGCCGGCAGGGCTCGCCAGCCGCCCAGTGCGCCTTCCACCTGCTGGATGGTCTTCATCGTTTCGCTGGTAATGTCCGCGATGATCTGAGCCTCCGGCAGGGTGGACCCAAAGCTGATGGAGCCATAGCCAGGCCACACCGCCCAGCGCGGCGCGGTATCCAGCATGGTCTGGGAGCCATCCGTGTTGGCCTCGAAATATTTCCGGTAGTCTTCCTCAAACCCGGCCACGTCCGCCTCGGGTTCGGCACTCACGATCAAGGGCACACGCTTGGTGCGGATGACGTGGTCCGGGGTCAGCGGTCCCTGGTTGGCCACGGAACCCAGTCCATCCAGCAGAGAATATTCGATCGCGTTCTGATCGTGATTCCACAGGGCATAGACCGCGCCGCCGCGCTTTTCGGAAACGAGCTTCCGGACTTTCGCCAGGGTCTTGAGGTCCTCAGCGATCTCTTTAGACGCGGGCGGCTTCACTTCCGGGGCGCGCTCGGTAATGTAATTTTCCGCCAGGGACACCAGCTCGATCATCAACTCGTAACTGCGCCGGGCATCGTCGTGAAACGTGAAGATGCCGTGGTTCATCAGGATGATGCCGTCGATGCCGCTCAGGTCGCCTTTTTCCTTGAGGCGCTTGTTCACTTCCAGCGCCAGGATGAAGCCGGGCATCACGTAGGGAACCACGATCACGCGGCCGCCATAGACTTCCTGGATGATCGCCTCGCCATTGGGGTTGTTTGTCAGGGCGATCACCGCGTTCGCGTGGGTGTGGTCCACGTATTTCGCGGGAATGACCGCGTGCAAAATAGCCTCGATAGACGGCGTGGGCGCGCTGGGGTTCAGCATGGCGGCGCGTTGCTGGGCCACCATGTCGGTGTCGCTCAGTTCCGTCATCTCCGCCATTTTGAGCAGGGCGCTCATCCGGACCGGCGCGAAACCCGCTTCTTCGATGGTGCCCAAGTCCCAGCCGCTGCCCTTCACGTAAAGGATGTCCGTCTCCTCACCGTAGAAGTCCTTTTCCCGCGCCTTGACGGAGGTGTTCCCGCCGCCGTGCAAGACCAGTTCCGGGTCGGCCCCCAGCAGGCGGGAGGTATAGACTCGCATGCCCAATTCACTGGGATACTTAGCGGCTTCCTGATCGTTCCAGAGACTCTTCATGGTAGGGTTGAAAAAACGAAAGGGGTATGATGGGGCATTCAGCCAAAGAATCCATCGTGAATCGAGGAAAAGGGGATGGGAATTTTGGAGCGGAGGTTGGGGAGCGTATTCGTGCTCTTGAGCAAACGAAACGAAGTTGGGACAGACTTGGACGTGGAGCGAATTTGGACTGCGGTGGCAATGCGAAGCGCGACACCGCTTTGGGGGGCGTGAGAGTGCAGTATGTCGCGGGTGCTTCAGAGCGACTGGCGATCTTTTGGCCAACGATAGTGTGGCCCGGGTGGTGGTAAGGGCCTGCCATCAGGCCGCTTTCCGCGGAGTTCTTTTCAGGAGATGCGAACACTTTCCCTCAAAGCGGTGTCGCCGGACAATCCTTTCGGCTTGTCCTCTGTCACCGCAGTCCAAATTCTCCTGGGGTGATTCCCCCAGTCTTGCGCAAGTTCGGCAATCTCAATAGCGTATTCAGGCTGATGGTTTTGACCACTTTGCAGTTTGCCGGGGCAGGAATTCGGGTAGAATCTACGATTGCTGTGATTTTTCGCGTTTTCCCGACCCCCCGAACGCTGACCGCCAGTCTTCTGCTGGTGTTATTGAGTGGGCTCTTGGTCTCTCCGAACGCGCCCGCGGCGGACAGCGAATTTCCCCGGAAAATCGAAAGCATCCCTTCGGAGTTCGATCCCATCGCCGACCAGGAAGGGTATGCCTGGGTGTTGAACAAGGACGCTTCGGTCAAGTCGGGACGGATTTCCTATTTCCGGGCCGCCATGGCGCTGAAGCTGGAGGGCGAAGCGCCGCCGGTTACGGCGGTAGCGCAGCTTTCGGGAAATGAATACCGTTTCACCTTGGGGAAAGAGAGTGGCCCCCAATTCACTCGGGACGTATGGGTGGACCCGGAAAGGAGCGCGGCGCGCTTTTTGGACGTGCTCGAAAACCCAGGGGAGGAGGCCGTCAATCTCCGTGTGGAATACACCACCACCTACCAGGCTCAGTGGCAGGACCTGCACCTGGAAAGCGGGCAGATTTATTCCCAGCCTTCCGGTGGTATCCTGGGCGCCCGCCAATACGGGCTCGTGGCCCGCTTCGGACAGTTGGACGGACGGCACGACACCCTGTTTCTCCTGACCGGAGAGAAGGAGGAATTGAAACCCGCGGTGCGTTTCAGTTCCAACCAGCGTGAACTGGTCTTCGAGTATTCCCTGGAAATTCCGGCGGGGAAAAAGGTGGCCCTGCTGCACTGGGTCATTCAGCGGAACCTGGCGGGGCCGGAGGATGCCGAGGACGAGTTCGAGGCTTTCTATCAGCGGCGGCAGCTGGTGTCCCCGAACGTCAGCAATGAAGTGGCCCTCCTGGTCCGGAACTTCAACGTTGAACCCCGGCCGGCGGGCGCCGCGCAACCCTTCGACAAAGCGGCGCTGGTGGCGGTGAACCGGCTGAGCGATTCCCTGGGCATCGAGCGCGGCCGGGACGATGTGCTGTGGATCACGGAAGAAAACCAGTTGGCCGGAAAGGTGGCAGAAGGCGCTACCCTGACTGCCGAGGGCAGGTGGGGAACCGCGACCGTGGGCGCCGCGCGGATCGCCGCCATCCAGGGCGGAAACGGCATCGGCCGGCAAGAGCGGATCTTTTTGCGGGACGGCCGGGTCCTGGCGGGTGAGCTAAGCGCGGAGAACCTGAAGATGACCGGCCCGGACGGCTGGGAAATGGATCTCGCCCCGGCGGATCTGGGCTTCGTCATTTCCGCCCTGGATGCCGCCGACGGTAAGCTGCCGGAAAACTCCGGGTCCTGCGTGGCATTGCGCTCGGGAGAAGTCCTGATTTCGGACGCCGCGGACGCGGCGGCCTCAATTACCGTGTTGTCTCCCTGGGGCGCTAAGACGGTGCCTCTTGGCGAGATTGTAGCCATGGACTACGCCAGCGCCATGGCTCCGAAGTTCCGCCTGAACCTGGCGGATGGCTCCCGCCTCAGCGTGCTGCTGCTGGACGCGGAACTCACCGTGAAGCGCGTGCCGGAGGGCGATACCGTGACTTTCCCCGCCCGGGACATCGTCTCGGTCTGGAAAGCAGGCGATCCGCTGGGCGAGCCCGCCTTGGACGAAAGCGATCTCTGGCTGGCCCTGGAAGACCTCGGCGAGCCGGGGGATCTCGTCTATCCCGCCGCCCTTTTGAAGGGAAACAATCTGCTGCGCGCGGACTTGGCAACGGAATCGCTTCATTTGGTGGCCGGAAGCAGCGTGACGGAGGTGAAGCCGGCCGAAATGCTTTCTATTCGCCGGTCCGATGAATCAGAATTCGATGCGGTGCCGCTATTTGAAGTGGAGATGGCTTCCGGGGATACCCTGACCGGGCGCCTGAGGGAACGAACCCTGACACTCGCGACTGGCGATGATCGCTGGGACGTGCCGGTGCAGCATTTCCTGGAGTGGGTGAGGAACGAAGAGTGAGAGGAACTATCAACCAACGGCGGCGAACCCCCAGCCCGCGCAATGCCGCGGGATGGACGGTGGGCCTTGTTTTCGCAGCGACGGTTGCGGCTCTGACGGGATTGCCGGCCCCGGCATCGGCCCAGAACGCCCCGGTCATTTCGGACCCGCTCGTGCCCGCCGCCATGGGCATCCGCACGGACCAGGCAGGTAACAGTTGGAACATTGAACAAAACGGTTCCCTCGGGCGTGTTGGAAATTCGCTGGTAAACAGCGGGCTGAACCTGCTGATCAACAACCAGCAGTTCTACACCTACCAGCCGATGATGACTGCGGACGGCAAGGAGTACGTCCTGCACAACCGGCAAAACTCCTCCATCGCCGGGCTGGAAGTGCTTCGCCGCATCCGCATGATGGAGCAGGAGGGCATCGTCCGTTACCTGGAGATTCTGTCCAACGTCTCGGCCAACACGATCAACCTGAACGTCAGCCTGCGGACGAACTTCAGCGGCAATTACAAGACCTACCTGACGGACCAGGGAAACGCGGACGTGGTCATGTTGGGTAACCGGGAGAGCGCCATCCTCGTCACGCCCGGCTCTACCCAGACAAACCGGGCCTTCGTTTTTGCGCTCTGCTCTCCGAAGAGCCAACTGAAGCCTTCCATCAGCAGCCAGAACAAGTATGCCCTGACTTTCCAGTATAACCTGACACTGGCGCCGGGGCAGACCGTCATCCTGGCCCATGCCGTGGGGCAGGTGCCCGTGCCGCGGAATTACGATCGCCGCTCTCTGGCCCAGTTGTTCCGCCCCTTTCAGTTGAACCGCCTTCAAAGCTCCATTCCCAGCGACCTGAGAAAGCTGGTGGCGAATTACGAACGCTCCGGAGCTCCCGGAGGCGCGGCCCTGCTTTCCAGCACCAGCCTGGACGGCCTGGGCGTGGAACGGCTGAGGCGCGATGTGCTGGCCATGGGCGAAACCACCCGGCTGGTGGGGTCCGCGAGTTGCGGAAGACTTACCCTGTCTTCAGACTACGGAGACGCGGAGATCCCTTTTGAAAACGTCGCCGCCGTGGTGGGTGGAAATCGCGGCACCCGTGACGTGGCCCGGGTCTTTCTGCGGGACGGGCAGGTCTTCAATGGCCGGGTATCGGCGGAGAATCTCCGCTTCGTCATGGCCAGCGGCGGAAAAATGAACCTGGACGTTTCAAATCTGGACCGCCTGGTGCGCGGCCAGAAGGAGAACGAAGGCGTGTGGGAAGAGGGCGTCGTGGCCCTGATCGAAACCTTCGGCGGCGACCGTCTGGCGGTTTACGGTGGCAAGGACTTCCAGATCAGCGCCGCCACCTCCTGGGGCAGCCTGCGTTTTTCACTGGATGACCTGCTCTGGCTCTCTCCCCAGGAAGACGAGCCGGTGGGCCATTATATCGAGTTTAAGGACGGCACCCGCTGTTATGCCTACCTGTCAGGAGACACGGTTCCGGTTTACAGCGAACTGTTCGGCGAGCACGATCTGGAGGTCCGCCAGATCCGAGCCGTGGTGACCCGGGCCTCGGTGGAGCGGGCGGAGGAACTCCAGGATCGGGCGATAATTGAACCCGTCATCACTCAACCGAATCTAAGGCTGGCAGGAAACCAGCGCGTCGTCTGTCAGGTCATTACACCCTCTCTGAAAGTGCTGACCGGAACGGAAGCCCTCCTGATTTCCCCTGACGAGATCCGAACCATGACCAATCCCCTGGAAGACTTCGCCAGCGAGCCTCAAGGGCCCGGCGGCCCGGAGTTCCGGATCGAACTCTGGGGCGGGGGCGTCATTACGGGACGCCTCGGCGATGCCTTTGTTCCAATCCGGGTCCGGGGCGAAGAGTGGAAGATTCCCGTGGGCGACATCGTAGCCTACGAGACACCGGTGCCGCGCCTGAACGACGGCGCCCGGCAGGAGATCTCCGAACTCATCCGGAAACTGGGCTCGGACGATTGGGAAACGAGGGAAGTGGCGACGGAGGAACTAAACGGCTACGGTTACCTGGCGAAAGCGATTTTGGAAAAGGAACTCAACACCAATCCCGACCCCGAAGTCCGGCGGCGGATCGAGCGGGTGCTGTCCGGAGTGGAGTGATTGGGTTCAATTGTTGGGTACAAGAAGGTTAGATAAGTTTTTATGGAAGTTGCGTCATTGGAAAACGTGGGAAAACAGCGGGAAGCCTTCTCTCAGGCGGCGGACACGGTGCGCCGCCGGCTCGGTTGGCGTGACTTCCTGGGACTCCTGCGGGCAAGCCACCTGTGGGCGGGCGGCGCTGCCGTGTTGCTCGTCCTGATTCTCCGCCTCACTGGCAGCCGGGGCGGGGAATGGGTCTGGGTGCTGGCGCTTTGCGGGGCTTGGCTCCTGGGACTGTTGATTTGGGTCTGGACCCGGCGGCCTGGAGCCCTTCGTTCGCTGGCGGTGTGGGACGAAGCCTCGGACGCCAAGGACACCTATTCATCGGCCTACTTCTTTGCCTCCAAGCCCGAGATTGAGGAAGGGGAGAAACGCCATATCGCCCGGGCCCAGGAAAAGCTGCCCGCCGCGTTGAAGGGAATTTCCGCCGCGCTGCCAATGCCGGTCGTGAAATGGGCCTGGGTTGCGCCGCTCGTGGCCCTGGTGTTTGCGATCTCTCCCTTGTTCCGGGCCGGGATTGCCGTCGGGGACGCTCCGCTGACCCCGGACATGCAGGCCCAGGCCGAGGAAGAAGCCAAGGACGTGGAACGGCTGACCAAGGACATCGAGAAGATTAAAGCCCTGGCCGAGAATGCTGAAAAACGTGAGCTGGACGAACTCAAAGAGTCCCTGGAATCCATGGGCGAAGAGTTGGGGGAGGCCAGCGGAAAGACCGCCCGCGAAGTGCTCGCCGCGGTGGAAGCCCGCGCCCGCGCCGCGGAGAAGCTGGCGGAAAAGTTCAGCGCCGCCTCCGACGAATGGGCTTCGGAAGAAATGCTCCGCGAAATGAGTCAGCAAGCCGACACGGCAGACCTGGCGGCCGCCATCAAGGACAAGGACGCAGACCTGACGGCGGACCAGGCGGACTTGGTAGCCAACAAGCTGCGCGATCCGGACATTACCGAAGAGATCGAGGGCCGGGTCAACGTGGGCCTGCAGAAGACCATGGCCAAAGCTACGGACGACGACCGGCAAAAACCCGTGGGCGAGCGCGTCGGCAATGCCTCCCGCAAGATGGAAATGAAACAGCCGAAGCCGGCGGGGAACGAGTTTGAAGAGTTGGCCAAGCATTTCCGCCGCGTCGCCCAGCGGGAAAAGGCGCAGGAAGAATTGCAGAAACTGGCCGAGCAACTGCGGGAATCCGGCAGCCAGATCAGTGGCGCGAAGCTGGAGCAGATGAAAAAGCTGGCAGGCAGCGCGGGCAAGCAGGCGCCCAAAGGGCTGGAACCCCTCCAGCCAGGCAACGGCCAGGGCATGCAGAACATGCCGCAGGGCACCTTGGCGCAAACGCCCGCCGGGCAGCAGCCGGGCGCGGGCAGTCAATCGCTCCCCATGCCGGGCTTCCAGAACGCGCCCCAGGGCCAGCAGTCCCAGGGCCAGATGGGCGCGGCGCCCGTGCCCGGTTCGCAGGGCCAGCAGCCTTCCCAGCAGGGGAAACCCATGCAGGGCATGATGGCCTCCGGTAACCAGGGTCAGCAGGGCCAGCCCCAGGGCATGATGAGCGCGCCCATCCCCGGCATGAACCCTGGCAGCGGTTCGCCCAGCGCCGCGTTGGGCGGCCAAGGCGCGGCCTCCGCCTCGTCTCAAGCGGCGGGCCTGGGTGGTCAGGAAGCCGGGAATGGGACTACCGGCCTTGGCAACGCGCAGACCGGCGCCATAAAGGCGGGCAAAGACGCCACCGTGGTGGCTCAGATCAACGAATCGGGAGAATCCACCATGCGCGCCGTGGAGGGCCAGACCCGCCAGGAACAGGCGCAGCGGGACCGGCAGGCCGCCGCCGTGGAGTTCATCAAAGTTCAGGAAGACGCGCTGGACGAACAATCGCTCCCGCTGTCCCGGCGCGAACACGTCATTCGCTATTTCTCCGCGTTGAAGGAACGGTTCGAGGAGAAATGACATCACCCTTCGCCAGTTGCCGGGCCGCGTAACCGCGTCAGGTTAGCCCTCCGTTTCCACTCGCCCGGGCCGTCTATTTTCAAACCAGCAAATTTTCCAAGCAGACTCTCCATGATGAAGAACAGCACCGAAATCGAACAAGACCTGAGCGCGTTCAGCGCCAAATTTGAGGAACTGAAATCTGAAATCCAGCGGGCCATCGTCGGTTATGACGAATTGCTCACGGACACCCTGATCGCGATTTTTTCCCAGGGGCACGTCCTGCTGGAAGGGGTGCCGGGCCTGGGGAAAACCTTCCTCGTCCGCGTGCTGTCCAAGGCGCTGGGCGTGCAGCCGGGCCGCATTCAGTGCACGCCGGACCTGATGCCCGCCGACATCCTGGGCACTCAGATCGTGAGTGAAGATGACAACGGTCACCGTCACCTGCGCTTCGAGAAAGGCCCTGTTTTCGCGAACTTGGTACTGGTGGACGAGATCAACCGCGCCACGCCAAAGACCCAGGCCGCGCTGCTGGAAGTCATGCAGGAACACGCCGTCACCACCGCCGGCGAACGCTACGAACTGCCGCTGCCGTTCTTCGTCATGGCCACGCAGAACCCCATGGAGATGGAGGGCACTTACCCGCTGCCGGAAGCGCAGCTCGACCGCTTCATGTTCAAATTGAAAGTGCCGTTTCCGAACAAGGAAGCCCTCGTGGAAATCTCCAAGCGCACCACCGGCTTCAAGGAGATCGAGCTGAATTCCGTGATGTCCGGAGAAGCGCTGACCCAGATCCAGGAATCCCTGACCCATGTGCCGGTGGCGGACCACGTCATGGCCTACGCCGCTCACCTGGTGCTGGCGACGCACCCCGACATGCCGGATTCGGTCGACCGCGTGAAGCGCTACGTCAGCTACGGCGCCAGCCCCCGCGGCATGCAGGCCCTCATCCGTGGCGCCCGAGTCCGTTGCGCGCTGGACAATCGCACCGCCGTTTCCGTGGACGACATCCGCGCCACCGCGCTGCCCGCCTTGCGCCACCGCGTCATCCTCAACTTCGAGGGCGAGGCCGAATCCATCGACGTGGACGCCATGATTCAGGATTTGTTGGACAGCGCTCCCACTCCGGCCAAGGAAGCCGCCTGAGCACGGTAGGGGAAGGACCCTCCGGCCCTGTTTCATCGCTTTCCGAGTTTCCCGGTCATGCCCTGCACCGGAAGCGGAAACGGAAAGCGTCAGGACATGGAAGCGGAACGTTCTTACCCCGGTACGAGGTAGCAGCAGAAGGAATGAGACACCGATCACCAGAGCGAAACGCCGGCCCGCCGCTGGCGCCGGGCGTTAGCCCTTGGCGCCGGGTATGGGTCGTGTTGCTCTGTGCTTGGTTGCTTGCGGCCGGAATGGCGCCGTTGCATTCTCAGGAAGCTAAGACTGAAGATTCCGCGTTCGAAAAAGAGTCGCTTGCCCTTCGCACCGCGCTGCATTACGACCCCGCGCTGGACGCCCCGCTGAAGCGTCTCGTGGAGCTTTACCGGGACTCCGAGCGCACGGATGAATTGATCGGTCTCTACCGGGCCCACATTAGCGAGTATCCTGCGGATGCCGGGGCGAAAGTGGTATTCATCCGGGTGCTGAAGGCCCTGAACCGCAGCGAGGCGGGAGAGTACATCCAGACCGCCGCGGAGCAGCACAAAGACAATGCCGTCCTGCGCTACCTGCTCTATCAGCACCTGGAAGAGCGGGGCGATTCCCGGGCGCTGGAAGCCCTTTCCAAGGCCATCGAACTAGAGACTCACCAGAACCGGAAAGGCCTCTGGCTGGAGGAATACCTTGCCCAGGCGGAGACCGCCGAAGCCCGCGCCGCCGCTAAGGCCCAGCTCAAGGCCATGCGCCAATTACCGGGACACACCCCGGAAACGCTGCTCGCCCTGGCGCGGAAGATGGAGTCCTTCAACTTCAGCGCCCTGGCGCTGGAAACCCTGGGCCAGGCCAAGGCCCTGCGGCCGGACCCCGAAACCTCGGTGGAGATCGAGGTCTTGGCCGCCCGGAGCGAAGCCTCCCAGGGCAACCGCGAAGCCGCCGCGAAACGGATCGATGCCTTGCTGCAAAAGCTGGCCCCGGACTACTGGCGGCGTGGCGAGATCCTCAGCCTGCGCATCAATCTCATGACCTCCGACGCGGACCGGGAATCGCTCCTCGCCGCCGCGAAACAGCATTACGAAGCTAATCCCTTGAACGAAGCCGCCGTGCTGGACTTGGCGGAAATCTACCGGGCCAGCGAGTTGCGCCGGGACGCGCTGGACCTGCTGATGAAGGCGTCCCGCGAGTTGCCGAACTCTCAGGAGATAGAGAAGCAGGTGCTGGACCTGCTGGATCGTCTGGGAGCGGAACGCCAGGCGGTGAAGTTTCTCACGGATCGCGTGGCCGCTTTTCCGAAGCGGGCCGACCTGCGCTACCGGCTGGCCCAGGCGCTTTACCTGACCGGGGCGGGGGAGGAAGCCCGGAAGCAACTGGGTCTTGCCCTGGAAGGTCAGGAAGAGGAAGCTCGTACCGAGCGCCAGTTGGAAATGGCCCGCTACCTGCGCCGCATGAGCCAGACGAAAGACGCCGCGCCCTTGTTTGAAACGGTGCTCGAGTCCGCCCCCGCCCGTCTGGACGTGCGGCGGGAACTGGCGGAAACCTACCTGAACCTGGAGCGTCGCCACGATGCCGAGCAACTCATCCAGTCCCAAATGGCGGAAGGGGCCGCGGTGGAGAATTTCATGGACCTCGTCCAGTTCATGATTCAGAAAGAGTTTTACCAGGAGGCTAAGAACGCTCTGGAAAAACGCATCGCAAAGGCGGATGGCGATGTCTTTGACCTGCGACTGATCTTGATCGAAGTGCTCGGGAAGCTGGGCGACCAGGACGCCGCGGAGTCCGCGCACCTGGCGGCCCGCGAGTCGGCGGACACCCCGGCCCGCTACGGCCAGTGGCTGAACACCGGGATGAAGACCCACGAGATTTTCGGAAACTCGGAACGGTTCTTCGACGACGAGCAGTTCCGTTTCCTGGACGAAAAGCTGGAATGGACGAAGGAACGTTCGGAACGGTTTCTGAACCTCATCAACGCGGGCGAAGAGAGTCAGCTTAGTGATCGCGTTATGCAGACCCTGCGCACGCAGCTCGATTCGCCCGGCCTGCCGGAGAACCTGCGGGTGGGCCTGCGCCAGCTTTTGGTCAAGGCTCTGGAAAAAAGCCCGGACCGCGCCGTGGAAGTGGAGCAACAGCTACAACTCCTCGCCAAGGAAGACCCGGCTCACGCGGACGAATACAACCTGCGCCGGGCCCTGCTCTATCACACCGCCAACCGCCCCGACCTCGCCCAGAACGGACTGGAAGCCGTCAACGTCGCCAAGGTAGGGAATCCCGCCGTCCTGCGCGGGGCTTACATGGTCTTCCTGGAATACGGAATGATCGGCGACGCGCGGCTCTGCCTGGACAAGCTGACCACCCTGGAGCCGAAAGACCTGAACCACTGGGACCGCCGTCTCAGCCTGTTGGCCGCCATGGGCGACGAAAGTGAACTGCGCAAGGCCCTGCGCGGACTGCTGGCGGGGATCGATCAGGTCACGCTGTCCGGAGACACGGTGCGGAGCGTGCGGCTTCACCTGTTGGATTCCTACTGGCGCTCGGTGTCGAGGTTGATCTCCACAGGCAAGGAAAACGGCTACCGCGAAGCCCTGCCGCTGCTGGACGCGCTGGACCGGGAGGTGGATTCCGATGAAGACCGCCTTTGGGCCTTGTGGGCCCGCGCCTTTGTCTTGAACGCGCTCAAGCGGCCCGACGGACGCGACCAGGCCCTTGACGCCTTGCGCCAGGTGTCCGCCCGCCAGGAGAAACCGGAAGCAGCGGAGGACGAAACCACCGCCAGTGCCCCGCCACTGATTCGTTTCCCGGATGGCCTGTCCATCTCGCTTCCGGCGGCGGAAAAGATTCTTACCGCGCCGGTGACTGCCCCATCCGCTAAGCCGGCTCTTCCAGAGAGCCGGGGTCCCCTGAAGGGCATCGAAATGGCCTGGGCCTTCGAAAGCGACAGCGGCACCGTGATCCGCGAACTCATCCCGCTGGCGGATGGCGCGCTGCTTGCGCTGGATGACCAGGGCACCGTTTACCGAATCGACGGCGCCACGGGCAAGCTGATCTGGAGCGAGCGCTACGCCATCGGAACACAGCCGCCGGTTTCTCAATCGGGCTCCGGCGCGGGTGGTTCCATGACCGTCAGCAACGCCTACTTCCGCGTTCAGCAGACGGGGCTGAACATCACCGTTCAGCAATTGGTCGCGCCGTACAATGTCATTCAGTTAGGGCCCGGAGCTGGTAAGGGTCGAACAGACAAGGTAGCGGATGCCATGCTGGCGCAAGCCATGGCCTCGGACGGAGCGGGGCGGTTCTTCCTGGCCACGGTGGACGAGGTCCGTTGTTATGATGCGGCCGCGGGCAATCTGCTCTGGCAGGCGCCCCTGGAGGGCAAGCTGGAGGAAGATCCCCTGGCCGCGCTGAGCCGCCAGGGCCAGTCCGAAGAGGAAACCGCCGCGCCGGAAGTGTCCCTGCACGTGGAAGGCGAACGGCTCCTGGCCTTTGTGCCTGGAGGCGACGTGGCGGCCTGCTTCGATCTTCGCTCCGGGAAGCTGCTTTGGCGCGAAACGGTCGGTTCCCTGGAGCCAGACGCGGATGCCGTTGCGATGGCGGCAGACGCGCCGCTCTTCGGCTTGAACACCGGTGCGAGCGTTCACGGCGAACGCATGCTGGTCTATGGAAAGGAAGCCGCCATCCTGGACACCGCGAATGGCCAGACTCTGTGGCGCTTTGATGGCGAATCCAGCCGGCGTTTCCCCTTAAACCTGTCAGTGGAACTTCCTCATGAAGAAAAGCCAGGTGTCTCCAGTTCAGACCTTTTCAAGACCTCCGCGATACTTGCTACCGGCATAGAGTCGCGGGACTACCATCTGGAGAGCGACACGGAAGAGGTTCAGCGTTTTCTTCAGTATCCGGGAGCGCTCGTCGCCCCGGCGGCGCAGTGGTCGCTCCAGAGAACCCAGGGCGGGCGGCATGCCAGCATGGGCGTGATCGCCGGTGACCGGCTCCTGCTCATGGGAAAAGAAGATCTTCGTACCCTGAACCTGGATCTGCCGCTGTCGTCCCTGCGCATCCCTGCCCAGGCTACCTACCTCGGCCAGGTGGGAACACACCTCTGGTTCCTGGAGCCTCGCCGGCTCCTCGGCGTCGACCCGAGTGGGGGAGACTCACCGCTGACGGTCTCCTTGGATGCGCTTTGCGGAGACGAGGGCCAGGCTCGCGCGCTGGTCGCCGGTTCCCGTCTCTATGCCTTGGGTGACCAGGGGCTGCGAATCATCAACGGCCACAATGGCCAGCCCATCCTCCAAAGCCGCTGGCCAGACAAAATGGTGAGCTATACGGAAAAGCGTCCCGTGTCCGCCTACGCCCCAGAACCAGGCGCCTATGTCTGGCAGGGCATCGTGAAACGGCCCGCCGGCCGCCCCGCCTGGTGTCAGCCGGTGCGCGACTGTGTGGGCAATGGCTTCCTTTATGTCTTTACCGGCGACGGCTCCTTTGCTGCCTTGCGCGAACCCGTCGCGAAACCAGAGAAGAAGGCTCCGCAGGAACCCGCTCCGGTTCCCGCTTCTCCAAGACCGGATCCCAACGCGGCCCCGGCCACGGCTCCACCCACGGCGCCCACGGCCAATTGACGACGACTTTTTGACACGAACGGATGGACTCCAGCTCGAACACCACCACCAACAGCGAACAGCTCTTCGACGCCGCCTTTCTCGACCGGCTCCGGGCGCTGTTCCTGAAGCTCCGCAAACGCCGTCAACTTCGGAAAAAGGGCATTCAGTCCACCCCGGCCACGGGCTTTACCCGCGAGTTCAAAGACTTCCGCCATTACACGCCGGACGACGACTACCGCTCCATCGACTGGCGGGTCTATGCCCGCCTGGGCCGCCTTTTCATCCGCCTGTATGAGGAGATCCAGGAGTTTCACCTCCACGTCGTGGTGGACACCAGTGCCTCCATGGCGAGGCCCTTTCCGGAAAAGCGCATCACCGCGCTGAAGATCGGCGTGGCGCTGTCGTACCTGGGCCTCATCGGTCAGCACCGGGTCAGTTTCTATTCCATGGGTACCCGCATCCGGGAAGATCTGCCGCCCTTGAAGGGGCAGGGGAACATCCAGCGTATCCTGGACTATGCGTCCCGCCTGGAGTTTGGCGGCGCCACCACCCTGCGCCGGGCCTTCCGGGAGTTCCGCCCCTCGCGCCGGCGTTATGGCATCATCTTCGTCATCTCCGATTTCTACGGCGGGGCCGTGGGCGCGGCACAGAAGGCCGTGAAGTCAGCGGTCAGTTGGCCGGGAGAGACTCACTTCATCCACGTTCACCATCCGTGGGAGGAGAATCCTGAGCTGGACGGAGAAATCGAGCTCCTGGATGTGGAAACCAACGAGATGCGGCGGCTCTGGTTCACGAAAAAGGACCTCGAGAAGTATGTCGAAAACTACCGGGAGTTTCAGGAATCGCTGGAACGCGCCTGTATTTCCGGCCAAATGGACTATCAACGCTGGCGGACCGATCAACCTTTTGAAGACCTCTTCCTCGAAATGCTGTCGCGCGGTTCGGCGCTCGCCCACACCTCCTAGAAGCCCCAGCCCCCACCTCGAGGAAATCCTTTAGCATGCGAGTTCTCTTTCCGGCGTATCTACCTCTTCTGCTCCTGGGCCTGGTGCCGGTGGTGCTGTACTTCTTCCGGCGCAAGTCGCGGAAGGTGGATGTCAGTACCCTGCTGTTCTTCAAGGCCTTGGCCCGCGAGCACCAGGAGTCCGCCTGGCTGCGCCGCTTGAAAAAGCTGGTCTCCCTGTTGCTGACCCTGCTCATCCTGGCTGGCGCGGTTCTCGGGCTGGCGCGGGTCATCTTTTCGCCGAAGTCCGAAGACGTGCGCAACGTGGTGATCCTCCTGGACCGTTCCGCTTCCATGGGCGCGAAAGACGCTTCCGGCCGTTCCCGGTTGGACGTCGCCAAGGAAGCGATTAAGACCCGGCTGGAGGGATTGCCGGAGGAAGTGGGCGTCTCCCTGCTGACCTACGATTCCCGTCCCGAAGTGCTGGAGCCCCGCACCCTGAAGCGCCGCTCCCTGCTTTCCCGGCTAGAAGAGGTGGAAGTCCGGCCCGTGTCCCAGGAGCGGGAAGCCGCCCTGAACGCGGCCCTCACTCTCGCCAAGCTGGAGACCCCGGCCATCATCTGGCACGTCACGGACTCACCCCGGGCGCCGGTCGAGCCCAAAGCGGCCGGCGCCGATGCCAGTGAAACAGGCACCCCAGAAGAAGGCGATGCGGCCCCTGCGGCGGAAGCGGAGGAAAACGAAGCGCCCACACCCGCCGCCGCTTCCGTCCCCGAAGCGGAAGGCGAAGAGGATTCACCTGCTCTGCCCGAGGGCGTGCAGATCCAACTCGTGGACGTGGGACTCGAAAAAGCCCTGAACGTGGGCATCACCACTTTCCAGGTCCGGCCCGCGCCCCTGTCGCATTCGAAGTTCGAAGCCTACCTCAGCGTTTCCGTGAATGACGCGGCGGAAGAGGCCGTGCCGGTGAAATTGGAAGTCAGCCTCGGTGGCGTGCCGGTGCAATTGCGCGAGCTGGAGCTGGAGCCTGGCTCCAGCGAACGCCTCATCTTGCCGCTGGAAGGCGCCGAGGGTCAGATGCTCCGGGTCGATGCCCGCGCGGAGGGCGATTGCTTTGCCGCGGACGATACCGTGGTGGAGCCACTACCCACCGTTCGCCCGATTGTGGCGGCGTGGATCACGGAGGACAAGAACGCGGACCCTTTCACGGAACTCGCCCTCTCCGCCATCCAGAGCGAAGGCGAACTGGATCTCTGGAAAGGGACCAAGGACGTCTGGCCCCTGGGCGATCAGGTGGACGTCGTGATCTTCGACGGCTGGCTGCCGGAGACGTGGCCTGAAGACCTGCCCGTCATCGTCATCAACCCTCCTGGAAGCTCCGGTCCCATTCACGCGGCGCTGCTGGAAAACGGGGGAGTTCCCTATGACAGCATCCGGGTGGGGAACGAGCAGCACCCCGTGCTGTTCCGCGTTAGCAGCGGCCGGGTCGCGCTCACGCAGACCAGCGTGTTCGACGTGTCCGGTTCGCTGGAGCCCCTGTGGTTCGCGGGGAACGAGCCGGTCCTCGCGGCGGGCGAGGTGAAAGGGCAGCGTCTCGTCATCATGGGCTTCTCGCCCGCGTGGTCCGAGCAGTTACCCCTGATGGCCTCGTTTCCCATTTTGATGGGGAACGCCATCTTCTGGTGCGCGGAGACGGCTAAGACCGCCGCCGAGCGCATCCAGGAAAACCGCACCGGAGACGTGGTTTCCGTCGGCGCCGGAACTCTGACTTGGACGCAGTGGGACAAGGGCGCGCTGAAAAATACCCGCCAGACCGTGGAGTCCGACCTGATCGAGCTGGATCGCGTGGGCGTCTGGGAAAACGAAAGCGGGCGCAAGGGCGTGTCGCATCTTCTTTCCGGAAAAGAGACCAATATCGCGGTCCGGGCGGCGCCGGATTCGGATTCGGAAAAAATGGCGGCGGCTGAAAGCCGGACCCGATCCGGTCTCTTCACCGGCAACGTGACTTGGCTGATTCTGGCTGCACTGGTGTTCCTGTTGGTTATTGAAAGCTGGCTGTTCCACCGGCACGCCGTTTACTGATTTTCTTTCATTCGATGGATTGGCTTTACCCCACTGTCTTGTTGCTCGCGATCCCGCTGTTGGGCCTGTTGTTCTGGTTCGACAGCCGGTCCACGCATCCCATGTCCATGAGGCGCCGCCGCCTCCTCTTGATCGTGCGGTCGCTCATGATCCTCATCGGTCTGATCTGCCTGGCATCTCCGGCCCGCGTGGTGGAGAGCGACGAGCAGTCCGTCATCTTCGTGATGGACCACTCCCGCAGCGAGGGCGATGAAGGCCTGCAGCGAGTCTATGATACCGTTAGGACCCTGCGTGAGACGATTCCCAGCGACGTGGAAGTCGGTTACGTGTCCGCGGGACGCGAGGGCGTTGTGCTGGGCTATCCCGGCCTGGGAGAGGGGGAGGACCCCTTGGCCGAACCGCGTTTTGATCTGATGGACGACGACGGAACGGAGACGAACTTCGCCCGGTCCGTGCAGTTGGCCCGGGGCATTTTTTCCAGCGGCGTGGCGAAGCACCTGGTGCTGGTAGCCGACGGTCAAGAAACCCACGGCAGTCTCGAACGCAGCGCGCGGGAGGCGGCGGTTTCCGGTATCAAGATTCACGCCATCGGCATCGGTGGCGAAGCGCGTCCTGATGTGCGGGTGACGAAAGTGGTTAGCTCCCAGTCCCGCATTAACGAAGGCGCCAGTGTGGACTTGACCGCATCCATCGAGAGTTCCCTGGATGGCGAAGGGCTGGTGCGCCTCTTCGAGAACGGCCTGGAAGTGGACCGCCGGTCCCTGGAAGTGAAGGTAGGGCAGGAGCAGACCATCACCTTCCGCCGCACGCCGGAGAAACGGAATGTCTATAACTACCGCGTGGTGCTGGAGGGCTTCTCCACCCGCGATTCCATTCCCGAAAACAACGAAGCCCTGACCATCGTGGACGTGCGCGGCAAGCCGTTGCTTCTCTACGTGGAAGGGGAGGAGGGCGAGGCCCACTACCTGGCCCAGGCCATGGCCCGGGAGGGCATCCGCCTGGACGTGCGCTCCGCTGATGGGCTGCCGGATTCCCTGCGCGAACTGGCGGGCTATGACGGCGTCATCCTTTCTGACGTGTCCGCGTCCGAGATCGGCGAAGGACGCATGACCGCTATTCGCGACTACGTGGACAAGCTGGGCGGCGGCTTCGTCATGGTGGGTGGAATGAATTCCTTTGGCGTGGGCGGTTACTACCGCACCCCCATCGAGGAGATCCTGCCAGTGAAACTGAAAGCGCCCGACCAGGAAGAATACCAAAGCTCCGCTCTGGCCCTGGTGATCGACCGCTCCGGCTCTATGTCCGGCCAGAAGATAGAAATTTGTAAGTCCGCCGCCGCCGCCACGGCGGAACTGCTCAGCAGTAAGGACTACATCGGCGTTTACGCCTTCGACTCCGCCGTACACGTCGTGGTTCCCATGACGCGTGTTAGCAGTACGAGCACCATCGCGAATCAGATTTCCATGCTGTCGCCCGGCGGCGGCACAAACATCTACCCCGGCATGAGCAAGGCGCGGGAGGAACTGGGCAAGGTGAAGGCCAAGATCAAGCACATGATCGTCCTGACCGACGGCCAGACCTCCGGGCAGGGCTACCAGGCCCTGGCTTCGCAGTGCAACGCGGAGGGCATCACGATCTCCACCGTGGCCGTGGGCGCGGGAGCGCAGATCGGGCTGCTCCAGGCCATCGCGGCGGCGGGCGGCGGGCAGAGCTACATCACCATGGACCCGGCGGCCATCACCCGCATTTTCACCCAGGACACCATGGTCCACACCGGCCGGATGATCCGGGAGGAAGCTTTCCAGCCCGAGATGGTGGAGCGCCACCCCATGCTGCGCAGTTGGGAAAACGATCAAGCGCCGCCGCTGCTGGGCTATGTGAAGACCAATCGCAAGGCCACCGCCCAGGTACCCCTGGTGACCGATACGGGTGATCCGCTGCTGGCGCACTGGCGTTATGGTCTGGGGAAAGTAACGGCCTTTACCTCCGACTGTAAGAGCCGCTGGGGCGCCCTGTGGGTCAGCCAGTGGGACGGCTACAGCCAGCTCTGGGCCCAGGTGCTGCGCGAAACCGCCCGCCCCCCTCAGGGGCAGAACATGGACCTCCGCCTGGAAAGCGAGGGCGAGGACGTGACGTGCTATGTCGATCTGCAGGAAGACGCCGGCACGCGAAAGAATGACGCGACAGTCGAAGTGGACGTCTACTTCGTCCCCGCCAATGCCCTGGGCACCAGCATGCAACTCCTGGAAACCAAGACCCTGGAACAGGAAGGCCCGGGCCTCTACCGTGGTAAGTTCCTGCCCGACCGGCCCGGCGTTTACCTGGCTCGGGCCCGTTCCGGCGCCCAGATGGTTTCCGCCGGATACGTGCACAATCCGTCCGCGGAAGTTTCCACCGGCCAGGTCAATGAAGAGCTGCTGAAACGCGCCACCGAACTGACCGGCGGCCAGTTCCTGGAAAACACCAATCAGCCCCTCACCCTGGAAGGCTCCAGCGTTTCCCGCTACGAAGAGATCTGGCCCAGCCTTCTCAAACTCTTCCTCGCCCTCCTCCTCATCGACGTCGGCATCCGCCGTTGGGAAAACCTCCTCGGCCTCTGGGAACAGGTCTCCAAACCCTTCCAAAAGAAAAAGCGCACCACGCCCACGGCGTGATGCGCTCTTTGGTCAAAGTGGGTTTAAGGAGAGCTCTAAGAGAAACCGCGAGGCACCAACACTCTGTGTCCTCAGTGCTCTCTGTGGTCAGAAATCCCACGGAGAACGCGGCTTTCGCTCACATCTGCGGCTCCACCATGCTCGCCGGGTCCAGGGCAGCTTTCAGTTCGTCCGGCGGCAGCACTGCCTGCTCTTCGCAGAGCTGACGCACTGTCTTGCCGGTCTTCACGGATTCCTTGGCGATGGCGGCGGCGCGATCATAGCCGATCTTTGGCGCCAGGCTCGTCACCATGGACATGCTCAGTTCGATGAGTTCCGCGCAGCGTTCCGTCTTCGCCTCGACGCCTTCCACGCAACGGGTACGGAACACCTTCGTCACGTTCGTCAGGAGGCGGATGCTTTCCAGGAGGTTCTGGGCCATTACTGGCATCATCACGTTCAGCTCGAAGTTTCCGTTCGCGCCGCACCAGGTGACCGTGGCGTCGTTGCCGATAACCTTGGCGCAGACCTGCATGAGGCTTTCGCTCATCACCGGATTCACCTTGCCCGGCATGATGGAACTGCCCGGCTGAGTGGCCGGTAGCTGAATTTCGCCGATCCCGCAACGGGGGCCGCTGCTGAGCAGGCGGATGTCATTCGCCACTTTGAAAAGGCCCGCCGCGATGGTCTTGAGCTGGCCGCTCACTTCCACCAGGGCGTCCTTGGCGGCCTGAGCTTCGAAGTGATCTTTCGCTTCGTGAAATTCGATGCCCGTCTTCTCCGCGATGAAGGCAATGGCCTTGCCGGGAAACTCCGGGTGGCAGTTCAGCCCCGTGCCCACCGCCGTGCCGCCCAGAGGTAGCTCCAGGATGGCCTTCAGCGCCTTGTTGGCCCGCATGGCCGCCAGGTCCGCCTGCCGGGCATAGCCGCCAAATTCCTGGCCCAGCCGCACCGGGGTCGCGTCCATCAGGTGCGTCCGGCCAATCTTGAGCACGTCATGAAATTCCTGGGCTTTCGCGTCCAGCGAACCGCTCAGCGCCTCCAGGGAGGGAATGAGGTCTTCCTTCAGCGCCCGGCCCACGGCGATGTGCATGGCGGTGGGGAAGGTGTCGTTGGAGGATTGGCACTGGTTGACGTGATCGTTCGGATGCACCGGCTCCTTGGAACCGATGGCCGTCCCGGCGATCTGGGAACAGCGGTTCGCGATCACCTCATTGGCGTTCATGTTCGTGCTGGTGCCGGAACCGGTCTGGAAGACATCCACCACAAAGTGCTCGTCCAGTTTGCCCTCGAAAACTTCCTGGGCCGCCTGGGATATCAGCGCCGTCTTGTCCTTGGGCACCACCCCCAGTTCGCCATTGGCCACCGCGCCGGCCCACTTGATCAGGCCGTAGGCGTGGATGACGCCCACGTCTAGAGGCTGGCCGCTGATGGGAAAGTTCAAAACCGCGCGCTGGGTGGACGCGCCGTAGAGGGCCTCCGACGGCACCTCCATTTCACCCATGGTGTCCTTTTCGATTCGTGTGCTCATGCTGGCGCCAAGAATACCCGGGGTTGCTCCGCCGACAAGTCACGGAATGCGAGAGCTTTTGTGGAAAGAGATTGCGAGGCCGGAAAAAGTCGTTTCCGAAAGGTTCGAAGAACTCCGATCCACAAAACATTAGGCCTAACCCCAATAGAGTGAGCGGGAACAAAGCCAGGCGAATAATGGGCCGCGTCTCCAGGTATTGTCATGACACGGGCAGTAAACCCCTACGCCCAGATCGGTCACGGCGGTTTCAACTCGGAAGGCACCAACATCTCGCGCGACGGCCGGACCAACACCACGGACGTAAACCTGTTGAACAACGGGCCGCTCTCCATCGACCGGAGCCCGAACGTCCGTCAAGGCCGTTCCATCGCCCGCCGGCTCCGATTGCGGGCGACATCACTGTCCGCGCGGGGATCGATCCGACCACTGGCCTGCCGACCAGCTGCGCCGCCCCCGTCCTGCTCAACGCGGGCCCCATTTTTTTGGCTTGGAATCAAAGACCTCACCGCTACGTTGGGGTTTTTAGAGATCCCGGACCCACAAAATCCAGAGCGAAAACCGGTGCCGCGAACGGGGCGAACCCAACTTTATTCGGATTGGTTTATTTTTTTGTCGCTCTACGGAGGGTTTTTTGAGAAACAAGACTTGACCAGAATGTCTCTGCAGGAACAACATACGGGTTTTCAGAGAATTAGATAAGAGCCGCCGCTCCCCAAGGTGGAACGGCTCCCACAGGTGTTTTTACCCTTTACACAATGAGATTATTTTCCACACGCGTCACGGGAACACTGGGCCGGAACCTGGCCTTCACGGCCACGGCGCTCTCCGCTTGTCTTTTTGCGGGCAGCGCGATGGGCCAGGAAGAAGCCGTGGTGGTGATGCCGGAAGCCGAAGTCGGACCGGCGACCTATTATCCCTACAACGGCCCCGCTCAGCGCCCCGAAACGCCCTCCGGCAAGCCTTTGCGCGCGTTCAGTTCCAAATCCCGATACGTGAAAGACGATCAGGTCGTTTACCAGGGAGACACCCCATCCCGGGGAAGCGTGCACTGGATGAACCGCCTGGTGAATCCGAGCCGTGGCGAGCCCACCGGGGACAAGCTGGAGTGGAGCAATCCTTTCTACCCGCCGCACACGCCCGATGCCACGGCGGAGCGCATTGGCGGTTCCCGCCCGGAAGAAGGCCTCGCGGCTGCTGCGGCGGATCCGAACGCGCCGAACCGGGACGAGCCGCTGATTGGTTCTCTCATGGGGATTCGCGTGGTGCCGCGCACCCTGGACGTGGAAAAGGACGGCATCACGAACCTGCAGGGCATCATGAACGAAGGCGTCGTTCTGCCTCCCAAAGTAGAGGCTTCCCTTGCGAAGTATCTGGGTCAGCCGCTTTCCCTGGCCACGCTGGACCAACTGGTCCGGGACGCCATTGTGGCTTATCGCTCCAGTGACTTGCCAGTGGTGGACGTGCTGGTGCCTGAGCAGGAAATCAGTACCGGCGTGCTGCAACTGGTCGTCATCGAAGGCCGCGTCGGCAATGTGAAGGTGGAAGGCGCCGAATACACGGACCCTCAATACTTGAAAGATCAGATCCGCCTGAGCCGGGGCGAGGTGGTGAAGGAAAGCGTGCTCCTGCGTGATATCTCCTGGATCAACCGCCATCCCTTCCGCCGGGTTAATCTGATCTATAGCCCTGGCGCCGACTACGGCACGACCGACCTGATCTTGCAGACTCAGGATACCCGTCCGATCTCCTTTTACGTCGGCTATGAGAACTCCGGTAACGAGCTTCTGAACGAAGACCGCTTCATCGCCGGGGTGAACTTGAGCGGTCCGCTCTTCCTCAGCCCCGAGAACACCCTCAGCTACCAATACACCACGGACATGGAGTTTGACCGGGTTCAGGGGCATTCCGGGGTGTGGACCAGCTACTTGCCCTGGCGCCACTTCGTCACCTTCCTGGGCGCCTACGTCACCTCCGAAGCGGACGTGTTCGTGGATGGCGAGAAACTGGAAACCGGCGGCGAGAGCGAGCAATTCAGCGTGCGCTATGCCATTCCGCTGGCGGGTCCCCGCTGGTGGTCTCATGAAATCGAGTTGGGCGGTGACTTCAAGTCCAGTAACAGCAACCTGGACTTCGGCGAGTTGGAAGTCTTCGACACCACCACGGAAGTCTTCCAGTTCAGCCTGGGTTACAACGTGACCCAGCGCGACCAGTTCGGCGCCACCCGGATCGACTCGGAAGTGGTATGGAGCCCGGGCGGCATCACGTCTGACAACTCCGATGAAGTCTTTGAAACCCAACGGGCGGGAGCCACGGCGGACTACGTCTATGCCCGCGCCGCGCTGGAGCGTTCCGTCAACTTGCCGGCTGACTGGCAGTTGATCGGTCGCGTGGAAGGCCAGATCTCCACCAACAACCTGCTCGCATCCGAGACATTGGGCGCGGGCGGTTACGATACCGTGCGCGGTTACGAAATGCGTATCGTCCGCGGCGACCAAGGGGGCTTGGCCAGCGTGGAAGTTCGCACGCCCACCATGTCTCCGGCCAACTGGATCGGCTACGCGAACATGCGCGACGGCATGCAGCTCCTGGCCTTCTACGACTACGGCTATCTTGAGAACGTGGATCCGCTCGAAGACGAGCCCGACAGCATCTCCCTGGGCAGCTTCGGGGTGGGGCTGCGCTATCAGTTCGAGGAAAACTTCAGCCTCCGCATGGACTACGGCTGGCAGATCCACGAGGATGGCTTTAACGATGGCGAGACCGGCCGCTTCCACGCGGGCGCCCGCTTGAGCTTCTAATCCCGCGGAAACTCTACCACCTCCTTTGTCAAAAGGGCGCTCGCGGAGAGCGCCCTTTTTCTTTGGAAACCTGAGGAGCCGTTGCTACCAGACCAGGCCATCATGGGCCTTTTTCCACGCGGCGACGGCGGCGATGAGAGCACCCTCTGCCCGGAGCAGGCCATCAGCTAGTTCGATGACCAGTTCATTGGGCCAGATGTAGCCGCTGCTGGCGCTTTCAGCCACCAGGCCCATTGCCGCTTCGTAGTCGTGTTGGAGTGCCAGGATCGAAATGGCCACGCAGGCCACCGCGGGTGACCGGCTGATCCCGGCGTCACAGTGAACGATCAACTTTGTGGCGTCATTGAGTTCTTCAGAAGCGGCCTTTGCGTGAAGCCAATCAAACAACTGGACCATGGCCTTGGCCGTGGGGGCATCGGGTTCGGTGGGGGACGTCACGTCTGAAAAACGCAGCAGCAGCCAATTGGTGTCTTTCACCAGTTTGGGCTTCAGGTCCGAAACATCGGCATACGAGTTCTGTACCGAAATCAGAAGCGTTTCAGCATCCGATTCATGTTCTTCCAGTTCGTGACGGGCGCAGATGGCGAGTTGCATGCCGGGGGGGAAATGTCGATTCGGGAATTCTTGAAGAATAACAGGCCGTGCTTGTCACGAAAAGCAGGTTTCCTCAGTGAGCTTTACCGGTAGAAAAGGTGCTGGGCTTCCCTTAGCTTCCGGTCCATGGACGACTCCCGTTTTCCCCGCCGCCGTTTCATCCGGAGCTCCCTTGCTGGAGTGGCCGGTTTTACGGCCCTGTCCGCCACATCCTCTTCCGCGGAGGAGACCAGTCCGGATCAGTTCCCAGAAGCGGCCCGTCAGCTTCCCCTGGATACCGATGCGGACGTTATCGTTTGCGGCGCGGGCCCGGCGGGAATCGCGGCGGCACTCTCCGCCGCCCGCGCGGGCGCCAAGACACGGCTCTTCGAAGTGCACGGTTGTCTTGGCGGTGTCTGGACCGCTGGCTTGCTAACCTACATTTTCGATTTCGACAAACCGGGGCTGACCCGGGAGATCATCCGCATCCTGGACTCCCGCGACGCCCGCCGGAGCGAAAACCCCAGCCGATTTGTCTATGAGCCTGAGGAAATGAAGATCCTCCTGGAGGAACTTTGCCTGGAGGCCGGCGTGCAAGTTCAGTTGTTCACCCGCGTTACCGCCGCCTACCGCGAGGGTAAGCGGCTGAACACCATCGTTACCGAATCCAAAGCAGGCCGGCAGGCCTGGCGCGCGCCGGTTTTCATCGACGCCACGGGCGATGGCGACTTGGGCGCGCTGGCCGGTTGCGAATGGGAAATCGGTCAGTCCGCTGACTGTCCCTGCCAGCCCATGACGATGAACGCCCTGGCCGTGGTGCGGGACACCGAGGCCCTCGGCAAATACATCTCCTTCAACGGCACTGATGCCTTTACCGGGGAAGGGGGGCACATCACCGCCGTGGAAGCCTTCAAGGGCGAGTTGAAAAGGGCGGGGGTGGAAGCCTCCTACGGGCATCCCACCATCTTCCATGTCCGGGACGGCCTGGTGATGCTCATGCTGAACCATGAATACGGCATCAAACCCTGGGACGCCGCCGCCATTACCGAGGCCACCATGCGCTCCCGGGCCGAAGTCTTCCGCATCATGCGCGCCCTTCGCAAGCTGGGCGGGCCCTGGGAAGGGCTCCAGATTGCCGCTACCGCCGAGCAGATTGGCGTGCGTGACGGGCGGCGCATTCGCGGGCGCTACCAAGTTGTCAGGGAGGACCTCATTACCGGCGCCCGGTTTGATGACGCGGTAGCCAGGGTCACCTTTGGCGTCGATATCCATGCCCACAGCAAAGAGGCGAACCAGAAGGAAGCCATCACCCGGGCCGATACCAAGGCCCGGCCTTACGATATACCGCTCCGCGCCCTGATCGCGAAGGACGTGGACGGTCTCCTGATGGCGGGCCGCTGCATCAGTGGAGATTTCGTGGCCCACGCCAGCTACCGCGTGACTGGAAATGCCGTCGCCATGGGCGAGGCCGCCGGGGCCGTGGCCGCTATAGCCGCCCAGACGAAGCGTCTTCCGCATGAGATTGGCTGGAAGGAAGCCGCGCCTCTGTTGGAAAGCCTGCGCCGGACCGGATGATACGACGCGGGATTTCCCCGGAAAAACCGTTGGAATTGGACGAAGCTTGTGCTAGTTTCCGGCCTTCTCATGCAGCCCCACGGTCTGATTATTGACTCCATTATCATTGCAATCATCCATGCCTGAGCCTGGGCGGGTTTGATTGCGACCGTTTGTTTTTTCTTAACAAGCTGCATGTTCCTGAACGGCTCGATCTTGCCCGCCATCCGGCACGGCGTTACTACCTCCTGTGTGCCATGAACGACACCTCCACTGCCTCTTCTTTGAAGAGGGTGCAACTGTATGACACCACCCTGCGTGACGGAACGCAGGGTGAAGGCGTGAGCTTCAGTTCGCTCGACAAGATCCGCATCGCGCGGAAACTGGACGAGTTCGGCATGGACTACATTGAAGGCGGCTGGCCCGGTTCCAATCCGAAGGACGTCGAGTTCTTTAAAGAAGCCCGGAAACAGGAATGGCAGCACGCCAAGATCGCGGCATTCGGCAGCACTCGCCGGCACGACATGGCGGTCGAAGACGATCCGCAGATCGCCACCCTCTTGGCAGCCCAGACCCCGGTCATCACCTTCTTCGGCAAGAGCTGGAAGCTCCACGTCACCGAAGTGCTGCGCACCACGGTGGAGACGAACTTTGACATGATCCGCGATACGGCTTCCTACCTGAAAGAACAGGGTAAGGAAGTGGTTTACGATGCGGAGCACTTCTTCGACGGCTACAAAGACGATCCCGAGCATGGCCTGGCCACCCTTCAGGCCGCCAAGGAAGGCGGCGCGGTGATCCTGGTACTCTGCGACACGAACGGCGGCACGTTGCCTGACGAAGTGGCGGACATCACACGCGTCGTCATAGAACGTCTCGACATGCCGGTGGGCATCCACACCCATGACGACAGCGGTCTCGGAGTGGCCAATGCCTTGTCCTCGATCAGCGCGGGCGCGGTGCAGGTGCAGGGAACCATCAACGGTTACGGAGAGCGCACCGGAAACTGCAACCTGACTTCCGTCATTCCGAACCTTCAGTTGAAGATGGGGATCCCGGTGGTGGAAAATTTGAAGCGTCTGACCATGCTCTCCCACTTCGTGGATGACTTGGCGAACTGCACGCCGAACTCTCGCGCGCCTTTCGTCGGCGTGACTGCCTTCTCTCACAAGGGCGGTATGCATGTGAACGCGGTGCAGAAACTGGCGCGCAGCTACGAACACATCGAACCCGGCGAGGTCGGCAACCGTCAGCACATCCTGGTATCCGAGCTTTCCGGCCAGAGCAACGTGCTCATGAAAGCGGAAGAACTGGGTATGCCTCTGCAAAAAGGCAGCCCGGAGGTGAAGGCCATCCTGCAACGGATGAAAGAACTGGAGCGGGAAGGCTACGAGTTCGAAGCCGCCGAAGGGTCGTTTGAATTGCTCGTGCGCAAGTATCTGCAGAACCGGAAACGTTTCTTCCGGCTGCGCGAATACCACTGTAGCTACCGCCGTCATGGAGACGAGAAGGAAGACTACTCCACCTGCGAAGCCACGGTGAAGGTACATGTGGGCGACCAGCGTGAATATACCGTGGCGGAAGGCGACGGCCCCGTGAACGCCCTGGACGCCGCATTGCGGAAAGGCCTCGCGGCTTTCTATCCGGAGATCGAAAACATCACTCTCCTCGACTATAAGGTGCGCATCATCGACAGCCACATGGGCTCCGCCGCGAAGACTCGCGTCCTCATCGTGAGCACGGACGGCAAAGAGACCTGGGGTACCGTCGGTGTGTCCTACAACATCATAGAGGCCAGTTGGGACGCTCTGGAGGACAGTATTGAGTACTACCTCCACCGCGTGGGGGTGGACTCGAAGGACTGAGCAACGGGCAAAGGGGGACGGGCGCCAGTCCTTCCCTCTGGGTCCGTTCGGTCCTTAAAGAAATCTTAAAGGGGTAGCGGAGAGCCGCTGCCCCTTTCTCTTGGAGACTTACGCCGTCGCGGGCTTGCCGCCACCGTCCTCTTCGGGCGTCGCGTGGCTGATGCCGGAGTCCACCAGGCCCACGGGTTCGATTTCCGTTTTCGTAAGTCCGAGCCCCACGGCCACGCGGTTGGCGGCGGTCTTCACATCGTGGAGAATGAGGTAAACACTGGGTACCAGGAACAAGGTAATGCCCGTGGCGAACATAATGCCAAAGCCCAGAGACACCGCCATCGGAATCAGGAACTTCGCCTGGATGTCCGTTTCCAGCAGCATTGGCGTCAGCCCCGCGAAAGTGGTCAGCGAGGTTAGCAGGATGGGCCGGAACCTGGCCGCGCCGGCTTCCCACGCGGACTCCACCAGACCGAAGCCCTCCGCCCGGTGGCGGTTCACATAGTCCACCAGCACCAGGCTGTCGTTCACCACCACGCCCGCCAGCGCCACGATGCCGCACATGGACATGATGCTCAGTTCGAAGCCCATGATCACGTGCCCATAGACCGCGCCGATCAGGCCGAAGGGAATCGCGCACATCACGATCAACGGCTGAATGTAGGACTTGAGCGGGACCGCCATCAGCACATACATGCCGATGAGCGCCAGGATGAACTTCGTCATCATTTCGCTCAAGGCTTGGCGCTGGTCTTTCTGTTCTCCTTCGAAAGAGTAGCGAATGTCGGGATAGCTCTTGCGAAGGTCTTTCAGCGTTCCCGCTTCCAGGCTGGCCACCACTTCGTTGGCGTTGGCGCCCGATGTGTTGTCGATGTCCGCGGTGATGGTGATGGAACGGCGCCGGTCGGAGCGCTGGATGGTGGAATAGGAACGCCCGAAATCGATCTCGGCCACTTCAGAGAATGGCACTTCCGCTCCGCCTTGGGTTCGAACCTTGGAGGTCTGGATATCGGAGAGGGAGGCGCGTTCCTCTTTCGGGTAGCGGACAAAGACCTTCACCTCGTCCCGGCCGCGTTGCAGCCGCTGGATCTCCTCTCCATAGAATCCCTGACGCATCTGCCGGGCCAGGTCCCCCAGGCGCAGCCCCAGGGCTTCCGCGCTGGGACTGATATTCAGCTTCAATTCGCGTTTTCCCTCGCGGTTGCTGTCGGCAATGTCGATCACGCCTTCAAACTCGCCCAGGGCATTCTTCACTTCCTGTGCCGCCGCGTCTAGGTCGTCCAGGTTGGGGCCGTTCAGTTGCAGGTCGATCGCGTTGCCGCCTCCCGCGGCCTGAGCCTGGAAGGTCAGTTCCACCGCGCCAGGAATGTCGCCGGTCAGTTCCCGCCAGCGCGAGGTGATCTGGTCGCCCGTCACGTCCCGGTTGGCGGAGGGCTGTAACTCAATGGTGACTTCTCCCAGGCTCACGTCTTTGGGAATACCGCCCGCGTTGAACATACTCACCTGGAACGGCTGCGTGCCCGTGCTCGCCATGATGTGTTTGATGATCGAATTGCCGTCCTTGTCGGTAAATTCTTCGTTCAGTAGAAGCGCGGCATCTTCCATTTTCTTCACGGCGGCGACCGTGGTCTCATAAGGCACGCCTTTGGGCATGGTCAGCTTCGCGGATACAATGTCCGCTTCCACATCGGGGAAGAAGCTGAACCGGATCCATCCCAGGCCGACAAACGCGGACGTGGCGAAAAAGACGCAGATGAACCCGCACAGCACGACCCAGCGGCTGTGAAGCGCCAAGCGCAAGGTGGGGCGGTAGACTTTCTCGATAAAGGTTTCCAGGCCCCGGGAAAACCGGCGCTGAAATCTCAGGATCGGTCCAGGTTCGTGATCGGGGTCATAACGCTTCAGGCAGGCCAGGTGAGAGGGCAGCACCAGCTTGGACTGCAGCAGGGAAAAGAACAGGGTGGGGATGACCACCAGCGGAATGTTTGGCCAGATTTTTCCGCTCACGCCGCTGAGTCCCAGCATGGGGGTAAAGGCCATCATAGTGGTCAGCACGCCAAAGATCACCACCACGCCCACTTCGTGCGTGCCCTTCACTGCCGCTGTTCTCGGGTCCTCGCCCTCGCGCATCCGGCGGTAGACGTTTTCGCCCACCACGATGGCGTCATCCACCACGATCCCCAGAACCAGGATAAAGGCGAAGAGAGAGATCATGTTAATGGCGATGCCGAGCTGCGGCATCATCCAGATGGCGCCCGCGAAGGAGACCGGAATGCCCACCGCGACCAGCAGCGCCAGGCTGGGGCGCAGGAACAGCGCCAGTACCACCGCCACCAGCACCAGACCGAAGATGCCGTTTTTCATCAGCAGGTTCATGCGGCCCTCCAGAAAGACGGAATCGTCCTTCCAGATTTCCAGTTTCACGCCGTCCGGCAATAGCCGGGGGGCTTCTTCATAGACGAACTTCCGCACCAGTTTGGCGATCTTCAGGGTGTCCTGGTTCCCCACGCGGTAGACGTTGATGAGCATGGTGGGACGGTTGTCAAACCGGGTCGCGATGTCCACGTCCTCAAAGCCGTCCCGGATGACGGAAATGTCCTCCAGCTTCACGACCGAACCGTCTGGCCGCGTCGTCACCGTGATGGGGGCGAACTCGGCCGCGGTGTAACGGCGGGCCTCCGTGCGGATGAGCACTTCGCCGCCAGAGGTGTCCACCGAGCCGCCAGGCAGATCCAGCGAGGAGTTACGCACCGCGTTCGCCACCTGACTGAAGGTCAGCCCATACTGACGCAGGGTGTCCTCCGAGACTTCGATGGAGATCTCGTAGTCTCGCACTCCGGCCAGTTCCGCCTGGGTGACTTTGACGGGACCTGAATCGACCAGGAGTGACAGCAGAGGCAACTGCGCAAGCGCGTTGTCTGGGTCGAGTTCCTTGGAGGTGAGTTCGTAGTTTAACAACGAATCCCGGACTTCTTCCGTGAGCTTACGCAGCGTCTTTTCGTCCGTCTCGGCGGAGACGGCAATGCTCATCACCTGATTCTTGATGAGGAGCTCCTCCATCACGGGTTCCTCCGCCTCCTCGGCCAGGTTCTGAATGGCGTCGACGCGGGTCTTCACGTCGTCCATCAGGTTGCGGACGTCGTAGCCGCTGGCCACTTGCACCAACACCACGCCCGTCCCTTCCGCCGAGGTGGAGTTGAGTTCCTCTATTCCATCCAGGTCCTGAATCGCTTCCTCGATGGGGATGACGATACCTTTTTCCACCTCCTCTGGGGTCGCATTGGGGTAGGGCACCCGGACGGCGATGGTATCGACATTGGTTTCCGGAAAGATCTCCTTCTTCAGCTTAAACCAGGTCGAAAAGCCAAGCAGCAGCACGATCGCCATCAAGAAGTTGGCGGTGACGTGATTCTTGGCGAACCAGTTGATGATACCTTCCATGGGAATAGTCAGTCGTTAACGGGAGGAGGGAATTTCCGAACCAGCCCTCAGGGCTTGGGAGCCGGGTTGGGACGGTCGGTTGAGGAGTCGGTCAGGGCCGGCGCCTTGTCCTCAGCGTCCGCGTCTTCATTCGCAACGCGGACCTTCATGCCTTCGATGACGTCGGCCAGTTCCGTGATCATGATACGCTCCCCTTCCTTGAGGCCTTCGGTGACCAGGGCGTCTTCACCGGCGCGGCGGGCCACTTTCACGTCGCGGAAGTGCAGCCGGTTGTCCGGGTCGACGACGACGATGGTGTCCAGGTCGTGAAACGCGCGGAAGGGCACTTGAAAGACACCGGCCAGGGTCACGCCTTCCACCTCTGCCTGCACGAAGAGTCCAGGCTGAAAGAGCCGCCCGTCAGGCGTCTGGGGCGCGTCCACTTCCGCCACCAGGTAGATGGAGCGGCTTTCCCGTTCCACTTCTCCCTCGGTCCTCACAATCTCGCCATGCCAACGGAAGGAACCGGGGCCGATGTTGGCCAGGAGATCGGAACCAGCATTGGGCGCGCCTTCCGGGTCCGTCTTGAGAAAGGAATAGTCCTCCAGCGAGACCGGCAGCCGCACTTCATAGGGCCCCAGGGAAAAGAGGCTGGCCACTCGGGCGCCAGGCGAGAGGTATGTGCCCAGCTCAGCCTGGATCTCCCGAATCCGGCACGGATAGGGGGCACGGACCGTGGTGCGTTCCAGATCCCGCTCGGCTCGCTCCAGGGCGGACTTAGCGGACTCCACCTTGGCGCGCGCGCTGATCAGCTGGGGTTCGCGCAAGGTCAGCGGGTTAGGATCTTTGTTGCTGCCCAGGGTCTTCCAGTCGAGCGCGGCTTTTTCAGCGCGGGCTTCTTCCAGATCCAGTTCCAGTTTGGCGTCGGCCAGCGCTGCGGTCGCCTGGGCGGCGGCGGCTTCGTAGTCCGCCTTGTCCAGTTGGACCAGCATCTCGCCCTCTTTGAATTCGCCTCCGGCGTGAAACTTGGGAGAGACTTCCGTCACCTTTCCGGACACCTCAGAGGCGAGTTGGGTCACCCGCTTGGCTTCGACCAGTCCTTGAGAGGGCAGTACCACCGGAATGTCCTCCCGCTTGGCGGTCAGGACTTCGACGGCTGGCAAGACTTGGGTGAGTTCCTTCTTCTCAGCCTCCGGCTTGAACATCACGGCGACGAAGATGACGCCCAGGGTGATCAGGATGATGCAGACCGCGAAGATGACTTTGATGGCAATTCGAGAGGACGATTTCATTTACTGTAGATGACGGTTTCGGTGTCGCGGGCTTTGAAGTCGCCGCCCAGGGCCAGGTGGAGGTCCACCCGGTTTTCGAGACGAAGGCGGCGGACAGAGATCAGGCTTCTCTCCGCCTGGACGGCCCGTTGTTGTGCATTGAGCAGGGTTAGGATGTCGCCGACGCCGCCCACGTAGGCTTCTTCGGCCTCGCTGTAGGCTTCGCGGGCATTGTCTGAGGCGGCGATCAGGGCTTGTTCGCGCGCGGCGAAGTACTTGTCGGCGGACAGGGCGTTTTCGACTTCACCGAATGCGGACAGGGCCGTTTGCCGGTAGCTCGCGAGCGCCGTTTCGGTTTCCGCCTCGCGGGCCCGCTGGTTCTGAAGCAGGGCGCCTGCCTGGAAGATGGGTTGGGCGGCCTGTCCGGCCAGGCGCCAGACGGTGAAGTCAGTGTTCAGGAGTTCGCTGAAGTCTTCGCTGGAAGTCCCATAGCTGCCCGTCAAGGACAGGCGCGGCAAACGGCCCAGCTTGGCCTGCAGGGCACGCCGGTCTGCTTCCGCCACGCGGCGTTCGGCGGCCCGAATGTCCGGGCGGCGCTCCAACAGGGAGGCGGGCACGCCAGACGGCGGGGTCTTCGGCATGCCCGGAAGGCCGGCCGGGGCTGAGACTTCCGCGGCGGGATAGCGCCCCAGGAGAATCTCCAACTGGCGGGCGGTTTGCTCGATGAGGTCCTGGCTCTGGGCGACGGCCTCTTCCGCGTTGGCCACATCCACCATGGCCAGACGGAGCTGCGCGGCGGCGTCGGATTGGTCGTTGGCTACACCAAGCTCAAACTGGTCCCGGATGATGCGCTCCGTGTTTTTGAAGACTTCCAGCGTGCGTTTGGCCAGGGCGTTTAACTGGCGGGCTTCGATCAGGGCCAGCCAGATCTTGGTGGTCTGAGCCGCGACGGAAAGTTCCGTGGCCGCGAAGTCCGCGCGGGAGGCTTCCACGTTGGCAATGGCGGCGGACTGTCCGGCCCGCACGCGGCCCCAGATGTCCGCTTCCCAGGTGATGTCCAGAGACAGGCCAAAGTCATTGCTCAGGCTGGTCAGGACGGTTTCCTGAGGTTGAGACGCGGAAGAAGCCGTCGAACCCCCGCTCCGGCTGCTTCCGCCGCCGCCAAAGGGAAATCCAATGAAACTGCGCTGAGAGCGGCTACCGCTCAGGTTCAGATCCAACTGAGGATACAGGTCCGCGCCAGCGATGCGGGCATTTGCTTCGGCCAGCCGGATGCGGGCGGCGGCGGCATCCAGATCGAAATTGTTTTCCACCGCTTCGTTGACCAGGCTGACCAGTTGCCGGTTTCCAAAGGAAGACACCCAGTCTGAGTCCGCGACGGCCTTTTTGATTTCCAGGGAGCCGTCGTCCCGGGCCTTCCAGTTTTCGGGAAGCTCCAGATCCAGCTTGTCCTGCTGTGACTTGGGCGAGTTCGCGGCGCAGTGGCACAACAGCGTGCAGGCAGACGCCAGGAGGAGGGTGCGGGAGAGAACAGCGGATACCATTGGTGGGTGAGTTCGGGAGTTATTCTGAAAGCAGGCTCGGGGCGGTCATGCCAGCGGCGGAAAAGGCGATCATTTGTTCGAGAATGGCATCGATGTCCTGGGGGTCGACCTTGTCGCCCGCGAACAGCGTCAGCGTCTCCGCCTGAGTCAGGGCATAGAGCTTGACGCCCACCGTGAAGTGAAACCGCCAATAGATCTCCGCCTCGCTGAGGTGGGGCAGGGAACGGATGGCGGCGGCGAAAAAGCGGTCCGCCAGCGCTTTGAACGTTTCGTGCTGAGCTTCCGGTGAGAAGCCGCCTTCCTCGCTCATGCAGCGCCCGGCCAGGCGGAGAAAGACTTGCCGTGAGTGCTCGGACTTCTTCATCTGGGAAAGCACGGGCAAAAACATGCAGCGCAGGACCCGCTCGATCGGGACGGGGTCCTCACCACATTCCGCTTCCGCCTCATCCAAAAGCCGGAGCCGTTCTTCATTAATGGGACCTACCATTCGCAGGAAGACCTCGAAGATGAGGGATTCTTTGGAGCCGAAGTGGTAGTTGACCGAAGCGAGATTGACTCCGGCGTGGGCCGTGATCTGCCGAAGCGAGACCGCGCTGAAGCCTTGATTGGCAAACAGCTCCTCCGCCGCGTCCAATATCCGGGAACGGGTTTCCTGCTGCGCGGTGGACGCGTGACTGGGTTCGGAGACGGGCAGAGACAAGATCGCGGAAAGTGAAAGGTAGCAGCCATCCAGATTCCACTAAGGAACCTGAAACAATCGTTTCAAACGCATGTTTAAAACAAACGTTTTTCGTGTGCAAGCAACTTTTTAGGCAGTTTGGCGAGAATCATGGTTGGTCGCGGGAGAAGTTGACGGTGTCGTTCTTTTCTCAAACCATTACGGCGTGACGCCAGGGGACGAGACTCAAGAGATGCATTTGCCCGAAATGGGATGCGCGACGGAATTTTCACTGCACCACCAGGATTGCCTCGAAGGAATGCGGGCTTTGCCGGAGGAATCCGTGGACTTGGTGGTGACTTCGCCCCCTTACAATTTGGGCATTTCCTACTCTACCTATCAGGATCGCCGCACCCCGGAGGATTATCTGGGCTGGTGTGTGGCCTGGGCGGGGGAAGTGAAGCGCCTCCTCAAGCCAGATGGCGCCATGTTTCTAAACGTGGGGGCCTCGCCCAAGAACCCCTGGATGCCGCATGAACTGGTGCTGGCGTTACGGAACCTCTACACCCTGCAGAACACCATTCACTGGATCAAATCGATCACCGTGGAGACTCGCGATGGCCGGACGGTGTCCGCGGGACATTTCAAGCCCATCAATTCCAAGCGCTACGTCAACGACTGCCATGAGTACGTTTTTCACCTGACCAAGGAGGGGGAGTGCAAGCTGGACCGGAAGGCAGCAGGCGTGCCCTACCAGGACAAGTCCAACATTGCCCGCTGGGGACACACGGGCGGTGTGGACCGGCGCTGCCGGGGAAACACCTGGTACATTCCCTACGAAACGATCAACTCTCGCGACAAGGAGCGGCCTCACCCCGCTACTTTTCCCGTGGCGCTGGCGGAGCGGTGCGTTTTCCTTCATGGTAAGCCACCAGAAAAAACGGTCATGATGGATCCCTTTCTGGGCATCGGACACGCGGCGGTGGCGGCCCGGAGTCAAGGTGTTGGAAAATTCATCGGTTTCGAAATTGACGAGGATTATCTGGAAGTGGCCCGTCAGGCGGTGGCGAAGTGAGGGGCTAATCCAAGACTTCTCAAACGGTCCGGGGTTTGATAATCTGACGAATCAATCAGGCCTTTGCCGGACAAACCCCAAGCCAAAAACTTCCCATGAAATCTTCGCCGCAATCTGATCAACCGTGCCCAGAGTGTGACAGTTCTCCGTCGTCCCGGCGCCAGTTTCTGAAGGCCTCGGGCGGGGCATTGGCCGCCACGGCCGTGGGTGGAGTGCTGGGTGGCATTCCGTCTTCTGGATCGGCGAAAATTAACGTAGCGGAAGCCAAGCCGGCGACGGATTCGGAGTCGCTGGTGCGTCAGCTCTTTACCGGGCTGACGCAGGAACAACTCCACGCCATTACCTTCCCCTGGGATCACCCTGATCGGCTGCGGGTGGAGAACAACTGGCATATCGTCAAAGAGCAACGAGTGGGGCAGTTATTCGACCGGGATCAGCAGGCGCTGATCCGAGAAATTTTCATGAAGCTCCACAGTGAGGAGTATCGCGACCAAGTGCTTCACCAGTTCATCCACGACAATCGGGGCAGAGGACTGACGACGGAAGAGGAGATCTTTGGCTCCGCCTCCGTGGCCCTGTTTGGAGCGCCGGGAACAGGGAAGTTCGAGTTCGTCTTCACGGGCCGCCACTGCACGCGGCGTTGTGACGGCGACTCCGAGGCTGGCGCGGCCTTTGGCGGGCCGATCTTCTACGGCCACGCGGCCCGCAGTTTCAACGAAGATCCCGGGCATCCGGACAATGTGTATTGGTATCAGGCCCAGCAAGCCAATCAGGTCTTCCAGATGCTGGACGGCAAGCAGCGAGATCAAGCCCTGAAAGGTGAGGGCCGGGACGAGAGGGGGTCGAAGACGGTGGAACTTACCGGGAAAGCCGAGGGGCTGGACGGCATCGCGGTCAGCGAACTGACCGTCGACCAAAAGGAGCAGGTCCGCAAAGTGCTGGCGGACCTCCTGATGCCTTTCCGCGAAGCCGATCGCGCGGAGTGCCTGAAACTGGTGGAGCCCCAGTTCGAGCAACTCCACATGGCCTTCTACCGGAATCAGGACATCGGTAAAGACGGCATCTGGGACGTCTGGCAGATCGAGGGGCCTAACATGGTCTGGTATTTCCGGGGCGATCCTCACGTGCACACCTGGGTGCATGTCAGAGGGCCGGAGCATTCCCAGACCGCGTGATTGGAGAAGGAATGGCGGGCTGTTACGCCTCCAGATAGTCCTTCAGGCTTTCCTTCAACTGCGCCCGGGCGCGGAAGAGGAGGCTTTTCACGGCTGACAGGGAAAGGCCGAGAATTTCGGCGATCTCCTCGTAGGGCAGTTCCTCGTAGCGGCGGAGAACAACGGCCAGGCGTTGCTTTTCGGGCAGCGCTTCGATGGCCCGGTCGATGGCGGTCTCCAGTTCCTGCTGCAGGGTGGATTCGTCCGGAGTGGGCGAGGACTCGTCCGGCGTTCCCAAGTGGTAGTCGTCCTGGCGTTCGTCGATGGACACCGTCTGCTTCCGCTGGCGGCGGCGCATTTCGTTGAAGACCAGGTTCCGCGTGATGGTGAACAGCCAGGTGGTGAACTTGGCGGTCTCTTCATAGCGGGCGGCGGACTTCCAGACCCGCAGGAAGACCTGTTGCGAGATGTCCTCCGCGTCGTCCGGTCTCCCGAGCATTTTGGCCACCGTGCCGATCACGGCGTGCTGGTGAAGCTCCACCAGTTCCTCGAAGGCGGCGATGTCGCCGTCTTTCACCCGCATCATCAGGCTGACATGGTAGGCATTCTCGTCGCTCTCGGTCTTCTGGTTGGGGTGGTTTGACAAATCGTTCGGGGAAGCCATGGTGAGCGATTCGCGAAAGCCGGACGCTATCAGGACCATATGCCAATGTAAACCGCCGCGCACCCGAATGGTTGCGGCGTTTGCCGGAATCTCGATAGATCGCGTTTGCGTATTTCACTATGGGAAGTGGTGGCGAGTGAGCGAATTTTAGGGCGCTAGATGAATGATTTTGCCTTTCTTGAGACAATTCCGGGCGAGTTTGTCTGCGCGGTAGGGCCTTTTTCGGCCACGGAAACCCCACCAGAAGAGGGAACAGCCTTTTATATCAACGATTTCAGGCTGAGCGACCCCGCGCCCTGGAAAGTTCCCACCAAGGCTTTTTTGACCTCCGATCCCACGGTGGTGCTACCGGACAATGGCGGCACCGAAATGCCGGAGATCGTGTGGGACAACGTGCCCGCGGAACCCTTTCGCGCCACGTATTCCGACGTGCAGTCGGACATCGCGGCGGGCAGGATTGAGAAGTCCGTGCCTGTCATCACTGAAAAAGGACACCTTCACCAAGGAAATCCCGCCGCCGTTATTCGCATGATGCGCACCCTGCGCGAGGCGTTCTGGAGCTATGGCTTCCAATTTGGTAGTGAAGGAATGATCGGGGCCACGCCGGAGCGTTTGTTCGCCCTGAAAGGGGGCCGGCTGGAAACCATGGCGCTGGCGGGCACCGCCGGGGCGGGGGATCAGGAAGCCTTCGCCGCGGATGCCAAGGAAATCCGCGAGCACGAATTCGTAGCCGAGTACCTCATGGCGAAGCTGGAGCCGCTGGGCACGGTCCGCCGCGAACCCCGGCGCATTCTGGACCTGGGATCCATCGTGCATTTCCACTCGAACATTCAGGTGGATCTGGAGAACCCGCGTCCAGACTTGAACGAATTGATTCAGTTGATGCACCCGACTCCGGCCCTGGGGGCTTTCCCCAGGGGGGAAGGAGCGCTGAGAAAATTGTTCGACTATCGGGACCGGTTGGGTACGCCGGCCTACTTTGGAGCGCCGTTTGGGGTGTATCGCAATGGACGCTTCCATTCGGTGGTTGCCATCCGGAATATCGCCTGGCGGGAGCGGGAAGTCTTTTTACCTTCAGGGTGTGGAATTATCCGGGAGAGTAAGTTTGAGAACGAGTGGCGAGAATTGAGATTGAAACGAAGTTCAGTGAAGGCTCTCCTGGGAGTGTAGCCGTGGAGTCCTCTGCCCTGTTCTGAGTTTCGAAGCCTATCCGTCATGGGAAACGCCCAACGTGCCCGCCAGGTTCTCCAGTATTGCGCCCGGGCTGGCGTGGCGGAATACATCGTCTGCGCGGGAGCCCGGAACATTCCCTTTCTGGTGCCGCTGCTTCAGGCCTGCGAGGCGCCGGGATCGCCGAGGGTTTTCCATCATTTCGAGGAACGGGCGGCGGCGTTCTTCGCCCTGGGCCGAATCAAACGGCTGGGACGGCCCGTGGCCGTGGTGACCACCTCAGGTACTGCGGCGGCGGAATTATTGCCTGCAATGATCGAGGCCCACTACAGCGGTCTCCCGCTGCTGGCCCTGACCGCGGACCGCCCGGCGAATTTTCGGGGAACGGGAGCCCCGCAGGCCATTGAACAAGTGGGACTCTTCGGACCCTATGCCACCGCCGCATGGGATGTGAGAGACGACGGGATTTTGTCCGAACTTGGTGGATGGGGAGGGACGGGACCAGCGCACCTCAACGTGTGCTTTGACGAACCGGGTCCTGAACAGAATCCGGATGTAGAAGCGATGACCTTGGCAAATGAGCCAGCATCAGGAGATTCCCTGTGCGTGGAGGACGAACCACCAGACGCGCTTTTGGAGTTTCTGAAGCGTGCGGAACGCCTCGTCGTCTTGTTGGGAGAGTTGACGCAGGAAGAGGCCTCGAATCTTGAACCCTGGCTGCGCGATCTAGGGGCTCCTATCTGGGCCGAGGCGGCCAGTCACTTGCGGGAAAGTGACCTTCTGGCGGGTCTGCGGTTGAAGTCAGGCGAAGCGATCTTGAGAGATCTGCGCCCGGCGCAGGTCTTGAGGCTTGGAGGAGTGCCCAGTTGCCGGTATTGGCGGGATCTCGAAAACGAACCCAGCCTTGAGGTGTGTAGCGTGTCCCGGACGGGATTTTCCGGCTTGGCGCGGCCGTCTCTGAATCTTCGGGCCAAAGTTTCCGCGATCGGTGAGTTACCGGATTCCCGAGCGATGGGGGACACCAAAGCCATGCTGCCACAGGATGAGAAAGCTGCCTGGGGACTGGAAGCGCTCTTCCAAGAATATCCTCACAGCGAACCCACCTGCTTTCGGCGGCTGTCCGGGATCATTCCGAACGAATCGCTCGTGTTCCTGGGGAACAGCCTGCCCATTCGGGAGTGGAATCTGGCCGCGACGGCTGAAAACCGAAAATTCCGCTGTTTCGCCAACCGGGGCGCCAATGGCATCGATGGTCAGCTTTCCACTTTTTTGGGCTGTTCGATGGGTGAAGAGGCGGAAAGCTGGGGAATTTTCGGCGATCTGACCGCTCTTTACGACACCGTGGCACCCTGGATGCTGGAACAGATGACGGAAGGAGTGTGCCGGATTGTGATTGTGAACAATGAAGGGGGCCAGATTTTCTCAAGACTGCCCGCCGTGGCCGGGCAATCCGGACGCGTGCGCCAAACCATCGAAAACCGGCACGCTATCTCTTTTCAGAAATGGGCTGAATGGTGGGGACTTGAATACCTGTGCTGGCGGGGCGATGGATGGGCACCGCCTGAGGGCAGACATGCAGTCATTGAGATCCGCCCGGACGCGGAGGAGTCTGAGGCCTTCTGGAAGGCGCTTCCTGACATCTACACCAAATCATGATCTGGGCTTTGCATGGGAATATGGGCGATGTTCGCGACTGGATGGCCCTGGATATTGAGGTGACCTCCATTGATTTGTGGGCGGAGCTCAAGGACGGCCCGGTTCGCCTGGAGCATTGGGGGGAGACCTTTGCGGCCCGCGTCGCGCAGTATGATCCCGCGCCCATTCTCATGGGCTACTCCATGGGCGGACGGCTGGCCCTGCACGCCATGGCCGCCCGGCCCGAGCTGTGGAAGGGCGCCATTCTTATTTCCACTCATCCAGGTCTCGGTTCGGAGACGGAGCGCCACACCCGGGTCGCGGAAGACGAGGTCTGGGCCATGAAGGCCCGCACCATCCGGTGGGGCGATTTTCTGGACGAATGGAACAGCCAGTTCGTGCTGAAAAACGGTCGCGCCTCCGAGCACGAATGGGAACTGGAGAAACGCCGCGAGCAGGTGGCGACGTCCTTCGAGTGCTGGTCCACCGGGCATCAGCGGCATCTGGGCGGTCACTTGAGCGCCTGCCATTTTCCAGTTCTGTGGGTGACGGGACAGTTGGACCGCCGCTTCAATTTCCTGGCCGAAGGCATGACCGGTGTATTGCCGGACATGGAACATGTTGTCATCCCGGACTGTGGGCACCGCGTATTGTCTGAAAAACCAGAAGCACTTTCCGCGCTGATTCAGGATTTCCAAAAGCGCAGATTGTGATTCACTACGCGGCATGTGGACAACGATTAAAGAGTTCACCGACATACGGTTGGAAAAAACGGAAGACGGGATCGCCAAGATCACGATCAACCGTCCGGAAGTGCGCAACGCCTTCCGCCCCCTGACGGTGAAGGAAATGCTGGAAGCTTTCGAACTGGCGCACGAAGACCCGGGCGTGGGCGTTATCATTCTGACCGGGGAAGGGGAAAAAGCCTTCTGTTCCGGGGGCGACCAGAAGGTGCGGGGAAACGCGGGCTACGTGGGCAGCGACGGCGTGCCGCGCCTGAATATCCTGGACGTGCAGAAGAAAATTCGCGGCCTGCCCAAACCGGTGATCGCCATGGTGGCGGGCTACGCCATCGGCGGCGGACACGTCCTTCATGTGGTGTGCGACCTTTCCATTGCGGCGGACAACGCGATCTTCGGACAGACGGGACCGAAAGTCGGTTCCTTTGACGGCGGTCTCGGCGCCAGCTACCTGGCACGGATCGTCGGTCAGAAGAAGGCCCGGGAAATCTGGTATCTTTGCCGCCAGTATGACGCCCAGCAAGCCCTGGAAATGGGCTTGGTGAACACCGTAGTGCCGCTGGCGGACTTGGAATCCGAAACGCTGAAGTGGGCGCGGGAAATCCTGCAACATTCGCCTCTGGCGCTCCGCTGCTTGAAAGCCGCTTTGAACGCGGATTGCGACGGCCAGATGGGTCTGCTGGATCTGGCGGGCAACGCCACGCTACTCTACTACATGAGCGAGGAAGCACAGGAAGGGAAGAACGCTTTTGTCGAAAAGCGCAAACCGGACTTTTCCAAGTTTCCGCGTCTCCCCTGAGCCGGGCGGCAAAGGAAGAACGAGAGCATGGCGACGATCCGAACCTGGGTGGCGGCGGCCCGGCCCAAGACGCTTCCGGCGGGACTGGTGCCGGTGGCGGCGGGTTGTGGGCTGGCACACGAACTTTCAGGCGCGTTCGACTGGGGACTGGCGCTGCTGGTTCTGGCGAGTTGTCTCTGCATCCAGATCGCGACCAACTTCTTCAACGACGTCATCGACTTCGAGAAAGGCGCGGACACGGAAAAGCGGCTCGGTTTCCAGCGGGTCACGCAGTCCGGTCAGGCCACCCGGCGGGCGGTGTGGATCGCGGCCTTTGTGTGTCTGGCCCTGGCCAGCGTGTTGGCCTTGCCCCTCATCCTGAAGCGGGGCTGGCCCATCGTGGCCATCGGTGTGGTGTCGCTCTACCTGTCGTATGGCTACACCGGAGGGCCGCTGCCGCTGGCCTACCGGGGGCTGGGGGAATTGTTCGTGCTGATCTTTTTCGGCCTCATTGCGGTGGGCGGAACAGTCTTCGTGCAAACCGGAGCCTGGCCCTGGGAAGCGGTGCTACTGGGGGCGCAGATCGGTCTGCTCTCCTGCGTGCTGATCGCCATTAATAATCTGCGTGACGTGGAGGAAGACAGCGCCAGCGGAAAGCGAACCTTCGCGGTGCGCTTCGGACCCAAAGCCGCCCGCGTGGGCATAGGAGTGTATCTCTTGCTGCCTTATGTATTGGGATTGGGGTGGATAGCTTTCAAACAGATGGGCGCTTTCCTGGCTCCTCTGCCGGTGGCTTTGTTAGGAATACTATTGCTCGTGAAGGTGGCGAAAACGCCGCCCAGTCCGGCCTACAACAAATTCCTGGCTCTTTCCTCGCTGCATCTGCTCCTGTTTGCCTTCTTGTTTTATGTGGGGCTGCGTTGGTTTTAGAATTTCCTGATGAGTGGGGGCCCCAGGTTGGACGATCTCTACTACTGGCGCTACCGGTTAACCCCGCGCCGGGCCCTTAGCCATGTTTCGGGAAGAACGGACTACGAAGGCTGCCTGCTCCGTTCCGGCGTGGGCGTGGGCTGCGTGCATCCCTGGCCGGAATTGGGGGACGCGCCTCTGGACGAACAACTGGCAGCATTGGAAAGAGGGGAACCCTTGGCTCTGGGACGCCGGGCCCTGGACTGTATTGCTCTGGATGCCGCGGCACGGGAGGACAGCAGGAGTCTCTTCGAAGGGTTGACTATTCCACGCAGTCACTGGACCCTGGGCGCGGATCTGAATGGGTTGCCGCCGGACATAGCGGTCTTTTCGGCGGTGAAACTCAAAGGGCCGTCCGATCCTGACAAAGCCGCCACCCGGGTGGAAGAACTGTGCGGACGATTGCCGGACTCCGTCCGGGTTCGCCTGGATTTCAATGAGGCGATGAGCATGGACGGCTTCCTCAGCTTCTGGCGGCAACTGAGGAACGAGGTTCGGGACAGGATTGAGTTTGTGGAAGATCCGGTTCCTCACCAAGAGGCCGCTTGGATGAAGCTGGTGGAAGAGACTGGCGCCTGTTTGGCCCTGGATCGTGCCGGATATTCTGAACTGAATCCAGCGTCCGTTATCGTGATCAAACCAGCGCTACAGAAATGGTCAGAGGATTCAAGGTTAACAGGGAAGATGTGCCGTGGCGTGCGCCTGGTATTTACCTCCTACATGGATCACCCGGTGGGTCAGACTTTTGCCGCCTACGAAGCCGCGCTTTTTGAGAAGATGAATCCAGGAATTCAGTTAGACGCGGGACTGCTGACGCACGAGCTTTTCGAACCGGAAGGATTCGTCGAGCAACTGCGCCGGAGCGGACCCCAATTGCAGGCTCCGGAAGGCACGGGGCTGGGCTTCGACGAACTCTTGGAGGCCTTGCCATGGAAACGGCTCTACTAACCCAGTCCGAATTTTGGGCCAGCCCGGAGCCGGTCCTTCTCAAGAACCCCCGGCGGCCCGATTTGCCGGGAGAAGCCCAACTGCGGGAACTGATGTCCCGCGACTCGAGGCTCGCGGGTTGCGTTCTCCTACCCACCTCCGGTTCGACGGGAGAACCGAAGATCGTCTGTCTGAAGAAAGACGCCCTGCTCGCTTCGGCGGACGCGGTGAATGCCTGGCTGGGCGCAACGGCGGAGGATCGTTGGCTCTGCGTGTTGCCCTGGTTTCACACCGGCGGACTGGGTATCTTCGCGAGGGCTTTCCGAAACGGAGCAAGGGTGTTCACGGATACCGAGCCTTGGGACGCGGCGCGATTCACGGTTACGTGCGAGGAAGAAGGCATCACGCTGACCTCGCTGGTGCCGACCCAGGTGCATGACTTGGTGACCGCTGGTCTGAAAGCACCGGAATCTCTGCGAGCGGTGGTGGTGGGTGGCGGTGTCTTGGCGCAATCCACCGGGCAGGCGGCGAGGAAACTGGGTTGGCCCGTTCTGCAAAGCTATGGGCTAACGGAGGCTTCCTCCCAAGTGGCGACCCAGGGACTGGAAGCATTGGAGCGTCCCTATTCGAACGAATGGTTGCCCGTCCTGCCGGTCTGGGAATGCCGGGCCGGTAGAGACGAGGTTGGACGGGAAGTTTTGGAGATTCGCGGGAGTGCTTTGTTTTCGGCTTACCTGTTTAGGAAGGGGTGCGGCGCGTCTCCATGGGTTCTTGAAAAAGCTCCGCGGGGTGGATGGTTCCGCACCTCTGACTTGGTGAAACTTCGCGAGCCAGAGGAGGGAAGCTCTCCCCCGTGTCTGAAACTGAAAGTCCTGGGCCGACTAGATGAGGTAGTGAAAGTGTTGGGCGAACTGATTTCCCTGCCGGGATTACGAGAAAAGCTCGCGGTGGCCTTCGGCGACGACGCCAGCCGGGCGACCCTGATCGCGGAACCTGACGAGCGCAAAGGCCATCGCCTGGTGGCGGTGGTGGAAGATGGCGTGGGGGAGGCGGACCTGGCTTCCGCCATCCAGCGCTACGAAGCCGGGGTAGCCCCTTTTGAGAGGATTGATGAAATACGAAGAATTCCCCAGCTTCCCCGGACGGAGCTCGGAAAGATCCAGTTTGGCGCGCTTTCGAGTTCCGGCTAGCTCATTCAGGGACTGGGCGGAAGGTGGTCCTCGACCTCCGGGCGAGGAACTCGCGGGCCGGGCTGGCCGCAACAATACGTTGGCTGCTTCACGCCGGGCAGCGAAAAAGACGATGTTGCGCCCCACAAAGATAACGCCCGATGTCCATACGAGAACGGAGGGGCCACCAGTTCCGCGTTCGCGAACGCGCCCGGAGATCGTGTTCCACCTTTTTCTCGCGATGCGACCGAGAATAGGCCGGCAGGAGGATTATCAACACGGATTCCTCCGGTCAGGTAGAAAAAGACCTTTCTTCATACCGACCGGTATGTTTGGTTCTTAGTACAACAATCCACCTTCACTATGGCCAAGAGGACATCTTCCAAAGACCGCTTACTAAATGCCGCGGAGGCCCTGATGCTCGGTCAGGGCTACCCTAGCACCACCGTGGAACAAATCTGCGAAGCGGCGGAATTGACGAAGGGAAGTTTCTACCACTTCTTCAGTAGCAAAGAAGAGCTGGGCCTGGAGGTCCTCCGGCGAGACTACGAGGCCATCCAGAGCGGCATTGCCGCCTGCGTCTCTCACCAGGAACCGGACCTGGTGAAGCGGGCTTTTTCGTTTCTGGACGCCCTGGAAGAACGGGCCAAGGCCATGTGGAGCAAGGGTAGTCTCCTCGGCAGTTTCGCCATGGAATTGGCGGAAACAAACCGGAATATCCGGAGCGAAGTTTCCGCGGAGTTTGACGGTCTGGTGGAGACCATCGGGGCGGTGCTGGAACCCATTCACGAAAGAACAGGGGAAAGTTCGCCGACGGGTGCGGAACTGGCCGTCCAGTTATTGGCGGTGGTGGAGGGAGCGGTCATACTGGCGCGAGCCTATGGCGATTGGAAACGCATCCCAACCGCAATCCGGCAATTCCGGCGGATGGTGGCGGCTTCCGCCGGTGAACTCGCTTAGAATAGAGCGGTAATTTTTGGCTTTTGTTTGGTTGCTTGGCGATCCAATCTTGGCCTGGTGGCGTTCATACTTCCGCCACAATTAATGGCTCGAAAACCAAACTAGACTGCCACCATGTCCGCCATCGATGAAACCAGGCTGCATGCCTTTGTCGGCAAGATGCTGAACGATCTCGGAGCCGCCGCCGCCGGGCCTCTGATCATGTTGGGCGACCGTATGGGACTCTTTGTGACCTTATCACAGCAGGGGCCGCTCACGTCCGCTGGTTTGGCGGAGAAGACCGGGTTCGACGAGCGCTATCTTCGGGAGTGGCTGGCCGCGATGGCGGCTTCGGAATACATCACCTACGATGCCGAAACGGAAAGCTTCTCGCTTTCGCCTGAACAAGACATGGTCTTCGCCAACCCACAGAGCCCGGTGCTGCTGACCGGTGGCTACTATGGAATTGGTTCCATGTATTTCGACGAACCTAAGATTGCCGCCGCCTTCCGCACTGGCGATGGGGTCAGTTGGGGAGAGCATCACGAATGTCTCTTTTGTGGCACGGCCAAGTTCTTCCGGCCGGGATACGCGACGCACTTGGTGAATGAATGGATTCCGGCCTTGGAGGGTGTATCCGAAAAGCTCACTGAAGGTGGAAAAGTGGCCGATATTGGCTGCGGGCATGGCTGCTCCACCACCATCATGGCCCAGGCATTTCCGAATTCTGAGTTCACCGGTTTTGACTATCACGAGCCGTCAGTGCACACGGCGCGGAAATTGGCCAAAGAGCTGGGCATTGAGAACGTCTCCTTTGAAGTCGCCAGCGCCTCGAATTTTCCGGGAGAAGGCTATGACCTGGTGACCGTGTTTGATGCCCTGCACGACATGGGCGATCCGGCCGGCGCTTCCCGGCATGTGCTTTCCACGCTGAAACCGGATGGTTCCTGGATGATCGTGGAGCCGATGGCGGGGGACACGCTACAGGAAAACCTGAGTCCCGTGGGCCGCGCATTCTACTGTTTCTCCACCATGATCTGCACGCCTGCCTCCAAGAGTCAGGAAGTCGGCCTGGCCCTGGGCGCACAGGCCGGGGAAAAACGCCTCCGGGAAGTCATTCAGGAAGGCGGATTCAGCCATGTCCGCCGGGCCACGGAAACGCCATTCAATATGATTCTGGAAGCCCGGCCCTAGTGCACTGACCGCTTTAAAATGATGAGCGCTTGGTCTGAACAAAGAGCCGCTGGCGGCAGGGCGGGAACCGGTCTTTTTGGCTGGGGTCTTCGTTGCTCTTCAGTCAGTTATGATTCACATAGCCTCCTTCATCGCGCCTTGCCCCCAGCCAAAAATCCTCGCCAATCACCCATCATCTTAAGGCGGTCAGTGCACTAGGTTCGGTCTTGCGAATCATCAAATTTCCTCAGCCTATCCCCTAAAATCCGGAAAGGCTTCGCACCCTACGTATTTGCGTGATGTGGAGCGTCTTTGCGTGGCATCACCGGCGCCGGGTGGTAATATTGCGCCGCAAATTACACCCTTACACTTTTTTGAAGCATTCCCTTCACATGGCGCTGCTGCTGAGCGGCGTTCTTATCCTCAAACTGGCGGCGGCGGCCACGGCCGCTGAAGAAACTGGAGTTCCGGAACACTTTGCCGCCGTGCGTCACGTGGTCGAAGAACATTGTGGTGAGTGCCACACCGGCTCCAACCGGAAGGGGGGCTTTTCCCTGAATACCCAGGCAGCGATCCTGGAGGGCAGTGACAATGGCGAGGTGTTGACGCTGGGAGAGGGGGGAGCGGCCAGCCTGCTCTACGAACTGGTCACCACGAAGGACGAGGACATTCGCATGCCTCCGAAGGGCGAGGGCCTTACGGCGGAAGAGGCGGATGCCTTGCGTGCCTGGATCGATGCCGGTTTGCCCTGGGAGGAGGGCTTTGCCTTTGGCGAACCGCAGAAGGCGAAGACGCCTTTCCGGGAAGTGGCGCTGCCTGAAGCTACGGCAGTGGACAAAGCGAGTTTGACGAATCCCGTGGATCGCTTTCTCGCACCCTACTTTGCACGGAACGGCAAGGAACTCGGTGAGCCGGTGGACGACCGCCGTTTTATCCGGCGTGTTTCTTTGGACTTGGTAGGCCTCTTGCCGGACACGGACCGGGTGGAACGTTTCGTGGCGGATACGGATCCTGACAAGCGCGCCAAGCTGGTGGACGAACTACTCGCTGACCAGATTGCATACGCGGATCACTGGATGACCTTCTGGAACGACCGGCTGCGGAACAACTATTACGGCACCGGTTTCATCGATGGCGGACGGCTTCAGATTACTGGATGGCTCTATGAATCGCTTCTGGAGAACAAGCCCTACGACCAGTTCGTGCACGAATTGATCGATCCCGTGCCGGGTTCGGAGGGATACGTCAAGGGCATCGTCTGGCGCGGGGTGGTGAACGCCAGCCAGCGGCCGGTTATTCAGGCGGCGCAGAATGTGTCTCAGGTTTTCCTTGGCACCAATTTGAAGTGCGCCTCCTGCCACGACAGCTTTACTGACGGTTGGAAACTGGAGGAAGCCTACGCCTTTGCCAGCCTGTTCTCGGAGGAGGGGGATCTGGAAATTGTGGAGTGCAACAATCCCACCGGAGAGACCGTGCAAGCCGCCTTGCTGTTTCCGGAGTTGGGGAAGGTGAATGCCTCGGCCCCCTTGGCGGAGCGAAGAAAGCAGGCCGCCGATCTACTGACGGGCAAGAACAACGGTCTCTTTGCCCGGACACTGGTGAATCGTTTCTGGAAAGTATTCTTCGGTCGCGGGTTGGTGGAGCCCGTGGATACCATGGCGAATGACGCCTGGCACCCGGACCTGCTCGACTGGCTGGCGGCGGATTTCCGGGACAGTGGCTATGACATGAAACACGTCATGCGGACGATCTGCACTTCGCGAGCCTATCAGTTGGAAGCCGTGGGCCGGCCCGCGCCGGAGAAGCTTCAGGAGAAAAACTACCGCTATGTCTTTGAGGGCCCCTACGTCCGGCGAATGACGGCGGAGCAATTGTTCGACGCGGTGGCGAAGATGACGGGCTCCTGGGCCAGCGCCGATGCCCGGGACAAGGACCCGGAGAAGAAATTCCGGGGGCAGGGGGGGCAGTTCATTTCGCTCCTGAAGGCCCAGCAGGCAGTGCTTCAAGAGCAGAAGGAACTGGACGATGCTCACGAGGTGCCCATCCAAGTGGCCATGAGAGCCTCTGCTTCCAAGGAAAACGATTTCCTCCTCACTCTGGGCCGGCCCAACCGCGAACAGGTTGTGACTCAGCGCGATGTCTTTGCCACCACGCTGCAGGCTCTGGAGTTGACCAACGGGCAAACCTTTGACGCCATGCTGAAGCGTGGCGCCGTGGAGTGGACCCGCGAGACTCAGGGGTTGAGTCTCGAAGACCGCGTGACCCGGATCTATCAGCTGGCGCTGGGACGGGCTCCCAACGCGGAAGAACTGAAGATCGCCGCGGAACTCCTGAGACCCGGATTCACGGCAGAGGAGATGGCGGATTTCCTGTGGGCGATTTTCATGCTGCCGGAATTTCAGCTATTATATTAAAGGAGGCATTGCTTTCGAAGAACCGGAGCGGGTACCATGAAACGACGCGACTTTTTAAGAAAAGCCAACATGGCGGCCTACGCGGCCATCGGAGCCACGGCGCCGAATGTCTTGGCGGAGAGGCGGGGCGCGCCCATCCAAGATCCCAAGGCGGATTCCGTGATTCTGCTCTGGATGGCCGGGGGCATGGCCCACACGGAGACCTTCGATCCGAAGCGCTATGTGCCGTTTGAAACCGGGGTCGAGTCTAAGCGGGTGCTTTCCACGTTCCCGTCCATCGATACCGCGGTGGACAACATCAAGCTGTCCCAGGGCTTGGAGAATATCGGGTCCGTGATGGATCGCGGTACGCTAATCCGCTCCCATGTCTTGGCCGATCTCGGCCACATTCTGCATTCCCGGCACCAGTACCACTGGCACACCGGCTACGAGCCGCCGCTGACGGTGGCGGCGCCCCATATGGGCGCGTGGGTGGCCTATACCCGGGGCAAGCGGAACGAAGCCATGCCGCCCTTCATCGAAATCGGCCAGTCCTACGATGGCAACGGCGAGGCCGAGGAATTGAAAGCTTTCACGACGGGCGGTTTTCTGGGCAGCGAGTTTGGCCCCTTCCGCATCGCGGACCCGGAAAACGCCATGCAGACCGTGCAACCGCCCGCGGGGATGACGGCGGGACGGTTTGAGAAACGGGATAAAATCTTTCGCAAACTACTGGAGGCCAGCCCGTTAAGGGAATATGGCAGCGACTACCAAAAGGACTCCTTCCTGCGCGCGCTCGACAATGCTCATCAGTTGCTGAGCAGTCCCTCCGCCCAGGCTTTCGATCTTTCCCAGGAGCCCAAGGCCATCTACGACCGCTACAATACGGGCAAGTTCGGTCAGGGCTGTCTCCTGGCCCGCCGTCTGGTGGAACAGGGCGCGCGTTTCATCGAGGTGACCAGCGAGTATTACCCCTTCAAAGGTTGGGACACGCACGACAATGGCCACACCCGGCTGGTTGAAATGAAGCGGATGATCGACGCACCGATCGCGCAGCTCATTCTGGACCTCGAAGAACGCGGCCTGCTGGACCGGACGCTGGTGATCCTGGCCAGTGAATTCAGCCGCGATCTGATGATGGAAGGGAAGCCCGGCGCGGAAGTGAAACCACAGGCGAAGGTCCAGGAAAACATCACGGATCTGAAATTCTACGGCATGCACCGGCATTTCACCGCCGCAAGCAGCGTGGTGATGTGGGGCGGCGGCGTAAAGCAGGGCTTCGTTTATGGCAAAACGGCGGACGAGCGTCCATGCGAGACGGTCGAAAACCCCATCAAGGTGCGCGATCTGCACGCCACTATCTATCAGGCGCTCGGTGTTCCGCCGGACTTTGCCCTGGAAATAGAGCGGCGGCCTTTCTTTGTGACGGTAGACGGGAAAGGCCGTCCGCGGCAGGATATTTTTGCCTGAGGCCGGGCTTGCCCGGGGATGTGGGCTCGGCTTTACTGCCGCCGATCCCTATTTACCCTCCTTCATACGTTTCATGAAAAGACTCCCCATGTGTGTGTCCGCCGGCGCGGCTTTGCTGATGACTGTGTCTTGCGCAAAGCAAGAAGCGGTAGCCGAAGATTCCAACAGCCTGTTCGATGGCCAGTCTCTGAACGGCTGGAAAGCGCCGGACATGAGCTACTGGTCCGTGGAAGAGGGCGCCATAACCGCCCAGTCCTCGGAAGAGCATCCTTGCGATCACAATCAGTTTCTGGTCTGGCAAGGTGGCGATGTCGCCAACTTCGATTTGAAACTGAAGTTCAAGCTGGAGGGAAGCGACAAGGCGAACTCTGGCGTGCAGGTGCGCAGCCAGATAGAACCGGACGGACACGTCGTGGGATACCAGGTCGATATCACGCCTCCGGAAGTGGACTGGCTCGGTTCCATCTATGACGAAAAAGGCCGCAAGAGTCTGGCCATCCGCGGCGAGAAGACGCTTATTAAACCGGACGGTTCCATGGAGAAGGAACAACTGGCGGAGAAAGACGCCGCCGTGGCGAGTTACAAGCCCGGTGACTGGAACGAGTACCACATCACTTTCGTTGGCAACGAACTGACCGTGCGTCTGAACGGCAAGGTCACCGCCATGGTGATCGACGAGCAGGAAGAAGAACGCGAAATGTCCGGCGTGCTGGCGCTGCAACTCCACTCCGGCCCTCCGATGAAAGTTCAGTTCAAGGACATTGAACTGACAAAGATCGACTGAACCGGAAGGTTCCAGACGGGGGGAGAGCTTGCGCAATCCGGGCGCGGGCTTACTCCCGGCACTTGTCCAGCAGTTGGTCCAGGTACTGGGTGACCTGCACCAGGCCCTGAGTGTGGCTGGAGTCTTCCAGGCCGACCAGGTTTTCGCGGGCTTTCGTCAGCATGCCCTTGGCGGTGCCGATGGCCTCTTCGATGGCGCCTTCGTAGTCGGCGATGCTGGCGAGGGCGCTGACGTCGATGGGTTCTTTCTGGATGAGCAGCTTGTTCAGCTTTTCCCGCTGACGGTCCGTTGCCGAGCCGAGCAGGTTCAGGATGGGCAGGGTCAGCTTGCCCTTGTTCAAGTCCGTGCGGAGGGTCTTGCCCACGCTGCTTTCGTCTCCCACCAGGTCCAGGCAGTCGTCGTAGATCTGATAGGCGGTGCCGAGGAGCATCCCGTATTCGTAGAGGTTTTTCTGGATCTCCTCGCTGCGGCCGTTGAGGCGGGCGCCCAGTTCCATCGCCACGGCGAAGAGGGCCGCCGTTTTCATTTCGATGATGCGGAAGTAGTCCTCCTTGCTGAGCTTCAGATCGAAGCGCCGCTGAGTCTGGATGATCTCGCCCGAGCACACGTCCTTGGCCGCGCCAGCGATGCGGGTGGAAATTTCGCGCTCCGGGAATTCGGTCGAAAGAGTCAGCGCATGGGCAAACAGGCAGTCGCCCAGCAGCACGCTGAGGGAGTTACCCCACTTCGCGTTCGCGGTGGGCGCCTGGCGGCGGATTTCCGCGCCGTCGATGATGTCATCGTGCACCAGCGTGGCGATGTGGATCAGCTCAAGGGTGACCGCCAGCTTCTGGTGGTCCGGTAAGATGCCGCCCGTGGCTCCGCCCGCCAGCAGGGCTAATGCGGGCCGGATGCGCTTCCCGCTGGTGTTACAGACATAGGCGACATATGCTTCCACGGCGGGATCGAACTGGCGTGCCTGGTCGCGAATTTGGTCTTCGATCTCGGAAAGATCCCGCCTTAAGAGATCAAACGGAAACCGGATAGCTTTGGTCGTGTTGGTAGGGCGGGTGAACATGGAGATGAAAGAGCAAAAGCTTTGTGAAATTCTTCACAAGTCAAGGCCTGTGTTACCCTTAAAAGTCCCTGACTGTGTAAAGAGATACGGTCGTCACCGGGTGAAAGACGGCCTCAGTAGAGAGGCATTGGCGTTTCTTGGCTATCTAGTTTTTTGGTCTTTCCCGAAACAAGAGCGTGACACATGCCAGGAGCGCCTTCCGGTGGCGAAGATGCGGCGGTTTCTGTCCCTGCTGGTGGCGGTGGGAGTTTTGACGGCCTCGCCGACCCGGGGAGAGGACTCCAAAACGGAAATCATCGAACCGGAGGTTTCCTGGGAGGTGGAGACCAAAGGCGGCCGGACCTTTGTCCCCCTGGAAAGCGTGGCGGAGATCTATGGCTTTGACGAAGTGAAGACCCAGGGAACGGAAACGGTTTTGAAAAGTTCCTCTGCCGTTCTGAAAGTGAAAATTGATTCGAAGACCCTGGAGATCAACGGGATGAAGTATGGCCTGAACCTGGCCATTCAGAAGGGCCGGAAGGGGAAACCCATCATCTCTTCGCTGGATGTGTCCGGCTTGCTGGACCTGGTATTCCGGCCCCGGGATAACATGCAGCCCCGGCAGGTCCAGGCGATCTACTTCGACTCGTCGCGCGAGCCAGACTGTGAAGAGGCCACGGAATACATCCGGCACTACCTCGCGGATTCTGGCCTGGACATCGTGTCGGGTGCTCAGAGCCCCCAGCCCTGGGGCATCAGCCTGCCTTCTGACCTGCCCAGAAAGCAGCAGGTGGTGGGCGCTGCCCACACGATCCGCATTTTCCTGAGAGGAGGCGCGGACAAGACGCTGAAACCTGGCGAAACGCGCACGGTGTACCTGGCGCCGGCGGGTTCCCCGGCCTATGCCGCCGAGGACGAGTCCGGGCAATCCATGGAGACCATCTACGCCGGAAACCTTTATGGCGCGGAGAGCCTGGCACTGGGCACCATGTTTCAGCGTTTCCTTCTGGTGGGGAAGGGCGCGGCGAGCGCCACCCTCGTTCCGGGTTGGGCCACGGAACTGAAGAAGCTGGATCAGCCGGGCATCCAGATTTTCTGGGGAGCGGAGGTGGAGCCGGAAGCCATTGCCAAGGCGGTGGCGGAGGGCGCCAAAGCCTATGCGGCCTTCATGAGGGAGGAATCTCTCCGGAAGTCCGAACAGCAGGCGGCCTTGATGTTGCCGCTTTCCATCGCGAAAACCGACATCCGGATTGAGGCCAGTCAGACCGCGGAGAAGGCTGAAGAAGGGGACACCAAGAAGAGTAAGGAGGAAGAACTGGCCAGTCTGCACCTGAGGCTGGATATCAAGAAAAATCCCGGAGTCTCGGAAGTCATCGATCCATCGCAGGTCGAACTCCAAGTCTTCTTCTTCGACCGGAAAGCGGACGACCGGGTGGACCTGGTCGATTCTCCCATGCCAGAGGTGAAGTGGATTTCCATCCTGCCGGACTGGACCATCGATGGGCCGGAGGTGGTGGAGCTATCCTACCACGTTTCCAAAGAGGATCTGGACGGAGGCGGCGTGGAGCGGAGCGGGTTCGGCTACGTGGTGCGACTGGTCTACGGCGAAATGCTCATGGATACCGTCTCCGAGCCGCGCGGGCTCTTGAACCAGCTCTGGCGTTTCACGCCGATCTTTCCCTGAGGTCGGGTTTGGCGGAAGCGCTGGCGGTCAGCGCAGAATGTCGCGGACGATGTTGCCGTGCACGTCGGTGAGGCGGAAGTCCCGGCCCTGGTAGCGGTAGATGAGCCGTTTGTGATCGATGCCCGCCAGATGGAGGATGGTGGCATTCAGGTCGTGCACATGCACGGGATTCTCTACGATGTTGTAGGAATAGTCGTCGGTCTGGCCATAGGTCAGTCCGGCTTTCACGCCGCCTCCGGCCATCCAGAGGGTGAAACATTTCGGGTGGTGATCGCGGCCGTAGTTGTCGGCGGTCAGGTCGCCCTGGCTGTAGATGGTGCGGCCAAATTCGCCGCCCCAGATGACTAGCGTATCTTCCAGCAGACCGCGCTGTTTCAGGTCCGCCACCAGGGCGGCGGAGGGCTGGTCCGTGTCCGCGCACTGGCCGCGAATCTGTTTGGGCAAGGCATTGTGCTGGTCCCAGCCCATGTGGAAGAGCTGGACGAAGCGCACCCCGCGTTCCACCAGGCGGCGGGCCAGCAGACAGTTGTAGGCGTAGTGACCGCGCTTCCGGGCATTGGGGCCGTAGAGGCGGAAGGTGGATTCCGGTTCGTCCGACAGGTCCACCACTTCCGGCACGGAGGTCTGCATGCGAAAGGCCATCTCATACTGCGCGATGCGGGTGAGCGTTTCCGGGTCCTGCTGGCGCTTATATTCCAGGCGGTTCAGCGCGGAAAGGTCGGCGATGGCGTCCCGGCGAGCTTCTGGCGCCACGCCGGGGGGATTGTTCAGGTAGAGCACCGGGTCGCCCGAGCCGAGGAATTTCACCCCCTGGTGCCGGGAGGGAAGAAAGCCGCTGCCCCAGAGCCGGTCGTAGAGCGGCTGACAGTTTGGCCGGCCGCTGCCGCGTGAAAGCATGACGACGAAGGCGGGCAGGTCATCGTTCGCCGAGCCGAGGCCGTAGCTGAGCCAGGCCCCCAGGCTGGGCCTCCCCGCTTGCTGCGCGCCGGTCTGAAGAAAGGTGATGGCCGGGTCGTGATTGATCGCCTCCGTATGCATGCCGCGGATGAAGCACAGGTCGTCCGCCACGGTGGCGGTGTGGGGCAGTAATTCGCTGATGTCCGCGCCGCTCTGGCCATGTTTCTTAAACTGGAAAATCGTGGGAGCCACGGGAAAGCGGGCCTGCCCGGAGGTCATGGTGGTGAGCCGCTGGCCCTGGCGGATGGAGTCCGGCAGGTCTTCATTGAACCGGTCCCGCATCGCCGGCTTAGGATCGAAGAGATCGATCTGGGAAGGCGCTCCCGATTGGCAGAGGTAGATGATCCGCTTGGCCCGGGGAGCGAAGTTCGGAAAGCTGGCTGGTTGTGGACCGGATGAGGTTGTCGCCGCCAATCCTTCTCGGGACAGTAGCGACCACAGCGCCGCCGTGCCCAGACCCAGGGAGGCGGCGCCGGTCCGGCTGAAAAACTCCCGGCGGGTCTGGTGGAGAACCGATTCCTGGAACGCTGGATGGGAAGAAGAGTTCATGAAAATTTCAGTGTTTGGTCAGGGTGCTGTCCAGGTTTAGCAGCAGGGCCGCGACTTCCGTGCAGGCGGCAAGTTCCACGGGGTCGAGATCTTCACCGATTGGAAACTCGCCGATCCGGATGCGTTCCGCCGCCAGCGCGGGGTGAGCGGCATAGCGTTTCCGTTCACGGTTCAAGGCGTTTCTTAGGATCTGCGTTTCCTTGGGGCTGGGAGCGCGGGCCTGGGTCCGCTGCCAGAGGGCAGCAACGAGCGCATCGTCGCTTTCATTGGGACCCGCTTTCTTCGCACTTGCTGAAAGAACGGTCTGCGCCAGCACTCGGGCGGCTTCCGCGTAGGTGGGATCGTTCAGCGTCACCAAGGCCTGGAGCGGCGAATTGGTGGTGGTGCGTTTGACCGCGCACGCGTCCCGGGACGCGGCATCGAAGAGGATCAGGTTGGGCGGCGGCACGCTGCGTTTCCAGAAGGTGTATAGGGTGCGCCGGTAAAGGCGGCCGCCGTGGTCCGGCTCGTAGTGAATGGTATTGCTGTTCACCCCGGCGACGGATTCCCACAGGCCCGGTGGCTGATAGGGCTTCACGGGCGGACCGCCGAGTTCTTCCTTCAGCAGGCCGGCGGCAAACAGCGCCTGGTCGCGCAGCATGGGGGCAGGCAGGCGATAGCGAGGGCCGCGCGCGAAGAGCTGGTTGTCCGGATCGCGCGCCAGCAACGCGGGGTCGATGGCTGAGGATTGTTGGTAGGTTTGGCTGGTGACGATCTGCTTCAGCAATGCCTTCGTGTCCCAACCTGAATCCATGTACGTGGCTGCCAGCCAGTCCAGCAGTTCGGGGTGACTGGGCCGGGCCCCCTGGAATCCGAAATCCTCTGGGGTCTTCACCAGGCCCACGCCAAACAGCATCTGCCAGAGACGATTGACCGCCACCCGCGCCGTCAGCGGATTCTCCGGGTTGACCAGCCAGTGAGCCAAGCCCAGCCGGTTGTGAGGCTCGCCCTCAGGAAGAGACAGGCCCAGCGCTTCCGGCACCCCTGGGGCCACCGTCTCACCCGGCTGATCGTACTGGCCCCGGTTCAGGACATGGGTTTCACGAGGTTTGCCTGACATCTCGCTCATCACCATGACCTGTGTGGTGGCCGCTTCCTCCAGTTGGGACAAGCGGTCGCGGGCCGCGTCCCGCCGCTGACGGGCGGCCGTGAGTTCCGGCGCATGTTCGTGGAAATAGTCGCGGAGAACCAGTTCGGCGTCTTGCTTAGTGGCTTTGTCAGGGATGGATAGAGCTCCGGCGATCTCCAGCGGCACTTCGCTCAGGTCCCGAGAGCCCGCGGCAAAGGAAGCCACGGGGCCGGAACCGGCCATCATGGAAAGCCGGAACCGGCCGATGATGAATTGTTCCTCCCTCGACTCGTAACGCAGCCGGAGGGTGAGCGTCTCCCCGGCCGCCATCTCCAGAGGCTCTTTCAGAGAAAACCACGCGGTCCGGGTTTCTCCAGGATGTTGGGCCACATCGACAGCCCAGCCGGTCAGAGGATTGCCGTCGATGGTTTGTCTGATGTCATGGCCAGGTTGGGAGAAGTCGGCTTCCGCGTGGGAAAAGCTGACCGGACCGGCTTTGGTTTCCGCTTCGAAACCGGAAAGGAGAAAGTTCCCATCAAAGCTGCGGGCCAGGGAACCGTCCGTCAAGGAGGCGTCCGGCAGTGCTTCCAGCCGGATTGCCGAAACCCGGGCGGAAGCCGGGAAATTGACCTCCACGGCGTGGACATCATTGAGGGGATTCGCGCCTCCAAAAAGTACCGACCCGTCCGGAAGCGGGGTAAAGGTCGAGCCGCTACTGGTGCCGGTGACTTTGGGTGAAGAGAGGACCGTCCAGAAGTTTCCGGAGGCGACGAGCGTGGCGATTTTCGCTTTCCAATCCTGAAAAGCCGAGTCCAGAGCGGCGGCATCTTTGCTCAGTTGTTTATCCGCGTTTTGCAGAGCCGCCCTGGCCTGGCGGAGACTCTTTTCGTAACCGGGGACGGAAACCTCAATCGATGGCGCCGCCACGGGCTGAACTCCATCGCTGCCTTTTTCCTGGATGTTATTAAAAAAAGCGTAGAGGGCGTAGTATTCCTTCTGGGAGAGGGGATCGAACTTGTGATCGTGGCAGCGGGCGCATCCGGCGGTTAATCCCAGCCAGATGGTGGCCGTGGTGTCTACCCGGTCGATCACGTATTCCACCCGGAACTCTTCATCGATGCTGCCCGCCTCGGCGTTGATGCGGTGGTTGCGGTTGAAGCCGGTTGCGACCAATTGAGCGGTGGAGGGGTTGGGTAAGAGATCGCCCGCGAGCTGTTCGATGGTGAACTGGTCGAAAGGCAGGTTGCGGTTGTAGGCGTCGATCACCCAGTCCCGCCAGGCCCACATGGTGCGGACGTTGTCTTTCTGATAGCCGTGGGTGTCCGCGTAGCGGGCCGCCTCCAGCCAGTCCCAAGTCATCCGCTCGCCAAAGCGGGGACTGTCCAGCAACCGGTCCACCGCCGCTGCGTAGGCGGCCTTTCGGTCTGGCGCGGCGAGAAACGCTGCCACCTCCGCCGGCGTGGGTGGCAGCCCGGTGAGGTCCAGGGCCACCCGCCTGAGCAAGGTCGCCGGGTCAGCCGGAGCGGCAGGGTGGAGTCCTTCTTCCGCGAGGCGTTGGCGGATGAAGGCATCGATGGGGTGAAGATCGCCGCCAGCGGCGCCAGCATCGGGAATCTCCGGCCGGTGCACCGGTTGAAAAGCCCAATGCACTTCCCAAGGCGCGCCCTGAGCAATCCAGGTTGTCAGGATTTCAGCCTCCGCTGGCGTAAGTTGCTTCACCTCCTCCGGTGGCGGCATGCGGTCGTCCGCTTCCGTGGTGTGGATGCGATGAACCAATTCGCTTTCGTCCGGCTTGCCGGGCGCGATGATGGCGTAGCCGTCGCGGGGAAGCTTGGCCTCCGCTTCACGGTCCAGGCGCAGATCGCCTTTCCGGCTGGCGGAGTCAGGGCCGTGGCACTGGAAGCACTTATCGGAAAGAATCGGCAGCACGTCGCGGTTGAAGCGGACCGGTCCGGGTTCGGCGGCTGGAGAGGCATCCACCGTGGCGAGGACCAAGGCCAAGCTTGCGAAAGTGATGGAGGAAACGATGGGGGATGTGAGAAAGCGGGTTTTGATGGAAGGGAGAATAACGGCTTTTCCCAGACCGTCACTCCAGCTATGGTGCAGGAAATCTCAGGTTTTCCGTCACCATGCCGATTCATCCGCGGAGGCTTCCCCGCGTGGCCTTGCTTGTGGAAACAAGCCGGACCTATACCCGCGAACTGCTTGCGGGCATTCGCCGCTATGTGGCCGGGGCCGGTCCTTGGTCCACCTTCATCGAGGCCCGCGCCGTTGGCGCCGCCCCACCGCCTTGGCTGGAAAAATGGGATGGAGACGGCATTCTGACCCGGACCTTTACCCCGGAGACGAACAATCTGATCACCGCCACGGGATTGCCCGCGGTGGAACTGCGCACCACCCTGTTGCCGCACAACCGCCCCTTTGTGGGCATGGATAACCGCCGGGCGGGGGTGATGGTGGCGGAGCATTTCCTGAATCGGGGCCACCGCCACTTCGCGGTTTATGGCTTGGCCAGTGAAGCGTTTTTCCAGGAGCGGGTGCAGAATTTCGTCAGCCGGATCGAGGCGGAAGACCTGCCCTGTGCCGTGCTGCCCGAACCGGTCACCGAAGACGTGTCCGACTGGGAACAGCACCAGCACGAACTGACCAGCCTGCTCCAAGATCTGCCGAAACCCGTCGGCATCTTTGCCGCCAACGACCAACTGGGCGTCTATCTCCTGGATGCCTGTCTGCGGGCGGGCCTGGCGGTGCCGGAAGAGGTCGCCGTGGTGGGCTGCGAAAATGAAGAAACCCTCTGCTCGCTTTCGACTCCGCCCCTGACCAGTGTCCAGCCGGACGGCCGCCGCATTGGCTACGAAGCCGCCCGCATGCTGGACCGCCTGATGAAGGGCGAAGCCGTGTCCCGGGAGCCGCTCCTCATCCAGCCGCGCGACGTCATCACCCGGGAGTCTTCCGACGATCTCGTCATTACCGACCGCCTCGTCGCTCACGCCGTGCGCCTGATCCGGGAGAACGCCACCCAGGGCCTGACGGTGGAAGACCTGTGCCGCGCCCTGAACGCCTCCCGTAGCACGCTGGAACGGCGCATGAAAAGGGCTCTGCGACGCACACCCAAAGAGGAAATCCTGCGCCTTCGCTTTCGCGAAGTGGAGCGGCTGCTCCGGGATTCCGATCTAACGATAGAGGTAATCTCGGAAAAGACCGGCTTCGCCCATCCGCACTACTTGCAGACCGCTTTCCGGGAACGGCAGGGGCAGACTCCCGGGTCTTTCCGGAAGCAGTACCGGTCCGGTGGCGGCGCGTGATGATTTTGTGCAAGCCGGAGAGATCACTCCAAGAACATCGCCGGAACCAGCGTGCCCACGAGAGCAAAGCCAATGCTGAAAACAATGTTCAGGGCAAAGGAGACGATCACCACGATTCCGCAGATTTTCCAAAAGGCCCGCTGTTGGTCCATGGCGTCTTCCAGATCGGACAAGGCACTGGTCCGCATGAGGTTGGCAATCCGGCTGGAGTATTTCCAGAGCTTCAGAGACGGCAATAGAGCGACCACGCCCATCGCTAAGTAAATGCCACCAATACCGGCGCCCAATCCGATGCCCATTCCGGGGGAGAAATCCTCGTCTTCCATAAATCCCAAGACGGAAAAAATAAGGAACATGGCCACACCAGCGAGCATCATGAGACCGGTGCCTATGAATCCGAGGATGGCGAGAAACATCACCCAGGGCCGGGTACGCCGGAGATGTTCGAGAATCGCTCCCGTGAGGTGACCGTCGCCGCTCAGGGACGACCCTGGCTGAACGATGTCTGAGCCTGGGCTGGTGTATGGATTGTCCATAAACAAGAGAAGATTGGAGAGAAAGGCGCGGTCCTGGTTTTGTAAGCACTCCGCCTTTCCCGGTCAAGCGTGCGAGCCGATAAGCGGTGAGTCCGTGTATGAGGCATTCTTTGGCCGGATGACGGAGTTGTTAGTCAAAAAACTTTTCTAGCGGCTCAAATATGGTTTCATGCTGCCGGGCTTCTAACGCTGAAAACTGCTTTTTGGCCTAGAAGCTCTGGCTTTAGCGATGGAAGAGAAGATCGATACGCTGCAGCAGATAGAGCTGTCCGAAGGGGTCGTGATTAACCTGCGGATCGCGGGACCGATTCCGCGTGGGCTGGCCTTTCTACTGGACATGGTGATTCAGGTGGGGATTACCATCGGGATCTCTTTCGCTTTGCTTCTTGTTGGCGAGATCATGGGGATCGAGATTGCCATGGGAGTGACATTGTTGATCCTCTTCTTTCTGTGGTGGTTTTACTTTGTTTACTTTGAGGCGGGTAAACGCGGGGCCACGCCCGGAAAGCGGGCTTTCGGACTGCGAGTGGTGAAACCGTCCGGAGCGCCCATTACATTGGGGCAGGCGATTATCCGGAATTTTCTACGTATCGCCGACTCCTTCCCGGCGGCTTTCTTGTTGGGATTGGCTTCCTGCGTTCTGACCCGGAATTTTCAAAGGCTGGGCGACCTGGCGGCCGACACGGTGGTGGTCTACGACAGTGTTCCCGTCACGGCACCCAGGCCGGTGGTTCCGATGTTGAGAGACGCGGGTCCGCTGGCCCCGCCGGTGGCATTGGCGAGAGAGGAACAACAGGCCATGGCCGCGTACCTGGAGCGGCAGTCCCTTTGGTCGCAGGCGCGCAAGGAGGAACTGGCGAGTCATGCCGTGGCTCTCACGGGTGTGGCTGGGGCAGAGGGCGCGGAACGGTTGCTGCGCATGGGCGCCTGGGTGGAAACGGCTCAAGGATCCGGAACATGAGTGTGAAGAAATTTGAGCAGGACCGGGAGCGTACCTGGTCGGAATTGGAAGCCCATTTGATGGAGCTTGAGAAAAGGAAGGGCCGGCGGAAGCAGGCGGACGTGACCGCCGTGCCGGGACTCTTTCGCCAAGTCTGCGCGGACCTGGCCCTGGCCCAATACCGGATGTACGGCCTGAAGCTCTGCGACCGGCTGAACGACTTGGTTATCCGTACCTACAAACTGCTTTACCGCGGTGGCCAGGGGAGCCTGACCCGGGCCCTGGAGTTTTTCTGGACGGGATTTCCCAACGCGTTCCGCAAGGAATGGCGCCTGTTTGCTTTTTGCACCGCGGTCTTTCTCCTTCCCGCTCTGGGACTGATCTTTTCGGCTGAAGCTTCCCTGACCTGGATCCAGGCTACTCTGGGGCCGGAGGGGATGGCGGACATGGACGGGATGTATGCTGGAGACTCTCAGGTGGAATTCCTAAGGAATAAGTTCGGGTCGGACTTCCAGATGTTCGCCTTTTACATTTTCAACAATGTGGGGATCGACTTCCGGACTTTTGCCTCCGGGCTTCTCTGCGGCGTGGGGACGTTGTTTATCTTGTTCTTCAATGGTCTGTATCTCGGCGCGGCGGCGGGCTACGTGAACTATGCCGGGCACGGGCAGAATTTTTATACCTTTGTTGTGGGCCACGCCGCGCTGGAACTCGTGGGCATGTTGATCTCCGGCATGGCCGGCATGCGCCTGGGTCTGGCGATCTTGCGCCCAGGCCGGATGACGCGGCGTGAGGCCCTGGTCCAGGCGGGCCACTCCTCCATCAAGCTGCTGTATGGCGCGGCCGTGATGACGGTGCTCGCGGCCTTTGTGGAGGGATTCTGGTCACCCCGTCCCTTCGATCCCACCCTAAAGTATGCCGCCGGGGGCTTCATGGCTCTCCTGTTGATGATGTATCTGACGTTCGCGGGAAGGAGGGCCTCCACGGATGCGGCTTGAAGACATCACGGCGGCGATCCGTCCCCGGAGCGATTGGGAAGCCGTGGACTTGGGATTCGTCCTGGTCCGGAAACGCTTTGGGCCGCTGATCCGCCTGTGGCTGGCCTCGGTGGTTCCGCTGTGGGCGCTCCTGTCAGGGGTGCTGTGGCAGCACCCGCATCTGGTTTTCTTGATCGTCTGGTTTCTCAAACCGGCCTACGACATGCTGGTGCTGCATTTCCTGAGCCGGGATCTCTTTGGCGCGCCGCCAGCGGTCGGGGAAGCTGTCAAAGCCTGGCCGGGCCTGGTATTTCGTGGCTTTTTCCGGTGGATACTGGGTTTTCGCCGCTTCAGTCTGCAGCGCAGTTTTCGCATGCCCGTCTGGCAGTTGGAGGGTCTGAAGGGAAGAGATTACCGGCAGCGGGTGAATGTATTGGGTCGGCGTGGGGGAGACGCGGCCACGAAGGCTGCGTTAGGCTTTTCGCTGATTGAGCTAAGTGTTTTCTTTGGGCTCTACACGGCTGTCGTGATGTGCATTCCGTCTCGCTACCTTCCGGACGCAGAGACTTTCTTTCAGGATCTGGATGCCGCCGGTGAGTTCAATCTGCCTCTGTGGTTCACCTGGGTGGTGGTGGGGATCTACATGGTGACGGTGACTTTTATCGAAAGTTTTTACGTGGCGGCTGGATTTGCCGTGTATCTGAACAGCCGCACTCATCTGGAAGGGTGGGATGTGGAGCTGGCTTTCCGCCGCATGTCGGAACGTCTGAGCCTGCCTTCGCGAACGAACGAGGCCGGAAAACTGAGCGGCACTGGTAGCAAGGCGGCGTTACTGGCCCTTGCCTGCGGTCTGGCCGGTAGCTTCGCGTCCGGTCCTTCGGCCACGGCTCAGGAAAGCGTGGAGGATGGCCCTTCCTCCGTGATTCGAGACATCTTGACGGAAGAGGACTTCAAAGTTCACAAGGTGGAGCGATGGGAGTTTGAGGGGGAGGAAAGGGAACGGAGCCGAGGTCCCTCCTGGTCGCTGGCTCCCTTTTTCGAAGCGATGGCCCGGTTGCTGTTTGTCGGAGCGGTGGTCGCGGCGATTGTGGGGCTGGTCTATCTCATTTACACGAATCGTCATGCCTTCGGCTGGTTCCGCGGGCAAAGGGATAAAGCGCCGCGCCAGGGACCGCGCGTGGTGATGGGCATGGAGGTCAGCGCCGAGTCCCTTCCGGATGACTACGCTCGGCTGGCCTGGGAGCGGTGGCAGAAGGGGAAATTCCGCGAAGCGCTCAGCCTGCTGTATCGGGGCGCCATTTGCTGGCTGGTGGAGAAAGCGCGCCTGCCCATCGTGGAAAGCGATACTGAGACGGATTGTCTGCTGCGGGTGAGCGAGCTGCCCGACAGCGGAAGAGTTAACTACTTCCGCGAGCTAACCTCTTGCTGGATCTCCCTGGCCTATGCCCGCACCCAACCCAGCGACGACACGGTGCGCTGGCTCTGCGAGAACTGTCCTTTCGATCTCCGGGAATCCAAAGCGCGATGATGGCCGGTGTTACCAGGAAGCTAACCGCGATATTCGTGGCGACAGTCCTCTGCGGTCTCCTGGCTGGCTGCCAGGGCGAGTGGGTCAAGAAAGAGCGCACCCTGGGCTACCGGGGAGAAGCCCGCTACAATCCCTTTCTGGCGGCGGAGTGGATGCTGAATGACCTGGGGTTCTGGGCCGCGAGTGAGCCCGGCTACACCGAACTGCCCCCCACGGACGAAGCGCTCATGGTGCCCGCCTCTGCTGTCCGGGCCAAGGCGGTGGCGGATGAACTGGAACGCTGGGTGGCCCAGGGCGGCCACCTGATCTACATCATGATGGCGGGCGAGGGGTTCCGGAATGATTGGGACGAATCCTTTGAAGATTGGCTGAGCGGTACGGAAGAGGAGGAGGAAGAAGACGAGGAAAGTCCGGCGGGCGACGCCGAAGAGACTGACAAGAAAGCGGAGGGCGAGGAAAGCAAAGACAGCGCCGGGGACGATGATGCCGAGGCTCAGGACGGTTCCGATGACGATTCCGAGTCAGAGGTGGCCAAGCGCCATCCTTTTCTGACTGCCGTGGGGGTGGAACTGACGGACTCCTCCTCCGAAACGAACCGGCCGGTCCGGATGGGTAGAGACCGCTATTCCGTGGACCTTCCCGCCACGGCGGGATTCAGGCTGGATCGCGAACTAAAGAAGCGGGAGTTCGAGGCGGGCGAACCGGGAAAGGCATACTTCCTGAGTTTCCGGCACCGGATGGGCCGGGTCTCGGTGCTCGCAAACGGGAAACCCTTTCGAAACCGTTGGATTGGAGAGCGGGATAACGCGGCCTTTCTGCACCGGTTGGTGACGCTGAACTCGAAGTCTGGAGTCACCATGATTTATGCCTCGCAGACTTCCCTATGGGATCTTTTGTGGAGCCGCGGCTGGATGCCACTGGTGGCGTTGATCGTCGCGACACTGGTATGGCTGTGGCGAAACATGCCCCGGTTTGGCGCCGTCAAAGCCCTCGCGCCCGTTTCGAGCCGGGACTTTTCGGAGCACATCGCCATGACCGCGAAGTTCCTGTGGGACTATAAGAATAGTGACGTGCTGTTGGAATCTCCCCGCCGCTACATCCGCTCCGTGATGGCCCGCCGGTGGATGCAGCCGGGGGACTCGGAGGAGGAGCACTACGGACGTCTGGCGGAACGAACTGGACTGTCCGCGCAGCGTGTGCGAGAGGCCATGAACCGTCAGGATGTTTTCGAACCCGCCGCAATGACCCGCCTGATGCAGGATCTGCAAACGATTGAATCTGTCTTATGAACCAAGAAAACTTACCGCAACCTGGAGGGGAATCACCGGCGCCGCCCCTGCCTCCGGCTACTTCGCCGGACAGTCCGGCGACGAACATGACGCCCTTGCCCGCCACCACGGGCGAAGCAGAGACCCACTCCCTGGCAGCCACGGAACCAGCGGCTGGAGCCGATTCAGCCTTCGTGGAAACCGCGGCCATGCTCGGGCGCATCCGCGAGCAAGTACAGCGCGTCTTCCTGGGGCAGAGCGAAGTGGTGGATCAGGTCCTGACCGCCCTGGTAACCGGGGGGCACATTCTTCTGGAAGGCAAGCCGGGGCTGGGCAAGACTCACCTGGTCATTGCGCTGGCGCGAACCTTTGGAGGTCAGTTCGCGCGCATCCAGTTCACGCCGGACCTGATGCCTTCCGATGTAACGGGGCATACCATTTACGAAATGGGCACTCAGTCCTTCCGTGTAAGGAAGGGGCCGGTGTTCACGAATCTCCTCTTGGCGGATGAGATCAACCGCGCGCCCGCGAAGACACAATCCGCGCTGCTGGAGGTCATGCAGGAGGTTCAGGTCACCATCGATGGCGATACCCACAAGCTGGACCCGCCCTTCATGACACTGGCGACGCAAAACCCCATCGAACAGGAAGGGACCTATCCGCTGCCTGAGGCGCAACTGGACCGTTTCCTGATGAAGGTGCTGATCGACTATCCCAGCGCGGAAGAGGAGGCCACCATTGTTTCCCTGGTGTCCGCCGGGGCGTCGGGCAGTGGCTTGAGCCCTTCCATCGTGCAGCGGGTGTGCGAACCGGAAGATATCTTGCGTGCCCAGATGGACTGTGCCGCCGTGCAGGCGGTGGACTCCGTGGTGAAGTATGCCATCGACATTGTGCGGGCCACGCGGGAGTCCCAGGGCATCAGCCTGGGAGCCGGGACGCGTGGAGCCATCAGCCTTATCCGGGTGGCCAAGGGGTATGCCATTCTGAATGGGCGAAACTACGTCATACCAGCGGACGTGAAGTCCGCCGTCCTGCCAGTGTTGCGTCACCGCATCAGCCTGGCGCCAGAGTTGGCCATCAGCGGCCAGCAGGTGGACGATACCCTGGCCTCCCTGGTGGCCTCCATCGAAGCACCGCGCCAATGATTTCCGCCGGAGTATCCGTCCGGTCTCTTTTGAAATGAAGCCCACCAAACTGGTCTTCTGGTCTGCCATTGCCTGGGGTCTCCTGGGTTTGGCGGCCTCCTTTGGTGAGGGCTTCGCCAAGCCCTGGCTGGGCCTGGGTGGCGTGGCGGCGGCGGTGATGTTGTTGGACATGATCTGGTTGGCTGCCCGGAAACCGCCCCGGGCGGAGCGAAAGCTGCCGGGCCGTTTTGCCCTGGGGGAGTACCAGGATGTGGAGGTCGTTCTCCACAATCCCCGGCGCCACCGGGTAAGGGTGATGATGTTCGACGGCATTCCGCCCGAGGCGGAAACGGAACACCTCCCGTGGGAAGGAGAGGTGCCGGCGGACAGCTTCACGCGAGTCATCTATCAGGCCCGGATGATGAAGCGGGGGAAGGTCCATTTCACGCCCGTGCAGTTGCTGGAGGAATCTCCGCTACGCTTTTGGCAGCGGAAGGCCGTGGCCGCGGAGACTGCGGAAGTGCGGGTGTATCCCAACTACGAGCCTATCATTCAATTCGCTCTCTTGGCTCTGATGCACCGCGAAAGCCAGATGGGCATCGTGAAGCGAAACTGGGTGGGGATGAGCCGGGAGTTTCATCAACTGCGCGAATACCACGAGAGCGATGTGCTTTCTCAAGTGGACTGGAAAGCCACCGCGAAGCGTCACCAGCTCATTTCACGGGAGTACCAGGAACAGCGGGATCAGAACATCATTCTCATGGTGGATTCCGGCCGGAGGATGAGGGCCATGGATGGCGCGCTGTCCCAGTTCGACCACTGCCTGAACGCCATGCTGCTGCTTTCTTACTTTGCCCTCCGGCAGGGCGATCATGTGGGGGTGCTGGGCTTTGGAGGAACCAAGCGCTGGCTGCCGCCGGTAAAGGGCCAACATTCCATGCCGGTGATTCTGAACCACCTCTACGATTTCGAAACCAGTACCGATCCCAGCGACTTTCGCGAAGCCGCGGAAATGCTGGCCGCCCGCCAGAAACGGCGGGCCCTGGTGATTCTCTTGACCAACCTGCGCTCCGAAGACAACTCCCTGATCCTCCCGGCGCTGAAACTGATTCGCCGCCGTCATCTAGTACTGCTGGCCAGCCTGCGGGAGAAAACGCTGGAGGAGGGGTTGAAGCGTCCGGTGAACACCCACGAGGATGCGCTCAAGCACGGCGCGACGCATCTCTATTTTGAAGAGCGCCGCCAACTCATCGAGCAGATCGCCGCATTCGGCGTTTCCATGGTGGACACCACGCCGCAGAACCTGCCCATCACCCTGACAAACCGCTATTTCGAGATCAAGCGCAGTGGTATGTTGTGAGAGAGAGCTGGGGAAGCGATGACCGGGCGCGGGCGCTCCGTCACAGTTGCTTTTTTTCGCTTCTCTGGCTGAAGCGTGGGAAATGGCGTTCCCAGAAAGAAGAAACCCCCGCCTTTTTGAAGGGCGAGGGTTTCGAAAGGGAATGAAGGCCGCGCGCGCCAGTCGTGGGCGGCCTGGGGTTGAGAGCGATCGAGCGCTTACTTCAAGGAATCAAACCGCTGCTGAATCAGTTGGGCGGCGGTAGCGGAGCCGACTTTTTCGCGGGTGGAATCGATCCACTTCTGCTCCAGTTGATTCTTCGTCGGGCGCTCTTCCTGGTAGAAGACGCCGAACTTGCCGGGGAACGGCAGGTTCGCGATGGCGTAGGCGGCGGCTTCATCGGTCACGTCGTGACGTTCTTCGTCTTCCGGCGTGTTGTCGTACTGTTTCTCTTCGATGAGGTTGAACTCACCACCCTTACGGGGGTTGCCCTGGTCGAAGGCGCCGGGGTAAAAGACGACGCACTCGGAGAGCACCTCCACCACGGAAAAGCCGTTGTGGCGGATGGCGCGCTCGAACATTTCCATCATGTGCTTCACCTGAGCGGCATGGGTGCGGCCGACGAAGGATGCGCCGCCAGAAACCAGCCGCTTCATGGGGTTGATGGGCCGGTCGATGGCGCCGGTGGGGTCGGTCTTGGACTTATACCCCAGGGGCGAGGTGGGAGAGGTCTGCTTCTTTGTCAGGCCATAGACGAAGTTGTCCATGATGACGTAGGTGATGTTCACGTTCTTCCGGGCGGCGTGGTCCAGATGGTTGCCACCGATGGAGAAGCCGTCACCATCACCACCGAAGGCGAAGACGTGGACGTCCGGACGGGAAAGGCTGACCCCCGTGGCCAGGGGCAGAGCCCGGCCATGGATGAAGTGCATGCCGTGGGAATTGACGAAATACGGGAAGCGTGAGGAACAGCCGATGCCCGCGATGGTGACGATCTTTTCGTGGGGGATCTGGAGCTTTTCCAGGACTTTGAAGAAAGCGGCCAAGACGGCGAAGTCGCCGCAGCCGGGACACCACGTCGGGTGGTCGGCGGTCAGCGCTTTCTTAGTCAGCTTTTCCGGTTCGGCGGGAGGAGAGGCGGTAGCCATGGGACGTTTGTGAATCCGTTCGGGTTCGGAATCGTTTAAGGTTCGACAGACAAGAGAGGGTTCAGGATTCGGCAACAATGGCATCCACGCCTTTCAGGATTTCGCGGACCCGGTAGGTGAGGCCGTCGGTCTTGCAGAGGCTGCGGATCTTCGGATCGCAGTAGCGGGCGCGCAGCAGGGTGGCCAACTGGCCGTTGCCGTAGAGGCCTTCGTCGTTCATTTCCACGACGATGACATGCTTGAAGCGGGCGAAGAGGGTTTCCAGACCGTTCGGCAGCGGATTGACGTAGCGAATGTGAATGGAAGACAGAGAGCGGTCTTGAGAACGGGCCCGGATGGTGGCCTCGCGGATTGGGCCCCAGGTGGAACCCCAGCCGACCAGCAGGACGTCGCCCTCTTCGTCGCCGAAGATTTCCGGCAGGTCGATCTCTTCGGCGAAGGCCTTGATCTTCTCCCGCCGGCGGATGGTCATTTTCTGGTGCAGTTCCGGGCTGGAGGAGGGGTGGCCCCACTCATCGTGTTCCAGACCGGTCACCACCGGATATTTTCCGCCCGCCATGGGGGTGCCGGGAGGCGCGTGCCGGGTTTCGCCGTCCAGCGGGTAGGGTTTGAAATCTTCGCCGCGGGTTTCGAGGTCCAGTTCAGGCTCGATGACGACTTCGTCGACGACCGGCTCGCGGAAGGCTTCGATGCGGGTGGCCAGCGCCTGATCCGTCAGGACGATGACCGGCACGCTGTATTTCTTGGCCAGTTGGCAGGCTTCCAGGGCGGTGTAGAAACAGTCCTGCACGTTCTTCGGCGCGATGACAATGCGAGGGCAGTCGCCGTGACTGCCGTAGATGGCCTGCATCAGGTCGCTCTGTTCCACGCTGGTCGGAAGACCGGTGGAGGGGCCGCCGCGCTGCACGTTAATGATGACCAGCGGCAGTTCCGCCATGGTGGCGTAGCTGAGGGCCTCCATCTTCAGGGAGAGACCCGGCCCCGAGCTGCCGGTCACGGCAATGTGGCCGGAGAAAGAAAACCCGACGGCCATGGAGACGGCGGCCAACTCATCCTCCGCCTGCACGAACATGCCGCCATACTTGGGCAGTTCCGAGCGGAGCTGCTCCATGATGGTGGACCAGGGAGTAATGGGATAACCGGCCCCAAAACGCACGCCGCCAGCCAGCAGGCCGAAGACGATGGCGGTGTTTCCGTCCGTGGTGATGCGGTGGGTGTCCGCTGAGGTGCCTTCCCGCAGGGTGTAGGCATCCGAAAAGATATCGCCGATCTGGTAGGAGAACCCGGCGTCGAAGGCGAGCATGGCGTTGCGCAGCACGTCTTCGCCCTTGCGGCCAAACTGGCGCTCCACGATCTCGATGAGTTTGTCCCGCTTCAGGCGGAAGATCTGGCAGACCAGGCCCAGCACGAAGAGGTTCTTGCCCCGGTCGCGCGCGGTGCCACCGAGAGCTTCGATGGTCGTGCTGGTAATCGGCACGCCCACGTAGGTGATGTCTTTGTCCCGGTCTTCCGGGAGTTCGACGTGGTCCGTGTCGTACAGGCACACGCCGCCATGCCGGAGAGAGGCAATGTGGTCGTTGTAGCTGTGCTGGTAGAACGTGACCAGGAAGTCTGCTTCATCCCCAGCCGAAAGGACCTCGCCCGAGCCCAGGTGGACCTGGAAGATGGACGGGCCACCGGAGATGGTGGAAGGGATGGTCATGTAAGTCATGACCTCCCGGGCGCTTCGTCCCGCCAGTTTTGCCAGAAAACCACCAATGGTCTGAATACCATCCTGGGAGTCACCCGCGAAACGGATGACCGCGTTGGACAGGTCGACTTGGGGGTTGCTGCTGGAGGGGTTGTTGTCTGCTTCGTTTTTTGGAGCCGAAGTGGCTGGGGCACTCATCGATGAGAAAAGGGAAGTTTTGAAACTATGGTTTACCCCACTGGTAGTTTCAAGGCGGTTTTGCGACGAAAAACGGCTTGATTTTGACAAGCGGGAGGATGTTAGGCAGTCTGCGCGGAACCGGTCTCCAGCGAGAGGTTGGGTCAGGTTTCCACCCGTAAGACAAGCGCCCCCTATTTATCTTCCATCGTGAATTCTTCGTCCAGTCTTTGGTCCGTTTTTGTCACCTTTCTCCGTCTGGGGGTTACCTCCTTTGGGGGACCCACGGCTCACCTCGGTTTCTTTCACGAGGAATTCGTGAGCCGTAAGAAATGGCTGACGGAACAAGCCTACGGCGACTTGCTGGCTCTGTGCCAGTTTTTGCCCGGCCCGGCCAGCAGTCAGGTGGGCTTCGGCATTGGGCTGATGCGTGGCGGTTGGGCGGGCGGCTTGCTCGCCTGGGCGGGCTTTACCCTGCCTTCGGCGGCCATCATGTGTCTCTTTGCATTGGGGGTCATGAGCTGGGGCAGCGGGGGCGGCTGGCTGACGGGGCTGCAACTGGCGGTCATCGCCGTTATCGCCAAGGCGGTGTGGAATCTGGCGAGTTCGCTGTGCCCCAATCGCGCGACTCAGACCATGGCGCTGGCGGCGGCGGCGGTCATGCTGCTGGTCTCCGGCTCGATCATCCAGATTGGCCTGATGGTGGCCGGGGCCCTGGTGGGGGCCTTTTTTCTGAAGGCGGATGCGAAGGCTCCGGAGGGGGAAGCGGGCCAGACGGAACCGGAGATCACCGACCAGAGTGGGGGGGCGGTCAGTTCCACGGTGTGCCTGACCCTGTTTGTCACGCTGCTCGTCACCCTGCCCATCATCGCCGCCACCAGCGGTCCCGGGCTGGGCTGGAAACTGGCGGACAGTTTTTACCGGACCGGTTCCCTGGTCTTTGGCGGCGGGCATGTGGTGCTGCCGCTGCTCCAGCAGGAGACGGTGGAGCCGGGCTGGGTGGCGGAGGACACCTTTCTGGCGGGCTATGGAGCCGCCCAGGCGGTGCCGGGCCCGCTCTTTACCTTTTCCGCCTTTGTCGGCACGGCAGCCTCGGGCGTGGGGATGGGGCTGGTGGCTCTGGTCAGCGTCTTTCTGCCTTCCTGGCTGTTGGTGGGCGGGCTGCTGCCGCACTGGAACAAGCTGCGGCGCATCCACTGGATCCGGCGCGCGCTGGCGGGGACGAACGCGGTGGTGGTCGGGTTGCTGGTGGCGGCGCTGTACCACCCTGCGTGGACGCGCGGCGTGTCGGGGATGAAGGACGTGGCCTTTGTCCTGGTTACATTCGCCCTGTTGGTGGTGTGGAAGCTGCCACCCTGGCTGGTGGTGGTCGTGGCCGGTATCGCGGGGGCGGTGGTGCTTTCCTGAGACGGCTTTTTGCCCGGCTAGTGCTCTGACCGCCTTAAGATGATGGGTGATTGGGGAGGATTTTTGGCTGGGGGCAAGGCGCGATGAAGGAGGCTATGTGAATCATAACTGACTGAAGAGCAACGAAGAACCCAGCCAAAAAGACCGGGTCGCGTCCTTTTGCCAACGGCTCTTTGTTCAGACCAAGCGCTCATCATTTTAAGGCGGTCAGAGCACTAGCTCAGGTCGATCGATTCGTCTATCAGCAGAATGGGGAAGCCTTCGCGGATTTCGTAGAGGCGGGCGCCGCTTTTCGTGATCAGGCCCGCGGTGAGGGCATTTTGAAGGGTGGAGCCGTCATGGCGCAGAATGCGGCCCTCCGCCAATTTTCCGTTGAGCTTTGCGATCTCAGCGGCCGTCGCCAGCCGGAGCGGCTCCTTGGTTTCGGGGCAACGGAGCACGTTCAGCAGCTCAGAGGGAATGATGGCGTCCGGCATGGAAGAATGAATCTGGTGAGTTGCGATCTTGGGGGAGGACTGAATGGGAAATATTTGTCCATACTGCCTAGTATTTCGGTACGCTGGTGTCTATTTCTTCAGCCCAGGCGAGGATGCCGCCGGACACATTGTAGACCTGGCCGAAGCCGCGGTCTTTGAGAAGCTTCACTGCTTTGGTGCCGCGTGGGCCTGCTTTACAGTGCACCAGGATTTCGTGACCCTCGGGCAACTCGTGCAGGCGGCTTTCCAGTTCGCCCAGGGGAATGAGGCGCGAGCCGGGAATCCGGCAGATGGCATACTCTGACTCCTCGCGGACGTCCAGCAGGGTGAAGTTTGCACCCCGGTCCATGCGCTGCTGAAGTTCCTGAACGGAAACGCAGGGCACTTCGGCGTCCTTTCCCGCGCCGGAACTTTCGCCGGACGGCACGCCGCAGAAGGCCTCGTAATCGACGGGTTCGGTAATCGAAGGTTTTTCTCCGCACACCGGGCAGTCCGGGTCGCGGCGCAGCTTGAACTCGCGGAAGCGGAACTTCAGCCCGTCGAAGTGGACGAGCCGTCCCACTAGAGAATCGCCCAAGCCCAGGATAAGCTTCACGGCTTCCAGGGCCTGCAGGGAGCCCACGATACCGGGTACTACGCCCAGCACGCCGCCTTCCGCGCAGCTGGGCACCAGGCCGGGCTTCGGCGGTTCGGGAAACAGACAGCGGTAGCAGGGACCGCCCAGGTGGGGCGCGAAGACGGAGACCTGCCCTTCGAAGCGAAAGATGGAGCCGTAGACATTCGGCTTCTTCTGCCAGACGGCGATGTCGTTACTCAGGTAGCGGGTGGGAAAGTTATCGGTGCCGTCGATGATGAGATCGTAGGGCTCGGCCAGGGCGGGGGCGCTTTCGGCGGTGAAGGCTGTATCGTGAAGATCCAGCCGCACATGGGGATTGATTTCCCGCAGGGTCTCGGCGGCGGATTCGATTTTGGGGCGGCCCGTGTCGCTTTCGCCGTGAAGGATCTGACGTTGCAGGTTAGAAAGATCCACTTTGTCGAAATCCACGAGGCCGATCCGGCCCACTCCGGCTGCGGCCAGATACATGGTGATGGGGGAGCCCAGGCCCCCCGCGCCGATGCAAAGGATGGAGGCGGCCCGCAGCCGCTTCTGTCCTTCCGGGCCCACTTCCGGGATGGACAAGTGGCGGGCATAGCGCTGGATTTCCGGCGAGCTCAGGGGCGTGGCATCCACTTGGGATTGATCGATCGGGAGGTTTGCCATCGTAGATAATAATGAATTGCCAAGACAGAATCACGAACGCGCACCGCTACATAGGGCAAAGAGATAACTGCCACAACCAGAGCTAGGCAGATTCGCTAGATTCGCATAGACTATACAACCCACCCAATTTTCAATATGAGGATTCAACCACTTTCCCGGAAACTGATCGGCGGAACCGCTGCCTTGCTTTTGGCGGCAGGAGCCGTGGGTCTGACCACCGGACTGTTAGCGCAAGACAAAGTCAGCTACACGGATCTGAGTTCGAAGATCACCTTCGACAAGTCCGATCTGAAACGGCAGGCCGCCGTCACCAGCTACGCCGACGTGCTGGAGGGCGTGCTACCCGCCGTGGTAACCATCTACTCCACCAAGGAGGTCGACACCCGGCGTTCGCCAATGTTTGACGATCCTTTGTTCCGCCGCTTCTTCGGCCTGCCCGAAGGCGAAGTGCCGGACATGCACCGGAAGCAGCACGGCCTGGGCTCCGGTGTTATCATCACGACTGACGGCTACATTCTGACCAACAACCATGTGGTGGAAGGCGCCGATGAAATCATGGTCTCGCTCTCCCGCGACCAGAAAGACTACGAAGCCAAAGTCGTGGGGACCGACCCTCAGACGGACGTGGCGGTCATCAAGATAGAAGCCTCCAATTTGGCTCACGCGACCATCGGCGACAGCAGCAAGCTGCGCGTGGGCGACGTGACCCTGGCCATCGGCAACCCCTTCGGCCTGGAACAGACCGTCACGCGGGGCATCGTCAGCGCCCTGGGCCGCAGCAACCTGAACATCACCGGCGGCGGCTATGAGAACTTCATTCAGACCGACGCTCCCATCAACCAGGGGAACTCCGGCGGCGCGCTGATCGATGCGCAGGGCCGCCTGGTGGGCATCAACACCGCCATTCAGTCCGGCTTTGGCGGGGGCAACATCGGCATCGGCTTTGCCATTCCGGTGAACATGGCACTCGACATCGTGGAAGAACTCCTCGACCAAGGCCGCGTCAGCCGCGGGTTCCTGGGAGTTTACCTGAAGGAGTTGGATTCCACCATGGCAATGGCCCTGGGCCGCGACGACCGCAGTGGCGTCCTGGTCACTGAAGTGGGTAAGGATACGCCCGCTGAAACTGCTGGGCTGAAAGCGGGCGATCTGATCGTGGCCTACAACGGTAAGCCCGTGCAGAGCATGACCAAGCTGCGCCTGGACATCAGCAACACGGAACCGGGCACGGAAGTGACGTTCAGCGTCGTCCGCACCAATAAGAAAATGGACCTGGAAGTGGTCCTGGGCGATTTGGAAGACCGGTCCCTGGCCATGGGCGGCGGCAGCGAAGATGAAGATGCCGGCTCCGCCGAGCCCGCCAAGAGCGACACGAAATTCCTGCCCGGCGTGGAGATTGGCGAGCTGGATGACTCCGTCCGCTCGGCCCTGGAACTGGACGAAGATGTGAAGGGCGTGGTCGTGACCCGCGTAAATGGAGGCTCGCTCGCCGCGGAGGCGGGTTTGCAGTCCGGACACATCATTACCCAGGTGGATCAAACAGACGTGGCTTCGGTGGACGAGGCCATGAAAGCCCGCAAGGCTTTGGATGGCGAAGCCCTCTTGCTCCAGGTCTATGAAGGCGGACGGCGCGACATCCTGGCCATCCGGGTCGAAGAGGAATAATACCGGTTTGGCCCGGGGTGCTGAAAGATTTAAACTGAGTTGAGTCGAGACCTGAGACCCGCCAGCCGATGGGAGCCGAAGATCCTCTTTACGGGATCACACGCCTCGACAACGAGGCGGCCGGCACCCACGGCTGGCAGGTGCGTCTCCAGCGAAAGGGCGTTCGCCACGCCCGCTTTTTTTCGGATTCCGCGGCGGGAGGCCGGGACGAATCGCTGAGGCGGGCCGCCCAGTTTCGCGACCGCCTGCTGCGCCGCCTGGAAGATCCCGGCGAATCCGTCCGGGTGCATACCCTGACGGTGCGCAATACCTCCGGCATGGTGGGTGTCTGCCGGGTGGTCAATGTTTCCGCGAAAGGCGTGGAATACATCTCCTGGCAGGCCACCTGGTCCCCGGAGCCGGGCCGCCGCAAGAGCGTGCGTTTTTCGGTAACCCTGTATGGCGAGGAAGAAGCCTACCGCCTGGCCTGTGAAGCGCGGTTGAAGGCGGTTTCCGGTGAGCGGGAGTAGCTCCAAAAGACGGATGGTGATTGACGAATCGAGTCGCCGCCGGAGAGGATGGGTGAGGCTTTGAAGCAGACGCAATCATCCCAATGAAACCCGGCATCGTTCACCGCCTGAAACGCCTTATGGTCATCGCGCTCGTCACCGTGGTTTCGTTCTTTCTCCTGTTGGGCTGCACCCTGTATTTTGCCCAGGATCAGCTCATTTACTACAAGCGCTCATACAAGGCCGGAGAAGCGGTCGAGACGGACACCCTTCACCGTTTGGAGTATGAAACTTCCCAGGGCGCGCAGGTGGCCTACTACATTTCTCCCAGTGGTGGCGGCGAATCGGCCAACCAGGGTACGCCACCGGAGCGCTTGTGGGTGCTGACCGCCGGGAACGGGTCGCTGGCCCTGGATTGGTTGGACTATCTGTTGCCGCCATCCCCGGACCGTGCCGATACCTGCGGCTTTCTCCTGGTGGATTACCCCGGTTACGGAGAGTGCCAGGGTAAGCCGGACCCGGAAACGATTCGGGAGAATGTGGGCGCGGCCCTGGCAGCTCTGGTTCAAGACAAAGCGTGGGGGAGTGTGGAAAGTCTCCAACCCCGCCTGGGATTCTTCGGTCACTCCATCGGCGCGGCCGTGGCCCTCCAGGGAGCGGTCGATCACGGCGCGCGGGAAATCGTGCTCATTTCACCCTTCACTCGCATGAGCGACGTGGTGGCTCACGTGATGAACCCCTCCGTAAAACCCCTGCTGCGCCACCGGTTCGATAATGTGAAGAACCTCGCCATCCTGGACAAAAGGGAAGACCGGGTTCCCGTCACGATCTTCCACGGCAGCGAGGATAAACTCGTGCCGGTGACGATGGGGAAGGAACTGGCGGAAAAGTTTCCTGATCTGGTGACCTTCCACGAAATCCCGGAGGCGGATCACAACTACATCGTCATGATGATCAGCCACGAGATCCAGGGCCGGTTTTATGGGGTGGAGGGGCCATAGGTAATCTGGCCGCCTCTCAGGGGCTGGCAGTCCGCGGGCGGCTGGAGTGGACATCGACGAGCCCGGGCATTCGATGCGGACAGCAAGTTTCCCGGTGAGTTTTCTTCAAGGAAACGGCTGAGGCATTAAATAATTTAATTGACTGATTGAATTATTTAATGTGAAAGAAGGCAATACTGATGTCTGAATCCAAATCTCTGATATCACGGTGTCCCTTTTGCGATGGAGAATTGCAGATTGCCCGCCTCTGTTGCGCGCGGTGCGATACAACGATCGATTCCGAGCTTCCGGTCCCGGCCTTTTTCCGGTTGCCGGGCGACTTGCAGCAATTCGTCTTCGTCTTTCTGCGGTGTCGCGGAAACATCCGGGAGGTGGAGAAAGCGCTGGGGATTTCCTATCCGACGGTGTGCAAGAGGCTCGATCTGGTGAATGAGCTGATCGGTAACTCGAAGCGAAGTCAGCCCGCGTCCCAATCCGGCCGCGATGACATCCTGCAACAGGTGGAGGACGGCAAGCTGACGGCCAAGGAAGCGGCCCAACTTTTGAGAAACAACAAACACAATCCCTGACCAAACTAACGACGATGCATTCACAGATACCGGTGATTCACTTCCTCCACGCGGGGGGCGTTGCGGCGCTGGCTACCCTGTTCCTCCTGCGGTTCTACTCGGGCCTGAAATGGAAGAGTGCCCTGGCTCTCACACTCGTGGGAACCGTGGGGTACGCCGTGCAGGTTACTCGCATGGTAAGAAGTCATGACGCGGGCATGGAGCAGACTCTTCTGCCAGTTGTAGCATCTCTGGTTGCCGGGCTGGCGATCGCGGCAAAGCTCTACCGGAAGTGGCTGGCGGCGGAGTTGACCGGGGCCGAGCGAACCCCAGGCGTCGCCGGATTCCGGGCGTGGTTCAGTGGGGCGAACCTGGTATTGGGGATCGTCTTTTCCGTGCTGACAGCGTGGGCGTTTCATGTGCCCGTTGTGACGACGGTCATCCTGACTTTCGCGGTATTTGCCCTTTATCCGGGCATCATCACGCTGAATGCTCCGGAACTGGCCGGCGCGGACGGTGGGAATTCGAGTAATAACACGGCCGCGCCGGACATCGGCCGCGAGCGGGATCGCGTGCTACGGATGCTGGAGGAAGGCAAGATCAGTCCCGACGACGGGGCGGATTTGCTGAAGGCTTTGGGAGCGGAAGCGCAGATGAGCCCGCCGCAGGTGTCGGTTCCGCGTCAGCGTTTTTTCCTGATTGGCGCGTTGCTGGTTTTGTTCGGTTTCCTGATTCCGTGGTTGCGGGTGGACGTGGGAGCCGAGATGAATCGCGCGGTTCGGGCCCTGGCGATGCCGCTCGAAGGTCTGCAAAATCAAATGATGCCTACCGCCACGACGGGAGGGGTAATCGCCACCGTGAAAGGGGGCGATCTGGAGTATGGGATGGGGTGGATCATGCTCATCGCCGGATTGGGCACCTCGATGCTCTGGCTGTTCGCGCCGACCATTGACCCGGCGACCAAGCGAACCGTGACCCTGGTCAGCCTGGTGGCCGGAGGGGTGATTCTGCTGTACGTGGTCTCATCGGCGTTTCGCTTTCTCAGCTTTGGAGCGCCGGTTACATTGGTTGGTTATGTCCTGATCGGCACTGCCGCCTTTCGCCGGAAAGTGATACCCAAAACGCCTGACTACGTGCCTGCAGCCGCAACCAACTGAGATCTCCTTTGGCTGGGAGCCGAGTCCCGAAAAGGGGGATTTGCCATACCAGGGGCGTGGGCCCCTGGTAAGCTTTTCCAGGAAAGAATTCCTGACAGAACCCCTACAATGCCTTGATCCGGATATTCCGGAACCACATCACCAGGCCGTGATCCTGGAGACCCACGAATCCGGTCAGGGGTTTGTCCTTGGTGCTGTCAAACTGGCTCAGGTCCAGGTCCTGGATCTGCTCGCCGTTCAGGACGACTTTCAAGTGGGTGCCCTGGCAGGTGATGGTCATGCGGTTCCATTCGCCCGGCGGTTTCGCCATGTTCTTGCTGGGTCCCTGGGTCTTGATGACGCCGCCCAGGTCGTGGTGGCCGAGTTCTTTTTCTTCGCCGTAAGAATCCAGGATCTGAACCTCGATACCGGAGGTGACCGGGTCCACCAGGTCGCCGACGCGGAAAAACGCGCCGCTGTTTCCGCCTTCGGGGTGCTTGTATTCGAAGTCGAACACGAAGTCGCCGTACTGGTCTTTCAGCCACAGATAGGCGTCGTAGCGTTTCCAGCCGGTCTCGCCTTCGCGGGGTTTGATGGCCAGGGTGCCGTCTTCTTCCACCAGCCAGTTTCCAGTAGTGGTGAAATTTTCGGCCAGTTGCTCGGCCTTACCGTCGAAGAGTGTGACGAAGCCGTCTTCCTCTTCAGCGAAAAGGGGAAGGCTGACAGAAAGGGCGGCCGCGGCAGAGGCGGAGCCGAGCGCGATCAAGAGGGCGCGCCGGGAAAGGAGGGATTTTTTCATCGGGGGGTAAAGAATGGTGTTGGTTACTTGGCGGGCAGACTAAGCCAGCCTGGGATAGAAAAAAGGCCGGACGCCACGGGGGCGCCCGGCCCGAAAGGGAGGGGCAGCCCGGTCAGGACTGCTTTTCCTTATCGAACTGCGCGTCGAAGACGATGTTTGACGGCGGGAAGTCGATGTCCTTCACATACGCGGCGGACTCGGTGGCGCCGTGTTCGCGGTCCATGCCGCCGTCTTCCCATTCCACGGAAAGGGGCCCGGCGTAGCCGATGTCGTTCAGGGCGCGGATGACGCGCTCGAAGTCGATGTCGCCCCGGCCCATGGACTTGAAGTCCCAGTAGCGGCGGCGGTCATGAAAGTCCACGTGCCCGCCGAAAACGCCCACGGTGCGCGGCACGTCGCTCCAGGCCACGTCTTTCATGTGCACGTGGTTGATGCGGTCGGCGAACTTGTAGATGAACTCCACGTAGTCTACGCCCTGGTAGCCGAAGTGGCTGGGATCGTAGTTGAACCCGAAGGCGGGGTGGTTGCCGATGGCTTCCAGCGCGCGCTCGGCGGAAGCGATGTCGAAAGCGATCTCCGTGGGGTGTACTTCCAGGCCGAACTTGATGCCGTTTTCCTGGAAGACATCCATGATGGGACCGAAGCGGTTGGCGAAGTCTTCGTAGCCTTTGTCGATCTGGCCGGGCAGGTTCGGCGGGAAGCTGTAAACCAGGTGCCAGATGGAGCTGCCGGTGAAGCCGTTCACCACGCTGACGCCAAATTCCTTGGCGGCGATGGCGGTCTTCTTCAGTTCCTTAGCCGCGCGCTGGCGGACGCCTTCCGGGTCGCCGTCTCCATAGATGTACTCCGGCAGGATCTGGGCGTGGCGGGCGTCGATGTTATCGCACACCGCCTGACCGACGAGGTGAGACGAAATCGCGAAGCACTTCATGCCGTGCTGGTCCAGTAGTTCGCGCTTGGCCTGGCAGTAGGCGGCGTCCGCTTTGTCCACTTCGAAGTGATCGCCCCAGCAGGCCAGCTCCACGCCGTCGTAGCCAAACTGCTTGGCCTTCTGGATCATCGTGTCGCAGGGAAGGTCGGCCCACTGGCCGGTGAAAAGGGTTACAGGTCTTGGCATGTCCGTGAGTGATTAGGGTTTGTCGATTGGTTGTTTTGTTAGAGGGTCGTGTCGCGAGGTGGGAGGCTCAGGCATAGTTGCTCATCGGCACCCAGGCGGCGCCTTGGCTGGAGCTGTCCACCACGGCGGAAATGAAAGCCATGCCGCGGATGCCGTCGTCGATCTTCGGGTAGTCCGTGACTTTCGGGTCTGGCGTTTCTCCCGCGTTCACCGCGCGGATGTGGTTGGCGAAGTTCCGGTAAACGTTGGCGAAGGCTTCCAGGTAACCTTCCGGGTGGCCGAAAGGCGTGCGGGTGTTGGCCGCCGCGTTTTCGCCCACGTAGCCGTTGCCGGTGCGCCAGATTTCGCAGGGCTTGTCAGCGCGGTAGACGTAGAGGGAATTAGGCTCCACCTGGTTCCAGCGCAGGCCGCCTTTCTCGCCATAGACGCGGATGTTGAGGTCATTCTCCGTGCCCACGGAAATCTGGCTGGCGTGCAGGATGCCTTTGGCGCCGTTCTCGAAACGCAGCAGGACGTTTCCGTCGTCATCCAGGGCGCGGCCCGGGACAAAGGCGGTCAGGTCGGCGAGCAGTTCCTTGATCTGCAGGCCGGTGATGTACTCCGCCAGGTTTTCCGCGTGGGTTCCAATGTCACCCATGCAACCCGCCGCGCCGGAACGCTTCGGATCGGTGCGCCATTCCGCCTGCTTCGCGCCGGAGTCTTCGATCTTCGTCGCCAGCCAGCCCTGCGGGTATTCCACGACGACCTTCCGGATCTCGCCAAGCTCGCCCGCGGCCACCAGGTCCTTGGCCTGCTTCACCATGGGGTAACCGGTGTAGTTGTGCGTCAGGCCGTAGAGCTTGCCGCTACCTTCGATAATGGCTTTCAGGTCTTTCGCTTCCTGGAGGTCGAAAGTGGCCGGCTTGTCGCTCAGGACGTGGAAACCGCTTTCCAGCGCCAGCTTGGCCGGGGGAAAGTGCATGTGGTTCGGCGTCACGATGGTCACGAAGTCCATCCGCTCGCCCTCGGGCAGGGCGGCTTCCTTCTCCATCATGTCCTGAAAGGTGCCGTAGCAGCGTTCCTCAGGCAGGAAGAAATCTTTTCCCGAAGCGATCGACTTTTCCGGCGTGGAACTGAAGGCCCCACAGACCAGTTCGATTTGCTGATCGATCGCGGCGGCGATGCGGTGGACGCCACCGATGAAGGCGTCGCGGCCGCCACCAACCATTCCCATGCGGATTTTTCTGCTGCTCATAGCTATATGTAAGAAAGGGGTGTTAGTCAGGTCTAAGGGTTCAAATAATCGGGGGAAAGGGGAGACCACTATTAAAGAAGGGCCTCAAGGTGGCAATAAAGATTTCCCGCCGTATATACGGGAAAAAAGTGGGGGAATCCTCCCTCCTAGTGGCCCTGAGTGGCCAAGGCAAAGAAACGCTGCCCGTCGGTCCAGAGGGTAAGGGAGACGCCGTCTTTGCGTGCCTGACTGGGGCACAGGACCTTAAGCTCCTCCGTCAGGCCCGTGACATAGAGCGTACCGGGAAACTCCGTGGCGCGGTCGATGACTTTCAGGGCGGCGGCGGGCTCGCCCATGACCGTCGCGTAGCTCAGGCCCATGAGGGCGAAATTTGGTTCCAGTTCGTAGGCCGCCTCGTTCATGCCGAGCTGGAGCCGGGTGCCCAATTCGCGCTCGATATCGGCATACCGGTCGGTCTCCACCTCCGGGGCCTTGCGCAGCGCGTGGTCTCCCGCCAGGGCGGCCAAGACCTGGTCCGCGTAACGTTCCGGCTCCTTCTTATTGTAGAAAACAAAACCGGCCAGGGCCGCGCCAGTCGCCAGTGCCATGAAGAGGGGCGCCAAGGCAGAAGCCGGGGCGCTGCGGCGGACTGTTCGGGCCTTTCGGTCCGGCAGGGGCGAATTGGAATCTTCTCCCGGAGAAGCCGGACGGCCGGCTTTTGGATCTTGGGGTTGTGCGGGGTCTGAGGAATCCGGATTCACGAATTGGCGGGAAAGTTTTGCCGAGGCGGAAAGGTCTTGGGTCAGGTCCGCCTGACGCCACCTGAGAATGCCCTATTTGTTCTAAGGTTTCGAGCCCGCATTCGGCAGTTCCGCTTCCTGAATCTCGGGGAATCCGCTGGACTGGTGCCGCAGAAGTTTGGGCTCGGCCTCGCCGGAGGACGATTCTTCCATTTCGAAAATCAGGCATTCCACGCCCGCCTTCTTCTCGATGAAGTTCAGGCCCCGCTCCCGGCCCATCACGCTGACCGCTGTGGCATAGCTATCGGAAGTCGTAGCGTTCGGGGCAATGATGGTGACGCCGATGCGCTCCGTAAGGCCGAGCCCGGTGCGGGGATTCACGATGTGGCTGTAGCGCACGCCATCGAGTTCCACGAACTGATGAAAGTCGCCGGAAGTGGAGATGGCCGCGTTGCGGAGCAGGACCGTGCCGGTCAGCGCGCCGCTGTTTTCCACGTCCAGATTTTCGATACCCACCCGCCAGCCGTCCTTCCCAGGCGGGGGCTCGCCCAGCGCAATGTCCCCACTGGCGGCGACCAGGGCACGGGGGAAACCCTGCTCCCGGAGGTGTTTTAAGATAGCGTCCGAAGTATAACCCTTCGCGATGCCGCCGAAGTCCAATTGCATACCATCCGTGGAAAGAGTGATCGTCTCGTCCTGAGGAGATAAGGAGACCTTTTCCCAACCAGTGCGGGTTAAAGCCTCCGCCGCTTTTGCGGGGTCCGGTAGCTGGCCGTTCTTCCGCGTCAGCTTCCACAAACGCACCAGTGGCCCCACCGTGGCGTCAAACGCGCCGTCCGTTTCCTGAGACAGGGTGAGGGAACGGGACAGCACGTCGTAGAGCACGGGACTGACCTTCACCGGCGTCCCCGCCGGCGTCCGGCACAGGGCATTCACCTCGCTGTCCGGCCGGTAATCGGAGAGAGTCTGTTCCAGTTCCTCCGCCCGGGAAAAGGCGTCCGCCACCACAGTCTTCACCGTTTCCGTTTCCGCCGGGTCCGCCCAGACCCGCATTGTAAACTGCGTGCCCATGTGGGCCTCCTGGAAGGTGTGGAGGGTCAGTTCAGGGGCAGGGGAGGAAGGCGCGGGCGTTTCTTTCGCCGGGGGATTTGTTTGGGTCTGGCTGGTTCCCTTTTCCCCGCAACCGGCTAGAAGGATCAGCGCCAACCCCAATCCATAGCCTTTCCGTTCCATTCGCGGGAGCTTCGTCATGACCTACCATTCCACGCCGCTCCGTTGTTTTACAGCGCATACATCGCGATTTCAGCGGAAGCGCGAGCGCCCTCAGTCCACCAGAATAAAAGGTAACTCCGGGGGAGAAATATCTCGTCTGACGTGATCGCCGGACATGGGTAAACCCGGTTGCATCAAAGATTGGTCAACCTTGGGAAAGGTGGAACGCGATCTCCGAGCGCGTTCACGGAAGCAGGGTCAGGAGCCTTTTCATCACAGCTTGGACCTCACTCCGCTTCCGGGTGTGGCAGGGCCACTTTCGTCTGAGCTTCCCTTCTGAGAATGGAGTGCCGCTACGTCCCGTTCTCTCGGTTCCCAAGTTCCTCGCCCGGAGGTCGAGGACCACCTCCGCCGGGGTTTTGGGTTTGGCCTTCGGGGAAAGAATCCTCTGTCGCAAGTCATGCGAGGCTGATTTTCCGAGTGTATGCGCCTGTTGCCACGGCAATATCCATTCTCGCCTTTCTTGTCCTGGCTGCCTATTTTCAGAGGCATGGCGTCGCGGAACACCACGTTGAAATTGGCGACCTGTATGGTCATGCTTTCCGCCGCCGGATGGGCGGGATGCGTGGCTTTGCCCAACGGCGGGACAGAAAGTGACCTTAGGGTTTCGGCTGTTTCGCGTAAAAGTTGGCAGGCACAAGAGGCTAAGCCAAGGGGCGCCGATCCCGGCCAATATGTCTTCAGAAAGGAACCAGTCCGCTATGTCACGATCCACCATACGGAAAGCGATCCCAGAAATCTGATTGGACAGAAAACCGGAGACGAGCAACTCCGGGCGGAAGAGGCCAGTCTCAGGGCGGTACAGCGCTTTCACATTGAGCAGGGCTACGGAGACATTGCCTATCACTTTCTCATTGGTCCGTCCGGAACGCTGTATGAAGGACGGAATGTGGGGGTGACTCCCGCCAGCGGCACAGTTTACGCAACCGAAAGCGTTTGGAAACCTCGAGAAAACCACTTTCCGGACAGCGGTCAGCTCGCGGTGGAAGGGAACGGCGCAAAGCCCGGCGCCGTGGAAGGTCACCTGACAATCTGCCTGTTGGGTGATTTCCGTTCGTCAGGAGAAGGCAAAGAAACACCGGAGTATTCCCCGACAACGGCGGCTCAGGAAACCTTGGTCAATACGGTGGCGCGGCTTCTGCACGTTTATCACCTCACTCCGGATGATGTCCTGGTTCACCGCGAAGTGGCGAATACGAGTTGTCCCGGAGAGGGCTTATATAGGTTGGTCAGAGGAGAGCAGAGGTATCCTGGCGGATCGGGTTCGCTGATGAAAGAAGTGTGGAGGCAGTATTCGGCGGAATCTTCAAACCGTTCCCAATGGTCGAACGAAGCTCTTCCGTGATGAGATGGATGAAAGTGTTCCGTTTCATATTGCTTTGTGGGGGCATGATAGTCCTAGGCATCTTGGGGGTTGGGGCTCTTTTTTTCTGGCCGGCATTCCGGCACGATGCCTGGGTGGAAGAAAGGCTCGCGGTATTCGATGGCTACACGGCACTGGAGTGGCGCGAGGTCTTCGAAGCATGCGCGGAATTTGCCGAATCTGGAAAGGAGCGAGGGTTTAGCTGGGGAACGGAAAGCTACGGGAACCTGCCGCTCGCGATTCAAAAAACGGAAGTCAGATCCGTCTGGGTCCAGCCGCCCAATGTGTCCCTCCGATTCAGCGGCGGGCATTTTCGATACGTGCACCTTGAATACTGCGGTGAGCAAGATCCTCCCGTCCTGATGATGAATGCACCGAGCTTCTTCTGCGGGGACGTTTTTCCCAGCGAAGGTTCCAGACCGTTGAGCGAACGCGAAGAGGTGAACTGAAGTAGGGAATCTGAATATCGCAATCGCCGCGAACTAAGATACATCCTGGAGCACTTGAGTTAGTTCGATGGTATGCCCTTCAAAGTCTCGAACGACGGCTCGGCGGCCCCATTCCGACTCGGCAGGCATCGAGACGACTTTAGCTCCCATCGTTTCTAGTTTGGCTACCGTCTCATCCACCGCAGCAACGGAGAAGCCAAGCCGGGTTGCGGCCGTAGTCTCATTCGCGTTTCGCGACGGGTAAATCTCAAAGACCATCGCACTCATTTCACAGGCAAAGTGCTCCGCGCCTTTGCCATGCCGGTGTTTTTTAAAGCTCAACCCGAGGACCTCATACAACGAAACGAGGCGGACCGGATCTTTTGCGCGAATGACGAGGAGATTGAGCGAAGTCATGAAAGGCGGGATCGGAGAGAAGAAATCTTCATCAGCGTATGGGCGTCTCAATTCAGGCGGGTGTTCTCTCAGTGGTAGTGGCTAACACTATCGGACCAATTCTAGAGAATTGCGCAAGGCAAGACCTCGCGGCATGCTGATGGAATGTCCCCAGACAGTTGCCGCAATCCCAAAAGGCCGCTTGATGCCGCGGTCTTGGCGGCTTCTTTCTTTTTCGGACTAGCCATGTCAGCCCAGGCTCAGGTCCTACACTCCGCACTCGAAGTCCGCTCCCTGAGTTTCGAAGCCGCCGAAGCGGGCCGACCGGTGGACGTCACGGGCGTGGTCATCTTTGCCGATCCGCCCAGCACGGTTTTTATCCAGGACGAAACGGCGGGCACTTTTTTCCGGCTGGGAAATGCGCGGCCGCCGAAGCCGGGGGACGAAGTGCACGTCACCGGAATTTCGCACACCGGGCTCTACCTGCCGGGAATCGAGGACTCCACTTTCCAGGTGTTGCGTCACGTAGGACTGCCGGAAGCGATACCGGCCACGTTCGACGATCTCATGTCCGGACGCTACCATTACCAGCGCGTGGCGATCGAAGGCGTGGTCCGCACCCTGAGCCTGGAGGGGGAGAGTACCACCATCGCCCGCGTCTCGCTGGGTTCCCGGGTGGTGGAGGTAAAGGTGGAACAGCCGCTGCCGGAAGCGCTGGACTTGGTCGATAGCCGGGTGCGCGTCGCGGGGTTGGCGGCGGGACACATCAACGCGCGCCGCCAGTTGGTGGCGCCCTATCTGCGTTGCCGGGATTGGAACGAGTTTACCATCCTGACACCTTGTCCGGGGGAGGAAAACATCCCGTCCGTGTCGTCGGCGCAGTTGATGAACTTCGACGTCGAAGGACAGGGCGGGCACTTGGTGCGGCTGAGTGGAACGGTGTTGGCTGTTTTTTCGCGGGACGAACTTTTCCTGCGGGATGAAAACGCCGGCATCGGCGTGAAGCTCCTCCAGCCGGACCCGAACGTGCGGGTGGGAGACCGGCTGGAAGTCGTCGGTTTTCCCGAAATGGAACGCTTCAGCGCCTTCGTGGTGGATGCCGCCATCACCGCCATCGAACCAGGCGAGACCGAGCCCGAGCCGGTGGAAGTGGCCTTCGCCGACCTGATGGAAGGAACCGAAGACGGCAACCTGGTGTCGGTAGTGGGTGTGCTAACCGATAAATACCGCTCCGGCGCCGGAGGTGTCCTGGTGCTCCAGGAAGGGAAGGGGACGCTCCAGGCGCGGACACCCGAACTGCCGGAAGGACTGCCCGCCGGGGCCCAGGTGCGGGTCACTGGCATCTGCCAGGTGGAAACCACGCGCGGCCAGGAATACCGGTCCCAGCCCGAGTCCGTGTCCCTCCGGCTGCGGACGGCGGCAGACATCCAGGTGCTGCGGGCTCCTTCGTGGTGGACGGCGGAGCGGCTGGCGTTCGTGCTGGCGGCGGCCTTGGTGGCCATCCTGCTGGCGGGTTTGTGGATTGCATTGCTGCGGCGGCAGGTGTCCCGGCAGACCGTCGCCCTGCGCCACCGCATCGAGCACGAGGCCACGCTGGAGGAACGGCAGCGCATCGCCCGCGAGTTTCATGACACACTGGAGCAGGAACTGGCCGGACTGTCCCTCCGGCTGGATGCCGCCGTGGCCAAAGGCGGCGAGGACAAGCTGATGGGTCTACTGTCCGGCTCCCGCAGCCTGGTGGGCCGCATTCAAACCGAGACGCGAAACCTGGTGTCTGACTTGCGCGATACCACGGGCGAAAACACTAACTTGGAAGCTGCCCTGAAAGACCTGGCCGCCGGGCACCCAGAGGGCCTGGGGCCCGAAATCCGCTACGAAACCCCGCCCGGAGACAACGGCCTGCCCCGGCTGGCGCCGCGCACGGTACATCACCTGAAAATGATCGCCCGGGAGTCTATCGCCAATGCGCTGAAACACGCCCAGGCCAATCACGTCACGCTTCGAGCGGGTTCGGAAAACGGAGCCCTGATCCTGACGATTACCGACGATGGGCAGGGCTTCGACGTGGCGAACGATACCCGAGGTAAGTCCGGCCACTTTGGCTGCATGGGAATCCGGGAGCGCTGCCTCAAACTGGGCGCCAGCGTGGAATGGCACAGCGAGCCAGGGAAGGGCACCACGGTGGAGGTGCGTCTGTCTTTGAAGGAAGAAAACAAGGCAATTGGTTAGAATGTTAGGGAGCCTGAGCTACCATGATCGCAAGAATGGAGTTTAAAGCAGCGGAGGCGGAAGGTGGTCCTCGACCTCCGGGCGAGGAACGCGCGAACCGGGCGTGCGATTTCGTGACGGAGTTCAACCTTCTCTCTAAATGGCATGGCTCATCCGAGAAGCCAGCCAAGTCTACGGAAACAAGTTCGAACCAATTGAGACATAACGTGACCTCTCAGGTTCCTCGCGAACGCGCTCGGAGATCGCGATCCATCTTTGGCTTGGGCTCTGAACAACCGATGCGATAGCGGAGTCTCTTATTGACCAGGTATCCTTCATCATGCCCAAGACCCCTCCCATCACCATCCTGCTTGTCGACGACCACTTTGTGGTTCGCAGCGGGCTCGCCGCTTCGCTGGACTTGGAGGAAGACATCCAGGTAATCGCGGAAGCAGAGCGGGGGGAGGAAGCGGTAGAGCGTTACCAGCAAGAGCAGCCGCGTGTGGTGATGATGGACCTGCAGCTCCCCGGATTGAGTGGCATCGAGGCTACCGAACGCCTGCGGGAAGCGGACCCGGCGGCGCGGGTGCTGGTGTTTTCCACCTTCGCGCGGGACGACGAAATTCAGGCCGCGCTGGATGCCGGCGCCTTAGGCTATCTTCAGAAGTCCGCCAGCCGGGAAGAACTCATCCAGGCCATCCGCGCCGTGGCCGCAGGCGAGGCTTTTCTGCCCGAAGGCCTGGCCGAACGTCTGGCGGCCCTCCAATTGGGCCCCAGCGTCACTGCGCGTGAAAGGGACATCCTGAAGCTGATTGCCCAAGGCAAAGCAAACAAGGAAATCGCCGCCAGCCTCGGTATCGCGGAAGACACCGTGAAACGTCACATCAGCAACGTGCTCCAAAAGTTCGGCGTCAACGACCGGGCCCAAGCCACGGCGGAAGCCATCCGGCGGGGGATTGTGAAGGTGGAGGAGTAGAAGAATTGTTTAGGCAGCTACCCAAGGGCGTGGCGAGGCAAAAGGTGGTCCTCGACCTCCCGGGTCCGGGCCGGACTTGCAGGGAACTCGCGAGCCGGGCGTGCCCCTCATCTCGGCGGGACCGTTGCGGACCAAGGTGCCGCGGTGGCCTGCTTCCGCGAACGCGCCCGGAGACAGTGTTCCACCTTGAAGAAATCCGACGCTGAAAGGATTTGGCGGAAGCCTTTTGATTGGAACCACAGAGGTCACGGAGGACACAGAGAGTCAGGAGAAGAGTTCGCCGCAAAGGTGGTCCTCGACCTCCGGGGTCCGGGCCGGACTGGCGGGGGACTCGCGTGCCGGGCGTGCCAATTACAGCGGCGGGACCGTCGCGGATCAAGGTGCCGCGGTGGCCTGCTTCCGCGAACGCGCCCGGAGACAGTGTTCCACCTTGAAGAAAGCCGACGCTGAGAGGATTTGGCGGAAGCCTTTTGATTGGAACCACAGAGGTCACGGAGGACACAGAGAGTCAGGAGAAGAGTTCGCCGCAAAGGTGGTCCTCGACCTCCGGGGTCCGGGCCGGACTGGCAGGGAACTCGCGTGCCGGGCGTACGATTGATTGCGGACACTGGCGAACTCTTAGTGCGAACGAAATGAGATCGTGTTCCGCCTCTTGGCGCAGGTCCGCCAATGGACGCCCGTGGGAACAAGGCTAGGATGCTCTATCAACTCATCCGCCCTTAGATCAAACCACCCCGATCCAAGCCGCCGCCGTTTCCTGAAAGGTGCCGCCGGAATCGCCACGGCCGGTTGTGTGCCCATCCCTCAATGGCTTCACGCCGCTGAGCCGGACGCGCCGTTCCCTTTGCCGCGCGTCCTCTTTTCCAACGACACCACGAACATTATGTCTTGCGTCAGTCCGTGGCGGAACCCCAAGGACGGCCTGACGGACGAACACCTGCGCCAGACCATCCGCGAAGCCGCGGGGGTGGATGCGCACCTGCTTCAGCCCGGCCTGGGGTGGATTCCCTGGTGGGATTCGAAAATCTACTCACCCAGGGACCACTACGAGACTTTCCTGGGTGAGTTCGGGATCAAAAAACCGAACGCTGTGGGCCGCTATCTCCTGGGAGGAGGGGACCTCGTCCGGACCTTGGAAGCTGAGTGTCAGGCGCAAGGAGTTCTGCCGTTTGTCTCCTTTCGGCTGAACGACGGCCACCACACGCGCGGGCTGAAGAAAGCCCTCGAGACGGGAATACCGGACCAGGGGATGTCCCGACATTATTGGGAAAATCTGGATAAATACCGTATTGGCAATGATTTAAGTGAGTGGGATGAAGCCGTTTTCGACTGGGCCATTCCTGAAGTTCGCGACCACAAGGCCGCCCTGATTGAGGAACTCTGCGCCACCCACGGTTTCGCGGGATTGGAGTTGGACTTCCTCCGCCACTGGGTGCGCTTTTCGGCGGAACGCACCCCTCCGGAACAGCGGCGGGAAATCACGACCGCCTTCGTCCGGGGAATTCGCGAATTCCTGGATAAACATCCCTACCAGGGCCGTCGCCGCTGGCTGGGCGTCCGTGTTCCGGCCTGCCTGGACATTCACGAAGACCAGGGAATCTACCTGAAGGCGCTGACGGAGGAGGCCGGCGTGGACTTCGTGAATCTCTCCTACAGCTACTTCACTTGGCAGGACGATGCCGTGGCACGCGTTCGGCGGATTGTGCCCCCGGAAACGGCGGTCTATGTGGAAATGACCCACACCACCCTGACGGGGAAAGCTCTTTCCGGGAGCGGCACGCAGCCCTTTCTGCGCACCACGGATCAGCAGTTTTACACCACCGCGCACCTGGCTTACGAGCAGGGCGCGACGGGGGTGAGCCTGTTCAACTTCGCCTACTATCGCGAACACAGCACGCCAGAGATCGGCCCCTTCCACGAACCGCCGTTCCATGTCTTACCGCACTTGAAGGACCGCGATTTCCTGGCCCGCCAGGCCCAGTGGTATTTCCTTTCCGAAGGCCGGAACGATCCCGTGCTCGGCACGAAGAAACCCCTTCCGGTGCTGATCAAGCGAAACGAACTCCAGGAGTTCCGCCTGCGCTGCGCTCCCACCGCTCACCAGATTCAGGACGGCCTGCTCCGCTTCCGTTCCAGCGAAAACATTGCCGACCGGGAACTGGAAATACGCTTGAATGGCACCCCCCTGAAACCCGCGCCCTTCGTCGCCAAGCCCCTGGATCATCCCTACGAGGTCTGGCTGGGTGAACCGGAAGAGTTCGCCTGTTTCCACGCCCCCCGTGCCCTGGTGAAGGCGGGAGAAAACGAGATCGAGTTCCTCCTGAAGAAAGGTATCCGGGTGAAGCTCATCTACCTGGACCTGACGCTTCCGGTCTGACTCCGGGCTCTGAGTGTGGTGCTGGGATGCTTTGCGGAAACCGCCACCAGGAGGCGAAGCCTCTATTGATCGCGGGGATTCTTCCTGAGCTATTCTCGCAGTTCAAATAACTAGAAAAGTAAGCCCCATTGGGTCGTAGGGGCCGTTTAGTCCCTGACTGTCCATGGAAGCTTCGCGTCCCCGTGCGCGTTGAGATTCAGGAAGACTTCGTGAGAAGCGAAGCTGGCACCACCGAATCGAAATGAAATGTGGGCAATAAGTCCGGCGCGGGCCGCCGCTTTGGGGATGGCCGCCGGAGGCGTGGTGGGGGCGCCAGACGTTCGCTTTCCTTCTCATCGCACACTTGTCCAAAAGCTCATTTCCCTTCAAAACTTCCATCCAACCCCCAATCTCCGACACCCCCCGAAAGTGGTACTCCCAAAAACGTGCGTTCCACGGGCACTTACGCTTAATGTTTCACCATGACCGGAACGTCCGACCCCCGATCGCTGAATCGTTTCCTGAACGCCGCTGGGCTTGCCGCTGCTTTCTTGACGGTGGCCAGTAGCCCGAGCGTGTTCGCCAAAACACCCGCCCCGGAGAAAGCCACCGAAGACGATGTCGTCCTGGAATGGCACTTCGATGGCGCCAAGGAACCCGGCGAATGGCAGGGCAAGGCCAAGCTGTCCGATCCAGATGCCGCTGGTCCACGCACGCCGCGTTACCCGGACTTCGATGACAAGAACCTGGCCGCTTTCTTTCCAGGAAAAGACGCCCTCCTCTTGGTGAAGGATCAGGAAAAGGGTGGGGACACCAACATCCGTTTCGGGCTGGGCGAGTCCCTGACCATGGAAGCCTGGGTGAAGGTGAAGTCCATCAGCCGCGGCGCGCAGGCTTACCTGGTGGGGAAGGGCCGTCACGGAGCGCTGGGTGAAAACCTGGGCGAGATGAATCAGAACTACGCCATGCGGCTGAAAGGCGCGGACGGTGGAGCGCAGTTGGGCTTTCTCTTTACCAGCGAAGACGCCGCCAACGGGAATAAGCGAAATTGGCACCGCTGGTGGAGCAAGGACCTGGTTCCGGGGTCCGGCTGGCACCACGTGGCGGTGGTCTATACCTTTGGCCAAGCCGAAAGTTTGCGCGCTTACATTGATGGGAAGCCCACGGACGGCACCTGGGACATGGGCGGGAAGACTTCGCTGCCGCCTGTCACGGACGCTGACGACCTCGTCATTGGGACCGGTTACAAGCGTAACACTGGCGAATCGTTTTCCGGCTGGATGGACAGCCTGACCATCCATCGCAAGGCTCTCGCGCCCGCCATCCTGGAGGCCCGCTACGCCTACGTGCCGCCGCCGCCGCCGGTCACCCGCGAAATGCTGGTGGACGGCAAGGTTCTCATGCAGATCAGCGAAAAGGGCGTGCCCGAGGCGAATGGCTGGCCGGAGGAACCGGAAGTCACGGAGACCTACCAGGAGGACGTTTTCGGCTTCTTCGAGTGGCCGCAGAAATACGTCTCCACCGGTGTGCGGGCGGATCGTTCGAACCCCAGCCTCGTGCGGGCTTCCGCCATGGTGGAAATGCCGAAGGGTAAACACCGCCTGCTGCTCCGCAGCCGCGGCGCGTGCAAGTTGTTTATCGATGGAGAACTCGTGCTGGAGAATCCGTTCCCCAGTGGCGATACCGGTGGCCACGGCCACGTCTCCGAGCAGGACGAATACCTGGACCTCGGCCCCGACTTCCGCTTCGCGCCTCCGGGAAACCGGGAGGCCTGGTGCGAGTTCGAATGCAAAGAGGGCGGCCCGCGTTTCGTGATCCTCGAAACGATGGTGGGCGGCATCGCTGGGAAGAGTAAGCGGCGTCCCGAGTTTGGGGAAACCGTGGTGGCGCTTTCTCCCCAGGGCAGTGAATCCTGGACGCTCCTTTCTCCTGGCGGCCGCCAGGTGCCGTACACCGATGCCGGATGGGCCGCCTATGAAGCGGAGCGCCGCGACTGGCTGGCGGAGGTGAATGCCCAGGCGCGCGCCGAAAAACGGGGCGAACACGCCGCTTACTGGGCCAAGCGCCGGGACACTGCGGAAGAGTGGCTCGCCACGGTCGAGAAAGGGCAAGTGCCCAAGCTGCCGGAAGGCTACCCCGCCAACAACGAGATCGACCACTTCATCGGCGCCAGGATCGCCGCCGTGGCGGAGGAAACCCGTCTCGCCCAGGAGGGCTCGGTGAACTATTTTGAAGACGTCAAACCGCTACTGAAAGCCAAGTGCTATGACTGCCACCAGGGCGGCAAGGCGAAGGGTGACCTGCGCCTGGACATCCATGAACTAGCCCTCCAGGGCGGCGAGTCCGATGGCCCGGCCATCGTTCCCGGTGACGCGGACGCCAGCGCGCTGATCTTCCGCATCGGCGAAGACGCGGGCAACGACATCATGCCGCCGAAAGGGGAACCCCTGTCCGCCAAGGAAGTGGCCCTTCTTACGAAGTGGATCGAAGAAGGCGCCGCCTGGCCACAGTTCAACGTGGAGAACCTGGAACTCACTCCGCTCAGCGGCGACCTGGCGTTCCTCCGCCGTGTGACGCTGGACACCGTGGGCGTCGCTCCCTCTGAAGAGGAAATTGCCGCCTTCCTCAAAGACTCTCCGGAAACCCGCCGGGCCCAGGTGATTGACCGCCTGCTGGCCGATCCCCGTTGGGCGGACCAGTGGATGGGCTACTGGCAGGATGTGCTGGCGGAGAACCCGAACATCATCAACCCCACCTTGAACAACACCGGCCCCTTCCGCTGGTGGATCCACGAGTCTCTCCTGGATAATAAGCCAGCGGACCTTTTCGTAACGGAACTCATCCGCATGGAAGGCAGCGAACGCTTTGGCGGCCCAGCTGGTTTTGGCACGGCTTCCCAGAATGATGTGCCCATGGCGGCCAAGGGCATCATCGTCAGTTCCGCCTTCCTGGGCGTGGAAATGAAGTGCGCCCGCTGCCATGACGCGCCGTCCAACGTTTCGAAGCAGGAAGACCTTTTCCAGCTCGCGGCCATGCTGAAGGAAGACTCCATCGACGTGCCCACCACCAGCAGCGTGCCGATGGACAAGATTCACGCCGAAGGGCGGAAGCCACTTATCGAAGTCACCCTCCAGCCCGGCGCCAAGGTGGAGCCCGCCTGGCCTTTCGAGCGCTATTGCGAAGAGTCCGTCGGACACGCCTTGGCGGAGAATCCGGACGACCCGCGTGATCTGCTGGCGGCTCTCATCACCGCGCCGCAGAACGAGCGTTTCTCCCAGGTCATGGTGAACCGTGTCTGGCAGCGCCTCATGGGACGGGGACTGGTGGACAACCTGTCCGACTGGGAAAAGGGCGAGTTGTCCCACCCCGATCTACTCCGCTGGCTCGGGCATCAACTCGTCGCCTCCGGGTATGACCTGAAGGCCGTGGCGCGGCTGATCCTGAACTCGCACGCCTATCAGCGTGCCATCGATCCCGCCTTGCCCACCTCCAGTCCGCTCTTCACGTCACCGGCGCCGCGCCGCCTCAGCGCGGAGCAGATCGTGGACTCTCTCTTCAGCGCCACCGGCAAACCCTTCCATGTGGAGGAAGTCAGCCTGGACATCGACAGCGTCCGCACGATGAGCAATTCCATCACCTTGGGCAAACCTCGCCGCGCCTGGATGCTGGCCTCCACGTCGAACGAGCGCGACCGGCCCAGCCTCTCGCTGCCACGCATTCAGGCCGTGTCCAGTGTCATGCAGACCTTTGGCTGGCGCGGGGCCCGGCAGGACCCGGTCAGCATACGTGACACGGACTCGAACGTCCTTCAGCCCGCCATCCTGGCCAATGGCGTTATGGGCACCTGGCTTACCCGCCTGAGCGACGACCACGGCGTCACCGCGCTCGCGTTGGAGGACCAGCCAGTGGATCAACTGGTGGACCGTCTTTTCGTGCGCCTGCTCACCCGGCATCCTTTGCCGGAAGAAAAGGCCCGTTACATCAGCCTGCTATCGCCTGGCTACGAGACGCGCATCGTCCCCGAAGCCGAGCGCCAGACACAGTCCGAAGATGGCCCCCGCCGTCCCGTGCGCTACACCAGCTGGTCCAATCACCTGGATGGCGAGGCCAATCTCCTGGCCCAGGAAAAAGAAGCCGAAGCCCGCGCGGGCGATCCGCCCACGGCGGCCCTCACGGAAGACTGGCGCATTCGCCTGGAGGACATTCTCTGGGCCATGTTGAATGCGCCGGAGTGGATCTACACGCCCTGAAGTTTATTAGTTTTCGTTTTTCTCAATTACCGACCATCAAACCCTCAAACCTTTCCGTAATTTATGAACCGGAGAAACTTCCTCAAACACACCGGAATCCTCGGCGCGGGCGCCGCGCTGGGCGCGCCATCCAGCCTGCTCGCTTCCAACCCCGCCGCCATCATGCCGAAGGGCAAGGCCGAACACTGCATCTTCATCTGGCTGGGTGGGGGAATGGCTCAGATCGACACCTTTGATCCCAAGAAGAAAGGTAACTCAAAAGTCTCTCCCAAGGTCTCCGGTTCGGAATACGGCTTGGTCGATACTGCCGTGCCGGGCGTGCAGTTCTGCGAGCACTTGGGCCGCACTGCAAAAATGGCGGAACGGCTGACCGTGGTGCGTTCGGTGAATCACCACATCATCGACGAGCACGCCTTCGCGACGAATCTCGTCCACACCGGCCGCATGATCAGCGGCAGCGTCACTTACCCCTCCATCGGTTCCATCGTGGCTCACGAGCGCGGCGCCGCCAGTTCCGATGTGCCCGCCTACATGCTCATCGGCTATCCGAATGTCAGCCGGGGCCCCGGTTTCCTCGGCGCGAAAAGCGGCTTCGTTTACCTGACGGATACGGAGAGCGGCCCGGCCGGCTTCTCCCGGCCCGCGGATGTCGATCCCGCCCGTGCCGCCCGGCGTCAGGCCCTTCTGGAACCGTTGGCGGATCACGTCCAGAACGAATCCGTTGTCGCCCAGTACCGCACCGCCCAGGAAGAGGCCCTCCGTCTCGCCGGTCCGGAGTTCATGCGCCATTTCCGCCTGAAAGACGAATCCGCCGATCTGCGCAACGCCTACGGCGGAGAGTTCGGCCAGCGCTGTCTCCTGGCCCGCCGCCTGGTCCAGGCCGGCGTCCGCTTCATTGAGGTTTCGCACAACCTGAACTTCATCAACGGCACCGGCTGGGACACCCACAACGAAGGGCAACAGAACCAGCACATTCTGATCAAGGAACTGGACATCGCGCTCTCCGCGCTGATCGCTGACTTGGAAAACCAGGGCATCCTGGACAAGACTCTCATCGCCATCGGAACCGAGTTCGGCCGGCCCGCCAGCTACGACGGCCGCGGGGGACGCGGTCACCAGGGCACCTGCTTTAGCCTCGTCCTCGCGGGCGGCGGCCTAAACCACTGTGGCGCCTACGGTCAAACCGACGAACTGAGCAAGGAAATCCTGGAGAAACCTGTGTCCATCCCGGACTTCCACGCCACGATTCACGCGGCGCTTGGTATCAATCCCGCCAAGGAACTTCTCGACGGCTCTCGTCCGGTACCGATCACGGATGGTGGGAAGCCGATCGCTGCGTTGTTTTCTTAAAGACCCGGCCGATGGATCTCCTCTTTCACCGAGAGGAAGGAAAACTAAAATGGGGCGGAAGACTTCCGTTCCGGCACGAATGGGAAAGGCTGCTGGCGATTTCCGGGACATCTCGGAGTCCGGCGGCCTTTTTCGCTTTCTGGTTCGGAGAGGGGAGGTGGAATTTGCCCAGTTGCTGAGGCTGCCTTCGGCACCGACGCGGAGGAAAGGGCAAAGCCGTTTCCGTGGGCCATGGGGTTGGCCAGCTGTTTGGGATGAGAATGAGATGCGGGCGGATTCGCCTTAGCCTTTCTGACTGTCTAAGAAAGAATTTTTCTTGACTTGGCTGAACTGAGAAAGGTAGAAGGCTGGGGAGGGCGCTTTGGTGGCTTTGTCAGGAAATCCCGTTCTGCGTAAAGCCGCGATTCGCGGAGATCTGAAAGAATTAGGTCACAAGAAATGAACTATTGGATTTTTCAGTCGAAACCCGAGAAGTATGATCTCAGGGATCCCGCGAATCTAGTGCCGGGCAAGACAGACACTTGGAAGGCATCACGGTATCGGGCCAAGATGGCGGAGGGTGATCTGGTCTTTTTCTGGATGAGCGGCGGGCCGGAGATCCGGGGAATTTACGGCTGGGGATACATCCTTTCGGCGCCGAAACCTGAAGGAGGCTCTCATGGCGTGGAAGTGAAGTATGACACGCGGCTGAAAAGCCATGTGCCAGTCAGCAAAGTGAAAGAGCTGAAACTGGCGGAATACATGATGATCCTCAACATTCCGGTGGGGACCAACTTCATTCTCACGAAAAAGGAGGCCGAGGCGATTTCGAGTCTGATGCCCACCACCGAACGCCCTCTCTAGCCCTGAGAAAAATGGATAGGGAAGGTATAATCGCATTGGTAACCAAACCGCTGGGTTTCTTCACGCTATCGGCGCTGATTATTGAAGCCTCGATCCTTGCCGTCGTCGGACTTTCCGATGTTTCCGAGGGAACCAAGTTCGGCCTGCTGATGGCCGCGCTCGCGGTCTTGGTGATCTTGATTTTCGTGGTGGCGCTGCTTGCCTACTTTAGGAAGGGCGCGTTGGGGGAGGAGCAGGTGGCCGTGGACTCACTCTGCTATTCTCTGGGAACGGAGATTTTCTTCGCGGTGGATGGCTACATCCAAAACTCGGAGGACGAAGCCGAGCGGATTGAGGCCTACCAAGCTCTGATTCAGGCTATTGAATCTCCCTCTGACAAAGCCAACCGGGAGATACGGGCGGCATTGGCGGAGGTCATTATCGAAAAAATCGTCACGACGAGTAGGGGAACGATCACGCTCGAAATGTTGTCTCCGTCATCTGCGCGGGAGGGGTGAGGGCCTGGCTTGCCACATGACCCTTGTGAGGGACGGGAAATCAAAGGCTGGCCGTGCCTTCCTCTGCCTCCACGGTTTTGTCTTGAATGCTCAGGACCTTGGCTTCTTCAAGCGCGGTCATGAACTCTCCGTCGCGATGATACACATCGTGGAGAATCAGAGGATTGGCCGGGTCTCCCGTGAAGCTGGTGGTGAAATAGACGATGTAGATATTGATCTTCGTGTCCACGCCGACGGACTGCCACCGGTTGCCATACATGGCGCCCTTGACTCGTTCCGCGGACCAGCCTTGCCGGCCGAGGATGAATTCCGCGAGTTCCGCCGGTTTTTCCACGCGGACGCAACCGTGACTGAAGTCCCGTTCGCTGCGTTGGAAGAGATGGTGCTCCGGGGTGTCGTGCAGGTAAACGTTGTTTTCGTTGGGGAAAACAAACTTCACGAGGCCCAGGGCATTTCCAGGGCCGCCTTGTTGGCGAATCTTCAGGTTGCCCTCTTCCACGGCCTTGATGGCCCGGCGATTGGGCCGGTAAACGGCGGCGTTGGGTGAAAACGAGTCCACGATCTGGTAGCCATTCCGGACCAGGTATTTGCGGTCGTCCAGGACCTTGGGAAGGATCTCGTTCCGGAGGATGGAGTTGGGAATATTCCAGTAGGGCCGGAAAACGATGTATTCGAGCTTGTCGTGAAAGATGGGGGTCTGGCGGTTCTTGATCGCGCTACCGTAGATGATGCGCATGGTCATGTCCGGCTCCGGTGGGGAGGAATCCGCGTCGCTAATATCGGCCTTCGCCACGTCGTAAGCGAACAACTGCCCGGCGGGGATGTTCACGATGAAACGGGGACGGCCCAAGTCGTCCGGCAGCCAGCGGGCCCGCTCCAGGTTCACGCGCAGGGTGCGCAGGGTTTCCTCTGGTGTTTTGTTCAACACCGCGATGGTGTCCGGACCAATCACGCCGTCCGAGGCGAGACCGTGGTCTTCCTGGAAACGTTCCACCGCATCCGCGTGCTTCGACGTATAGCGCGGCGGAGGCGTTGGGCTGGGAACCGTGGCGGCGGCGTCCAGGCTGGCGACTTCGGCGGAGGTTTCCGGCGAGGGCAGGGCGGGCGCATCCGTTTCGAGAGAGGGAAGTTCGACCTTCACCGGGGTCGCCACCAGCGCCGGTGGATCGGTCCAGTAGCCATCCAGTTTCAACCGGGCCTCCAGCTGGCCAACCGCCTCGTACACATCGCCTTCCCGAATGGGTTTGCCTTTGGTGATGGGGGGCAGGACGGGCCATTCCGCTTCGGAGGCGTCACCGATGCGCTTTTCCAAATCTTTCTTCGCGGTCAGGAAATGCTGGTAAACGGGGTTCGCGGGGACGAAGGGCTCCAGAAGGGGAGCCGGGTCCGCCTCCGCGATGCCGGAAGTCTTCAGAGTTTGCAGGACCTGTTCGAGAGCGCTCCCATCCTCGCCGGACTGTTTGCCATGTTCCCATTTTCCCCAGAAACGCTTTTCGGATACCGCTCCCTGGCGAATGAGGAGACCGGTCTGGAGAAGGGCGGCGGTCATCCGGGCGTCGGTGTCCAGGCGGCTGGCGGAGGTCTCCTCGCCAGGTTGAAGCAGCGCGTGAATGCTGGCCGCCGCGCTGGAAGTGGGCGGAAACCCATGAGCCTCCGCAAAGCGGCTAAGCGAGGCGGCGAAGTCCTTTGGCTTCAGCTTCGAAGACCAGACCGGCTGGTCGGTCCGCGCTTGGTAAAGCGCGATGAGAGACTTGGCGAGGATCTCACGGAATCGCTCCGGCTCCAGGTTCTCGGCATAGCCCGCCGCGAGGCCAGCGATTTCCGTAACAAAAGGCGCTGGTTCCGGTTCTGGGGCGGGCTCCGGCGCCGGGGTGGGGCTGTCTCCAGGAACAGCGGGTGGTGAGCCCTCCATCTTCTGCTCCGCGGGAGGCCGAACGGAGACTTGGTTTTGAGGAAGGGGTTCAACTGGCGGAGAAATCGATTCCTCCGCTACCCCAAGAGACGGCAGTGCCAGGGAGAGGCACAAGGCAGCGAGGCAGTAACGATGATTCATGGTCGAGGAGAAGGGAGATGGCGAAACGACAGGGTCCCAGGCAGGAAAATCAGATCGCCCCTCGCGGAATATTCGTCTTACGTTACGATCCCTTGGAGAGATTTGGCAATTTGGTTGATATAAAATTCTGGAATTTCTGGATTTCGGAGTTTCAGAAGAATTTTCGGAATCCGGCTCAATCTTCAGGGAGCCAGGGACTTGGGAAGCATCCGGACCGGTTGCGCGCAGGCATGCGGGCGAAGCTGAGATTTGTCGTTTTCTTAACGAAATTGGTTGTGGCTGAAATGCATGTCCTTCTTGGCTTCGGGCGATGAAATACCCGACTCAGCTTCCCGAACCATAGGTCACCTTTCAGAAACTGTACGACGACCACTTTCGCCCGGTGCAACCGCTGGACGGACGGGAGATCACCCTCTACAAACCCTGATCCCGGCTGGGGATCTGGTTTACTTTGACTTTGCCTTGCGGGCTTCCCGCCCTCTTTGCGGGACAAGCGGGAAGCCCGAAGCGGTTGGCAGACCTTTTTTACTCTGCCGGTGGAGTCGTTTTGCGAACATTTCCACCCTTCGTGGGAACGAAAGCTGATTCGCTTAGTTCGTGGGTAATGCTGGTTGCGGCTGCTTTCGAAAGTCCTGGTCTTAAGCCGAAGGCACGGGCAGGCAGCTTTCGCAAATAGCTTCCAGGTGCCGCAGATCGGTCCCGCAGCAGCCGCCCAGGACGTTTACCTTGACGAGCACTTCGTCCATGAGCTCTCGCGACTGACGGGCCAGCTCCGCCGGGTTTCCCGTGTCCAGTTCGGTGCTCTCATCCAGTTCCGCATGGCTCCGGGAGGAAGCATTGGGGCGCAGGCCGCCGATGCGGTCCAGCCAGGGCTCGCCGTTGGAAAGCGTGTGCCGGAAGTGCGTGGGGTGGGCGCAGTTGATCATGTAATAGGCCGGGGCCATGCCCGTTCTGGCATCCACGGTTTCAATTGCTTCTTTCAGGCTTTGTCCGGTGGGCAGGTTTCCGTCCGTTTCCACGGTGAAGGAAATGACCGCCGGAATGTCCAGGGCGGCCGCGGCATTGGCGATGCCGATGGCTTCTTCCACGTAGTTCAAGGTGTAAGCCGTTATCATGTCGGCTCCGGCATCGCGGAGCGTGCGGATCTGCGCGGTGTGGTAGCGGGCCGCTTCGTCCGCCGTCATCTGAAAAGAGGCCTGGTAGCCGTCGCCACGGGGGCCCGTGGCTCCGCTAATGACGATGGGCATTTCGGGCGATTCCAGCTCGGCGCGGATGCCGTGCATCATCCCGATGCCGTCACGGTTGGCGCGGTTCAGACCGCTTTCGGAGTAGCCGAGCTTGGTGCCCCAGTCAGCGCTGGCGCGCCAGGTAGGGCTGTCCAGCACCAGGCCGGCCCCGAATTTCCGGGCCAGTGACGCGTAGCCGTGAAAGTATGTCTCCAGGATCTCGCAGGCCGCCGGATTTTTCAGCAAATGAAAGGCCGCGAAGCAGGGAAGGTCGAGGCCTTCGTGAAAGACGAGGGTGGTTTCCAGCCCGCCATCCGTGATGTAAGGAATCGCCGACTCGTGAGGCAGCTTGAGGAATGAGTTTTTCATGGTGATGATCTTGTTGTTTGTTTCATCCCCATAGGCGTGAGCCTGTGCCTTACATTGTGAGGCGACGAAATTCTTTCCCTCCGATTGACACCTTACAGCTGCCAGGAGGTGAGCTTTTCCGGACTGTAGGAACAGAAGGCCCCGGTCCGGACGGAATTGGCCAGATGGGACCCCAGGGCGGGGTGGACTTCGCTGATCTTCCGGATGCCGTGCCGGATGCGCCAGGTGACGGCGGACCGGGCCCGCTCCCCGGCATCCCCCGTTTTCCGGGTCTTGCCGCCCAGCCCGGTCACGCGTTTCACCTCTTTGAGAATGGTTTCCCGCTCCTCTTCCAGAGCCGTGGCCCTCGTATCGTCCCCGCCGGTGCTGGCGGTTTCAATCTCTTCCTCGATCTCGCGTAGCCGCTCCCGGTAGGCCTTTAAAGCCTGGGAGTCGGCCATTTCCATGCCGGAGGCCTGCAGGCCCACGGCCGCCAGTTCGGAACTGGCCAACTCCTCGCCGGGACGCGCCAGGAGCCGGGCCAGGTCGTGAAGGCCGCGCATGTCCGGTAGCGGGACTACCTGGTGCTCATAGGATAAGGTCCATATTTTCCCTTCTTTACGGAATATGTTAGCGATCGGCCATGGCATGGGCTCCTTCGCCGTGGGCCGGTTGATGGAGCCCTCTAGGCCTGCTTTCCGGAGACCTTCGGCCAAGTGCCGGGAGTCCTCCTCATGGCGAAAAGGATTTACGTGCAGAGTCCAGCGCAGCATTTCATCCGGGCCCGGATCGCGCCCACAGCAGATGCGGTTTGTGAAGTCTTCCTGATACTCCGACAGAAACTTCCGGGCGTCTTCGGTTCGGCCCAGGTAGGCGGCGGCCACCGCCATGAACGCGGGCGCGTCCACCACCTGCCGGGGCGGCGCCTTGATGGCGTATTCCAGGCACTCCTCGTATCGTTTCATGGCCACGAGCGGTATCGCGGCGTAGTTGAAATACCAGCCCGGACAGATGGGGTTCAGTTCCAGCGCCCGCTGGCCCAGTTCCCAACCGAGGGCGGCCTTTCCCTGGTAGGTCAGGCTGCCGCAGAGCTGAATGAGGATGTGGGCGTCGTTCGGCGCCAGGCTGAGCGCTCGTTCAAACCGGTGGTCGGCGCGATCGAACTGCCGGCGGTACTGCTCGATGCGGCCCAGGATCAACTGAGTGACGGCGTCATCGGGATCGAGGGCTTCGGCCTGGATCGCCGCGTCGTAGGCTAGGTTTTCCTTCTCTTCCCACTTGCCCCAGGTCTGGCAACTCCATTCGTTGAAATGCGAAAGCGAGACCCCCACGTGGGCGCGGGCATAGTGTGGGTCCAGCTCCATGGCGCGCCGGAAGAACTCGCGTCCGTCTTCGTCGGAATCCGAAGTGCCCCGCTGGAGACATTCCATTCCCCGCAGCCAGCACTCGTAGGCTTCCAGAGTCGTCAGGTGACGGCGGCGGGCGCTTTGCAGGAGGGACCGGTCCATCTGGTTGGCCAGCGCGTTGACGATCTTCGCCGCGATGTCGTCGTGAACAGCCGGAAGATCAGCCCCGTCGTAGCGTCCCGCCCACACATGCCGGCCGCCAGGGGCTTCCAGGAGGTGGACATTGATGCGCAACTCGTTCTCCCAGCGGCGGAAACTGCCCTTCATGAGGAAGCGGGTTCCCAGACGCTCGGCCAGCGCGGCGTCATCCAGGCCTTCACCCGCGGCAGCGGAGACGGAGTCCGCCGCGATCACGCCCAGCGAAGGAAAACGGGCAAACTCCGTGATCAGGTCGTGCCCAAAGCCGGTGGCCAGCCGGGTATCCGCCGGTTCTTCGGACAGGACTTCAAAAGGCAGAAGCGCCAGGGTGACCGATGGTGCTTGGCTCATGGCGGACATTCTCGACTGGGCGGGGAAATGACCCGCAGGATAACACAAGATACCGCTCGATACAGGCTTGGAAGAGGGGTAAACCGGCGCGACTTCGCCACTTGACGGTGCTTTGCCTCAAAGGGGATAGTTTCAACGCCTTAGAGGGTTTGTTGTCTTTATCTCATTCTTAAACAGGCTTCGGATCAGGGGATACCGGAGCCCACCGTCGTGAAACCGGCATGGATCAGTCTTGTCCTGGGTTCCGCCATTCTTTCGGGAATGGCGCCCGCTGTCGTGGCGAAAGATCTCAGTCCTCAGGACGCGGCCCGCGAAGAGTTCTTTGAGGTCAATGTCCGTCCGATCCTGGCCGGAAAGTGCGCCAAGTGCCACACGGGCGAACCGGACGCGGAGACCGAACTGCGGATGGACTCCCGCCAGGCGCTGCTGGTGGGAGGGGACTTCGGCCCGGCCCTGGTGCCGGGAAATACCGAGCAGAGCCTGCTGCTTCAGGCAGTCCGGCGGTCGCACAAAGAACTGAAGATGCCCCCCGACTACGACGAGCGCCTTTCCGCCAAGGAAGTCGCCGCGTTGGCGCAGTGGATCGCGGATGGCGCGTATTGGCCAGAGCCGGAGGACCAGAAGAGGGGTTCGTCCTCACCCATGGCGAAGAAGGAAGCTCAGCCCGTGGTATCAGACCACTGGGCGTTTCAGCCCCGCACCCGGCCTGTCCCTCCGGAGGTTTCAGACCCGGCCTGGCGGGAAGACCCCATCGATCAGTTCCTGGAGGCGCGGCGACAAGCCGAGAACCTTCCCGCCGTTCCCCTGGCGGACCGGCGGACTCTGATTCGCCGGGTAACGTTTGACCTTATCGGCCTGCCGCCCACGCCGGAGGAGGTCCGGAGTTTCGTGGAAGATCCCGCGCCGGACGCCGCCGCCTACGCGAAATTGATCGACCGCCTGCTGGCCTCGCCTCACTACGGCGAACGCTGGGGCCGCCACTGGCTGGACGTGGCCCGCTATGCGGATACCCAGGGCGACGTGGGGGACATTCCCATTCCCACGGCTTACCTTTATCGTAATTGGGTTATCCAAGCGTTGAATGAAGATCTTCCGTTCAACGACTTCCTCCGCGCGCAGATCGCCGGAGATATCCTGGCCCAGCCGGTTGAGAATGCGGAGGAAGCTCGCGGCCTGGTGGTGGCCACGGGTTTCATTTCGCTCTCCCGCCGCTTTGGCAATACCAAGGAGGATGACATGAACATCACTATCGAGGACACCCTCGATACCCTGGGCCGCGGCGTCCTGGGGCTGACGATGCGCTGTGCCCGTTGCCACGATCACAAGTTCGATCCCGTGCCCACGGAGGACTACTACGGGCTCTACGGCATCTTCGAGAGTACCATTTACCCGTGGATGGGCGCTTCCAATGAAAAGTCGCCGTCCGACCTCGCGCCAGTGACGGGGGACCCGAAGGACCGTGAGGCGCTGGCGGGGTACTGGGAACTCATTTCCCGGTATGAATACCAACTGAACAATCACTTCCGGCCCTGGCTTAAGCCCACGCTTGATGAATACAAGGAAGTCTGCGCCCAGATGGATCAGGAGGCCGAGTCAGCCGCGCTGGACATCGCTGCCTTGGAGAAACGGCGGGAGGAATTACTGAAGTTCAAGGGCGGGCGGTTTCGCGAATTGATGGAGCACGGGCTGAGTTGGCTGAAGGACGAAAAGTACCGCTTGGCGGAAGAACCGCCTATGGAATTGGTCTTCGCCGTGGGTGAGGGGAAAGGCCACGATGCGAAGCTGCACCGGCGTGGCGACAAGGAAAACCTGGGCGACGCGGTGCCGCGCCACTTTCCCCAGGTGATCCATAACGTGGAGTCGTCCGCCATCGGAAATGGGTCCGGCCGCCTGGAACTCGCGGACTGGATCACGGATGACGAGCATCCTCTGACGCCCCGGGTCATCGTGAACCGCGTGTGGATGCAGCACTTCGGCCAGGGGCTGGTCACCACGCCGGACAACTTTGGCGTGCGTGGCTCGCCACCCTCTCATCCGGAACTGCTGGACTGGCTAACGGAGGACTTCGTCCGGAGCGGCTGGTCGTTGAAAAAGCTTCACCGCCGCATTCTGATGACGCGCACCTACCGGCTTTCCGGAGACAGCCCACCGGAGAACCTGGCTCAGGACCCTGGGAATGTGTATCTCTGGCACTTCCCGCGCCGCCGCCTGGAGGCGGAGATCATTCGCGACGCGACCCTGGCTGTCAGTGGCGAGCTGGACCTCAGCCAGGGCGGCCCGCATCCCTTTCCCTCCTGGAGCAGGGTGCGCTTCAGCCTGAACCGGCCCTTCGACACGGAGTATGAGACTCAGCAGCGCAGCGTTTACCTGATGACGCAACGGCTCTTTAAGCACTCCTTCCTCGGCCTCTTCGATGGTCCGGACACCAGTTCCAGCATGGCGGAGCGCGGCGAATCCAGTGTCCCGGCGCAGGCGCTGTTCCTGATGAATTCGGACCGCATCCAGGAACGCGCGGAACACCTCGCCGGACGGTTGATTCAGTCGCATCAAGAGACGGGCGAAAGGATCGAGACGCTCTATCTCCTGGCCTACGGCCGCTCGCCGGAGCCCGTAGAGTCGGAGCGAATTCAAGACTATCTCCAGGCCTTTGAAGCGAAGGCGGATTCGCTGCCAGGCGAGACGTCTTCTCAAGGTCCCCAGGCCGCCTGGACCAGTGTGGCGAAAGCGGTCTTGACCAGTAACGAGTTTTTCTTTGTCGATTGATGTCCAGCACCGAGCCGTGATGAATCCCCACCCCTACCTTCAGAAGATGTCCCGCCGCGATCTGTTGCGGAGCGCCTCGCTGGGCGCGGGCAGCCTGTTCGTGCCCTCCCTGGTCAGGGGCGCGGAGCCGGGCTTTCTGCCGCACCATCAGGGAACGGCCAAGCACGTCATCATGCTCTACATGTCCGGGGGCTACTCCCATGTGGATACCTTCGATCCCAAGCCGCGGCTCATTCGCGATCACGATGTGAACATCGGTATGGAGAACCGCGCTTCGGTCTCCGGTCAGCCGAAGGTGGAGCGCTATTTGAAGGCGCCCAGCTGGGAGTTCAAGCCGAACCGCCGCTGCGGCACGGAAGTCAGCGAACTGTTTCCGCACATTCGCGAGATCATGGACGAGGCGACCCTCATCCGTTCCATGCACGCGGATCACCGGGATCACGGAGAGGCGACGCTTCAGCTTCACACCGGCAGCACCGGTTTCGCCATGCCCAGCCTGGGAGCCTGGCTCAGCTACGGACTGGGTTCCTTTAATCCTAACCTGCCATCCCATGTCGTCATCTCCGAGTTTCAGCCCTACAATGGCGCGCAGATCTGGGACTCGAACTTTCTTCCCGCCACCCACGCGGGTGTCCGCATCCTGCCGGGGGACGAGCCGCTGCCCTATCTGAAGAGCAACGAACCCCGCCCGCTCCAGGAACTGGAACTGGGCCTGCTCGATTCCCTGAATCGCGACCACCTTTCCACCCGGCAGGCCGACCCAAAGCTCGCCGCGCGCATGGCCACCTTCAAGACCGCGAAGGGACTTCAGGACCTCGCTCCGGAGGTGCTCGATCTGTCAAAAGAACCGGCTTATCTCTTGAAGGAATACGGCGCGGAACCCGGCGACCGCACGTCCTACGCCGCGCAGTGCCTCATGGCCCGGCGCCTGGTGGAACAGGGGGTGCGCTTCGTGGAGATCATCGATGCCGTCGGCGCCTGCCGGGACAACTGGGACGCCGCGCACCGTGACATCGGAAGCCATGCCAAGTACGCCAAGCGGGTGGACCAGCCGATCGCCGCCCTGGTGCGCGACCTGAAACGGCGGGGGCTGTTGGACGAAGTGCTCCTGGTCTTTTGTACCGAATTTGGGCGCAGCCCCTGGGCTCAGGACGGGAAGGGGACGAAGAGCCGCAATCACCATCCCTTTGCCTTCTCCTGCTGGCTGGCCGGAGGCGGGGTGAAGGGCGGTCACGTTCACGGCAAGACGGACGACATCGGCAACCTGATCGAAGAAGACCCCGTCCACATTCACGACTTCCACGCCACCATCCTGCACATCATGGGGCTGGATCACGAACGCCTGACGTACCGTCATGCTGGGCGTGACTTCCGCCTGACAGACGTACACGGACGGGTGGTGACGGAGATAATGGCTTGAAACGTGCGGCCGTCCGGACTTCGGTTCGCGGTCTTGACCGGCAACTGACGGTTTTTTACAAATCGAAGCATTGGTTAGCGACTTGTCCCAAGCCCTGATCTGAATTCAGCCAACCTTTTGTGACAGCGCCATGAAATCAAGCATTCTGGGTATTAAGGGAGTGGGTTTGCTTTTTGGCGGATTCGCTCTTCTGTTGGCCTCTTGTGCCAGTCCGCCCTATCAGGTGGTGAACTACCAGGCCTACGAGCCGACCCCGCTGAAGCCGGCCAGCAAGTTCTGGCGGGGACTCGCCAAAGGGAATTCCTGGACCGCGAAGATGGCTTTTTACGGTAACTGGGGTGGTTCGGGCAACGAAGGTGGGAAGCCGGTCGATGATCTGGATGAAGGGTTCCGGCGTCACGACATTGTCTATTACGAGTGCCGTAGCGGCGTTCACCTGAGAACAGCGGACCGGTGCTTGATCGAGTGGCTGGAAAACCTGGACGAAAGCACCCTGGACGATGACCAGATTCAATTCCGGGTCCGGGCCGTGAAATTCATGAACTCTCCCATTTCCCTCGTTCTCGGAAAGCCACCCTTCTGTGGTTGGCGCAGGAAAGAACGGGAGGACTGCTACTTCTCCTCCCCGGAAATTGTGGAAGCTTTCTTTGATCCGAATCAACCGGGCTTTCCCGTGCCTCCCGGGATTATCCTGACAGACACCCAAGCGGAGAATGCCTCCGGAATTTCGCCCGTGGCCACAGCGGGGACCGCCGCCTTGGCTCACTAGGGTGTATGGACAAATTCCCGAACCGCCCGGAATAGATGCTGAAAGGTGATCAAATGAGCGCCGCAAGCGGCGAATTTTCAATAGGCGCGGCCCATTTGTCCACACACCCTAGACGAGCAGCTATCTTCCAAAATCGTAACCGTCCCAGGCCGGTTAGTCGTGCGTTCTAGCTGGAGTTCACCTAGCTTGAACCGCATGCGAAAAAGCCCCTATTGGATTGCGGTTGGATTGTCCGTCTTGCCCCTGGTCGCCATTGGCTGGTTGCGTGCCCAGGAACCGGCGGAGTCAAAGGTAAGTCAGGCGGATGCTCCGCCGCTTAAGGCGCTGGTCTATGAGATCGTCGACCCCTGGTCGAAGGCGGATGGCGCGGCGGAGTTGCTGAAGGCGGCGGGCTTCGAGGTGGAGCCGCTCCCGCTGGACGAATCTCCGTGGTTGCTGGACGCGGACGTGATCTTTCTGGGTTCCTTCGTCAGTGAGGACCCGGCCTATGCGGCTTATATGAAAAAGTATGGCGCGGATCTCTACAACTATGTGGACAAGGGACACCTGTTGGTGCAGTTCACCCAGGCGGATCAAACCGAAGCCGAGCCTCCTTTCCTTCCCACCACGCAGGGGGCCACCCGGTCGGATCAGGACTTTGACGATGCCTACATCCTCAGTCCGGAACACCCCATGGCTCAGGGGCTGCCCACCCAGCCGAATGGCCGCATACACACCAAGGGGAAAGGCCGCACCATTTGGGAAACCTTTGTTCACCAGAGTGGCTTCCACGTCATCCTGGCTGGCGATCCCGAGGCCCGTTTCCCTGGCCTGATGGAGGGCGCCTATGGCCAGGGCCGCATCCTCCTTTCCGCGATGTGGACAGACAAAACCACCAGTGGGGAAGGGGCAGACATCGCCTCGCCGGAGCAGAAGGCCTTTAACGAAGTCTTCTTCAAGAACCTCGCGGCTCATGCCCTGAGCATTCGCAACCGCACCACTCCGGCTCTATCCGTCACGGCCGCTCCCGCGCCTCCGGACGAATTTATCGACGGCACTTGGACCATGGTGGTGCTGCCGGATACCCAGGTGTATTCCCTGCGGAACCCCGGTCTCTTCACCCTCCAGACGCACTGGGTCGCCCAGCAGCGCGAAGCGCGGGACATTCGCATGGTGCTTCAGTTAGGAGACATCGTGAACAACAACACGCCCCTGGAGTGGGAACGCGCCGACAGTGCTCTGAACGAGTTGCTCAAAGGCGAAGTGCCCATCGCTCTCGTGCCGGGAAATCACGACTACGGCCCCAGTGGGAACGCTTCCACCCGCGACACGCTCATGAATGAGTATCTGGACTTCTCGGAACACTCCGCCCAACCCACCTTCGGCGGAGCCATGGAGCCGGGAAAACTGGACAACACCTTTCACACCTTCGAGGCCGGTGGAAAGAAATGGATCGTCATCGCCCTGGAATGGGGGCCGCGTGACAGTACCATCGCCTGGGCCAATGAAGTGATGAAACAACACCCCGGCCACCGGGGCGTCCTCATCACTCATGCCTACATGAACAATAACGATCTCCGCTACGACTACACCGACACCGCCAACCCTCAGCACTACAATCCCCACGAATACCGCACCCCCGGCGGCGTGAACGATGGCGAGGAACTCTGGCAAAAACTCGTCCGTCATTACGACTTCGCCTTCGCCATCAACGGCCACGTCCTTGGCGACGGCACCGGTTACTTGGTTAGTCAGAACGATACCGGCACCATCACCCACCAGATCCTGACCAACTTCCAGATGCGCGAGCTTGGCGGTGAAGCCTATCTTCGTCTCTTCGAATTCCTGCCGGACGGCGTGACCGTCCGCGTCAAAACCTACTCGCCTCTGTACGACGACTATCTATTGGAACCGGATCAGAGCTTTACTCTGAAAATGGAGTAATTGGGGAAGGGAGGCGTCCGCGACAACCTGCTGCCATTTCCCGACTTTCGAGCGAAACGGGCAACCGCGATCCTGGCGCACAACCGGGGCTTTCCCGGGTTGCGCGGGGCGGGTTGCGTCCTAGATTGGCGCGGTCCATGAAACTCCCCCAAACCCTTTCTTGTTGGCTGCTGGCCGTCATGGCGCTCGTTTTCGCGGGAAACTTGCGGGCGGAGACGGATACCGGTTCGGCGCACAACTTGGTCATCAAGTACTCCCTGAACGATGACTGGTATCTGTCCTCTCGGAATCTCCTCACCTCGCGCGATGGTTTTGACGATTTCTTCTTTGGCTACCTGGACCTGAACCTGGGGCGCGAACTGGGGGACGGCTGGGCGGCGGAGGTGGGCTACCGCCACGCCTGGCTGGAAATCGGGGGCGACATCGGCTGGCGGGATGAATACCGGCCCTCTGCGATTCTCAGCTACCGGACCATGCTGGGGGACTGGTCGTTTTCCAACCGCCACCGCCTGGAGTACCGCGTGTTCGAAAGCGGCAGTGGCGCGAACAGCCGGTTTCGCTACCGGAACGAGACCCGGCTCATTGCTCCCTGGGAGTTCACGCCGCTGAAGATGAAGCCCTTTGTCGAAGAGGAGTTTTTCTACGAGTTCACCAGCGCGGGCTTCAACTACAACTGGTTCACCTGCGGCATGCGCTGGAAACTCCGGGAAGGGGTGATGGCAAAGTTAGGCTACCGCTGGCAGGCCTCCACCTTTGGCGATGGCTGGGACCACCGGCACCAGTTGGTGACGGGGCTGTTACTGTTCTTCTAAATCAAGGAGAGCCTCCTCCTCTAGACATGCTTGCTCAAACCTTCCAACATCAGGTCTCCCCGGCGAAACCACTCTTACACATGAAATCCAAACTCCCCCAAGGCCGCCTAATCGTTTTGCTGGTTTCTCTGATCTCCTGCGCCAGTATCGCCGTCGCGGAGGATGCGGATTGGCCGGTGTATCTCGGCGGAAAGCGGCGGAACCTCTATTCGCCGCTCGACCACATTGATCGGGACAATGTCACTGAACTGAAAGAAGCCTGGGTTTACGACACCGGCGAAGTAGGCGAATACCAGGCCAATAACCTGATCGTGGACGGGGTGTTGTTTACCCCCACGCAGTCCCGCAAAGTGGTCGCCCTGAACGCCGCCACGGGCGAGGAAATCTGGGTATGGGACCCCGCCAGCGAACACACAGGGAAAGGGCGGGCCCGGCAGCGGGGCCTCGTATATTGGGAAAACGAATCCGGTGGGGAAAAGCGGCTCTTTACCGGGGTGGGAGGATTCCTTTTCGCTATCGATCCGGCGACCGGGGAAACGATTCGCGAGTTTGGCAAAGACGGCTCCATCGACCTGGAGTCCGGTCTGAATACGCCCGGGGTCATCTATCGGGACACGCTCATCCTGGGTGGAGTGGGGGGGAAGGGCGCGGTGCGGGCCTTTGATGTGCGCACGGGCGAGCAGCGCTGGATCTTCCACATCATTCCCCGGCCCGGTGAAGCCGGGCACGACACCTGGCCGGAAGACGCCTGGAAAACCGCCACGGGTGGCATGCCCTGGTGCGGCCAGTCTCTCGACGAAGAGCGCGGCATCGTCTATGTGGCAACCAAGACCGCAGAGCCAGATTTCTATGGGGGTAGCCGCCATGGTCAGAATCTGTTCGCCAATTCCATCCTCGCCCTGAAGGCGGAGACGGGCGAACGGCTCTGGCACTTCCAGATCGTCCACCATGACTTGCTGGACAAAGACCTGCCCTGTCCGCCGGTGTTGCTGACGGTGACGCACGAAGGGAAAAAGATCGATGCCGTGGCCCAGGGCTCCAAACACGGTCTGCTCTTTGTCTTCGACCGCGTGACCGGGAAACCCCTCTGGCCCATCGAAGAGCGTCCCGTGCCGCAGTCCGATCTGGCCGGGGAGGAAGCCTGGCCCACCCAGCCCTTTCCCACCAAGCCCGTGCCCCTGATGCGTCAGCGCTATACGGAGGACGACGTCTCTAACATTTCACCAGAGGCTCAGCAGCAAACGCTCGATCGCATACGCATGTCGCCAAATTTCGGTCCGTTTCCCGCGCCGAGCCTGCGGGAGACCGTCATGTTTCCAGGCTTCGATGGTGGCATGGAATGGGGCGGGGGAGCCGCCGATCCGGATGGTATCTACTACGTGAACGTGAATGAGATGCCCTGGCTGCTCCAGATGATTGAGACCCGTCACGCCGATGGCACGCCCATGATTCCGGGGGAGAAAGACTACCTTGTGTACTGTGCCGCCTGTCACGGAGTGGACCGCAAGGGGAATGCCGCCATGGAGTTTCCGCCCCTGGCCGGCATAGGCGCCCGCAAGACACGGGAAGAGATCGAAACCATCACGCGCCAGGGAGGCGGCCGCATGCCCGGCTTCGCCACCATGCCCGAGGCCAGACGGGTTGCCATCCTCAACTACCTCCTGAGCATCGACGACACACCCACGAATGACGGCTCCGCCCCGGGTCAGGCGAAGGCCGAGCCCAAAGAAGACAGTAAACCAGGGGATGCCTCCGGCGACGTTCACAAGCAGGCGGAGCAAGACAACAGCTCCCGCTACGCCTTCGGAGGCTTCCGCCGCTGGCTGGACGCGGAAGGCTACCCCGCCATCAAGCCGCCGTGGGGCACGCTGAACGCGGTCGATCTCAACACGGGTGAGATCAAATGGAAGGTGGTCCTCGGCGAATACCCCGAGCTGACCGAGCGCGGCATCCCGCCCACGGGCACGGAGAACTACGGCGGCCCGCTCGTTACTGCCGGGGGACTGATCTTCATCGGCGCCACCGCTGATGAGACCTTCCGGGCCTTTGACAAAGAAACCGGAAAGGTTCTCTGGAAAGCTAAGCTGCCGTTCGGTGGCAATGCCACGCCCAGCACCTACACCGTGAATGGCCGTCAGTTTGTCGTCATTTCCGCCGGCGGCGGCAAGTCCGGCCGTCCCAAGGGCGGCAGCCTGGTGGCCTTTGCGCTGCCGGAGTGAAGCGCGAACTCAGCCTCGAATTTCATCACGATGAACCGAAGAAACCACCTCAAGAATCTCGCCGCCTTCATGGGCGGAAGCCTCCTCATTCAAGATGTCCTGGGACAGGCCTTCCCCGAAGGGAAGAAGGAAAAGACCATCCTGTTGTGCACCGGTATTCAGTTCGGCAATATTGGGGACGGCAGCCATGTCACCGGTATTCTCAACCTCCTGAACGCCTACCTGCCGGAGGTGAAGATCATCCTGTGGCCGGTGATCAACGTGAATGAGTTTGATGAAATGATCCTGCGCAACTGGCCTGACGTGGAGATCGTGCACGGCGACCTGATCGAAAACGAGCCTGACAATAGCAGAATCGAGGAACTGGCGCGCGGGGCGGACTTCGTGATCGGCGGCCACGGGGAGAGAGGTAAGATCATCTGGGCCGCTTCCGAATTGGGTAAGCCCTATGGGATCATCGGTGTTACGGTCGGCCGTCCGCCCACGGGCAGCTCAAAAGAGTTCGCGGACCAGGCGGCCTTCTACTTCACCCGGGAAACGGCTTCCTGCGAAAACCTGAAGGAAGCCGGGGTGGAATGCCCGGCTTACGGGTTCGCCCCGGACGCCTCTTTCGGATCGGACGTGCAGGACACTTACCGGGCTTCCCGGTTCATGATGGAGCACGGTCTGGAGTATAAGAAATTTCTCTGCGTCGTGCCCCGTCTCCGGGTAACGCCTTATTATAAGATCGCTCCCTCGATGAAGCACTTCAAGGAGCCGTGGAGCGAGGAACGGATCCATGAAGTGGAGACGCTCAACAACCAACACAAAGAGGAAGATCACGCCAAGGCCCGCGCCGCCATCGTGGCCTATGTCCGCCGCACGGGAAATCCCGTGCTGTTATGCCCGGAGATGGTGCACAACATGGATCTCTTTGACGAACTGCTCTACAACCCGCTGCCGGAAGACATCAAGGCAAAGGTCATCAAGCGGACCTCCTTCTGGCGCACGGACGAGGCCACCACGGTTTACAAGAACGCCACGGCGGTCATCAGCCTGGAATGTCATTCGCCCATCATTGCCTACATGCAGGGTACACCCGCGTTCTATCTGCGGCAGCCCGAAGACACCATCAAGGGCCAGATGTACTACGACATCGGCCTGTCCGACTGGGTCTTCGAAATTGAACAGACCGAGCCTCAGGAAATCGTGGATCGTCTCATGGACGTGGTGAATGACTACCAGAGCGCCCAGCTAAAGCTGGAACGCTCCATGGACTACGTGAGGTCTCTCCAGCGGAAGTGCATGATGGAAATCCGCCGGGCCGTGGGGCTGAAAAACGACGTCTACCAGTAAGCGGTAAGCGGTGCCGCTTACTGAATGTGGCTCCGCTTCATCCAGTCGAAGATGGAGGCCATCCACACTTCGGCGGGGTTCTTCAGCACAAAGCCGTGACCGCCTTCCGGATACAGGTGCATTTCCGCGGGCACACCGTTTTCGATGAGGGCATTGTAGAAGCGCACGCTGTTCGCGACCGGCACGGCGGCATCATCCCCGGCATGGGTCAGCCAGGTGGGCGGCGTGTCGCCGTCGATCTGTAGTTCGTTGGAAAACAGTTGTACCATCTCTTCATCCGGGTTCGGGCCCAACAGATTCGCCTTGCTGCCCACGTGGGTGATGCCGTCGATCATGCTGATGACCGGGTAAACCAGGATCACGAAGTCCGGGCGGAGGCTGGTTCCTTCCGGGTTCGGAATGTAGTCCTTTTTGAAGTGCGTTCCCGCCGTGGAAGCCACATGGCCGCCCGCCGAGAAACCCATGATGCCGACCTTCGACGGATCGACATTCCACTTGGCCGCGTTCTCCCGGACCAGTTGGATGGAACGCTGCGCGTCCTGAAGGGAACCGATGGCCTTGTCCTTCATCGTGGCGTCGTTGGGAACCCGGTATTTCAGGACAAAGGCGGCGATGCCCTGTTCGTTGTAGACCCGCGCGATGTCCGTCCCTTCCTTTCGGTAGACCTGCCGGATATACCCACCACCCGGGCAAATGACGACGGCGGGGGTGGGGCCTTCCGCTTTCTCGGGAAGGAAGACTTCCAGCGTCGGGTGGGTGGCGCCTTTGAAGCCGGAAAAGATGCCATCCCGGATTTCCACCGTTTCCTCCTCTTTATGAGGAAGGCTGTTAAGAACGGCGCCTCTTGGGTAGAGCGGAAGGACCTCGGTCTCCGGGTTGTGGCCCAGCTTCGTCAGGGCGGTAATCAGGGAAAAGCGAAACCCGTAGTCGTGAATATCCATGGGTTTCTTCTGGTCGGCGGCCAGCACCACTCGCTCGCGAAAAGCAGTGAGCATGTCATCCATCTTGGGTCGGGCCCGTTCGCCGAGCAATTCCAGCTGACGAGCGGCACGGCAGGCGGCCCATTGGTTGGAACCGCGCAGTTCACTGGCCAGGCAGTCCAGCGCCTCAGGAGAATCGTCCAAGTCCGCGACCAGAGCGGCGGCGGCTATGCGGACGGAAGCTGCTTCGTCGCCGATTAAAGCGGTGAGTTTCGGCAACGCGGGTTTCGCCTCGTCGCCCAGGGCGGCTAGCCCCGTCACGGCCCAGTAGCGAACCGCGAAGTCTTTGTCTGAAAGGCGTTCCGTCAGGAGCGCGGAATCTTCGCTCCGGGCGGTCTCGAGAATGCGTTCGAGCGGATACTTGTCTGGCTGACGCGCCAGGTCATGAGCGGCGGCGGATTTCTCGGCGTCTTCCAGTTCCGGTTCCGGCCAGAAGCCGAGATCTCTTTCCGCGAGAAGGAAGGTTTCCAGGGCCGTCTCCATTTCCTTCACCCGGCCGCCGTGCCGCGGATCCTTCGCGAGATTGTTCAGGTTCCAGGGGTCGGCGTCACAGTCGAAGAATCGAATCCCTTCGCGAGTATCGCTCCAGTAAGTCTTCTGAGCCGCCGTCAGCTTTCCCGCGGCTTTCAGGGCGCGGATTTCCTGGCACAGTTCCCCATTCCCATTGTAATAAGACGTCAGGCTCTGCTGGTCGGCGGGAACGTTCCGCTGGTAGCTGCGCACCAGGAGAAAGCGGCCGTCGGAAATCCACCGGGTGGTTTCCAATGTCTCGTCCATCCGGTCGCGCGAACCCAGGACGTACTCCGGGGCGTCCGCCACATTCTCGCCCAGGAAAGCCTGGCCGTGCATGTACTCCGGCGGCGCGATCCCCGCCAGGTTCAGGACCGTAGGCGCCAGGTCCGCGAAGCAGGTCAGCCGTTCGCTGACTGAAACCGGTTCCCGCGGCGCCAGGTTCCGGAACTTCTCCGGAATGTGCACGATCAGCGGACAGCGCAGTCCGTAGTAGGAGGGGCAGGCTTTGCCCGTGGGCATGCCCGCGCCATGATCCGAGTAAAAGAAAACAATCGTGTCCTCGGCGAGGCCGTCCTTTTCCAAATCGCCCAACAGGCTGGCCACATAGTTGTCCAGGCTGGTAATGCAGTCGTGGTAACGAGCCACCGTTTTGCGGCTGATCTCGCTGTCCGGATAGTGTGGCGGCAAGGGCGCTTTTGCGGGGTCATGAATCTGTTCGGGAGCGAGCTTTGACTGCACCCGGTCCACGAAATCCGCGTAGTCGTCCCGGCTGGCCCGCGACTGATGGGTATTGACGTAGTTGAAAATGGCAAAGAAAGGCGCGCCCTCCGGGCGGTTGCGCCAGTGCGCCTGACCGCCGGATTGATCCCAGCCTTCATTGATGAATTCCTGATTCTCTCCCGAGGCATCGCGGGCCAGGTTGTAGTCGGTCTTGGAGTTGTTGGTGCAATAGTATCCCGCCTCCCGGAGCCACGCGGTGAAGGGCCGGACAGATTCCGGCACGCGGTGCATCGACCGCATTTGGGACCCGCCCAGCGGTCCATTGTGCATACCGGTGATGATTGTTGCGCGTGACGGGGCGCACATCGGCGACTCCGCGAAAAAGCGCGTATAGCGAATGCCGCGATCCGCCAGCGCGTCGAGGTTGGGCGTGTCCGCATACGCATCTCCATAGCAGCCGAGTTCGCAACTGATGTCCTCCGTCGTGATCCAGAGGATGTTCGGCTTTTCTCCAGCCCGCGCGAACAAGGGAATGAGTAAGAGGGCGAGGCATCCGAGAAGGTGAGCTGGCGTGGAGGTCTTGGATTTCATGAAGAGGTTTTCGAGATGGGGATTGAAATAAGGGGGTAGGCCGCGAACCAAGCGGGCCTCACTATTTCACCGCGAGGTAGCGGAGCGAAACCAAAAATGCCGTCAATCCTGCGGGCCCCTTGAAGTGGCGGATCGGACCGGAGGACCAGTGGGAGGGGGGATTCGCTGGCCCGAGAGAGCAGAGACGGGCGAAATACAATCCACACAAAGGCAAATATTTCGCGGGACGGGGGTAACTTTTTCCGGTTGTCTGCCATTCTCTAGTAAAGCCCCCCGAATGTCCGAAGATCTGGAAACCGCCATCAGCCGCTGCAAAGCCGGCCGGGCCGACGCCTTCGAGCGCATCGTGCGCGAGTTTGAGCGTCCGTTGCGAGCCTGGCTGGCGGCCTTGGCCCCGCCGGGAGCCGATGTGGACGAGATGGCCCAGCGAAGTTTTGTCGCCGCGTACAACCGGCTGGCTGACTATGAGGCGGGCAGCAATTTCCCGGCCTGGTTGTTCACCATCGCGCGGTATCAACTGCGGACGGAGGCGAACCGGCTGAAACGGATCGCTGACTATCATTCCCGGTATGCCCCCGACTTGCTGCTGCGTGAGTTGGAACGGCGGGAGACGAAACCTCCGGAAGCCATTTCGGAGCGGCTGAGGTTGTTGGAAACCTGTCTCGCGAGATTGGGTGAGAATCTTCGCCAGTTTGTGGCCTGGAGGTACGAAGAAGAGATTTCGCTGGAGGAGATGGCAAAGCGCACCGGGCGCTCGGTGGCCGCGGTGAAAAAGCAGTTGTGGAAACTTCGCCAGAAACTTCACGACTGCATTTTGGAGCGAATGAAACAGCCAAACGGAGAAACCCTATGACTCCTGAAGAACAACGCTTTGCGGAACTTTGGACGGACTATCTCGAAGGCGAGTGTAGCGAGGCCGAACTCGCCGAACTCCGGCATTTGATGGAGCGAAACGAGAGCCTGGTCGAGCTGGCCGCGGATAGCTTTCAACTACACCGGCTGTTGGGATTTGCCCATGCCCCGCAAAGTTCTGAAGACTTCGTTCGCGAGACGATGGGGCAGCTCCCTGCGGACAGCGGCGCGTTTGCCCGGAACGTCATGGCGCGTCTGGGCTCCAAAGCGTCGCGTGAGAGACCGGATTCCCATCCGTGGAGACCGCTGCTTACCTATGCGGGCTGGGCGGTGGCGGCCCTATTGGTGGTGGGTTTCTTTCTCTGGTTTCCAAAACCGGCGGAGAATGCCGTTCCCAGGAGCCGGGCCACGTTTGCCAAGCTGGCGAAGGCCCGCTTCTTTGGCGAACTCACTCCCTCCGTGGCATCCCATCCGGAACTGCGCCGGGACTACACGCTGTCGTCCGGATCGGTGGAGTTGGCTTTTCCCAGCGGAGCCACCGCCATCGTCGAAGGTCCCGCGGTCTTTCGGCTGGTTTCGGATGAAAGGCTGGCTCTCGACTTGGGCCAATGTTCGACCCATGTCCCGAAAGGCGCCGAGGGGTTCCGGGTCGATACGCCGGTGGGCCAAGTGGTCGACAAGGGCACGCGGTTCTATGTGAAGGTTTCGGAGACGAGCGACACTGAAGTGCAGGTGATCGAGGGCGCGGCGGATGTCTATCCCGGCGGGGCGGGGGATGGCGCGAACTATCGCCTGACCGCGGGCGAAGGCCGGAAGGTCGGTCATGAGTCGTCCGTTCCGGTGGCGTTTTCTCAGAAAGGCTATCGCGGCGGCATGCCCGACCGGATTGTTTCCTACGAAGCGACCCTGAATGCCGCAAAGGCGGCGGAGACGCTCGTTAGTCTCACGGTCCAGCGGGGGGGTGAGGAGTTTCGCTACTCCGCCGGGCGGCTTATCCCGGTGGAGGTGGTGTCCTTCAACGCGGGCGCCACGCCAAATCCCATCGGTCATCTGGTCAGCGGGGCGGCTCTTCCCGAGCGGCGGGCGTCGTTGCTGGAAGACTTCGCGCTCTATACCGGTGTCATCAATCCAGGCGGCAGCCGGGAACCGCTCTCGGGGCCCTTCGTTCCAGAGGAAACTCCAGGCTTTGCCATACGATTCCGGCAGCCCGTGGAGAATCGCCCGGGTCCGGATGTCGCGTTCTTCGAGATTCAAAACGCCGCCAATTCGCCCCGGGGAGACGCCTTTCACGCCGGCCCACTCCGGTGGGAAGACCGGCTGCGTTCGCACACCATCCGGCAATATGACCTGATGATGACAAACCCGGCGGCGCTGCCAGTGGCGGAACGCTACCTTTTCCGGTGCAGTCCTCCCGTCCTTTCGCTGCCGGAGATGGAGGCGGCTGAGGCCACGGGCAGTCTTTCCAGCCTCCAGTTCCGGGCCCTAGTCGTGGGCATCGATCTTTCGGACCTGGGATATGACATCGGTGAAACCGTGGACGGTCTCTTCTTTCAAGACGCGTGGGACGACGACGATCTGGTGGACCCGGTTCTCGTGGTTGGGTTTCCCGCGGACTGAAGACAGGGCGAAAAGTTTTTGCTTATTGAAGGCTTATGAAGTTTCTACCATTAATATTGTGCTTCATTGGACTGTGCGGCCTGGCGGCTGGTGTGCGGGCGGAGGACTTGAAGCCGGCCGGCCGTTGGGACTTTGGCACGGAAGAACCGGCGCCTCTCACGCCACGGGGTGACGTTGTCCGCGACCAGGCGGGGCCCCGGCCGCCGGAGTTTCCGGGATTCGAGCCCGAGAACACGGCGATCCTTCTGAAAGGAAACGGAGCCCGGATCGAGATCAAGGACCCTGGAGCAGACAGTACCTACGATTTCACCAACGGCGATGCCATCACCATGGAAGCCTGGGTCAAATTGGATGGTCTGAGGCCGGGTCAGCCCGTCTATGTGGTGGGGAAGGGGCGTACGAATTCGCCACACTTTTCGCGGAACAATCAGAACTGGTCGCTCAGGCTGGTGGGCGGCCGTGGAGGGTTGGCGCAGCTTAGCTTTCTGTTTACCAGCGTGCCGGGAGCCGGAGACCGGGATTGGCACCGGTGGACTTCGGACGCGGCCTTTGAGATCGCGTCCGGCTGGCACCATGTGGCGGTGGCTTATCTTTTTGGAAAGCCTGAAAGCGTCCGGGGATGGATTGACGGGGTGCCCACCGGGGGAAGGTGGGACGTGGGCGGACCGACAGACAAGGCGCCGGTGGTGGATGACGACGATGTGTGGATCGGTTCGTCCCAGGGCGGAAGTGACTCGAACAGCTTTCGGGGATTGCTGGACGCGGTGGCGGTTCACCGGGTGGCCCTGACTGACGCGGACCTGGAGAAGCGTTTCCAGAGACAGGGCGGTCCGCGCGTCATCGCGGGAGATCCTGGGGTGATGCCGGACATGGGTGAGATCGCGCAAGGAAAAGTGCTCGTCCAGTTTCGCGAGGGGTTGGCCGCCTTCGAGCGCTGGCCTTATCTCCAGGAAGTGCCCGCCGAGACGGAGCGCTGGATGGCGGAGGCTTTCCTGCTGCCCCGGCTCCCACTGCGCCATGACGGCTGGGGCATTCGTTCGAGCTGGAAAGAGCCGCTGTTAGTCCGGATGGCTGGCGATGCCGCCCTGCCGGAGGGGAAACACCGGGTCTTGCTTCGCGCCCGCGCGTTGGCCCGGTTGTGGATAGATGGAAAACTGATCGCCGAAACGGAACCGGCCGTCCCCACCAGCCCGAACGGTCACGACCCGGTCACGCCACTGGCCAAACCACCGCATCCCGGGCTGCGGGTAAAGGACTATCATCAGCAGGAAGTCTTCGGAATGGTGGAGATCCCCACTGGAAAAGCGGCGTCCCGAGTGGTGCTGGAACTGATCGCGGGCGGAAAGAATCAGCGCACCGAAACCGGCGAAGTCTGCGTGGCGATCGAATCGGCGGACGGCACTTCCTACTCGGTCATCCGTCCCGCGGGACAACCCGAATTGCCGCTGACGGACAAGGCGGTGGAACCGGTCCTCGCCGGAATCGAACGCTCGCTCGCCGCCTTCGACGACCGAAACCGGCGCGAGGCCGCCCAGTCACGGGACCCGTTCTGGGAAAACCGGCATGCCATCGCCCAGACCTGGGTGAAGCAACACCCCGCTCCGAGACCTCCGGGTGAGGGACATCCCGTGGATGCCTTCATCGATGCTAAGATCGAGGCTGTCCGTGCCGCCAGCGCGGCTTCGAAAGACGGGCGGGCTGAAATGTTTAATCAAGATGTTTTGCCAGTCCTTCGCGAAGAGTGCTTCCGTTGCCATGGCGAGAAAGAGAAAGGCGGGCTGAAGCTGGACACCCGGGAAGCGGCCTTGCGCGGGGGAGACTCCGAGATGCCCGCCGTCGTTCCCGGCGATCCCGAGACCAGCGAACTGGTGGTTCGCCTGCGATCCCATGAGGAGGATCTGGTCATGCCGCCAACGGGCGATCCCGTGCCCGGAGACAAGATCGCAAAGATCGAGCAGTGGATTCGCGAAGGCGCCAAGTGGCCCGAGCCGCCCATTGCGCCGGAAAAGCTGACCAAGACGCCGCTTACCTCTGACGAGGCCTTTCTTCGCCGCGTCTATCTCGATACCATTGGCCTTCCGCCCAGCGCGGAGGAGGTTCGGGCGTTTCTTGCCAACCCATCTCCTGACAAGCGCGCCGCCGTCATCGGCCGCCTCCTCGCGGACGAGCGTGGGGTCGATCACTTGATGAGCGACTGGCTGGACATCCTGGCGGAGAACCCCACGCTGATCAATGCGTCTCTCAACAGCACCGGGCCATTCCGCTGGTTTTTGTATGATTCACTGCGCGACCGCAAAGCGCTCGACCGGATGGTCACCGAGTTGATTCTGATGCGGGGCGACGCCGCCCACGGCGGCAGCGCGGGCTTTGCGCTCGCCGCCGAAAACGACGCGCCGTTTGCCGCCAAGGGCCACATTCTTGCCTCCGCTTTTCTGGGGATCGAGCTCCAGTGCGCCCGCTGTCACGATTCGCCCTATCACAGCACCACTCAGCGCGACCTGTATTCTCTGGCGGCCATGCTGGAGCGCAAGACGGTCACGGTTCCGGAGACCAGCCGGGTTCCCGCGGGATTCTTCGAGAAGAAGGCCCGAAAGTCCCTGATCCGCGTGACTCTGAAACCGGACGAACCCGTGCAACCCACTTGGCCCTTCGCGGCGGAGACGGGGGCGGGGGATGGGAAAAGCCTCGAGGCGCTCGTTCAGGACCCAAACGATTCGCGGGAACGGTTGGCCGCCCTGATCACCTCTCCTGAGAACCGGCGCTTTCCCCGGGTGGTGGTCAATCGTGTCTGGAAACGTCTGATGGGCGCCGGTCTGGTGGAACCGGCTCACGACTGGGAGGGAAATGAGCCTAGCCACCCGGAACTCCTCGACTGGTTGGCAAACGAGTTAGTCTCCCACGGCTACGATCTTCAGCATGTCATCCGGCTGGTCCTGACCTCCCAGGCTTATCAGCGAGAGGCAGTCCGGGAGCCGATGGCTTCCGCCAATGCGCGGGAGCGTTTCTTCCCAGGGCCCGAGCGCCGCCGCCTCACGGCGGAGCAGGTGGTGGACTCCCTGCACACCGCCACGGGAGTGGGGATCGATTCCGAGGAACTCACTTTCGTCCACGACGGGCGGCACCCGCTGGGCCGGAGGCAGACGCTGGGCGTGCCCCGCCGCGCCTGGATGTTTGCCAGTCTGAACAACGAACGCGACCGTCCCAGTCTGGCGCTGCCGCATGCGCAGACCACGGTGGATGTGCTGATCGCGTTTGGGTGGACCGGTTCGCGGCAGAAGCCAATCTTCGAGCGCAACCTCGAATCGAACGTATTGCAGCCCGGTGTTCTCGCCAACGGCACTCTGGTTCAGAACCTGTCCCGCGTGGCCGAGGGCAGCACCCTGGCGGAGCTGGCCGCAAGCGCCCGGTCGCCGGAGGCGTTGCTTGAGGAGTTGTTCCTTCGGTTTCTCAGCCGAATGCCACGCGCCTCTGAGCGGGAGGCTTTGCTTCCGGCCCTGGAAAACGGGTTCGAAAACCGCCTGCTGCCGCCCGCCGAAGTGAAGCCGGTTCCCCAACTGGAACCGCTCCCGCTTGCCACCTGGCTCAACCACGTAAGCCCGGAAGCGAACTCGATCCAGCTCGAAGTCGAAAAGCGCGTTCAGCGCGGCCCGAGCCCGGATCCGCGTTTCCGCGCCGAATGGCGAGAAACCTTCGAGGACATAGTGTGGAGCCTCATCAATGATCGTGAATTTGTCTGGGTACCCTGACCGAACACTCAAAACCATTGCCATGAAAACCCCTCAGTCACTCAGCCGCCGCCACTTCCTGGGCGCCGCCGCCACCGCCGCTGGAAGTCTTGCGATGCCACTCGCGCTGCATGCCGAATCCGGGTCCGCCGCGATCCGGGGAAAGGCCGAACATGTAATCTCCATCTGGCTGGGCGGGGGCATGGGCCAGATCGATACCTTCGATCCCAAGGGAAAGGGAGATTCTCAGGCGAAAAAGGCAGGGGCTTACTACGGGTCCATCGCGACGGCGGTCCCGGACGTTCGCGTTTGCGAGCACCTGTCCGGCCTTGCTCCGCTCATGGATCGCGTGACCGCGGTGCGGACGGTCCATCATGACGTGATCGACGAACATGCCGCCGCCACGAACCGCATGCACACGGGGCGGCCGGTTACCGGTACCATCACGTATCCCTCGCTGGGGTCGCTGATTACCCACGAGCGAGGAGCCGTCTCCGGTGGCGCGCCCGCCTATGTGTTGATCGGCTATCCCAACGTCACCCGTGGTCCTGGGTTTCTCGGGGCACAATCCGGCTATCTCTACCTGACCGACACCAGCCGGGGACCGGCGGGACTATCCAGGCCGGAGGGCATTTCCACCGATCGCCAATCCCGCAGGGAACGCTTTCTCAGCGCTCTCGGCTCCAGTTCCGGACCAAGCGACGATCCCCGGCTTCGCGATTACGAAGCCGCCATCGAGCAAAGCCTGAAGTTGAGCGGCCCGGAGTTCAATCGCGTGTTCCAGCTCGACCGCGAGCCCGCGGACTTGCGAAACCGCTACGGAGGAGAGTTCGGCCAGCGCTGCCTTCTTAGCCGCCGGCTCGTGGAGCGTGGCGTTCGCTTCATCGAGGTGTCCCACAACCTGAACTTTCTCAACGGCACCGGCTGGGACGTTCACAACGAGGGAATTTTGCAGCAGCACAAGTTGATTCAGGAACTGGACACCGCTGTTTCGACACTCATCACCGATCTCGAATCGAAGCGCCTGCTGGACAAAACGTTGATTGTGATCACCACGGAGTTTGGCCGCCCGCCTGAGTTTGACGGCGGTGGAGGCCGGGGCCATCAGGGCAGCGCGTTTACCTGCGTCCTGGCGGGTGGCGGTCTCAAACACCGTGGCGCCTGGGGAGAGACCGATGAGCTGGCAAAGAACATCGTCGCGAATCCCGTTGGCGTTCCCGATTTTTTCGCCACGGTTTGCGCGGCGGTTGGGGTCGACTACCGCAAGAGTCTCTACGATGGAGACCGCCCGGTTCCGGTCACGGATCGCGGGCATCCCATCGAAGCCTTGTTTGCTTAATAGGAAACAGGCTCGCAGGTAAGAGGCTGCTTAGGGTGCTAAGCCTTTTCGATTCTTGGCTCGTAAGTTCGCACGCCGGTTTTGAAAATCTCGGACCGGAAGGGTTGGCTTTTCACAATGGGGGAGTCACCCGTCATTTCGACCATACCGCCTTTCTTAAGAAACAATTCGGATTCAAATAGCGAATCCCCATACTGAATGACGCAGTCCGCTTTCCAGAGCATGGGAGATCCAGTTTTCTGGCTCTCATTATCTTCGTCAGGCGGAACGGGTTTCAAGACACAGGGCTTGATCTTCTTAAAGACGTCTTCATCGAGACCTTCGTCCGGTAGCTTGAAGTACCGGAGATCGGCCTTGGACTCGACAATGCGAAAGGCGCCTTCCTGGCCATGCACGGCGGCACAGAAGAAGTGAAGATACTCCGTCGCCGGGCCGATCTTGTCGAGCCGGGGCGGTAGCGAAGAGTTGAACTGATGAATGGGGGGTGACGTCCCGGTCAGTTGCACCACTTTGTCACTCGCGGCAAACCAAGTCAGGTAACCCAGGAACCCCAGGCTGTCGCTGCAGCGGGCCTCGTAGAGCCAGGTATCCTGGTAGATTGAAAGCGGCATGCTCCGGACGCCATCGATGGATGTCAGTCCCTGTCCGAAGTTCGGAACCAGGTGCGGCCAGATATTCGCCAGCGCCACGATGGCATCCATTTTTACCAAGTCCTTCCACTTGCCGGAGATCAGCGGGGACATCGGCCATTCGTGCTGCTTCGGCTCTTTCAGGCTTTCCTCTATCTTTGCGAAGAGGGCAGGGCCTTCCAGGCGGCGGACGCCGACCACTTCGCCCATGGCATTTCGCTCCCAGCTCGACCAGAGCGGTTCCGGCGGGTGGACCGGGTCGCCGGACGGCGGGCGAACGGGGCTAGGCGGGCGGGAGTAGATCCGCTGCGGTTTGCGAGGTTTTGGCAGGATCTCCCGGGTCAAATCGTGACGAGGATTATCGTCATGCATGCCCCGGAACATGGGGTCTTTCAGGTAGTCCGGCCGCTGGGAAATCACGGCTTCGTCCCCGCCGATGAGCAGGATCATTTCGTTGAAGTCCAGGTCCAGAATCTCCCGCGGCTGGGAAAATCCGGTCAGCCCGGCCATGGCGCTGGCGGCGTTCATGTTGTTCGCGCCAAAGGCCTGGAGAACTTTACAGTTGTTCACCATCGTTTCCCAGTCAGCTGGGTAGAGACGATGCAACTGACTGACATCCTGCCAGAAGCTCCAAGTCTGCAGGCCATAGCCACGCAGCAGCGTGATGGCTTGCCGGAGTTGCGGCAGGGGCCCCAGTTGAGCCGCTTCGTCCAGCATGAACAGCGTCGGTTTCGGCGGCGGGGCCTGGCGCCGGGTGATCGCCGCGATGAGCGACCCGACCCAGATCTTCAAGAGGGACCCGTGGGACTCCAGCTTGTCCGAAGGTATGATGAGATAGAGCGAAATCGGATCGCCCCGCGTGATCTCGTCATACGAAAAGGTCGAGTCACCCGTCGCTTTCTGAACCAGTTCGCCCCGCATGAACCCCACCGCGTTCTGAGCAAAGGAGAGAATGCCGCCGAACGTTTCCGGGGCTGGAATCAGGATATTGCTGGCGATCGAGCGGACATCCGGATGCTGAGAGCGCTGCATCGACTGAGCGACCTCCTGCATCTGTTGATGGCCCTGGTTGATGATGTTTCTCAGGGCCGCGAGATTGTGATGCTTTGGCTCGTGATCGATGATCAAGTGCAGCGTGAGGCCGATCAGCAACTGCTGAGAGCGGGAGATCCAGAACTGGTCTTTGGCGGAAACCTCGTCCGGGACCAGGATGTTCATCAGCATCGCCACGTCGTCCGTCAGCGTTACGCTGTTCTTATCCAGGAGATCGAAAGGGTTCAGGTGAGCCCTTTCTTGATCGGCGATCTCCAGGGGATCCAGGATCAAGACTTTCTGGCCCATTTCCCGCCGCCGCCGCGCCGTTACCGCCGCATTCTCGCCCTTTGGGTCGATCACGATGACCGGCCCCTCGTGGCGGAGCAGGGTGGGGATGATGCAGCCGGTCCCCTTGCCGGAACCCGTCGGCGCAATGGTCATCAGGTGGCCTTCGCCCTCAAAGAGAATGGGATTGAGGAAACCGGTCGCCGGCGTAAAGCGCTCGTCCCCGTAGTGAAACCCGATGGGCGGAAAGCGATACTCATGCTCCAGAGACCAGCCGACCAGGATACCCTCCTCGTCGATCTGGTCGGGCATCTGGAGAGGCGTGCGGGAAAGACGGCTCACGGAATAGAAAGCAAAGTAGAGGATTCGAAACTGGGAAGGACATGAAGCCAGCCAGCCATTCAGACTGACCGGTTCCGTTCCAATGGGAAGCCGTCAGGTAACCGGACCCTGGCGGTGAAAGCAAGCTCCAGTGTGGGTTCTTTCCTGACAAGACTACCTAGGCAGCGCGGACAAATTGGAGAACGGAGCGGAAATGAAAAGAAGGACAGTGAACTCAGCGCCGCGAAGCGGCGAAAACCTGAAGACGCGGCCCATTTTTATCCCGCCTTTGCGGGCTCTGCCGACACCTTTCGCTTCGCTTCAGGGGGTTGCGAGCCGCTTCGCGGCCGAAGCAGTCTGCCTGGCTTCGTTCCCGCTCACTCTATTGGGGGTAGGCCCAATGCCATTCGCGGCGCCTTGCCAGACAAAAAATGCTCTCGCGCCGCTCCGCCCCCAATTTGTCCACACTGCCTAGACTCATCTTGGTAAGGAATGTCCGTGAACCGGAGCCAGGGCAAGTCCGCTGACCCCCGTGGTGGAGAAAAGAAAAATGGACCGGGACGCAGGGCGCTACTCCGGCTTCTTGAAGCGCAGAAAATAGTTCTCCTTCAGCCCGTCCACCTTCACCTCTTCGACAAATTCGAGACCCACGCTCTCGATCTCGCTTTTGAAAACCTCTTTGCCCGCCCGGACGTGGTTCAGGATCCAGTCGCTGGAGACGCCCTCAATCCTCTCGAAGTCCACCACCACGACTGTACCACCCGGCTTGAGCGCCCGGAAGAGGCTCTTCATGGTGGAGGCGGGAAACTCGAAGTGATGATACACGTCACAAACGAAAGCCACGTCCACGCTGTCGGGGGCCAGTGTCACCGAATCCTGCGGGCACAGTACGGTCGTGATGTTGTGCTGACCCTCTTCCTTGGCCCGCGCCTGTATGTGTTCCAGAAAACGCGCGTTGATCTCCACCGCATAGACCCAGCCATCCTCGCCGGTGGCGTTGGAAAAAAGGCGGGTATAGAGTCCAGTACCCGCCCCCACGTCCGCGACCGTCATCCCGGGCTGAATCCCGCAGGCCTTCAGGATGGCGTCCTTCTCATGAAACACCTCGCGGCTCTCCACTTCAAACCGCGCCAGCCACTCGGAAACCTTCAATTCCGGATCGAGGAACTTCTCGTTGATACCCGGATTGACGCTCTCCTCCTGGGCAATAAGGAGAGTAAGAGGTGCCGCGATAAAGAGAACACAGGTTGCCGCGAAAAGCGCGCCGGACTGGAAATGGAATGGGGATTTCATAGGTCGATTCTAAGAAGAATAGCACAGGCCTGAGGAAAGAAACAAAGAGAACGCCTCGGGTCTTCTTACCTCGAAACAAAGGCTATCCTGATGCCCCCCCTTTGAGTGTGGAGGGATGTTCGAAAGCATCGTTGCCTCAACAATTCCTTTTCCGGTGCCGCTACCCGGTTGTCCTAAGTCCGCTGGCAATCGCGCTGATGGAGAAGATAAGGTCGCGGGGCAGTTCGCCGCCATTGGCGCGCCATTGGCGGAGGAGTTCCACCTGCTGACGGTGCAGGGTGTTTAGCGGGACTTCACGCAGGTCCAGCGTCTTGGCAAAACGTGGGCGGCGCTCCGCGATGGGGCGGGGGAAAAAGGTGGCGAGTTGCTTCCGGGCTCGATCCAGTTCCGCGCCAATCTTGTCCATGAAACGCTCCCGTAGCGACTCGTCCTGGACCAGGGAGGCGTAGGCGTTCATCAGGCCGGGGTGAGCGCTGATGAGGTTTGTTTCCACGTTATTGAGGACGTACTTCAGCAGGGTGGAACGGGAGACAGTTTCGGCCAGGCGCGCGAAGTCTTCAGGCGCCTCGGTCTGCAATCGCTCAAGGGCTGAGCCCACCCCATACCAGGCGGGCAGGTAGAAGCGGGCCTGAGTCCAGCTGAACACCCAGGGAATGGCGCGCAGGTCGGCGAGGCTGGCGGTGCCGGTCCGACGCGAGGGACGCGAGCCCATTCGGGTCTGCTCCAGCGCATCGATAGGCGTGGCCTGGCGATAGAACTCGATGAACCCTTCAGCTTCCAGCAGGGAGCGGTAAGCTTCAGTGCTCCACTGGGCCAGTTTTGGCATGAACTCGATTCCCGGATCTTCCACCGGCTCAGTGAGACGATGCCGCGCCGCGGCCAGCGTGACGCAGGCCTCCAGGCTTTCCAGATGGTAGGCGGCGTTGTCGGGATAGGCGTATTTTTTGGCGATGGTCTCGCCCTGTTCCGTCATGCGGAAGTCTCCACCCAGGGAGCCGTGGGGCAGGGCGCGCATGAACCAGTCCGTCGGGCCCGCGCCCCGGCTGATGGTGCCGCCCCGGCCGTGAAAGAAACGGATCTCGACTCCGTGTTCGCGGCCGGTCTCAGCGATGGCTTTCTGGGCGGCGTGCAGGGCCCACTGGCTCGCCAGGATGCCGCCGTCCTTGTTGCTGTCGCTGTAGCCGAGCATGATTTGCTGGACCGGAGCCCCTTCCGGGCCGCCCTTTTCCCGGCCTGAAACCTCCAGGCTTCTTCGGGCCACCGGGTGGCGCAGGTAGGCATCCACAATGCCAGCGCCATGGGCCAGATCGTCCAGGGTCTCAAACAGCGGCACCACCGGCAACGGACAGACCCGGTTGCCATCGGCGTCCGTTTCCATGAGCCCGGCTTCGCGGGCGAAGAAGTGCACCACCAGCAGGTCGGACAGTTGACGGGTCATACTCACGATCAGAGCCCCCGTGCCCCGGCCCCCTTCGCGGCGATGTCTTACGAAGACGCGGAAACAGTCCCTGACCGCGTCGGCCTCGTCGCCGATCCTCTGGTCGATGTGGAGGAAGGGCCGCGGCGACGCTAGCTCTTCGGTCAGGAACGCCACCCGTTTATCTTCCGGCCAGTTGGGAAAGCCGCTGCCGTCTTCCACGCCCGCCGCCTCCAGTAGCTGGGCCATGGCGAGGTCGTGGAACGCGCTGTTCTGCCGGATGTCGAGCACCGCGAGGTGGAAACCGAAGACCTCCAGCTTGCGGAGGAGCGGCTCCACCCAGAGAGCCGCCTGCCGCTCGGCGCCGGCGGCCAGCAGACCCGAGTGCCAAAGTTCCACATCCGCCGTAAACGAATCGAAACTCAAACCAGGATCGGCCTCGAGCTTGGCCCGGAGCAGGTAGCCAAAGGCCCGCCAGGGTTCGTCGGGATTCCGGCCTAGAATGTAGTTTCCCTCCGTGCCCAGCTCTTTCGCCAAGGCCGCGATGCGCGCCTCCAGAGCCTCCGGCGGCGCATAGGCGCGCGCCGAGAGCGTTAGCTGATGGGCGGCATCGGCGAGTTCTCTCCGGTAGAGCTTTATTGCTTGAACGCGCAATTCAGCCAGAGTGCTCTGGGTGACTTCCGCGGTGACGAAAGGATGCCCGTCGCGGTCGCCGCCGATCCAGAGACCGAAGCGAACGCGTGGCCCGCAGCCGGACTTTTCCAGCACCGCCGGATCGAAGCCAGCATGTTTCCAGGCCCAGGCGAGATGGCGGTCGAGCTTGTCGATGACCTCGGGGAAGACCTCGCGCAGGTAGAAAAGCGAGTTCCGCAATTCGCGCTGGACGGTGGGCGGCTCGGCATGGATTTCACCGGTGGTCCACAGGGCTTCGAGGGAGGCAAGGACGCCGTCTTTCACACGGTCACGCTCTTGCTGGGTGTGGGAAGGGTCCTCCAGGCTGAGCAAGCGGTCGTAGAGATCCCGGTGCCGTTCGCGGACCGAGGGCCGCTTGGCCTCCGTCGGGTGGGCGGTGAATACCGGCTCTACCCGGACCGATTTCAGGACTTCGGCGATGGCGTGTTCATCCAGCCCTTCGTCCCGGAGCGTGGCCAGGCATTCGGGCCAGAGGCCCTTCTCCGCCTCGGGGCCGAGCAGGGTCTCGCGGCGGCGACGGGTTCGCTGCGCCACCTGGTCCTCGATCATGTCCAGCAGTTGAAAAGCAATCGAATATACCTGGGCGGTATCGACCGCGTTGCCCGTGGCGTCGCCTCCATCGTTCGCGCCCTCCAGCCATGGCAGCGCCCGCGCCAGTTCCGGTCGAGCAGCCGACTCCAGAACGTCGTGCAGCGCCGTCATGATTTCCTGCACCTCGGCATCCAGAGAAGCAAGGCCGGTGGCGATCAGTTCGCCTGCTTTCTGAGGGGTGGTGGCATCGGGAGTGGTCGGTCCGGAGGTCATACTGGAGTCTTTTGGTTGGCTGGAGAGGGAAAGCGGTGGAGCAACATCGGGATACGGGGGGAATGTTGATCTCGCCTGGAGATGCGGAACCACGGCCCGCCGGCCCTTGAAAACGACATAGCAGTTATCCTGCCGACCGCAATTCCGTCATGATTTCCAACAGTTTTCAACGATCGCCTCCAATTGTCAGCACATCCCTGTATGCGCGCGCATCGGCCTTCGATTACCAAGAGCCGTTCTTCTCGATACGCTTGGAACCAGAAGTGGCAACAGCTAGCGGAGCCGAGAGTGGGCTTGAGGATAAGTGGATCGTGGACAGAATAGAACCACGATATGAAGAGAAAGAGACGGAGTTTTAGCTCTGAGTTTAAGGCGCGAATTGCTCTGGAAGCGGCCCGGGAAATCAAGACGATCAACGAAATTGCCGCGGCCAACGGCGTGCATCCCAACCAGGTGAGCGCGTGGAAGAAGGAGTTGATCGCGGGAGCCGGAGAAGTCTTCTCCAAGAGCGGAAGCGGGCGGGAAGAAGCTGAGAAGGCCGAACGCGAAAAGGCCCGCCTGGAACGTAAGATCGGCCAACTCACCATGGATTTGGAGTGGCTGACAAAAAAGTCCAAGGAGTTGGGACTGTGAAAGAGCGTAAACAAATGGTGGAGCGCCCGCAGGGGCGCGGGCTGAGTGTAACGCGGCAGTGCCGGCTCCTGGCGGTGAATCGAAACCGCTTGAGAGTGAAATCCCGTCACCACCAGGCGGAAGACCTCAAGCTCCGGCGGCGCATCGACGAGATCCATTTGGAAGCGCCCTGGGCCGGCACCCGGACGATGCGAACCTTGCTCAAGCGAGACCATGGGTGTGGAACAAGCCGCCGCCGGATCGCGCGCCTGATGCGCGAGATGGGCCTGGAAGCGATCTGTCCGAAACCGGGAACGAGCCGTCCCGGGAAGGGCGAGGAGCATAAGGTGTATCCGTATCTGCTTCGAGACGAGGCCGTGGAGCGGCTCGATGAGGTATGGTGCGCGGACATCACCTATCTGCCAATGAAGCGCGGCTGGGGCTATCTGGTGGCGGTCATGGATTGGCATTCGCGAGCCGTCCTTTCGTGGCGGGTCTCCAACACCATGGACGTGAGTTTTTGCCTGGAGGCCTTCGAAGAAGCCGTGCGCAAGACCGGGAAAGTGCCCGAAATCTTCAACACCGATCAGGGCAGCCAGTTTACCTCACGGGCGTGGCGCGAAGCGCTGGAGTCGCGCGGCGTTCGCATCAGCATGGACGGCAAAGGCCGCTGGATGGACAATGTCTTCATCGAGCGGCTCTGGCGTTCCCTGAAATACGAGAAAGTGTATCTGGAAGATTTTGCCACGGTGCGGAACCTTTCGCTGGGAGTCAATGAATGGATGGAGCGCTACAACCGCTGGCGGCCCCATACGAGTCTCAACAACCGGAGGCCCTGGGAGGTCTACACCGGTTTGAAGAAACCAGAAGAGAAAGTGGCGAAAGCCGCCTGAACCCTAACAAAACAAGAATATGCCCCGCGGGGCAGTCCCGCCAAAGGCGGGGAAAGAAAGTGAAAATCCGAAAGCCTTCGGATTTTCATGGAAAGAAGAACCCAACAAGGCCAACCAAACCTCGATCCACTTAAAAAGCTGATCTTTGTTGCTCCGCTACTGTCGCCACTTCTGTTTTGAATGGATTCACCACCGCCTTTTCCCATAGCGAAGCGATGGAGATCCTCATTCGGGACGAATTGAGGGAACCTGAGTGTGAGCTCTTACCTGAGGAAACGGACTCAGAACACTCTTATCCTCTCCAGCCTGAGACGACTCGCCGTAACGGAGCCGTGGAGTTAGAGAAGCGATTTTCCGGCAGTGACGCGGAATCATGAGCGGCTGCCTTCACGCGGCTCCGCGTAGCGCAGTCCTTTCTGGTGAGCTGCCTTCAACCGCCGGAATTGGCAGTTGATCCCATCCTGAGCGGGGGCCTCCATGGACACCAGGGCGATCGTCATCCCGCTGGTAAGGCGGCTCGCGGACTCCATTCGCCTGGCCGTTGTGGGGGCGAAATGATTGATTGAGCAAGAAGCACTCTCGCATCTTTGGAGGTAGGACCACGGGAAGCGCGTCACGTTCTCAGGCTGATCCGCTTACGACAGGCGAAGGGCCGGTGTGGAGAGTCTCGGCCTGACCGGCTCCTTGGGTCTATCTCCAAGTGGTTAACAATGCTCTCCAGTGCTTTGGGGGGCTCGGGGGAGAAATCCGTTCAAAACATTTGTGGTCAGTCCCTAACAAGACAGCAGGATTTTTTGGTGACGAAAGAGACGCGAAAAAGTGGGAGTTTGGAATTGACGCAACAGGAGGGGTAGGTAACTCTCGCACCCTTTTTGGGTAGCTAACATTCCCACCGATTGCGTTATGTCACGAATTTTAAAGATCACTCGTTCGAACTGGTTGTGGGTGCTGGCGATATTGGTTTTCTCGACTGGCTTTGCCGGAATCCTGAAGATTATCGAAGGCGCGCGCTATCCGGTTGAGGTAAGCTTTTGGAGTGACGAGAGCATCGGGTGGACTGGGGGAGTTGGTGGGGGATCTTCCAGCTATGACGTAAATAACCGCTCGGTTAGTCTGACCGCCAAGGGCACCGGCATTGGTGGAACGAGTGACCAGGTGTTTTTCCATGGGGGTGTCCTGAGTGCCGGCGGTGAGGTCCGGGGAAAACCTAGCGGCGCGCCCACGGGTACTACGACGGCGATGGCGGGGCTGATGGTCCGCGGAAGTTCCGAGGCGGATGCGGCGATGTTTTTCATTGGCGCTCAACAAGATGGATCGATCGTCACGATCCACCGCCGTGAGGATGGAGCCCAGGCGGAATCGACCGTAGTCACAGGTCCTTCAGCCACGGATTGGTTCCGCTTGGTCGCGGGAACGGACGCGGTTTACGTTTACGTGTCCGCTGACAACACGAATTGGGTGTGTGCCGGAGGGTATGACTTGGAGGCTACCGGTGAGTTGATTGGAGGCGCCGCGCTGGTGTCCGGGGACGCGGGAACCGATGCCGATGTAACGTTCGATGACTTGTGGGTGATATTCAGTCCTTATCTTATTGAAGACACGATCGACAACACCGGCGCGGTCTTGACCGGAAGCTGGACCGCCACTTCGCCAGGTACGGGTGAGTATGTGGTGGGTTCCGATTACCTTACGCAGCCAGCTCAGCAAGGTGGAACGGGCTTGGCGGAGTACGGGTTGACGGTGCCAGTGTCTGGGGTCTATGAGGTCTTTGTAAGGTGGGTAGACGGCGCGGACCGGCTGGCCGGCGTGCCCGTGGAAGTGGGTCACTATGACTTGGCGACTTCTTCGGATACGGTTTCTCAGGTCGCTGGGGGAGTGGATCAGACCCAGGACGGAAATCTTTGGATTTCGGTGGGTGAGTTCTGGATGGAACCCGGTGGAACCAATTTTGTCAGGATCTCCAACGACGTGGACCCTGGAGGGTTGGCGAAAGCCGTCGTGGCGGACGCGGTAAGGATGGTGAAGGGGGCGGCCCCTGAGCCCGTGCTTTGGACAGACGGTGGCGCGGACGTCGTGGACAGTTATGAAGACGGCGTGGCGGGCAGCCGCCTGGACGCGGTGGGCGGAAACGGCGCCTGGAACGCGGACGCGATCAGCCGCAAGGCAATCCCCGGTGACGGCTGGGTGGAATGGCAATTCGCGCAGGCGGACCGGAGCGTGACGTTTGGCCTGGTGGACGAAGACACGGACGAAGGTCAGTCGAGCCTGGACTTTGCCCTCTTCGCGGACGCGACACCGGAGGCCGTGGTGCTGGAAAGCGGCACGCAGGTGGGTGTATCGCTGGGCAGCTACACCACGAGTGATGTCTTTCGCATCGAGCGGATCGGCAACGAGATCCGCTATATGAAGAATGGGTTGCTGCTCCAGGACCCGACGGTGTTGGCCTCGGTGGAGCCGCTGACAGTGGACAATTCCTTCTACGAAGCCTCAGGCACGGGAGAAGTAGCGGTGGAGAAGGTTCGCTATTGGGGCGCGGTGACCCTGGGGGACGTGGACGAAGACGGGCTGCCCGACTGGTGGGAGCAGGCCATCGTGGACGCGAATGGCGCGGACGGGATCGCGAGCGTGTTCGACGTGCTGGCGGGAGACGATTTTGATGGAGACAGCGCGTCCAATGGAACGGAGTTCCAGGAGTGGACCGATCCCACGGGCGGGACCAATCCCAATGCGCCGGGGTTTGATGGGGGCCGTGATGTGGTGTGGATCGGCGAAACGAACGTAACCGCTTCTTACGACACACCCGGTCTGGGGAGCGCGCTGGAAAAAGACGAACTGGCGGGAGACGACTGGAACGCTGGCGCGGCCAGCCTGCGGACCATGGAAGGAGACGGCGCGGTGAAGTTCCGTTTTGGTCAAAGCGACGCATTGGTAGCCGCGGGACTGAGTTACGAGGACCAAGGCCTGGTGAATGAGACGATCGACTACGCCGTGGTGGCCGGGCCGGATGGCACGTTCGGCATCTTTGAGTTTGAGGTTCAGGCGCCTGAGACGGGCAGCTACACGGCGGAGGATGTTTTCGTGGTGAGACGGACGGGTAGCACCGTGACCTACTACAAGAATCAGGAACTGATTCGTTCGGTCACCGTGTCAGCGGGCAACCTGCGCGTCATGGCGGGCATGTATGACGCCGGCGCCACGGTGGAGGGCGTGAAGGAATGGAACGCCGTGCTCCTGGGGGACGAGGACGAAGACGGCCTGGCGGACAGCTTTGAAGTCCAGATCGTGGAAGCGGATTCCGAAGACGCCATCACCTCGATCGAAGACGTGCTGCCGGGGGATGACTTTGACGGCGACGGTCTCAGCAATCTCCAGGAGCAGACCGACCGGAGCGATCCGGTGGACCCGGCGAGTTTTTACACGGACCTCGTCTGGCAGGATGAGAACAACACAGCGGGCTCGATCCCGAATCCGGGAGCAGAAGAGGGAAGCCTCTTGGAGAAAGACGGCGGCGCGCCGGCGGGTTTCAACGCGGACGCGTGGGGAGAACTCGAACTGACAGCCTCCGGCGCGGTGCGCTGGCGCTTTGGGCAGACGGACAGCTTTGCCGCCGTGGGGTTGAAATTGCTGGAGGATCCGCCGGTGCTGAATCGGAATGTCACCGACATGCGGTATGGCTTGCGTGCTTCGCCCTCTGGAGTGGTGAAGGTCATCGTGGACGGTTCCGTGCTGACGGGGAATTTCGGTGACTACTCCGCCTCGGACGAGTTTTGGATCGAGCGCGACGTTTACCGGGACGCCGCCGACCCGCGTCAGTGGGATGAGGACCTGCGCATTCTCAGAAATGGCGAAGTGGTTCACGAACTGACGGGCGAAGACTACAGCGGTCCCATGATCGTGGACAGCTCTCTCTATGAGCCGGGCTCGAAGCTGGAAGGCTGCCGCTATTCCGGCGGACGGGAGCGTTATGTGACGCAGGGCGACCTGGACGGAGACGGTCTCGATGATGCCACGGAGTGGCAGATCGTGGATGCGAATCCCGATGACGCGCTGAACGATCTCCTGGACGTATTGCCAGGAGACGACTTCGACGGCGACGGCCAGACCAATCTGCGCGAAACGATCGACGGCAGCGATCCGCTGGACGCGGCGGAGTACTACGCGGACATTCTCTGGCAGGACGAGGTGAATACCACTTGGTCCGTGCCCAACCCCGGCGCGGAGGAAGGGAGCACCCTGCAAAAGGACCTGGGCGCCGCCGAGTCCTACAACGCGGACGCGGCCAGCCAACTGGAGATCAAGTCCACGGGAGCCGTCAGTTGGTACTTCGGTCAGGCAGACAAGTTTGTGGCCGTGGGCTTGACGCCGTCCACTGATCCACCCATCTCCGACCGGAGCGTGGATTCCATGAAATACGGTCTGCGCGCCTCGCCGACTGGGTTTGTGCGCGTCATCTTGGACGGCGCCGCCCTGGGCGGTAACCAGGGAGAGTATAGCGCGGGAGATCACTTCTGGATCAAACGGGAAGTGTATCGCGATCCCAGCGATCCGAGAGAGTGGGACGAAGATGTCTACTTCCTGAAAAACGGCGAAGTTTTCTATAGTGTCACCGGAGCGGACTATACCGGGTCCCACATTGTCGATACCGCCTTCCTGGAACCGGGCGGCTTGATCGAAGGCTGCCGCTACGCGGGCGGCCGGGAGCGCTACGTAACCCAGGGAGACCTGGACGAAGACGGCCTGAAAGACTCAATCGAATGGGCCATCGTCGACTTTGATGGAGGGGATCCCTTTGAAGACCTCCTGGACGTGGCGCCGGCGGATGACTTCGACGGCGACGGCCGGACCAATCTACAGGAACAAAACGACCGGAGCGATCCCCTGGATCCGGAAGACTACTACTCGGACATCGTGTGGGTGGATGCGGTCAACACGACCGCCACCATTCCAAACCCGGGCGAGGAACTGGGAAGCGAATTGTCCAAGGATACCGGCGTCGCCACGGGTTGGAACGCGGAGGCCTTGAGCGAACTCGAAATCTCCGGCAGTGGCGCCATCCGTTTCAGCATCGACCAGACTGGCAACAAGATGGTGGCCGTGGGCTTCACGCCCCTGACCGATCCGCCCAACCCGGACCTGACCATCGGCTCCATGAAGTATGGCGTGCGAGTCTACAACGGAAACGCCCGGGTCATAATAGATGGCGCCGTGCCCACCAGCATTCTCGGTAGCTATACCTCAGAGGATGTCTTCTGGCTGGAGCGCGAAGTCTTCCCGGACCCGGTGAATCTTGGAGAGTGGGATGAAGAGGTGACTCTCTATCAGAATGGAGAAGTGATCTATACCTATCCGGCCGCCGATTACTCAGGCGAATTCATCGTCGATACCGGATTCTATGACGAAGAAAGCAAGATCACTGGCTGTCGCTACAAAGGCGGGAGCGTCCGGTATGTTTCGCCGCGCGATCTGGATGAGGACGGAATGGACGACCGCTTTGAGTCGGTGATCGTGGACGCGGACGAAGGGGACGGCATCGAGCACATCGCGGACGTGTTACCAGGGGATGACTTCGACGGTGACGGCCAGACCAACGCCACGGAGTGCGACCGGGCCAGCAATCCCGTGGACGCCTCGGATCTCTTCCAGGACATCCAGTGGCGGAAGACGATCTACACGGAATGGTGGATCGAGCATCCCGGCGCCAGCGAAGGCAGCGTCCTCCGTAAGTCCCCCGAGACCAGCAACGTGTGGAATGGCGATGCCCTGAGCCGCTTCGAACTCACCGGAAGCGGGGTGGTGGAGTTCCGCTTTTCCCAGACGGACGCAATGCTCGGGGTGGGCCTTTCCCCCGTGACCGATCCGCCCAACGCCAGCCGTTCCACGGCGGCCATGACCTATGGACTGCGCTCAGGCGAGACGGGTTACCTGCGCCAGATCATCGATGGCGTGGTCCAGCCTGGGAACTTGGGCACCTACAACGCGGGTGATGTCTTCACCTTCCAGCGATCCATCTATCGCGACGCCGCCGACCCGAGGGAGTGGGACGAGCAGGTGACCATCCTCCGCAATGGATCGGTCTTCTATACCTTCGATCCCGCGGACTACACCGGCCCTCTGGTGGTGGATGCCGCTTTCTACAATAACCACGGACAGATCGAAGGCTGCCGGTATCAGAATGTAAACGATCTATATGTGTCCCAGGGCGACCTGGACGAAGACGGTATACCGGACGCGACCGAGTGGTCCATCATCGACGCCGATCCCGGCGATGCCTTGGAAGACCTGGACGACGTCCTGCCAGGAGACGACTTCGACGGCGACGGCGTCAGCAACCTGCGGGAAAGCCTGGACGGTAGCGATCCCACGGATGCGGACGACTACTATGAAGACATCGTTTGGCAAAGTGAGTTCCACACTACCGCGGAGCCAGGTTCTGGAGCCGGTAGTTCACTCGAAAAGAAAGCCTACGCCGGCCATGCCTGGAATGCGGACGCGATAAGTGAATTGGAGATTATCACCAGTGGAGCCGTGCAGTTCCGCTACGGACAGACGGATTCGCCGGTGGCGCTTGGCCTCGTGCCTTCCACGGATCCCCAGGACAGGAAGCACAACGTCTCGGCCTTCAAGTATGGCCTTCGCTCCACCTACAGCGGCCGCATCCGCATTCTTCAGGACGGCTCGGTCCTGCCAGACGTGTTCGACTACTATACGGAGGACGATGTGTTCTGGATAGAGAGGCAGGTATATATCGATCCCTCTTCACCCCGGGACTGGCTGGAAGATCTTCTCTTCATTAAGAACGGCGAAGTTTTCCACACCATCTCGGGGGTGGACTACAGTGGAGCGCTGATTGTGGACACTTCCTTCTATGATCCCCGGTCGCGGATAGAAGGGGCCCGCTACGAGGGAGGCTCGGAAAAGCTGCTATACCACGGCGATCTGGATACCGATGGTCTTCGGGATGACTTGGAGTGGCAAATCGTGGATGCTGACGACAGCGACGGAATCGAGACTCTCGCCGATGTGCTGCCAGGAGATGACTTCGACGGTGATGGCGTCACCAATCTTCAGGAACAATCGGACAGGAGTGATCCCACGAACGCGGACGACTATTTCCACGATGTCGTCTGGGTGAACCCCAGGAGGACCACCCCCGCGCTGCCGGCGCCCGGCTACGGGAGCAGCCTGACCAAGGACGCGGAGGAAGAGGAGAAGTGGAACGCGGACGCGGTCGGAGGCCTCGAGATACCGGGCAGCGGCTCCGTGAAGTTCAGTATCGGGCAGACGGATGCCTTTCTGGCCGTGGGCTTTGTGAAGTCAACCATTCCTCCGGACAACAACCGTAACTATTCAGCCTTCGAATACGGACTTCGCACCACGCTGAACGGGCGAATCCGGGTCATCAGAAATGGTGATATCGTGGACGGCGTATTCGACTTCTTTACTGAATCAGACGTCTTTTGGATCGAGAGAACGCTCTTTGTGGATACCTCAGGCTCTGGAGCCTGGCGGGAGGATGTCGATTTCATCAAGAACGGCGATGTCTTCTTCTCCTTTGAGAATCTACCCAGCGCTGGTCCGCTCCAGCTGGACACATCCTTCCGCACGCCCGGTTCTCAGATTACCGGCTGCCGGTATTCCGTCTACAGTCAGGAAAGTGGCGGGAACACCGACCAGAATGGAAATGGCATCCGGGATTCCTGGGAGAACAACGGCGACTCAACCGCCACCTTCAGTAGCTATCCATTGGACGATGATGATTTTGACAGGATAGCCAATGTGGATGATGCCACTCCCACGGGCACATGGACCTCGTCACAGCTCGCGGCTCCGCAAGACGGGCAGGGGAATGATACCCACATCATCAGGTTTGTTTCTGGAATGAACGACCTGGGTCAGTGCGTGGGGCTGGTGCAGGATATCCGGTCGGTTCCGTCTCATCCCGACCACATTCCGAACTATTACAAAGCCTACTGGCTTGTCCGCTGGCTTGAGCCTGGGTCCCCCGAGATAATATCGCCTCTGGGGAATACGGATTACGGAGATCTCAGCAGCTACATATCGATCAGCAACGACGGTACTGTGGTAGCGAGAAAGCCCGTGGGCATGGGATCGGAGATTCTCCTTTCAAAAGTCGGTAGTTCCCCGGAACAGATCTCCATCCCTGGCGTCCAGGACATCTATCCCCTGAAACTTACCCGGTCCGGTAATGTGTATGGGACCTTCTTGCCCGAAGGGGAGGAAGAGAACCTCAGGGCCTTCTCATTGAAGGGAGACCAGTTCAGTGACTTGGGTTCGCCCAGTGGCCAGGGTCTCTTCTATCGCGATTGTGATGAGAGAGGTCAGATCCTGGCTCTCGACCCGAGCCAGTCGCCCTCGGCGGCCTACCTGTGGTCGGGCGGCCAGTGGAACCCTGTGCCAGCTATCGAGGGGACAGGCGCGGTCTCCGTCTTTGCCATGAATGAGCGGGGCCGTCTTTTCTGTAAACGGGACAACACCTACTTTGCCGTCGAGCCTGACCTTAGCTTCACGACCTACGACCTCAGCGGACTCTTAACGGAGTGGACCCTCCCCAAACCTCCTCGTTGGAGCATGAACGATTCCGGTCAGATAATGTATGCCTACTGGGTCAGTCCTGGCGGAGATCCTGGTCTGGAAGCACTGGAGACCTATCTGATCGATCACGCCAATGGCCAAACGGATCTGCTGCGCCTGACCGGGGAAGTGCCCGCCGGGTACCAAGTGCAGGCCGCTGGCGTCGGCGATGCGGGCGCGGTCTTCGGTTCCACCGGATATGAAGTGGATTCCGTCTACTATAGCAATAGCTTTTTCTGGTGGAACGATCAGGACCTGGGATCGCAGTTCCAAGGAAGCTGGGGCAACACATTCTTCATTACTGACGCAAGTGGTGCCGGTTATGTGAGATCCGCCGCCTATATCACGGACACAAGTGGGACCGGTGAATTCGACGAGTCAACGCATTGGTTTATACACAAACCCAGTGGAGACGTGGACGGAGACAAGCTGCCGGACAGCTGGGAAGCCAACTACGGTGTCCTCGAGCCGGAAGGCGACCAGGACAACGATGGGCTGAGCAACCTCATGGAATATGTCTATTCCGGAAATCCGCGGAACCCTGACAGCGATGACGATGGATACCCTGACTACTGGGAAGCGAAACATGCGTTCGATCTCGCCAGAGACGAAAGCCATATGGAGAGCCTGGACCTGGATGACGACGGATTGACGACACTGGAAGAGTCCGCCAACGGCACCAATCCAAACGATCCCGACACGGACGGAGATGGGATTAGCGACGGAAAAGAGGTCAACTACTATCATAGTAATCCCACATCCTTGGATACCGATGGGGACGGGCTTTCGGACTACGATGAAGCGAGTATCTACCTTACGAGTCTTGTTAGCCCTGACACGGACGGCGACTTTCTGAGTGACGGGGCCGAGGTGATCATTCATGGAACCGATCCGTTCACGGCAGATACGGATTCTGACGGAATGGAGGATGGCTGGGAGATACTCTATGGTCTAGATCCCACTGATGGTAGCGACGGATCTCTCGATTCCGACAACGACGGACTGATCAACTATGAAGAGTACCTGAACAATTCCGACCCGTACAATACCGATACGGATGGTGACACGTTGAGCGACTATGATGAGGTATATGTTCATGGCACCAACCCGACTCGCGCGGATTCGGACTTCGACGACATCAATGATGATGTCGAAATCAATACCAGCGGATCTGATCCGCTCGACCGGGATTCGGATGATGACGGACTGAGAGACGGTAAGGAGATCAATGATCTCGGCACGGACCCTCTGGATGCGGACACGGATGATGACGAGTTGCCTGACGGCTGGGAGGTGCAGTATGGACTGGATCCGCTCGTGGATGATGGAGCCGCCGGACAAGATCCGGACAATGACGGTCTGACGAATCTTGAAGAGTATCAGAACGGGACCGACCCGAATAATGAAGATACAGATGGCGATGGGAGTAGCGACGGAGATGAGCTGGAAACTTACGGAACGGATCCTCTAGTCTCGGACACGGATGAAGACGGTCTTCCCGATGGTTGGGAGATCACCTTTGGTTTAAATCCGCTGAATGACGCGGACGCGGCTGCTGACACTGACGGTGACGGGTTGACGGCAGTTGAAGAGTATGCAGCGGAGAAAGATCCGACGGATACGGATACCGATGACGACCACATTTGGGACGGTGATGAAGCACATGTGGCGTTCTGGGGCGTCGCGGAGGAGGCGAATCTGACTCTCGATGACGCGAACCGCGTAAATGTATGGAGAAGCGTGGGAGAGAAGGCGTCCTGGTTGAGCCAGAGCGAGGAATTGGTAAGGCCGTCCTGGGTTGCTGAGAGTGATCTAAATGGAGCGCCCGCGGTTGATTCTTGGGTAGATGACAGCCTTCAGGGGAATGTAGAACTGGGAAGTCAGTTTACTGCCCTGATGGTTCTCGAACCCCATGTCATTCCTCAGGCAGGGGAGTCCCCAATGACAATTCTCACCCTGGCCGATGCCATCTCCCTCGGTGTGGAAGATGGGCGGTTGTTAGTGCATTCTCCGTCCGGGAGTGTGGAGCTGGCTGGGAGCGTAAGTCTTCAGCAGGATCGGGCTTACTATATAGGAATTTCTTACAGTGAGGAAGATGGTGACCTTCGAGTCTGGCTGGGAGACGGGCTGGAGATCTCAAATTCCGGGACGCCATCTTTGGAAATGCCTTTGCCGGCCGTAAGCCTTGGCGGAACAGGAGAAGATTCTTCCTTCCCGGCTTACTCGGCCCTTCCAGGCGCCATGCCTGAGGTCTTGGTATTCGACAAGGTGCTTGAGGACGATCGCCGGGACGAAATCCGGGATCAGCTGGCGGCCAAATACGGCCTTGATTTCGATGCGGCGCCTTCGATTGAAATCACCAGCCCGGCAAACAACTACACAGCTGGCAGTACCCCCGCGAGCATCGACTTTACCGTCGAAGTCACCGCTGGCGAAAATGCTGTGTCGCGAGTCGACTACTATCTGGGCACTTCCCGGTTCGCTTCGGTCTCGGAAGCTCCTTATAGTTTCACATGGGGCAATCTGGGAGGGGGCGCCTACTCGGTGATTGCCAAGGTTTACGATACCGAGGGACTGGCGGGCAGCTCGAATCCGGTCTTCTTCACGGTTCCGGCGGACAGTGACGTTGTTCCCGATTCGGGTAATGCTGGCCTGTCTTCGGGGACAGGCGGAGGAAATGTTCCGTCTGGCAGTTCCAGCCAGGTTCTGCCTGTGGTGGTGGATCCCAACGTGCCGGAAGTGGGAAGTGGATTACCCAAGGTGGAATGTTTAGGGGCATTCTTTCCGCCGAATTATGGCGGTGCCGATTCCACTCCGCCAGAGTGGAATGGATCAACGATTCTGACCGAAGTAGGTGTGGGCGGGGGTCCCTTGGCCGGCGACGATGGCTTGGAGCACTATATTCACCATTTCAAAGGTTGCGACTATACCAAGATCAAGGTGACTTGGCTGAAGGGGGATTTTGATAAGTTTACCTTAAGTAGAAAAGTCAATGACGGTCCCGTAAATATCCTTTCGGACATGATGTCTGGCAGTCAATACATGGATGAAGATGTTTACATGGGGAATACATATACGTATTACGTAATTGGGCATGATATTGAAACTGGAGAGTCATCTGAAGAGTCCGCGGCATTTCAGGTGGAGGTCCCCATGAGAATTGGCGTCAAATACGATCAAACAAGAGCCGGTACACGCCAGGAACTCTACGAAGAGGAGGATCACTATCCAGATGACGATGACGGAGGGGGTGGTGGCGACAGCGAAGAGATGCCTCCCAATTTGCCTTGCGGTATGGTAGGAACGTATTCTACCTCAAGAGATGCCATAGTTAGTGGATTTGATTCAGCTGTGGGGCCGTGGACTTCTTTCAGGGTGGATGTTCTTGAGGAGTTTGATGTTGAAGAGGAGATAGAAGAGTATGACTATGACTCTGGGGCTTTGATTGATGCATTTATTGATGATCAATTGGAGAGTCACTATTCTCAATTTAGTTCCGTTCGATTTGTTCCGCTGGGAAAATTGGATAAGTCAATTCAGCTTACTATCTACTATCATGATGAAGAGGCTCTGTATCCCGATGATCGATATATATTGATTCCGGGCTCTGAAGGTAGCGAAACGATTACGCTCAGTCCCGGGCAATGGGAGAGTGGAGAGTTTGTTCTGGAGCTTCCGTCCCATTTGCATGTATCAGCTTCTGGTAAACCGGGAGGAGTCACGAGACGAAAGGCGGAGGTCGATGTAGGCGACTACGAGCCTATCACCGAACCGCATGACGGTAGTGTGAATTTCTCTCCCCCCAGCGTCAGCGGTTCGCTGGCAGGCCCGCCGAAGTACCGGAAGATCGCGCTCAATGGAGCGCCGATTGGTGACGAGAAGCCTCAGGGTGAAGATGAGAACGACGTGCCGGATGAAGAAAGCTACATCGATGCTTTCAACCGGACACTCGTGCACTCCACCTCGGACGTCTATGTGCCGGTGCCGGCCACAAAGATGGTTCTACAGGTCGAGCGGACCAGTTCCAGCGCTTCGTGGAGCGATACCTACGGCCTGAAACCGCACGAGCGGATCGATCAGCCGTTCGGAGTAGGGTGGTCGTCCAATCTCGCGCCCTATGTGAAGCGGATGGAGAGCTATGAAAAGAAGGACAATGCGTGGAGCTTGAAATCTGTTTCCTTGGTCGCGGTCGATGGCATGGGCGGCTCTCACGAATTTGGGTGGCATCCCGTATTCGGTATCTATCCGAAGGGTGTGGGCAGTCAGGGGGCGCAGGCCTACCTGGAGGGTGACCAGGGCGACTACCAGTTGACCCTCAAGTATGGAACCGTCTGCCAATACGAGGACACCGGATACACCGAATCATCAGCCGGAGACCGGCTGGGCGCGCCCACGGAAGTCAGCAGCTATACGGTGACGAGGTACTCCCGGATCGTCAGTATGACGGATATCACTGGAGAGACCGTTGACTACACTCCCGGAAATGGAATCGTGCCGGCTCAGATCAGTTGTAACGGCATCGGCATAGGCATCACGCAGAACGCGGCGGGTCTCATCACCAGCGTCACCAGTCCTGGTGGGAAGACGACGAACTATACCTACGAGCAGCGGACATATACCGATCACCTGGACACCAGTTATGACTACTACGTGCTGACGGATGTGACCCGTCCCGATACGAGCGCCGTTTCCTACGACTATGCTCTTTGGGATGAGCTGGAGCCACGCTTCAGTGCCACCGACGTACTGCAACCGGTGAAACACTACTACGTAAACCTCACCGAGATCACCAACGAACACGGGGGGAGCTACACCGTCGGCTACGAGCTGAATACCGGCACGGAAGTCTGGCGGCCCAATGCCACCGGTCCGGGGCAGGCGGGTTTGAAACGCCAGTACGGATTGCCCATGTGGGTGACGGGAGTGGAAAGCCCCGAGGGCGGAGCCATCACCTTGGCGGGCGGTCCCGAAATCACCGTGGACATTCCGGACCCCCTGGAAATGATTCCGTCCTTCGAGGCGGAGGCGAGCACCACCGTCAGTGGTTCCTTCATCAATGGCGATGGAAATGCCCAGGACTTCAGCCGGACCTATACCTTCTCGGGCATCGAGGCCATCAATGAGGCTTCGCTTCCTTCGGGGGACAACGAAGAACCCGGAGTCTATTCCGTCACCGTTTCCT
>JAUICH010000011.1 GCA_030427505.1 Verrucomicrobiia bacterium
CCGCTTCCACCGCCACGGCGGAAGTATCGGCGCTCCAGCGCGCGTCGTAGAAGGCAACCGTCGTAGCCGTAGTCCTACAACACTTGCTCACCCAAGGCCGTCAAGGGGTGGTTCCCGTGACGCTTACGTTTGGTCGAATCGCTACGGCATCACCAACGGCCCCCAATTCCTTTCCCCAACCCCTCCCAAGCCCCATGCCAGAGGCTCCCCACGACCCCAACCTGAAACCGGCGGGCGCTGGCTTGCCAGCGGTGGAGCTCTTGTTCTCCAAGACGGGTTTCGCCTTTTACCGGTGGAAGACATCCGACCTCACGGTCACGGAGCATTTTCGTTCCCAGGGCAGCGAAATCCTGGCGCTGGCCATGCTCTTACCCCCCAACGAGGGCCACCGCCGCACCATAATCGATCGCGTGATGGGCATCGAAGACCACAGCCGCGACTGGTCGGTCTACATGACGCTGGACCACCTGCGGCAGGTAAATGACCGCATTCGCGGCATCGTCATGGGACTGTGCGACGGACGAAGCGACCCGCCCGCCGCGGACGTCACCCAGGTAATACCCAACGAAAAGGCGGGCCCGGATGTGATCGATCTCTTTAGCGACTCCGTGAACGCCTACGTCAAACAGGCCGGAGCCCGGAAAGAGTTACCAAAAACCGAAAAGCATCCGCACCCCTGGTTTGGAGCCCTGGATGCCCATGGCTGGCACTGCGTGGCGGCGGTACACATGGCCATACACCACCGGCAGATCGAAAGCATCCTCCACGCACAGCGCGCGGAGGCAGCCTGAATGGTTCGCTTTACTCCGCGAAGGGACTCTCCACCACGCTGACGAAGTCCGGCTTAATAGCCTCAACCTTTTCTTCGGGACCGTAGAGTTTCAGGAACACGTTTCCCTGTCCGCCACCGGTTTCCACAATGGCGCCCAGCATCATGTAGCCGGGGCGAGGCGTCTTATTTCCGCCAAAGGGAGGCCCTTCGAGGAAAGTGCCTTTGGCGAAAAAGAAGCTCACCTTGGTGCCGTCGAATTCCTTGGTTTCCTTTTCGATCGCCGGCTCGCCATCGAACTGACCGGCCCAACGGGCCAGGTTGGCTTCCGTGCTTCCACCGGAACTGGGGAAGTGAGAGAACACCAGCACCGGAGCGCCCTCATCGCCACCATAGACCAGCTCCGCCACCCGGCCAAAACCGGAGGAAGGCTGCTTCGCCCAGGGTGCGCCATAGGTGAAACTCAGCCCCGCCACGCCCAGCGACTCTTTGGTATCTTCCTTCTCCTTGGCCGCTTCCTCGGCGGCGCGCAGTGAAAGAGTGGTGAGAGACAGGCACGCCAAAATCACAGCGAACCGGCCAAAGGTGAAGAGACGAGGGTTGGGCAGCTTCATGATGGCGACACCATAGACGCGACCCGCCCCCGCGTGCCAGCGAATTTTCCGGGCGCGAGCCCGCTCACACCGGCCACCAAGGGGCTGGTTTCCCTTCCATTTTTCCTCCAAAAACAGCGCTTCCGGCCCTGGGGACCTGAAAATCAAGGACACACGCAATCAGCTTCAGGAAATCTCTGGGCCAAATTTAGAAAAATCATTAGTTGGCCCATACTTTGCTATGCGGTACGTTTTGTTGTTCCCGTCCCTTAGGATGGGCAGACCCTTTCCCCTATGGCCGAGCAGAGTTTTCATCAGTCCCAGTCCCTTCACCTGCATCAGACGATTGCGCCTCAGATGCAGCAGAGCTTGCAAATCCTGCAGGTTCCGACGCTTGAGCTGCGCAATTTGATCCAGCAGGAGTTGGAAGCAAATCCCGTGCTGGAGGACGAAACCAAGGAAGTTTCTCTGGACGAACAGCCCACTCCCGAAGATGACAACTTCGATGACGAGTTCGCCCAGCTCTCCCGCATGGATGACGAATGGCGGGAATATCTGTCTCAATCCCGCACCAACCGGCCACGCCGGGACGACGACGACGAGCGCCGCCAGTTCCTGCTTGACTCTCTAGTTAGCGAAAAGACTCTCCAAGATCATCTCCTGGACCAGTTGTCCCTCTCCGATGCGGATGACCGGACCCGGGAGTTGTCCACCATGCTCATTGGCAACACGAACGACCACGGCTTTCTCCAAACCGCGGTGGAAGAACTGTGCTTCACCGCTGGCATCCCGCTCCGCGACCTGGAGGCCGCCAAGGAACTCGTGCAAAGTTTCGATCCCGTGGGCGTCTGCGCTGAAGACCTTCGCGAGTGCCTCCTCATCCAACTGGACCGGCTCGACAAACACCACAGCCTGGAATACCGCATCGTCGACAAGCACTTGGACGATCTGGCGAAGAAGCGCTACCCGCTCATCGCGCGGAAGCTGAACGTTACGCCGGAGCAAATCAGCCGCGCGGCGGAGTTCATCGCCACCCTGGATCCCAAGCCCGGCAGCCGTTTTCAGTCCGGCATCAACAACTACATCACACCCGACGTGGTGGTGGAAATGATCGGTGGCGAATACCTCGTCACGACCAACAACGACTCCATCCCCCGTCTCCGGATCAGCAACGCTTACAAAGAACTGATGGCGCAGGGTAACAGCGGGCAGGACGTACGCTCCTACATCCGCGACAAGATCCGGAACGGAAAGTTCCTCATCCGCAGCATTCACCAGCGGCAGCAGACCATAGAAAACATCGCGCGGGAAATCGTGACCCGCCAGCAGGCTTTCCTGGAGCACGGCCCTTCCCAACTAAAGCCCATGAACATGGCCCAAGTGGCCGACGCCGTGGGCGTGCACGAAACCACCGTCAGCCGCGCCATTTCCGGCAAGTACATCGCCACTCCCCACGGCGTGTATGAGATGAAATACTTCTTCACCCCCGGCTACCAGACCGAGAGCGGAGAGTCCATGAGCAACACCTCCGTGAAAAACGCGCTGGCCGACCTGGTGGGCAAGGAAGATTCCCACCGCCCCTACAGCGACCAGAAGATCGTGGAAGAGCTCAAGAAGAAAGGCATCAGCATCGCTCGCCGCACCGTGGCCAAATACCGGGACGAACTGAACATCCTGCCCAGCCACATGCGGAAGACGTATTGACCGGAGGTTACGGGAAGGCTTCTTGGCGTCTTTCTCCAGAGAAAACACAGGCCGGTCAGAAACCAGTGCCCACCCCTGTCGCCCAGATGACAGTTACCACTCCGGCAAGGACCGCAATGACCTTGATGCCGCGGCCCTTTGCCAAAATGTAAAAGCCCAAGGCAATGCCACCCGCCACGAGTGGGAGCAACGCCAGCAGCTTTTTCTCGGGGTAAGACGAGGCTTTGGCTTTCGCAAATAGATCCGGGTCTTCAAAGACTCGCATCATGTCGGATGGGTTCCGGGTATCCAGCCCCTCTTCCCGCATGGTTTCCTCCACTCCCATCCGTAAGCCGTCCGCGTATTCGTAAAACAGCTTCACCCCGGTAGCCGTCAATGTCAGGGAAAGCAGAAACAAGGCCCCCGGAAGCGCTTGGGGCCGGCTCTTGATCAGCCGCGAAGCCAGCCAAACAACCAGGAAGACAACGGGAAGAATCCACCAGGCTCCAGCTCCGATGAGAATTCCCAAACCAAAAGCTAATTGGTGAAGCAACATCTATTTGTACACTCTCTTTTGTTGCCAGCGGCTGGCAGTTCCGCCAAAGGCCTGAAATCCCGACTCACTCGAACCGCCGTTCCGCGATTTTCCTGGCAAATTTCTTGTCGAATGGCTTATTAAGGCGGGTTAACTCCGCTTCAACCCGCTCTGCTTTTGGATCGGTCATGAACCGGTAGGGATCTCGTGTAATTCCCACAAGATAGTGGGTAAAGCTACTATCCTGCTCGGAATGCAACGATTTCAGTTTTTCATCGCCGTCAAAGTCGAAAACCGCCACAGTGTAATTTTCCCTGGTCCCACCCGCGGCCAGCCCCACATATGGAATGTAACCCCACCAGGCACCCCACCGGTCTGCGTGCATGTAGTACCAGGTGGATGGCGATTCCCCAATTTCACCCTCGTACAGAACATCCGACGGCTGGCCAAATAGGTCATAGATGTCGGTCTTAGTGGACTCCCCTTTCTCCAAGTCCAAGTACTTTCCGAAGTCACTCAACCCCTCGGAGCCTATCGTTTCGCAGTGGCATAATAGAAGGCAGACAGAGAGCCCAACGACGAACGGGAAGAGGAGTTTCTGAAGCATTGTAGTTTTAGCTGGTTGTATCCTTGAATTTATTTTTGAGGTCAAAGAAAAATCCCCACTTAGAGATTCACTGGGACAATCTTGACTTGAGGCTTCCCTGTCTCGGTAAGCAGATGCTCTGCCACGCTCCCCTGGTCTGACCTAGCTGAAATGACTTACGGGAAGTCCAGATGGCCGCCTATCTTCAGCCCGAAGTGAATTCCAAAGGTTTGGCCGTGGAAAGTTGCTGATCCTTTCCTTTATCTGAGCCGAAGGCGGGAACCCGAAGAAAAAACACCCACTATTCTCGGAACCGATTGCCGGTTTCTTCAACAAAGCGGCAGACCTTCGCGAAGTGTGTAACCCACTGGAAATGAATGGTGGAGCATAACGGATTCGAACCGTTGACCTCTTCAATGCCATTGAAGCGCTCTACCAACTGAGCTAATGCCCCGAAAAAATCCTCCGGACCACTGGGAACCGCCTGGGGTGGCGGGCTCCCTTTTTGCGGGAGCCGGAATTTAGGGCAGCTTCCGCGGCCCGGCAACGATTTTTTGCATCTCCGCCGCTGGTTCCGTGCTTCCGAGCCGTTCTCTTTTTACCAGCTCAGGGTGCGGCCCAGGGAAGTTCCGCCATCCACCGCCACGGTGCCGGAACCAGCCCCGGTCGCCCGGCGGAAAAAGAACCGCAGCCAGAAGGGCAAATTGATGAAGAAGATCAGGAGCAGCATCTTGTTGTAGAAAAAGTTCAGCCGCATGATTTCGGAAATCATGGAGTGCATGGCAAAGAGGCCCACCCCCAGCAGAAAGGCCCACCCCCGGTTGATCAGCGCCACAAAGGCCAGGAGTTCCAGGTAAAAGCCCATGCCAAACAGGAGGATGGCCTCGGTGGGGTGCATGGTGACCCATTCCACCACCTGGCGGTTGAAATCGTCCTCCGGCGGCCGGGCGAAGTCAGCGGTCGCCTGGCCCTCATTCTTCACGAACTGCACCACGATGTTGGGCAGTTGGGCCAGCCACTTGGCGCCCGGGAGGATACCGCCCCCGCTGTTGATCCACTTGCTGATGGCGGAGACGACGTAGCCGGCGCACATCATCTGCTGGGAGAAAACAATCATCCCGGTAGGCAGGGAATAGTGCGGAGCCCGGGAATACTTCGTCCAGATCAAGCGCCGCAGGGGGCGCCACACCAGGAAGACAAACTGGCCCAGCAACACCAGCCCCACCACCTGGGTGGCATGATGGTCTTTCTGAGGCGAGGCAAAGATGGCGCCCACCGCCGAGTGGATGACGAGCAACCCGGAGACCGCCACCAGAGGGAAGAAACCGCTCAGATACAGGACCAGGAAGAGAAAGAACAGAATGGCCGACACGGCAGTCGCTCCCGTGCCCGCCAGCCAGTTCAGATTGAACAATGCCGCCAGCCCGTTGGGATTGTTGGACGTGTCGTACTCCGGAATGTCGATCGCGCCCGGATTAAAGGTGTGCCAAGTAGCGCCCCAAAGCAGGAAGGCAAACACCGTCCGGATAATGATCCACTCCCAGCGGGAATACTCGATCATTCCCAACTCGTTTCTAAAAAACGCCTTGATCATCGTTGTATAATTAAAGGAAATCCGGCGGGAGCCACTACGGCGCGGAGGGTGGCAGACGCGCCACTACCTCTCCCTTTTCCACGGGCTTACCGTCTTCCATGGTAATGCGCACATCCACCAATTCCATCCCCGTGTAGCGCCCGTCTTTGAAGGCATCCGGCGCCCGGTCGGTGCGCAACCAGTCCAGGGTGGCCTGGCCGGCCTCTCCCCGGACTTCCGCGGACCAGTCAAAGTGACTCCCTTCGTGATCCTCTTTCAGATCGTCGAGGTGACGTCCGTACTCTTTCTTAAGCTGCGAGGCGAAAACCTGGAACGCTTCCGCCGTCGGGATCTGTTTGCCTTCCGCGTCCCTTAGAATCACGTAGTAGGTCCGGTCGTCGAATTTCGAATACATCGGGAACGAAGAGAACGGGTACATCTCTCCGGTGCAATAGCTCAAGATGATCGCGGCGATCATGGGCGCCATATAAACCGGAATCATCGCCAACCGTTTGAGCGGGCTTTCGGACAAAGGCTGGGTGGAGAAAATCGTTCCTGACATGTGGGTAGGGAATGCTGGCCTCAGTGAGGGTGTTTCACTGTGCCGATTCTGCCAATTGTCCGCGAATTTTGACTTGGAGCAAGTTCCGGCTGAAGATGAGATCCCCGGAAGCGCTTGCGGGCCATCGCTTTCCGCGATAGCAAGGCCTGACTTGCCTATCACCTCTCTAATTCCCTCTATGGAAACCACTTCGAACGAGACCCACGTACCGGCCGCGCCGGAAAATTCCGCCTCCGCCGCCTCCGTCATCCGCAAGGTTCTGCGACACCCCTTCCTGCACCTCTGGCTGCTGGTGTTCTTCTGCCTGTCCATCAAAGAATTCTATCCCTTCTCCAACTTCCCGATGTACTCCGACCCGGACGAGACGGAGAACTACCTGGTCGTCGGCCAAGTAACGCCGGAAGAAGAGAATGGCTGGAAGCCCTTGCCCGTCCGCGAATTGACCGGCATCACAGCGCCAAAGGTGAAGAAGATGTTCAAGTCCCGGCGGGACGCCTACTGCGACGAGGTAGACAAGGACTCCGATGAGCTGAGCGAGGCGGAACTGGCCGCCATCGGCCAGGACTTGCTCAACTACCTCCGGGAACAAGCCCTGGCCCGGACGGATGGGAAGGAGCCGCTGCCGGATCAACTGGTGCTGGTGGACTACTGGATCATCTACGAAGACGGCGGCGGGTACTCGGAAACCCCAACCATCATCACGAAGGAGTCCGCGCCCGGCGTCTCGGCCACGAACTAAGCCTCTATTTATTCCTCAACGTTTCCGAATTCTTTCTTACCGGATCAGCTAACTACCCATCATGGACTCCAACGCTACGACCTCCTCCTCTTCCGGCTTGGTAACCAAACTATGCGCCGCGCTGAAGTGGCTCAGCGAACGTTTCGACGTCTGGAAATTCGGCCGGTGGGAGGTGCTCATCATGCGCATCCTCTTCGCCTGTCTGCTGTATCAGACCATGCCCTTGGGAAATCCGTTCTCCAACTTCTCCCTGGAGCACCTCCGGGGCCTGCACGATTTCGCGGTGGAGCACGACGGGGCGCTGCGTCCGCCACTGGTTCCGCTGACCGAGTTCCTGCCGAACTCGGAAGTCCAGCTGACTTTCGACACCCAACCGGTACCCAACGGCTTGGCCCGTTTCTTCGATTTCACTTTCTTTGCCTCGGACGGGTTCGTGAAGGTTCTTCCTTGGATCGTCATCCCCTGCCTGCTTCTCTATGCCTCCGGCTGGGGCTTGCCAGTGGTCCTGCCCATTCTGACCTTCATCAGCATCGGCAGCCGGACCCTGGCCAACAGTCAAGGCGCCATTCACCATGGATTTCAGATCGTCTCGGTGGTCCTGCTCGCCCAAACGGTGGTGGTCCTGTTCGGGGTAGGCTACCGGCTGTTTAAGAAGCGCGCCTTTGTGGATGCCCGCGGCCGGACGGTTCGCGACTACTTCATCTACTACGCCCAACTGGCGGTCGTTGCGTTCTACCTCATTGCCGGGGTTATCAAGCTCATCAATTCCGACGGCGCCTGGATCGCCAACAGTCACCTCATCGGCGTTCAGCTCGTCAAAACGGAACGTCAGGGTTTCTACAATGACCTGGACACCACTCAGTTTGAAGGCGTGGGCGGCGAGGTGCCTCTGGCGGACACCATGCTGAATCATCCCAATCTCACCCGCGCCTTCATGAGCATGGGCCTCATGCTGGAGCTCTTTGCCTTCCTGGCTCTGCTGGGCCGCGGCTGGGCCAGCATTTTCGGACTGCTGGTCGTCTGTTTCCACTGGTTCAACGACGTCATCATGAAGCTCTATTTCTACAACAACGAAAAGGTTGTCTGGATCTTCCTGATCAACGTCCCCTTCTGGATCTACTTCTTCACCCGGAACATGCGGAAGCAGCCGCAAGAGGTGGGTACGGCGGAGTCCGCGACCGAGCCAGCCAGCGCTTGAGCCGGCACTCTGTCCCCCCAAGCGCCTGCTTTCGTATTCATTGCTCAAACACGGCAGCCTTTTCCCACCGGGGAAAGGTTGACTCGTGGCCTTCCTTTGCCGAAAACTCGGGGAACCTCCAACCTCCCCGAGTTTTTGTCTGATGAAGTGTTCCGGTTTTCCCCCGCTGTTTCTGGTTTTTCTTTCCGCCTGTTGGTCCTGCTCCGCCACCGTGGCGGACGCCGCGGAGCAGAAGCCCAATGTCCTCCTCATCTGTGTGGACGATCTCCGTCCGGAGCTGAACTGCTTCGGCGCTGACTACATCCAGTCGCCTAATATCGATGCGCTGGCGGCCCGGGGCCGGGCCTTTCATCGCCACTACGTTCAGGCGCCTACCTGTGGAGCTTCCCGGTATGCGCTTCTGACCGGCCTCTACGGACCGGGCTCGAACAATGCCATTTTTGGCCGGGCGAAACTTCAGGCGGAAGATTCCGCCCCGGTCCCGCCCAGCATGCCCGCGTGGTTCCGCAAGCACGGCTACACCACGGTCTCCGTGGGCAAGGTGTCGCACTATCCGGGAGGCCGGGGTGGCCCGGACTGGAATGACGAAGCCATCCCGGAAATGCCTTTTTCCTGGGACCGCCACCTCATGCCGGTGGGCCCCTGGCAACACCCCCGTGGCGCCATGCACGGCCTGGCGAATGGCGAAATCCGGGGCGATGCCGGAAAGATGGACGTCTTCCAGTCCACCCCCGGAGAAGACACCATCTACCCAGATGGCCTCACTGCGGAAACCGCACTGGAAGAACTGCGAACCCTGGCCGCGGACTCCACGGACAAGCCCTTCTTCCTGGCCGTCGGCTACATCCGCCCCCACCTGCCCTTTGGCTCGCCAACCAAGTATTTCGAGCCCTACGAGAAGGCCGCGCTTCCCCCCATCCCCCACCCCGAGAAACCCCAGGGCGAAACCACCTGGCACAAGTCCGGGGAATTCATGAAATACAACCGCTGGGACCGCGACCCGAACACGGACCCCGAGTTCGCGACGGAAGTGCGCAAACACTACGCCGCCTGCGTCACCTATGCGGACACCCAGGTAGGCAAACTGTTGAGCCAACTTGAAGCCTCCGGCGTCTCGGACAATACCGTCGTTATCCTCTGGGGCGATCACGGCTGGCACCTGGGCGAACACGCCGTGTGGGGAAAGCACACTTTGTTTGAGGAATCGCTCCGCTCTCCCCTCATCGTCTCCTACCCCGGAATCTCGGAACCCGGCAAGTCCACAAACTCCATGGTGGAAACCATCGACATCTTTCCCACCCTCTGCGAGCTGGCTCACCTTCCCATGCCGGAATTTGCCCAGGGCGTTTCCCTGGTTCCCATCCTGAACGACCCCGCCGCTCCGGGGCATCCCGCCATTTCCTACCAGACCAAGACGCAAACCATCCGCACGGACACCCATCGTCTGATCCTTCACAGCAACCGGCCCAAGGAACTCTACGATCACACCACGCCGGAAGGAGAGACCCGGAACCTCATCGAAGAACAGCCGGAACTGGCCGGGCAACTGGTCAAGCTGTTGAGGGAACGGCTTCCGAAGCAGTAAGCGGTGAGCATTCCGGGCAACCAGCGCCTTGCTTTTTCCGCCTATCTCTCTTCGCCACGCTCCAATTCCCTGTTTGACTTCGCCGCGCTCCGTCTATCTCCGCTTCGCTCCGGTTCCCCATCTCCTTGCCTGGGAGCGCGGCGCCCCCCCACCCACCGCCACCGCTATTCCTCAAGATGACACGGCCCGTCCCTCCGGCTATACTACCCGTCTCATGCTTCCGTGGTTTCAGAACGGCCAGTTTCCCCTTTTCCTCGCGCCCATGGCGGGCGTGACGGATCTGGTGTTCCGCCGCATTTGCAAGGAGCTGGGCGCGGACGTCATGGTCACGGAGTTCGTCTCCGCCGAGGGCATCATGCAGGCGGACGAACGCACGCGGAAGTACACGGAATTTGAAGACACCCAGCGCCCCGTTGGCGTCCAGCTCTTCGGCGGTGACGGCCCGCGCATGGCGGAGGCCGCGAAGAAGATCATCGACTGGAAACAACCGGACTTTATCGACATCAATTTCGGCTGCCCGGTAAACAAGGTGGTGGCCAAGAACGGCGGCTCCTCCCTGCTGAAGGACTGCCCCCTGTTGGCCAATGTGGCGGAGTCCATCGCCAAGGGCGTGGGCCATCTGGTGCCCGTGACAGCGAAGATCCGGATTGGCTGGGACTCACAGAACATCAACGCGCCACACGTCTGTCACGTGCTGGAAGACTGCGGCATGCAATCCATCGCCATCCACGGACGCACCCGGGCCCAGGGCTATGGCGGCGAAGCCTGTTGGGAAACGATCGCCCAGTGCGCGTCGGAAGTGAGCGTGCCTGTCGTCGGCAACGGCGACATCGCCACCGGAGCCGATGTGGAGAAACGCCGCCGCGAGACTGGCGTCAGGGGCGTGATGATCGGCCGCGCCGCGATGTCGAATCCCTGGGTGTTCCAGGAGGCAAAGCACTTTCTCAAGACCGGCGCTCATGCGCCGTCCGCCAGCTACGAGGAGCGCTGGGCGCTCATCCTGCGCCATACCCGCATGGCCCTGGACTGGGGCCGCTACGGCGACGAACGCCACACCCTCCAGTCCATGCGCTCCCGCCTGATGGCCTACTCCAAAGGGCTCCCCGGCGGCAAGCAACTGCGGACCCGCTTTTCCCAAGTGATCTCCATCGCGGAACTGGAGGACATCGCCGCCGAGCACCTCATCCAATTGGGAGAACGTCCCCAACCCGCCGCGGCCTGAAGGTTCTTTCGGCTCGTTTCCTGTTTAGGCAGCCGAGGCAAATTTCGCCAATCTTTCAGCGCGTCCGCCACTTGCCACGCGTAACCTGCGCGTGTTCCTTAATTATCAGAAACACTAAGAAAACGCGAATTTGGAACCCAACGCTTACTTCTGGATCATCCTCCTGGCCCTGGTTGGATTCTACAAGCTGGATCTCTTTTCCACCTTGTTGAACATGAAGGCTTTATCCTCAAAGCTACCCAAGGAATTTTCCGATATCTTTGACGCCGAAAAGTATGAGGAGTCTCAGGAATACGCGAAGGAAAACGCCCGCGTTGGCGTCATCGAGTCCAGTGTGTCCCTCGCCCTTTTGCTGACGTTCTGGTTCATCGGCGGATTTGGCTGGCTGGACGGGCAGGTTCGGGGCCTGAACTTGAACCCGGTGTGGACGGGAGTGGTCTATGTCCTTGTGTTGATGGCGGTTAACTACCTGGTGGGGCTTCCCTTCGGGATCTACCACACCTTCGTCATCGAAGAACGCTTCGGCTTCAACAAGACCACCCCGGTCACCTTTTTCGTGGATCAGATCAAGAGTCTCTTCCTCAGTCTGCTCCTGGGCGTGCCGGTCCTGGCGCTGGTGCTGTTCCTGTTCGAAAACGTGCCCCATGCCTGGCTCTACGGCTGGCTGGCCATGACAGGCCTGTCGCTGGCGCTCGCCTACGTGGCTCCCACCTGGATCATGCCTCTGTTCAACAAGTTCACCCCACTGGAGGAGGGCGAACTGAAAAGCGAGATCATGAAGATGGCGGAGAACTGCCGCTTTCCCCTCAAGGAAGTGATGGTCATGGACGGCTCGAAGCGTTCCACCAAAAGCAATGCCTTCTTTACCGGTTTTGGAAAAAACAAGCGCATCGCGCTTTTCGACACGCTCATTGAGAAACACACCACGCCCGAACTCGTCGCCGTGCTGGCCCACGAAATCGGTCATTTCAAGAAACGCCACATCATCCAGCGCATGGTCGTGGGCGTGCTGGAGACGGGTGTCATGTTCTTCCTGGTGGGACTCTTCATGCATAACCAGGCCCTCTTCGCCGCCTTTGGCGTGGCCCAAACGTCCACCTACCTGAGCCTGATTTTCTTTGCCTTGCTCTTCGAGCCGGTGAACCGCTTGCTCTCCGTCGCCGGCGCCGTGTGGAGCCGGAAACACGAGTTCGAGGCAGACGCGTTTGCCGCCGGGGTTACCCACGATCCTGCCTCAATGGTCGCGGCATTGAAAAAGCTGAGCAAAGACAACCTCTCCAACCTCACTCCCCACCCGCTCCACGTATTCCTCAACTATTCCCATCCCCCGGTACTGGAGCGCATCCGGGCCTTGAAGAGCGATGCCGCGGCATGACGAAAGCGGCCGGCTCTTCCCAATTCCACCCCTTGCCCCCATTCCCCGATTCTGCCAAACTTTTTCCGCGATGAAGACCCGCGTCCCCCCTCTGTATCTGGTTTTATCGATGGCCGCCTTCCTCAGCGGCCTGGTTCCGCATGCCGAAGCCGCCGAAGAAAAACGGCGCCCCAACGTGGTCTTCATCCTGACGGACAATCACGGCGCCTGGACACTGGGCTGCTACGGAAACCCGGACATCCAAACGCCCAATATCGATCGCATGGCGGCGGAGGGCATTCTCTTCAATCGCGCTTTTGCCAACAACGCGGTGTGCTCCCCCACCCGGGCCACCTATCTGACGGGCCTCATGCCGTCGCAGCACGGAGTCCACAACTTTCTGCGGGGCGGCCGGCTCCAGACCGGCGAAGAAGCCCACAACACGTTGGAGGAATTCACCTCCCTACCCGAAGTGCTCGCCGCGAATGGCTACTCCTGCGGCCTGGTAGGCAAGTGGCACCTGGGCAACAACCTTCAACCCAATGAAGGCCTGAACGACTACTGGATTACCATGCCCCACGGTGGCACCAGCACCTTTCACGGCGCACAGGTCATTGAGAATGGGGAAATCCGAAAAGAGCCCGAATACCTGACGGACTTCTGGACGGAGCACGCCCTGAAGTTCATCGAACAAAGCCAGGGCAAGGACCAGCCCTTCTTTCTCTACCTGGCCTACAACGGCCCCTACGGCCTGAGCCGCTATCAGTTGGAGTCCTCGGGAAACCGGCACGCCGCCTTTTACGCGGACAAGGACATGCCCTCCTTTCCCCGTGGCGTCATCCACCCCTGGGAGTTCAACAACCGCGAGTACTTTGGAAATCCGGTGAGCATTCGCCGTTATGGCGAGGAACTCAGCGCCATCGATGACGGCGTGGGCGCGATCATGGACAAGCTGAAGGAACTGGGCCTGGATGAAGACACCCTGATCGTCTTCACCGCCGACCAGGGCTGGGCCGGCGGTCAACACGGCCTCTGGGGCATGGGCGACCACACCCGGCCCATCAACGCGCTGGATTACTCCATGCGCATCCCGCTGATCTTCCGCCAGCCCAACAGCATTCCCGGCGGACGGAAGTCGGACCTGATGACAAGCAACTACGACTTCATGCCCAGCGTGCTGGGTTACCTGGGTCTGAAGAACCAAATGCCCGCCGAACCGAAGTCCCCCGGCCGGGACTACTCCGCCGAACTGAAGGGCGGCAAAGTGGGCGAGTGGGACAACCGCGTGTTCTACGAATACGAAACCCTCCGCGCCGTGCGGACGGAAGACTGGAAATACGTGGAACGCTATCAGGATGGGTACGACGAGCTTTACCACCTGGCGGAAGATCCTGAGGAATTGCACAACCTCATCAGCGATCCGGCGGCGGAAGGCAAAAAAGCGGAACTGAAGTCCGCCATGGATGCTTTCTTTAAAGAATACAGCACGGAAAAGTACAACCTTTGGGAGGGCGGCGAATCCCAGCCCATGACCTTGGTATGGGGTGAGGAAGCGAAGAAACGGGCCGAGACCCGCGCGGAAGACGGCATGCTGGCTAGCGCCATCGATCCTGGCTTCAATCCTCCGCCTTTCGCGTTGCCCGACGGCCTGGTGGCGGAAGTGGCCGCCGCGCCGCCCCTGGTGCAACACCCCATCATGGCGGCCTTTGACGACAGGGGCCGGCTCTTTGTTTCCGAAAACGCGGGCCTGAACCTGAAGAAGGAGGAACTGGAGGCACAAAAGCCCAACAGCATTCGGGTGCTGGAAGACACCAATCAAGACGGTATCTTCGACTCTTGGAAAGTGTTCGCCGACGGCCTGACTTTTCCCCAGGGCGCCCTGTGGCTGCACGGGTCGCTTTACGTCATGTCGCCCCCCAGCCTGTGGCGCTTTGATGACATGGACGGCGACGGCATTGCGGACGAGCGCACGGAACTGGTCACGGGCTTTGACTACACGGGTAACGCCGCGGATGTGCATGGCCCCTTCCTGCATCCCAACGGCCGCATCTACTGGTGCCACGGCCGGAAGGGCCATGTGGTGCACGACGAGTTTGGCCACCTGGTTTCCGAAAACAAGGGCGCGCGCATTTGGTCCTGCAATCCGGATGGATCGGACCTCCAAGTCTTCGCGGGCGGCGGCATGGACAACCCGGTAGAGCTGGATTTCACGGAATCGGGTGACGTCGTGGGCTCGGTGAACCTCTTCTACGGCCGCCCCCGGGGCGACGTGCTGGTGCACTGGCTCTACGGTGGCGCTTACCCCCGGCACGACCAGGAACTGGTAGTGGCGGAGTTTCCGCGCACGGGACCGCTTCTCCCGGAGTTTCACAATTTCGGCCACGTGGCGGTCTCAGGCATGTGCCGCTACCGCAGCGGCGCCTTGAACCCGGAGTGGAAGGACAGCTTTCTGGTCACGCATTTCAACACCCAGAAGATCACCCGCACCCAGGTGGCCCCGGAAGGTTCCTCCTACCGCGCTGTTTCCACGGAACCCATTTTGGAGATCAACAGTCCGGACGTTCACCTGACCGATGTGTTGGAAGACGCCAATGGCGATCTGCTGGTACTGGACACCGGCGGCTGGTTCCGCATCGGCTGCCCGACCTCCCAGGTAGCTAAGCCCGAAATTCCAGGCGCCATCTATCGCATCCGCAAGGCTGGCGCTATTGACAAGAAGGCGGATCCTCGCGGCCGGACCATCGACTGGGAAGACGAGTCTCACGAATCTCTGGCCCACAAGCTGGACGGCCCGAGCTTTGCCATTCGCGAACGGGCCAGCGAGGAACTGGCCATCCGCGGGGAAGCCTCTCTGACCGCCCTGGAGGAAGCCCTGGCCAGCGATTCCCCCCGCCTGCGCCGCAATGCCATCTGGACGCTGACGCGAATGAATTTCTTCGACGCCCGGGAACTGGTGCGCGCCGCCCTGAAAGACAGCGACGCCGGTGTGCGAAAGGCCGCCTGTCACAGCGCGGGGGTGACTCTGGACGAAAATGCCGTGCGGACCCTGGCTCAACTGGTCCGGAACGACCCCTCCCCCGCCGTGGTCCGCGAAGCCGCCACCTCCCTGGGCCGCCTGGGCAAACCCCAGGGCGTGGACGCTCTGCTTTCCGTGTTAAGAAAGGAAGATATCGATCGTTCGCTGGAACACGCGGCCATCTTTGCCCTCATCGAAATCGGAGACTACGACCTGACTCTCCAGGGTTTGAAGTCCGGTCTGCCCCATCTCCAGGCCCGCACGCTCTGGGCGCTGGACCAGATGGCGAACACCAAGCTGGGCGCGGCGCCGGTGATCGCGCTGCTGGATCACCAGGACGAACCTCTGGCGGCCACCGCCATTGAGATCGTGAAACGTCATGAGGAATGGGATGCCGCCTTGTCGAACCGCTTCGGAGATTGGCTGGGCAACGGCTCGCTCAGCCCTGAACAGTCCGCCGCCATCGCCGCCGTCGCCCCGGCCTTCCTCGCCACGCCGCCCATGCAGAACGTGGTTTCGACACTCCTTTCCAGTAACGACGCGCGACTGAAGCTTCTCGGTCTGAACGCCATCGCGAACAGCACCCACACGGAACTCCAGGAAGACTGGATCGAACCCATCACGGCCATTCTTCGCGATGACGGGGGTGGCGGCTTGCTGCCCGCCGCGCTCGACGCCTTGGGTAAGGTTCAGAGCACGGCTTTCGACGACGGCCTCCGGGCCCTAGGCACCCAGGAGAAACTCCCCGCCTTGCTCCGCGTCCGGGCCCTGCGCGCCGTGGCCAACCAGGACGCCGCCTTGGACGATGCCTCCTTCAAGCTGCTGACGGATCTGCTGGCGCCGGACAGCGAGCCGCTGCAGCAACTGGAGGCCGCCCAAATGCTCGGCAGCGCCCGCCTGAATACCGCCCAGCTCGTGCAAGTGGCCGGCCTCACCAAGAACGCGGGTCCCATGGCGCTGCCGCCGCTGCTGAAAGCGTTTGAAAGAAGCAAAGCCCCGGAAGCCGGCGCGGCTCTCGCCGAAGCGCTCCCCCAGTCCCCCGGCATCGGGAATGTGGATGCGGATGAATTGAAGCGCCTGATCCTGCGCTTTCCGCCGGAGGTGTATGAGAAGATGAAGCCCACCCTGGACGAGCAACTGGCCCGGAAAGAACAGCAGGCCGCCCGCCTCGCCGAACTGGCCGCGAAGCTGGACGAAGGCGACGCCGAGCGTGGCCGCGAAGCCTTTGCCCAGGCCAAAGGCGGCTGCATCGCCTGCCACCAGATCGGTGGCGTTGGCCGCGCCATCGGCCCGAATCTCAGCACCATTGGTCAGATCCGGACCAAGCGGGACCTGCTGGAATCCATCCTCTACCCCAGCGAAAGTCTGGCGCGGGATTTCGAGACATACAACGTTGCGCTGAGCGACGGATCCGCCCAGTTCGGACTGATCCAGCGCGAAACCGCGGATACCGTTTACCTCACCAATCCCGCCGGAGAAGAGATCCCCATTCCCCGCACGAAGGTGCAGACCATCACACCCGTCCCCATGTCCCTGATGCCTCAGGGCCTGGACCTGGCGATGACCCAGCAGGATCTGCTGGACCTCATCGCCTATTTGAAGAGTCTGGACGGCGCGGAAGCAAACGCTCAGGATGCCCAGCCGTCCCGGTAAGGCACGGCCATGAGCAGTTTCTGAGCTTCTTCGTCACCCACGATCTGTTCCTTCGCGGCGTCCCATTTGAGCTTTCTACCCAGGGTATTGGAGACAAACCCCAGGTGACCCGGCGTGATGGAACGGTGGCCCGTTTCCGCCGGCGCCACACAGGGCTTCCGGCTCTTCACGCAATCCAAGAAATTCCGGTGATGATCGGGGGACTCATAGGCTTTTGTGCCGCCTCGGTCGAACTCGGGCGCGATCCACTCCGGATTGGAAGCCTCCAACGCGCCGCGGTTCACCCAGACCCAACCGTTCTCGCCAATCCATTTTGTGCCGCCGCGGTTCTGCGTGGAGATCGTCGTTTCAATATCGCCCGCGTACTGGCAGCGCACGGTGAAATCCACCGGGGTGTCGTAGATTCCACCCTTCGGCGAAGTCCATCCCGTGGCTTCCACCTCCAGCGGACCGCTGCCGTCCATGCCCAGGCCCCAGTGCGCGATGTCGTTGTGGTGGCCGATCCAGTCCATCAAATTTCCGCCGCCATAGGCGCGGACGCCCCGCCAGAAGCGGTGGTGCGTCGCCCGCATGTAGGGCAGCACCGGGCTGGGCCCGCACCAGAAATCGTAGTTCAGGTGGTCAGGAATGGGTAGCACCTCCGTGCTGGCCTGCGGCTCGGGATATCCGGCGGGTAGCCCTACTTCCACTTTCTGAATTTTACCGAGGTGCCCGTTCAGCACCAGTTCCACCGCCTGGCGGAAGTTCGCGGTGGACCGCTGTTGAGACCCGGTTTGGAAGACGGCTTCGCGGGCCGCTACTTCGGCCACCACCTGCTGGCCTTCGTGGAAGTGATGCGTCACCGGTTTCTCGCAATACACATCTTTCCCCTGGCGGAGCGCTTCCAAGGTCATCAGGGCGTGCCAATGGTCCGGCGTGGCGACCAGCACGGCATCGATGTCATCGCGCGCGCAGAGCTCGTGATAGTCTTCGTAGGTATTGCAGCCTTTGTAGTCGCCACTCCCGCCCTTCCGGTCCGCATAGGTGGTTTCCACTTTCAGCTTCCCCGGCTCCAGGCCCAGGGGCCGTCCGGTGCGGGTCGCGTATTCGCGGTAGTGAAAGGTATCGACGTCACACACCGCCACGACCTGCGCGTCGTCACACTTGAAGAAGCCATCCAGGTTGGCAAAGCCGCGCGCTCCCATGCCTATCGCGCCAATGGTGATCCGGTTGCTCGGCGCCGTGCCGCCGCCCTTGCCCAGAACCGAGGCGGGCACAATCATCGGCGCGGCGAAGGCGGATGCCGCCAGGCCCAGGGCCTTGCGGCGGGAAATATTTCGGGGAGTTTCTTTCATGGTATTTATCGGGAGGCCGTTCCCCAGGAGCCTGACGCACAGCTCCCGGGGGGTCAAGCGCCGCGAAGGCACGCTTTCGCGTAGGCGGCACACCCGCGACAGGAAGGTCAGCCCGGTACCTCCGGAACGCTTTTTCCTTGGCAGAACAAGCGCGCTGCTGTTAGGCAGAAAGGCTCCAACTTCCTCCCTCTTTCCTCTTCTCCAGAAGAATCCCCCACCCTGACGAAGTCTCATGTCCCGGCACTTTCACCATGTGGGCGTTCCCACGGATACGCCGCAACCCGGCGAGGTCTATGTTCCCGACACCAAGGTCTGGGTCACGGATCCTGGCGATCATCCTTACCGCATTGAGTTCCTGCGCTTCGAAGCTGACTCGCCCGTCACGGGTCCCCTGCGCGATCTCCCCCATGTGGCCTACCGGGTAGCAGACATGGACGCCAGCCTGGAAGGAAAAGACGTGATCCTTCCGCCATTCTCTCCCATGCCGGGGTTAATGGTGTCTTTCTATCTGGAAGACGGCGCGGTCATCGAACTGATGACATTCGAAGGAGGCGCCACGGAGTTCAAGGAACTCCAGGCCGCCAACCCAGCTGAATAGGAACCCTTTCCCCAGCCTAACATGCTCCTCAAAGACAAGCACATTATCGTCACCGGCGGCACCTCGGGCATTGGCGAAGCCTGCGTGCGCCACTTTCTCGGCCAGGGCGCGCGGGTCTGCATGGCATCCAACCAGAAAGACTCCGGCGAAGAGCTGGAACAGGAGTTGCAGAAAACGTTCGAAGATTCGGTCTTCTTTCAATATTGTGACGTCGCTGACGAGGGTAGCGTGCGCGACCTGTGCCAGGCCGCGGAGGAGCGCCTGGGCCGGGTAGATGCCACCCACTGCAACGCCGGCGTCTGGGGAAAGGGCAAGGTGACCGATTTCACCACGGCGGACTGGGAAAAACTGATGGGCGTGAACGTCAAAGGCGCGTTCTGGCTCGCCAAACACGCCGTGCCGCTGATGGAGCAAAACGAAACAGGCGGCGTCTTCCTGGTGACCACCTCCGTGGCCGCGCAGACGGGTTTCCCCGAACACGCGCTCTATTGCGCGTCCAAGGCCGCGCTGGAAGCCCTGGTGCGCTGCCTGGCCGTGGACCACGCCGGAAAGGTCCGCGCGGTGGCGGTAAGCCCGGGCACCATCGATACCCCCATGCTGGCGGCCAGTTGCCAGGGTTGGGACAAACCCGTGGCCGAACTCTACGCTGAAGTGGAAAAACGCATACCCGTCCGGCGCCTGGGCCAACCGGATGACATCGCCAAGGCCGCCGCCTTTCTTCTGAGCAACAACGCGGCTTACGTAAACGGCACCACCCTGGTACTGGACGGCGGAACCATGGCGCTGCCGCCCTGGTAAGCGGCGACAACCCGGCTACCCCGCTACAGCGTCACGATTTTCCCCGTGGCGGCGGACTCCTCCGCCGCCAGGCAGGCGCGCACGGCTTCCAGGGACTCCCGGGGGGTGATGACTTCCGGCGCCCGCCCGTCCGCGACACAACTGGCGAAGTAGGCCAGTTCTTCGCGCAAGGCTCCCGCCCGCTGGCCGTGCAGTTCGGGCCAGTAGGTGGTGTCCGGCGAATGCCACCCGTCCTTGTCGCAGACGGAAAAGTTCGGGTGCGTCTCATGAATGTGGATGGACCCCTCCGTGCCGATGATCTCCATGCGCTCGTCGATCTGGAAGGCGGTCTTGTCCGGCAGGCACCAGTTGTCTTCCAGCACGCCGGTGGCGCCGCTGTCGAAACGGTACATCGTCCACCCGATGTCCGGGTGTTTGTGTTCGTTCACCTTCACGGTCTGGGCATAGGCGCTGACCACCTTTGCCCCCGTGTACCAGAGCATCAGGTCTGTGTCGTGCACCCCGTCTCCAATGATGGGTCCGATCTTGTCCAGCACCGTCGCGCCCACCCAGGCGGGAATATTCCGGCGGGCATAAATGGACACGATCTTCCCAATCTTTCCCGCCGCGATCTCCTGCTTGGCTGCCGCGTAGCGGGGATTGAACCGGCAGATGTGCCCCACCATGAAGCCCCCCTTTGCCGCTTCCGCCGCGGCCACGATGGCTTCGCAATCTTCCACCGTGGAGGCCATGGGCTTTTCCAGGAACACGCTCTTCCCCGCCTCCAGCGCCGCGACGGCGGGCGCCCGGTGCTGGTCCCACATGGTCACCACGCTCACGGCGTCCAGCTCGGGGTCCGCCAGCATTTCGTGGTAGTCTTGAAAGCGCCGCTCCACCCCAAAGCGGTCGCCCACTTCGTTCAGGCGGGATTCCGTGCGGGTGCAAAACGAATGCAATTCCACCTGGGGAATCGCGGCGAGCGCTTCACAGTGTTTCTCACCAAACCAACCGAGACCGATAACGCCGTATTTTACTCTTTTCATAAAGGGGGAATTTCGAAGTTCAGAAAACTCCCCGATCTTTGAGAAAGAGCGAACGGGAAGGAAGACAAAACGGCACCCGGCTTCGCGGTACCTTTTCACCGGTTCGAAGCAAAAAGCGGCGATCCCCCCCCAGGGACCGCCGCTTTTCTGGTGACATGCTGATTTGGTTAATCAGAACAAATTCTTCTCGTAGGGGGGGACCTTACAGATCTCCCACGTCCCAGAGGCCATCATCGGATGCCCCGGAGGGGTCGTATGGCGTGGTGGCGTTTTCGACAACCGGTGGCATCACCGTGAAAATGATGCTTTTCGAACTGCCATCCAGCGCCGTGACACTGGGAATCGCCGTGATGCCGGACGGCAGGTAGGGCACCAAATCCGCCGCCAGTACCGTGCTGATGTCAGCCGTCGGGTTGTCGGCCATGTAGGCTTTTTGCGCGACGTACACAGAGCGCAGATCCGTGGAAGCTTCCCGGGCCTTGCGCCACTCGCCCACGCCATGCAGGGAATAAGCCACCGCTCCTGCAAAACTGATCATCAGCGCGAGCGTCAGGCTCATTTCGATGACCGTCATGCCAGACTGCGGCGGCCGGTGATAGTTACGGGCGCCAATCATCTTCATTTCGTTCTCCTTTGTTGGTTGTTCCTCTTCCCGTTCGGGCCGATCACTCTTCCCGGCGATCGATCTCGAACATCTTATCTTCAATGTGATAAACTTTGATGTCGTTATCCGGTCCGTCCTCCGCATTGGCTATGGCCGCGGCCTCCTCTTCCTCCGCAATCTCATCCGCCATGAGCTTTCCATAGAGCGTATTGGGTAACGGAGACGCGCAAAAAGCCCCTACCAGGATCAACATCACGATCCAGGCCACTTCATAGGTAACGCTTTTATTAGGCCGGTTCAGCCATTTGGCCAGCCAGCCGTCCTTATTGTCTACCCGGGAAGTGAAAGTAATGTTGTTAAGCCGGAATTCCTCCACCGTGTCGCTCAGGATGTCATCTGACTCCGGAGTGAGCATGTAGCGGAACCTGCCGCCACTTTCCTCATGCGCTTCCTCCAAGTCCACTCCCGCGGGAATGTCATCCGGAAGCACGTTGCAATATATGCGATTGATATAGACGTATTTTCGTCTCAACCAGCGATCAAGGGCAGTCTGTTGCATGGGAGATAACGTGTATGGTTTGTTTAGATACCAGAACCCTGCATCATCTTCGGTCCCATGAGGAAGATGGGCAGGAACGCACCGATAAAGACGCAGCAGATCAGCACACAGGCCAACACCAGGGCGAAGAAGTTGATGGCCGCCGTAAAGTCCCCCATCAGCTGCTCCACGTCTTCCTCATACATGGTGGTCAGCAATTCGAGCTGGTTTTCCAGGGACGAAGACCTCTCCCCAATGGAGATCATGTGAGATACCTGGGGATCGCAGGAGGTAAACTTCTTCATGGCCTCGGAAAATGGCAAGCCCGTGTGCTTGTATTTCTTTCCGGCCTCGATTAACTCCGAAAAGAGCGGCGTGCCTTTGACCGTTTCGGCGGCGGTCTCAACTGCCTTGGTCAGATTAATGCCATTGGAGTGCAGCATGTTCAGCGTTCCAAGAAACATCATCTGCCGCATCCCCATGATGAGGTTTTTCAAGAGACGCCAGCGCGACATCAGCAGATAGAGCATCTGGTTGCGGGCCTTCTCCGAGACGAAGAACATGGTGACCCCGCCCCCTATCAAAAGGACCACGGCGGGCCAGACCTTCTGGGTCACGTGACTGACCGTGAACATGAACTTGGAGAACGGATCCGGTTCCTGGCCGATGTCGTCCAGGATGCCTTCCACCTGAGGAACGACCTTGAGCTGAGCTCCAATGAAAAGCCCGATCAGGATGCAGATGATCATACCGGGCAGCAACGTGGCTTTCTTCAACTTTGCCTTGTACTCCATCTCCTTTTTCAAACGATGGGACATGGCGGCGAAAGCCCGGTGGAGCTGACCGGACTCGCTACCCGCCCGGATCAAACCGACGGTCTTGTCATCGAAACGCTTTGTCTTGGCAAACGCGGCAAAGGCCGGCACACCGGAGTCGATCTGTTCGCGCACCGCCGTCAGCGTCTTGCGAACCTCCGCGTTCGGATGGTCAAAGGAATAGTACTTCAGCGCGTCAGAGGTATTGATCTGGGCCTTCAACATGGAGGCCATGCCCCGGCAAAACTTGATCAACTCCTTATTAGGAAACCCCCGGATGCGGGTTTTCTTTTCGGACACTTTTTGCCGCATCGCCAGCGCCGTGGCGGAGGTGCCGGGTCGCCCACGGTTCATCGCGGAGCTGCTGTCACTGGGATTCGGGTTCAGGGTAATGGCCATGGTTCCAACGCAGTTTCGGGACGTTTACTTCAGTTCGTCATGTCAATGACCTTGCGCAGTGCATCGAGGTCGGTCTTGCCTTCCTTCACCATGCGCAGACCGCTGTCGCGCAAAGAGGGCAAACGGCCTTTCTTCCGGACTTCCAGTTCCAGTTCGTAGGGACTCATCGTTCCCTTCGAAAGGGCGTCGGACCATTCCGGTGTGATGGGGATGATTTCCAGGATGGCGGACCGGCCGTTGTAACCGCGGTTATGGCATTCGCCGCAGCCATCCGGATTTTTCCCAAAGATTTCAATGTGCAGCCACTCTTCATCCAGGCCGTAGATGTCCAGTTCCCTGCGTTCCACGCCCTGGCGCTTGATCTTGCAGTAGGGGCAGAGAATCTTCACCAGACGTTGCGCGCAGGCCGCCTTGAGCGTTTGCGCGATCTTCCACCGTTCGATGCCGAGCTGCTCGAAACGCTCGATGATCTGAGATGCCCGCGGGGTGTGAATCGTGGTCAGCACCTTGTGACCGGTGATCGCCGCTTCGATCGCCAGTTCGGCGGAGTCCAGGTCGCGCACCTCCCCCATGAGAATGATGTCCGGGTCGCTCCGCATGAAACTGGTGATCATGGGCTTGAACTCCGCGCTGCTCTTCAAGTCGCAGTGCACGACACCCTGAATTTCGTCCTCCACCGGGTTCTCCAGAGTCAGAATATTGTCTTCCGGCCGGTTCAGTTCCCGCAGCATGGCGTTCAGGGTCGTGGACTTCCCGGACCCGGTCGGTCCTGACATCACGATGATTCCGGACGGAATGCTCATGACCCGTTCGATTTCGAACAGGGTCGCGGGATCGAAAGCCAGGGAGCCCATGCCCAGCTTTGCCTCGAAGTGACTCTTGTCCAAAATACGCATCGTCACGTGATAGCCGCGATAGGTCCGGTGACGCTCGTAACGAATATCGATACTCCGGCGGAGGTAAGACACCGTGAAACGGCCGGAGATGCCGGGCCGTTTTGTCCGTTCCTCCGGCGGCAGCCCCATGAGGTTCAGGAGGAAGGCATCCAGCCGGTCTCTCAGTTTCATGGGAATGTCGTACTTCGTCCCCATGTCGCCATCGATCCGGTAGCTGTAGTGGATGCGCTCCTTCTCGGTCTTGATGTGAACGTCCGAGGCGTGCTGCTTGATCGCCTCCGACATCATCTTGGCGATGAACTGCGTGAGCGGTTCTTCGTAAGTGGTGGTGACGTTGAAGTCCGCGATGTCTTCCGAGACCTCGTCCACCTCGATGGCGTCCAGTTCGGACTTGGACGGACCGGCGGTCCGCGCCACGGTTTCGATAACCTTCGAGATCTCCGCCACGGGCGAGAGAATCTTTACGACCTCCACGTCCGGGTAGCGTTGCGAACAAAAGTCCTCCGCGATGGGGTCCCAGGGATTCGCCACGGCCACGACCAATTGGCGGTCGTCCCGGCGCAACGGGACAAACATGCCGCGGTTCATGATCTGGGGATCGTTCTGCTCCAGCAGCGCCCGGTCCACAAAGTTCCGGATGTTCAGGAACACGGGAATGGAGTTCAGATTCCCGATGGCCGCCAGGATGCGCGCCTGCGAGCACCGGCGCACGACATCCTCTTTCGGACGCTCCCTCAGCGTGGGATCGCCATCGGCCAGGCGATTCACGATGGCGTTCGTGATCGTCTCATTTAGTTCGATGCCGATGTTTAGATTCATGCGCCGAAGTGTTTTTCGTTAAGAAAGCTCCAGGCGTTGGAGTCCGTGGTCATCACGAAGGCGAAGGGCTTGATGCCGGACGCTTCCTCCAAGACTTTGGAAATGATCAATGCCGCCGCGGAAGCCGTGATGGGATTGATGGATACCACGGTGAAGAAGTCCTTCTCATGCGCCTGAATGATCGGACACATCAGCGTGGAGCAGACTTCGTAGATAACCGGAAAGCCCTGATAGATCTCGGTGGGCGTGTCCACCAGATGGGCAAAGGAGCTGTGCGTGATCCGGCCCGGAATGCATGGGGTGACACTCTGCGTCAGTTGACGGATTTCCCTGACCGCTTTTTCGTCCTTCGTTTCCAGACGGATCCAGACGATGAAGGCCAGCAGGTCCAGGATGCTGCTCTTGTCCGGCAGATCGTCGATGTAAAGTTTGAAGGATTCGAGAAGACCGCTCGACTCTGAGTTCTCCAGGTAACCCGTTTCGACCAGCCGTTTGGCGGTCATCCAGGCACACTGGTAGGCCTGGCGGCGCAACTGGCGGCCAAAGCCTTCCCGGTTGATGGCGCCACCCTCGGCACTTTCGCCTCCAGTGCGAAACGCCGGCTGAAGAAATGCTTCAGCCCTGCCATCGACTTCATCGTGCGCGACGTGTTCCGAGACGCCATTCGAGTCGTGTGCGCCGTCTACTGCCGCGCGATCTGAGCCGGTGTCCGTAGCATTTTGACTGGGTGCGAAAAGAACTTTTCGAGCCATTTGCATAGGTTCCTTATTCGCGGCTCAACCGGTCTTTGATCCGGCCAAACAATCCCTTCTTACCGGCGTTGTCCCTTTTGACAGCTGTTACCGGCTCGACGGAGCCCGCTTGAGGTTGAGGATAGTTTTCGGCCACTTCGGGCGGCAAATTCATGGGGTGCCCGGGATTCAACGCATTGGAGGGCGCCACGTCCGGATAGAGGTCCAGCGCGTTTCCGATGGCCCAGCCCAGGTTGGAGTCGTAGTTGAAGCCCGGCGCCTGACGGTCCGGCCATGCGTGATCGAAAGGCAGCACATGCTTGTCGTGCAGGCGCTTGGTAGTGGCCAGCGTTTCACCCACGGAAACGGGCTCGTAGTGCGTGGGAGTGACCACGAAGACCAGACTGGTGTGTTCCTTGGTCTTTTCCGTGGACTTGAAGAAGAAGTTCAACCACGGCACGTCCCCAAGGACCGGGACCTTGTTGATGTTTTCCCCTTCCAGCACTTCATAGAAGCCACCGACCAGCAGGGAGTGTCCATTCGGCACCCGGGCGATGGTCTGCACCGTGGATTCGTTTACTCGCGGATACTGGTTACCCGTGCGACCTTCCACGAAGGAAACGATCTGAGCCGACCGGGGATTCAGAATCATGCGGATCGTGCCGTCCGGGAGAATCGTCGGCACCACGATCATGGACACCCCGATCTCGCGAGAGGCCGTCGGGTCGTCAATCGGGTCGTCCTCATCCACGCGGTAGCGCACTTCTTCGGAGATGTTCTGGCCCGCGTCCGTCTCGCTGATGGTGGAGGTAATGATCGGGACGCGGTCGATGATCGAGATGACCCCCTGCTCGTTGTCTTCCGTGATAAGGGTCGGAGCAGACTCTTGTTGCGCCAGGCCGCCAAAGTTCAGCGCCCTCAGAGTCGCCTGAAGCTGGAGAGGACTGAGCACCAGGCCGGAACCATTCCGCACCGTATTCTGGGTGGATTCCGTAGTGCGGCTGTAGCCTTCCGAGCCCCCCGCTTCAAAGGCGCCACCCGCCAGGGAACCCGCGCCGAGCACGGTTCCTTCCAAGCTCAGGCTGGAGGATGACTCAGGAATGGTGGAGCTCAGCGACAAACTCGTTTCAGATTCCGGATCCACCATTCCGAGCACGGCGTTTTCAGCAATGGTAAAGCCGGAGCGTCCCTGGGAATCGGTCATCGTCGTGATGATGTCCGTCACCGTGTCCGAATCGGGAAGATTGAAGAGCGCGTTCAGGGCCTGCTCCGCTTCAAACGTAAGCCCCTCCTCTCCCAGAACCGTGGACCAGTCCACCCCGATACGATTCGACGAACTGCTCTTGATCCGGAGAATACGGGTTTCGATCGCGATCTGCTGCTTGGGTTTGTCCAATTCTTCCAGGATCGCCTGGACGTCTTTCACCTTCTGCTCGTTGTCGATGACGATGAGGGTGTTCGTTTTCGTTTCAAAGTCGACGACTCCGGTTCCTGGCGTCAGGACGGGCCGGAGAATTGTCTCGATCTGATCGATGTCACTGGGACGGAGATACTTCAGCTGGTATTGGAAAGGCCGGGTCGGCAGTTGCGCCAACTGAGACTCCGTCATGGCATAAACCGTGGTTCCCTTCCGGTAGATGGTAACGCCATACATCAGCCCCAGTTCTTCCATCTGCGTCTGGGGATCGCCCATGTTCAGGTGGCCTGTCACCACGAAGTTCGGCGCGTCGAGGTCCGAATTGTGGAAGTACTGAAGATTCCCCAACTGGGCGAGATACTGAAAGACGTCGTTCAACTGAGCCCCGCGAATCCAGAAACCGCTGTCTCCGCTGACGATCTGCGTGGCCGCGTCATCCAACGCACCCGGGGCCAGGTCATCCGCGGGCTCCGAAGGATCGACCAAAGACTCCGCGGACGAAAGCGGCTGAGGAGAGGGAACATAGGACGGATCGCTCTCCACGGAACTGATCTCGTTCGTCGGCGGATCCACATACAGCGTATCCTCGACTCCTTTCAGAGAGTTGGTGACGTTGTCTTCCGCTTCCATCAGGGTGTTCATCAATGACTCCGGATCGGAGAAATCCGGAACCGTCATGTCACCCGCGCCATCGCCGGTGCCTTCCCAGTTCACTGGCTGATCCAGCGGAATGGTTTCCAGTTCCTCCGCATCGGCCTCCGCCTGAGCCAGAACCATCGGAAGTCTGGCCGCCGGATAGCCCCCGGGACTGGCCACCGTCTCTTCGTCCCGCATTTCTTCGGGATGTGGAGTGGACTCCCAGGCCGGAAAAGCCATTTGAGAAAGGTTCGCCGCGGGATCCCGGGACGACATCTCGGCTACGTTATTGGTAGCGGACGTGTGCGTCCCAAATTCGGAGGTCGATAGCCCGATGGGGTAGATAAGGGCACCGGTAACCAAAGTGAGGATGATCTGCGTTTTCATGGAACCTTCTCGGATCTCGTTAAGCGATTGTCGTCTGACGTGAGACTGAGCGAAGGGTCAAAAATGGGTTCGGCCGGGTCTCAATTACAATGATATCCATAATTTCTATAATATCAATGAACTATTAAGGGTACTTGGATATTTTTTCATTCCGGCGGACGACTACTCCACCGTCATCACGCCGTTCATCGGCGAGATCCCGATCCCCGAGGGCACGCCGTTGGCGTTGGGAGCGGCTTCCAACCCCGGAGGCTTCCTGGGAACGATGCCGTGCTTGATCTGCGCTTTCTCCCCCGTCTCCATGTCCTCCAGTTCCACATAGTCCAGAGTGACATTGGAGATTCTGAGCCGGAACGTGACGTCCAGGTGCTTGATGAGGATCTTGTCCCCCACCCCGAGCGCCCGCGCCCCAACGATGATCTTGCCTTGTCCGGGAATAACTCCCGTGATGTGAAACTTGGACACGGCTTCCTGCATGGTGGTGATCACCTGAGGTTCCGGTTCCTCCTCCATGATGGGCGCGTGCATGGGCTGAGCCAGATCCTCGGGGTCCATGCTCAGGCCAAACGGATCCATGTTTCGCTGCCGGGCATGCAGCTTCTTCATCAGCTCCCGGCTCCTGGCCATGACCAGGTCCACCGTATTGGCAGGCTCTTCCTCCTTCTGCGCGGCATCCGGCTTCTTGCCGTCTTTCTTTTTCTCCTGCCCCCAGGCCGCGTCCGCGCTCAGAACGCAGAGGATCAACAGGCAGGCTCCGATCTGTGTGGCCAGTCTTCTTCTCATCGGGTTACCCTCCGGATATTTATTTCTTTTCCTGCCAGCAGAGGTAGGTGACGTCGAACTCCAGGCTGGGGTCCTCATCTCCCGTGGTGTTGACGGTACGCATCTTCATGCTTTCCAACACCAGGTGCGGCATGCGCAGTTCCAATTCGGCAAACGCCTCCTGCATGGGACCAAAACCGCCTATGAAGCTCATCCGGAAACGAGAGTATTCGTTTTCCGTGTAGCCAGCCAGCGGACTGCGCGTGCCGGGACGGCTCAACGCCGTCTGCCGGAGTTGCTTGTCACTGAACCGCTCATCGATTTCAGACAGGTTTTGCGTCAGGCTCTGAATAAACTCCTGGTTCAGGTTCTCTTCCCAGTAAGCCATCAGATCCCGCTTGCCGCTCAACTGGGCTTCCAGCGCGTTGATCTGGGCAACGGTCTGCTCGTGAGACCGGTACGCCACGGTCTTCTGCTCCTTTTGCTCCTGCAGATTGGTCAGCACGGAGTAGGTGACCACTATCAGCACCAGTAACAGGATGCCGGGAACGGCTACCCCGAATAGAACGATCGCTTTGGTATGAACACTCATTAGTTGGATTGTCCTCCTGCTCTCGGGGGTTCGATGTTGATCGCCAGACTATCCTCATCGGAAAAGCTCTGAAGAATGGTGAGTTCGAATGACGTGCGGAAATGCCTCGCCACGCTGGAGTTCACCACCCCCGAAGGCATTTGCCCCTGCTGTTGCTGCATGGTCACGGACAGTGCCCGCGAGTCAAAGCTGGGGTTGAAAGCCTCGCTTTGCATTTCCTGTGAGATCCGCTCGAACTCAGCCTTCAAGAAGGTATTGCTGCTCAACTTGGACAGCCGGGCCACGCCGGTTTCGCTGGCGTATCCCTTGACCACCCACCGTCTTTCGAAGGCGATCTTCTTGGATCTCTTGTCCGCGGTCTCTCCCTGAGCGTTGTAGTCGCACTCGGTGATGATGATTCCGGAATCCGGCGGGAAAAGCCTTAGCGGCACCTCCATGACCAGCCACCCTTCGGAGCGGGGCGCCATCATGTTTTCCCAGTACTCGATCTTTGACTTCTCTTTGTTCAGCTTGGCCAGTTCCAGATTGGAGGCGGATGCGTCGGTTTCCGACAGTCTCCAGGCCCGGGTCGTGATGGTACTGGCCACTTCCACGGCCGTCCAGGAGACGAGCCCCATGAACCCGATAATCAGGACCATCTTGATATACCCAAACGACTTAAGAAGTTTCAGGTCTCGTTGTGAGGGGTAAAAGGACTTCTCCTCTTCAGACAGTCCATAAAAGTCCTGGGCCGCCCAGCCGTTCGCCAGGTTGGTAAAAGACTTCGTTTCGGACAGGCTGGAAGCACGGAACGTGGCTTCGAAGTCTTCTTCGCTTGCTAAGATCAACTCCAGCTTTCCGCCAGGAATCTTGCGCGTCAGTTCCATTTCCTGAATGTCGATGAAGCCGATGTTCATCGGGGAACGCGAGGCAAAGTACAGCTCCAGATCCTGAATCAGGCCGTCCTGATTGATCCGGCTCATCGGAACGATGTGCACCGCCGGATTCTTCAAATTCATCAAAGCGGACGTGTTAACGAGAATCTCTCCCAGTCCGCTGGGGTGGTTTGCGTTGCTCCGGTGCTGGAGTGCGCGAATCTGCACAAGCTCGCCCGAAGGGTCGAGAACGGCCATCGCGCTGAAATTACGATACTGAAAAAGGACGATGTCACCGTTGCCGTCCCGCTTGTCCAAAAGCAGAGGCAGAAGCATGACGGCTTCCAGGGGAGCGGCGTGGGCCGAGGCAATGATGGGAATGTTCCGCTCCTCGCCATAGCTCCTCAGAGAGTTAATCAGTTCAAAGTAGCGGCGGGACAGCATGATCGCCACCGAGCGGCGCTCTCCTTCTGAAATCCCCCAATAGGGAAGGATCCGCCAGCTGTGCGCCAAAGGATCGACCGAGGAGTCTCCCAAGGCTTCCATGGGGTCCACAATGGTCAGTTCCCGAATTCGCTCGAAGTCGTCTTCCATGGCGTACTCCGGCGCCAGGTCATTCACGGCAAATTCTTCCGCGACATGCAGAATGACACCCAGGGACTTTGCCTTGGGCCCAAATTCCTTGGACGCCAGGATTTCGCGGACGGTCTTGCGAAAGGCGTCGATGACTTCACTGCTCCCCTCCTGAGAGTCCGGTCCCGGCTTGGAGTGGAGCGCTTTCAGGCTGGGCACTTCGGGCCCTTCTTTCCAGGTGTTCGTTCTCCGGTCAAAGATGCAACTGATGACGGCCTCTCCGCCATCTATCCAGATGTGCCATTGCCGGTCCACTTGCATGGCATCCTTATACCAGTCCGCGCTGCTGGCCCGGCTGGTATGTTTCGTCAGCATTTTAGCCTGACGATAAACCTGCCAGATGTTCAGCTCAGTGGGATGCCGTAGTTCGATCATGATGCGAGTTGCTTGGTAAGGCTGAGAGGAGAGACGACAGGAGTCTTGGCAGGCTGCCCCTTCCGGCCAGGCACCGGAAGGGGCGAGCCAAGAATAATTGGCTTAACTCAAGGGGTGACTACCCCCCGTGGTTCACCAACCGGCGGTGCTGGCCGGCACGTGGTCGTCGGACGTAGCCAGGCTGCAGGTCAGGTAAGCAGTACCAGCGGCCGGAACTTCCGTACCGAAGGTGTAAGTACCGCTAGCCGGGCAGGTCGGCGTGGACTCGATCATTTTGCCGGAACCAGCGATGTCGGTGGACGCAAGCGTGTCACCAATAGCCAGTTCGTACAGGTTCTGATAGGAACGCGCGGCTTTCTGAACGGTGGAAATGTTCAGGATGCACTTGGCGCGGTCAGCACCTTTCTTGTAAGCAGCGACACCGATGAAAAGAACGCTGATCAAACCGAGCAGCACCGCGATCACCAGAGTCACTTCGATAAGGGTCAGGCCAGCCTGACGCTTGTTCGTGGATTGGACTTTCATTCTGTCTTTCTTATTTGGTTGTTGTTGTTGTACTTTCGGAAGGTCCGGAGAAGGAAATCCCTGGACCCTCCGTTTTTCAGAATTCCGCCCCCACGGGGAGGAAGAGGTTGGAATCCTCATCGTCCACATGCATGCGGTTCATCTGAAAAGCTTCGAAAGAGATCAGCCCCTTGCGGTGCAAGTTGGCCAGGTTCGCGTCCCACTCGACGTTGCCACTTTGGCGAATCACGTCTTCCAGGGACTTGGCGCCGCCATCGTAGGCCGCGATACCCGAACGCACCGCGGACTCCGTGTTCTGCAGGAACTCGTAGTTCAGCACGCGGCCGTTTTTGCCGGTGATGAGTCCCTGAGATAGGATGAACATCAAAATCTCCGCCATCCGGCCCAGGATGGAGCGGTGCTGGCTGCGGGGGAAGAACTCCAGAATACGGTCCAGGGTCTTCACCGCGCCATTTGTGTGCAGGGTGGAAATCACCACGTGACCGGTTTGGGCGGCTTCCATGGCAATTTCCATGGTGTCCCGGTCACGGATCTCTCCCAGGAGGATGACGTGGGGCGCCTTACGCAAGACGTCTTTCAGCCCCTGGTAGTAACTCTTTACGTGCTTACCGACTTCCTGCTGGGTCACGAATCCCGGCGCGGGTACGCGCTGGCCCGCGATCTCCGGGTGCGCCATGTCGTGCGGATAGCGGTATTCGATCGGATCCTCCACGGTCACGATGTGGCGGGGATAGCTCCGGCGCAGCCAGTCGATGAGACCGGCCAAGGTGGTCGACTTACCCGAACCGGTCTGCCCGGTCACCAGGGCCAAACCCTGACGTTTTTTTACAAATTCTCTCAATGCCCGGGTCGTGTCTCTGGACAGGCCCAGGACATCCAAGTCGGCAATGTCGTCATTGAGAATACGGCAGGTCACGCCCAGCCCGGAGGAACTGAGGTGCGCCTGGACACGCATGCGCCCGGAAAGTTCCCCATTCGGCAGCGGGTGACCGTTGCAACTAAAGTCCACCACTTTGTATTCGCAAAGCCGGTCAAACACAGGCTGCTGTTCCTGAAGCCGGAGAGTCTCATTTTTGAACTCGTCCTCCTCCTGCCGGGAGTAAAGCATCTCAATAACGTTCATGATGACGTCCGTGGGCAGGTAACCAAGAGACTCGATAATCTGGAGTCCTTTCTTAGTATGCACGTATGCCAGGCGATTGGTCCGGAGCTGAATATCCGAAATCGCGTTCTCACCCGCCTGGGCGAAAACCTCACTGAAAACGTGCTGGCCGTATGAGAAGTCGGACATAATCTCTGATTCCTTAATAACCTACTAAAATTTATAAATATGGTCAATATGGAAATTATAATTTATATCATATTTTAGACCAGGCAGCCATTATTTTGTGTGGCGATTCTCTAATTCGCATCTCACCTCCGAACCGCACAGCTGAATACCAAATCTGCGATCCGGTGGCGGTCCTTCAAAGGAAGATCACTTTTCCTCCACGCCCGTAGCCACTTCCCCCGACGTCTCCTTGCCGGGTTCGGTCCGGTTCGCCCGGGCCAGCATGGCATCAAACTGCGAAAACGATTTCATGGCGAAGCCGGCCCGTTCTTCGGTCTGTTCCCGCCGGTCTTGAGGGATGTTCTCCCAACGGCCTGACGCAATGGCCTTTTCCCGGAGAACGCCGTACTGCTGGAGAAAGAAACCCATCTTGTCGCGATGTTCGGCAAGGCGCTCCACCGGGACTTCAGCGCCTTTCTCCCGGTACGCTTCCTGGTCCAGGAAGAACAAGTTCAGTTGGGCAATGGCGGCGGTCAGCCAGGGATCCGGAGACGTGTCTTCCTGAAACGCCCGGGAAATGGTCAGTTCGGAGACTTTCTTGGCGTGCTCGACAGCGCGGTCCGTGGCTCGAAGGTCATGCGTGGTCAGAAACAAAAAGTAGGCGCTGTACACCCCGTAGTCCGAAGGGTCCATCTTGTAGGCGCGCAGGAGCATTTCCTCAATATCCCGGGCCACCACCATCTTGTGAGCCTGAGACAGGTGCTTGTTGCTGGTCCGTTCGAAGCGGGCATGCCGCATTTCTTCGATGAACTCCATGGCTTCATGAAGGGGCTCCAGCCCATGCTCGGCGACCGCCGCTTCTCCGTGGTCATGGTCATGATCGCCATGGTCGTGGTCATGATGTTCGTGATCGTGGTGCTCGTGCTCGTCAGCCAATTCGTGTTCATGACCATGCTCGTGAGCGTGTTCATGCAGGTGCTCTTCCTCGTGAGACTCCGCGTGGTGATGACCGCCGGATTCGGAGCCACTTTTCTCCGCGGACTCCATTTCATCCCCATCGGCGTGATTCCCCTCCCCGCTTTCATGGGTGAGCAACTCCATGGGCTGGTGGTTGTGGCTGGGGTCCGAGCAGGTGGACGCGTCGTGGTCGTGGCCGTAGGGATCCACCTCTTCAAATCCGTAGTGCCACACCTTGTTTACGGTGTCTTGAGACAGCCGGGCCAGCAGCATGCCGTAGCCACTCTCCTGGATGGCAAACGGGTTGTGGTGATAGCGCAGCCTCTCTCCGTCTTTCAGCAGGTAGAGAGCCCCTCCCGAAAGCGCGAATCCGAAGAACGCCAAGGTGATTCCGAAAGCCTTCATTATTTTTTCTCCCGGTAAAGCAGAGATGCCAGAGCCACGATGAGCAGCCCGAGCCCGGTCAGGTAGGCCGTGATGGTGAGGAAACTGCCCCACGCCATGGCGCCCATCTTAAAGACCAACCGGGCGGTCAGGTCCGCCAGATGGTAGTGCGGCGAAAGGATGAACAACAGGTCCAGGACCGGATTGCCTGACTGAGAAAGGAAGAAGTCCAGGTAGCCAATGCCAAAAAGCCCGTAGGCCGCGATACCCGCCGTCAGCAGATAGGCCACGGTGGTGTTGAACCGTGTGCCCAAGGCAATGGCCAGACAGACCAAAGGCGAAAAAACCAGTGAGAAGAGCCAGGCATATTGAAGATTCGTAAGCACCCAGGCGCGCGCCTCCACGGAGTCCGATGGCATGGCGGTCAACAGGGTCAACACCAGGACCACCGCCAGAAACCCGAAGAAGAAAATCTGACAGGTCAGCCAGAGCTGGGCCAACTGCGCCAAGCGCTTGGTGCCCAAGGTCTTAAAGTACTCTAGAACCCCCTGCGAAGCGCAATGGTCGCCAAAAGAGGCAGCCTGATAGAGCACCCAGCCAAGCGCCACCATCCAGAGGAGGCTCCAGGCGGTTTGGGCACGGGCCGGTTCGAGGAGCTGAGGTTTTTCTTCCCAGGGGGTTAGAAAGGGCAAAGCCAGGGGAAGAACAATCAGCAGAACCAGGAAGATGATGAACGTCTTCCGGTTTAGGACGGTGTTAAATGTAAGTCTGAAAAGAGACATGACTGAGTTGGGCAATAAGATTGAAGGCCGTTTTTCTGGCCGGTTTCAGTTCAGTGACTTGCGGGTTTCAAACCAGTCCAGCATGCCGTCCACCTTCACCTGCTCCATGATTTCCTCGCTGATGACCAGAGCGCTGTCCGCCTGCAAGGTCGGTTCGTCAGGGTGCACGCACACCAGGCGAAGCACCTCGCTGCCGCGTTCGTTCCAGATTTCGTCGATCTTCTCGCGAACATGGAAATCCAGCCCTGAAAACGGCTCGTCCAGCAGCATGACCTGGGCGCCACCGCCCGCTGCCTGGCACTCCGCCACGATGAGCGTGACCTTTTGCCGGTTGCCCTTGGAAAGCTTTCCGTACTGCTTTTTCACATCCAGTTCCAGGCGGCCGGACATTTCCATGGCCAGGTCGAACCGGCCATTGGGAAAGAAGGACCGGAAAATCTGCCGGGGCGTCAGTTCCTGATCGAAGCGAAGCTCTTCGTCGATGAATTGTCTCTGGCCTTCGATCTTGAACTCGCCTCCCATGACGGGCAAGAGCCCCGCCAGAGTCTTCAGAAGGGTGGTCTTGCCCCTGCCATTCCGGGCCAGGAGAAGGTGACGCCCCGTCTTCAGCTCGATATCTGTCTTCGCGGAGGCCAGACGCAACGCCCCTTCCCGTCCTTGGAAACGGCGCGGGCGGTAGCCGATGGTCATACCTTCTTTGATGAGAATCTCTGGATTCATTGTTAAGGACAACGATAAGTTTAACTGTTCCGTATTATATTGCCCAGCAGAGATCGCATCAAGTGTATTTTTTATAATTAATATAAAAACAATACTTTCACTGAGTCTCTACGCTTTTCGTGGCAATAAGTGCCCCTAATTTGATCAAGCCCAGCCGTTTGGCTGCCTGGAGCCCTAATTTTTTCCGGCAAAAACGGAATAAGCCACCTCTCCGCCTTACAAAGAGGCCCTGGAGGAGAAACCCCAAACCGCCACGAAGCTACGGGCGCCGCAAAGGGGTCACTGAATCTCCTCGACCGTGACCAGCCAGTTCATCATGAACACCGGGGGAAGCTCCGCGGGGCTGATTAATCGCTTGAGCTCGGCCGAGATCTGCCCGGCATCCACCAGATCGTCATACCCATCTTTCAGATCCATTGGACGAAAGGCGTCCGCGGACTGTTCTTTCAGACTGCTCATCTGTCCCTCGAAGACGATCCGCTGATCGTAGGCGCCTGTGCCGTAGCGCTTTTCCGGCGCAAAGATCGAGGTCGGCGGGTAGAACTCATAGCCAGAGGGCAGTCCCGCTCCGGAGGGCGCGGTGATGGGCACTTGATTGAAGCTTTCACCGAAGTAAAACCGGCTCATCGAGACAATGGACAGCCCTTCCGTGAAAGGGCTCAGATCTTCACACTCCCGGATCGCCACCGCCATGTCGTCCGAAGTACTCGGAATGTTCGGCGCGTTTACGGTGGTTCTGGTCGAATCCGGGTAGATGTAGACCGAATTGTTTACGGTCACATCATCCCCTCCGATGGAGGCCAGGAATGCAGGCAGGCGCTCCGGCAGGAAAATCAGAGCGTTCCGGCCCACTTCCAGATAGTCAGTCTGAAAAGGGAACGCATCTCCCCCGGGCTCGTTTTCACGGGGCCAGTTCCAGTCCCGGGTGTAGCGCCGGTTTACCCGGGAACCCCCAGAGTAGTAGTAGAACCGGACCCGGGTTGGCATTTGGGTACTGGAGCCGACCATGCGCTCCACCCGGATCCGCATGGCGCATTGTTCGGCGCCCAGCGTGTAGTCATTCCATCCCGTGGGCGAAATCCGTTCGCTGTTGCTGCCGTCGCCATTCAGCTCGAAATATTCGTTACCGCGATTCAAAGGGACGATCGCCACCCGGCCGGCGTTGGAGGCCAGAGAGGCTTCGTAAAAGTCGGTGTCGGAGTTCGCCTGGAACGTTTCCCGAACCCCCAGGTCGTCAATATTTCCATTGATGGCCTGACCCGCCACCGTTGTTCCCGCGCCGATGGACAGACGCTGGCGGCCGGAAAACAGACCCGAATTTAGGTTCACATTGCCATCGGTCTCCAACTCGTTGGCAAACACCCCTCCATCGATCGTGATATTGGTCCAGGCACTTCCATCCGCGTGACTTCCCACATTCATGTAATTTCCCGCGGACAAGGGTAACTGCGTGGGGACTTCATAAATCGAAAGAACATAGGTCTTCTTCACCGCGGGAATCGTCACATCTCCCGTGGTTTGGCCTCCAAAAGTCAGGGAAAACACCCACCAGTTCCGCTTGGCCACGAAGTTTTCGCCCGGCTTGGCAAAGCCAAAGCGAATATCCGGATACTCAATCAAGTTATAGAGTTCGTAATCCGGAAGGCTGGCACTCAGCCCCGCGGTCCAGCCGCTGTCGTAGGTCTTGTTGGTCGTGATAACGGGATAGGTCTGGTCGAGAAGGAAGATCGAATTGGTGGAGGTCAGCGGTGTGGGAATCTTGCCTCCTATCGAGGTATCGAACATCAGGGCCGTGTCCCGGCGGTTTCCCGCGTTGACGAAACCGGTGGTTCCGACCGCCGGCGAAACAATCTCATCGGAGGACAGAATCTGCCGGTCACCCGTATTGGCGGAAATGTGCCCGTCCAGATTCAGGGCCGTCAGCACGCTTGCGTCCACGCTGTCTTCGACGCCCGCCAGATCGATGGCTTCCTCGAAAATCGTTTCCCAACTGTACTCGGCCTGGTTTAGAGAGGACCCCTGCTGCATGGCCCCGATGGCCTTGTTCGGCACAATCGCCACCAGCGCGCGGATAATGGCATCCTCTTTCTGCGAATAGTCCACCTCAATCTGGCTCCGCACCTCCGCATCGTGAGCCCGCAGGTTCTGCCGGAAAACAAACATCAGGCTACCCAGGGTGATCAGCGCAAACGCCACCACCAAGGCGGTTCCAATGTATCCCGAGTCTCGTCTGGGTTTGTAGTGCATGCTATTCCCCTCCTCCGACGTAGGTGATTTCTTCCTGATTTGGGCCCGTGATTTTCACCAGCAGAATGCCCGTGTCGTTGGAAAAGGTCACGTCACTCACTTTGGAAGAAATGGTCCAATCCGGGTCGTTGCTCCAAATGGCGCCCTTGGAGTAAAAATTCAGCTGTCCCTCTCCGTTGACGACTTCGAAGGCGATGATCCTCTCGGAAGAACTCCCGTCCGGGTTCCGGTAGATCAGCCGGACGCAGCGCCCCCCCGTCGTGATGGCGCTGGACTCGGAAAAGGCGGTCGCCTTGGAGGCGTAAACGCGGTAGGAGTCCGCCCGGTTCAGCATCTTCACCATCAGCATGTTGATGGTGGGTGCGTCATCTCGCAGGAAATCGAAGGAATTTATGATTCTCAGAAGATTCACATGGTCGCTCAGCAGCACGAGGGACGCGCTGGCGAGAATCATGGCAAGAATCAGGGCCAAGGTCATCTCCACGAGGGAGAAGGCCTTCTGCTTACAGGCTTTCGCGGCGGTCCGGAGCGTCATCATCGGGATCTCAGCACGTTCCGGGTTTTCACATAGTCCCGGCCGGAAACGGTGTAGGTCAGGAGCGACTGCAATCTCCAGGCCTCCATGCCGCTGGGGTTGGTAAAGCTGTCTCCCTTACCGCCTTCAGCGACCAGATTGTTTTCGTCAGCGAACTTCGTCCGGCGGACCGTGGCTGTCACGGCTAAGCCACCGGGCAGCTTGCCTACCTCCACGACTTCGGTCTGGATGGCGGGATATGTCGGCCAGGGCGTGCCCGTTTCCTTGAAGTCGTCGAACGGATACCGCCTGGCCAATGCCATTTCCCGGGACATGTAGGCATCCGTCATGGCTTGGACGACGGTCCACCGCTGGGCGGACGTCGCGGAGACGGAGGCCTTGAACAAAAGCAGGGCCAAGACCGTGAGAAACCCAAAGCCAAACGTCAGCTCCATCAACGCCGAACCTTTGGAGCGGCTTCTGGATGAGTTACGGGCTTTCATTTCTTGCGTCTTGGCTCGTGGCAGGGGCAGCCGCCCCCGGAAAGACAAACTGGGCGGAGTCGTTTCTTACTCCGAAGTCGTCACGGAACCCTTCACCCGGATGGTCCTGTCCAGTTCGAAGGTGAGGTAGGCCAGCCGGTCGGTTCCAAAGGGCGTGGTGGTCAGGATTTCCATGGTCCACACGCCGTCATCGGTAAAAACGGAGTCCCACTCGCTGAGAGTCAGCACCCGGCTCTGCGGCACGGAGTCGTTAATATTCAGGGCGGAGCCTTCCACCACCGTGCCTACCGTGCCCAGGCTGGGCTGACCCGGATAAACTTGCGCGTATGTCTGGGAGTCCGGGTACAGGTCGTTCAGATACAGGGAGACCGTCGGCACGGCGCCTTTGATTACCTGACCTCCGGTGATACCGGAAATGCTCGCGTCCGCCACCGGCCAGATCTGGATGAACTGGGAAGCCAGTTGGGATTCGGGAGACTGATAGTCTTCCAGCGAAAAGATGGAAAAGCGTTCTTCGCCCCGGACCTTAGCCCGGTTGGACCCCGGAATGGACGTCACGCCAAAGGTGACCTGCCAGATTCCATTAGAGGTCAGATAACCCTGGTAAAGCAGGGTCGCCTGATCCCGATTGATGTCCACGCCCGTTCCGCTGGAGCCGTATGACTGAACGTGCCAAAGCAGTTTCACGGCTTTGGACGCTTCAGGATCTTCGGATCCACTCAGCAACCCGCTGGTGTTGATCGTCAAGAAAAACGGACGATCAGCGCGAGTCCGGGGAATCTCTGTGTAGGGATCCTCCGAGGTGATTTCCACCGCCGCGCTCGGGACGTAAGCGCCCACATATTTGGTATCCAGCAAATAGCTGGCCAGCGGGGATGACTTGACGGTCCACAGCTCAAACCGTGCTCCCACGTTATCGATGGACAGCGGAGAGATTTGTTCTCCCGTGGACTCGACCGACACGTCCCGCTGCACCCCGCTCTCCGCCTGTACCTGACGGATGAAATTGGTGTATTCCTGCGCGCTGGCGGCAGTGCCACCTAACAGAAAGACGATCAGACAACGAGTAACGACCCATTTCATGGCAGACATAGTGTTAGTGTTCGGTTCTTAGTTGTCGGTGGTGTCCGCGCTGGCGGTATCCGGTTCCGCCTCTTTAGGTGGCAACACGGAGATTGGCCCGCCCTTGAGCGTGGCCACGACCAGCTTGTTGCTGTTTTGAATCCATTCGAGGGTCTTCTCCGGCAGGGGGCTTTCGCCTTTGGCCTGTTCGAAGTCCACTTCCACCACCGCAATCCAGGCGCGGTTCGCCGCGTAGAAGTTCGTCCAGGTATACACGCGGGCGTCATCCTTCATTTCCAGCCGGTCTTCCAGCGCCTCCGGGACGTGAATCACGGCACGTTTCGGAACCAGCGTTGCCGCGCCGCGATAGCAGATAATATCGGACTGGCTGATGAGATCCTTGGGAACCTTGGCCTTGGAGGGGTCCTGCCCCTGCGAAGGCTTAAGAGCCTTCACCGGCGAATTCCGCAATGACTGGAGCAGAGCCTTGGAAAGGTCCTCATGAGTCGCCGCGTCGCGGATCTCTCCTTTCGGTCTAATCTTGATCTCGGCTTCCTCTCCCAAGCTCAGACCCGCCAGAGGAACCAGGCAAGTGGCCCCCAGCAAAACCAGGCAAAGAAAAAACCATTCTTTAAACGGACTCTTTTTCATGTGGATAGTTAGTTCTTTCGGAAAGTCACCAGAAGGACGAGGTCCTGAAGATCGAAGGCAGACTGGCTGGGATGGGTCATCGCCAGTTCCATGAGGATGATCACATCCCGGGGACCGATCTTGATCTTGCCGTTGGAGTCGAGGTAGGGCTTCAGGAAGTCCTCAATCGCGTCCTGATTGTAGGCGGGAATGGTCTCCGGCGGCGTTTCGCCATTGGCCAGTACCACTACGTTGTAAGTGTTCGTTCCGGTGGAGTAGTAGGGATACCAGCCATTGTAGTAACAACGCCCCCGGAAATCGACCGTCCGGTCCTGCCGGACATACTTGGTGTAGTAGATCCGGGTAGGATTCACGTCAGGCTGTTTACCACTGAAGAAGCGCGTGAAACTCGTGGCTCCGTCCGCCTTGGCATAGGCTTCCACCGTCAGCCAGTTCGTGGCCGAGGTCTGGACCGAAGCGCCCAGAACTCTGACGTCCATGTAGAGGTTCTCCTTTGGAATGACCGTTCCGTCGTCCTCAATAACCACCACGTCACGGACGGTTTCCGGGTAGGTAATGTTCCAGTCCAGGGAAGGATTGGTCCCTGGTTGTACTTTGTGAGGAAAGGTATCCAGATATCCCACGGGTATCGCCGGATTGGTGGAACTCTCAGCGTGCAAACAGGTAGTACCCCCCAAGCCCACGGCAAGGAATACTGTCAGGACCCCCAGACCTTTCTTTATCGTCAGTTTCATCTCTCTCTGCGTTTGCGATTGTGTTGTTTCAGGCGTCGTCGTCCCCATCCGGATAGCTGCGCCGCTCTGGCAGATCTCCCAAATCTGAGGACTCCGTCCTCGCACCCGAATGAAGAAACTGTGAATCCGTCAAAATAGACCCATAGTTGATACGGATTTTATTAAAATTATAAAAAATCGCAATATCTATTTTAGAATTCTCGTTCTTGAGGATCGCGACGCGTTTCTTGGATTTCTCCTTTTCCGGAAAACCCTCCCGATCTTTCGAAGGCTATCGACCGCCGCTAATCGTTGTATTTGTTTGGACTAACGCGGCACCTCCCGCCCGGCTCACGCAGATAAGAGCCGGGCGGAGAGGACCGCGATCGTGACGCTGAGGTTGGGAGATACTGACTAAACTTTTTCTCTGAAACTCCTATTTCCGGAAGGCAACCAGCAGGACCAGGTCCTGAAGGTCAAAGGCCGGTTGACTGGTGTCTGGCGGGGTACCCCCATTCACCAGGACCACCACATTGGCGGTGCTGGTCCCCGTCACGTAGTAGGGATACCACCCACTGTCGCAACAGCGGCCGCGAAAATCGATCGGCCTGGGCGTCCTCACATACTTGGTACTGTAGATCTTCGTGGGATTGGCGTTGGGTTGTCTGCCGCTGAAGAAGTTCGAAAAATTGGACGCTCCATCCGCCCACGGGTCAGCTTCCACCGTCAGCCAGTTGGTGGAAGAAGTTTGCACCGAAGCCCCCAGGACCCTGACGTCCATGTAGAGGCTCCGCTTTGGAGCAATCGTTCCATGATTGTCGATCGAAGCTACTTCTTTGGCCGGATGGGGATAAGAGATCGCCCACATAAGTGTCGGCATGGTCCCGGGCTGGACCTTGCTGGGAGCGGCCGTCAGCGTCCCTGCCAGAACGGAAGGACTGGAGTTGGAACTGGCGGCGTGAGCGCCAGAGGTGACACCTGCCGTGGCGATCGCGACGGCCAGCCACAGAGCCGAGGTCCCTGCAACGAATTGTCTCATTTGTATGGTTGAACGTATCTTCAGGAATCTAGCTGAACCCCCTGAAATTGCAATAATAAATTATAATTATCATAGTTTTTAGCAAAATAGAGAATCCGAAATTTTCCCAAGCGAGACCTTTCTACCCACCGCGAACCAAATCTGGTATTTCACAGGTCCACCCGGGCTGAAATACGTCAAAGGAGAGCCCTTGAACGGTTGCGCCCATGCGAAAGGGGAAAGTCCGGGAATGGGGCCGGCAAGTCTTTCCCGCTCTTCCCCTCCGGCAATAAAGAAACCCTCCCGCGGATCGGCTCATGGCCGCCGGGAGGGTCTAAAAAATTGGGAAGCTGAAATCCCGGTAGCGAGGAGTTACGCTTTCCGGAACGTGACCAGCAGAACCAAATCCTGAAGATCGAAGCCTGAGGAATTCACGTTGGTTTGACCAATTTCGACGAGAATAATCACATCCCGGGGACCGATCTTCACCTTCCCGTTCACCATGTAGGGCTTCAGGAAGTCTTCGATGGCGTCCTGATTGTAGGCGGGAACGGTTTCCGGTGGGGTATCGCCATTCTTCAACACCACAACGTTCGGAGTATTGGTACCGGTAGAGTAGAAGGGGTAGTACCCGTAGTAGTAACCGCGGCCTCCCAGGTCGATGGGGCGCGGGGAACGCACGTACTTCGTATAGTAGACGTGGGTGGGATTTACCTGCGGTTGAGTTCCACTGAAGAAACGGGTGTAGCTGTAGGCTCCGTCGGCTTTGACGTAGGCTTCCACCGTCAACCAGTTGTATCCCGACTGCCAAGCCGCGCCCAGCACACGGATGTCCATGTAAAGGTCCTCCTTGGGAATGATGGTGCCGTCGTCCTCGATTTCGACGATCTCGGTGACAATCTCCGGGTAGGTAATTTCCCAGTTCAGCCGCGGGAAGGTTCCCGCGCGCACCTTGGAGGGATATGTCTCCAGGGACCCTACCGGCATGGCGGGGCTGGCGGAACCTCCACTGTCTCCGTCCATGCCAGCGCCGTCTCCACCGGAATTGGTATTCCCGTTTCCATTGCCATTGCCATTCCCGTTCCCGTTCCCGTTCCCGTTCCCGTTCCCATTGCCATTCCCGTTTCCGTTCCCATTCCCGTCTCCATCATTCCCATGGCCTTGATCCTCATGATCGTCGTCATCGGAGTCGTGGTGATTTCCGTTGTCATGGCGATTTCCATCGTCGTCTTCGTACCCGTAACGGCGTCCATCGTCATCGTCGTTGCGGTAGGCGAAAACGCTTTCCGGCGTCACCCAAAGGGCAACGGAAAGAGCCGTTAGAAGAGCCAAGAAGAAGGTGAAGAAGCGTTTCATTATCTCAAGAGATTATGATTTTTATGGTAAATCGATGCGATTCTAGCACAATACGTTCGAGCGGCAACAAAAAACTATAATTTTCATAAGTTTCTCATCTCTGCAACGCTGTCCCGCGCATTTGGTTTTCTCTACAGCCTCACTCTCAGTCAGCGGAAACCGCCTCATCTCCTCTTCCGGATCTTTGTATTCCCGCGGTTACCACCCCGTTCCTCCAACCTTGGGACCTTCATCCCCTCCAGCGAGTGAGCACCCTCTCTTGACGTGGCTTGCTCTTCTCTCCCATTCTCTCTTCCACGCTATGAAACCCTCTTCCATCCTCTTGCTTCTCACGGTCCTGTCGGCCCAGGCCGCACTATTCCAGTCCCATGCCCAGGATTCCCCCGCCCCGGTGCGCGTCGATGCCTCGGACTATCCATCCTTGCAGGCCGCTTGCGATGCCCTGCCCGAAGCCGGTGGCATGGTCGTCCTGCCGCCCGGTACTTTTGAATTGAGCAAACCTCTCGTAATCTCCACCCCGGAAACCCACCTCTCCGGCAGTGGCGCTTCGACTCATCTCAAGAATGTGAATGAGTCCGGGGAACCCGCGCTGGTTCTCCAGCCAAAGAATCGCCAGGAAGATCCCAAGGCACGGCTCTGGAGAGTCAGCCTTCAGAATTTCCGCGTCTCCGGCAACGAGAAAAGCGGAGACGGCATTCACGCCGAGGGCATCCAGGAAATCTTCCTCCAGGGCGTGTCCGTGGATCACCACGGCGGCCACGGCATCGCGCTAATCGATTGCTATGAAGACCCGCGGATCAGCGACAGCATCATCACCTACAATAAGAAAGCCGGACTCTACATTCAGGCGAACCACGACATCGTGGTGAACGGAAACCAATTCGAAGAAAACCAGGACGCGGTGGTCTGCGTGGACTCCTTCAACCTCTGCATGAACGGCAACAACCTGGACGACCACCTCGGGAATGGGGTCGTCATCGAGAACACGTATGGTTCCGTGGTGAGCGGGAACATGATCGAGGAATGTCAGGGCCAAGCCATCATCCTGGACCGGGACTGCTACGGCATTACCCTGAGCGCCAACGTCATCGCCCACGAATTCTCCGGAGGAATCGACCTCCGGGACGCCTGGGGCTGCGCTGTTTCCGCGAACACGTTTACCATTGTGCACCAACACGGCATCCGGGTGGGGCCGAACTCCGGGCGGATCACGATCAGCGCCAACAACTTTTCCAACAGCCACATCGGCAACGCGGAGAAACGCGACCTGTCCATGGAAAACACCGCCCGCATGGACGCCGGAAACGGCGTGGTTCTGGACGGAGCGAAGCACGTCGCCATCTCCGGCAATGTCTTCAGCGGCATGGATGGGAAAGCCGTGTCAGCGGCGAACGGGTGCGAGGGCATCTGCGTAACCGGCAACGTGGTCACCGACGTTCACCGCCGCGACGAAGACAAAAGCGCGCCCGCCATCGATCTGGGAGACGCCACCCAAAGCCTCGTGGAAAACAACCTGACGCCCTGAACGAATCTCCCCCGGGCCTGAGCGCCCCGCCCGCGTTTCGCGGTTGAGCCGGGCGGATTCCGGCTCTATCGACTTTCCGGCATGAGCAGCAAACCGAAAAAGTATCCCGACGAAAAGGTCCTGGTGGTCTCCCGCGCCCTGTTTGACGAACTGGGCTCCTTCCAGGGCCTGAGCCTGGAACCGGACCGCTACCTGCCCGCCTTTCTGGACCCGGAGAACAACTACTTCCTGGCCCGCGACGACGCGGAGGAGGATCCCTCCCACAAGCAGATCATCCCCTACGCCATTTTCCACCACCAGGGAAAATACCTCCACTACGTGCGCGGCGGTGGCGGCGGAGAGAAGCGCCTGGCCGCAAAAGGATCGCTCGGCATCGGCGGCCACATCAACGCGGAAGACGCCGCCCAGTCTTCCCTGGACAAAGACACCTACACCACGGGCGTGGAGCGCGAGGTGGACGAGGAACTGAACTTATCCGGCGGGCACACTCAGAAGATCATCGCCCTCATCAATGACGACTCCAATGAAGTCGGCGCCGTCCACCTGGGCGTGGTGCACCTCTTCGACCTGGAGTCCGGCGCCGTGACGGCAAACGAAGACAACATTGCCGAACTCGAGTTCCTCACCCTGGAAGAGCTGGAAGCCCGCCGGGACCGGATGGAAACCTGGTCCCAGATTTGCCTGGATGGGCTGGAGAAGCTAATGGGCGCCTGAGAGGAATTCTCGACCAATAGGGCGCCGCGTTAGAAAAGAGCCCTCAAGCCTTTAACCCGCCTTCTGGAACTCCAGCATGGGCTCGGCCGTGTTCTTTCGGCCCAGGGTCTCGATCTCGAAAACATAGCGGCGGAGTCCGGAGGCTTTTTCTTCGGAGCGCTTGACCTTGGTGCCCAGGACGCGTTCGAACATGGTTTCTTCCATGCGCTCCACCGTGCGGTAACGCTCCGCCAAGACGCGGAGCGGATTGTGGTACTCCACAATGCGGAGGCCGGCCTGATTGTCGTAAAGGCACTCGGACATGTAGCCGGACTGATCACGCATTTTCGCCAGAGAAGAAGCTTTCTCCACAACGGATTTTCCGCGTAATTTTTTCAGGTAGCTCTCCGTCTGCTCCTGAAAATAAGAATAAAGCAACTTTTCCGGAACGTTCGGACCGAAGAGCGCCTGAGTGGACTCCAGAACCTTCAAAATGAGATCATTTCCCACCTGAGGAAAGAGCGGCGCCGATTTCTCGGTCAGCCGGTAGGCTTTTTCCGGCCGGCCGACGTCTTTTGGCCGCCGCCAGGTATCCAGATAACCCTTCTTTTCCATTTCCACGCAATGCTGCTTCACTCCCATATAACTCATTTTCATGGCTTTAGAGAGCTCATGAACCGACATGCCAGTGGAACGCTTCAGAAGATTAAGAATCTGAAACCACTGCGGCTTGGAAAAATCCCGAAATACTTTGAGAAACATGGGTAGGGAGTTGGAAGTTACTCAGTTACACTGTAAAAACTGCAAGCGACCGTGAAAACGAGGGGGTTTATTATTCTGCCACCAATCCCCTGTCGCGCTACCGGATTTCCATAATTTCCCGCTAATTTGACATGAATCCGCCTGATCCTAAGATGAACCGCCTACCGTATCCAAAGACAGCAGGCAAGACGGCCCCAACTCTCAACATGGCGTCATTCCCCGATCCAAAAACATTTCAATCCCACGCCCCCGGTTACTGGCAGGACCAGGACCCCAAGAAATGGAATGACTGGGGGTGGCAGCTCAAAAACCGCGTTACCAACCTGCGGCAACTGGAGGAGCACCTGACCCTTTCGGAAGAAGAGCGGGCCGGCGTGCTGCTCTCCGGGAATAAGCTGGCCATGGCGATCACGCCGCACTTTTTCAACTTGATCGACCCCACGGACCCGGACTGCCCCATCCGCCGGCAGGTCATCCCGCGCATCGAAGAAACCTGGGACGAGCCCTACGAGATGGCCGACCCCTGCGGGGAAGACTCCCACATGCCGGTCCCGGGCCTGGTACACCGTTATCCGGACCGCGTGCTCTTCCTGGTGACGGACCGTTGCGCCTCCTACTGCCGCTACTGCACCCGCAGCCGGGTGGTCAGCGGCGCGGGCGAACAGCACCTGGAGTCCGACCACGAGGCGGCCTTCCGCTATCTGGAAGAGCATACTGAAGTACGCGACGTGCTGCTTTCCGGAGGCGATCCCCTGCTCTTTTCCGACGCGAAACTGGAGCGCATCCTGAGCCGCCTGCGTTCTATCCCTCACATCGAGTTTCTCCGTATCGGCACCCGCGTGCCGGTCTTTCTGCCGCAACGCATTACCGATAGCCTGTGCCAGATGCTGCAGAAATACCATCCCCTGTGGATGAGCGTGCATGTGAACCACCCGAAGGAATTGACCCTGGAGGTGAAAGAAGGCCTGGAACGGCTGGCGAACCACGGCGTGCCGCTGGGAAACCAAAGTGTCCTCCTGCGCGGGGTGAATGACGACGTGGAAGTGATGCGCACCCTCGTTCACAAGCTGCTGATGTGCCGCGTGCGCCCCTACTACCTCTACCAGATGGACCTGATCCGCGGCTCCGCTCACCTGCGCGCGCCGGTCAGCCAGGGCATCGAGATCATTCGCGGCCTGCGCGGTCACACCACGGGCTACGGGGTGCCGCAGTTCGTCATCGACGCGCCCGGCGGCGGCGGCAAGGTGCCGATCAATCCGGACTACGTCCTGCAACGCAATGACGAACGGGTCATCATCCGGAACTACGAAGGCAAGACCTTCGAATACCCGGAACCGGCCCTCCAGGAACGCATCAAAGAAGCGCCCCTGGAACCGGCGGCCCAGTTGTGCGGCTGCGATTGATGGAGGGCGACTCCAGTTCGAACGGTCTGAGGCTTCGAAAAAAGCATTCCCCGATTGTCGAAACCTGGTGGAGTGGGCCGTCATTCTTGAAAAGCCGCGTTACTTTTGCTTTGCGGCTGAAATCAAAATGACAACGCCAAGCACGGAATCATGAAATACGCCCTACTCCTCCACCTGACCCAAGAACAGTTCGAACAACGGGATCGCGACCGCGACGCCGCGCTGGCGGCGGGCAAGGCCTACGGCGAAGCCCTTCAGGAAGCCGGTATTTTCGTCGGCGGCGCGGGCCTGGAATCTCCTCAGATCGCAACCACCGTGACCGTCCGGGACGGCAAGCGGGTGGTTCAAGACGGCCCCTACCCAGAGACCAAGGAATTCCTGGCCGGACTCGGCATCATCGACGTGCCGGACCTGGACGCCGCGCTGGAGTGGGCGGCCCGCCACCCCGCCGCCGCCTTTGCCACGATCGAGGTGCGGCCCCTGCTGGGTTCGCATTTCACGGTGGGCCGCGCCGCCCTGGCCGCCTGATGAGTGAAGCCGAAACCGCCGCGCGGGCCGCGGTGGAAGACACCGCGCGGAACTCCTACGGCCGCCTGATCGCCTACCTGGCGTCCCGCTCGGGGGACGTGGCGGGCGCGGAGGACGCGCTGAGCGAAGCCTTCGTCGCGGCGCTGGAGCGGTGGCCGGACGGCGGCGTGCCGGACAAGCCGGAAGCCTGGCTGCTGCGGGTGGCTCGCAACCGGCTGATCGATGCCGCAAGGCACCGGCAGGTCCGGCGGCGGTCCGCCGAACACCTTCAACTGGCAGCGGAGGAAGCCCAGACCGTGGCGGCGGAGCACGATCCCTTTCCGGACGAGCGGCTGAAGTTGCTCTTTGTCTGCGCGCATCCGGCCATCGATCCCGCCGCGCGCACCCCGCTCATGCTGCAAACCGTGCTCGGTATTGACGCGGCCCACATTGCCTCCGCCTTCCTGGTTTCTCCCGCCGCCATGAGCCAGCGGCTGGTGCGGGCCAAGGCCAAGATCCGCGACGCCGGCATCCCCTTCCGGGTTCCGGAGCCGCCGGAGTGGGACGAACGCCTCAGTGACGTGCTGGACGCCATTTACGCCGGCTACTCCGCGGGCTGGGAAACGGTAACGGATACCGCCGAGTCCACCCTGAGCGGGCTGGCGGCGGAAGCCATCGCCATTGGACGCACCCTGGTCCAGCTGATGCCAGAGGAGCCGGAAGCCCTCGGCCTTCTGGCGCTGATGTTGCACTGCGAAGCGCGGCGGGAGGCGCGGACTTCGGCGGACGGCGCCTTTGTTCCCTTGGACCAGCAGGATACAGCCCTCTGGTCCACACCGATGATAGAGGAGGCGGAAACACTGCTGCTCGCCGCCGCGGCGCTTGGGCGCATGGGCCGCTACCAGTTGGAGGCCGCCATCCAGTCCATCCACGCCCACCGGGCGGTCGCCGGAACCATCGACTGGAAGGAGATCGCCCTGCTTTACGAAGGGCTGGTCCAGCTTGCGCCCCGCATCGGCGCTCTGACGGGGCGGGCCGTGGCCCTTGCCCAGGCGGGAAAGGTGGAGGAAGGCTGGGCCGCGTTGGAAACTTTGCCCGAGGACCTCGTTTCTTCATACAAGCCCTACTGGTCCGCCCGCGGTCATCTGCTTTACCTGTTAAGCCGCGGAAAAGAAGCCGCCCAGGCTTTTACCCGCGCCGCCAGCCTGACGGACGATGCCGCGTTGCGGGCTTATCTGTTGCGGCGGGCTGAGGAGGTGGGGGCGGGATCTTGAGTTTGGGTGGAGCCTCTCCGCTCAATTCACGTGCGATCCACGCTCCGCGAAGGTGGAACGCGATCTCCGAGCGCGTTCGCGGGAGCAGTTTAGGGCTGCTTTACATCCTTACTTGGACCTCCCATCTACTCGGGCAGGCACAACTGTTCACGCTTCTTGCAAAGCATCTGCCGCTACTGATCGACAGCCCGGCTCGCGAGTTCCTCGCCCGGAGGTCGAGGACCACCCTTTTCGACCGGCACTCTGCATACCTTCGAACGCAATCCAGCAGAGAGTCCGCTTGCTTCGCCCTCGCTTCGGCGGAACACTGAGGGTCATGTCAGGTCTTGTCGTCAAACCCCGCGCGCGCATCTATCACGGCCACGAATGGGTTTATAGCAGCGAAGTTCAGAAAGTCTTCGGCGATCCCCAGCCGGGGGATGTGGTGTCCTTGAAAGACTTCCGTGACCGGCGGATCGGCACCGCCATTTACAATCCCGATTCCCAGATCGTGGCCCGGCGGTTTTCGCGGCGCAAGCAGGACCTGGATTTGGACTTCTTCCGCCGCCGGTTCGAACGCGCCTTGGACTGGCGGGTCAGCAGCTTAAAGCTGGGCACGCTGCCCGCGCTCTACCGCCTGGCCTGGAGCGAGAGCGACGGCCTGCCCGGCGTCATCGTCGATCGTTACGGCGACCACTTCGTCCTCCAGACCCTGACCCTGGCCATGGACCAGCGGAAGAACCTCATCACCCAGGCCTTGGTCGATCTCTTTTCCCCAGCCGGCATCCTGGAACGAAACGACTCCCCCATTCGCGCGGCGGAGAACCTGGAACTGGATGTGAATGGAGTGCTCTATGGCGCGGCGCCCGACCCCTTTCCCGTGGACATCAACGGCCTGAAAATGGAGGTGGACCTGATGGGCGGCCAGAAGACTGGCCTCTACCTGGACCAGTTGGACAACTACGCCGCGGTGGGCGAACTGGCAAAGGGCAAACGGGTGCTGGACTGCTTCTGCAACCAAGGCGGCTTTGCCCTCCACTGCGCCCGGGCCGGCGCCGCCGAAGTCACCGCGGTGGACATCAGCGAACCGGCCATCGAAACCGCTTCGCGAAACGCGGAGCTGAATGGCTTGGCGGTGAACTTCACCGCCGCCAATGCCTTCGACTTTCTGAAACGATTGGACGGGGAGAAAGCGCAGTTCGACCTCATCATCCTAGACCCTCCTTCCTTCACGCGGAACCGGAAGGCGGTGAAGGACGCCCTGCGCGGCTACAAGGAAATCCACCTGCGCGCCCTGCGTCTGCTGTCGGACCACGGCACCCTGGCCACTTACAGCTGTTCCCACCACATCGGTCACGACCTGTTCATGGAAATGATCTGCGATGCCGCCGTGGATGCCCGGCGCACCCTCCGGCTGCTGGACCGGCACTCTCAGCGAAAAGATCACCCGATCCTTCCTTCCCTTCCCGAGTCGGAGTATCTTAAAGGTTATCTCCTGCAAACCCTTCCCGGCTGGTGAGCGATTGGAAACAGTTCTGCCTTCTCTTTAGAGTCTACCGGCGCATCTTTCGCGCCCGGGTGAAGAAGCTGGTCACAGAGTCGAAGTTCATGACTTTCGTGCTCACGGTGTTTCTGGTGACCTACATGGTGGCGGGTTACGAACTGTTCAGCCACGGCCTGGCCTACGTGAACCGGCTGCCCGCCGTCAGTTCGCTGATTAGCGAGCGGCTCCTTTATCTGATCTTTTTCTGTTTCTTCCTGATGCTGATCTTCTCAGCGGCGGTCACCAGCTTTATCGCCCTGTTCCGCAACCGGGAGACCAAGTGGCTGCTCACCCTGCCGCTCAGTCACCGGGTCATTTTCCTTTGGAAGAGCCTGGAGAGCGCTCTCTTTTCCAGTTGGGGACTGCTCTTCATCAGCGCCCCGCTGATTGTCGCCTTCGCCAACCAGCGGGAAGTCTCTCCGACGTTCTATTTAAAGACCTTAGTCGTGCTTTTTCCGTTTATCATGGTGGCCTCCGCCATCGCTTCGCTACTGCTGCTGGCGGTGGTTCGCTGGGTTTCGAAGCGCCAGTTTATCATCGCCGCCGCCGCCGCGACATTAGTACTGACGATCTTTACCGTGCGCACCGTGGCGGCGGACCGCAATCTGGTGGAGGAAACCGGTCTCAGCGCCGCCCTCACGTTCCAACAGGTGCTCCGCCACACCGAGGTCAGCGAAAACCTCCTCTCCCCCAGCACTTGGCTGACGCGTTCCATCCTGCAATGGACCCGGCCGCTCTACGGTTCCAGCCCGCTCTTTCCCCTGCTGCTCATCAGCTACGCCCTCATGGGTCTGCTCCTGGTGACCTGGACCGCCCGGCACTGGTTCTACGACGCCTGGAACCGCACCCTGCAAGGCAACGCCATTTCGGTGCTGCGGCGAGAATCCCGCCTGGCGGAAGCCGCCGCCAGACTTCACGAACGGGCGGAGACCGTGCGCGACCGCTTTTTCAAAAGCCCCTTGCTCGCCATCTGCCGGAAAGACATCGCCACCTTCTTCCGCGAGCCCGCCCAGTGGGTGCAGTTTCTCATCGTTTTCGGCCTGCTGGTTTTTTACGTGCTGAACATCGATAAGATGGGCTATGACATTGATCAGCTGCACGATCCGGAAGACGAGGTATCCACGGCTCGGGACCGCTACATCATTGCCTACCTGAACCTCACAGTCTGTTCGCTGGCCCTTTCCACGCTGACCACTCGCTTCGTCTTTCCTCAGTTCTCGCTGGAAGGGAGGCGGGTCTGGATTCTCGCCATGTCGCCCATGCCGCTGGAGCGCCTGGTGTGGCAAAAATTTTTCCTCAGCACGGCCTTCACCGGCTCGCTCATGTTCGCGCTAGTGTTTCTGTCCGGCCACATGCTGCGGCTGGAACGTGGGGAAACCCTCTTTTTCGCCGGGGCCATCATCCTGCTCAGCGTGGGGCTGAACGGCATCGCCACCGGACTCGGCGTCATCTTTCCCAACCTCCGGGAAGTCAACGCGGCAAAGATCGTTTCCGGCTTTGGCGGCACGCTGTGTCTCATCACCAGTTTCGTCTACATCATGGCTTTCATCGGGAGCCTGATCTACGCGCGGAAGGTCTACTGGGTCTCCAACGGCGCCCGGGTTCCCCAGATTTTTCAGGACCCGCATTGGAACCTGGGAGTCACCGCGGCCCTCGGCGCTACCGTGCTGGCGGCGGCGGTCCCACTATTTTTTGCACGTACTCGTCTGAAAAAGCTGGAAATTCTAGGCAATCTGTAATATTAAGATTGCTTAGCTAAATCAGCGTTTCATGAGTACGGTGTCCCACTTCGAAAATCAGGAGGTTCTCATCCAGTTTGACGAGAATGCCTTCGAGTCCGGCTCCCCGGCTTACAACGAGAACTTCGGCGATCAGGTTCACGAAGCGCAGGAGCAACTGTTGCAGCTTCGCCAGAAGCAGGAACAGATCGAGCGCCAGAAGGCGGAACTGGAAGAACTGCATCGGAAGAAAGATCAGTTCATCACGGGCCGGACGGAACTGACCGACCGCCTGACGCGCTCCATCACGCACCTGGAAAAGGAAGCGCTGGAAGCCCAGCGCCGCGTGGATGAGTACATCGAAACGAAGGAAACTTTCGAAGACCACCTGCGCAGCATCCAGAACCTGCGGCCCGAACTGTGGAGCCGCCAGCAACTGCGCAGCGAGCTTTCCCGCGCCCTCGGCGCCATCGAAGACGCGGAAGACGACTATTTGAAAAGCAAACCCATCCTGGAACGCGCCAAGGTCATCCGCCCGAAGGGCGGGAGCAGCGGCGTGGAAGGTTTCTTCGGCATGGCCGCGGATTCCGGGTTCTGGATGTGGTTCAAATGCGGCCTGGCTTTCACGCTGCCGCTGGTCATTTTTGGCGCCTTGTTCCTGGTGTTCTGCCTGCTGCTGCCTTCTCTGTAAGGCAAACGCGGAAGTCCACCCCTGACCCTGGCTCCAGATACGTCCCTGTCTCTATTCCCTACCGCACCCGAACAAAGCTAACCAGAACCCTAACTGTCGTTCGTCCCAACGGCCATGAATCAGCGTCGCCACACCAAACGATCCACCAAGCCCAAACGGAACACTCGCCGCAGCGATCAGCAGGCCCTCAAGCGTCAGCTCGAGGAAGCCGAATACACCCTTCACGCCCAGATCGGGCAATTGGAAAACTTCATCGCCGGTTCTCCCTTCCGGGAAAAGAAACGGTGGTATGACAACCGGGACATGGTCCCCCCGCCGGACCGTTTCTCCGCCAGCCGCTCGGCTGCCACCGCCGCCAATACCGGCCGCCGTCTGAGCCGCCGCGAAGTCATGGAGATGAAGCAGGAACGCAACAAGCACGCGTTCACGTTTTTCTGCCTCTTCCTGGCTGTCTGCGCCCTCCTCTACTGGCTGCTTCAGGCCGCGGAGGTGTAAGTGTCAGGCCAAAAGTTTATAAAAGAAAGGGACGCGGGTGAGTCATCCGCGTCCCTTTTTTGTCGATCTCTATCCGTGGTCTGGCCCTTACTTGGCCTTCGCTTCCCAGACTTTCAGGTTGCGGAATGAGGCCCCTTCGCCGGCGACGGTGAAGCCAAAGTTGGCCTTGTCCGTGCCGATCAGTTCGTGAGAACCCTTCACGGTCATGCCGTCGATGTGGGCGCACATTTCGTTGCCCACCACTTCCAGCACCACGGTCTTCCACACGCCTTCCTGGATCGGCAGAGCGGCCTTCCCGAAGACCTCGGCCTTGTCCGGCCCGTCGTGATCGTGGTCGTCTTTCTGCGCGGTGAAGCCCGCCTTGTTGATCAGCACGCGGCAGACGTGTTCCTTGGCGTCATTCAGGCTGAGCGTGGTTACCCGGCAGCCATCCAGGCGCACGTCATACTGGATGACCACGTCCTTAAAGGCGACGGGGAAACGGGCCACCGCGCCATGGTGATCTTCCTTCTGTTCGGTGCCCGTCATGGCGCCGTCCGCGAATTCCCACTTGCCGGGCCGCAGGCGCCAGCCGGCGGTGGCGGGTTTGCCTTTCTGCGCCTTGGCGGTTTCCACCGGTTTGGAGAAATCTTCGCTCAGCAGCAGTTCGCCGCGCTCAGCGATCAGCGTTTCAGGATCGCCAGCCTGAGCCGCGGACAAAGCGGTCAACGCCAGCGCGCCGGTCAGCGCCAGCAGGGAAATAGATGAGGTTTTCAAATGTAGGGTTGGATTGGTTTTTGGGTGAATCGCTTGGTTGCTTCACCGGCCATTCATGGCAGGCTCGACAACCGCGCAAAGAAAAGGACCGCTGGTCCGTCTTCCTGACCAATGGAAAGATTGGCGCAATAGCGCCCCCTCACCCGGCCAACTCCGCTCTGGAGCTTGCGGCATTCTTGCCAATCCCGGCAGCCAGCCACAGAGTCACGGGCACGAACAAAAGTAAAAGCCATGGAAACTCAATCGCCCGGATGTCTATATATTGGTCTGGCTCGGTGAGACGAAATGAAAAGGGAGTCATGGAATCTCCTATTCTTTTCTCCAGGAACAAATCGAGGGGTCCACTATCGAGAATAGTGATCAGATAGTCATTGGGAACGCCGTATCCATAGGCGATATCATTCCCTAAATGTTCAGCATTCGCCAGATAGCAAGTTCCCAGAGAAGCGCCCAGCACCAAGTCTCTATCTCCAAGATTGAGGTATGCGAAAATGCTCCAGCCCATCATATTAATCATGAAAGGAACGAGCATCGCTATCCCGAGCACTGCCGCCATGGACTGTCCTCTATTCATTGTCTGGCACGATAGTCTGTTCTCACCGATTCTCCATCTTTGTCAGGACCGCCACCCGCTTCAGGTAGGCTTGACGATAGCGATCATAGTTGAACTGGGATAGTTCCGGGTCTTCTTTATAGGCCTCCAGCAACTTTTGCTCCTGGCTCTGAGTGAGAATTTCGCTTCGGCCCAGCAACACGCGAGAGACTTGGTCCGGGTTTGGACTTACTTCCAGGGGTAGTATGGCGCCGGTGAACTCGCGGGGCACGACCCAGAAGGCGCGAAGCCCTGCTCTACTGGTGTAGCTTTCCCACCAGGTGCTCAGCATGGCGACGGCCTCGGCCTCATATAGGCCGGCGGACATGAGCGCGGTTTTCAGTCCCTGGTAGGCTTCCATCTTGAGTGACTCGAAGGGCTGATACTCCCCGGCTTCGTCTGATAGAGAGATGGTTTCCCGGTCTTTCAACGGAGCCGACCACAGCAGGCTGGCCAGGCCGTCGGTGCGCCGGTGAAGCAGGAGGAGAAAGGGAATCTCGCACTCCACTCCGCCAGCGGCTTGGGGAGACAGGGTCAGGATCTCCTGGCTGGAATCTTCTTCCACGCGGGACGTCTCAAACCTAACCGGAAGATCGAAGCGCCCCACCCCACGGTAGAAAAGAAAGCCTTCCCGCTCTTCTCCTTGAGCGCCCTGGGTAACCACGATATTGGCTCCCGGAACGCGTGGCCGCGTCCAGGTAAGCGATTCGCCCAGTTTCATCAATTCGAAAGGCGTGTCAGAACTATAGGACTTCAGATCGACCTTCCATTGAATGCTTCCTTCGAAGCCCTTTGAGAAGTCGACAGGCGACGCACCTAACGGAATCGCCACGGCCGGATCTGGAACTTTCGGCAGATCGTTCTTATTACTCGTATCGATACGAATTACTGGCGGAAGGGTCTCGCCCCCCACTCGCGAGGGGTACCACTGGGAAATGGAACCTCCCCGAAAACCCACGTTGACTTCAACTCCCTGGTGGGCCGGCCCATAGAAGTATAGCACCGGGGTTTCCATCTTAATGGTGACCCCTTTCAGCGGACGGTTGAAGCCTTTCGTCATGATCTTGAATTTTGGCTCACCTTCCGCATCCAGTTCCGGCTGAACTTTTCCTCCCATGCCATCATGCGAATAGACAAAGTAAGGTAACGTTTCCTCCTCTGCCTCCAGTCCGGAGAGCAGTACCCCGTCCGATCCGGACACACTGGTAAAGGTGCCCCATTCGTGGACGACAAAGTCAGACGCACCCGCCTCATTTCCTTTCTCCCCAGGGCTCCAGGGTGCCGCGAACAACAGGACTGGAAGGATAAGGATCGCCACCGCGGCCGCGGTGAGTCCCCGCCCATAGGTATGGATCTGCTGGATAACTTTCATGGTGCCGCAAGACTACGCCGCCACACTCTTCGAGTTGTCAGGAAGATGTCAGAAGTTTGTAAAAACCGCGGACCTGGTTTTCCGCCGCAAAGCTGACACCGCTCAGAACTCACGGCCCGCTTTCCGCGCCATGGCTTCTATCTTGTTCACGAGAACGTCTTCGGCTTCCGGGGCAAAGATACCGGCGGCGGCGTCTCTGCCATAAGTGCCACGCGTTTCATAACCGCCTTCCTTCAGCACGCGCTTGGAGGGCAGGTAGCCCCAGGTAACGTGGCTGTAAGCGCCGACCCAGAGGTTCAGGGGGCCGAGACGGTTCTCTAGCAGTTTCACATAGTCCACCACCACCTCGCTGGACAGAGCGACCAGGGTGAGCCCCTCGCCAAACTGCCACACGGCCTGCTGGGTGGCGGGCAGAGCGGCGGCCGGCGCCCCGCCCGCTTCGTAGAGCGCCAGCAGTTTTTCGCCGATGTATTTTTGATAACGGGAACCTTCCGCCAACTCGCGGGCGCCCTCTTCGGAAATAGGGCCGTCGAAGGGCAGATCCACCTCGCCAAACACGGTGGTGAGGGGACCTTCCAGTGGGGTGAGTTCGTCCTCCGTCTCCAGCAAGCGCCCCACCTCATCGGCGGTGGTCCTGCCGTGTTGCTTGGCATGCTCCAGCGTGCCTCGCGGATAGGGATTCGCATCGCCCGCGCAACCCGCCATGAAGAGGGCCGGCACGCCGGGGTGGGCTTCTTCGAAGTAGGCCTGAGCAAACCCAGCGAAGTCGCCACTGATGGACAGGTTCTTGCCGCCCAGGGTGGTGTTATGACAGGCCACCTGGAACAAGACGCCCATGGGATCGCCGGAGTCCGCCTTCCGCGCCACCAGCACGGGCAGGGTACGGTCCGACAAGCCGCTAAACTGATTTCCCAGACGCACGCCGTTCAGGATGAATTCGCGCCGGTTCATCACAAAAGGCGCGAAGCCTTTCCCCCAGGACAGCGTGGCGGGTTCCATCGACTGCACCGCCTTCGTGGCACAGGTCACGATCTGGTCTTCCAGCCGGGTCAGGTAGCGTTCCACCCGCGCCGCGATCTCCGCGTCCCCCCCATCCGGCACGGCAATCACCGGCCCCGCGTGGGTGTGGGAACAGTTCAGCAGGATCTGGCGCCGCTCCAGGCCGGCGGTTTCCTTCAATCTCGCCACAACCTGACTGGACCAGGGCTCGAAGATAGCCGCCAGGTCCATCGTCACCAGCACGGCCCGGTTTCCCGCCGCGTCTTCAAAGGCCATGGCCTTGGTCCAGAGGTCCTGGGTGACGTCTTCAAAAGGCTCTTTCCGGCTGGCGTAGCCGGACATGGGGATAGGCTCCTCCGGCGTGATCTTTTCCGCCGCGAACCCGATTTTCCAGGGCGCGTCCCCAGCCACGGCCGGATACCCGCGGAAAAGAGTGAAGCCAAAAGCCAGCGCGAAAAACACGCTCAGGCGAAGGGGATTGCGCCTCATCATGCGCACATTGAAGCCGGGTTCACCCCCCGGCGTCAATCTCTACCACTTCCTTCTCCCTCTGCTCCATGGGGGAAGGCTTTTCAGGCCGGATGACCTCCATCTCGTACAAAGACCTGACCCGGTAACCGATGCCCGCCCAAGTTACGCCTTTGGCCAGAAGAGCCGCCAGGGGGAAGAGGCCATGCAGGGCCATCCAGAACGGAGTAGCCAGGTGCTCCAGCCACCAGTTGCCTCGCAAGGCCCGGACGGTTTCCGGTTTGAACAACTGGTTCACCACCCGGCGTCTCCCCAGGGCTCGTAGCTGGTCGAAGAAGAAGACAGCGGCGATAAAACCCCACGCGATGCTCATGCCGGAAAGGCCCATCACCACGGCGCTCGTCCAACTGGCCACATAGAGCCCCGTGATCATAAATGATAACCGGTAGAGGATCGGTGAATAGTGCCGCACCTGGTAGTACTGCCGCCGGGCAAATTCAAACAGGGAAGCCCAGTCCAAGTCGGTTTTGGAAGGCCGCAGCAGGGAACGGATGTAGGCGATCCGGCACCCATTGCGGCGGGCGTGTTTCCCCACCCGGAGGTCGTCATTCAAACACGTCGAAATCGCGTCCGGCACGTTCAGCCGCTGGAACTCGGTCATCGCGATGGCATTCGAACCGCCCCAGATGGTATTGAGGTGCTCCGGGCCGCCCATGGTGGCCACGGAGGCATTCATCACGCTGGCCAAGTGGTTCACCAGCGTGGAGCGCTCCGGAACCAGCCAGCGGTAGGTGGTGGAGAGGTGATGGGTGCCCAGATTGATCGGCGCCGTCAGCCGCGCCAGCCAGTCCGGCTCGCAACGGATGTCGGCGTCCGCGCAGGCCACGATCTCGTCCTCCGGGCCTAGAAGGCGGTAGGCTGCCTGTTGATTGTACAGCTTCTGACTGCACTTCGTGGAATATCCCGCCACCACCAGCCGCACTTCCGTGACACAGGCGTCACATTCTCCTTCTTGAGATTGGGGCGCCACCCACCGTTCCTCTGCCAATGTCAATCCGAGCACGTCTCTCACCACTTGAGCCGCCGGGTCCTGGGCGTCTTCCACGGCAAAAATCACCCGGTAGCGGCGATAGTCCTGCTTCAGCAGCTCCCGGACAAAGTTTTCCGTATCCTCTTCGACACCCTTGATGGCCACCACCACGGCGGCGGGGCGCTGCATTTCCCGGGAAACTTGGGCTCCCGTCTGGTCTTGCCGCTTCGCGGCGATAGGGTATCTCCATACCCGGAACGCCGAAAAAATCGACTGCCCCAGCCACAGACTCCACAGAAACAGGAAAAACCACTCGATCATTGCCTCAGGTATGGGTACGTTTCGCTCTCCGTCCTACAGGGCATCGTATTCATCCAGAGTGAAACCAGAAATCATATGACCGTCGTTGAAGCGCGGGACGTTCAAAAGACCTACCATTTTGGCGAAACTCAAGTGCAAGCACTGCGTGGTGTAAGCTTGAAGATCCAATCCGGCGAATTTGTGGCTATTTGGGGTCCCTCCGGGTCCGGCAAATCCACCTTGTGCAACCTGCTGGGCCTCCTGGACGAACCCAGCCAAGGCCAGATATTGCTGAAGGGCCAAGCCGTTGGCACCTTCAGCGACAACCGCCTGAGCGAAGTCCGCAATGAGGCCATCGGCTTTGTTTTCCAGAATTTCAACCTGGTTCCCGTTCTTTCCGCCCTGGAAAACGTGATGCTGCCCATGCAGATCCAGGGCGTGCCTCTGCCGGAAGCCCAACAAAGGGCCATGGCACTGCTGGAGGAAGTGGACCTGACCTCCCACAGCCACCACCGGCCCACCAAGCTCTCCGGCGGTCAGCAACAGCGCGTGGCCATTGCCCGCGCGCTGGTCTCGGAGCCCGCCATGGTCATCGCGGACGAACCCACGGCAAACCTTGACTCGGTCAATGCCGACCGGATTATCCGCCTCATGCGCAAAGTCAACCGCACCCACCATACGGCCTTTCTCTTTTCCACCCACGACGACCGCCTGCTGGGCTCCGTGGACCGGCACGTCCGGCTGAAGGACGGCACCATCGAGGAAGACGTGGAACATCAGGCGATCGATCTATGAAGTGGCTCTCCCTGGCATTTCGAAATCTGCTCCGCAACGGGCGGCGGTCCGTCACCACCATGCTCGCCGTGTCGCTCGGCTACGCCGCCATCAATATTTTCGGTGGCTTCACGACCTACATGTTCGTCAGCATTCGTGAGTCTTTTATTCACGATCAAGGCAACGCCCACGTCCAGATCTGGAAAAAAGGCTACCTGGAGAAAGGCAGTCTGGAGCCGGAGAAATACTTCCTGACCGCGGAGGAACTTGGGGCCATCCAGGAAGCTGTCTCGGAAGATCCCCGGGTGAAACTGACCGCCGGCACCATGCAGATGACGGGTTTTGTGGACACCGGAGAGACCTCCGCCATCTACATCGGCTTCGCCAGCAAGCCCTCCGCCCGGGACACCATCTACGAATCGGGCACCATCTTGTTCAAAGACTCGGACCCCTACGTGGGCGACCCCATCACGGACGACACTCCGTTTAAGATCGGCATCACCTCCGGCATGGCGGAGAAACTGAATATCGGGAAAGACTCAGACGTCATCCTCATGGCGCCGACTCTGGACGGCCAGATGAACGCGATAGACGCCAAGGTGGCCCAGATCATCGACGTGCCGGCGGAGATCCTGAATGACCGCTACATCTACATGCCCCTCTCCCTGGCCCAGGACCTCTACGGCACCCAGGGCGCCGGAGAAGTGCGAGTCCTGCTCCATGACAGGGAAGACACCCACGCCGTGGTGGCGGACTTGCAGGCGGCCCTCGCCGCCAAGGGCATGGACGTGGAAGTCAAACCCTGGGACCAGCTCTCCACCATGTACACCCGCACGAAGAAGATGTTCGACATCATCTTCGCCCTGGTCTTCGGCATCATCATCACCATCGTGACGATGAGCGTGCTGAACACCATCGGCATGGCCGTGGTGGAGCGGACGAAGGAGATTGGGACCCTGCGGGCCTTGGGTCTGAAGCGGCGCGGCGTGGTGGCCCTTTTCGGAATCGAAAGCTGCCTGTTGGGCCTGATTGGCGCCACGCTGGGCCTGGCGTTGACCGTCGGGTTTGCTGGCCTGGTGGACTACGTAAAGCCCATGTGGGAACCGCCCATGGCGGCCCGGGCGGTCATCTGGCAGATCAAGCTGGTGCCCGACTACCTCATTCCCAGCTACGTGCTGCTTATCCTGCTGACTTTCAGCGCCGCCATCATGCCCGCCAAGCGCGCGGCCTGCCAGACCATCGTGGACTCCCTGGGGCACGTATAGACGGCGCGGCCAACGTTTTTGGCACGCGCCGGAGCTTCGTTTGTCTTGTTTCCGAGGGACGGTTCTTCTCTTTATGGTTAGAGCCGTTCCTCAATGAAGAGCCGCCATCCGCCGAGACAAGAGCGCCCCGCCACCTCCATCTGGCAACTGGCGGGGGTTGGACTGATCCTCCTGGGATTAGCCGGGTTGCCAGCTTGCTCCACGGTAAAAGTCAGGACGCAACCTCATGAAATCGGGCGGGAAAGCCTGCGATCCGCCAAAGGGCTCCGCGAGATGGCGGGCGCCACGAAGACGGTCATCGCCGCCTTCGCCAATACCAGTACCGGGCTGATCCGGGAGGCCCGCCGCCTCGAATTCCAAGGGAAGGAGACAGACGCGGCGGCTCGCTATCTGAAAACCGCCCTGGAGTCCCGCGGCCTGCTGGCGGAACGGAAGGAGATCCCAGGTTCGGAGGCGGAGCAGGCCCTTCTTGACGTACACAATCTCTCCCTGGCCCGCTTTGCCGAACTCTGGGCCACGGATCCGCGCCGCTTCGAAGACGGCCCTCACACTTTCACTGTGAATGATGAGGTCTTCGAAGTGGAATTTTCCCTGAGCGAGACATCTGAATTTTCCCCCGATTTCTTCGACCGCGCGGTCGCGACCGAATCCCTCAGGGGAAAAGGCGTGGTGGAAAAAAAACGCGCTGGCTATGGCGCTACCCTGGTGGGCATCCGGGAACAACGGCCGGAGCGGGAGGAAGAGATGCGGTTTTTTCCGCCGCGCGGCCTTTTCGTACCCATCACGGTGACGCTGGACGATCCGCGACTCATTCCCTCAGGCGAACAAAAGCGCTACCGGGTCCCAGTGAGACTGTGGAATCCCGAGCTGCACGAAACCGTGGAGGTGGGGGGCCGCGCCTATCCCCTGGCCGCAAATTTTTCCGCGCCCATGGAGATGATTCTCTCCGGACGGAACGAGCTCCTCTGGGGCCTGGGCGGTTTCCTGGAGGCGGAAAAGCGCGTCGATCAGGCCGGCATCTATCTGGCGGGCCCCTACGACCCGAACCGCATCCCCGTCCTCATGACCCACGGGCTGGTCTCCGTTCCCATCATGTGGCGCGATGTGATACCGGAGCTCGCCGCCGAGCCGGATCTTTCCCGGCGCTACCAGTTCATGCTGTTCACTTATCCCAGTTCCTTTTCCATCGCCGAATCGGCCCTGCTTTTCCGGACCAAGCTCGCCGAGCTGCGCCAGCACTTCGATCCCGAGGGAGACGATCCGCTTTCCACCAACATGGTAGCCATCGGCCACAGCATGGGCGGCGTCCTGACGCACCTGCTCGTCGCGGACGTCGGCGACCACTTGTGGAATCAAGTCAGCGCGGTTTCCATCGAGGAATTTCCCTTCAACGACGAGCAACGGGAAAAAGCGCGGAGCCTCGCTTACTTCGAGCCGGATCCCGCCATCCAACGGGCGATCTTCCTGTCCGCGCCCCACCGGGGAGCCAAGATGGCGGAGGCCGGCTACGCCGGGTTTGCCGCCAGCCTGGCCCATCTGCCCTCTGACTTGGTGCTTTCCGCCTCTTCCCTGTTCGATGAAGGCGCCGGCGAATACCTGAAAGTGGATCTTCAAAAGAAAGTCACCAGTATCCTGTCCCTGAGACCCGACTCCCCCATCGTGGTGGGCCTGGACATGTCTCCCTATAAAGAGGGCGTGATCTATCACTCCATCATGGGCGACCGCGGCAAAGGCGATACTCCGGACAGTTCAGACGGCGTGGTGGACTATTGGAGTTCCCACCAAGAAGGCGCGGCGTCCGAGATCATTGTCCCCACCGGGCACGACTCCTACACGCACCCGGACGCCATCGCGGAAATCAAACGCATCCTGCGGGAGCATGCGGGGCTGCCGCAAGCGTCGACAAATCATCCTCCCACGATCAGCAGCCGGTTTGTGGAAGTCTCCACCGGTCCATCTACAAAGGAATTGGACTTCGACTGGCTCTTGGGGCCGTGGCCTGAAAGTGCGACCGCACCTGAATAAGCAAGCCTACAAGGGCGCCTCGTTCCAAAGCGCCAGCAAGAAGTCTCCCCTGCTTTTACCGCCGGCAGCCGTTTTCTCCGGAGACTGAGTTTTTTCCGCCAACGCCACCTTGGCCGCCAGAGAGCGAACATCCAGCTTGCCTGCCTTCAAATCGGCTGAGGCTTGTTCCCACAACTTTTTGACTTCCGGGCTCAGCGGCTCGTCCAGGCGAGCGTCATAACTGGCAAAGAACCCTTTGGTGCCGAAATATTGCGCCGCCGGGATGCGCGGATCGTCATCGTTTACGCGGCCTTGGTTGAAGAAGCTGATGAGGTGCCGCCGCTCCGCCAAGGTACGGATCAACAGGTCGGAATCCAGTTCTCCGGGTGTCGTGCCCTTTGCCTTGGCCAGACCCGCCGCGACGCCGGCGGCCTCGCCGGTCTGCATCCACACCGGTTCCAGGCGGAGGGCGCCCCAGGCGATGTGAGTGGAAGAGAGGCCCACCGGCACGAGCAGATTGTCGACTCCCTGCGGCAACAGGGAACGATACGGAATCTGCATGGGGCGCGATTCGTTCGTGAGGATCAGCTTCCCATCATAGTGGTAATCCGGGCGTGAATCCGTGGTGCACGAGTGGGAGTCCATATACCAGTCCGTGGTGCCCACGCTGTCCGGCTGGATGGGGGCGCGGCCATAGTCCGGGCTCAACATGCCGTCCAGTTCGGTGAGGATGTGGCGGCCCACCAGGCGGCGTGCCTCGCGCACATACATTTCATAGGGAATGTTTCCGTGGTCCTGGAATTCATCCGCCGCCAGGCCCCATTCGCGAAAGCCTTTCTTCTTTGCCTCGGAAACAGACTCGTCGTTTTGCAGAAACCAGATGAGGCCCAGGGCAAAGTTCTTGTGCCGCTCGATGATCTTCTCCCGCTCCGGCCAGGAGGCCTCGGGATATTCGTGATTCTCACCCGGCAGGATCGGGCTGTTCATGTGGGATTTCTGGTTCGGCCCGGCGTTGGTGGCGATGCCTTTGCGCTCGTAGTTCACGTATTCCTCCCGGTCGTATCCCGGAGGCGGGCTGGTCAACATGACGCGATTCTTGGGATCTTTGGAAACGCAGAAGCGGTAGTTGTAGGCCTGGGACGCCTTGTCCGCCGTGAAGGGACTGGTGGGGTCCACTTCGCCCTGGTGGGCGCCGTAGACCCGGATGTTCAGGCCCTCATCGATGACGCTTTGCGGCGGACCGGAGGCAATGTTCACAAACACCTTGCCCGCGTGTGGCTCACCATATTCGTCACGCGCTTCCCGCCCCACGCGATAGGGCACGTCCGCCAGCGCAAGGAGATCGCCTTCGTAAGTGCCGTCGGCGAACATCGCTCCGCTTACGGTAATGTCTTCCCCTTCCGTTCCATAGCGGCGCAGGGTCACGTTTTTCAGAAGATTCCCCTCCCGCTCCAGGGCCACGGGAAAGTGATCCAGGAGGAGAGTCAGATTCTTTTCCCTGGCGACCAGACGGTTGCACTCGCGCTCCATGACGTGCGGCTCCACCCAACTGATGGGATACTTCTCGTGGGTGTAGCGGACGATCTGGTGGGTCTTGGAATCACGGCCGTAGGTGTCGATGTAGAACTGCTCGATGTTTGTCAGCAGTTCGCTGAAAAGCGGCGCGCGCGGCCCGCCGTAAAGGGCATCCCACTGCATCAGGCCGTTCGTCAGCATGCCGCCGATGTGCCGGTCATGCTGCACCAGCAGCACGGTGCAGCCATCCCGCGCCGCGCGGACCGCCGTGGCGATGCCGCCCGCCGTGCCTCCCACGACCACCAGATCGTAACTCTTCCCGTTCACCTCAGCCGCCGGGGCGTCCTTGGCCAATGCCACGGGTTCGGTATCCGGCTTCGGACTCTTGAGGCCTGGTTTCTCCGGCGTCAGGGGAGAAAACGCCACCGCCGCGGCCAACTTTTCCCGCTCGTCCTGGACCGGCTCGAACTTTGTGGCAACGAAGCCCGCGCTCCGCTTTCCGGCGCGTTCTTCATCCGCCAGAGAGGTCAGGATGAACTGCACGCCGTCCACCACCACGTAGCCGTCGGCGCCTTTGTTGGAGACTTCCACATAGCCCTTTTCCCCCTTTTCAAAACGGAAGCGGCCCAGCGCGGTGGGCACGCCTTTTACCAGGACTGGCTCGCGCTGGTCGATGGAAAGCACTTTCGTGCCGTCCGCGCTGGCCACGGACACCTGGGTTTTCCGGGCGCGATTTTCAGACGCGGTATAAAGGAGGCGCACCTCATACTCTCCGGGCTCGCCGATCGCCGGAGTAAAGCGTACGGACTTGCTGCCGTCGCCCGAGTTCCCGGCGTGGCGGTAGCCGTGTCCCAGGTAGGAAGGCAGGTTTGTGCTCGGTTCCCAGTAGCCCACGTACTCGCCGTCTTCGTCGTCCAGCACGATGCCCGCGGCGGCGGAAGCCGTCTCTGCTTTTTCCGCGCTCTTGGCTTTGTCGAACTCGGCGGGACGCGGATTTTCGGGCCGCGCTTTCAGCCATTCCAGGTTAAAGCGGGCCATCGTCAGCCGGTCGCCGGAGAAGCTGGATTTTTCGCCCCGGCCGTAGAAACAGAGAATGGTGCCCTCCGGTGTCACGCCGATGTCGCTGTAGGCGCTCCAGGAAGGCTCCACCGAATGGCCTGGGGACCAGGTCTGCCCTTCGTCCGTACTGATATGAACCGACACGTTCCGCCGGTCCCGGTTTTTGCCGGCTTCTTCTTTGCCGTCCGCCCGGCTTAGGTTGTCGGGATGGCAGAACAGCAGCACGTTTTCGCCGCCGTGATCGTAGCGGACAATGCCGCCCATGCAGATGGGTTCCGCCAGTTCCTCCACAAAGCGCGGCTCGCTCCAGTCCGTGGCGCCGTTCGGGCTAGTCACCTGGATGCGGCGGTGCGCCTTCGATTCGTTCCGCACGTTCAGCAGGACGCTGCCGTCCTTCAGTTCCACCGCCACGGTTTCGTTGGGGTTGATGAACTCCTCCGTGCACGGCACCGCCACTTCCCCCGCGTGCCAGGTCTTCCCATCGTCATCGCTGTAGATGGTGGAGGTGACGGAGGGGCGATGCGCGTTCCCTCCCGTCCCAGTGGAAAGCCACACCGGCACCACCAGGCGGCCGTTCGCAAGCTGGATGCTGTGGTCGGGGCCCGTGGCCAGCACTTTCCAGTCGTAGTCTTTCTTGAAAGCCTCAAAGGCGCTGGTGATCTCCACCGGCTCGCTCCACGTCACCCCGTCGTCCTCGCTGCGCTGGTAGAAGCAGCGCATGTATTCCACGCAGAACACCATGTGCACCGTGCCGTCCCGGTCCGCGATGAGCACGGGATTGTTGTAGGTGACGTCCGTGGGATCCACGTTCTTCATTGCCAGCGAGAAGGGATTTTTCTCGATCGGCCCCGGCACATTGGAGATCTTCTTTGGCTCGCTCCAGGTGCGGCCGTCGTCCGTGGAGCGCCGCAGCAGGACATCGATCTGGTCCCAGTCGCCGCCGTCCTCACGCGCCTCGCACCAAGCCAGCACGGTGCCCTTAGCCGTGACGAGTACGCCGGGAATGTGGTAGCGTTTGTAGCCGAGATCGCCCTCTTTGAAGAGGTCGATCTTTTCCACGAACGGCTCCGCCGCATGGGCCGGGAAGGCGAACATCATCAAGAGACACGGCAACGCACACAGCAGCGCCACCCCTGCACGGAGAGAAAAGAAGCGGGATTTCATGGGGATTGGTTCCCTTCCACTGTGAAGTCCCCCGAACAGAACGCGAGCCCCTTAAACTGGTAAAGAGCCCTGGCCAGTGTTGGCCGGGGAGGAATTGGATTGAGAGGTTCTACGGCAGTCGCCGCCTTTGCCAGGGTTCTAAGGATCGGCGGAAACTCAATAGGGTAGCGAACACTCGCGAGCGGACTTTCAGCCCGCAAACTATGGGGGGGGTTCCCAGGGATAAATCCCTGGGCTTTGCGCGAATGGGCCTTCAGCCCAGGAGAATCAGCCGGGTCTGAAGACCCCGGGAAGGAGAAGGAGCCCCGGAAAGTGGATAGAAGACTCGACAGGAAGAACTTCTTCGCGAGCGCGAGAAAACAAGCATAGACACCGTAGCCCTACTTGATCCCAGTGTTACCCATGTTCTGACCCAAAAGTGTCACCTATGTTTTGACTGCACCCCTCCCTGTCTCCCTGTCTCCCTGTCTCCCTGTCTCCCTGTCTCCGCACCGCGCCCCAATGGCTTAAACGCGGACTGGTCACCCCCACCTATCCCCGTTACATTTCAGCGTCAGGAGAAAGAACCCCCAAAATGAACCCCTTTCAGCAAAAACTCCTCCGGTCGCGCCGCGAATTTCTGACCTCGTCCGCCAGCGGTCTGGGCGGCATTGCCCTGGGCTCCATGCTGAGCCAGGACGGGCTCCTGAACGCCGCCACGGCCAAGGACGCGGGCGAGTTCGCGGCCCTGAAGCCGCACCACGACCCAAAAGCGAAGGCCTGCATCTTCATCTTCATGGCGGGCGCGCCTTCGCAGTTGGACCTCTTCGATCCGAAGCCGAAGCTGAACGAACTGCACGGGCAAAAACTGCCGAAAGAGATCCTCGATACCGCGCGCTTCGCCTTCATTCAGCCGGATACGGCTACCCTGCTCGGCTCGCCGCGGAAGTTTACGAAATACGGCCAAAGCGGCATGGAGTTCAGCGACCTCCTGCCCAACCTGGGCTCCTGCGCGGATGATCTGATGATGGTGCGCACCGTGCACTCGGAAGAGTTTAACCACCATCCCGGGCAACTCATGATGCAGTGCGGCGTGTCCCGCTTCGGCATGCCCACCATGGGCTCTTGGCTGAACTATGGTCTCGGCGCTGACAGCCGCAACCTGCCCGGCTACGTGGTCCTGACCGCGGGCCGCGGTTCCTCCGGCGGTTCTACTCTGTGGCAGAGCGGTTTCCTCCCGTCGAAATACGCGGGCGTCCTGTTCCGCAATGAAGGCGAGCCCGTCTTGAACCTGAAAAACCCGGACGGCCTGCCGCCCCAAGTCCAGCGCGCCGGCCTCGATGCCCTGCGCGACCTGAACCAGGGCCGCTACCAGGAGGTGCACGATCCAGAGATCGCCAGCCGTATCGCCAACTACGAACTGGCCAACCGCATGCAGACCGCCGCGCCGGAACTGGTGGACCTGTCCGGCGAATCCCAGGCGACGCTCGACCTCTACGGCATCGGCCGGCCCGAGCCGGACCCAAGCGGTCAGCGCGGCACCCTGCCCCACCTGCGCACCTACGAGACTTTTTCCAAGAACTGCCTGCTGGCCCGCCGCCTGGTGGAGCGCGGCGTGCGTTTCATCAATATCATCCACGCCAGTTGGGACCAACACAGCGAGCTGGACAAGAACCTCACCTACAACGCGGGCGCGGTGGACCAGCCCATCGCCGCCCTCATCAAGGATCTGAAGCAGCGCGGCCTGCTGGACTCCACCATGGTGGTCTGGGGTTCCGAGTTCGGGCGCACCCCGCTGGGCGAAAACCGGCCCGGCCGCAACGCCAACACGGGGCGCGATCACCATCCCTTCTGCTACACCATGCTCATGGCGGGCGGTGGCCTGAAGCGCGGCCTCGTTTACGGCAAGACCGACGAGATCGGCTGGAGCATCGAAGAAAACCCCGTCCATATTAACGATCTCCACGCCACCATGCTCCACCTCTTCGGCCTGGATCACCTGAAGCTCACCTACCGCTTCCAGGGCCGTGACTTCCGGCTCACCGACGTGGCGGGGAAAGTGATCCATGACTGGATCGCCTGAAGCGGCGGAATCTGGGCTGGCATTTTTTCCAGCTTTGTTTCAGCTTTCAAACTTCCGAACGCTGGCCCCAGCATTCGGCAGGAATGTTAACCCCCTACCCTCAAGTCATTCATGCACGGCGCTCTGTGGTCCGGTTTCTTTTTGACGCTCTTTTGGATACTGCTGCTTTTGGCCATTCTGTGGCTGATGATCTGGTCCGGCTTGCAGCGCAGATTTGGGGCGAAAGGACAAGAGCCCGGGGCGGCCGAAAGCCGTTCGAATGGAGGCGATTCCCGGCGCGGTGACGCGGCGTCTCTTCCCTCGGCGGCCATGCGGACGGACTTGGCGGCAAAGCCGGATATCGGGACCGCGGAGTTCACGGGGTCTTCTTCGTCGAACAGAACCGCTGGGGACAAAAACAGCGCGAGCGCCCAAAACGGGGCGGCCTCTGCTTCCTCCTCCCGGTCTCGCTCTCCCGTGAAGAAGTCAAAGGGTCCAAAAGGTAAGAAACGGACGGCCTCTTCGCGGAAGCGGAAGCGGTAATTTTCCCACCCAGAGAGACGAGACCCCGGCCTCCCGGCGGACGCATTTGCGCGAGGTGGCGTGGTTCTTGCATTCTCTGGCTATGGGGGAAAATTACGGAGGTTCAAAATATCCGGTAAGCCCCGTCTGATCTCATGCTGCGTCATCGTCCGTTTTTGCTTCGTTCTTTTTCCTTTCAGCCCATCGCTGGCGCCGCCGTCTTCGCCTGTTTTCTACTCCTGGCGAGCGGAACTCTTCTTCCCTGCTTGAGGGCACAGGACGTGGCCGATCAGCCCGCCAAGGTGCCGCCTCCGTTGCGGCCACCAGCAGCAGGCGGCGACGAGAGCACCGGCCAGGGCCAGGGGTCCATCGACGAACCCGCCGGGCCGATGGAGGGCGCGGCAATGCTGCCCCAAACAGCCGGGAGCACGCCAAGCGGAGCCGATGCCGCCTCTGGGAAAGCTTCCTCCGAAGAGGAAGACGCACTGGCCGCGCGGGAAGCCGTGCTGGAGAAAATCGCGGACTCGCTTTCGGCCCGGATGAAGGCGCTGAGCGAGCGGGAGCGCGTCCTGCGCGAACAGGAAGCGGCGCTGGAGTCCCGCGTGAGAGCCATTTCCGAACGCGAAGCCGCGCTGGAAGCCCGCGAAAACCTGCTGGAGCGACAGGAGAAACTGCCTCCACCACAGCCCTGGGGTGGCGGACCGGCGCCGAGCATTGTCGGAAAATACGCCGCCGTCATCGACGCGCAGAGCGGTCAGTTTTATCACCTGAAAGACGCCGATACCCAGACTCCCGTGGCCAGCACGCAGAAGCTGTTGACGTCGCTACTCGTCATCCGCGACGGCGACCTGGACGCCACGGTGGTGGTGCCTCCGGAGGTAAACGGGGTGGAGCCCACGCTCATCGGCATCAAGCCGGGCGAAGAATACGTCCGCCGCGATCTCCTGAAAGCCCTGCTGGTGCGCAGCGGCAACGACGTGGCGGTGTGCCTGGCGGTGGACAACGCGGGCAGCGTGGAAGCCTTTGCCGACAAGATGAATGCCTATGCTCTGAGCCTGGGCATGGAGAATTCCCACTTCGTCAATCCTCACGGCCTGCCGGATTCCCGCCAGTATTCCACCGCGCATGACATGGCGCTGCTGGCCTTTGAAGCGTATCACAACCCCGTGATCCGCGAGTTTGTCCAGATCACGAGTTGCGAATTCGAACTGGGCTCGGGAACGCCCCGCACCTTGATCAACACGAACAAGGTCCTGCGCAACTATGACTTCTGCAACGGCATGAAGACTGGCTACACGAATGCCAGCGGCTACTGCCTGGTCTCCAGCGGCGCGAAGGAAGAACGCGAACGCATCGTCGTCGTGCTCGGCAGTTCCGGCACCTGGGTGTGGAAAGATTCCCAGGTTCTGCTGGAGTGGGCGCTGAGCGCGAACTGATGCTCCTCTTGGGGAACCGCGGAGGACACTGAGTTCACAGAGGGTTCTTGACCACTGATGACTCAGATGGTCACAGATAGACTTGGGAAAGCGTTCGCGGCAGGTCCTAACCTATGAACTGTCTTCGTCATCCGCGAATTCTCTTCTCTGTGTCTTCTGTGTTCTCTGTGGTTCACCATTCCCAGGGTTCGCCTTCCAAAAAACCGGTCGCTTCTTCTTTGGGAACCACAGAGGACTCTGAGTGCACAGAGATTTGGACCTGAGGCGAGCGCTACTTCTTAACTATCTGCGCCATCTGAGTCATCCGTGGTTTCTCCTCTCTGTGTCTTCTGTGTTCTCTGTGGTTCTTCAGTCCCAGGGTTCGCTCTTCCCAGAAATCGGTCGCCTCTTCTTTGGGAACCACAGAGGACACTGAGTTCACAGAGATTTGGAACAGAGACGAACGCCACTTCTCAACTATCCGCGCCCATCTGAGTCATCCGTGGTTTCTCTTCTCTGTGTCCTCTGTGTTCTCTGTGGTTCCTCATTCCCAGGGTTCGCTTTCCCAAAAACCGGTCGCTTTTTCTTTGAGAACCACAGAGGGCACTGAGTGCACAGAGATTTGGAACTGAGACGAACGCTTCTTCTCAACCATCTGTGCCCACCTGAGTCATCCGTGGTTTCTCCTCTCTGTGTCTTCTGTGTTCTCTGTGGTTCCTCATTCCCAGGGTTCGCTTTCCCAAAAAAACGGTCGCTTTTTCTTTGGGAACCACAGAGGGCACTGAGTGCACAGAGATTTGGAACTGAGGCGAGCGCCGCTTCTCAACCATCTGTGCCCATCTGAGTCATCCGTGGTTTCTCTTCTCTGTGTCTTCTGTGGTCTCTGTGGTTCTTCCCATTGAGCGTTGTCTGCTCAAAGCGTCACGTCTTTACGGTCTTGCCGGAATTGGGTGGGGTTGTTAAACGGGTGTTCAGTAAAAACCCGTAGATTTTCGAAAACCAATCCCCTCTCCATTCATGAAACGCCGTGATTTTCTTTCCCGTTCGTCCGCCGCGCTGATTCCCGCCGCGGCTTTGGCCTCAGCCTCCGCTCCGAGGGCGGCCTCGGGAGGGATACCGGTGGTGAGGAAAGGACAGCCTACCTTGAAGGGCCGAATCTGGAAGGCCGTCAAGTGGTCCATGATCCAGCCGCGCGACCTGTCCGTTCACGACCAGTTCCGCATGGCGCTGGACACGGGGTTCGATGGCATCACCATTACCGCGCCCGGGGTGTACGACCTGAAAGAAGTGCTGGAAGCACAAGACAAGACCGGCATTCCGATTCACAACGTAAACGTGGCCAACCACTGGAAAATCCGCCTCACGGACCCGGACCCGGCGGTAAGGGACGCCGCGCTTCTAGAAACCATCGACGCGCTGAAGTTCACCCACGACGTGGGCGGATCCTCCATCCTTCAGGTCATTGGCAAGGTGACGGACCCGGTGAACGAGAACCACGCGCAGGTTTGGGAACGTTCCACCGAACAGCTCAAGAAAGCCCTCCCCACCGCCGCCCAACTGGGCGTACACATTGCCTGCGAAAACGTGGCCAATGATTTCTGCTACAACGCGGGTCTGTGGAAGTCCTACATCGACCAGTTCCACTCCTGCTGGCTGGGCGCGTTTTTCGACATTGGAAACCTGGACCGCTTCGGCGGGTCGGCCAACTGGATCAAGGCCCTCGGCCACCGCATCGTGAAGCTGGACGTGAAGGATCACAACCACGACACCCAGAAAAACTGCGCGCTCTTCGAAGGGCATGTGGACTGGGCCGCCGTTCAGTCCGCCTTGCTGGCGGTGAACTTCTCCGGCTGGGCCACGGCGGAGGTGCCGGGAGGAGATGCCACCCGCCTAAAGGAAGTGGCCGCGAACATGGACAAGGCCCTGGGGCTGGCGTGAGAACACGCGCGCGGAAAATTCCGGAGCGGATACGGGCAAGAACGTTCCACTCCGGGCAATTTCCGGATAGCCAGAACAGCGGCTGAAACGTTACTCTGTTAGTAACGGTCACGGCCTTTCATCCCGCTGGCAACCATGCGGCGGATTCCTCCCGGTTTGTGGCGAAGACAACTCCCGTGAATCTCGATCTAACCGATAAAGTCATCCTCATCACCGGCGGCGCCCAGGGCATCGGGGAAGCCGTCGTTCGCACCTTGGCGATCGAGGGCGCGATACCCGTCGTCCTGGATCGTTGCCCGAAGGAAGAGTGCGCCTCGCTCACCGACGAACTGCGGGTGGAACACAAACCGGCGCTCTACCTGGAGATCGATCTCCAGGACGACTACCTGGTACAGGACGCGGTGCATGCCGCGCACACAAAGTTCAAGCGCATCGACGGCATCGTAAACAATGCCGGAGTGAACGACGGCGTGGGGCTGGACCAAAACCCGGCGGCGTTTCGCGAGTCCCTGGAGCGAAACCTGGTGCACTACTTTTCCGTGGCCCACCATGCCCTCCCCTTCCTGCGGGAACAGCACACCGGAGCGATTGTGAACATTGGTTCGAAGATTTCCGTCACCGGTCAAGGCGGCACTTCCGGCTACGCCGCGGCAAAAGGGGGCGTCAATTCCCTGACCCGCGAGTGGGCCCTGTCCCTGGCAAAAGACAATATACGCGTGAACGCGGTGAACCCCGCCGAGGTCTGGACGCCGATGTACGACTCCTGGCTGCAAACCCAGGACGATCCAGAAGCGAAGCGCGCCCGCATCGAGCGCCACATTCCCCTGGGCCACCGGATGACCGAGCCGCAGGAGATCGCCGACATGGTGGCCTTCCTCCTCTCTCCCCGCTCGTCCCACACCACGGGCCAAATTATTCACATCGACGGCGGTTACGTTCATCTGGACCGCGCTTACGAAAAGTGAGTATGATGTCCGCATGGCGGACACTTCCCCCGACGCGAGCACGCTGGACCCGGCCCAGATCGAAACCACGAAGGAGCACCTGCGGCTCCTGGCCATTTTTCACTATGTACTGGCCGGACTGATGGGCCTGTTTGGCCTCTTCATGCTGACATTCATGGCGTTTCCCTTTCTCTTCGTCGGCACCGCCATGTTCAGCGCCGCGGCCAACGGTGAGTTTGCCCCGGAAACGGCTCCAAAAATCGAGCCCGCCGTCCCCGAAGATCACGACGCCTCCAGCCACCGGGTTGAGCGGGACGACATTCAGGACTCGGATGCGGAACCCGCCGGCACAGTGGACACCGGCAACGAACCGGTGAATGACGTACCGTCCGCCCTCTTCGGCACCTTGTTCGGGATGGGCTTTGGTTTCTTCTTCTTCGCGATCATCGGCATCCAGCTCCTCTTTTTGATCGTCGTGCCGATCCTCACCCTCATCGCGGGGTTGAACTTGAACCGCTACCGGAACCGGACCTTCTGCTTTGTGGTGGCCTGTGTCTTGTGCCTGCTGCAGCCCATCGGCACCATCCTGGGGATCTTTACCATCATCGTCCTGAACCGGCCGGAAGCGAAGTGGCTCTTTGCTCAAAGCACGCCACAACCAGCAGCTCCCCGCCTGCCCGGTTCAGGAACGGCAGATGGCACACCTGCCTGAAGGCCCTCGGCCCATTCTCAAAAAGGAGCCGCCACCCGCGCTGCTACTCACCTGTTTGTAGTCAATCCAGGAAGACACAGGGAACTACTGTCCTTTACCACGGCGCTTGGTCTTCCGCTCCTTCGCCCCGGTGCGTTCGGCCCAGGCGTTGTAGAGCGCTTCCAGTTCCGCGACTTTGTCCGGCATCCGCGCGGCCAGGTCATTCAGTTCCGTGCCGTCGGCCTCCACGTCATAGAGTTCCCAGTCCGGCCGTCCTGACAGGTGCACCAATTTCCATTTCCCTTGCCGAAGGGCCGCGCCATTGGACCAGCGCCAGGCCATGGTCTCTGGCGGTGTCCGGGTGCCACCCTTGATGACCGGCAGCAGGCTCGTACCCTCCAGCGTCTGTGCCGGCCACTCCCCCTGGGCTTCCAAGGTAGCTCCCGCCACATCTAGAAAGGTGGGATAAAGGTCCATCACCCGGCCCACCTGCTTCTCTATCTTCCCGCCGTCCTTGACCACGGCGGGCCAGTGCACAATGAAAGGCGAGCGAATACCGCCCTCGTGGTCGTGCAGCTTGAAGTAGCGGAAGGGCGTGTTCGACGCGTTCGCCCAGCCGTAGCCGTAGCTCTGGAAAGTTTCCTGCCCACCTGGCATGAGACCGGGAATGTTCCCTTTCCGGATGGGGCGTCCGTCCACCGTTTCGGTGTGCAGGTATTCGCCCTCCCGGTCCGTCGCGAACTCTACGTGGCAGCCGCCATTGTCCACCTGAAAGACGATGAGCGTGTTCTCCCACTGGCCAGACTCTTTCAGGTAACTCAAGAGACGCCCGATATTCTGGTCCATCCGGTCCACCTGCGCGGCGTACACTTCCATGCGGCGCTCCTGCCAGGCGGGTTCCTCCGCGTCTTCCCACGGTGGAACCTCCTCGTTTCGCGGCGAGAGCGGCCAGTCCGCGTTCACCACCCCCAGTTCTTTCATCTTTTCATGCCGCTGTTTCCGTAGCGCGTCCCAGCCCATATGGTAGGCGCCTTTGTATTTCGCGATATCTTCTTCATGCGCGTGCAGGGGCCAGTGCGCCGCCGTGTAGGCCAGGTAGAGGAAGAAAGGTTTCTCCGGCGTCTCTTCCACCGCCTCTTTCACAAAGGTCAGGGCGTTGTCCGTCATGGCGCCGGTGTAGTAGTAGCCACCGTCTTTCCATTCGTCCTCCACGTTCACGCCGTCTCGTTGCAGGGTCCGCGGCGCAAAGAAGTCACTGGCGCCGTGGATGGTGCCGTAGAAGTGATCGAAGCCACGGCCATTGGGCGCGTTCGCCTCGTCCCCCGGCTGGGACAGGTGCCACTTGCCCGCCATGAGGGTGGTGTAACCCGCCGCCTTCAAAGCGGCCGGCAGCGCCACCGCCTGGTTCGTCATGGTGTCTTTCCGCAACGCCTGACCCGGGTAGAGCCCCGTCATCAGACTGCCGCGCGTGGGCACGCACATGCAGTTCGTGTAGTAGTTGATGAAGCGAATGCCGCCCGCCGCCAGGGAATCGAGATTCGGCGTCTGAATCTCTCCGCCATAGCAGCCCAGGTCGGAGTAGCCCATATCATCGGCCATGATCATCACGATATTTGGCCTTTCCGCGGCCTGGGCCGGCAGGGCAATCGAGGTGACCAAAAGGCCGAAAGCGGACCATGCCACGGCGGCGAAACTGAAAACGGGAGTCAGGGGGGTAATACGCTTCACGGTGCCAGCTTTGACGAAGCGCTCCCGGTTGAAAAGGCCAAGCTGCGGCGTCAACGCGCCAGAGAACCGGATTTTCGCCGCTGTCTGGGATGGCCAAAACCCGCCAGAAGAGAAAAAAAACCGTCCGCTTCCGGGATACGTATTCGCGTACCTTCAAAAATCCGAAAGAATTTGAGTCCGGATTCGTCTCATGAAACGATTACTAGAGGTGTGTCCACGCTTGGTTGGGACCCGCCTCGAGTCGATACCAAACCAAACCTAAAAAAACACACCAAAACCACACCCATACCCTTATGAAAAAACTCCTTGCGATCCTCGCCTGTGCCTTCGTCGCCGCTGGTACGGCTCTGGCCGGTGAATACCCGGACATCAGCATCACGGAACTTCAGGAAAAGATCAAAGCCGGTGAAGCGACCGTGATCGACGTGAACGGCTCCAAATCCTACAAAGCCGGCCATGTGCCGACCGCCATCGACTTCGCCTCCGCGAAGGACCAACTCGCCGCCCTGCTGCCCAAAGACAAAGGCGCCCTGGTGGTGGCCTACTGCGGTGGCCCCAGCTGCTCCGCCTACAAGCGCGCCGCTGAAGCCGCTGAAGCCCTGGGCTACACCAACGTTCAGCACATGTCCGCCGGCATCAAAGGCTGGAAGGACGCCGGTGCGGAACTCGCCACGGCTGAGTAAGGCTGACGCTTAGTTACCTTTACACGAACGCTCCGGGGCTCACGCCTCGGGGCGTTTTTGTTTTCGGGAACAGCGTGCGGGGTATAGGGGGGCGGGACTTTCAGACTTTCAGACTTTCAGACTTTCAGACTTTCAGAAAACCGGAAGTGCAGTCAAAACATAGGCAACTGATACAAACCATGATGCCAACGATGGCTCCTCTGGCTACCGGAACTCAAAAGACATCCTGCCTCTCCTTGTCTGAAAGTCTGGTTGTCTGATTGTCCGGACCGATTGGAACCTCTCGCGCGCCCTCACCCGCGCCACGGTCCCCAAGACGCACCCAGCATCCCCTCCGCCTACCTACTCTCCCCAGCCAGGGGGCAGGTCCGTGAGGGTTTGTTTGAGGATTTCGCGAATGGCGGCTTTCTCTTCCGGGGGCAGGTAGGAAAATTCCGCGCCGCCTTCCACCGGGTGCAGCGCTTTTCCCAGGTCACGATACACCTGGCGGCGGAAGGCCTCCGGCAGCCCTTGGAACACGGCGGAGTAGACCATGTAGCTGCAGCGATGCTGGAAAAGATGACCCTTCAGGTCCAGGTCCCGCAGGGACAGGCCGTTTCCGGCTGGTTTCTTTAAGGCCAGGAACTGTTCCTGGTAGAGCGAATCGGCCACAATCCCTTCGCCCGGCAGTTCCACCTCGTCCGCGAACAGAAGGTAGCGGACCAGGCCGTGAGATTCTTCCAGGAGGTCTTCCCGATCCGCCGGGGTCAGTTTTCCCCGGCCCTCGTGTAGAAAGGCGCGCGCTTTGTAGCCTGCCTTCAGCACCCGGTTCACAAAGCCATTCTGATGTTCGAACAAAAGGTGCGCCAGGATATCGCTGGTGGTCACGGGATAGACGGCGGGATTGCAGCGTTCGCCGATCTGGAAGGATTCCGTGACCAGGCCGTCCGGAGTGAGCCGGCCCGTCAGGTTGCCCCAGTGCTTGGGAAAGTCGAACTGCCCCGTCACATGCCAGCCACCAAAGCGTTCCTCCAGCGGGATGCCATGCCCACTAAGGTTCCGCCGGTAAGCCGTGAGGCTGCCGCCGCTGGGACCGGGAACCACGGACTCGATCACCAGGCCCGGAATGTGCCCGGTCTCTTTTCCGGAGTGGCAATTCATGCACTTGTCCGAACGCTCCACCACCAGGGGCCGCCGCTCCCGGGGAATGTCGAAGATGTAGAAAATGCCGCCCAGTTCAGGGTCCAGGGACACGATCTCTATCTTCCCGCCCGGCACCCAGCCCAGGTAGAGGTCGTCACTGAAATAGATGGCGCGCGGGTTTCGCGGCGAGATGAGGCGCAGTTGCAGACTGGTGGTGGAAAAGACCAGGAGCTGCGAGGCCACGGGGATCTCCAGCGCCTTCAGAAGGCTGGTGACAAATTCCTTTTCGCTGCCGTAGTCCAGGTCCATCCGCCCCGCCTCCAGATCGTCCTTGATGGCGGTAAAGCGGTCTTGTAGCGGCCGGTTCCAGTAGTCGTGCGGCGGGCCGTCTATGGTGGCGTACCTCCGGTAGTCTTCCTTCGCGTCTCCCTCCCCGGAGGCGAACAGACTTCCGGCGGTAAGAAAGGTCTGGGCCAGGCAGAACGCCAGCAGGACACCGGCCCACGGGCGCCAAAGTCTCTGGCTGCCAGCGAAACCCTGCGGGGGATGGGGGAATCGGCCGCTCATCGGTCGCCAAGGTAGTCCAGACCCGCCCCACCCGGCAACCCTGGGATGCACTTCACGGTGGCGTAATGATGCCAGACCGGTAACAGGCCAAATTTCACACGGTCTGAAAGTGGAACGCGATCTCCAAGCAAGATCGTGAGTTCCACCCTTTCGTCTCGGTCGTCTCGGTCGACTGCATATGGGGCAAGGCCGCCGCGTTGCCCGGTTCCGGACAAGCTTTGTCAATCCTCCGCCACCAACTCCGGCTCCTCGCCCTCGGGCCGGGGTACCTTCGGGTCGTCGCGCAGTGGCGTGGTGAGCGGAACGATCCACGGCGCGTGGCCCAGCCCGCGCTTCTCGGCGGCCAGATCCACCATGGGATCGATCAATGCCTGCGGGTCCCGTCCGTTCAGGGAAATGTTCGTGTGCACTTGGACGACCACCTCGCAATTCTCGCCCGAAAGCTTGCGTTCCCGCTCCGCCAGGTAGTGGGCCGCCTGAAGAATCATGTCAGGACGATCCATGGCCCGGTGAACCTGTTTGTAGGTTAGGAAATCCTTCGGCTCCACGGTCCGGATCACGCCGGTCTGCACATTGCTCACCACAAAGCTCGTGAACGGGTGCTTGTCCCGGAGCTTCATGTGCCAGGAAAAACGGTGCCCCTCCTCCGTCCAGTTGGGATCTCCCGGATACAAGAAGTGCCGTAGCGGCATGAAGACCTGCCAGGCAATGTAAACGCACACGAACACCCCCACCGCCCGGTGTGTCAGAGTTTTCCAGGGCAAGTGGCCCGCCTTGATCGCCGCCTTCCGCAGCAGCACTGGATCCACCAAAGGCGGTTTGAACCACCGCTCGTGCAGGAACCGCCGGGGCCAGTCGGGAGAGAAGAAAGCCGTGGTCAGGACCGTTCCCAAAATGGGGAAGATGCCGATGTTGAAAAGCATCTCATTGTTCATGTGGAAGAGCACCACCAAGACGAAGGCCACCGCGCGGGTCCGCTTCCAAGCCAGGAAGAAAGGGATGAGCAGGTCGAAGACCACACCGCCAATGCTGTAAAACCAGACCGCCGGTTCCGAGGCGAGGAAGCGGCCGATGAGCGGAAAATCATCCCGGTAACCCAGCCACATGCGCATGGGCTCGCCCCGCAGCCAGTCCGCGTTCAGCTTGGCAATGCCGCCAAAGAAATACACCGCGCCCACCTGGAAGCAGAACAAGATGCGCGACCAGTGCGCCACGCGATGCTGACGCTTGCGCAGACCCAGCTTAACATCCAGGGAAAAGGCCGCGTTCGCCGGCACGAAAATCATGAGGAAACTCGCCAGACAGATCAGGTAGTAGTGGTTCTGATAGGCCGCCTGCTCCGCCAGGAAGATATACGTATAGCCCAGGAAAAACAGCGTGGCGCTGAGCCGGTAAAGAAAGCCGAAGGCGATGAACAGAGCCAGCAACCCCAGGACCAGGAAGTGCACATACATCCAGTCCCCCGGCAAAGGATGCACCCACTCAAAGCCCAGGTATTTGAAATGGAAATCCGGCTCGATCCAATACCGGGCGATGTCTCCATGGGAGAAAAACCGCCAGATCTCCATGAACATCACCGACCCAAAGGCGATGCGCAGGAACACCAACCCGGACACATCCACCTGCCGGAACAACCAGCGGTGCCACCGGGGTTCGCGGAGTTCTTCACCGGATACCGATGAAGACGACGGAGACGAAGAAGGATTCGGCGCGGGTATCGCGTTTGCTTCTGGTTCTACTCGTGCTTTTTCGGAGCCGGAGTCAGCCATGGCATTCGTGATTGGGATTCAATTCGTGGAAAATAATAAAAATATTCGATTTATATGGTAATTACAATTGTTATTTGAAAATAAAGGAATGTGAAGGGATTTTGAGAGGCCCGGGAAGCGCCTGGGGGAGCCTCTGCGGGTTCTGGCCTCGGGCCAACCATCCACTTGGTTCTCTGTTAACCGGGTCTTCGTTCCTCGACCGTCGTTCCGAGCTGGAAACCCGCCCGCTATTTCTTAGAGTTTTCTCCAAGGAAGAGTCACCGGTTCCCCTGAATGGTTGTCCTTGCCCTGCTGGCGCTTCGCTATGCCGCGCTTCTGCACTTGGGTGATGCAGAGGGAGGAAAGCGGCGATTCCCCACGGGGCGTTCTGCCACTCCCTTCCATGGCTCCGTCGCCTTGGGGAAAGTGCGGCCCCACGGCGCTTTCGCTTCGTGTTGCCCTTGGAGCCCGCCACATTAAGGGGGGAGGTGACCCGTCATCGCCACGCGAAGGCGGGCGCGATAAGAGAAATGAGAAAACGGTTCCTCACCGATATCAGCCCATCCCTCCGGCTGAGACCTGCCGCTTCCTCCCGATCAGCTTCCCCCGGCTGCTTCCAGCACTGCCCCGTGCCCGGGCGAAAAGGGGTTCCGAAGGGGAGCCTGTTTCCTGCCTCAGCCCCCTACTTCTCCACCAACTGCACCGTGTAGCCGCCGGACTTCTCGTCCGGCTTCAGCTTGATGGCGCCGCGCTTGGCGACTTCCTCCAGCAGGGCATTGAAAGAGCGGTAGCCGTAGAAGCGTTCGTTGAAACCGGGCAGGCGGCGCTTGAGGGCCTGCTTGACCATGGAACCCCAAATGGTGTCGTCCTCCCCGCGTTCTTCGGTGAGTTTGTCCAGGGTTTCGATGATCTCTTCCACCGCTTCGTCGGGGTTCCCGCCGGTCCGGCCGGTGTCTCTTTCTCCGTCGTCCGCCTTGCTGTCTTCCGGTTTGCCGTCTTCCGCTTTGCTCTCGTCTGACTTGCCGTTCTTCTTCGTGCTGGACTTCGCGCTCTTGGCGGAAGGGGAAGAGGTGGCGCGCTTGGCGCGCGGTTTGCCCTCCCGCACCAAGTCATCATAAAAGATGAAGTCGTCGCAGTTGGAAATGAAGAGGTCGGAGGTGGAGTGCTTCACGCCCACGCCAATGACGATCTTGTTGTTCTCCCGCAGCTTGCTGACCAAGGGCGAAAAGTCCGAGTCGCCACTGACGATGACGAAGGTATCCACGTGCTCCTTCGTGTAGCAGAGGTCCAGGGCATCCACCACCATGCGGATATCCGCCGAGTTCTTACCCGACTGGCGGACGTGGGGAATGTCGATGAGTTCGAAGGCCGCCTCGTGCATGGAACGCTTGAAACTCTGGTAGCGGCCCCAGTCACAGTAAGCCTTTTTAACCACGATGTTTCCCTTCACCAGCAAGCGCTCCAGCACTTTGCCGATGTTGAAGTCCGCGTATTTGGCTTCGCGGGCGCCGATGGCGACGTTCTCGAAATCGCAGAACACCGCCATGCTGGAAGTTTTCTGATCGCTGACCATGGGGATCTCCTTAATCTCGGGACGGCTGGGCGAACTTGACCTTTACGGCCTTCCCTTTGAGCTTGGTGGAAGCTAGCGCATTCACCACCTGTTCGGCAAACTCTTCCCGCACGTCCACCAGGGAATAGCTGGTCTTCAGCGTGATCTTGCCGATGGAGCCCTGGGGCAGGCCAGTCTCGCCATACATCATCCCAACAATATCGCCAGGCCGGATGCCGGCCTTTTTGCCCAGGCTGATAAACAGCTGCACAAAGCCGGCGTTGTCCCAGGCGGCGTGGCTTTCCTTTCTCTCTCCGCGGCGTCCGCCCTTTTCGCGAGGCGGACCGTCCGGGTAACGGTCTTCGGCAATGGCCTCCCCTTCCCGCCCGTAGGCTTCGCGCAGCAGGGAAAACATGGCGCTCAGCACGTCAGTGGCCGCGTAGCCCTGCTCCAGCAGCCGGTCCAGGTACTCCTGGTAGTTGTCGAACTCGCCCTCTTCCAGACGGTCGCGCAGCAGATCGAACAGCATGTCGGCGCGCCGGCCTTCCACCCGTTCCTGGCTGGGAATCCGGGCCCGGGTAACGCGGCTGCTGATGTAGCGCTCGATGGCTTGCAGGCGGTAGATATCCTTGCCGAAGACAAAGCTCACCGCCTTGCCGGAGCGCCCAGCACGGCCCGTCCGGCCAATGCGGTGCACGTAGTCCTCCGGGTCCTGCGGCAAGTCGTAGTTAAACACCACGTCAATCTCCGCGATGTCGATGCCGCGCGCGGCCACGTCCGTGGCCACCAGCAGATCGATGGCTCCTTCCCGGAAGCGGGCCAGCACGCGTTCGCGCTGAATCTGCGAAATGTCGCCATGGAGCCGGTCGGCGGTATAGCCACGGGCCAGCAGGGCTTCCGTGCAATCGTCCACCGCCCGCTTCGTGTTGCAGAACACGATGGCCAGACGCGGCGGATCGATGTCCAGCAAGCGGGACAACACCTCCACCTTGGAACGCTGCCGGCATTCGTAATACTCCTGATCGATCGTGGAAACGGTGACCGTCTGATGTTCGATCCGGATAACCTCCGGCTCGCGTCCGAAGCGCTGAATGAGCCTTTCCACCTCCCGGCTCATGGTGGCGGAAAAGAACAGCGTTTGCCGTTCGGGCGGCAGGCCCGCCAGCAGTTCTTCCATGTCTTCGCGGAACCCCAGGTCCAGCATGCGGTCGGCCTCGTCCAGCACCGCCACCTGGACTTCGCCGGGTTCGAAGGTGCCCCGCCGCAGGTGATCCAAAATTCGCCCCGGCGTTCCCACCACGACGTGGGCGCCCTTTTGCAATTGGCGGAACTGGCGCTCGATGGGCGCGCCCCCATAGACGGGAATGACGCTCAGCCCCCGGAGATGGGCGCCCAACTCGTGCATTTGTTCGCAGACCTGAACGGCCAGTTCCCGGGTGGGGCAGACCACGAGCGCCTGCACGGCGCGCTTCCGCAGGTCCAAGCCCTGCAGGATGGGCAGGCCAAAGGCGGCGGTCTTTCCGGAACCCGTCTGGGACAGGCCGACGATGTCGCCTCCGCCCAGAATGAGGGGAATCGCCCGCGCCTGAATGGCGGAAGGACGCTCGTACCCTTGGGTTTCAACGGCTTGCAGAAGCTCAGGCTTCAGCCCGAGTTCACTGAACGGTGGCGTGTCCATGGATGCAGGATGCAGCCTGCACCAGAGGCGACGCGCCTTTCTTTAGCAAGCCAAAATAAACGCGGGAAACGGCCCGCAGCCCGGTGGTGGGCTCAGATGCCCTTGTAGCGCTTACGCTCCACCGGACGGCCATGCCCTTGAGGCACTTCGCGGTCTTCACGTTTTTGGCGGACCGGCGGTCCTTTACGCCGGTCCTCCGCTTCACTGACACGCAGAGACCTCCCACCGAAATCGGTACCATCAAGGCTTCTAATCGCTTCTTCACCGGTGTCCCGGTCTGCAAGCGTGATAAAGGCGAATCCCCGGTATGCGCCAGTCATTTTATCAACGGGGTAATGAAAATCGACCAAAGGCTCAAACGGCGCAAAGACTTCGCGCAGTTCCAGCTCAGTCGCTTCATAAGGTAAATTACCTACATACAACTTCATTCACTATTCCTTTCCAGAGCCCGGCCGTGTGATTTTAATCCGGCAAAGAACGCTCGACACCGAGACCTCTCGCGGGAGGAAAGACGACTGAACAAACGATAGTTGCTGGACGCCCCCTTGTTCTGGGAACCATACCAGGCTCAAATCAGCCTCAACGTGGACGAGGAAATAGCAACCCTTTTCCGGTGTCTTTTTCCGCCAGGCCGTGATGGGCAGTCCTCACCCACCCCTGTCTCTCTTCCTCAATTCTCCGTGCGAGACGCCACAAGACCGGCGCCGGAAAAGCGCTCGAGGACACGAGACCGGAACGAAATCACGAAGGAGACAAGCGTCTTTCGGAGCGTATCCGTTCGAATCCGCGTTTGAGACTTGGAAACCTGAAGACCCAGGGAGGGCCGAAGGCCTTGCGCATATCAGCCCACGCCCACCGCAACGATTTCGTTCGGCTGGCAGGCGAGTCCCCAGCCAGTCCGGCCCGGTCCCTGGAGGTGGAGAGCCACCCCCAGTCACACCAAGCTCACTTTATAAGTCAGTCCAGCCTGAAGGCTCTTAACTTCACACCAGATCGAAACGGCCGGTGCTGTCGCCAATGCGATCCACTTTCGCCCCCACGCGGTCCGCCAGGGAGAGGTAGAGGTTGGTCATCGGCACGTTCTGCTTGGTCACCAGGTGCCGTCCCGGACGGAGCGCGCCATTGCCCTTACCCGCCAGGATAACCGGCAAGTTGTGATGGTCGTGGCGGTTCGCGTCGCTGATGCCGCTGCCGAACACAATCATGGAGTGATCCAGCAGGTTGGAACCGTCCGCTTCCTTGACGGTTTTCATCTTCTCCAGGAAGTAAGCAAACTGCTCCATGTAGAACTGGTCGATCTTCGCGATCTTGTTGATCTTCTCCTGATCGTCCCGGTGGTGAGACAGGTGGTGGTGTCCGTCCGGCACGCCCATGTCGGGGAAGCTACGGTTGCTGCCGTCGTGCGCCACCAGGAAGGAAGCCACCCGGGTGGAATCCGTCTGGAAGGACAGCACCAGCAGGTCATACATCAGGCGGATGTAGTCGCGGTAGCCATCCGGAATGCCGGCGGGTTTTTCGACGTCGGGCATTTCCATGGCGAACTTCTCCGCGTGCTCGATCTTCCGCTCCAGATCCCGCACGCCGGTCAGGTATTCGTCCAGCTTCTGGGTGTCCGTGTAGCCCAGGCGGCCTTGGAGAGACTTGGCGTCTTCCATGACAAAATCCAGGAGGCTGTTCTGGTGCCGCATCCGCTTTTCGCGGCTTTCCTTGCTCTCCTTCTTATCGTAGCTGCCGAAGAGTTTCTCGAAGACCAGGCGGGGATCCACTTCCGGCGGCAGCGGCATGTTTTCGTCCCGCCAGGAAAAATTGAACTGGTAAGCGCAGCTGTAGCCGCTGTCGCAACGGCCCGCCTTGCGAACCTGGTCGCAGCCCAGTTGCAGGGATTCCAGGCGGGTTTCGTTGCCCACCTGGCGGGCCAGAACCTGGTCCACGGAAACCCCCAGGCTAATGTCCGCGCCGGCGGTTTTCCGGGCCTGAATGCCGGTCAGGAAGGTCGCCGTGGCGCGGGCGTGGTCGCCGCCCCCGTCTCCATTGGCATCCGCTTTCTGATGCTCCAGACCGGTGATGACTTGCAGGTCGCTCTTCACGTTTTTCAGCGAAGCCATCGTCGGGGAAAGTTCCCAGTTCGCGCCCTCCCCCTTCGGCGTCCAACGCGGCATGATCGCTCCATTGGGCGTGTAGATAAACGCCGTGCGCAAGGGATGGCTCGCGGCCCCCGCCTTGGACGCTTCCGCCGCCGCCCGGACACCGGCCGGCATCACGCTCTCCAGCACGGGAAGCGCCATCAGGGTTCCAAGGCCACGAAGGAAGGTGCGTCTTTCGATGGATTGACTCATAGGGATGTTAAGGGAAAGGGATGCTTCGGGATGAAGAAGCGTTCCGGAGGAACGGAAAGCCTCTTACTCTAAGATGGATTCCCAAAAGGCGCGAAACGTTCAATCTGGCGGATCCGCGCCAGACGGTTTTGGCACACTTTTCTTTCAGCTCTCTTTCTTCTTGGCGGCGGACTTCTCTTCCATCGCCTGACCGCTGGTATCGCCACGCCGCATCTGAAACGGCACGGAGTCCACGACCGCCTTCACGAGGCTATGGAAGTGGTAGTCGCTGGCTTCCACCTGCTTGGAGATCTCGTGAAGAGCCGGTTTGTCATAAAACTCCAGGCCGCGCCCCAGCGCATAGGTGAGCATGGCCTCGGAAAGTGCCTTCGTGAAAGCGGTGCGCTTTTCCTCCAGGAGGATCTTTTTCAACTCTCCCGGTCCCTGGAAACTTTCGCCCGTGTAAAGTTCGCCCGACGCGTCGATGGGCTGCCCGGCTTCCATGTCCCGCCAGGCGCCAACGCCGTCGAAGTTTTCCAGCCCGAACCCGATGGGGTCCATCCGCTTGTGGCAGGAGGCACAGAGGGGCATTTCCCGGTGTTTCTCCAGTTGCTGCCGCAGGGTGGCGTCTTTCATCTTCTTTCCGGATGACTCCAGTGGCGGAATTTCCACGTTGTCCGGCGGCGGCGGCGGCGGGCTGGCCAGGAAGTTTTCCAGGACCCAGTTTCCCCGGTTCACCGCGGAGGTCCGGGTCGGGTTGGAGGTAATGGTCAAGATGCTGCCGTGCGTAATCAGGCCGCCGCGCTGCTGCCGGGCCTTGCCGGTCAGAGCCACTTTCCGGATCTCGTTACCCTTCACGCCGTCCACCCCGTAGTGCTTGGCCAGGCGCTCGTTCAGGTAGGTATAGTCGGAGTCCAGGAACTCCAGGATGCTGCGGTTCTCCCGCATGATGCCTTCGAAGTATCGCTCGGTCTCGGCCCGCATGTCTTGCTTCAGCCGGTCATCCCAACCCTTGTATATCTGGCGGTCCGGGAAGGAGAGATCCAGGTTCCGGAGTTGCAGCCACTGTCCCGCGAAGTTCTTGGTCAGTTCCGATGCCTTGGAATCAGCCAGCATCCGGGTGATTTGCGCGTCCAGGTTTTTCCGCAGCTCATTTTTCTCCGCGAGCTTGCGGAGTTCCCCGTCCGGCATGGTGCTCCAGAGAAAGTAGGAAAGGCGGGAGGCCAGCGCGAATTCATCCACTTCGTGAACGGCCTTGGGATTGTTCGGGTCCGGCTGAACTTCCCCCCGGTAGAGGAAGTTTGGAGACACCAGCACGGCCTGGAGGGCAAGCTTGACGCCCGCGTCAAAGCTTCCGCCTTCCTTCCGCGCCATTTCGTAGAACTGGAGCAGGCGGCTCACTTCCTCGTCCTTCACCGGCCGGCGGTAGGCCCGGTAGGCAAAGGCTTTAACGATTTTCCGGGCCCGCTCCGGTTCCGGCATCTTGGGGTCTGGCGCCGCCTCGTAGAGCATCTTGTGGGACGCATTCGGAGACGGAATGGTGGGATTCTTCGGCCCATAGGTGGAGACATTTACCACCTTCAGGTTCCGGTCGCGCTGTTGGGGATCCTTTGCCTGGGGATCGTACGCGTCATTGGGAAAAGTGAACTGGATGGGGTTGTCCCCCGCCTTGAGATCCACTTCCATCACGTAGGGTTTCGGCTTGCTGCGCGGGGTCTCTACCCGGAACTCCTTAGTGATGTCTTTGCCAATCCGGACCTGCATCAGCGGCCACTCGTTCTTGGCCGGACTGCCCCCGGCCAGGATTTCCACGCGGTATTTCCCCGCCTGGCTCACCTTCAGGTTCGCGGCCACGGTACCGTTGCTGCTCAAGCTGCCGGTGCCGTTTTCCTTCTTGTCCACTCCCCGGAAGCTTTTCTCCTCCACCGTGATGCGCTGAGGCGGCGGCGGCGAAGTCACGATCACCCTGTCCATGATTATCCCGCTGGCCTTCACGTACCGTTCGAACAAGGCGGGCGAGAGCGTCAACACGTCGCCAATGTTGTCGAAACCGTAGCCCGTGTCGTCCTCCGGAAAGTCGTCCGCCGGCCGCAGGTCCAGGCCCACCAGGTCCCGGACGGTATTGTTGTATTCCTCCCGGTTCAGCCGGCGGATGGTGACCCGGCCCGGATCGGGATGCTTCGGGTCCAGTTTGAAAACCGCGCTCTCTATCCAGGCGATCAATTTTTCCCGTTCGGCGTCCGTGGGTTGCGCCTTGTCCGAGGGCGGCATGAGCAGGCCCTCCATATTATGGTAGATGCCCTCCCACAACGGCTGGTCGGACAGCAACTCCTTGACCTCTTCATACTTATCCAGAGCCACGTTCCCCTTGTCCATGCCGTCGCCGTGGCAGTCATAGCAATATTCAAAGAGGATGGGCTCGATCTCCTTCTGGAAGTCCGGCGCCGCCGCCACGGTTCCTGGGCTCAAAAGAAGAAGTCCCCACGCCAGCACAACCGAAGCCCATACCCCAATGATGCCATTCTCCGAGCCAATACCGTCCGCTCTATTCATTCTAATAAACATCCGTCTGAAACGTTGTTCTTACAGTAACACGATGACGCCATGCTCGCGTCTTCAACCTGAGACGCCCGCCAATCTGTTTTGCTCAATCCGATTTCACGGGTCTGGAAAATTTCCGCCACCTTCGCATCCATCACTTGCCTCCCCACAAAATTGTGACCTATGGTGCGCCGCCGCCGAACCTGGCCACCGTGAAATTCGGGAATATGAAATTTTCTTTCCGGCTCAATCTTTACTCGATTGGAACGCTCGCGGCAGTGGCGTTGACGCTTTCTTTCTTCGCGGGCTGCGAACGGCCCCAAGGACCCATGGCGGCACCCATCACCTTCGACGAAGAAGGGGTGCCGGACGCCCCCATGAAATTCGATGCGATCCCCACGCTGCCGGTGCGCCGCGTGCTCACGGACGTGGAAGGCCGCTCCGTGGAAGTAGACATCCTGAAACGGACGGCCGCTCATGTGACCGTGCTCCGGGTGTCGGACACCAAGGAATTCCAACTTCCCTTCAACCGGCTGAGCGAAGCAGACCAGGCCTTCGTTTCCCGCCTGCCTCTCTCTGCCCCACCGGCGACGCCAAAAACGGAGAAGGCTCCCGAAGCCGAATCTCCTCAAACGCAGACGCGGACGCAATCTCATCAGGCCTGGATCGAGGTCGCGGACGCAATGGCTTTCCGCCCTGGGAAACGAAACGGAGTCCTTTGACCCCGGGCTGCGGACGAAGGAACTCACTCCAACAGACCTGAATCGCCCGAACAAAAGCCTCACCATGCAGCGTTCCGAAATTGATGCCCACCGCTTTTGGAACGGCCCGGATTTTTAGGCCGATAAGGTTTGCCAATCGCTGCCGCTTTTTTACATCTTCTTTAACGACATGAGAACGACCCGCAAATCCTTGGTTTCCGCATTGCTAACCACCGCGTTTGCCGTCTCGCTGGCGATGGCGCCTTCAGCCTGCAAAAAGCCGGAAGATGCAGTGGAGGTGCCGGAAGAGGCGTCCTTTGACTCCGTTCCAACGCTGCCCGCCCGGCGCCTCCTTACGGATGTAGAGGGACGCACCCTGAAGGCCGACATCCTGAAACGCAACAAGGGCACCATCACCATCCTCCGTATTTCCGACTCCAAGGTTTTCGACCTGCCGATCAACCGCTTGAGCGAACGGGACCAGGAATTTGTGAACCGGATTCCGCTTTCGGAGCCCGCCAGAAAGCCAAAGGAAACCCATGCTTACATCACAAACCGGCAAGCCAGCATCGATAAACTGGCCGAACAGATCCGGCTTCTGGAACTCGAATCGGAAGGGATGGAACCCGAGTCCATGCCGTGGAGAAACCTCCGAAAACAGATCGATTCGCTGAATAAGGAGATGAACAAACTGAATTTGGACATCGAAAAGTACAAGCTCGACAAGGGCCTGTAATCTGGTTCGGCGAAAATAGCCTTCTTCACTCTCCCCCGGCACTGAGGAAAATTCCGGAATTGGCCGGCGGGAGAACCGGGCCTTAGACGGCCTCGCCTGTTTCCTCTTTCAGGGCAGCAACGCTGGAATTTCTGATCTGGCGTGCGTTTCTCGCTGGTAATCGCAAGCCCAATTCGAGTAATAGCATAGGGCATGGCGGCTCTCCGAGGCGTTTATCCTGTCTTTCAAACTCCCTATCTTGACAACGGCGCGGTCGATTTCGATACGCTGGATAAAGAAGTCGATTGGCTTTTCTCCAATGGCGCACAGGGCGTGGTCATGGCCATTGTGTCTGAGGTGCTTCGCCTTTCCGCCGACGAGCGCGACGAGATAGCGGAGCGTGTTTGTGCCCGGTCGAAGGACAGAGGAGAGGTCATCATTTCCGTGGGCGCGGAGAGCACCCGGGCCGCCATCATGCGGGCGAGAGTCGCGGAGGCCGTGGGCGCCACGGCCGTGATGGCCATTCCCCCGGTGGCCCGGCTGATCAATGAAGCCCAGCTCTTCGAATACTTCAGCGGCTTGATCGAAAACGTGGGCATGCCCCTCATCGTCCAGGACGCCAGCAGCTACGTGGGAAGACCTCTCTCCACCGCCCTGTTAACCCGTTTGCTGAACCAGTACGGACCGGAAAGGGTGCTTTTCAAACCGGAAACCCAGCCTTTGGGGCAGAAGTTGACTGAGTTGCGTGAGGCCACGGACGGCGCGGCCAGGGTCTTTGAGGGATCCGGGGGTCTTTCCCTGGTGGATGCCTACCGGAGAAAAATCGTGGTGGGCAGCATGCCGGGCGCCGACCTCATCCAGGCCCAGGTGGCGCTCTGGGAAGCCCTCACCACGGGGAACGAAAAACGTATCTACGAAATCCACCTGCCGCTTCTGGCACTGGTGTCGCTCCAGGTCCAAGGCGGACTGGATGGCTTTCTGGCGGTGGAAAAATACCTCCTGCGGAAGCAGGGCATCTTCCCGAATACCATCGTTCGCGGACCGGTGGCCTATCAATTGGACGAAGAAACCCGGCAGGAAGTGGACCGGCTTTTCGCCCTGCTTGGCAAAGCCCTGGAACCCACCCGGGCGGAGATGGCGGGCGTTTGAGCTGGCTTCCCCCGAGCAATCATGGGGTCCTCCTCAAGGTTTGCGTGTCAGGAAACTCCCCTGAACCGCGATTCGTAACCTGACATAGCAACCCGGGATGCGTTCGCGGGAAGGACCCGCTTCAACTGACAGTTGAAATAGGAATGCAATCTGCTTTACTCCTGCTGACTGTATTCGATCCCGGAGCATTTTCACCCACCGGGCCCATGAAGACGCCAAGACTTCTTGATGCAGAACATATCCGGGGATTCACCCGGGTCCCCACCACTCGCAACCTGTTCTCTCTTGCTCTCGACTACCTCACGGCGGCGGGCGCCATCGCCGGTGTCGTCTGGTTCTGGCGGTTTCTCGTGGACCATGGCCACAGCCGTTGGTGGATTTTACCGGTCTGGTTCATCGGCATCCTGATTGTTGGCGTTGCCCAACACCGGCTGGCCATGATGGGGCACGAGTCGTCCCACAACCTGCTAGCCAAAAACCGCAAGCTGAACGACGTGCTCTCCGAACTGCTCTGCTTTTTCCCTCTCTTCAGTTCGCTGGTCATGTACCGGAATAAGCACACCGGACATCACCTCCATCCCAACGACCCGGAGAGAGACCCCAACCTGGCCAACGGAAAAGAGGAAGCGCTCTTCGCCAAATTCCCGATGCCGAAGCGTTCCTTCATCTACCGCTACTATCTGGGTCTCTTTTGGCCGCCGGTCATCCTGGTGAACTTGAAAGATCTCTTCATCGTCATGACTCTGGGCTCGGGACTGTCCCCGGTGCCGGACCGGATGGGCCAGATGGAAGACCACCCGCACAAGAAGAACACCCGCCGGATCTCCGGGCTCCCCACCCTGCTGGGGATTGGCTACTTCATCGCCTTGTTCGCCGCGACCTTCATGTCAGCACGGACGGGCAGTGCATGGACCTTGCTGCTCGGTCCCCTGGCGGTTTACGCGGCCGCCCTCGCCGTCTGGAGCTTTTTACCCAAGCGAATGTTCGAGACCAAGGCCCGGCTGGCCTATTCGCAAAAAGCCAATGCCCTGCTGCGGCTGAGCTATTTCTCCCTGCTCTTCTGGGCCACCGGTTGGGTCCGGTTCGCCACGGGCCACACCCTTCTGCCCTGGTTCCTGGCTCTGTGGGTGGTTCCCCTGATCTACACGTTTCCTTACCTGATGCTGCTGCGGGAGATCTATCAGCATGCCAACGCCGGAAAAGGTGCTTTGGACAATTCCCGCATCATTCACGCGGACCCATTCACCCGCTGGGCGCTGCTTTCCTACGGAAACGACTACCACCTCATCCACCACCTTTATCCAAACATTCCCCACCACCAGCTGCGCCCCGCCCACGAACTGCTGATGCGGGAGTCACAGGACTACCGCACTGAAGTCTGCGAAACCTTTGGCACGGTCCGGGCGAAACCCACGACAAAGGATGAGCCGGACGCCCACACGCCAGCCCCCACCCTACTGGACTCACTGGCCCAGAGCCGCCAGCGGACTGCTTGAGCGACCCCGGCGGCGTTTCTACCCGAGCAAAGGCGGACCCCGCCTTACTCAGCCGGGACCAGGCGAAAGATCTTGCCCGTCCATCCCAAGACCAGCGGCTCGCCCTGGTTGTCGGGACAGAACGCGGTCGGCTGGACGGTAATGTTGGAAAGGTCTTCGTCCTTATGCAGGACATGGTTGGCGGTGACTTTCTCCGCGGCCGGGTCGTAGCGCAGCGCCCAGAGGGTTCCCAGCTTCCAGTCTCCATACAGGAAGCACCCCTTCAGGGCCGGAATCGCTTGGCCGCGATACACGAAACCGCCCGTGATGCTGAGGCCCTGGCTCCGGTCGTACTCGTGGATGGGATCGATGAAGGCCACGCCTTTGGGCACGTCGTTCTTTCTCCCCAGCGCTTCCATCAAAGCGGCGCGGCCCAGAAATTCGTGAAACCCTTCCCGGAATTCCCAGCCGTAGTTTCCGCCGTTCTGGATGACGTTGATCTCTTCGTAAAGATCCTGGCCCACGTCCGCCAGATAAAAGACGCCCGTCTCCGTGTCGATGCTGGCGCCCCAGGGATTGCGCAGCCCATAGGCGTAAATCTCAGGACAGGCCAGCGGCAGGTCCACGAAAGGATTATCCGCCGGAATGCCGTATTCGCGGCCTTCGGAACGGCTGTTCACGTCAATACGCAGGACCTTGCCGTTCCAACGGGTGAGCTTCTGCGGTAGCTGAAAAACGCCATTCTTCAGGCCGCCGTCACCCACGCAGATGTAGAGAAACCCATCCGGTCCGAAGAAAAGGTTCCCGGAATTGTGGTTCCATTCCGGCTGCTGGATCTCCATGAAGATCCGCTCGGTGGAAAGATCCGCCTTGGAAGGATCGGACTCGGAAGCCTGGAACTCACTGACGACCGTGCGCTTGGGGCCTTGCTGGGAATAGGTGACGTAGAACTTCCGGTTGGTGGCAAAGTCAGGGTGAAAGGCCAGGCCGAGGAGCCCTTCTTCAAAGTCCTTCTCCGCCAGGGGCTGGCGGTCTGAAAATTCCAGAAACACCTGAGCTTCCGAGCCGCTCTCGTCTTCCGGCAGTATCTTGATCTGTCCGGTCTGTTCCACCAAAAAACGGCGCCCGGTGCCATCCGGCGGAATGACCAGGCTGACGGGCCGTTCGATGGTCAAGTTAGTGTAAATAGGCTCCAACTTAACTTTCGGCGCGTCTTCGGCGTGACCGCGGTTGGACAGGTTGATGGACAGGACAAGCGCGATGACGCCAGCAACGAGGGGTCGATTCCGATTCATTTTGGGGCAGTATAGGGTCTTTTTAGAACTGGGGGCAGCCTCTATTGTCCCTGTCCAACCACTGATGTCCAGTCTCATGAGAAGATGCCCCCTAGTTTTGACGATCGCCCTGGCGCTGGTGGCGCCTCAATTACCGGCTCAAGAGGAGGAGGTCGAAATTCCCAAAGTGAACCTCCCCGGCTTTAAGATGGAGCTGTTCGCCGGCAGCGATCTGATCAAACAACCCATCGGTATCACCACGGATAAGGAAGGCCGCGTCCTGGCCATTCAAAGCAACACGCATTTCCGTCCGGAAAACTATGAGGGGCCGGAGAAAGACCGGATCCTCTGGCTCAAGGACACGGACGGCGACGGCAAGGCGGACGAGACCAGCGTCTTCTACGAGGGCTTCGAGTTCGGCATGGACATCGCCACTCACCCGGAAACGGGCGCCATCTACGTGGCGGGCCGGAACGAGATCTTCCGGCTCTGGGACCGCGACGGAGACGGCGTGGCGGACCCCGAAAGCGTGGAGCGGCCCCTCGCCTACCTGACAACGGACGGCGACCACCCGCACAATGCCCTGTCCGGCCTGGCCTTTGACTCCAATGGCGATCTCTACTTCGGCATGGGGGAAAATTACGGCGCTCCCTACGTCCTCCGGGCCGCGGACGGCACCGCCATATCCGAAGGGGGCGAGGGTGGAAACATCTTCTGGATGAGCCGGGATGGCGCCCACCTGCGCCGGGTAGCCACGGGTTTCTGGAATCCTTTCGGCGTCTGCATCACGCCGGGCGATCACCTTTTCGCCACCGACAACGACCCCAGCTCCCGTCCGCCCTGCCGGCTGCACTACATCATTGAAGGCGGCAATCATGGTTACCTCTATCGTTATGGTCGCAGCGGGCACCACCCCTTCGTGGCGTGGAATGGCGAGATCACCGGCACCCTGCCCATGCTCGCTGGCACGGGCGAGGCGCCCTGCGATGTCTTCCCCATGGATGTGGACGCCTGGACCTACCCGGTGAAGTCCTCCGCCGCGGACCTGCTGGTGGCCTCCTGGAGCGACCACCGCGTGGGCCGCTATCGCTTGAGCTGGGAAAACGGGTTGCCAAAGGCGGAGTTCGAAAATCTCGTACAGGGCGGCGTGGACTTCCGGCCCGTTGCATTCGCCTGGAAGGAAGGTTCGCTCTATATCTCTGACTGGGTCAAACGCGACTACCAACTCCACAATCACGGCCGGGTGTGGAAGCTAAGCCGCACGGAACCCGCCCAAGCGCCGGAGTCTCCCACCGGCCCCGTTATCGAACCGAAGCTCAGCTTCACCCTCACCGGCAGCTTTGAGGAACAGAAGACCGCCATCCTGGAGGCCCTGCTGGAGGAAGAACCCTATCAATACACCCTCGCGCTCAATGCCCTGGCGGGGCAGCGAGACTTGCTCGACTCCCTGGCCTCCGGCATTCGGGATCTTCCCTCCGCCCGCCAGCGCATTGGAGTCCTGCTGGCCTACCGGAAAGCCGCTCCGACCGATCCCCGGGGTCTGGTGCCGGAGCTTCTCCAAGACCCCAGCGCCGAGGCCCGGCTCCTGGCCATGAAGTGGATCGCCGACCTGAAGCTGGAACGCTACCGCCCGCTGGTGGAGGCGGAGATTTCCCAGCCAGATTCTCCGGAAAGTTTTCATGCCGCCATCACCACGCTGGCCCGGCTGGATGGCTTGCGAACCTTCGACGAAGACATGCAGAAACTTATCGCGCAGCGTCTTTTCGACAAGAATTCCACCCTGGAAGTCAGGGCGGCGGCCTTCATGATCCTGGAAAACCGGGCCAAGAAACTGAAAACCGAAGATCTGCTCGAACTGCTGGCCGTGCCCGGTGAAAAACTGCGGCTGGACGTCATCCAAACCCTGGCACAGAAGAATGACAAGCCCGCCGCCGCGGCCCTGCTGAAAATAGCGCAAGACACAGCGGAGTCAGAGGTCTTCCGGGGCATGGCCATTGTCTCCCTCTCTCCTCAAGCGGACACCTATCAGAAAGAATTGCTGGCCCTGACCAACGATCCCGTGCCCGCCATTCAACTGGAAGCCACCCGGGCTCTGACGGGCACTTCGCTGAGTGAAGAAACCATTTCAGAACTGGAGAAAAACCATGTGGAACCGGAAATGAAACCGCTGCTCCAGCGCATTTCCGGAAAAGTCTTTACCGGGACAAACCGCCCCACCAGCCTGGACGCGGAAGAATGGCTTACTTACCTGGACAGCCTTCCGGGCAAGGCCGGCCCCGCCGCCGGCCGGCGCGTTTTCTTCAACCCCAAAGTCACCATTTGCGCCACCTGCCACCGGGTAGAGGGTCACGGCCTCACGGGCGGTCCGGACCTGACGTCCATCGGCGAACGCGGCCGGGTCCACATCTTGGAATCCATCCTGGAACCGAGTAAGGAAGTCGCGCCTCAGTTCGAAGCCTGGAACCTCCAGATGAGCGACGGGTCACAGATCACCGGCTTCCTGGTCATGGAAAAAGGCAAGAACCACATCTACGCGGATGTCACCGGCCGGGAGATCGAAATCAACAGCCGGGACATCGTGGAACGCAAAAGCGTGCCGGTTTCCCTGATGCCTCCGGGCCTGGTGACCCTGATGACGGACTACGAACTGCGCGACCTGGTCGCGTATCTGGCCAGTCTGAAGTAAGGACTTTTACTCCCCCACCAAGCCCAGATCGATGATCTGGTGAAGGTATTGCTGGAGGCGCCGCTCCCGGTCCAGGGCCATCAGCTTTTCCAAACCGGGGACCTCGGGCGCGGCCCGTTTGTCACGGAGTTCCTGATACACGGCAAAAACCTGACGCAAGCCATGGTAACTCTGGGGGCCAAACTCCCCATGGCTGAACTGCCGGCTCAGGTTCCCCGCCACAAAGGCAGACAGAAGCTCGGAATTGTAAGGATAGTTCTCCACTTCAAACCAGGGCATCAGGCGCATGTCCACGGCTATCTGAATGAGCCGGCTGGACTTTGCGTATGCCATGAGCAGCTCGGACGCTTCGCGCCCCTCCGGACCGAGCGGGGCCTTCAGGTAGGTACCCAGAGACTCCTGGATCCACGGGCGCAACTGGGTGTCCAGGATCAGGCGGGCCACGTCTCCCAGAAACTCCTCGCGAACCTCCCGCAGGCGATCCGTCGCCACCTCCTCCTCCGTGGCTTCAAAGGTGTAGCGGATTTTAAAGAAGTAGTCTTTGTATGACGCCACTGAGATAAGGGAACGCAGCAAGATCCCGTCATTCGGACTTCCCGTCGCCGCGTTCTGGATGCGGCGATAGCTGAGTGGCATGCTGAGAAAGGTAATCTCTTCCCCTCCGGCGCTGTAGGACTCCAGCTTCGGCTGGTTGCCGACATCGACGTTTGTGTAGATACCGTAGTCCGCGATCTGCTTCACCTCGCGAACTGAGGCATCCAACTGACCGGCCAGCGCCAGATGCTGAGAGTCCTCCTCAATCTTGTTCATCCCGGCGTTGTAGATGTAGAGATCGGCGGCAACGCCAGACGGGGAGCGGTAGTGCAGACTGACGCCCGCGCCTCTATCCTGAAAATAGTAAACGCTGCCGAGCTGGAGCCCAGCCACGTCAGTCGGCAAGATCACCCCCGTCGGCATGTGCCGGAAGGAATGGTCGATGGGGTACTCCACTCCCGCGGGAGCCAGTTCCTGGGAGTAGGCGTTCGGCGCTGGCGCGACGGCTACGGCGGTCAGGGTCAGCACCCAGAGAATCGCTGCTGTCCGGTATGAGCTCATAGGCATCAAAGATATGGCTTTCACTAAAGCTAGAATCAGGCCCGTAAGATTGAAAATTTGCCCTTTTCCAGTGTTGTTTCCAAGCTCTTCTGGTCAGGAATCCGAATCCCCGCATCCTCTGCCCGCCAAGCCCTCAACCACTATTCGACAACCTCACGCTAGATTTCTCTCACTTTTTCTTTCCACCTGCCGGACTTTTCTTTCTGGCTCCGCCCGGCCCCGGAGTGAGCGGAGCCACCCGCCCCCTCTTTCTCAGTACCGTTCATTAGGCTTCGACCACTGGATGCGGGAGAACCAGACGCGATTGTTGGCGCCATACTTCATCGGCACGCGGAAATCGTGCGGATCGGGCTTCGTGGTCTGCATCCACTCCGCGGCGGTGATCCAGGTCTCGTCCGGGCTGATATTCACCACGCCGAAGTTCCCCAGGCGGGCGCCTTTCTCGGGGACGACGATGGTCTCTGTATCCCGCAGCACCACCAGCCGCTCCGGGTCCACGCGGGCCATGAAGAGCGGCGCGCGGTGGCGGAAGACGTGGTCGTTATTCGCCCCGCTCCGCGTGTAAACCAGGAAGAGCCCATCAGAATGCGTTACCCAGTGCTGCTGGGTATTATAGTTTCCCAGCGGCTCGCCATCGTCAAAGGTCCAGGCTTTCGGCTCCGGAAAGTGCAGGCCGTCTTCGCCGCTGGTGACATAACCGGCTTCGTCATTGCGCAGGGTCAGAAAGTAGCGGCCCTGGAAGCTTGTCAGGGAGGGTTCCCCCAGCCCACGCGGCGCGGGGACAGTCATCGAGTTTCCGATTTCTTTCACGCTCAATGTCTCCCCTTCGAAGCCGCAGCGCAGCACACAAACGGAACTGTTACTGTCCTCCGGCGCCTTGTGATAGATGGGCAGCAGGATGTCGCCGTCCGGCAGGTCCACCCGCTGCACGCAGCCCGCCCCGGCGTTTTGAAAACGCGGCTCGTCCGGCATCTGAAGCGTCTTCCAGACGGACCACTCACCCGTCTCGGGATCGAAAACGGTGTAGGCCGTCTCCCGGCGGCGCACTTTCATCACCTTGTTATCCTGATAACGCACCGTGTGGCCGATGCCGAGAAGCACCCCTGTCTTCGCGTGCCAAGCAGGGGTCACATCGCACATGGCCACAACGGTGCCGCCGGGCTCCTCTCGCCGCCCCAGGGTCTCGGCGTGTTCGCGGGGCGCCGTCCAGGTCTGGCCACCGTCGGTGGTCTGGATGTCGTTCAGGGCATAAAAGACATCGCTGCCGGTCAGGAGCAGCTTCTGCATCGTGAGCACCACACGGGGGAAATCCCCGCCAGTGACGGAGGCCGGGATGGCGCCAGCTCGAGCATGGACCCAGCACATCTTGGCCTCCACATCAAAGCCTTCCTGGGCGACTTCGGGGGTGACTTTGTAGGTTAGCGGTTCTTCGGCGTTCGAATTTGGGACAATCGCCAATACCAATGCCGGGACGGCGCCTTTCAGGAGAAACAAGGGGGGTCTCATGGAGAAATAGACTAGCCGGACAAACGCGAGAGAAAAGGGAGTTCTCTGGTCCACCGGAAATTCCGCAATCACGCCAAAGACCGGTTTTCTCTTTCTCGCAGGCGGATGCCTGCCTAAAATGACTGTTCGAACTTTCTTCGCGTATGAAATCCCCGAGTCTCTCTCTCCTGATTCCAGCTCTTTTAGTCTTCGCAGCGTTTTCGGTCGCGCAGGCCGAAACCGAAAAGGCCAACTTCCCCGGCGCCACCGCTGAGGTCTATAAAACGGCGTCCGGCGACGACCTCTACATTTACTTTTTCATGCCGGAGGGTCACGACCCGGCGAAAGACAAGCGGCCCGCGATTGTCTTCTTCTTTGGCGGCGGGTGGAATGGCGGGGCCGTCACGCAGTTCGAACAACATTCGCGTTACCTGGCCTCCCGCGGCATGGTGGCTGCGGTGGCGGACTACCGGGTAAAATCGCGGCAGGACACAACTCCCCGCGAATGCGTGGCGGACGGAAAGTCGGCAATCCGCTACGTGCGGAAGAACGCGGCCCGGCTGGGGATCGACCCGGACCGCATCGCGGCGGGCGGCGGTTCGGCGGGCGGGCACGTGGCCGCCACCACGGGCATCGTCGATGGCCTGGACGATGAGGCGGACGATCTGTCCGTGTCTTCCAAGGCAAACGCGCTGGTCCTGTTCAATCCTGTCTACGACAATGGCCCGAAAGGCTACGGACACGACCGGGCGAAGGAGTGGTTCCCCTTGATCTCTCCGGCGCACAATATCGACAAGACCGACCCGCCCACGATCGTGTTTCTCGGCACGGAAGATACGCTCATCCCCGTCGCCACGGCGGAGAAGTTCCGCGACGACCTGAAAGCGGCGGGCGTCAAAACCGAACTGAACCTCTACGAAGGACAGCCGCACGGGTTCTTCAATGAAACCAAAGGCGGCCCGGAGATTTTCAAAGACACCGTCTTGAAGATGGATGCTTTCCTGACGGAACTCGGCTACCTGGAAGGCCAGCCGGACGAGGCGAAGATCGAGTCGTTGCTCAAGACCAAGAAGGAGGGTTAGGTTTAACATTCTTCCTCAAGCGGTGCCTTTGGGCAAAGGTGGAACGCGATCTCCAAGCGCCTTCGCGAAAGGAGGACAAGGCGACTCGTCATCCCCGTTTGGACATTGGAATTGCGGCGAAAAAGCCTGGCTCGTTCCATTCTCGTTCCCAATTAGAGCAAATTGTCCGCCGGAATAAATCTTGAGCCCGGCTCGCGAGTTCCTCGCCCGGAGGTCGAGGAACACCTTCCGTGGCGGTCCGTTCCTGAGAAAAAAATTCCACCTTTTTTGGGGAATTCGGGAACGGCCGGATGATGTAGGATAAATACCCGCGTCATTCGCCCCCGGTTTACATGGCCGAATCCCCCGAAAATTCCGAAACACCCCCGCGTTCCGCCGCCCGCGAACAGCAGTTCGTCGAGCTGCTGACGCGGCACGACCAGGACCTGCGGCGCTACGTGCGTTCCCTGCTGCCGCACCCGGCGGACGCGGCGGACGTGTTTCAGCGGACCGCCATTTCGCTGTGGCGGAAGTTTGACGGCTACGATCCGGCGCACCCCTTCTTTCCCTGGGCCTGCCGCTTTGCTTACTTCGAGGTACTGAACCACCGGAAGCGGGCCGCGCGCGACCGCCTGCGTTTCTCGGAAGACGTGCTGGAACTTCTGGCCGAGCAACGTCTGGAGGAAGACCGCGTGCTGGCGTTGCGCCGCCAGGCGCTGGACCACTGCCTGACCAAGCTCAGCCGCGAAGACCGGGATCTCCTCCAGCGGCGCTACGCGGAGGACGCCACGGTGAAGGGACTGGCGGAAGAATTCGGCGCGTCCGCGAAGCAGCTTTACAAGGCACTGGAACGCATCCGGCGCGGCCTCAGCCTCTGCATCGATCAGACTATGGCGAAACTCCAGGAGGGAAAAGCCTGACCGTCACCCAATGAAATCTCACTCTGACCAGCCTAGTAAGCCTATCGCGATTTCGCCGGAGCGGCACCGCCAGATCCTGGCGCTGCTGGACGGCACGCTGCCGGAAGAAGATTTCGCGAATCTGGAAGGAGCCCTACGGCACGACAAGGCGCTGCGCTCCGCCTACCTCCACGCCGCCGATATGGAAGCGGAACTGGAAGACCGTCTCGGCGCGGCTGGGTCTACCGGAAATTCTGACAAGCTCGAAGACAACCGGGTCATCCGCTTCCGCAATCCGGTGCCTGCCTGGGCGGGAATCGCGGCGGCGCTGGTGCTCGGCTCGGTACTGACCTTTCTCCTGCTGGGCCCGTGGCGGGAGCCGCGGACGGTGGCCTCACGCTCTACCTATCTGTCCGTGGCGTTGCCCGGTCAGGACGAGGTGGCGGTGGTGACAGAAATCGAGTCGGTGACCTGGGGCCAGAATGAAGGCGAAGAGACGGTGGCTCCCATCGGCATCGGCAGCCGCCTGAAGCCCGGCACTTTGCGGCTGGCCTCGGGCGCGGTGCAGCTCGACTTTCTTTCCGGCGCTACTCTGCGGCTGGAAGGCCCGGCGGAACTGCAACTCCTCTCGGCGGAACTCGCCTACCTGAGCAGTGGCCGGGCCGCCGCCCATGTGCCGGAGGAAGCGGTGGGCTTCACGGTCAAAACGCCGGACTCGGCGGTGGTCGATCTGGGCACGGAGTTCGCCCTGAACGTCAGCGACACGGGCGACAGCCTGGTGCACGTCTACGATGGGGAGGTTCATGTGTCTTTATTAGGACAAGACGGCGCTACCTTGAGCAGTTCGCCTCTCACCACGGGGGCTTCGCTCGACGTCCATCCCAGGACGCTCTCGCTTCTGGAACGGCCCGGCGATACGGGCGTGTCCGAGTTGCCCGCGGTCCGGCCCCTGGACGCTTCCCTTCTTTCGGTGCCCGAAACCTATCGCCAGGCTGTCCTGGACGCTAAGCCCGCTTTTTACTGGCCGTTTGAAGACGCCCCGGATGGCGAATCTTATGCCGACCTCTCACCCCAAGCTCTGCCCGCCGTGGTCACCGGAGCGGTGCGCCCGGTCTCGGGGAATGCCAACCACGCGGCGGAATTTCGTGGCACGCCTGACAATCCCACCTTTCTGACTCCCGCGCGGAACGAGTTCCAAGCCAACGCGGGGAACTACACCATCGAACTCTGGGCGAAGCCCATGAAGCTGCACTGGGCCACGCTGTTCAACCTGATCGCCAATCGCCCTCTTTCCGATTCCGCACCGGACACGCACTCCGGCGACCCGAATCACCTGACCGTGGTAGAGTTGATGCACCGCTCGCATTTCATCCACCGCCCCAACGCGGTGCGCTTCCTCCACCGCTGGCCGCCCAACAAGGGCGGCGGGGTCAACGCCTTCTCCGGCGAACAGTTCACCCCCGGACGCTGGATGCACATCGTGGCCGTGAAGGACGAGGAAGAGATTCGCCTCTACCTGAACGGACACCTGGCGAAAGTGGCGGAGAAGACCGCCGACACGGACAACCTCGCCTACCGCGTGGTACTCGGCCAGTTGGACGACCTGCGCGCTGTGCGCCAGTTCCAGGGGTACCTGGACGAGTGCGCTTTCTACGAACACGCCCTGAGCGAGGAAGAGATCGCGGCGCACTACGCGCTGCTCGCCAAGGCGAACCCGGATCAATTAGTCTCCCCATGAATCCCCCGACTTTCCAGATGTTCCTGAAGCTCCTTTCCCGCCGGTTTAGCATCGCGTCTGTCATCGCCATTCCATTGGTGGCTTTATTAGGCTTTACATCCGTCTCACGGGCCGGTGAGATCCAGTTCAATCGCGACATCCGGCCCATCCTTTCGGACAAGTGTTTCCAGTGCCACGGCCCGGACGCCAAGAAGCGCGAGGCGGACCTGAGGCTGGACGAACGCGAGCCCGCTATCGCCGACTTGGGCGGGTATGCCGCCATCGTCCCCGGGAAGCCGGAGGACAGCGAAGTTTTCCTGCGCGTCACCGCCCCGGACCAGGACGACATCATGCCGCCGCCGGAGGCGAAGAAAACGCTTAGCGAAAAAGAAATCGCGCTCTTGAAACAGTGGATCGCGGATGGAGCGGAATACCAGGCGCACTGGTCTTTCCTGCCACTGTCGGACGCGGCGCCCCCCAAAGTGGATGGCGCGGAGCATCCCGGCTGGGAGAAGAACGGCATCGATGCCTTCGTCCTGCGGCGGCTGGAGGCGGAGGGGCTGTCCCCTTCCCCGGAGGCACCACGGGAAATGCTGATCCGCCGCCTCTACCTGGACCTCCTTGGTCTGCTGCCCCCGCCAGAAGCGGTGATGTCATTCGTTAGCGACACCAGGCCGGAGGCTTACGAAACGCTGGTGGACGATCTCCTAGACAATCCGCACTACGGCGAACGCTGGGGCCGCCACTGGCTGGACCAGGCGCGCTACGCGGATTCCCATGGCTACACCATCGACGGCGACCGGGTCATGTGGCCGTATCGCGACTGGGTGATCCGGGCGGTGAATGACGACCTGCCCTTTGATCGCTTCACCATCGAGCAACTGGCGGGCGATCTCCTTTCCAACCCCACCAAGGCGCAACTGGTCGCGACCGGCTTCCACCGCAATACCCTGATCAACCAGGAAGGCGGCACGGATGACGAGCAGTTCCGCAATGAAGAAGTGGTGGACCGGGTGAACACCACCGGCGCTGTCTGGTTAGGACTAACGGTAGGCTGCGCTCAGTGCCACTCCCACAAGTTCGATCACATCACGCAGCAGGAATTCTACGAGCTGTTCGCCTTCTTCAATTCCGGCGAAGACGTGAACAACGCGGGCCCCACCGTCGAGGTCAGCGAAAACGAACTCTTCCTCCGCGACCCGGACCCCGCCCAGATGCGGGCGCTGGAAACTGCTCAGAAGAACCTGACCCGCCTGGAGAAATCCGCCGCGACCCGCCGCCAAGCCTGGGAGAAAACCTTGCTCCAGACCTCGCCCGAAGTTTCCACGCCGGAATGGGAACCGCTGGAAGCACGGAAGTTCACCAGCTCCGGCGGAGCCGAATTGCGGAAGCTGGAGGACGGCTCCCTCCTGGCGGGCCGGGGCGCGGGCACGGAAATTTACACCGTCATTTTCCAAGCCAAGCCCATCGAAACGCGGGGCCTCCGGCTGCGGGTCATCCCTCATGACTCTCTACCTAAGCAGGGACCCGGCCTGGCGGGGAACGGAAACTTCATCCTGACCGGTTTCGAGGTCTGGCAGGGCGAGCGGCGGATTCCCGTGGTGGCGGCCCAGGCGGACCACTCGCAGCCGGATTACCCGATTTCCCTGGCCATTGACAGCAACGCCAGGAGCGGCTGGGCCATCAACGTGGGACGGGACACGCCGAAGGGCGTGAAAATGAATGCCGAGCACCAGGCGGAATTTGTCCTGGGCGAAGCCGTGGCGGCGGGACAGCCGCTGACCGTGGTGTTGCGCCACGAGGGGAACGGCAATTTCTACAACATAGGCCGCTTCGCCCTGGAAGCCAGCGCCACCCCGCCCTCCACTGACCAGATGGCGAACCTCCTGACCATCGCCAAGCTTCCGGAGAAGGAACGATCCGAAGCGCAAAAGAAAGAGATCGAAGCCGCCTTCGAAGGAGCCGACGTGGAGCGCAAGACGGCGCGCTCGGAAGTCAGCCGCCTGCGGAAAGAGCTGGGGCTCGGTTCGCCGGTTAGCGCCATGGTCATGCGCGACCTGGAGGAACCCCGCGTCACCTATCTGCACAGCCGGGGAAATTTCCTGACCCTGGACAAAGAACTCGGCCCCCTCCAGCCCGGCGTGCCCGCCGTGTTACCGCCGCTGGAAGAATCCCAGAATGACCAACCCGCCACGCGGCTGGACCTGGCCCAATGGCTCGTCCGCGCGGATCAACCGCTGACCCCGCGCGTGACAGTGAACCGCGTCTGGATGCGCTACTTTGGCAAGGGACTGGTGGAAACGGAAAACGACTTCGGCACGCAGGGTTCCCTGCCGTCGCACCCCGAACTGCTCGACTGGCTCAGCCGCCAGTTTGTGGAGCGGGGCTGGTCGATGAAGAAGCTGCACACGTTAATCGTTATGTCCGCGACCTACCGGCAGGATTCCCGGCACCGCGCGGACCTGGCGGAAGCGGACCCGCTGAACCACCTGCTGGCCCGGCAGAATCGCATCCGCTTTGACGCGGAGATTGTTCGCGACGCGGCCCTCTCCGCCAGCGCCTTGCTGACGCCAAAGATCGGCGGCCCCAGCGTGCGCCCGCCCCAGCCGGAGGGCGTCTATGCTTTCACTCAGAATAAAAAGAAGTGGGATGCCGACACGGATGACAACCGCTTCCGCCGGGCGATGTACACGCGCTTCTACCGCAGCGCTCCCTACCCCATGCTGACCACCTTTGACTCGCCGGATTTCCAGAACACCTGCACCCGCCGCGCGCGTTCGAACACGCCGCTCCAGTCTCTCACCATGGCGAATGACGAAGCGCTTTTCGAAATGGCCCAGGGTCTCGGCGCCCGATTGATGCGGGAAGTGCCCGGCACGGACAGCACGGCCAACCGGGAGCGCATTTCGCGTGCCTTCCTCCTCTGTTATGCCCGCCCCCCGGCGGAGCCGGAACTGGAAACCGTGGCCGCTTTCCAGGAGCAGCAGGCGGACAGCTTCCGCGCCGCGCCGGACGCGGCCCAGGCCGTGGCCCCTGGCCCTGACAAAGCTCCCAAAGGGTTCGATCCCGCCACCGCCGCGTCTTGGACGGCCGTGGCCCGCGCCCTGATGAACACGGACGAATTTATCACTCGCGAATAAGCAAGACAGACCCCGCTAATGAACGCTGACGAAAAACGGAAACTTCACCACGCGGAGCAGGACTTCCTGCTGTCCCGGACCCGGCGGCATTTCTTCCAGGACTGCGCCCTGGGCGTGGGTTCCCTGGCCCTGGCGAACCTGATGGCCCGCGACACTGCCCAGGCATCTCCTTCCGCAAAAGCCGGAAGCCACCAGGACCGGGTGCTCGACCCCCTCGCGCCGCGCCGCTCTCACCACACCGCGCGGGCGAAGAACGTCATCTACCTCTTCATGGCGGGCGGCCCCAGCCAGTTCGAGCTGTTCAGCCACAAGCCCGCCCTGCGGAAGTGGGACAGCAAACCGGCGCCGGATTCCTTCTTTCCAAAGGAAAAGAGCTTCGCCTTCATCTCGAAGGGCGCGAAGATTCTGGGCAGCAAGCGGGACTTCCAGCGCCACGGGAAGAACGGCACGGAAATCTCCGAGTTACTCCCCCACCTGGGCTCGGCGGTGGATGACGTGTGCCTGCTGCACGGCATGACGACCGACGTGTTCAACCACGGCCCGGCGAAGCTTTTCATGAACACTGGCTTCCAGGCGCCAGGACGGCCCAGCATGGGTTCCTGGGTAACCTACGGGCTGGGCAGCGAGTCCAGCGACCTTCCAGGCTTCGTCGTGCTCCAGTCCGGCCCGCGCGGTCCCCGCGCCGGGAATGCGCTGTGGTCCAGTGGCTTCCTGCCTACCTCTTACCAGGGCGTGCCTTTTCGGGGGACTGGCGATCCCATTTTGAACTTGGCCAGCCCGGAAGGGTTCGACGCCGGGCGGCAGCGGGATTTCTTCGACTTGGTCGGCTCCCTGAACCGGCAGCGGCTGGAGACCACGGGCGATCCGGAGATCGCCACCCGCATCAATGCCTACGAGATGGCCTACCGCATGCAGACCAGCGCGCCGGAACTGATGGACATTCACCAGGAATCCGCCGCCACGCTGGAGAGGTATGGCGCGGAACCGGGCGGCAATTCCTTCGCCAACAACTGCCTGCTGGCCCGCCGCCTGGTGGAGCGCGGGGTGCGCTTTGTCCAGCTCTACCACACGGACTGGGACGACCACGGCAACCCGAATGAAAACCTGGGCGAACCCCTGGAGAAACGCTGCCGGGAGGTGGACCGGCCCGCCATCGCGCTGCTCCGCGACCTGAAACAGCGCGGCCTGCTGGAAGACACCATCGTCATTTTTGGCGGCGAGTTCGGCCGCACTCCCATGGGCGAGGAGCGGAAGGCCCTGATCGGGCGAGACCATCACATTGATGCCTTCAGCCTCTGGCTGGCCGGCGGAGGTTTCCAGCCGGGCCTGGAATATGGCAAGACGGACGAACTGGGCTTCGCCGTCACGGAAGGGAAAATTCACGTCCACGACCTGCACGCGACCCTGTTGCATCAGCTGGGCTTCGATCACGAAAAACTGACCTTCCGTTTCCAGGGCCGCGACTTCCGGCTGACGGACGTGCATGGTCATGTGAAGGAAGAAATTCTGGGGTGACGCGGAGGAAGGGAACTGGCGAACCGCGCACGCACGCGACCTTTCAGGCCGCTAATTATTTCTATCGGACACACAGGCCTGAACGGCCTGTGCTTTGCGCAAGCGAGCCTTCGGCCCGCCCCTATATACGCTAGGTTACTCTGTAAGTAAGCAAGAACAGGTGGTATTAGCCCGCCGAATCCCAAGCTTCCCGGGGAAGCGAAGCTTCTTTTGAGTGCGCCGAATCTTTTCCGCCAGTCCGGCTCGGACCGCTTTGGGGAAGGTAGCCGGAGGCGTGGCGGGGGAAAAAGCGTTCGCACCCTCTTCGATCCGTCCTTATGCCTCGTTTCGCCACCAACTCCAAACGCCCAAGCCACCGGAAGAGACCGGCTGTACAGGTCAGGAAAAATAACAAGGAAAGATCGCTGCAATCCAAAGAGGCTTGCCCCCGCTGTCGGGATTGAGGGATCAGGTTGAGAGACGGCTTAAGGTATCTCCCCCCACCGCGCCTTCGGCTACCGGCCCCAGAGCGGCAAAAGAAAATTTGCCGCACTCTAGAGAAGCTGCGCTTCCTCAATCAATTTGAAGCGGATTGGCCAGATCTCTGGTTATGGATCGATTTATTCGAGAGGCCCGGCGAATAAAAATCCCCGGCGGAATTTTGCCGACTTCGATTGATTTTCCGGCCCGTTTTCCGGTAAACCTTACCGGATGTTCAAGCTGCGCCAGATGCGGAAGGAGGATTGGCCGGAGGTGGCCAACCTGATCTACCTCTCGACCAATTTCTGGTATCAGACCCACGGGCGAGACCGGATCTTTCGCGGCTTGCCGGAGGACGCGCTGTTATTCTGCCAGGTCTATCACGACCTGGAACCCGGCTGCGGCATCGTGGCGGAGCACGAGCGGTCCGGGATGATCATCGGCTCCTGCTTTTATCACCCGCGGGAGACGCACGTGTCCCTGGGAATTCTAAACGTGCACCCGAATCACTTCGGGGACGGCGTGGCGGGCGCCATCGTGGATGCCATCATCCGCTTTTCCGAAGAACAGGACCTGCCTCTGCGGCTCGTTTCCAGCGCCCTGAACCTGGACTCCTTTTCCCTCTACTCCCGAAAAGGATTCACGCCCTACGCGGTGTATCAGGACATGTATGTCCAGGTGCCGAAGCAGGGCCTGGACACGGAGGGCTTCCCCCTGGAAAACGTGCGCGAGGCGGACTTGGAAGACGTCTCCGCCATGGGCGCGCTGGAGTTCGAAATAAGCGGCATCAGCCGGGAGCGGGACTATTGCTACTTCATCGAAAACGACACCGGCATCTGGAGCGTGTCCGTTTACGAGGAGCCCGGCGGCGGTATTGAGGGCTTCCTGGTGTCCGTGAATCACCCCGCCAGCAACATGCTGGGCCCTGGAGTGGCCCTCAACGCGGACGTGGCGGCCACGCTCATCGCGCACCAGCTCGACCAGCACCGGGGCCGCTCGCCCGTTTTCCTGGTTCCCGCCACCGAAACCGCCCTGGTGCAGAAGCTCTACGGCCTGGGCGCGAAGAACTGCGAACTCCATTTCGGGCAGGTCCGGGGCGAAAGCCAGCCGATCAATGGGGTGGTCATGCCTACGTTTATGCCAGAAACGGGATGAATCTTCCAACCGGTCTCGCGGGATAACCCTTTGCATCTGGCGCAATTGTTGCTTGGAATAGGGGTCCAGAAACCACCTGGGTCACCAGACCCGTTGAGTCTGCGTGTGTTGCAATAATGTTACGCAGACAGATTCGCCCTTCCCCACCGGGGAGTCACAGTGCCATCACATGTCAGACCGTTACGATTTCGACCTCCTTTGTATCGGCAGCGGCCCCGCCGGGCAGCGAGCCGCCGTCCAGGCCGCCAAATTGGGAAAACGCGTGGCCGTCATCGAAAAACAGCGCTGCATCGGCGGCGTCTGTATCGAGACGGGCACCATCCCTTCCAAGACCTTTCGCGAAGCCGTCCGCCGCTACTTTTCCCGGCCCGGTTTCGAGCAGGGCGCCAATTACGAAGCCCGGCAGCGCCCCACCATGGAGCAACTGTTCGCCCATGTGGAAAACGTCATTCAGAAGGAAACCGAAACGGTTCAGGACGCCCTGGCGCGAAATGACGTCACGGTCATCCGGGGTCGAGGAGCTTTCGTGGACCCGCACACCGTGGAGGTGGAAGGGCTGGAAGGAAAACGCAAGGTTTCGAGCGAAAAGATTCTCATCGCCGTCGGAACCAATCCCTCCAAACCGCGCGGCGTCACGCCAGATGGCGAGGTGATCATTACTTCCGACGGGCTGCTGCACATGACGAAGCTGCCGCGAAAAATGGCGGTCGTCGGCGCCGGCGTTATCGGCATTGAGTACGCCTCCATGTTCGCCGCGCTCGGGGTGAAAGTCACCATCATCGACAAGCGGCCCCGTCCCCTGGAGTTCCTGGATCACGAAATTGTGGACGAACTCGTCCACCAGATGCGCAAGCAGGACGTGACCTTCCGCTGCGGCGACGGAGTCGCGAACATCGAGATCGTGGACGACGGCACCGGGCGCCAGGGCCTGCTGGAACTGGAGTCCGGCAAGCACATCGTGGCAGACTTCATTCTCTTTTCCGTGGGCCGCGTCGGAGCCACCGACAAGCTGAACCTGGATGCCGCCGGATTGAAAGCAGACGACCGGGGCCGCCTGAAAGTGGACGACAACCTCAAGACGGAGGTCGATCACATCTACGCCGCCGGAGACGTTATCGGCTACCCGGCTCTCGCGGCCACGTCCAGCGAGCAGGGACGCATCGCCGCCGGGCACATGTTCGGCCTGAAGCCGAAGCCCATGGCCGCCCACTTCCCTATCGGTATCTACGCCATTCCGGAAATCTCCATGGTGGGCGAAACGGAAGAACAGCTTACCGACAAGAAGGTGCCTTACGAAACCGGCATCGCCCGGTATCGGGAAATCGCCCGCGGCCAGATCGTGGGCGACGACTCCGGGATGTTTAAGATGATCTTCAACCGGGAAGACGGCAAGCTCCTCGGCGTGCATTGCATCGGCTCTGGCGCGACCGAACTGATCCACGTGGGACAGGCCGTTATCGGCCTGGGCGGCGGGCTGGATTATTTCATGGACACGGTCTTCAACTACCCCACCCTGGCCGAGTGCTACAAGGTGGCGGCCTACAACGCGGCGAATAAGATCGAATACACCCGCCGCATCAGTAAATTGAAGGCAAAGAAACCCGCGACCGAACCCAAGAAAGAAACTCAGCCGGCGTGAAACGCTGACTTTCTAAATTAGTTTTGTGGAGCGGTGGCCTTGGACGAGGCCGCCGTTTCTTTTGCCAGGAAAGGCGCCACGACGGATTCGAGGCCGGAAAGCGTCTTCGGAGCGGCGGCGAGATTCCCCTTCTGGTCCAGTAGATAGACCGCGGGCAAGTCCCGCTCTTTGAGCCCAAACATTTCCGAAGTCATGGGCCGGTCAGGGAAATAGACTTCGTTCAGTTGGTACCAGCGGCGGTCGCTGTAAAAGGGGAAACGGCCCCGCGCTTCGCCGTAGCTGACCTCTCCCTGGCCGTTCTGAAATTTCAGCCACCGGTCCCAATCCCGGTCCACGGAAATACTGAGCATGAGAAAGTTCTCCTGGTCTTTGTAGGTCTGGCGGAGCTTGGCGAGCACGGGGATATGCGGTTCCCGCATTTCACTTCGCGGCGACCAGAACACCACGAGCACATAGCGGCCCTCATACTGATCCTCATACAAGGCTTCGCCCCCGGCGTTGTAGGCCAGCAACTCGGGCACCGGCTTTCCGATTTCGAGCGGGGTCTTGGGTTCCTTCGAATCCTGAGCGAAAGCGGTCAGGCGTAGCGCGGCCATCGCAACTCCTCCGGTCAGGATCTTTGTTAGAAGATACTTCAAATGTCCCTGCGGTTTTGGTTCCGGTTCTCTCGCGAAAGTGTGCGGCGCCTCACTCAATCCACCTGCGGCGGCACGTTCCCGTAAGACCAAGGAGCCGTGAAGGGCGGCGCGGGTTCGTACTCTGGCACCGGACCGGGCGTCAGTTCCTTGGCCAGTTCGATGCCTTTGTCACGCATGAGAGTGCCCGCTTTGGGAATGAGGTTGCTGTAACTGCTCAGCCGGGTTTCATAGCCGCCCCCGCCGGGGCCCAAGGCTTCCTCCGTGGGCACGTAGCCCACGCAGCCGTTGGCCAGGCTGACGGGCCAGGTGAAGGGAAACGGAATGGCTTCTTTCTGGTCGAGGCCGAATTGGCAGAAGTACTCCGCCGGAGTGGTGACGAAAACCGCGGGCCCGACCTGTACGGCCTGGATCTCCACGTCCCGCACCGGCGTGCTTTGGATCAGGGCGTCCAGCATCACGGTTTCCTTTGCCCACACCCAGTCCGGGTCTTTGGTCAGGGCGCCTTTGGGAAATTCCTCCACCATCTTCCGCGCGGCGGCCAGGTGCGCCGGGCTCGGCTTACGGCGCTCGATCTTCAGCACCGCGTCGCGGACATCCACCGGCACCTCCCGCGTCTTGGGCAGGTCCAGCAGGACTTTTACCGCTTCCGCCCCGACGCGGCCGCCTACCTTCATCGCGTCCGGCTCGCCGCCGATGCGCTTGTAGGGCGAGGCATTGTCCACCTGGGTCACGTCTCCGGAGGCGCCGTTCAGGAAGCAGACTTTCACGTCTTCCCCCATCACGCCCTGGATGGTCTTTTCCAGGAACCAGATGTAATTCGCCGAAATGCCGGGCGGGCTGGCCGTGGCATGGCAGGCAAAGTTCACCACGCAGCCGATGAGTTTTCCTTCCAGATCCCAGACGCCGATGACTCCTACCTCCGGATCGATGGGTCCGGCTTCGGTTACCATATCCGGATTTCCCTGGCGCGGATGGGTAAAGGTCATGCCGTTCTTCATCTTCCACCGCCGGTTGAAGGACACGGTCTCTTCAATCCCCGACCCAAAACCGATCTCCGCGTCCACGCGGCTTTCGTAGGCTTCGGTCACGGCGTCCACGATGGCCGTCACAAAGGTCTTCAGATACTCCGGGTCGGCGTTTGACGACTGCTCGTAGGCCAGGTCCTGAACCAGCGCATCGGCGTGATCAAACTCTCCCGGCAGCACCATCCCCACGGGCCCCGAGGAATGGGAATGCGAAGCGCCCAGGAGAATGGCTTCCGGCGCGATGCCGGTCTTTTCGTGAATCCGCTCTCGGGCCTCCAGCACCTGGGGCCGGCGGATGATGAGCGAGTCCAGTCCCACCAGGGCCACGGTCTTTTCGCCATCGTCAAAGACCGCCGCGCGGACCTTGCAGGGATCGTGCAGCACGGTGTGGCGGACTTTCCCGTAGCCGCCAGGGCGCTCCATCCCGATTTCCGGCGTGACGTCGCGCTCCGCGAATCCCGCCTTTACCGGAGCGGAGAAGGCTTCAAACGGAGCCAGGCACAACCCGGCCAGGGCCAACACACAAAACAGAGGCTTTTTCATCGGGGGGGAAGGTTTCGCTTTCAGTTCCAGGTTTCTTGGAACCGTACAGCAAGCAAAACGTTCACTGCCAGCACATTCCGGCCACGGCGGCATTTCGGCTTCGTGGGCCATTCGCGAACGCGCCCGGGGATCGCGTTCTGCTTTGGGTCGGTGATGGAATTTTAACCACAGAGGGCTCAGAGGACACAGAGTATTCTGGAGCAGCACGCTTTCGGGACTGAAGGTGGTCCTTCGACCTCAGGGGTCCGAGCCGGACTGGCTGGAAACTCGCGAACCGGATGATCGCTATTTCGACGGCGACACCGGTTGCCGTTCAGTAGCGGCCACGAAAGGTCCAAATCAACCGGACGAGTTGCCCGGCGGGCCATTCGCGAACGCGCCCGGGGATCGCGTTCTGCCTTGGGTCGGTGATGGAATTTGAACCACAGAGGGCTCAGAGGACACAGAGTATTCCGGAGCAGCACGCGTTCGGGACTGAAGGTGGTCCTTCGACCTCCGGGGTCCGAGCCGGACTGGCTGGAAACTGGCGAACCGGATGAGTGTAAGATGGCGGCCGTAGCTTAGTAGTCCGTCAATGTTGAGATGAGAGATGCTTGGTCTGAAAAGAAAGCCGTCAGGGAGGAGGCGCGGAGCGGTCTTTTTGGCCGGGGCCTTCGTTGCTCTTCAGTCAGTAATGATTTACGCGAAAGGTCCTACTGAACCCCTGATGCTTCTTCTACGGCCATTCGCGAACGCGCTCGGAGATCGCGTTCCACCTTAGACCAAAACAGCCGCGTAGCCCCTACCGCCCCGCCAACTTAGTCGCCTGGGCACGGCTTTCGGCGCTGAGGTCACGCATGGAAACCTTTGTCTCCTTGCCGTTGAACAGGATCACCACGTTTTCACCTTCCAAACGGACAAAAGGGGCCTGGATGGTAACGCCTTTCGTGTTCGTCCAGGAGTGCACCTGATTCGGGTCCGCCGCCGGTTTGGTGTCCGTCATGGCTGGAGCCGCTCCGGTAGATTCCAGGCTGGCGCCTTCTTCCACCCATTGGGCAATCAATTTGATCTCGTCCGCCGTCAGCGGGTCTCCCCGGCGCGGTGGAGGCATGGCATCCGTATCATCCCGGGGAAGTCCCGGCTTGATCACGATCTTACTCTCCGTGGGTTTCCCGGGAACGATCACATTGTCTTTCCCGTCAGCGATGAATTCCGCCAGCGTGTCGTTGTCGTCATAGCGCAACCCTTTCTTGGCGCTGGGCCCGGAATGGCACTTGTAGCACTTCTCCTTAAGGATGGGCCGGATCTCCGATTCAAAGTCAACCGCCATGGCGGCCGGAACGGCTGACAAGACCAGCCCGAAGGCGGTGGCGAAAAAAGCGGAGGGAAATTTCAGCAAGCGGGAATTCATGACCAGACGTTTCAGGGAGCCAAAACATCCCTAAAAATGGTCTCTCCGTCAACTCAGCCCGGAATTTTCTTCCCGGCGCGCAAGGGCGTTCCACGGGTGAACGCTCCCCGCCCTTCCTTGTCTAATTTCCTGATTCCGTGCAAACTTCCTCCGCTGGAAGCGGCCGGAGCCCCGTCATGTCTAGATCCAACAGCAGCCCCCACCTCAAGATTGTCTTCGTCAGGATAGTCACCGCCGTGTGGCTGAGCCTTTCCCTTCCGCTCGTCTCGTGGGCGGCGGAAAAACCAAAGGACGAAACGGGAACGCCCGAGGAAGCCCCGCTTCCGGCGAAGAATACCGCGGAAGCGAAACCGGCTCCTCCCACCGAGGCCAAAGCGGCGCCGTCCTGGAATCCGGAGGCGGTGTCCTTCCATAACGAAGTCATGGCCGTGCTGTCCAAGACCGGCTGCAACATGGGCGCCTGTCACGGCGCCCAGACCGGGAAGGGCGAGTTGTCCCTGTCTTTGCGCGGCGAGAATCCGGCCAAGGACTACCAGGCGCTCCTGAAAGCTTTCGTAAACCTGAAAGAACCCGAGAAGAGCTTCCTCCTGCGCAAGCCTCTCCTGGAGGTAAAGCATGATGGCGGAAAGCGCTTCGAAAAGGATTCGGAGTCCTATGAAATCCTGAGGAAGTGGGTCGCGGATGGCGCGCCTTTCGACGACGCGCCGGAAGCCCCACGCCTGGCCAGCCTGGAGGTCACCCCTTTGCAGGAGGTGTTCTTTGCTCCCGCGAATGAAGTCACCCTCTCCGTAAAGGCCCACTTCACGGATGGGACCGTTAAAGACGTCAACCGCTGGGCCATTTACGAGCCTTCCACCCTGAACCTGGAGGTTTCCGAGGACGGACACGTAGCCAGTCTGCGCCCGGGCGAAACCACTGTGGCGGTGCGCTTTCTGGACCAGCAGGTGCCCGCCCGCCTGGCCTTCGTGCCCGACCGGCCGGACTTCCAGTGGGACAACCCTCAACCCTTCAACTACATCGATCAGCACGTCTTCGCCAAGCTGAAGACCTTCCGGACGAATCCCTCTCCCCTGGCGGATGATTCGCTCTTTGTGCGCCGGGTGTACCTGGACCTGATTGGCACGATTCCCACGGCGGAGGAAGCGCGCGGCTTCGTCAAGGATACCCACCCTGACAAGCGCGCCAAACTCATCGATGCGCTGCTCCAGCGTCCGGAGTTTGCCGACTTCTGGGCCCTGAAATGGAGTGACCTGCTCCGCAATGAAGAGAAGGTCCTGGACCGTAATGGCGTGGCTGCCTTTCATGGCTGGATTCGTGACTGCATCGCTTCCGGGAAACCGCTGGACCAGTTTGCCAGGGAAATTCTGACCTCCCGGGGAAGCACCTACGATGAGGCTCCATCCAACTACTATCGCGCCCTGCGGGAACCTAACCTGCGGGCCGAAGCCACGGCCCAGGTCTTTCTGGGCACGCGTCTCCAATGCGCCAAGTGCCACAATCACCCCTTCGAGAAGTGGACCATGGACGACTACTACCAGTTCTCCGCGATTTTCGACGGGATGGATTACGACATCATCGAAAACAAACGAAAGGACAAAAGCGACAAGAACATGTTCATCGGCGAGCAGGTGGTGAAGCTGGTGGACGACCGGAAGTTCAAAGATCCCCGCACCGAAAAACCGCCTGCGCCACGCCTCCTGAACATCTCCGCGCCCGCGCTGGACCCGGAAAAGGATCGCTTCGAGCAGATGGCGGCCTGGCTGACCGCGCCGGAGAATCCCCTCTTTGCGCGTGTCCAGGCGAACCGTATCTGGGCTCACCTGATGGGCCGGGGCATCGTGGACCCGCCGGACGATTTCCGGGGCACAAACCCGCCTTCCAACCCCGCCCTCCTGGACGCCCTGACGGAGGACTTCATTGCCAGCGGTTATGACCTGCGTCATGCCATTCGCGTCATCGCCAACAGCCGCACCTACCAGCTTTCCTCCACCCCGAATGAAACGAACGTGGAGGGCGATCTGAACTTCGCCCGCGCGGAGATCTATCGCGTGCCGGCGGAACCACTCCTGGACTCTTTGCACGCGGCTCTGGAAATGCCCGCCACCTTCGCGGGCTATGACGAACCGCTCCGGGCCGCGGAGGTTCCGGGCGTGCAGGCTACCTTCCGCGGCAGCGGCATGACACCCGCCGATCATTTCCTGAAGTTGTTCGGAAAACCGCCCCGGCTCATGAACTCGGACATCGAGCGGACGAACGAAACGTCCCTGGCCCAAGTCTTCGAACTGACCAGCGGTGAAAACCTGGATCAATTGCTTAACAAGAGCGGCAACCGCCTGAGCCGCCTGCTCTCGTCCAAAATGAGCGATGACGAAATGATCGAAGACCTCTACTGGGCGGTCCTGAGCCGTCCGCCCCAAAGGGCCGAGCAGATGGCGGCGGCCTACTACCTGCACCGGGCGGAAGACCGGCGCGCCGCCCTGGAGGACATCGCCTGGTCGGTCCTGAACTCCAAGGAATTCCTGCTGCGGCGCTAACCTTGTAACCTTTCCCATTGCGATGAATCCGAACCGGAAAAGCCAACGCCTGCGCAGCCGATCCACCCATGGGGACGGGTGTTCCAGTTTTCATTCCTCGCTCCTCAGCCGGCGGCATCTTCTGAAGGTGGGTGGCCTGGGCCTGCTCGGGCTGAATATGCCCAGCATCCTGCGGGCCACGGAACGCCAGCTCGTGTCGCCCGTGGCCCGGGCGAAGTCGGTCATCTTCCTCTTCCAATGGGGCGGTCCCAGCCAGCTCGACATGTTCGACATGAAGCCGGACGCGCCGAAGGAATACCGCAGCCCGCACGGCCAGATCCGGACGAGCAACCCGGACATCGACATCAACGAGTACCTGCCCAATGTGGCTCGCGTCATGGATCGCTGCACGGTCATCCGGACCATGCATCACACCATGAAGAACCACAATTCCGCCGGCTACTACGCCCTGTCCGGCCACGCGCCGCCGACGGACGACCAGCGCCTGCGGGACTCCATCGATCTCCGCCCGGCCTACGGATCCATCGTGGACAAGCTGGCTCCGGAAAAAGATCCGGAAATGCCCACCTTCGTCTCCTATCCCTACGAAGTGGCGGACGGCTCCAAGACACCGGGACAGCACGCCAGTTTCCTGGGGAAGACCCACGACCCGCTCTACGTTCCGCGGGATCCGAACGAGAATGACTTTCGCCTTCCGGAACTGAGCCTGCCGGATGACATCAGCATGGACCGGTTGCAAGCGCGGCGCGGCCTCCAGGAAATCGTCGACCGCCAGTCCCGCCTGCTCGACTTTTCCGCCGAGGCACGCGGCCTGGACGACTACTACAAGAACGCCATCGCCCTGCTGAATTCCGAGCGTGTCCGGAAAGCTTTCGACATTTCCAAGGAATCCCCCGCCGTGCGCGACGCCTATGGGCGCACCACCTACGGGCAGGGTTGCCTGCTGGCCCGGCGACTGGTGGAGTCTGGCGTGAAGTTCGTGAGCTGCTATTTTTCCAAGAGCATCGGCGGCCAGAGCACCACGGATGGCGGCTGGGATACTCATGGGTTCAATGACACGCGGATGTACCCCATCGTGGAGCAATATCACCTGCCCATCACGGATGTGACTTTCCCCACCCTGATCATGGATCTGGAACAACGCGGTCTGCTGGACGAAACGCTGGTGGTCTGGATGGGCGAGTTCGGCCGCACGCCGAAAATCAATAAGAACGCCAGCCGCGACCACTGGCCGAACTGCTACTCCGTGGTCCTCGCGGGTGGCGGCGTGAAGCAGGGTTACATCTACGGAAAGTCCGATGCGACCAGCAGCGCGCCGGAAGAAAACCCCGTGAAACCGGAAGACCTGGCCGCTACGATCTACTACCTCCTGGGCATCGATCCCACGGCGGAAATTTACGACAAGCAGGATCGTCCGCTCATGATCTCCAGCGGCGAGCCGGTGCACGCCGTCATTGCGTGAGGCCCGGCGGACACCGCTGCCTCGACCCACGAAAGGAAGAAGCCGGGTAAATTTTCCCGCCTTTCCATAGCCTTACCACTTTCGTTGGCGTAGCCTCCGTGGTGTCACGAACTTTGCCTATGAAGAAGGTCAATACCGATCAGATGGAATGGGATGCCTGGTCCTCGCCCAAGGAAAAATTCGGCGGCGCTTCCAAAGGAGTTTCCATCGCCCTGGGCCGGGAACCGCTTTCCAACGACCTCCTAAAACGCCACCCCTTTGACGTGGAGATCCTCCGGGTGCCTCCTGGAAAGACTCCCTACCCCTACCACTCCCACAGCGCCCAGTGGGAATTTTACCACGTCATCTCCGGGACCGGCCTGATTCGCCACGCGGAAGGCACCGGCCCCATCGAAACCGGGGACGCCTTTGTCTTCGAACCCGGCCAGCCGCACCAGATTATCAATAACAGCGCGGAAGACTTGATCGTTTACGTCATCGCCGACAATCCCATCGGCGAAAGCTGCCACTACCCGGACAGCGGAAAGTGGCTGGTCCGCTCGCCGAAGGGCACGCTCATCCGGTCGGAGGCGCTTGACTACTATGATGGGGAGGAGTGAACACCTTTATCCCAAGGCCGGTTCCGCGATGGCATACATGGCTGACGGCTGACCTTCCACATTCGCTTCGCCCAAGTACATGCGGGTGAGGACGCGGACGGGGTGGAAGCCCTGGGATTGGGCGAGTCGCACCGCCACGGGATTCTCGTCCGGAATATCCCAGAAAACCTCGCCCGGCGGGGCCAAACTCAGGAGTTGGGAAATTAAGATCTCCGCGCCCATCGCATCCAAACTGGTGACTGGACCAAGGTAAGAAGCACGGGCCCCTTCCCGGAGAAGGCCAAATCCCAGACGAGCACCTGGGCGATCCGAAACGGCTGCCACCGAACCCTCCCATAGGGACCGCAAGAGCTTGGCCCGATCCGCGCCGAAGACTTTCCGGTCCATGGCGAGATGCTCTTCGCTGAGCGGATCTTTGGAAGGTTTGTTAGGGTAAATATCCGCCTCGTTCCCGGAGCGCCTCTCCAACCGCCACCGCTTTAGCCCCCACTCCGCCCGGAAGCCCAGCTTTTCATAGAGCGGCTGACCTTCCGGAGTCGCGTCCAGCTTGATGCAACCGATCTGCCGTTCCTCTTGTAAATAGCGGATGCAATGACGCAGCAACGCCGTGCCCACGCCCCGGCGGCGAAAGTCCGGATGCACCAGGACCATCCCGATCCACGCCAGTTCCCGGCCGTAGCAGGTGGTGGTGGCGGTTCCAGCGGGTTGACCCTGACATTCCGCCAGAAAGCAACCCTCCGGCTCCAGGGCCAGGAAGCGCCGCCAGCCACGCGGCGTCTGGTTCCAGCCCGCGTGACGGCGGACCTCGTCCGCAAAGGACAGGTCCTCCTCCGTCAGCCGCCGGATGGTAGTGACCGGGTCCGGCATGACGAAGCGGAGAAAAGCGGTCTAGCTCAAGTATTGAGCTTAGTTTACTCAGTAGTCACAAAGCGCCCGCATCTTGTCCAGCAGTGGCGGCACGGCCTCGAAAGGATTGTCGCTCTCTTCGTACTCCAGGGTCACGTAGCCCTGGTATCCCGCCTCGCGCAAGATCTTGAAAATACGATCGAGGTCCGCCGGTTGTTTCTGAATGCGCATCTGCACTTTGACCTGCACGTTCAGGGCATAGGGCGCCGCTTCGGCAATGTCCTTATAGGGGTCTTCCGTCCGGAAATTTCCCGTATCCAGGTTCACCCCCACCCAGGGATTCTTCACCGCTTTGACGATGCGGAGCAGGAGCGGCGATTCGCCGATGCTATCGTGGTTTTCAATGCCCAGGAAAACACCTTTCTCACCTGCGTACTCACCCGCTTCTTCCAGGCACTCGATGGCATATTTCTCGGCCTCTTCTTCGCTGACACCCTTGGGGTGTTTCCCGGCGAAAACGCGGATGTGCGGCGCGCCCATCAGCGCGGCACGGTCGATCCACGACTTCGTGTAGGCCATTTGCTCCTCACGCTCCGGACCCGCCGGATGGGAGAAGTTGTTCCCGATGGCGGTTCCGCTCACGGCTACCCCATTCAAGTGCGCATGAAACCGCAAACCGGCATAGTATTCCTCCGCCCCATCCTGGGGCATGAAGTAACTGGTCAGCTCCGCGCCGCCCACGCCGTGTTTGGCGCAGTAGTCGATGAAGTCCGTCATCGTGATCTGCTCTTCCGCGGGCCGGCTGGAGGGCTTGCCCTTCATCGTATCGAAGTATTCGCGGAACGAGTATGCCGCCAAACCCAAGCGCAGGTTCGCGCCTCCGGCCCGGGCATAGGGATCGGTAACGGCCCAAGCGGCCGCGCCGGGCAGCGCGGTGACGGCGGCGGCGGGCAGGAGGGACTTCAGGAGATCGCGTCGATTTAGATGTTTCATGGCGGGAATTTTCCGGGTTTGGGCAAAATCATGCACGGGAGCACCGCAATAACAAGCTGGAAGGACCCATCCGCCTGGGATAACGTTTGAGCAGGCTCACATTGTGGTCCCGGCGAACCTCCTGACTCTCCCCCGCCCTTCTTCTCTCTCATGCCTGCTTACGTCATCGAGTCTATCGATCTCTTCATCCGGCCTCTGCCGCCGGACCGCTTCGACTTTTCCATCGGCAAACAAACGGGCCCGGATGGAAAGCCGAAGCCCCCTCGCCGCCCGGCGGCCGCGGGGCTCTGCCGTATGGAGATGCGGGACACGCGCACGGGAAAGACCGCCACCGGCTGCTCCGGAGACCGCCCTTCCCACGGCTGGCTGGACAAACGCCCGGACATCTCCGCCGCGGACAAGCTGCGGGCCCTGATCGCGCTGCTTCACGAGGCGCGGGATCTCTGGCTGGCGGCCCCGGAATTCGACTCGGTGTTCGACCACTGGCTGGACCGGCACGAGGCCATCGTGAAACGTGGCCAGGAACTGGGCCACGAAGCCCTCAGCGCCAGCTACGCCTCCGCCTTTTTCGAGCGCGCGGTGATCGATGCCGCCTGCCGGCTGGAGGAGAAGTCCGTTTTCCAGATGTTCCAGGAAGATCGGCTGGGGTTCCGGCCGGAAAAGGTTCACCCGGAACTGGAAGGCATGGACTTTCCCACCCTGATGCCGGCCCAGCCCCGGACGCGCTTTTTCATCCGCCACACTGTCGGTCTCAGCGATCCCTTGACCGCGGCGGATTTGCCCGAGCGGATCAACGACGGCGAGCCGGAAACCCTCCAGGAGTACATCGCCCGCGACGGGCTGCGCTACTTCAAGGTAAAGATCTCCGGCCAGAAGGAGGCGGACATCGAGCGCCTGATCAAGATATGGGACGTCGTGCCGCAGGAGATGGAGCCCGCCATCACGCTGGACGGAAACGAAGCTTACCAGGACCTGGGCGAGTTCGCCACCTTTGTGGAAGCGCTGGACGAAAAGGCGCCCGGACTCTTCCAGCACCTGCTTTACATCGAGCAGCCCCTAACCCGCGCCCTCACTCTGAACCCGGCTTCAAAACCCTGGATCGAGCGCATTAGCGAGAAAAAGCCTCTCATTATCGACGAAGCGGACGGCTCGCTGGACGCCTTCAAGCAAGCCCACGCCCTGGGCTACTCCGGTACCTCGCACAAGAACTGTAAAGGCGTCTTCAAATCTCTGATGAACCTGGCGCTTTGTTTCCGCTTCGAGAATGAGGGCCGCTTGGCCTTTCTGAGCGGCGAGGACCTGTCGAACCTGCCCATCGTGCCGCTACACCAGGACTTTGCCGCCCTGGGCATCCTGGGCCTGGAACACTGCGAGCGAAACGGTCACCACTACGCCTACGGCGCCTCCCACCTGACAGAGGGCGAAAAAGTGCGCCTCGCGGCTTACCACCCGGATCTCTATACCAAGCGGAACGGCGAGGTCTTTCTGAACATTCAGGACGGCGAGGTGGAATGCGCCAGCCTCCAGACCATTGGCTTTGGCGTGCGCGACCACCCGGACTGGTCCGCCCTGGAACCCATGAAAACCTGGCTGGACACCCACTACCCGCCAGAGCCGCCGGTCTGACGAAAAGGCGAGCCCCCGCTTGAAGCCCACTCACCCGCCGCTATGTTCCCGCCCATGCAGCCCTATCGCTTCTGTTTCAGCGCCCGCCGCGCCCGCCGGTTCGTTTCGTTTTTCCGGCGTTTCATCGCGGCCAGTCCCTTCGCAGCCGCCGGAGCCCTTTCCCTGGTTTTGATTTCCTGCGGAGGAAGCGAGCCGGGAGCCGCCCCCACCTCCAAAAAGGAACAACCCGTGGTGGATCCCCTGGATTTCGAAAAGGAGCAGGCCCTGGCCGCCGCAAAGGCCGCCGATCCCGAAGTGGAAGAGTTCGATCCCGCTTTCATGCAGCAGATGGTCTATTACGTGACGCCGGAGGAAGCGTCCCTCATGCTGGAGCGCTATCCTGAGGCTGCCGTCCTGGACCTGCGCCCCCCGGCTGAGTATGGCAAGGAACGCATCGATGGCGCGATGAACATCGACTTCAACAATCCCAAGTTCGAATACAACCTCATCAGCCTGACGCGCGCCCAGCGGTATCTCATTTACGACACCACCGGTTTCTACAGCAACGACGCGCTCTTCTTCTTTAAGGCCCACGATTTCGTCTATGTCTATCACTTGGACGGGGGCCTGAACGCCTGGAAAGAGGCGGGAAAAGCCGTGGCCACGGAGTAGCGCCCGCGCACCGTCCGCCAAGCGGGAAGATCCCCGGAAAACGAGGCTTGTTCAGCCGGCCCCGGCGGGGTTATGACAGGGGAGAAAATTCCCCCAATGAAATCCCGACGAATCTCTTTCGCCGCCGGGGGCGCGTGCTTGGCTTGCGCCCTGACCCTGACATTTTTTCCTCACTCAGCCCGCGGGCTGGAATTTCCTGAGGTCACTCCGGAATCTCAGGGGCTGCGGTCCGAGAACCTGCGCCAGCTCTCGGAGTACGTGCGCACCGAGCAGCTCGATGTCCGGGCCATGATCGTCCTGCGGCACGGAAACCTCGTCTTGGAATGGTACTCCGGTGGCGTCACCCGGGACCACAATCACAACGTCTATTCCATTACCAAAAGCATGACGGCCACCCTGACAGGTCTGGCTCTGGAAGACGGATCGCTGAAAAACGTGGACATGACGCTCGCGGAACTCTTCCCCAAGTCTTCAGGTTTGAAAGACGATCCGGTGAAAGCCGGCATCACCCTGGAAGACCTCCTGACCATGCGCAGCGGCCTGCCCTGCTCCCGGTCCAATCGCACCACGGGCCCTGAAAGGGAACTTTTCGACCGTCTCCAGGCTGAAGCGGACCGCACGGCCGTGGTCCTGGACGAACTGTCCATGGTCTCGGCACCGGGCGGCAAGTTCGTGTACGGCAACATCGAACCCGCGCTGGTCCTGGCCGCCATTGAAGATCAAAGCGGCCAGTACGCCCTCGACTATGCGAAAGAGAAACTGTTCGACCCTCTTGACTTCGAAAACGCGGACTGGATTTTCGCCGACCGCGCGCGGCGGGTGCCCGGCGGGTACGGGCTCCGGCTTCGGGCCATCGACCTGGCGAAGCTGGGCCAGCTCTACCTCCAGGGAGGCCAGTGGGACGGGCGCCAGATTCTTCCCAAAGCCTGGGTCCAGGCTTCCACCCAAGACCACACCGGCACCGGCTACGGTTACTTCTGGTGGATAGACAAGACCACCCAGAGCTATTCCGCCAAGGGGGTGCGTGGCCAGCGGCTGGAGATCTATCCCGAACTGGACCTCGTCTTTGCCCTCACTTCTGACCTGCCTCCGGAAAAGGTGGCCGCGATAACCAAGATCATCAGTCAAAACTACATTCTTAAGGCCGTCGCCTCGCCGGACGCCCTGCCTGAAGACCGCGACGAACTCAAGAAATTGGAAGACGAGCTGGAACTGGCTCGAGACTACGAACCCGCCTCACGGAAGGGCCTTCCGGATTTCCGGTTGCCGGAGCGTTGACAGGTCTCACTAACAGTCCTCCCATGACACATGGATCTCGTACCTCTCCTGTTCGTTTCAAACTTGGAGGGTTCCATCGCTTTCTACCGGGAGAAGCTGGCCTTCGAAGTGACGCAGAAAGCGGTGAACCAGAGTGGTTCCGTCTTCTGGTGCCGGATCTCCCGGGACGGGTGCTCCCTCATGCTGGAGCAGGAAGACCCCGAAGAAGATGGCCCTTTGGATCACCGCGGTCAGGGGGTTCATTTCTATTTCATCTGCGAAGACGCGGACAAGAAGTACGCCGAGATGGTAGCGAACGGTCTCAATCTGCCCGCCCCGCGGAACGCCTACTACGGGATGCGGCAAGTCGAGCTGACGGACCCCGATGGCTACCGGCTTTGTTTTGAAAGCCCGCTTCCCAAGTCACCGGAATAACATCCCAAGGTATATCGGGACTCACGGCTCGGCCCCTTGCCGGAGAAGGATTTGCCGGGCCGCCTCCTCTGGATCGAAGGCGTCGCTCTCGTCACTCCCGTCGCTTTCATGGATCAGCACGGCGTAGCGAAGGCGGAACCGCTCTCCCCGTTTCACGGTGGTGGTAGTGTAGGGCTCGCGCCGTTCCTTCGGCTGTTTCGGAAACGGGTTGGCGACCAGCACGCCGTAGTCCCGGCTGTGCGCCCAACTGGCGCGGGGGTTCTCAGGATGAGGAACGATGAGGAGCCCCACCTCCTTACCACTGACTTTTCCCGCGTAGTCGATCCAACGGAACTCTTTGCCCCAGATTCCAGCTTCGTTCCTCTCGCCCCGGTCGTTCAGAATGCGCCCGTTTCCGCCCTTCACCCGAATGGGCGAGGCCACCCGGATGGCCAGGCCGCTTTCTTCCTGGTCTCCAAAGGCGAACTCATGATCGTCGCTGTAAAAGGTGGCGTCCATGCTCAGCAAGATGTTGTTGGCTCCAAAACGCTCGAACCGATAGACGGTGTCTTCCGTGCACACCCGTTCCTCACCGGATTCGTTCAGGTAGTGATTCCGGACGGTGAAGGTGGCCGCGCCTTCGCCCGTTTCTTCTTCAAGATAGCTGTCAAACTCCACCTTGGACTTCAGTCGCCAGTAGTCATTTCCATCAATCCAGCCAAAGCCCATCCACAGACCGGGGTGCATGTCAGGGTGAATGATCCCGCCCTCGCCCTTATATCCGGGGTCGATGTCTTCGGGTTTCCGGGGCGGAAAGTTCCGCGTCACCGGCAGGCCGGAGACTGTCCGCAGATTCACGAAGGCTCGCCGGCCCAACGCCTTCCCGTCCGCTAACCAGGTGGCGATGGGTCTTCCATCCAACAGAATCTCCAAACCGTTCTCAGCCTTCCGGAAAACGAATCCTCCCCGGTTCTTCAAGAGATAAGCCGTCAGATCGGCGACCTGACCGGCGTCCATCGTGTAACCAAATCCCGCGGGCATGGCGGAAACCCGGGGCGACTCGCGAGACGCCACCTCCGCGAGCGGAACTGTCCGCTTTACCCCTCCCAGCATGCCCAACGTGACGGCCTGAGCCGACTCCTCCAACACAATCCCGGATGCGATCTCTCCACTCTTCAAGGTAAACACCTGCAGGCTGAAACCTTCCGTAATGGTAGCGCTTGGGTCCAGGATGGACTCCACAATCGTGCGGGCATCGGCCCGGGAACCCAGCTCCGATAGGTCCGGCGCAAACACATTGCCGCGCCCTTCCAGCCGGTGGCACAGGTAGCAACCCGCGCCGCGCTCGTGCAGAAACAGGTCTCGCCCCCGGCCGGGATCGGCCACCCGCTCCCGGTTTTCTCCGTTCAGAATCGAAAGCACGGACTCTACCGTCGCGGGCTTCTCGCCGGGATGAAGCAGCGTGCCTCTTTCAAAAGCCACCAGGTAGTTCCCCTTTCCGCCACGCTGACCGTCGTCCGTGTTTCCGCCCAGAACGGCTACTCCCGCTGGAAATGCCTCTGCGTAGAGGCGCAGTTTCGCCGGGTCGTCCGCTGTCAGGACTTCGCCTGTCTCTTGAAAGCCCTCGTCTTCTCCCACCCCCATCCAGGCCGGCGGCGCGGGCTGCCGGGCATCAAGGCCGATGTGAATCGTCACGGGATCGTCCAGTGTCAGTATCAGCCGGTCATGGCCCTGGGAGTCATCATTGTCATTGGCCATCCGCAGGTAGGGCAGACCCTCCATCGAGTCCGGCACTTCCCGGATGCGGTAGTCCCGGTCCGCATAGACGAGTTCCCCTGGACGCAGTCCGGCCCAATTCATGAGGTAATCTCTATTCGCGGATTCCTTGAACACATGCACGAAGGGGTGCGGTTGGTAAGGCGGGGTCCGGTCCCGGTGGTACCCCCCCTCCACCACCGGCCCCAATGCGCTGCCATCCTTCAACACCGCGGCCCGCAACCGGGTGCCGTCTTCAATCCGGATCGGCTTCTTAAACTGGGGGGAGTTCCGCACCGGCGGGCTGCCGTCCAGCGTGTAGTGAATGCGCGCCCCTTTCAGCGGCGTGGAAAGAGTGACCTCCACCACATCCCCCTGAAACAGTCCGGGCGGTGGCGCGACCGTCAGCAGCGGCTCCACCCCAAAGCCAGACTTCTCCAGCCACTCCTCCGCCAGGGCCGCTACCGTCGAGTCAGCATCACGGGCCAGTGGCCGCACATCCTCCTCTTTCAAGAGCCCATCCTCCAACAACCCTAACAAAGCCGCCAACCGCGCTCCGGGACGCTTGTCCGCCAATAAGGCACGCCGCTCTGGTTCTTCCAGAAGATCGCGCATGACATTCCAAAGGGCAAAAAAGGCCAAGCGGTCGCTTTCGATGGCAGCCGTTTGAACAATCGGCTTCGCATGCTCCTTCGCTCCCGCTTCCCGAACCGCCAAAGCGGCGGCAAGACGCAGGCGGGCTTCTGGATCACCTAACAATAACGCCACTTCCTCCGGCAATGGCTCCCCTTTCCGGCTCGCTCGAAAGGCAGCAATCCGCGCCGCCTGGAGCCGCTGACTCAGAGGGCGGTCAGGCGCCAGCTCCCCCACCAAGAATATCGCGATAGCTTCCGGTGAAGAATCTCCGCGACCGATGGCCCACATCAGCCAGGTCCGTTGCCGTTCGGTCAGCCGCGATGCTTCGTTCTTTTTCCAGAGAGCAATCCAGGCGGACGCTTCGTCCCGCCGCACCATTTCTTCCTGAGCCACAACGCGGCGAGCCTCCAGCGGACTTCCCAAGTCTGCTATCAAATCCTCCAGGCTCTTCTCTTCCAGAGACGAGGGCTCTGCAATACTCAAGAATGTAGACTGGCCTTTTCCGGCAAACCGGAAGATCCGGCCCGCGTTGTTCTGCTTTCCGTCCTCTCCCGTGGCCAGGCCATATTCCCGGCCCCAACTGGCGATGTAGAGAGCTCCCTCCGGACCGATGGCGGAGTCGGTGGGATCGAACAGAATTCCGCTGCTTCCCTGCATGGCCCGCCCGCCGCCGGCGGAAGCCAGCACCTCGAAGTCTTCCACCGACCGCACGCCCTCCGGTCTCATCAGGGCGCCGTCCCAGCTGGGCCGGTAAACGTAGACGAGCCGCCGGAGCCAGTCATTCACCAGGAACGCGCCCCGGAAGCGTTCCGGAAGCGCCGCGTCATCGTACCACACCACTCCGGTGCCCGAGCCTTCGAACAGCGGCCCGCTGGCGGGCACGGTGGGGAGGTGACCGTCCCCTTTCCAGTCAAAGCTCCAAGCGTGACCCCAACCAAAGTGCGCCCCGAAAAAGGGCGCGAAGAATTTGTCGCCCTGCGTCTGGTCGTTGTCCGTGCCGAGGAACTGAAAGTGGTCGTCATACGCCATGTCCCAGGGGTTCCGGTTTCCCCGGGAGACGATCTCCAGGTTCGTGCCGCCGGGATCGCAACGCAGCACGCCACCCTGGCGGCCCCAGTCGTCGCGCGGATCATGGTAACTTTTCTGATAAGCTCCTTTTTGAAACGTCACCGGCGCCGGGAGGTCCGGCGCGCCCTCGGGAGAAGGAATGTCCCACAGCTCCCGGAACGGCAACGGGGCGAGAGCATCCAGGGTATTCAGCCCCTTGGAATTGCCCTTGGAAAAGTAGAGCCGCCCATCCGGACCGAAGGTCAAGCCGTGCAGGCCATGTTCCAGGTTACCCAGGCCGGTGTAAAGACGCACGTATTCATCCGCCACATCGTCTCCATCCAGATCTCGAACCACGGTGAGGTCCGGAGCATTGGCCACGTAGAGATCGCGGCCTCTCCAGGCGAGGCCCTGAATGGTGTTGAAGCCTTCCGCGAATGTCTGACGCCGGTCGGCCACGCCGTCTCGGTCGTCATCCAGCAGCAGGTCCACCCGGTCGCCCTCGGTCTCCGGTTGAGGGGTGCGGTACTGGGGCCCCTGCCCCACAAACAGGCGGCCCCGGGCATCGAAAGCCAGCGAACAGGGATTTCTTACCAGGGGTTCGCGGGCGAAGAGGGTGACCTCCACGTCCTCGGGAACGAGGGGAAACTCTTCGCCCTCCTCTGCGCTGGCGGACATGGGAGCGGCAGCCAGAAAGACCGCCGCGACAACGTTCCAAATAGGTCTCATAGGGGGGGGCTCCGGCCAGGACCGGAGTTCCCCATTCTTTCTGGAACACGGCGCCTCGTCGAGGCTGGAACCTCCAAACTCCCCAAGATTCCCTGGCCGGAAATCTGAGGAGTCTGGACTGTAAATCGACCGAACAGGGAATCCCCTAGCCCTTCAGCGAAGACAGGTAGGCCACCAGGTCGCGAATCTCCGTGGGCTTCAGCAGGGTTGCCATCGGTGGCATGGCGGACACTTTCTGGGACTGACGGTCTTTGATGTCCGCTTTCTTCACGGTGACCTTCTCGTCTGACGCGGGCGGCGTGATAACTACCTCAGCATCCGTCTCCGAAGTGACCGTTCCGGCCACCATGGAGCCGTCGTTCTGCGTGATGATGGCCATCTCGAAGCCTTCGGCGATCTGGGCGCTGGGTTCGAGGAGCGATTGCAGGATGTCTTCCCGCTTCAAGCGCTTGCCCACTTCCGTGAGATCCGGGCCGGCATCGCCGCCGGTGCCCTTGATCTTGTGACAGCGCATGCACTGGGCCGCCTGGTGATCGGAAAAGATGGTCTTACCTTCGCTGGCCTTGCCGCCCTGGAGCGCCACGGCAAACTGCTCGGGAAGCGATTTGCCTTCCAGCGTGGCATTCCATTTCGTCAGGAGTTCCTGCAAGGCCGCGTTGTTTTCCTTGGAACGGGCGGCTTCCAAGACATCCAGCTGCACGGCGCCGGGAACTTTGCCTTCCAACAGTCGTTGCATCCAGTCCAGGATCAGCTCGTTCACTTCAGGCGCTTGAAGCTTAGCCAGATTCGCCAGGGCCAACTGGCGTTCCGCGGTGCTGCCGTTTTCCAGGGTCGTCCGCAGAATCGGCACGGCCTTGGCGGGGTCCAGGCTTCCCACGACGGAGGCGGCTTCCGCGCTCAGCTTGGCGTTCTTCGAAGCCATGGCGGCATCCACCGCGCTTTGAAGTTTGTCGCTCTTCACGGCGGCGAGATAGCGGAGCGCTTCCACCCGCACCTTCTCGGGATATTCATTTCCGGCTACCCACGAGGCCAGATCCACACCCGGGTCTTCCACGCCTTGAAGCGCCGCCACGCGCAGGGCTTCCGCCTGGATGTCAGCATTGGAGGTAACGAGGATGGTCTTCAGCCAGGGCTTCATGGCTTCGCCCACGTAGCTGGCGTCCCGGGGTTCGATGGGCCGGTAGTAGCCAAGCACGCGGTCGCGGGGATTGGGCTCCGCCCAGTCTCCCAGCGCGGCCAGGGCTTCCTGGCGAATGACATCCAAGTTCTCCGGACGCGCCGCGATCTTCGCGAGCGCCTCGGCCCGGTCTTTCCCGCCGGTGCGGAAGTTGGCGTTTACCACCCGGCGCAGCAGGGACTCCAGGCCCACGCCGCCGATGGGGCTTTCCAGGCTGCCGTCTGGTTGCTTCCAGGCCACCGAGACGTGGGTGGTGTCCAGACCGGGGCAGGCCGAACGGGCCTCGATGTAATAGCGTTTCCCAGCTTCCAGGGTCACCGCCTTGGAGGTCTGCGTCTCTGACTTGTCCCATTCCTGCGCGTCCGTACCGCCGGACACAAAGGCGATCTTCTGGCGATCTTCAAACTTGTCATTGGGAGACAGGTAGAGCGCGGCTTCTTTATTGCCGGAGACATAGAAGGTGTATTCCCCGCTCTGGCGAGGCACCACGTAGCCCGCCAGCCGGGTGTAAATTGTCCCGGCTTCTTTGCGGAAGTATTGATCGTCCAGGGAAGTGAAGGCGTCCTTCTGGTTCATCTTCGGAGCGGACTTGAAGAGTCCCTCTGTCTCCAGCGCTTCCTGGCTGACCGGCTTTTCTTCGCCATACTGCTTGTATTGGCGCACCAGGCTCAGCCGGGGCGTGGGAGCGTCCGCCGCGTTCTCGATTTTCTCCTGGGCTTCATAGCGTGCCGCCAGATCCGCCAGGGCGGGCATGGCGCCGGTAATCGGCACGTCATTGATAGCCCGCGCCGCTTCCAGCACAATCAGACCATCTTCATCCTCCAGGAACTTGGCGATGCGTGGATCCTCCAGACGCCGGAGGGCCAGCAAATTGCCCATACGGGCCGAGCGGTTTTCGTCGTCCGCGTATTTCAGCAACGCGTCCGCGTCCCCCGTTCCCACCAGGGCCATGACGCCAGCGTGACGCAGATACACATCCCGGTCGCGATTTTCCCGCAGCATGGCCAAGGCAGGTTCGATGGCGTCCTTCACGCCCAGCCGGCTCAGGCCAATGCCAGAGTAAAACCGAACCCGGGCGTTTTCGTCCGTCAGGTGTTCGATGAAAGCCTTCGCGGCGCCTTCGTAGCGGTTGTCACCCAGCACCTTGGCGGCCTGGGTGCGCACCTCGGCATCCGCGTCGCCTAACATTGGCAGCACCCGGCCCAGGACGGACGGCTCCTGCCTGGCCAGCATGCCCAGGCCCCACAGGCCATGAAAGCGCTCCAGCCGATGTCCGGTCTGTTCCGCCGCCGCCAGGAAGAGGGGCTCCGCGGTCTTCAGATCTTTCGCCAGGGTAAACTGGGCGCGCAGACGCACCCGCATATCGGGATGGTGCAGCAGTTCCGCCAGCCGCTCCGGGGCCAGGCTGTCGAACCCGTTCTTAAATAGTTCCACGGTTTCCTTGATGGCCGGGTTCTGGATGGCCTTCGGATCCTCCATCTTGTAGACGCGGCCCATGCGATCCATGCCCCAGCCCTGGACCATGTCCGCCACATAGACGCGGCCGTCATAGCCGAAGTCCACATCCACCGCCAGGGTCTGGCCGATGAACTGGTGGTGGTCCACCAGGGTAAAGGTGGCGCCGTCCGGCTCCACGGCAAAGGACTGCACGCCGCTGCGGGCCCGCGCCCCGCCCCGGTAGTCGCAGAGGAAGAAGTGCTCGTCGTAACGCTCCGACAACCCTACTCCAGGATAGTAAGCGAAGCCGGAAGGGCCGCTGTTAATGTGCGAGACCGGGGGCAGGATCCAGGCCGCCTGCCCAGGATGCTGCGGGTGCCAAAGCTTATCCATGTGCCAGGTGCCCCGCTCGTAGGGTTTGCCCATGGACTGGTAGGACATGTGCCAGCCGGTTTCCCCGCCTTCCACGCAATAAACCAGGCGCGCCGCGTCTCCAGCGTCGGAATTGTTGTCTCCGGCGAAAAGGTTGCCGTACTGGTCAAAGGCCAGCTCCTGCGGATTGCGAAGGCCATGGTGGAAAACTTCCAGGTTCGAGCCGTCAGGATCGCAACGAAAAACGGCGCCGCTGCCCGGCGAAACGTAGTGCTTCCCTTCAGGGGTTTCCAGGTTGTAACCGCGGTCGCCGATGGACCAATAGAGTTTACCGTCCGGACCCCAGATCAGACCGTGCATGTCGTGACCGCGCAGGGCCACCCGCACGCCGAAGCCCGTGTGCAAGACTTTGCGTTCGTCCGAAACCCCATCGCCATCCTTGTCTTCCAGAAGCCAGAGATTCGGAATGCAGGTGTAGTACACTTTCCCGTCGCGAGCCAGCACCCCGGCGCCGGTGCCGTCCATGGGGTCGTTGAAGCCTTCGGCAAACATGGTGACCTTGTCAGCGCGGCCATCGCCGTTGGTGTCTTCCAGCAGGCGGATGCGTTCGTCATATTTCCGGAAGTAGTCCATGCCGCCTTCGAACTTGGAGGACCACTTTTCGAAATAGGCCAGCCGGTCCGCCACGGTCTGGGCCGCCAGGTCGTCCAGCAGCCAGAATTCCTTGCCCCGGTTATCTTCCACCCCATAGCTCTGGCGGAAAGACTCGGCCACATACATGCGGCCCTGTTCGTCAAAGCAGAAAGCCACGGGCGTGTTCACGTCCGGTTCCGCGGCGAAGATGCTCACTTCCATCCCCTCGGGATAGGAGAGTGTCAGGATGGATTCTTCCGCGGACTTGGCGGCTTCCTCGCGGGACTGGACACCGTGGCCGTCCGCGGGTTTGCCGCCGTCTTCTTCATTGACCGCCGGAGAGGTTACGGGAAGGGCCAACAGCCCCATGACTACCGCCGCGAACGCGGCAAGACCAGTGTAGTGACGCATGAGATAGAGTTCTGGGTGGTTTGCAATAACCTTTGGACGCGCCGAGGACCCGCATCATTGAGCAAAAAGCTCAATCGCAGACCTCGCAGCGGCCCGAGGCGATCCGGGAACTATACCGGAAAAACGGAAAAAGTCAGGAACCGCCGAGACTGATCAGGTGCGAATCGGTCCGAATGAAAAGCTTTCCATTCGCGATAGCCGGAGAAGCATTGACCCCGGAGGGCAGCTGGCTGACGCCGAGCACCTTAAACTCACGCGAAGCTTTTACCGCCACGAAACGTCCGTCCCGGCTGCCGCAAAAGACTTTTCCGTCCGCCACCACGGGAGAGCTGAAGTAGGTCGCTTCCGGAAGCCGCTCCTGGTAGAGCACATCTCCATTGGCGGCATCCACGCAGGTCAAGATACCGGCATCACTCCAGAGGAAAAAGAGTCCGTCATAAGCCACGGGCGTGGGCACATACGGCATGGCCTTGGTGGGAAGTTCGAAAGCAATGACCGGCTTCCCGGCAGCGAGAGATTCATCCAGCTTGATGGCGGCGCTTTCCTTGCCGCCCACCCCACCGGAGCCCATGGTGGCGATCATCACTCCGTCCCAGATGGCCATGGAACCCACGGAACGCAGTTTGAAGCCGGGATTGTGCTGCCAGTTCACTTCGCCCGTTTTCGGGTCCAGGCTGACAAAGCCCTGGGTGGTGTTCACGATGAGCAGTTGCTTGCGGCCGTCCTTGCCCTCGTACACCACGGGCGTGCTGTAGGCGCTTTTGTGCGCGTCGCCCTTGGGATCGTTCATCCGGTCGTAGCTCCACACTTCTTTTCCGGTCAGCTTTTCAAGCGCCAGGATGGAACTGCTTTGTTCGTCCTTGTGCTCGGCTTGCACGATGACCAGGTCATCGACCAGGATGGGCGACGAGGCGTTCCCGTGGTCGGAAGTGAAGTTTGGGAACGTGGTTTCCCAGATCTCTTTCCCACTGTGGTCCATGGCCACGACGTAGGACACTTCGCCAGAAGACCAGGCCAGGAAGAGATGTTTTTCATCCACCGCGGGGGTGGCGGAGGCAAAGGTGTTATAACGGTGCTGATGATGCGGCTCCAGCTTGGACGGCGTCCGCCATAGCTCATTTCCCGTCTTGGAGTCATAGCACATCACGAAGCGCTTCTGCTCCGCTTCATCGCTGACGGAAAGGAAAAGCTTGTCCCCCCACAGGACCGGAGAGGAATGGCCCACGCCGGGCAGTTCCACGATCCAGTTGTAATCGGCCACGGTAAATTCCGAGGGAATCTTCTGCGCGTCCCCCACTCCGGAACCATCGGGTCCCCGGAACCGGGTCCACTCTTGAGCCTGGACCAGGGTGCTCATGCTCAACACCGCCAGGGACACGGTGCCCACCCAGGGCATAAAGGGGTTCTTACGCATTGGGTGTTAATAGAGTCACGTACGGCGGATTTGTCCAATGCAGAACTAATTCCGCGTACGCGCCAAAGAGGCCCCTTCCCAATGTCCCCTATCCCGCCGGCAAACCACCGGCCGCCAACTCAAAAAGAGAGGTTCCAGAGAATGACGACGTTCTTGGTGGCCCGTCCGGCGGCGATGATGTCCAGTTTGCCATCGCCATCCAGGTCCGCCAGCTTCAGATCTTCGCAGGCTATCTGGACCTGGCTCAACATGAAGGACCCCCAACTTCCATCCGTTCCCTGATAGAAGATCCGGATTCCCACCTCTCCTTTCTCGTCGGGATTTCTCCAGCCAGCCACGATCTCCTGCCGCTCGTCGCCAAAAAGATCGCCCACCGCCAGAGCGTGTCCCTGGTTCATCTTGTCCGTGAGCAGGGTGCGCGTCCATTTCCCGGACGCGTTTTCCGGGTCCCGGGAATAGACGGCCAGTTCGTTGCCGTGCATGGGCTCGATAGCGGCGTAAAACCCGTCTCCGATGCGCACTTCGCCCGCGCCAATGGTGGGAGGCTCGCTGTTTTCGGGCGAGATCAGGAGCTTGGTCTCTTTTCCCTTGGCCAGCACGCCCTGCTTCAGCAGGCCTTCCGCTCCAGCCACGACAATCTCGCCATCGCCCACGTCGTCAAAATTGTGGGTCTTGTGCAGGCTTTCGTTGATGACCTGCATCTGCCACGCGGCGGGATCGTTCGCTTTTTCGCCCTGGGGCACCGCAAAGGAGGCGATCCGCACGCCATTTTCGCCCTCGCCCTTTTGATTGCCAATGCCGTGCAGGGGCAGCACCACCAGGCGATAGTCGCCACTTTCCGTTTTTACCCACCTCATGCGGTGCACGGTGGGATCGTGCGGAAGCGCAATCGCTTCCCAAAGATTGGCCGGATCCACCGGACGCACCAGGTAGTGCACCGAGCCAGATAGCGAGCGGTCCGAAGTTTCGCCGGGGTTCCAATTCGCGCCCACGGCGACTTCCACCATGCCGTCTCCGTCCAGGTCCTCCGCCGCGATGCACACGTTGTCCCGGAGGGAGAGTTGCTTCGCCATCACCAGGCGCTCCCAACCGGGATTGCGGTACCAGACGATCTCCCGCTTGTCCGCCAAAAGGATGTCCTCGAGGCCATCGCCATCCACGTCCCCAATGGCGAGGCCGTAGCCGATTTCAATGGCGGGGTCGATCGTCTCCGGATCGAAGGCCGGTTCCGCGATCGCGAAACCCGCCGAACCAAGCGTCAAACAGACTGCGATAAGTGCGAGAAGGAGGGAGCGCATGGACCTGTCTATTTAGTCCAAGGTCATTCTGCCCGCGCCTTCCGCGTCGGTCGTATTCTTGGGCGGACCAGTGACGGGTTTCTTCCCATCCGGGGAGGCCGGCGGCTGGGTGGGCAACGCCGTGGCCACAAACACACGACTGTGGGGAATCTCAGGCGGATGAACGTCTATCCGGACTTCTTTCTCCCCCTTGGCTTCGTTGGCGGCCATGGTGGCTTCGTAAATCTGGCGGGTGTAGGGTTGCAATCGCTTGATGATCACGTCCTTCCGGGCTGCTTTCACCGCGGCGACGAATTTCTCCTTTTCAGCCGCGTCCTTCATGTCCTTGGGAACAAAGGAGGCGGAGTCTTTATCCAGATTCTCAATACTATCTTTCACCGTGATGACCATGGACGGCCCCACGATCTTGGCGATGTTCACGAACTCCTGGGGATGCACCATGGCTTCCAGGTTTACCCTGGTGGTTTCCTGTTTCTGCTGCGCCTGGGGATTGAAGCGGTCCTGCGTGAAAGTCGTCCACCCCGCCGGAATATTGTAGCTCTCCGTGATGTTCCGCGCGTCCAGGTAGGTTTCGAAGCTGTCAGGCGCCACCATGAAAAAGAAGAAGGCGCTACGCTGCACGGAAATCCGTTTGCAGGCCTGGTGGAATTCGGAATTGGCCTTGGTAAATCTTTCAATCGGCCAGCCGCCTTTTTCCTTGAAACCCAGTTTCAGGGACAGGCGGTCCGAGGTTCCCACCCGGGTCACGTAGTAGGAAAAGTCCGCCGGACCCAGTTTCCCGTCTCCGAAGAATTCCGCGATCTTCTTCTCGTCCAGGCGGAACTTGGAGATATTGAATTCCTTCCGGTCGTCAGCGCCGAACAGGCGGGAAAGCATGTCTTTGGTTTCGACCTTGGAGCCGTCATTGCTGAACTCGGTGAACTGAACCTCCTCCAGGGCGAGGTCCTTCACAAAGCGGTCTCCTTTGCGTACGCTTTCGGTGTGGGGAAGATACGAAGTCTTGGCGTCGTTCTGTTTGTTCGTGTCTAGCGTGTAGGTGTAGCTGCCGACCGCCGGTTCGCGGTAGGCGAGTTTCGCGAAGTTCTGGTCGATCACGTCCCGGACCCGGAACACATGCTCGTAGGGGTCCCCCACAAAGTAGAGTTTGCCGTATTTACAGACGATGAACATCGGCACCGCCTCCGCCGGGGCCAGGCGGGGGTTGGGCATGCGCACCTCTTTCGGAGGTTTCACCTCCCGGTCCGGCGTCTGGGCGAGGAGCGCCCGGAGGTTGGCAAGTTCGGTGGAGGCGACATTGATCTCCTCTTCATTGACCTTCTTGGCGCCTTCCTGTTCTTCGATCTTTTTCCTGAGTTCTTCAATGTCCCGCAGTTTGTCGGTCAGAGTTGAATTCTCTTCCTCGATCTGATCGATCTGCATGACGATCTGAGACGCCTCGTCCTCGGTAATCTCATTATTTTTCTGCTGATCCAGCGTCAACTGAAGAGTCTTCAAGTCGTCGATCTTGTCCTGAAGCCGCTGACGCTGCTGGTCGACGTCCTCCTGAGTGACGTCCGGCAGGTTCTCCACAATCTTCTGCACCGCGTTGCTGATGCCCAGACTGGTGGTAATCAGGATGAGCAAGAGAATGCCCACCACGTTGGTCAAGGCATCCAGCAGGGAGTCCATGCTCCCGCCTTCTTCCGATCTGCGCCTTCTTGCCATGTTAAGTCAGAATGGTTTTTGGGGGTTGTGTCAGGAAAGTCTCCGCGTTATTTCAGGAATTGAGCGAATACGCTCAGGTCCAGCTTTCCTTCACCCGGAATGGGGACTTTCCCAGGCACGATCTCGTTGCCAGTGCCATTGTTGAAGTTGGTCACCAGTTTGTTGGCCCTGGTCAGATTTGCCAGGGAACCCTCGTTGCCCCGGACCAGGAAGATCAGCTTCCGGTAGGGTTTAGCGGCCACGGTCTTGAGCAACTCGATGAAATCCTGATTGTCCACCAGGGACGCCGTGGGAAGCATCAGCGGCTCCTCAGTCAGGCTGCGGTGGATCAAAACCGCGTTGTCCGCGATCTCCACAAAGTAGGGCTCCACGTTGCCGCTGGATCCGGTGGGACGGACGAGTACGCGAGGGGCATCTGGCGGCTCCGACTTGAGGTCGAGCTGTTTCTTGAGTTCCTCGATTTGGGCGAGCAATTGCTTCTCGTCATTGTCGAGGTTCTTATTGATCTGAACGAGCAGGTTGAACTTGGCGATCAATTCATCCCGCCGGGCGTCGGTTTCCTCGTTGCTGGCCAGAAGCTCCTGCAACAGCCGGAGCTTCTCCCGCTTCATCTGAAAGTCCTTCTGCTGGCTGGTCAGGGTTTCGATATCAATCCGGAGCTGCTCCAGCTCCTTGCTTTTGATCTCGTTCTCCTTCTCCAGCTTCACGTATTCCCGGGCAATCTCCACTTCCTCGGGCTCTTTGTCGCCCTGGTTCATCTGGACGACGGTAAGCGTCACGATGATCAGCGTCAGACAGCCGATCAGCGCCGTGAGAATGCTGAGAAACGGAAACAGCGAAATCTCGATTCCGGAATCTGCGCGGGGTTTGGCCATGGCTTATATGGAGGGGGTAGAACGGGCAGCCACGGAATCCGCGGCGAATGGCCCGTACTACCCTAGCCTATCTATTTTCAGCGGGAAAACCAGCCTCTCTTTTGCACCTTCACCTGCTTGCCGTTCAATTCACGGAGCACGTCATTGAGGTTGTGGATGCCTTCGGAGAGCGGTTTGACGTTCTTTTCGATGGCCTCCACGGAACCGGTGCGGATTTTTTCCAGGGTGCCGAAGAACTCTTCGTCCAGCTTGGTTTCGTAGGCTTCGGCCCGCTGGCCGATGGCGCTGAGCTGGGTGTCCACGGCTGAGGCCACTTCCTTGAAGTACTTGTTCTGGTTGTCCAGAGAGGAGTCCATCTTCTTCTGCACCTCCTGGATCTTGCCGATCATTTCCTTGGCACTGGCGGCCACGGCGTCGCCCAGGGCTTTCACCAGAGCGGAGTCGCCGGTGATGTTGGAGCCCGCGCCGCCGTCGTTCAGACGCTTGAGGAGGTTATCGATGCAGTACTCGTCCACTTCGTTGATGTGGTCTTCCTCGGAGCGCTGGAGGAAGGCCACCGGAATGGCGAGGATGATGCTGAAGACCAGCGCGAGGAGGGTGGTGTCGAACGCCACGCCCAAGCTTCCCAACACCGTGGTCAGCGCGGCCTGCAATGCGTCCATTTCACCGGCCGCCTTCAACACGTCGCCGAACTGGCCGACCGCGGCACCGATACCCAAAACGGTTCCGATAAAGCCCATGATCGGAATGGCCCAGAGGAAGACCTTGGCGATGGAATAGCTGCCGGCCACCTGGTTGGCGTCGATCTCCGACTGGCTGGTCAGCAGTTGCGCCACTTCCGGGTTGTTCTGGCGGACGTAGAAAAACTCCAGCGCCTTGCGAATCCGGCTGATGATAAAGGTGCGCCGCAGCGGTTTCGGGAAGTTCACGACGTGTTCGTAAAAGTCCGGAAGGTTGTGAATGCTGATTTCGTCCCCGATGTCGCGAGGCAGTGCCTCCACCATCATGGCGCGGCGCTGCTTGCGCAGGTTGAAGGACTTCAGCAGCAGAATCCCGATGGTCCAGCCGGTCAGGAAGGTGGTGGCATACTGCGGCCAGCCGCGTTCCAGGAACAGTTCTCTCAGGTAGCCCAGGGCACCGGTCGAATCCGCCGGGATCAACATCATTCCCAGGATGACCGCGAAGGCGAATGCCGCGCCGATGGCGGCCGCCAGCCAGATATTGACATTGGAATTATCGACCCGCTCGACGTGCTTGATGTTCAGTTCCGGCAGTTGCTCGTAGAACTCATCCGCCATCTCTTCCGCGGCGCTGGGTTCGTAGTCGTGGCTTGCATCGGGCGCGGGAACGCTTCCCGCCGGGCTAGTCGCTCCGTCCGGCGGCGGCACGTCGGAAGAGGCCTGCGGATGCAGGGACTCGGACGCGCCCAAATCCTCGGGAATTTGAATCTTGGTCCCGCAGCCTGGACACTTTACGGCCTTTCCGGCCAGCTCGGGTTCCGCCTGCAAATGGAGGTTGCACGAAGGACAACTGAATCTCATCGGTAAATAGGGATTGAAGTATCTTGGTGAGCCGGGGGGTTTAGCCAGACTCGGGCCCCGCCGAAAGTGGGGCAAAGGCTACCTAATAACGCAGCGGCAAGATTTGACGAGAAAAAATTATATCCCACAAAGCTGAAAGCCCCATGAAATATGGGATTTTCGTTTCCAGAACAGCGAAATCGGAAATTGCACCCCTGAACAGAAGCCTGAGCGGCCCGCTGTTTTCCGGCTTGTTTCGCAAAATTCCGGTTCTTTCGATTTTCGCTCGCCCGGGAATTTCCGCGGAACGCCAAGAGGGCTATCAACTCGTTCTGGTTCACGCCTCTACGGCCTCCCGCCCCGGCATCTCTAACCGGACAGCCCAACCACGGTCCCGGCTCAGGTTTCCGCGAACCACGGGACCTGACTTCAAGAGCCGCTCGAGGCCAGGTCCGCGCCGAAGCCGCAAGCGGTCTTCGAACGGCCAGCGTTTTTCCAACCGCGAATTTTTTCCAAGCCACCTGGCCGCCGTGCTACTGGGAATCCTTTTGGGCGGACGCTTTCTCTTTGCCAGCTTTTTCCGCGGCGTTGTCCGGTTTCTTCTTGCCGGACTCGGGTTCTTCCGGCGCGGCGGGTGGCGGCGGGGGTTGTGACTCTTTCCACGCCTTGTGGAAGATCTCGCCACCATTCCGGGCGGCCTTCACATAGGAAATCATCGCGTTCATGTTCTCGATGAAGTCCCGCGACTCGATGGCTCCGCCGTCCGATTTCCAGGCGCCCTTGGAGTCCAGTTTCTCCATGGCGGACCTTGCCTTTTTGGCGGCGCTCTTGGCCTTGCTGGCCCAGCGTTTCTCGCTGTCCGGCTCGGCCAATTTATACTGCATTTCCTCCCGGCTCAGTTCGAGGTACTCCGCGAAGCGCTCCAAAGACTTGCCAAAGTCCTCGATCTTGAACCCGTAGTGCGTCGGCATGTTGCCGTCATCATAGGTTAGTTCGTAGGTGTCTTTGACGAAGTAGAGCGGCTGGTTGGTGCGCAACTCATAGAACCGCGCCCACTGACCGTCCGGAAGCTTGCAGGACCGCAACCACTCCAGGGCTTTGGGGATGGGTTTCAAGAACCGTTCTTCCCCCGTCGCAACCCAGAGGTAGTGCAGGGCCCGCAGGGAAGCGAGGCTTTCAACGGAGCTGACTGACGGCGGCTCGAACTTGCGCGCCCAGACCGGCTCCATCTGGAAGTTATACTGTTGCGCCCAGCCGGGTTGCGGGTCCGGCATCTGAGCCAGGATCAGGAAGTCTCCCGCCTTTTTCGCGGACTCCAGGTAGCGCTCCTCACCGCTGACTTTGTAGGCTTCCAGGAGCAGTAAGACGGCCTGGAGGATGTTCCCGTCGTTCAGGGTGTAGTAGACTGGGTAATCTTCATTCGGCCAGATGCGGGACCACTCCTCTGGGTAGCGCGCTTTCAGGTCCGCGGGCAGCGAGGGGTCCGCCGGGCCGGAGTATTGCTGCGGCCATCCCCCATTGGGAGCCTGGGCCGCGAGCAGCCCGTCGAAGCCGAACTTCACCGTCCGCTGAAGCTCGGCGTTGTCCGGATCTTCCGCCGCCAGGTGTACCAGGAAAAGCAGCGCGGACTGGGTCTTGTTGTCGTCCAGCGTGGTGCGGTTGCGCAGCTTGCCGGGCTCGGTTTCGCCGGCATCCAGGTCGCGCCGGAAGTGATACCGGCTCGCCACCGTGGGGTTGAAGTCGAAGTCGCTCGGCCACCCGCCCGTGGAGAGCTGGCACCAGGTCAGGCACTGCGCCGCCTCGCGGGCTGCCTGGAGATAGAGCGGGTCCTGAGTAACGCGCCAGGCCTCCACCAGGACCTTGCCCACGGTGGTCGTCGCCGGTGGCTGGATGGAAATGACGGAAGGAGACTTCCTCCCTTCCACGTAGGCCTCGGTCCGGTCCGGGTTCCAGCCAAAGGGGTATCCGCCCGCGAACGAGGCTTCCCGCCGGAACCAGGCCGCCGCCTTCTTCATCGCCGCCGCGACTTCTTCGGGGTCTGGCAGACCGGGTTTGGGTTCGGGCGCTTTTTCCTTCGTCTCGCCTGCCTTGGCGGGAGCGCTTTCTTCTTTCTGAACCGGAGGACCTCCGTTCTCCGGGTCCTTGCCGGCTCCCTGGGCCACGGTCAAGAAAGTCGCGAAAGACGACAGCAGGGCCAGGACACACAGACGCAGCAGCAGCATGGGGTTTCGCATGCCCGCATGATAGGACCTTCGCCCTGGAAAGCGATGGCGGAATGACGCTACCAGGCACCGCCTTTTCTCACCCCGGGAAGAGCCCAGGCCTCCCCTTTCCCGGCGCTCCTACGGCTTGCTCCCGTGCTCCTTCGCATAGTGCTGCCGAAGCAGGTCTTTGCCGTAGTCGTTCCCATTCGGCGTCCGGACCACGGTGTGAATGTGGTTGGGCGTGGGGACCTGGTCTTTTCCCAGGGCGATGGGCCGCTGGTGATCGAATTCGATGAGGATGACGGGACTGTGGATACGGTAGTAGAAGACGCCGCCTATCTCTGCCTCTCCGATCCACGCAAACCAGGTGTCGTCCAGGTGTTTTCGGACCTCTTCCATCCGGACCTCGGCGTGGCCCTCGCGCATTCGGCCCACGTACTCTCTGACAACCTCCAGCAGCCCTTCCCTTTGCGGCTGGGTCAGGTCCGAGCCGCGCAAGCCCGCGTAGTCCAGCACCAGGTTGTCATGATAGGCTTCGCCCAGGTTATTGGTGGGGCCTTTTTCGGTGGCGATGCGGGCCTGGGCCTGCTGCTTTTCCGTCAGCGACTGCATGAAGGACAGGCCCATGTCCTGTTCGTCCTGGAGCACCACGGTGCCCTGGAACTTTCCGGCCTCCGCCCGGATGGGTTCGGACCCCATGAAGACGGGCGACATCACCACCTGGTCGCCCAGCACGAAGTAATTGATAATGCAGTGGTGCCCGTCCAGTTGCCAGCCCCAGGGCTCCGTCGCGGAGGGCGTGCCCATGATGGACACCCAGTAAAGCCATTGCCCGTATTCCTCCGGCTTCGCGGTCAGTTCCGCCAGGGTCTCGTTCAGCTTCATGATGTCCTGGGTCTCCGCCAGCCCTTTTGCGCTGAGCCCCGCTCCGAACAACTCAAACGCCAGGGCCCGCTGTTCTTCCGTCATCTGTTCGAAGGCAATGCCCTGCCGGTCCGAGATGTGCCGGTTGTCCCACATGCGCCACTCCGCGTCTTCCACTGGAAAGAGCACCTTATCCCTCTGTCCCTCCGTGAGACCGGCCAGGAATTTTTCCGCCGCCAGCACCACCGGCTCCGTCGAAACTCCGGTGGCCTGGACGCGATAGAGACCCGGCACAATTTTCCCATCAGCCGTGACGCCTTTGAAAGGCTCGGCCAGCGCCGCTTCCGCCTGTTTACGAAATCGTTCCCGGATATCCGCCGGCGGCCCTTGCGCCTTCAAAGACGCGCTGCCACCCACAAGTAAGCCAAGGCTCAGGACCGCCGTCCTGGCCGTTCCGGAAAGTGTCGCGCTTCGCATTCTGCCTGAATTCAATCGTTTCAACTCGGGGTTCTTAAGAAAACGGTCGAGAGGGAATAGTTCTCTCCCACTCACGCGAAAGTGTACCCCATTCGGCTTTGCAGCAGCAATCGAATTGGCTACTCTCTAGCCCATGATCCCCCTGAGTCCCCTGTTTCGAGCTGTCTTTGTCTCCTTTCTGTTCGCGGGAGCGGCCGCGGCCGCCACGCCTGAGAAGCCCAATGTCCTGATCATCTACACCGACGACCAGGGCTCGGTGGACGCGAATTGCTACGGCTCTCACGACTTGATCACGCCGAACATCGACCGCCTCGCCTCCACGGGCGTGCGGTTCACCCAGATGCTCGCGCCTTCGGCCATCTGCTCCTCCTCCCGCGCCGGCCTCATGACCGGACGCATTCCCCCGCGCGCCGGCGTGGCGGGCAATGTGTCGTCGGAGAAAGGTCACGAAGGCATGCCGCAGTCTGAGGTGACCATCGCGGACATGCTTAAAGCCCAGGGCTACGCCACCGGGCATGTGGGCAAGTGGCACCTCGGCTACACCCCGGAAACGATGCCCAACGGCCAGGGCTTCGACTACAGCTTCGGGCACATGGGCGGCTGCATCGACAACTACAGCCACTTCTTCTACTGGAACGGCCCCAATCGCCACGACCTGTGGAAGAACGGCGAGGAAATCTGGCGGGACGGCGAGTACTTTGGCGACCTGATGATCGGTGAAGTGAAGTCCTTCATCGACCGCCAGAAAGACGGCCCTTTCTTCCTCTACTGGGCCATCAACTGGCCTCACTATCCGCTCCAAGGCACCTCCAAGTGGCGGGAAAAATACAAGGATCTCCCCTCCCCCCGCGACAAGTACGCGACCTTCGTTTCCACGACGGACGAGTTCATCGGAAAAGTCCTGGACCACCTGGAGGCGACCGGGCTGCGGGAAAAGACGCTCGTCATCTATCAATCCGACCACGGCCATTCCGTGGAGGAACGCACCTTCTTCGGCGGCGGCAGCGCGGGACCCTACCGGGGTCATAAGGGCAATCTCTTTGAAGGCGGCCTGCGCGTGCCCTCCATCGTCAGCCTGCCCGGCACCCTGCCCCAGGGCGAAGTGCGCGATCAATTAGTCGTGGGCACGGACTGGCTGCCCACCATCGCGGAACTGACCGGCGCGAACGTCCCGGACGACCGCCCCATCGACGGCCGCTCCATCCTGCCCGTCATCCAGGACGCCAAAGCCAAGACCCCGCACGACACCTACTACTGGCAGCTCGGCGCGGGCAAAAACGCCCAGTGGGTCATCCGCGAAGGCGACTGGAAACTCTACGGCAACGCCCGCGAAAACGTCCGCCCCGACGGTGCCACCGAATTGACCAAAGAAGACAAGCAACTCTTCCTCGCCAACCTCGCCGAAGACCTCGGCGAAACCACCAACGTCGCCGATCAGAACGCGGACCTGGTGAACGTGCTGTCCGCCATGGCCAAGGAGATGTCCCTGGGGATCGAGGCGGAGGTTGGGAAGTGAGACGTATTAGAGAAAGACAACGGGACTCAAACTATTCAAAACGAAAATTTACTCCGCGCAAATACTTCTTCCAAAATGACAGCCACTCTGACCTTTCAAGAATAGCAGACATACTAAGCACTGTGTCTTACCGAAAAGAAAAACATCTGAACAATATCAAAAGCCTTCACCCTATAGCTCGTCTTCTTTCCTTGCCCATACAGAAGAATCGAACACCTTGAAAGGCCCTTGGGTGAACAACTCAAAAGGTTCTTGAAAGTCAAAACCTTCCATTAGTTCGCGACGATGCTCCTTATTCCCGGAGAAAACCTCTTTAATATGCTCAGGCGAGTTCAAAGGTCTTCGGTCTCCACGAAAAGTCCCATCAGCTAGGAAAAAAAGGCAAGCCACGAAAAAGTTTGACGCCTCGTCCTTCTTTTCCTGTGCCAACTTCCATTGATCAAGTAGATACGCTGAAATCGGAGAGCCAGGAAGGACATATACCCTATCGAAACAACAAACTGCCAGGTCGCTTTCCTGCCCCTCAATTTCAATATTGCTATTGGCGACAAATAAACGCGGCCTTTCTAAGTTAAACCTCGCCGCTGCTTCAGCTGAAATACTTGCCCAGCGAGGACTATCCGAGCACTCTGACCATCGGAGATCCAAGCGCCTTTGCCCTCTGACAATTCTCACCTTGTCAACTTCCTTGTTATTAAAGGTTTCACTGTACGGGAAGGTTTGAACTGAAGTATCACAAACAATAATACCTTGCGGCAAATCGACAGAGGCCACCCCTAGCGCTTTTATCAATGCTCCAATTGATGCAGAGCTTGATACTTCTCGAATCATTCGTTCCGCCGACCTGAAAAACTGACCGTCAACGGTCCAAAATTCCCTGCTACCCTGCAGCTCTCGAATAGAAGCGGAACGCCTTCCCTCACTTGTTTCAACGAGAATAAGCGGCAAATCAAAAATACTTTGCGACAGGAGCTTTCCCGAACGCGGTCGTGCATTGAGTAAACTACGCATCAAATATCGAGCTTCTTGTACTGCCCACGTCAGCGAAAAGTCACGTTCACTCTGCATCTTCGCTAGTTCAGACATTACATGGTCGCAATAGGCACAGTAAACGGAACGGATCATCTTATCAAACTCTGGTGTTTGCTCCAAGCCCGAACGCGCCACATTCGTTTTAGGCGCATTCTGGCCTTTAGCGTTGGCTATTGCAGCAATGCCATCTAGATCTTCATATCCAGGAGGATATGTCTCTACCCTTATTCCCTCGACACAAGTTCCGAGAGGCCACGAGTGATTATCACTACGTACATTGCCTCCCGCTAAAAATGACCATTCTTTGAAATATTCAGACCACCGAAGAGCGAATGCTATAGTCAATCCATCAATCTCGACCTGCTCAACACGAACTCGCGCTCTATACTTAATGTCCCCCTCAACAGTATCCGACTCCATATCCCATCGCACATAATCTGAACGCTCCAAAGCATCATAAAGCACTTCGTCAGGAGAGCCATAGCCGACAGAAACAGGCTCACCGTCATCGATACAGACAACCACCTCACATTCAGGAATCACAATCCAATAACGAGCTATGCCCAAAACATCCTTCAATTCAGCGCTCGGCCTTATATGAAGCTGAATGCTAGTTCCACCGGTTCTTATTTCCTCCGGAATCCGAACATCCGACTTATCTAGCAATTGAATTAAATATTTTCCATGAACCGATCGCAAGTTCAGTATTCTCGCTTGCTCCTCTTCGTCATGGCACGTGATTATCTCTACATGATCAGCAATCATGAACGTGGACAGGACGCCTATTCCAAACCTACTGATTGATGAAAAACTTGGATATAGTTTCTTAAATTCGGCATCCTGATATCTCGATGCCCCTACTTTCAATAGGTGACGCTCAATCATTGACTGAGTCATTCCTGTCCCGTTATCACGAACTTGAAGACATCGTGATGCTGAATTCCAATGAATACTCACACGCCCAGCATGATCTTCGACACCCTTTGCTGTAGATATATGTCGTCTCAATCGAATTGCATCTAAAGAATTTTGCACCAACTCGCGCAGCACAACTGTTGTTTCATTGTAAAGAGTATGACCAGTTAGAAGGTCTAGAATTCGAGCTTGATCCAAAGTGAACTCGAATGATTCTCGAAGAAATCCTTCAGTTTCAATCCACTGGTCATCTATGAATCGCCAAGGAAATTGGTGCTTTGCACCTTGAGCCTCTTTCGCAGCAATGGTCCATTCGTGGGACTTCTGCAGTTGAGTTTGAGCGTATGCGAGATATGACGTCAGCCCAAAAAAGCCATCCGGTTTTGTAAAATAGGCATGCACCTCGATCGTATTTCTTGGCGCAGCTTCGTCCGGCACCCCCTCCTTCCCAATTCCCATCTGACTCCTGACCCTTCTAACCGCCATCTGCTTGGCCCACTCCGACTGACTAATTGGGTCCGTCGGGTTTATTAGTCTGAATGCAATAGAAGGTGTTCGGTTTCTGGTAATATGCAGCAGATCTGATGTTCTAAGCAGGATAGCTGCAAAATGAAGATTTGCTGTTTCCGCTTCACTATCCCCATATGGTTGAGACACCTTGTATTTCCGAAGGTCGCTTAAGTCATCCAAGTGATGACTCTCGCAGATAAATCCAAGATCCCGCTGAAATTGTTGACCGAGCGGCTCAAGGAGCCCAAAGATCTCAGTCATTGCAGCATGGCTACACCCCAGCCGATCTGGAGCCTTTCCCAAGACCCATTCGCGAATGCGTTCAGCGTGAGTGAAACGAACGAATTCTTGATATAGAAATCGTTGCCTCTCATCTGGTTTTAGTTGGTCAATCTTGTCTTTATAATCGACTCCAGCTTCTTCGGCGAATAGCCGTGATTGGCAAAATTCCAAGAACCCCGACCGATCTCGGTTCTCGTACTCGGTTTTTGTGACGAGCATTCCAATGTCGTGAAAGTATATGGCGAGAACTGTCATGAGCCAATCCGCAGAGCTCATCACACTCTTCGTTTCTTCGACAATTAGCCAATCGAGCAAGTTGAGCATTGAGTCTATATGCGAGATATCATGAACGGTATATTCATCGAAAATCCCTTCACGTCCTATGAGATTTAAGATGGTCTCTACCTTTCGCTTGATCCCGAGCAGATTTATTCCGTCAAACGCCGGCAGTTGCTCAGCTTCCTGCGCTTTTCTTTCAGCAAACGTAGTTAGGGTTTCAATCATTTTCTTATCCTTATTTATCTGAGGATGATCAGACGTTAGACCGCTGCTATTCTCTAGGCTAATCTCATAAAGTCAATTAACTGGTTAGATTTGACTACACTCTGGTCATCTCGTCAATCATTTGGAATCAGTCTTCCTTCGCCTATGATGTTAGTCGGACTGCAAGATCTATAATTCTCCCATGCCCGACTCCCGCCAGCATCGTGGTCTTCACCCGGAAGACCGATCGTTGTTCGCAGAGGCGGCGCTGCCAGACCTGCGGATGGCGGTGCGAGACCTGTCGTGGTTGCTCAGCCAGGGGTATGCGGACAAGAGCGCGCTGAAACTGGTGGGCGATCGTTATGCGCTGGTGGCGCGGCAGCGGGTGGCGGTGGCGCGGTGTGCCTGCAGTGATGCCGCCCTGGCGCGGCGGCGGGCGGCGGGCGGCGCAGGTGACGCCGGGAGACATTGCTGGGGCGGAGGTGTGGCTGGATGGGTTCAACGTTTTGACCACGGTTGAAGCGGCGCTCTCCGGCGGCGTCATCCTGGTGGGCCGGGACGGCTGCTGTCGGGACATGGCCAGCATGCACGGCAACTACCACGCCGTGGAGGAAACCGGCCGGGCCATCGAAGCGTGCCACACCCTTCTCTCCAAACTAAAGGTAACCCGCGCGGTCTGGTTTCTGGACCGTCCGGTCTCCAACAGCGGACGCCTCAAGGCCCGCCTCGCGGAAATGGCTCCGGTTGATTTCGAAACCGAAATTCGCCTGGTTCAGGATCCCGATCCCGAGCTTAAGCACGCCCCGGAAACCTGCATCGTCGCCACGGCGGACAGCGGCATCCTGGACGCCTGCGCCCGATGGACGAACTTTTCCGCCGCGGTCCTGAATTCCATAGAGGCTGACCGGTGGGAAGTGGACCTCTGGAGAGCATGAAACCGCGCCTTCGATCCCATTTGAGTTGCGGAATCGTCACAGAAACTCAACTCCGGTATTGATTTTTGTTTTGGACTTTAGACGTTATGGTAGGCAAATCATTTCTCTCTTCTCCCCCGCATGCTGAAGTTCGCAACCAAGCTTTCGCCCACTGAAGACAATTTTCAGGATGCTTGGGACGCGGGATTTCGCAGTGCCGAAATCTGGCTGAATGGCGATCTCCTGAAAAACTGGAAGCTCATCGCCGAGCGGGCGGAGGTGTTTCCGATGAACTACGTGTTCCATTTCCCGAACCGTGGTCCCCTGAGCAGCAAGCGCTTGCGCAAAGCGGTGAAGCTCTATCGGCGGCTCAACTGCAACACTTTTGTGATTCATCCGCCCATGCTGAAGGAGTATGGGAAGGCGCTGCTGGAGATCGATCCGGACATCCGGCCCGCCGTGGAAAATCACCGCATGTCGCTGGAGGATTTCTGGCGGTGGGCGGACGAAAACACCTGGCTCACGCTGGACGTGGAGCACCTGTGGAAATACTCCCTGGAAGACGCTCCCCTGGAGAGGCTCCTGGAGGTCATGCGGGACTTCATGGCTCACTACGGTGACAAGCTCTGCCACTCCCACCTGCCCGGCTACGAACCGGGCGCGAAAGAGCACCGTCCCTCATATTTCAGCCCGCGCATGGTGGAGTCCGTTTTTGACCTTTATAAAGACTATGGCTTTGAGGGACTAATTGTCTCAGAAGCCCGCCCTGCTTTACAGACGCCCCGGGATCTTCAGGCGGACATCCGCCTCTACCGGAACTGGATGGAGAAACGCTCCCTCAGGGACAAACCGCCCCGTACCCGGGTCCGCCTGGTCCGGGACTGGCTGGAGCGCTCCGTGGGCGCCCTCACCCGGCCAGTCTAGTGCACTGACCGCCTTAAAATGATGAGCGCTTGGTCTGAACAAAGAGCCGTTGGCAAAAGGACGCGACCCGGTCTTTTTGGCTGGGGTCTTCGTTGCTCTTCAGTCAGTTATGATTCACATAGCCTCCTTCATCGCGCCTTGCCCCCAGCCAAAAATCCTCGCCTATCACCCATCATCTTAAGGCGGTCACTGCACTAGGCAGCGTGGACAAATTGGAGAACGGACCGGAAATGAAGAAAAGGAGAGTGAACTCAGCGCCGCGAAGCGGCGAATACTTGGAGGCGCGGCCCCAATTTGTCCACACTGCCTAAGGAATCATTTCAAAGCTGGCCCCTGACTGGCTGACGGCCGTTAAACGGGAGGATCACTCCCGTTCCAAGTCCCGCTCCAGCTTACGCTGGGTCTTTTCCCAGTCCTCATTCGGCAGGGCTTCCCAGACGCGCAGGTTGCGGAAGCTGGCCGTCTCTCCGGAGACAACGAACCCGGCTTTGGTCTTGGCGGAAGCCAGCAGCGGATCCGAACCAAAGGACACGCTGTCTTGCACCTGGCCCAGCATGGTCTCTCCCAGGATCTCGATACGCACGGTCTGCCATTCGCCGGGCTTGGCCTCCAGGGCCACGCGGGGAAAGGGCACCGCTTTGTCTGGTCCCTCGTGATCGTGATCGTCCCGCCGCACGGAAAAGCCTTCGGGATCCAGCGACAGGCGGCAGATGTGGTCCGCGTCGTCATCGATGCCGAAGCTGATGTTTTTGGCCCCGTCCAGTTTCACCTCGAACTCAATCACGGCGTCCTTCATCGGGAGGGCTCGCTTGAAGACGGCGGCGTGCTCGTCTTTGGCCAGTTCTTTACCCATCAAGGCGCCATCCGTGATGGCCCATTCCCCGATATTGGCGCGCCAGTCCGAAGCGATCTCTTTCCCGAAATCATCCGAGAAAATCAGTGCCCCGGTCGTCGCCAGAAGGGTTTCGCCGGAGGGCTTCGGCGCGTTTTCGATGGCTTCCATTTTCTCCTGCCGGGTCAGCCATTCCGACACATACGCGCTGTCGGCATCGGAAAGCCCGCTCAGGGCCACGTCGTAGTTTCCTCCGCCTCGTTTCTGCAAGGTCACCATGTCATTGGCGGCGGCGACGAGTTTGGCTTCGATGGTCCGGCCCTCTTGATTGGTCCAGATCCGGTAGGCTTCCTCCGCGTGGATTGTAGAAGGGCCCAGGGTCAGAAGCACCAAGGCAGCGGTCGCCGGCCGCCAGCTGATGAGGGAATTTTTTTTCATGTCAGGTCAGGGTTTGGATTTTAGGAGCTTAACGAGCGGGAAATTTTTCTACCAGCGCAAAAAGAGAGACCCGCCGCGAACTTTACGGAGTTTTTCCGGTCGAATTTCGTTTCAGAGTGAAGTCACGTAAAACGGCCCTTTGACTTAGGGCGGAAATGTCCGTCCAATACCCCTTCCCGGATTGGTTCCGGGGGGCATCGCATCATGCGCCAGAGAGTCGTCACCCCAGAATTGATCGATCAATTGCCAGCGGACGATCCCCGGGCGATTCGCAGCCGGCGCGACCTGCTGTTCGTGAACCGCATCATGGGCAGCCACCGCTGGCTGGCCCGGGTCCTGGGCCAGCTGCACCGGCCCGGAATGTCCTGGGTGGAGCTGGGCGCGGGCGATGGCATGCTGGGCCGGATGGTTCATCGCCAGGAAGACGGCCCGTCACTGGAGGGAATGGACCTGTTCCCCCGGCCCCAGAACTGGCCCCGGGACTGGACCTGGCTCCAGGGCGATCTCTTCGCGAAGCTGAAGGACCACCCCGAACGCTGGAACGCCGCGACGGGAAACCTGATTCTCCACCACTTTGAAGACGCGGAACTGGAACGCCTGGGCCAGGCGCTCTCCCGGTTCCAGGTCCTCGCCTTCAGCGAGCCGGCGCGCTACTGGCTGCACCGCGTGGAGGGCTACGCCATTTCTCCCCTCTTCCTCCACCCCGTCACCCGGCACGACTTGCACGCCAGTGTCCGGGCGGGCTTTCGCGGCGAGGAATTGGCGGACCTGTTAGGGCTCGACCGCCGGGACTGGAAAATCTCCTGCCGCAGCACACTACTCGGTGCCTACCGGTTTCTCGCGGTAAGGAACGATTTTGAAGAAAGCGCCACCTGAACCCATGAAACCACTCACCATCGCCGGCGGCGGTCTCGCGGGTTTGTCGCTGGGCGCCGGGCTGCTCCGGCGGGGCGTCCCAGTTCAGTTGCATGAGGCGGCTGCCTACCCCCGGCACCGGGTGTGCGGCGAGTTCATTTGCGGGGTGACGGACGCCACTCTTTCGAACCTGGGTATTTCAGGAATTCTCGATGGCTCGTACCTGAACCAGACTTCCACCTGGTACGCCGGAGAGCGGCCCGCCATCTCCCGGGAGCTTCCCGTGCCCGCGCACGGACTGTCCCGCCATTCCCTGGACGCCCGGCTGGCGGACCGTTTCCGCGCGGCGGGCGGAGAACTGATCTGCCAGAGCCGCCATCCAGACTCCGAACGGGAGGGCCTGGTCTGGGCCTCCGGGCGGCAAGTTCGCGGCGGCAGCCGCTGGCTGGGCCTGAAATGCCACCTCCGCCAACTGGACCTCGCCACGGACCTGGAAATGTACCAGGGCAACATGGCCTACGCCGGACTGAGCCGGATCGAAGACGGGGCCGTGAATCTGTGCGGCCTGTTTCGCCGGCGGCCCTCTGAGGGAGCCAAGGGGCGGGACCTCATTCTCTTTTACCTGCGCGAATCAGGACTGCGCGGCCTGGCGGACCGGGTCGCGGCGGCGGACATGGACCTGGACTCCGTGACGGGGATCAGCGCCTTCGAACTCGGCCCCCAGAACCCGCCCCAGTCTCCGCGCCTGTGCCTGGGCGACTGCTTCGCCATGATCGGTCCCTTCACGGGAAACGGCATGAGCATGGCCTTCGAAAGCGCGGAGATCGCCCTCGGGCCCCTGGAGGCTTACGCATTGGGGAAAAGCGGTTGGGAAGAAACCGTCGCCGCCATTCAGAAAGAGATGCTCGAAAAATTCCGCCACCGCCTGCGGCTTTCCGCCTGGGTGCATCCCTTTCTCCTCCACCGGGCGGGCCAGATCCTGATGACCGTGGCGGCCCGGTCAGGCTTGCTCCCGTTCGAAAAGCTGTTCAAAGCCCTTCGCTGAGGAAAAATCTCAAACGGAACGGAGCGTCTCTGGTCTAACCCAGAGACCTTCCTTCTGGTTCACCCCCAAAACTCAAAATCCCCCCCATGCAACGCCGCCGCTTTGTCAAAAACGGCCTGCTCGGCGCTTCCGCCGGACTGGTTCCCGCCGTGTTCACTTCCCGGACTCAGGCCGCGCCGGCGGCGAAAGTTCACGAGATCAAGACCATCAGCCAGGAACCCGAATACTACTGCGGCTGGCCGACCGTGGCCCGGCGCTCGAACGGCGAACTGCTGGTGTCCTGGTCGGGCGGGCGGGAATCTCACGTCTGCCCCTTTGGCCGGGTGGAGATGATGCGCTCCCATGACGATGGCGCGACCTGGACCTGGCCGCGTGTCCTGCTGGACGGCCCCATCGATGACCGGGACTCCGGCGTCCTGGAAACGGCCACGGGCAGCCTGCTGGTGACCACGTTTACCTCCCTGGCCTATGAGGAACGCTACATGAAGGCCGGCAAACCTTACTCCCCGAATTGGGAAGCCGCCAACAACCGGCTGACGGCGGAGCAGCGGCAGGCAGAACTGGGCCAATGGGCCATCCGTTCCACTGACGGCGGCATTTCCTGGTCGGCCAGGATTCCCACCCTCGTCAACAGCCCCCACGGTCCCTGCCAACTGGCGGACGGCCGGCTCCTGTATGCGGGAAAAGAGCTGTGGACCGAGGAAAAACGCATCGGCGTCGCGGAGTCCACGGACGATGGCCAAACCTGGACCTGGCTGGCGGCCATTCCCGCCCGCGAGGGGGACACGGTGACGAACTACCATGAGTTGCACGCTGCCGAGTTGCCCTCCGGCCGGATTGTGGTTCACATCCGGAACCACAACCAGACCAACCACCGGGAAACCCTCCAGACCGAATCGGAGGATGGCGGCAAAACCTGGACCGTTCCCCACTCCATCGATGTCTGGGGGCTGCCCTCTTTCCTTACCCCTCTGAGCGACGGCCGCTTACTGATGAGCTACGGCTACCGTCGCGAACCCCACGGAAACCAAGCCCGGATCAGCGAAGACGAAGGCCGCTCCTGGTCCGCGCCCCTGACGATTTCCAGCGACGGGGCCAACGGAGACCTCGGCTATCCCAGCACAGTGGAACTGGCCGGCCAGAAATTTCTTACAGTCTGGTACGAGCAACGCCCCGATTCCCCCAAAGCGGTCCTGAGACAGGCCGTCTGGTCCCTGGAAAGCTAAGCAACCCCGCCGGTCCGCCACATTTCGAACCGATCCAGTCATTCCCCTCCGTCAGTTCGGACTGGAGGAGGAACTACTGCTGGAGCTGGACGGCTGGCCACTGCTGCTGCTGGAACTCGAAGAACTCGACGGCTGACTGCTGCTGCTACTGGAACTCGAAGAACTCGACGGCTGACTGCTGCTGCTGCTGGAGCTCGAAGAACTCGGCGGCTGGCTGCTGCTGCTACTGGAGCTCGAAGAACTCGACGGCTGGCTGCTGCTGCTACTGGAGCTCGAAGAACTCGACGGCTGGCTGCTGCTGCTGCTGGAGCTCGAAGAACTCGACGGCTGACTGCTGCTGCTGGAACTCGAAGAACTCGACGGCTGGCTACTGCTGCTGCTGGAGCTCGAAGAACTCGACGGCTGGCTGCTGCTGCTGCTACTGCTGCTGGAGCTCGAAGAACTGGTTGATGAACTGCTGCTTGAACTCATTGGATCTACCTGTGTTTCTCGAAAATACTTCCTTCCCAACAGACCCCGGCATGCCCCTGGCTACATTGCTCGCTTCCGCCCTAACAAAGCGGCTTTACATCCCGCCATTCTAACAATTCATATATGCTTGTGCTGCGGTGGAATCAACACTAAGAATCTCCAAATGGGTCTTCCCCCGGGGCCAGGATTTGATTGAGGAATGCCTAAACATCTGATTCTTAAGAATTTCCAGTCCCCAGGAGACATCGTCATGCTTACTGGAGCTGTCCGCGATTTACATACCACCTACCCCGGAAAGTTCGTCACAGACGTCAGAAGCTCGGCTCCCGCGCTTTGGGAAAACAACCCTTTCTTGACCGCGTTGGACAGTTCCGGCGGAAAGGCAGAGGAGATCGACTGTCGCTATCCGCTAATCCACCAGAGCAATCAGAAACCCTATCATTTCCTCCATGGGTTCACCCGTTTTCTATCCTCCCAGCTAAATATCTCCCTGGAACCGGTTGCGTTTAAGGGGGACATCCACCTTTCCCCCTTGGAGAAGTCCTGGATATCTCAGGTGCACGAGATCGTTGGAGCCGACGTGCCCTACTGGATTGTGGCCGCGGGAGGGAAACACGATTTCACTATCAAGTGGTGGCCCAAAGAACGCTACCAGGCCGTGGTCGACCATTTCAGGGGCCGGATTGTGTTTGTGCAAGTCGGTGAGAGCCATCACCATCACCCACCGCTGAACGGCGTCATCGACCTGCGTGGAAAGACCGATCTACGTCAGTTGGTCAGGCTCGTCTACCACGCGGCGGGGGTGATCAGTCCCGTCACCCTCCTCATGCATCTGGCGGCGGCGGTGGAGACCAAACCCGGCCGGCCCAAAAACCGGGCCGCCGTGATCATCGCGGGAGGCCGCGAACCCACCCACTGGGAAGCCTACCCCCACCACCAGTTCATCCACACCATCGGTGCCCTGTGGTGTTGCGACAACGGCGGCTGCTGGAAATCCAGGACCCTGCCCCTGGGGGACGGAGACGAAAAAGACCAGGCGGAGCACCTCTGCGTCAACGTAACCGGCCAACTCCCCCACTGCATGCATCTCATCACCCCGGAGGAGGTGATCCAGCGCGTGGAACTCTACTTTCAGGGCGGCGCCTTGACCGATCTAGACCCGGCTTTACGTCCGCGAATCCCCTGTTGGAACGACTAAGACCCACCCTCTCATCTTTTCGTGGAGGAACCTTTGAACGACATCACCATCCGCTTCACCGGTCTGCGGCGCTCCGGCAATCACGCGGTGCTAAACTGGATTGCGAGCCTCTTTGACGGGGAGGTTTGCTTCATCAACGACGCAAACCATCAGGCGGAAATCTTACCGGATCAGGTCAGCGATCCCCTGCCCTCGTTAAAGGGCCGGCCAGCCACCACCCTGGACAGCCGAAAGGCCCTGTTACTCTACAGCCTGGAAGACATTCGCCTGATCGAAGCCGCCCGCTACACGCTTCCCGGTGAGGCGTCGCAACGAGCACGAAAGAGCACGAACGTGCTGCTTCTGCGCGATCCCTACAACACCTTCGCCAGCCGGCTTCAAATGCTTCGGGACCGGCCGGCCAACGGCTTTGTCCGGAGCTTTCTGATTCCGGACAGAGATGGACGGACTCAGCTCCGGTCTCTCTGGAAACGGTACGCCAGAGAGTTCCTCCGCCGCTCGTCGCGCCTGGGGCCGGACCTGGTGGCCATCAACTACAACCGGTGGCGGGTGGACCAGCCATACCGGAAACAGCTCGCGGCCGCCCTGGGAGGCCACTACACGGAAGAGCACCTCCACCGCGTGGCTGCCTATGGCTTTGGCAGTTCGTTTGACGCCCACCACTTTGACGCCGCCGCCTCCCAGATGAACCTGTCCGAAAGGTGGAAGCATTTTGTTGGCGACGACTTCTTTCTCTCTCTGATCGACGACGGAGAGCTTCACGATTTGTCCGATGAGATTTTTGGTCCCGTCATTCCGGACCGGCCCGCCACCTTGACCCGCCGCCTGGCCAGGCTCCCCATGCCGAAGGATCCTCCGCGGGCCAGGCTCAACCACCAGGAAGCCATCCGCCAGGTCTTCGAGGACCACGCTTCCGGCTTCGCCGATTCCCCCATCCTCATCGAGACCGGTTGCGGGAAATCCACCCAGGCTCTGGGAGAGTTGGCGGCCAAGCTGGGCGGCAGAGCCTACTCCTGCGACATTGACGCCGGCAAGATTGACCGGTTGAAGGAAAAACACCGAGATTCGCTGACAACCGTTCGCTTCCTGGCGGGAGACAGCTTGACCACTTTGCGCGAGATTCTGACCACCTTTACCGAAGCCATCGATTTTGTCCTCCTGGACTCGGCGCCCTCCGCCCACCACACTTTTCAGGAGTTCCAACTACTGGAATCACGGCTACGCCCCGGAGCCTGTTTATTGATCGACAATGCCGCCACCCAGCTGACCGCGGACCTCCGTTCGCCCTGCCGCAAAGGAAAGGTGGTGGTCGAGTACTTGAAAGCTTCCCCCCACTGGAAAGTTCTTCCCAAACCGGACTGGGGAGACTCCATGGTTCTGGCCCTGTACCACGACCTGCCCGTCTATCCGGACATCAGCTACACTCACCCGTCTTTGGTCAGGCAATCCATCGCCTGACCTCTAAAGACCAGCTACTTCGGCTCATTCCCCAGGGACACCGGCTTCGAGCGTTCCTCCCCGGCGATGTTTACCGGGGGAAGCGGGTCTTCAAACTTCAGTCCGGTTTCGCCGGCGGCAAAGCGCAGGTTGGAACCCGCAAAGGGCGCCTCCTCCACCTTTTCGACTTTAAACCGGCACCCTTTCACCTCGGGTGGCGACGGAGTTGTCCCCATCAAGTATAACTTCCTGTCGATGGAACTCCCCAAATTCAAATCATTGTCCTTCGGAAAAGTGCAATTGTGAAAGACGCACTCATTCGTGGCAATCAGCACGCTGGGCGGGATCTCACAATCCACGAAGAGGCACCGTTCGATGGTCCGCCACTCGCTGCCCGATTCGATGGCCGGATCTCCAATGTAGACCATGGGCCGGAAGTTCACGTTCAGGAAGGTGCACTTCTGGATCTTGACGCCGACGGTCTTGGTATGCCACCTCTCGAAGAAGCTTCCGGAAATCGCGCAATTCGTGATCTCCCACTTGGCGGAGTACTCCTTGACGGTCCACCAACCCTCTTTAGCTAGGCTACAGCGGTTCAGCAGGGAATCCTTGAGGTAGTACTTCCCATGAAGATTGGAGGTGAGAACTACTTTCTGGAACCGGACATGATCGGCCGAAAACTGCCCCGCGTCCAGATAGACTCCGCCGTTCGAGATTTCCACTCCCGGTAGCGCCACAATCTCCGCCGGAATGCGGTCTTCATCTCCATCCCCGTGACTGCGGTCCCCTGCCGTAATCTTGAGTCCCAGCAGATCGTACCGGCCCGGGTTCAATACAATGCGGCTGGTCAGCGGCCCCGCCACGAGCAAAGGATTGGCCGGCGCACTGCTTTCCGGGCGCTCGGGCTCGGGTGGCGTTTCCAGGCGAACCTCTCCAGAGACATCCGCGACAACCGGTTCCGCACGCTTCCGGTCCTGCCGTCCATGAGTCCAGGCTTTCCAGATGGACTCCACCCCCCACAGAAACACGAAGATGCCCAGGGCCGCCACGAGCACATAAGCCACCCGGATTGAAGGCGCCGCGGGCGCTCCGGATGGATCACTTCCCTCTTTTTCGAACTCCTCTCCAGCCAGCTGGCTATCTTCTTCTTCGGTACCTAAACCGAGCACGGCTTCCAAGGTATCGGCATCCAGTTCTTCGTCCAACTCGTCATCGAGATCGCCGTCCTCCACTTCCTCGAAACCGAAGTTCTTCTCGTCCAACCACTCCTCGTCGTCACCTTCGTCTTCGTCCTCTTCGCTTCCGAATTCCCCGAAATTCGTTTCTTCCTCCGCGACGTAAGATTCCTCGCCAAACTCCCCTCCTTCGAAGCTTTCGTCGTCCTCTCCGTGGCGAACGGCCAGACTCTCAGCTTCGAGGCACTTCTTGAACTCCTTCAGTTGAGTCAGCAACTCTTCGAAATCTTTGAAGCGCTCTTCGCGATCTGGGTTCATCCCCCGCCCAATGATGGCATCGATAAAATCCAGGATAGCGGGTTCCTCTTCACCTTCCATCCTTTCGGCGAAGGGCTGGGCATCCTCGTCCGGCGCTTCGCCCGCCAGAAGGTGATACCAAAGCGCCACCAGCGAAAAGATGTCGGCCTGCTCGTTCAGGACCACATTGGGCGAATCCATTTCCGGCGCGCGGTAATAGCGCACGTCAAATTCCTCCGTATCACCAACGGAACCCGAGTATCGCTGTGGGTCACCATCCCGCTCCAGACGAAAGTCGGTCACTTTTACCGAGATCTCGTCCTGATCCGACCCGGTCCCCTTGGTGACTCTTACGAAGACGTTGGTTGGCTTTAGGTTCAGGTGCAGCCGTCCGTTCTTGCGAGCATACAGAAGCGCCCGGGCCACCTGCTGAACGATCTCCAGGGACTCCTCAATCTCTATGACCCCCTGGTCCTCTATGAATTGTTCCAGATTTTTGCCTTCGAGAAGTTCGGTCACCACATAGAATTGCCCGCGCACGGCGTCACACTCAGTGGTTAGCGCAATGCCCGGGTGGTTTAGAACCGCCAATTTCTGGACGTCTTCGTGAAAGTCCTCGACGGCACCTTCACTCTCCGGCGCGTAGCGATGGAAAAACTTAATCGCCACCGGCTTGGCCATATGCCTTTCCACGGCCCGGTAAACCGCTCCCCGCGGTCCCAGTCCCAAAAGCTCAAAATTCCTGTAGCCTTCGAGTTCTACCATAAGCGTCGCACTTTTAAGGATCCAGAGTTCCCCATAACACTTCAGGGCCCTTTCACAGCTCCCCTAGCACCCCAGGAAAATACTGCTAACGCCGCGCCAATTGGACAGAATTTTAGAGGGCCTCCCTAATTTCGCCATTGTCAGTCGTAGTTCTGACAAATCTGATTCAAAACTCAATTACAAATCGGGACTCGCCGGTAAATATTAGACAATTTTTGAATAGTTTAACCTATCTTAAGGTTTGACTGGTTGGTCCACAATGCGCGCCAAGCTCTCACCAATCAGAGTTCCAGCCGGAAGGTTTTCGGCATCGATTCGGTATCATTGTAAGAAAAGGCGCCCTGAATTCGTATTATTTAGACAAGAGCAACCGTGACGGACGCCTTTTTCTATAAGAAGGGCGAATCCGAAACGAAGGGCTGAAAGATCCTCCGCTCCAACCCCTGATATGAGTTCCCGCAACTGGAAAGACTGGCTATACGAGCACCGTTCCAGGCTGATGCTGTACGCGCGGCAACAAACCCGCACGGAAGCGGATGCCGAAGACGTGTTGCAAAACGCCATTCTGAAATCCTGGAAGACTCAAGAAGGCAAAATTGACGACGGAACTTTGGCGCTCGTTTACGCGAACATTCGCCGCTGTGCCATCGACCAGGCCCGGAGCAATCAACGCCGCGTAATTCGCGAGGAAAAAGCCGTCGCGGAAGCTGGTGAGCCGGTTTCCTGGTTCGAACTGCCGGAGGACGACGAGTCCCGCCGTCTTCAGGTGGCTCTCTCCAATATTCCGGAGAAGTACCGCGAGGTGATTTCCTTGAAAATCTGGGGTGACCTGACGTTCGCCCAGATCGGAGACTCCCTGAACATTTCGCCGAACACGGCTGCTTCCCGCTATCGCTACGGCTTGGCGGCTCTAAAGACCCGGCTCGAAATGGAGCCCGCGGAATATTGATCCGCGCGATCTTTCCGGCTCTGATTTCTTCCTTTCTCTTCTCTACTCCGGAAGCCGGGCCTCTCTCGCCTCTTCCCATCCCTCCCCCAGCAAGGGCGCGGATTCGGCTCTTTTTGCATCTTCCCCCATATCTCCGCCGAACAAAAGGGGACTTCGGATTTCCAAACGTTCTTTTCCCATTTTGGCGAAAGAAAAAGGCGGGCTCTTTCAAGCCCGCCTTTTTACTCCTTCAGTCTCCACCAACTATACCACCTCAGGAACCAACTTCAGTGGCATGAGAAAATTCTGTTTTCATGAAATAACCTTTGTGTCCGCCTTGGGGCCTCGCTATTCAGTCCCGGCTGTCTGTCTGACGCTCGCTTCCAGGTGCCTTTCGCGAGGTTTCTTCCTTGCCGCCGCCCGCTTCTTCATCCTTTCCACCGGACCGGTCCAACAGCTTTAACTGATTGACCTTCATCTCTTCGAGAACCGCCTGAGCTTCCTTGGGCAGGCCGCTCACGCCCTTTTCGGGGTCGAACGCTCCTTGATATACGGACTTTCCGCCGGCGTCTTTCACCGTAATTTCGTGGGCGCCGTCTTCCGCCGTAATGGTGACTTCGCCATGCGGATTCTTGAGCTGAATCGTTCCGGTTCCCCCCATGACATTCATCGGCAGGCCAGGCTGGACCATGACCGAAGGCGGCCGCCCGGCTTGGGGGTTCCGGTCCGTGGGAACCCGGCTCGGGGCGGGCCCGTCCGCGCCGTAGCGGTTCTGTTGAGGCGGCCGCGACGAAGAATCGGGACGGGCTTCATCTCCGCGAAGCGAGCGTCCGTCGTAGGTTCCAGGGTAGCGGGGTTGCGCCGGCTTCTCCTCCCGATGGTGAGCCGCTTTCTCCAGCAGAGCGGTCAGGTCCCCCCAAGTCATGCCTTCCAAGTCTTCCAGGGCCGGAAAGTTTCCGTCAAACCGCCAGCGTCCTTCCTCTCCCCTGGGGCCCAACACCCGGAAGGAAAAGGGCTCCGGATTGGCTTCGCCCTCCATCTCACCCAGGGTGACTTTCACGGTATCCTCAGCGCCTTTCCGGATAAGGGTCAGTTTCACTTCGTCGCCAGCCTTCTTCATTCGCACCAGCGTGGCGAGGTGCTCGGGAGTGGTCAGCCACTGGTCGTCCAGCTTCATCAAAACGTCATGCGGACGCAACCCGGATGCCGCGGCGGGGCTGCCTTCGGCGACGAATTCCACTTCCACGCCTATGCCGTCCGGCAATTCCAGGTGACGCCGGACGGGCAGGGCCACCCCCGCGGTCACGATCCCCATCCAGGTCCGCATGGAGGGGGCTTCCGGTTCGGGTTTCCCGTCCCGGACCGGCGGTTTTCCGGTGTTCGCTTCCTTTTCCGTCTCTTGGGCACTTACCCAGAGAGGAGTCGCCGCCATCGCCAAGAGAGCGCCACAGGCGATCCACCGGCTGGCGGGAGAGGGTTTGAATTTCATGGGCGTTGGATATCGGGGGTTTCGCCTCTGACTTGATTTGAACAGAAAAAATCTTCCTCTGGCCCTCAGTAGGTATCCTCGGGAACCAGGATGGTTTCCTCTTCGGGATACTGCACATGGATGTCGGTCTGCGTGTCCTCGTCATACAGACGCAGGGAATGCTGGATGCGCAGGTCGATCTGCCGGAGGGGCACCTGGCCATCGGGACTGATAATGCCCTGATCGAGCGCGGACTCCACGGTCTTGTCCATGGAAACGGGCACCAAGCCGCCCTGAATATGGCTGGTGGAACTGGCCGGCAACAACGTGCCTTCCGGCGCGGGAGCCAGGGTGGCCTTGGGAACCTCCGCTTCGGTGAGGTCCGAACCCACGGCGCCGGTTGCGGCGGGCGAACTCTGCGTCCACTGGTAGCGGAGGGCAATGGTGGCCGCGAGCATGAGACAGGCCGCCAGGGCCAGGGGCGCCAATTTCAGATAGACGATCTTATTCCGAGGAACCGTCTCCGGCTGAACCTCCTTGGGTTCTTCGAGTTTTTCGGCCAAGGCTTCGACGAATGCATCGTCCGGCGCGTTCGGCTTCAGTCTGCTGAGCGCGCTTTCCAGTGCCTTTTGTTCCGCGTCTTCCATGGTATTCTGGTGATCTTGGTTGGGAATTTACCCGGTCTTACAAATGGGAGCGGCACCACCGGGTGGGTTCGTCTATTTGAAGCGCGAAATTTCGCCCGTCAAAGCCACGATTTCTTCTTCAAATCCGGTTCCGGAACTTTCCTTGAGCGTCCCCCCGCCGATTTGACAGGCCTCGAGGGTTGATCCATTCGGACCCTCCTGCTACCCTCAGGGACACACCCAAATCGATAAGCCCCATGAATGTTCCTTTCAGCAAGCTGGCTGGGTGGTGTCTTGTAGCTCTGTTGCTTGGCATCGTCCAAACGCAAGCCCTTCACGCCGAAGATGGCGTGACTCAGGTTCCGCTGGCCGCTCCTTCGGCGGGCAGCTCTGACACGCTTTTCGAATCTCTGCCCCCCGATCAGACGGGAGTGGACTACACTTTTCCCATCGACCTGGAGCATCCGCTGCAACGGCTCTATTCCTTTTCCAATGGCTGCGGCAGTGTGGCGATTGGAGATGTGAACGGAGACGGCAAGCCAGACCTGTTCTTCGCGGGCTCTGCCACGGACCACGCGCTCTACCTCCAGACCGGTGACTTTCAGTTCACGGATGTCACGGCGGAATCCGGTGTGTCTTCTCCGGACGTCTGGGCAGCCGGCTCGTCCCTGGTCGACATCGACGGGGACGGCGATCTGGACATCTACGCGGTTTGCTACGACACGCCGAACCAGCTTTTCATTAACGAGACGGGCGCCGACGGAAAGGTCCGTTTCGTGGAACGGGCCAAGGAGTATGGCCTGGACCTGAAAGACGGCTGCACCGGCCCCGCCTTCTGCGACTATGACCGGGACGGGGACCTGGACGTGTACATTTACACCTACCACCTGGAACCGGAACACGGCCGGCCGGAGGGGACGATGAAAATCACCATCACTCCCAGCGGCGAAGCGTTCGTGCCGGACGAATGGAAACGCTACTACCGGGCCTACATTCGCGCCGATGGCTCGGTCTACTTCACGGAACACGGGCGCCCGGACTACCTCTACCGGAACAATGGCGACGGCACCTTCACGGACGTCAGCGCGGAGGCGGGCATTCCCAAGGACGGAGGCTACGGCATTTCCGCCACCTGGTGGGACTACAACCACGACGGCTGGCCGGACCTCTACATCGGCAATGACTTTTCCAGCCCGGACCGGCTCTACCAGAACAACGGAGACGGCACTTTTGACGAAGTCTCAGAAAGCCACTTTTCTCATACCGCGTGGTTCTCCATGGGAGCCGCCGTGGGCGACTTCAACAATGACCTCATGACCGACTTCATCGTCGGCGACATGAAGGGCACCACCCACTACAAGCAAAAGGTATCCATGGGGGAAATGGGCGCCCGGTTCGAAAGCATGTTTCGCGCGGGTGGCGTCCGCCAGGTCATGCACAACACTGTGTTCGTCAACACTGGCACGCCGCGTTTCCTGGAAGTTTCGCAGATGGCGCACCTGTCGGGCACGGACTGGACCTGGGCCATCAAGGCCGCCGACTTTGACCTGGACCGCCGGACCGACCTCTTTTTCGCCAATGGCATGGCCCGGAACACCAACTGGTCCGACGCGCCCGCCGTCCGGGGTGATGACCTGATCGGCCACACCTGGTGGGACTATTACAAAGTGCTTCCGGAAAAACGGGACGCCAACCTGGCGTTCAAAAACGAAGGCGGCCTCGACTTCCACAACGTCTCTGACGAATGGGGACTGCACCGCGAGACCATGAGCTACTGCGCCAACACCGGCGATCTGGACGGGGACGGCGATCTGGACCTGGTGGTGTGCAACCTGGAAGACCCGGTTTCCATCTACCGGAACAATGCCCAGACCGGAAACCGCCTGGTCCTGGAACTGAAAGGCCGGAACGCGAACACGGCCGGCATCGGCGCTGAGGTGGAGCTTCAGTCCGCTTCGGGTTCTCAGATCCGGCAGTTCTGGAACACGGGCGGTTACATGAGCGCGGACGAACCGGTGGTTCATTTCGGCCTCGGGGACGACGAGGTGGTGGAAAAGCTGATCGTGCGCTGGCCGGAAGGCCCGGAACAGGTCCTGACTCAGCTCGCGGCGAATCACCGCTACATCATCGAAGAGCCGGAAACCGGCGCCGATGTCGAAGCCACTCCCCTGACCCGGACTCCCCCTGGTTCCCGAAAGCCGCTGTTCTCCGCGGTGGACATCTTTGACGGGGCCGGACATGTGGAGCAGCCCTTCGACGACTTTGCCCGCCAGCCGTTGCTGCCCAACCAGCATTCTCAACTGGGACCCGGCCAGGCCTGGGCGGATCTGGATGGCGACGGGATGGAGGAAATGTACCTGGGCGGTTCCACCGGAGTCCTGGGCCGCATCCTGTCCCGTTCCCGGAAGTTTTCCGAATTGCCCCAACCCTTCGCCAAAGACGCCGGGTATGAAGACATGGCGCCGCTGTTTTTTGACGCGGATGAAGACCGTGACCTGGACCTTTACGTGGTAAGCGGCAGCGTGGAGTGCGACCCCGGGGACCCCGTGCTCCAGGACCGTCTCTACCTCAACAATGGAGCGGGCGTATTCGAGCGGGCTCCGGCCGATGCGCTGCCGGAATTCAGAGACTCGGGAAGCGCGGTCGTGGCGGCGGACTTTGACAAGGACGGAGACCAGGACCTCTTCGTCGGCGGCCGGGTCGTCCCGGGCGAATACCCCACCCCGCCCCGGAGCCACCTGTTGATCAATGACGGCGGAAAGTTCACGGACCAGACCGAAGCCCTGGCCCCGGCCCTCAGCAATTGCGGCATGGTGACCTCCGCCCTGTGGACGGATGTCGACAACGACGGGTGGCTGGACCTCCTGGTGGCCCACGAATGGGGCCCGGTGCGGGTCATGAAGAACCGGGAGGGCAAGCTGGAGGATATCTCCGCCGAAGCCGGTACCGCCAATCTACTGGGCTGGTGGAACGGCCTCACCGGGCGGGACATCGATAACGACGGCGACATTGACTACGCCGTGACGAGCTTTGGCCTGAACACGAAGTACCACGCGGACGAGCACCACCCAGAAATGCTCTACTATGGGGACTTCGACGACAGCGGTCACGCCGACATCGTGGAAGCCAAGCTGGGCAGCAATGACGTGTGCCTGCCCCGCCGGGGCTACAGCTGCTCCAGCCGGGCGATGCCTTTCTTGGTCAAGAAAGTCGGTTCCTACGAGAACTTCGCCCTCTCTACCCTGAGCGACCTGTATTCCGACGACAAGCTGAACAACGCCACGCTGCTGAAGGCAAACGAGATCCGTTCCGGCTATCTCCTGAACGACGGCGAAGGCCACCTGACCTTCCATGCCATGCCCCTGCTGGCGCAGGTCTCGCCCGGGTTCGGCGTGGTGCTGACGGACTACAACTACGACGGCCTGACGGACTGCTACCTGGCGCAGAACTTCAAAACTCCGCAAATCGAGACCACGCCCATGGACGGGGGCCTGAGCGTGCTGCTGCGCGGCACGGGGAACGCGGAGGAACCTTTCGAAGCGGTCTGGCCCAACGAGAGCGGCCTGATCGTTCCGGGCGATGGCATGAGCCTGGCGACCACGGATCTGAACAACGACCAGCGAGTGGACTTCGTGATGGGCGTGAACAACGGCAACCCCAAGGTCTTCGTGAATCAGACCGCCAACAGCGGCTACCAGCCGCTGAAGGTGGCGCTGCCGTATATCGGCAAAGACCCCGTGGGCGCGCGCGTCACCGTGAAGTGTCCCGGCATGCCGGACCAGACCGCCGAAGTTTACTGCGGCGGCGGCTACCTTTCCCAGTCCGCTCCGGTCCTCTACTTCGGCCTGAAGAAGAACCCGGGCGACCTGGTGAAAGTCATCATCCGCTGGCCGGACGGAGAGGTCACGGAACAGAGCCTGGCGCCGCCGATGTAGGTTTGGGGGGGCTGACGCAGGGCTCAGCTTGAACCGATCTCCCGCGCCCGAATCTCCTAAAAGCGAAACCCATACGCCCGGTGACCCAGGGAGCGAAGCTCTTTGGACTGCGCCGATTTTTCGGCGCTTTCGTTACGGGACGCGGGTGCGGGGGACGAACACGTTGCCGCTATCCCCTCGGCTTTCGGATTGGCGGGACAGGGTAAGATCGTGAAAACAAAGCTCAAAACAGATCGGACCGTGCCTGAGCGGCGAAAGCGGCGAAAAATCGCCGCAGTCCAAAGAGGCTGCGCCTCCTTCGATAGTCTTCAGAAAAATTGGAACGAGAAGGCAGACACATTTCTTGGCCCCTAGCGCCTTTGGTGCTAACCCAAACTGTGCCAAACGACGCCGAGACACCTTCCGAAGATGCAATTCCTTGGCCACATGCGCCCCCGCATTTTCAGAGTGGGCCGGGAACCTTTATGGTGACGGCTGGCACCTATGGAAAGGAGATGATCTTTCGATCTCGAAAACGGTTGGCCTACCTTTGCGGCCTGCTATTGAATCAAGCTTACCAGCACGGGTGGCAGTTCGAAGCCTGGGCCGTTTTTCCAAATCACTACCACTGGATTGGGAAATCGCCTGAGAAGTCAGATGGGGTGACTTCGTTGCGGAAAATGACGCGGGCGTTGCACCAGAAAAGTGCGCTATGGGTGAATCGACTGGATGAAACACCGGAGCGAAAGGTGTGGCACAACTTCTGGGATAGCAGGTTAACGTTTGAGATATCTTACTATACCCGGCTAAAGTATGTCATGGAAAATGCGGTGCGTCATGGGTTGGTCACCGCGGCAGCGGAATACCCGTGGTGCTCGGCGGGATGGTTTGTGAAGAATTCGAGTCCGGCATTTCGGAAGACGTTGGATAGTTTCAAGATTGATCTAGTAAAAGTGCCGGATGAGTTTTGATGCTGGCTTGGGAAATAGCAGCATCAGTTTGCAGAGATCGAATCGTTTTCCCTGCCTCGAAGGCGGTGAAGAATCCTGACCTCTACTCACATTTCGCATAACTCTCTAAATAAGCTCAATGCAGGCTGAAGATCTCCACCGAATTCCAGATCTTCCGGGGAAGCGCCGCTTCTTTGGCATGTTCGGAGGCTATTAAGCACTTCCGCTGTCCAAAAAAATCAACCCAGCCACGCCGTCTCCCCGCAATTGCGGACTGGATTCGGGCCGCAAGTTCGGTAAGCATACGCCTTCCCCCGATTGAGGGACCGGGCCATGCGCCTGGCCGTCTTCCTGGGGTTTGAAACCTTCCCTGATTTATTCCGATCCCCATGCGCCCGAGATCCCACTCCGTCCGGCCGGTGTTTACCGGTGTATTCACCGCTCTGTTCAGCTTTTTGTTGATGTTGCCCTACCCGGCCCAGGCGGAGGAGCCGAAACCGGTAAAGGTGCTCTACGTCGGCGGCGGCTGTTGCCACGACTACGAGGTGCAGAAAGAGCTTATCAAGACCGGCCTGGAAGAACGGGCCCTGGCGGAGGTGACGGTGGTCGTCCAGGGCGGGGATGCCACGGATTCCAAGATTCCCCTCTACGAAAGCGCCAGCTGGGCAGAGGGCTATGATGTGGTGATCCATCACGAGTGCTTTGCCGCCGTGAAGGAAAAAGAGTGGGTGGACAACATCCTGAAGCCGCACCGGGACGGGCTGCCCGCCGTGGTCGTCCACTGCGCCATGCACTGCTATCGCACGGGCGAGGATGACTGGTTCAAGTTCTGCGGCGTCACTTCGCGCCGTCACGGAAAGCACTACGGCCACGATGTGACCCCGGCCGCTCCGGAGCACCCCATCATGGAAGGCTTTCCCAAGGTCTGGCAGAACCCGGTGGGCGAACTCTACTGGATCGAGAAACTCTGGGACACGGCCACGCCCCTGGCGACCTCGAAGAACCAGGAGAACGGAAACCTGGAGACCTCGGTCTGGACCAACCTCTACGAGGGAAAAACGCGTGTCTTCGGCACCACGCTGGGGCATCACAACGAAACCGTGGCCTCGCCGGAATTTCTCAATCTCCTGGCGCGGGGCACCCTGTGGGCGGCGGATAAACTGGATGAGGCCCACCTCAAGGTGCCCGAGCCCAAGCTCGTCCGCGTCAACCTTGCCCTGGGTCAGCCCGCCACGGCCTCCAGCGAAGAAACGAACAAGGGCAACCTCATCGCCAAGGCCTTCGACGGCGATCCCGGCACCCGCTGGTGCGCCGCCAACAGTTCCGCGCCCCAGTGGCTGGCGGTGGACCTGACAAAGCCACAAAAGGTGACCGGTGTTCGCCTGGACTGGGAGAGTAAAGGCAACGCCTACCGGCACACCATCGAGGTCTCCGCCGACGGAAAGGAATGGAAAACCGCCGTGGATGCCGCGGACCAAGACAAACCCGGCGCGGTGGATCACGACTTCGAAGCGCCCGGCGCGCGCTTCGTGCGGGTGACTTTCCTGGGTAGTTCGGGCGGTGGCTGGGGCAGCATCCGCGAGTTTGAGGTTTATGGCGAGAAAACCGTGCCTGCCGGTTCCGGAACTCAGGCGGCTTCGGCGCTGACGGCCCAGGAAAAGGAATTGCTCGACACCATGAAGGTGCCCGAGGGCTTCGACGCCACGATCTTTTCCGCGCCGCCGCGCACGAATTACCCCACCTTCGTGAAGGCCACGGGCGCGGGCGACGTGTTTGTCAGCATCGACAAAAACGGGTCCCTGGCCCGCGATCCGCACCAGGGCTCCATCCAGCTCCTCCGCGACACGGACGGCGACGGCAAGGCGGACGTGGCGACCGCGTTCGTGGCCGACGTGGACGCGCCGCGCGGCCTGGAGTGGGATGGCGAATGGCTCTACTGCGTGCACCCGCCGGACCTCTCCGCCTACCGCGACACGGATGGCGACGGGGTCGCTGACGAGTCCCGCGACCTGATCAAGGGCATCGCGTTCGGCTACGAAGACCGGCCCGCGGACCACACCACCAACGGGACTACTCTCGGCGTCGATGGCTGGCTCTACATCGCGGGAGGCGATTTCGGTTTCATGCACGCCGTGGGGGCGGACGGCACCGAACTGGCCCGGCGGGGCGGCGGCGTCCTGCGCATCCGGCCGGACGGCAGCGGCCTCCACCAGTTCTCCATCGGCACGCGGAACATTTACAAGACGGCGGTGGGTCCCCTGCTGAACGCCTTTTCCCGTGACAACACGAATGACGGCGGCGGCTGGGACGTGCGCCTGCACCATTTTACCGGGTTGGAGAATCACGGTTATCCCCAGCTCTACATGCACTTCAACGAGCAGATCGTCCAGCCGCTGGCGGACTTCGGCGGCGGCTCCGGCACGGGCGCGCTGTTCCTGGCGGAGCCGGGTTTCCCCCGCGACACGGGACACAGCGTCCTGACGGTGGACTGGGGCAAGAATTTTGTGTATCGCCAGCTCCTCGAACCGGCGGGCGCGACCTTCAAGTCCGTCGATCAGGAGGAGTTCATCGGCGTCCCCCGCCCCACGGACATCGACGTGGACGGCAGCGGCCATCTTTTCGTGGCCAGTTGGAAAGACGGCCGTTTCAAGTACGATGGTGAGAACATCGGTTTCCTGGCCCGCGTCACGCCCCGGGGCGGCACCGGCGCCCCACCGTTCCCGAACCTGAAGAAAGCGAAGGACGGCGAATTGGTGGGCCTGTTAGGCTCGCCCAGTCTGAAGCGCCGCCTGCTGGCCCAGCAGGAACTCCTGCGCCGGGGCAATGCCGTATCATCCAAAGATCGCGAAGCGCTGGAAAAGAAGATCGCCGATCCGAAAGCCTGGCCCCTGGAATCCCGCGTGGCGGGCCTGTTCACGCTGGCCCAGCTATCCGCCGAAGCGGACCTGGCTCCGTACGCCCAAGATGCTGCGCTGCGGGAATTCGCCCTACGGGCCTTGGGCGACAGGAACCCCGACGCGGTCTCCGAAGACGCCCTCACCCCCTACCTGACCGGCAATGACCCGCGTGTCCGGCTACAGGCCCTCGTTTCCCTGGGCCGCTTGAACAAGACCGCCGCCGGCCCTGACATTCTGCCGCTGACTGCCGACCCCGATCCCGTCATCGCGCACACCGCTGTCCGCGTTCTGTCCAAGATCGAAGCGGACGACGCCTGCCTGGCTGAGGTGATGGCGGAAGGCTCCTATGCGGACGGCGCCCTCTACGCTCTCCAGGCCCGGCACACGCTAGAAGTGGTCACGGAACTCGGCAAGGCCCTGGACTCCGTGAAGTCCACCGAGGTGCGCAAGGGCATCCTCCGTACCCTGGCCCGGCTCTACTACCAGGAAGGTCCGTGGGACGGCAGCAGCTGGGGCACCCGCCCGGACACCACCGGCCCCTACTACAACCGCGTGACCTGGGAAGGCAGCGAGGCGGTGGGCGCTCTATTGAAGAAAGCGCTCGGCAGTTCCGCCACGGACCAGAAGGACCTCTTCGCCGAGATGGCCCGCAACCAGATAGACCTGGATGACTCCCTGCCCACGGTACTCAGCCTGGCAGAAAAAGATCCCTCCGCCGAGCCGACCCTGGTGGCGATGATGCTCAAGAAAGGCGAGACGCCAGAGCAGGCGGTGCCCGCCCTGACCCGCATCGCGAATGCCGAAGACCGGCCCGGCGAGCTTCGCCTCGGCGCGGCGCAGGCGCTGGCCAACGCAAACTCCGACGCCGCCGCGAAGACCGCGCTGGAGATGATCGTGAAGGAAAATTCCATCGAAGCCATTCCCCACGCACGGAACCACTTGAACGACGCGTTCTACGCCAACCACTATCATGAGAACCGCTACGAGTGGCTTATCGAAACAGCCCAGGGCGAAGACGACGCCCGCGGCGTGGTAGCCTACACCACCCTGGTTTTTCTACTGAACCAACCTAAGCTGGCCCCGGAAACGCGGGGTGAGGTGGAGAGGGCCATCGCCGCCGCCACGGAAGATAAGACGCTGCACCTGCGCCTGCTAAAGGGCATCCAGTCCTCCAAGCATCAGCCCTCCGCGCCACTTGTGATTGCCGCCGCGAAGTCGGAAGACAAAGACATTCGCAAGGCCGCCGAACGGGCCGCCGGTTCCCTGAAGATCGACCTGAAAGCCGCCGCCAGCAACGAACCGAAGATCGCGGTGATGAAGCCGGAAGACGTGGTGGCCGCCGTCCTGAAAGTGCCGGGCGATCCGGCGCTGGGCGAAGCGCTCTTTACCCGCCAGACCTGCGTCACCTGCCACACGGTGGACCCGGACGAGCCGCTGAAGGGACCTTTCCTGGGCAACATCACGTCCATCTACCAGCGCAAGGAATTGGCCGAAGCCGTCCTGAACCCCGGCGCGACGATTGCCCAGGGCTTTGCCACGAATGTCATCCAGACCAAGGACGGCCAGACTTACCTGGGCTTTGTCTCCAAAGAAAGCGCGGATCAGGTGGAACTGCGCGACATTACCGGAAACGTAAACGTGATCGACGTTGCCAACATCAAGGAACGCACCGTGACGGAGATTTCCGTCATGCCACCCGGGCTGGCCGCGACGCTCACGGTCAAGGAGTTCGCGTCGCTGCTCGCCTACCTGGAGTCCCTGAACAAGGCACAGTGATTTCTGATGGGTTTGTTAGGGAAATCCCGCGGAACGGCGAGCACATAAGCAAGCAAGGTCCGCCATCGGTTAAACTAACAGAACCACCCCATACCTAACGGGGAAGCGAAGCTTCCTTGGAGTGCGGTGATCGTAATCACCGCTTTGCAACACGCAGCCGGAGGCACGGTTGGGGCGGAGAACCACTGATCGGAGAAAACGAACGCCTTCTCCCCCGCCACGCCTCCGGCTACCCTCCCCAGAGCGCTGAAAAAAATTCGGCGCGCTCAAGAGAAGTTTCGCTTCCCCGGAAGATTTTAGATCTGACGAGACCTTTCCACCCAAGTGGCGATTATCAGCTGGATTGAAGACCTGGATCTTGTGCCACAGCCGGACCAGACAGAAATCCGGAATCACTGAACAAGGCGCCGTGATGGCTTAGTTCTCCGGCAACAGGACCACGCGGAAGCCCGCGTCGCGGCGGCTGTCATCGGAAGGCGGCGCCGCGAGGCGGTAGCCGACGTCCAGGTCATATTTGGACGAGCGGTTCCAGGCGCCACCGCGCAGGATTTTCCGTTCCGTTCCCGCCCAGTCGCGATTGACGGGCGCACCCGCGTTTTCCGCCCGGCGGAGGATCTCCAGGGTGTACCAGTTTTCGCACCACTCCCAAACATTGCCCCGCGTGTTGTAGAGGCCGTATTGATTCGGCTGACCGGACCTTACCGGGCTGGTGCTCTTCTGCTCCACAGCGGCGCTGTTGATGGAATCTTCCAGCTTCGCGTCGCCCACAAAGAAGCTCCACTCTTCATCGCTGGGCAGGGAGTAAGCATAGCCCGGGGGGACCAGTCCGGCGGCGCGTTCCTCCACCGTCAGCCGCTGACAAAAATGGTCCGCCTGGTACCAGGACACGCTGTCCACCGGCAGGTCTTTCCCTTTGAACTGGCTCGGGTTGTTGCTCAGCAAACCGCGGTCATTCACAATGATGGCCTCGTAAACGCCCTGGCTGACCTCTTCGGCCGCCACCCAGCCTTTTAGCCCCTCCACCCAGCGCATTTCCTGGCCCTGGCCGTTGGTGAAGTGCTGACCGATGCGCGGAGTGGGCTCGAACTTCAGCCGGGTGTTGAACTCCAGGGTCTGGCCGGGATTCACGGTTCCGGCCACGATGGCGGGCTGGTAGCGTTCCTTGGACACCGTGTAGCGATATTCCCCCGGCCGCACCACGGGCTGACGCAATGGCGTCTTTCCGACGGGTTCGCCGTTCACAAACACGTCGGCTCCCGGAGGATCGCTGGAAATGGAGACGGACCCGTAGTCGAAGGAAAATTTCGCTTCGTTTTCGCGGGAGGAGCGCACGGAAATCATGGACTCGGCAAAGCCCAGCGATTCGTGCCGGGCTTCCATGTCATAGTCGCCCTCTGGCATTTCCCATTGGAAAGGCGTGGTGTCATCCGTGGCGCCCACCCGGTCTCCGTCCATGTAAACGGCCGCGCCGGGAGGATCGCTCTGGAAGGTGACGAGGCCCCGCTTCCAGGCAAAGTCCAGCTTCTGTTCCTTGCCACCCGCCACATCCACGGTGCGGCGGATCGAGGGCCAGTCTCCCTGACGGAGTTCCAGGTAAACGCGCCCCGCCGGCAAGTCGCTCAGGCTGATGGGCGTCTCGCCCACCAGACGGGAGTTCTCCTTCAAACTGGTTCGCAGCCAGACCTCCGCCCCCGCCGGATCGCTCGTAATCTGCAGCCCGCCACGTGCAAAAACGTGGGAGACGCTGGTCTCGCGATTGTGCTGGACCTCCACGGTCCGGGTAAAGGCCGGCCAGTCGTCCCGCGTCATCACCACCTTGTAGGCCCCCGGCGGCAGACCGTTCAGATCCGCCGGGGTTTTGCCTTCGAGGACCAGCTTGGCATCGTCCTCTTTGTCCGCTGCGTAAAGCTCGAAGGGGACGTCTTCCGGCTCGCTGGAGATGCTCAACATTCCCGCGCTTTTCACGAGGGTCACCTTACCCGCGTCGCGAACCTCCTCCGCGTCCACCTTTATCTCCCGCCGCACGGGTTCGTATCCCTCCAGGGAGACTTCCACGGAATATTTCCCAAAGGGCAGTCCCGTGAACTCCGCCGGTGACTGCTGGGGCGGCTGATCCGCCACCGTCACCGTGGCGCCGGCCGGGTCCGTGGTCAGGGCGAAGCCGCCCCGCGCCTTGTTCAGATTTTGCTCGATCAGCGGCAGCGTCACCTTCGCCTCGGCGTTGGAGCCGTCCACCTCCAACACGGAACGGTAGAGGTTCCCGGCTTTCAGCCAGTCCCGCTCCGCCACGCGCACCCGGGCTTCCGCGAGCAGCTTTTCCACCTGGGCCGCTTCCTTCGCGCTCAAGGCCGGTTCATTTTGCGAAGCCTGCGCGGTCTTCGGATCTGTTCCATTCTGGCCCCTCGAATAGCCCATGTAAAAGGCCATCAAGCAGCCGAGCACGGCGATCAAGATGGCCGCCGCGACGGACCACGGCAAAAGACTCTTCTTCGGCCGGACATGGTGCCGCCGTGGTGGCAGAAGAATGCGTTCGGTTTTCATTGCGACCAGATTGACCAGGCAGCCCTCCCCGGCTGCCCCAGGCAGATTTCTGCCCCGAACCAAACAGGGGTGGCGATCCCCGCTCAATTCATCACCTATTCATCTTGAACCGTCTTTGACAATTTTTACTTAAAATCGTTCTAAAAAGCCGCTTATGGAAGGATGCCGCTGACCGCCGTTAATTTTCTCCGGTCTAACGCAATTCTCGTACCTTCCCTCTGAAATCCCCTCTACTACAAATTCTATTGTCCCGAAACGCGCCAGCCGTGACACCCGATTCCCCCCCTTTAGGCAACTTTAGCGGTGAAGATCGGACGGCCCAAGAAAAGAATCCTGGATTTGATCCGGTCAATTTTCCAGCGTGCCGGTCTTTGAAAGAATTTATGAAAACCATGAAAATCCCCCTCCATCGCACCGTGCCCTATTTTGTTCTTTTCCTGATTTTTCTGATTTTGCTAGATGTGGTGGGCCGGGAGGGGATGATCCTCAAATACGCCCTGGAGGCCGCCATCAGCGCGGCGGGCTGGTTCGTTTCTTACCGGTCTTTTCGAAAGACCGGCAAGCGCTGGCTGCTGGCGGCGCAGGTGTTTTTCGCGGTGGCGTTCTTCCTGGCGCTTATCCTGGCCGCGGACTTGCACTTGAGGCCGGGCGCCTACCCGGCTCCCTTTCCGGCCTCGGAATGACAGGTACGCACACGCGTCCCCGCAAAGTCTGGACGCCGTTTGCAAAGCTCTGTCATCGTTAGACACGGCACGCCCTGCATGGCTTGACCGGCCCGGCACTGGAGCGTCTTGCCCCCTTCCCCCCGCCCTTGCTCTACTCCCCAACCAGATCGACATGCCCCCTCGTCCCTCCCTGCCCGCCTCTCTCTGTATCGCGTTTCTCACCCTGATTTTGACCCTGGCTCCGCCCTCCCTCTGGGCGGACGTGGTTCTGGTGGACACGGAGGCGGGCGTTGCGCCCGCGCCGATTTACCTCTATCCGGGAGCTCCGCCCCGGACGCGGGACGCGGCGGTCACGCTGGCGGACTACCTGGAGAAAATCTGCGGCGCCCGGCCCGAGCTGATCGAAAGCGCTCCCACCTCCCTGCCAGAGCGGGCCCTCTGGGTGGGCTATCAGCCGGGACTGGAGAAGGTGTTTCCCGGCCTGGATTTCGACTTTCAGTTCCCGGAAGAAACGCTCATCGCGGCGAATGAGCGCTACCTGGTCATCGCCGGGCGGGACCGCTGGGACCCGGACCACATGGAGGCCAGGGGCCGGCTGGCGGACATTACCGGGCGGCAGCAGGAATACGGCACGGCCAACGCGGTCTACACCTTCCTCCAGGACCAGCTGGGGGTGCGCTGGCTCTGGCCGGGCGAGAAGGGTGAAGACGTGCCGGAGGCCAGGCGCCTGGCCTTCGCCCCTTTCGAACAGCGCTACCATCCTCAGATCCGGGCGCGGAGCGGCATGCTGGTGCGTCTCTCCCTGGGCGACACCAAGGAGGGCCCGGACGAACTCTGGGCCCGCTACCAGCGGGTGCAACTGGACTCCCTGGAGCTGGACGGCGGCCACGGTTTTGGCGACTGGTGGGACCTCTACCACGAGACCCACCCGGACTACTTCGCCCTCCAGCCGGACGGTACCCGCAGCGGCTTCCCCGGCGGGCACAACGCCAAGCTCTGCGAAACGAACCCCGCCGTGTGGGAGCAGTGGCTGGAGAACGTGGCGGAAAGGCGGAAGGCAGACCCCACCCTCCACGTCTTCAACGTCTCTGAGAACGACAGCTGGGCCTCCGGGTTCTGCGTCTGCGAAAAGTGCCAGGCCTGGGACAACCCGGACGCGGAGACCGGCACCTTTCACTGGAAAGGGGTGACGGAAGACCGGCCCGTGCTGTCCGACCGGCAGGTGACCTTCGCCAATCACCTGGCCCGGATGCTGAAGGAGCGCTTCCCCGGCCAGGACCTGTATGTCCAGCTGCATGCCTACGGCTTCTCCCGCCCCGCACCGGTCGCGGCGGTGCCGGATGACAATGTCATCATCTCCAGCGTGTCGAACTTCCACTTGCGGGGAGACGGCGTGGGCGACGACCGGACCCTGGCCATGAAGCAGTTCGGCGACTGGGGCGAAAAAGCTTCCCTCCTGGCCTGGCGTCCCAACCTGGGCAGCGCGGCGGGCCACGGCTGGGGCCTGCCGGACGTGGCCATGACGCAGGCGGCGGAAGATCTCCGCTTCGTGGCGGACCGGCACTGCATGGGCCTCTTCTTTGACATGCTCTGGCTCCACTGGTCCACGCAGGGCCCGCACTACTATGCCCTGGCCCACCTGGCCTGGAACCCCTACACGGACGTGGAAGCGCTCATGGACGACTACTACCAGCGCGGCTTCGGCCCCGCCGCCGCCGAAGTGAAGGCCTACTGGCGGCTCTGGGAAAAAGCGCGGACGGATTTCGTGGCGGAGGCGCGCAACCGGCAGCGGATCTACGGGTCGCCCCAGACCTATACGCCCGAACTGCTCGGCCAGGCCCAGGCGCTGCTGGAGGCGGCCAACGCCAAGCTGGACGCCGCCGGCGCCCCGCCCAAATACCGGGACCGCGTGGCCTTTGTGCAATGCGGCCTGGACTACAGCCGCATGGTGCTGGACACCCGCCGCTGGATGCAGACCTACGAGTCCTCCAAAGGCAAAGAAAAACAGGCCGCCGCGGCCGAGGTCCTGGCCAACTGGAAGATGGCGGCCAAAATGAAAGCCACCTTCCCCGAGTTCGCCATCAACTGGGTCTACGTCTTTAACCAGCCAAACTCCAAACGGATGCTGGGCCTGCACCCGAAGTACCCCCTGAGCGGCCGCACCAAGCGGGAGTCCGAAGAGACGGTGGACGGGGACGGGCTGGAGTAGGGACGGAGACCCTGTGCCTCGTGGGGCGTCAATAAGGCGGCGGAAGCCGCTAACCTATCCTGGCAAGCCAGCGCACCCATCATTCCGCAATACTTTAGGCAGTGTGGACAAATTGGAGAACGGACCGGAAATGAAGAAGGGGAAAGAGAACTCAGCGCCGCGAAGCGGCGAATACCAAGAGACGCGGCCCCAATTTGTCCACACTGCCTAGTGCACTGACCGCCTTAAAATGATGAGCGCTTGGTCTGAACAAAGAGCCGCTGGCGGCAGGGCGGGAACCGGTCTTTTTGGCTGGGGTCTTCGTTGCTCTTCAGTCAGTTATGATTCACATAGC
>JAUICH010000012.1 GCA_030427505.1 Verrucomicrobiia bacterium
AATTTTTTTAGCCGTTGAAAAACCGGCTCCGGCATCTGATCTGCTCGATGGACATCCATCCTTTACTATTTCGTAAAACTTAACATTCTCAACCACTTATATTTGTCCACACTGCCTAGTGCACTGACCGCCTTAAAATGATGAGCGCTTGGTCTGAACAAAGAGCCGTTGGCAAAAGGACGCGACCCGGTCTTTTTGGCTGGGGTCTTCGTTGCTCTTCAGTCAGTTATGATTCACATAGCCTCCTTCATCGCGCCTTGCCCCCAGCCAAAAATCCTCGCCAATCACCCATCATCTTAAGGCGGTCACTGCCCTAGACTCCAGGTAGCGGAACCCTACCGGTCAGCAAACCGGACCAGTTTTCCAGTCTGGACACTCCCGGTTCCTTCCGGGAGCATGCCGAGGTTTACCCCCACCCCTGACTGACCCCGGAATGCTCCCCAAGAACTCCCGTTTTTTCTCCGCCTCGCCCATCCGCCCCTCTTTCATCCCGCCAGTATGCTGGGCCCTGGCCGTGGGAACGGTGTTGGCGTTCTTCCTGTTTCCCTTCGAGGCGTGGGCGCAGGAGGCCGCGGCCGATGGGGAGTCCACCGCCGCCGCCGGCCTTGCGGAGCCGCGCCACGGTTTGGTCTTGATTGACTGGATCATCATCGGCCTGTATGCCGCCGCCGTGGTGGTCATGGGCTGGTGGTTTGGGCGGAAGCAGGAGAGCACGAAGGAATACTTCGTCGGCTCCGGTAAGATGAACCCCATCCTCATCGGCGTTTCTCTTTTTGCCACGCTGCTCAGCACCATTTCCTACCTCGCCTTTCCCGGCGAAACCCTCGGTAAAGGGCCGGCCTACATGAGCTTCATGCTGGCCTATCCCTTCATCTTCCTGATCGTCGGCTACTGGCTGCTGCCCACCTACATGCGGAACAAGGTGGTGTCCGCCTACGAACTGCTGGAGATAAACCTGGGCCCCAGCGTCCGGGCCCTGGGTGTGGTGCTGTTTCTCTGCCTGCGGCTGGTGTGGATGTCCCTGCTCGTGAGCGTCACGTCCAAGGCCATCGTGGTGATGGCCGGCCTGGAGGACTCGTGGATTCCCTGGGTCGCCGCTATCACCGGTCTTATCGCCATCACCTACACCTCGCTCGGAGGTCTGCGCGCGGTGGTCATCACGGACTTGCTCCAGACCATCCTCCTCTACGGCGGCGCGGTATTGGTTCTCGTCACCATCACGGTGAAGATGGGCGGCTTCAGTTGGTTCCCCACGGAGTGGAGCCCACACTGGGACTCTCAGCCGATCTTCAGTCTCGACCCCACCACCCGGGTCACGGTCTTTGGTTCCATCCTCTCTTTCCTGATCTGGAATGTCGCCACCGCCGGCGGAGACCAAGTGTCCGTGCAGCGTTTCATGGCCACGGAAAACGCCAAGGCCGCCCGTAGCGCGGTGCTCACCAACGTCATCGTCGGCCTCATCATCAACATCACGCTCGGTCTCGCGGGATTGGCGCTGCTCGGTTACTTCCAGGCGAATCCCGCCCAACTGGCGAACGGCCTGACCCTGGCCAACGACGCGGACAAGGTCTTCCCCCACTACATCGCCTATCACCTGCCTCCCATCATTTCCGGGTTGGTGGTCTCCGGGCTTTTCGCCGCCGCCATGTCCAGTGTGGACTCCGGGGTGAACTCCATTACCGCCGTGGTCATGACCGACGTGCTCGACCGCCTGGGGCTGAGGCCCAAGAACGAACGCACCCACGTCATCTTTGCCCGCATCCTGGCCTTCGTCATCGGCGCGGTGGTGGTGGTGGGCAGCCTGTCGGTGGACAAGGTGCCGGGCAACATCATTGCCGTGACTAACAAAACCGCCAACCTCCTGACGGTTCCCATCTTCTGCCTGTTCTTCTTCGCCCTGTTCGTGCGCCGTGCCTCTTCCCTGGCGGCGTGGCTCGGCGCCATCGCGGGCGTCACCGTGGCGGTACTGATTGCTTTTTCCTCCTACTTCCGTCCGTTTTACGAAACCGTCTTCGGCATCACGACGGCGGCGGATGAGGACCCGGTCTCGTTCCAGTGGATGGCTCCCCTCTCCCTCGCGGCGAACATTGGGGTAGGCCTGCTGTTCTGCTTCATTTTCCCCAAAAAGAATAAGCCAGCCCCAACTCCCACCCCCGCTTCCTGACCGCATGAATCTCCTTCCCACCAGCCAGAGCTTCTTCCTCGCGCTCGCCACGGCCGCCGCCTTCACCCTGAACTCTTGCGATGACGAGCTTCTCAAGCAGAAAACCGTGGATCTAGACCCCGCGACTAAAGAGAAGTGTCTCGCCGTCCTCCGCGCCGGTCTCCATGGCGAGGACTTCTGGCCCTCCATCCACGCGGCGGAAGGGCTGACCCTGGGTGGCTACGGAGAGGAGGTCATCCCCGTCCTCGAGCCCAAGCTCCAGGCTGTAACCGATGATCAGATGCTCTGCGGCGTGTCCCGCGAACTCGTCCGCGCCGGAGAGACGGACAAAGCCCAGGTCATGCTCAACATCCTGGAGAAACCCGACCAGTACGGCCACACCCACGCCGCCGAAAGCCTCTTCAAGGTAGATCAAGTGGGCGACAAAACTGGTCTCCGCCGCGCCTTTGAGAAGGGCGAGACCATCAAGCTCCGCCTCATGGCCGCCGCCGCCCTGGCCCGGGATGGAGACCAGGAGATGATGGCCTTCATCCGCGAAAACCTCCAGCAGTCCGAAAACGAAGAAGGCTTCCAGATCGCCGCCTGGATCCTGGGCCGCATCGGCGGCAAACAGGACATCCCCCACATGCGCGCCCGCATCCCGGACACGGACGATCCGCTCATCAAGGCCTACATGAACCACTCCATGGCCGCTCTGGGCGATAAGGAGGCCCTGGTGGAACTGGCCAAGAATCTCCAGTCCGAAGACCCCGCCATCCGCACCTACGCCGCTACTTTCGCTGGCGACGCCCGCGCCGGTTTCCTGAAAGATCAGCTCATCAAGATGCTGGACGACCCCCACCCCGACGCCAGCTACCGCGCCGCGCAAACGCTGCTGTTTCTTTCCAGATAGGCGTCCTGCTCGCGGTTCCCCGCTGCCATTGTCTCGGTAGTCAGAGTGGTCTGGCGGAGGGCTTAGGGTGTGTGGGCGGATGCCCCACCCGCCCGGATTCGTGGCGCATCCCCATGCGGAGTCCGGCGCATGTGCCACGATGTCAACTGGTAGGGCAGCTCTTTACCAACCCGCGTTGTTCCGCGCCGTTCGGTCTCTCCCCGGCCAAAATACGGTGGACACTCGAGGCTTTCGGTTCAACACTGCGACCGAAAATTGGTTAAAGGAATTTCAAGAAATACTGGAAAGAAGCAAAGCTCCCCGCGCTCCAGAAAATGAAGAGGCCTGCCGCAACGGCTGTCCCCATACTTAGGACGTGACCTCTCAGGCCTCAGGCAAAGACTTCCCCGGCCACATCTCCCCCTCTTCCGCGTCCGTCCCTCTATCTCCCCCATGTCCGGCCCCATATCCCCATTCAAAGGTAAGTCCATCCTCATTACCGGCGGCACCGGTTCGTTTGGGCGCACGGTGGTCAGCCGCTTCCTCCGGGAAGAGGTGGGTGAGATTCGCATCTTCAGCCGGGACGAGTCCAAGCAAGACGACATGCGCCGGGAAACGCCCGATCCCCGGCTGAAGTTCTACATTGGAGATGTCCGCGACCCTAACGCCCTCTCCAGTGCAATGCGGGGGGTGGATTTTGTCTTCAGTGCCGCGGCGCTCAAGCAGGTGCCCTCCTGCGAATTTCACCCCCTCGAAGCCGTCCACACCAATGTCCTCGGCACGGACAACACCCTGAACGCCGCCATCGAGAGAGGCATTCGCCACGTCATCGTCCTCAGCACGGACAAGGCCGTCTACCCCATCAACGCCATGGGCATGTCCAAAGCGCTCATGGAAAAAGTGGCCGTCGCCAAGTCCCGCGACCTGTGCTCACCCAGCGACACCAAGATCTGTGTCACCCGTTACGGCAATGTCATGGCTTCCCGCGGCTCCGTGATTCCTTTGTTCGTGGCGCAGATCAAACAGGGAGCGCCCCTGACCATTACCGATCCTGAGATGACGCGTTTCATGATGTCCCTGCCGGAAGCGGTGGACCTCGTCCTCTTCGCGTTCAATCGTGGCAGCGGCGGCGACCTCTTTATCCAGAAAGCGCCCGCCGCCACCATCGGTCAGCTCGCCCGGGTGTTGAAAGCCATGTTCAATTCCCAATCCGAAATTCAGATCATTGGCACCCGGCACGGCGAAAAACGCCATGAAACCCTGATGACCCGCGAGGAAATGATCCGGGCCGAAGACCTTGGAAACTACTACCGGATCCCGTCAGACTCCCGGGACCTGAACTACTCACTCTATTTCGATCAAGGGGAAGTCGAAGTGACCGAGGCCCACGACTACACCTCAGAAGTGACCCATCGTCTGAGCGACGAAGAACTGCACTCCATGCTCCTGAACCTGGATTTCATCCAGCGCGAGCTGAGCAATGAATCCAGCACGGCCTGAGACATTACTCCGCGCCCCTTCTTCCTCAGCCGGCAATCTTGCCCCCGAGTCTTCCACCATGAACCGAGTTTTTATCATTGGGCACCGGGGAATGCTGGGGCATACCGTCGCGGCATACCTGACGGCCGAAGGACACGAAGTAATAACCAATGACGCGCGCTATCTGGGCGAGCCTCTGGATCCCTTGCTGAGGGAGGTAAGGGAATCGGACTGTGACTGGGTCGTCAATGCCCTTGGCGCGATTCCCCAAAAGGGTTCCGATACAGCGGCCTTTATGCGGGCCAACGCCTTCTTTCCCCCGCACCTCGTCCACGAAATGGCGGACCACCAGCGCCTCATCCATGCCAGCACCGACTGTGTTTTCTCCGGCCGGCGGGGCCACTACCGGACCGGGGAACGGCCTGACGATGAGGAGCCCTACGGCCGCTCCAAGGCCATCGGCGAAACAGCCGCCCTCGACGAGCGAGTCATTTGTCTGCGCACCTCAGTGATTGGACCGTCCCTACCCGGTGGAGCCGGGCTCCTGAAATGGTTTCTCGACCAGGAAGGTCCGGTTCAGGGGTATACCAATCATATCTGGAACGGCATCACCACCCTGGAATGGGCCAAGGCAGCCGGCGAAATCATTCGCGGCACGGCGCCTTTCCAAAACGGCATCGTACAGTTGGGCTTCGAACCACCACTCAGCAAATTCGAATTGTTGAAACAGTTCGCCAGCGTCTGGCGGAAATCCATCGAGATCACTCCCACCCATACCGATCCCGGAGTTGACCGTTCCCTGATACCGGACTGGACTCGCGCTCCTATCCGGCAACAGTTGCAGGAACTTGAGGCCTGGATGAATTGCTAGTACCTGGACTCACCGGTGCCGGAAAGAACTCACTGCCGCATGGAATCTCGAATGAAAGTCATGACCGTGGCCGGAACCCGTCCGGAGTTGATCCGTCTATGCCGGGTCATCGCCGTCCTTGACTCCGTGTCCGACCACGTTCTCGTCCACACCGGACAAAACTTCGACTACGAGTTGAACGGCATCTTCTTCGACGAGCTCGGCATCCGGCGGCCAGACCACGCCCTCAATGTTGCCGGCAGAAACGCCGCCGATACCATCGCCAATACCATTCGCGAAGTGGACGGTCTCCTGGAAACCGTCCAGCCCGAGGCGCTCCTTGTCCTCGGCGATACCAATAGCTGCCTCTCGGTCATTCCCGCCAAGCGGCGGAAGATCCCCATCTTTCACATGGAAGCCGGCAACCGTTGCTTCGACTCTCGCGTGCCGGAAGAGATCAATCGCCACATAGTCGATCACGTCAGCGACATCAATCTCTGCTACTCCGAGCACGCCCGCCGCAATCTCCTGCGCGAGGGCCTCCCGGAGGAGCGGGTCATCAAAACCGGTTCGCCCATGAAGGAGGTTATCGACTTTCACCTCCCCCGCATCCAGCAGTCCGATGTCCTCTCCCGCCTGGAGCTCGAGCCGGAGAAATACTTTGTCGTCAGTCTCCACCGGGAGGAAAACGTGGACGATCCAGCGCACCTCCAGTCTCTGCTGGATGCCCTTTCCGCCCTGGCGGAGGAGTACCGCCTGCCGCTGGTATTCTCCGTTCACCCGCGCACCCGCGCACGCCTGGACGGCATGCGGCAAGACCTGCACCCGCTGGTGCGCTCCATGCCTCCGCTGGGTTTCCCGGACTATATATCCCTGCAACGTAAGGCCTACTGCACCTTGTCCGACAGCGGCACCATTACCGAAGAGTCCGCGCTTCTCGGATTTCCCGCCGTGACCCTCAGAGAGGCCCAGGAACGCCCCGAAGGCATGGACGAAGGCGTCGTCATCATGACCGGTCTGCGCTCCGAGCGCATCCTTCAAGCCGTTCGGATTGCCGCCGCACAGCGTCAGGCCATGAACTCTCCCGCCGTGCCGCCGGATTACCAGACAGAGAATGTGTCGTGGAAGGTGGCCAAACTCATCTGCGGCTATACTGATTTTGTGAACCGCACGGTTTGGAAAAAGACATAGTCCGCGGGCTCCCACCGGCAACTACGGCCTTCCCCAGGCGTCCGCCGCCCCGCCCCTTCTCCATGATCTCCATTGTTACCGCTTATTATAACCGGAAGGACCTGTTCCAGCGCACTCTGGCCAGCCTTGAAGCCTCCGCCGTGAGCGACTTCGAGGTCATCGCCGTGGATGACGGAAGCGACGATTCCCACCGCCTCGAGGACCTGACGGACCGGTTTCCTTTCCTCCGTGTGCTTCGCCTGGAGAAGGACAAAAAGTGGTATCACAATCCCTGCATTCCTTTCAATTTCGGCTTCCGAGCCGCCCGCGGCGACCAGATCATTCTCCAGAATCCGGAGTGCCTCCACACGGGAGACATCTTAGACCATGTCAGGACCTCCCTGGCCCCTGGGCGCTACCTGACCTTCGGTTGCTACTCCATCGATCAGGAGGACACGGACAGCCTCGACGGCGGTCCGGCCAGCATCGCGGCGCTGGCCGCCGATGTCTCCACCCGCACCGGCAGACCCATGCGGGATGGCGGTCCAGGGTGGTACAATCATTCCGTCGAAAACCCCCGGGCCTTCCACTTTTGTTGCGCCATCATGAAGAGCGACCTCGAACGGCTGGGCGGTTTCGACGAACGCTACGGCGGAGGCGTTGCCTTCGATGACAACGAACTGATTCACCGCATTCGGGTATCGGGCATGGAAGTCCGCTTTGTGGACACTCCATTCGTTTTTCACCAATATCACTACGGACCCGTCGTGAACATGCTGCCCGAGGCGTTACGTCCCCAGTGGCTTCGAAACCGGACACTGCTGCTCCACTTCACCGAACCCTCAACTCTAGACCGGGCCAATGGGGCCGATTGGGGAAATCCGGAGAGCGAAGCCACCATCCAGATAAACAAAGCGCTCGACGACCTGCTCCTGCCGGTCGTCGATCCACCGCCGCCCCCTGTCTCGGTGGAAGAATTCGAAGAAAACCTGCGCCACGCCACCGAATTGCGGGACACCCTCTGGTCGGAAGAAACCGCCACCATTTTCCAGACTTCCGTGGAGCAGGTCCTCGGCACCATTCAGGACGCCCGGAAATCGTGGCTCGGCCGTGTCGCCTGGCGCAGCCGGTTCGGGCGAAAGCTCGGGAAGATTCTCAAATGGAGTGACCACGCGAAAAGACGCCAGACCCGGGGGCGCCACCGCGAAGCCATTTCTGTCTGGGTGAAGACCCTCTCCGCCGCCTCCAGCTTAGTTGACGACATCCGTTCGGACTGGAGGTCATGCCGTCTTATCTCGCCTCGCCAGGCCGGTGACTTTCGCTCCCTGGCATCTTCCATGGAGGTTTGGTGGAAGAAGGCCGAGGACGCCACCAAGAATTAGAGACTCCCCCCTGGAGCGGTCCCGGATTCGTCGCGATTTTCCTACTGACCGGGTAAGGCAGGTTTGTTCACGATTCCACTCTATCCGGTAAGTCCCCATCAACGCGCCATTGACCCCGGCGCTTCTAGACGGAACAATCCACAGCGTGCTTCCCCCTCCTGGGATGGCAGCGCCTTTCGAAATACCTTTTCGCTTCAACCCTCTCGAACATGACCACCAGCATTAGCTCCTCCTCCCGTCTTCCCGTTCTCATCGTCGCGGCCCTCGTGGTCCTCGCGCTGCTGATCGTATTCGCAGTGAAATTCGCGCCGGCTTCCTCCTCTCCGGAGAGCGCGTATTGGCTCCATTTCGAGGGCACACACGGCCCCGGCGAGGGCAAGCACATTGTCCTGGTTTCCGGGGACGAAGAATACCGCTCTGAAGAAGCCTGCCCCATGCTCGCCAAGATTCTCAGCCAACACCATGGCTTCGATTGCACGGTTCTCTTCGCCATCAATCCGGAAAACGATCTCATCGACCCGAATTTTCAACACAACATCCCCGGCCTGGAGGCACTGGACTCCGCCGATCTCATGATCCTGTTTACCCGATTCCGCGGGTTGCCGGACGAGCAGATGAAGCACATCGTGGACTACGTGAACGCCGGAAAGCCCATCATCGGCCTCCGCACTTCGACCCACGCCTTCAACTTCGCGGACGACTTTGAGACTTCCTACCGCGACTGGACCTGGACCAGCAAGGACTGGCCCGGCGGCTTTGGCCAGCAGATCCTGGGCGATACGTGGGTCAGCCACCACGGGAAACACAAACATGAAGCCACCCGCGCGGTCATCGAAGAGGCAAACGCTGAAAATGCCGTGCTGAAGGGCGTGGAGGACGTATTCGGACCGACTGATGTTTACGGAATCAACAAGCTGCCCGACAGCGCCACCATCCTGCTCCGCGGCCAGGTCCTCAGCGGAATGGAGCCGGACTCTCCGCCCGTGGAAGGCGAAAAGAACGATCCCATGATGCCGATCGCCTGGCTCAAACCCTACACCGCGCCGGACTCCGGCAAAGAGGGCCAAGTCTTCTGCACCACCATGGGCGCTTCCATCGATCTGGAGAGCGAAGACCTTCGCCGCCTCATCGTGAATGCCGCCTACTACCTGACCGGCCTGGAAAGCAAGATTTCCGCTGAGGCAGACGTCGAACTGGTAGACCCCTTCGAACCCAGCTTTTACGGCTTCCAGAAGGCGGAGGGCTACTGGCAACACCGGGGTCTGGTCCCGGCCGACTTTGCGCTGGGCTCCGTGCCGCCAAAGGAGGAGCCCATGCCCGAGCCGGCCAAGAAAGAGCAGCAGTAAGGCCAATCAATATTCCCATCGCCCGCGATCAGCCCAACAGGTGGAACGCGATCTCCGGGCGCGTTCGCGGAAGCAGAGCGAGGAAGCGGTTCGTCCGCGCTAGGCCATGAAGCTGCCGCCGTTGTAAATGGGTCGCGCGGCTCGCGCGTTCCTCGCCCGGAGGTCGAGGACCACCTTCCGCGACAGCTTTCTCTGGCGCGGCTAGTTTTTCGCCGATTCGGGTGCTGCTGCCGCGCGAAATTCTATCTTCGCGGGCACTGCCTCCACCGACAGCGTGGTCACTCGGTCTCCATCCGGCTTTGTCGGCGTTTGAAGGACCTGGCTTGCCACGGACGGGTCCACGACCAACTCGTATGGCTCCGGTCCGTCCGGCGTTGCTTTCTGTTGATCGATCCATACCTGAGCGCCCGGCTCCAGGAGAAATGTGACCTTCGTTCCGTGCTCCCCGTAGAGGTCCAACACCTGATCGTTCCGGGGTTGGGGTAGCTGGATCACCGTCCCGGTCTCCGGTCCCAGCTCAAACTTCCCATAGCGGGCATTGGCCAGGGGAATCTGGGCTTTGATGGTCTGCCGGATCTCTGTAAACCAACCGTTCAGGGACTGGTAGAACCGCGGACGGTAGAACCCGTCATCATCCGTCTCGTCTTTCCACCGGTCGCCGATATCGCTGGAGGGCATGCCGTGGCCATAGGCTTCCTTCACTACATGGTAGCGGTCTCCGGGCAGGATTTCGATCTCCCCTGTCACGGCGCCAAAGGTAAACTTCATTTCCGCCTCCGGACCGGAAACGCTTTTTTCAGCGGTGTACTCTCGCCGCTCCTCATAGGGCGTGGCCAACAGCACTCCGGCGATGAGGCCGGCCGTCAAGATTCCGCCCCCGATTAGAACCGGTTTGGGAATCTTCCTTGCCTTCGCCGGAAACAATCCCAAGGGCGTGGTGGCATTCGTCAAAACTCCGCGGTGCAGACCAAGCAAATAGAACAGGCCCGCTGAAACCAGAAATACCACCCCGGCCGCCCAGACAACGTCACTGGCAAAGTGTCCGCCCTGCACGACACGGGCAACACCGATCGCGGTTCCGAAGGCGAGTGAGAAAACCAGCACCCCCACGGCCAGGCCGGGACGGCGGCGGCGCAGCAGAAAATACCCGCCAAAGAAGAAAAAGCCCATGGTGGCATGACCGCAGGGGAAAGATTTCCCCGGACTGCTGTCGTCCCGCCCCAGGATGGTTTCATAGGCGTAGCGGCCACCGAACTCCGTGACTTCCCGAGGCCGGGGGCGGCCCCAGTTGTCTTTCAGCCAAGTGTTGGTGACCAAGCCCGGTCCCACGATGAGGATGGTCACGGCGAAGAGAAAGACCCGGCTCCATTTTGCCAGGCCTTCAAACTTGAACCCCAGGACGAGCCCCACCACGGAGCCCACCGCCACCAGGATGGCGGGCATGGCGCCCCAGTCATAAAGAAAGCCCCAGGGGAACTCATCCCCGTGCACCCAGCCCTGCTCCGCGACGTAGCAGTGGCTCTGGATGGCCAGGTCCAGCTCCCCCGTGAACCAGGCCCCGAGGATCACGGTAATCACGGCGGGCAGCACGAAGTCCAGCACCCCCCACAGTGCCCAGCGGCCCTTGGGCGCGGAAGAAGCGATAGCGGACGGTTCCGTGGCGGACGGGGTTTGAGGGGTGGACATGGCGCGCTTTTCCAGGGACGAAGGCACTTTCCGCGTCCGCCATGGCCATTGCAACCGCTTCATTTCACCCCGATTGGCGCTTTTCTTCGGACCGGGGCGCTTGAAACCCCGGTCACTCCGGTCCAAACTCCGGCTCCCTTGGCCCCATGCTTCATGACTGACCCGGACGCCACCACCACCGACCGCCTCAGGACTTCAGGCTCCCGGACTCACGGCGCCTGGGTGTGGGGCATTCTGCTGGCGGTGCTGACACTGCGGCTGATCTACGCCGCGTTCCAGCCTTTCGACCTGGTGGAGGATGAGTCCTACTACTGGGACTGGGGACGCCAGCTTTCCTGGGGCTACTACAGCAAGCCCCCGCTCATCGCCTGGACCATGGCCCTGGCCACGGGAATCGGGGGGGACAACGCGGTGGCCATCAAGTTCTGCGCCGCCCTCCTGGCCACGGCCGCGCTGGGATTCATCTACCTCGCGGGCCGCTCGCTCTATTCGCCGAAAGCGGGCTTCCTGGCGTTGCTGCTGGGCCTGGCCACGCCCGCGCAGGTGGCGCTGAGCTCCATGATGACCATCGATGTGCTACTGGTCTTTTTCTGGACGGCGGCCCTGTGGCTTTTTTGGCGCTGGGTGGACGGACAGGGCCCGGCAGGACTGAATCTCGCGCTCCTGACGGTCTGCACGGGCCTGGGTATCCTGGCGAAGCAGATGATGATGCTCTTTCCCCTGCTAGCGCTCATCTACCTGGCGGTCACCCCTGACAAACGGGCCCTACTGAAGCGAGGCTCTCTGTGGGTGGCCTTTCTCCTGGCCTTTCTCTTCCTGGCGCCCACGGTGTGGTGGAATGCGCGGCACGACTGGATCACCGTGCAGCACACCCAGCACCACTTCGAATCCGCCGAAGCGGAGTCCCTGGGCGTTTACCTGGCGAAAACTCCCCTGCGCGTGCTGGAGTTTTCCGGCATTCAGATGGCCCTACTGTCTCCGCTGACCTGGATCTTGCTAATCTGCCTGTACGTCGTGGCTCTATGGCAGTTCCGCCGCCTTTCCAGCCGGGGCCGCTACCTCGCCGTTTTTGGCGCGGTGCCCATCGTGGTCATTTACCTGATGTCGCTGCGTCAGGTCATGCAGCCAAACTGGCCGGCGGTCTACTACCTCCCCGGATTTCTCTTGCTGGCGGGGTGGTTTTCGGGAGAAGAACCGCTGCCTAAAATGCCCGCCGGGTTGAAGAAGTGGAAGAAACCGGCTCTGGCGGTGGGGTTCTGCCTGGTGGCCTTCGTCATGATCTATCCTCTGGCCCTGGGGCCGCTCGGCTATGCTGGCGACAAGCATCTGGACCCCCTGCACCGTCAGCGCGGCTGGAAGGAAGCGGGCACCGCGGTGGGCGAGTTACTAACCCAAGTGCCGAACCCGGAAAAGACCTTTGTGGTGGCGCTGAACCACCGCCTGAATGCCAGTCAGATGGCGTTCTACCTGCCCCAGCAGCCCCACGTCTACCGCTGGGAACCTACGGGGACCATCCGCTCTCAATATGAGTTGTGGCCTTCCCCCCAGGATAAAAAAGGCTGGGACGCCTTCATCATTCTCAATACTGACTTTGCCGCCGAAAAACGGGACGCCGAGAAGACCGGCAAGGATGAAAAGCGGGTGCCGCTGACTCCGATCCGCCAGGCGTTCAAGAAATTCGAGGAATTCGGAGAAATTTCAGTTGAGATCAATCCGGAAAGGAGCCGTGATTACCGCGTTTTCCTGGGGCATGATCTGATAGACTGGCCCCCCTACCATCCGGACTTCGTGGTCCGGCCTGAAGGAGAAGAGAAAGAAGACCACGGCGATAGCGGCCACCAAGCCTCCAACCCCGGAGACGCGGAACCCGAGCAGGAATGAACACACCCATGGACCCACAGCACAGCTACCGCTCTACCTTCCCGCTGACAGCCGGTATCCGGCCAGACGCCGCGGACGATGCCACCCGCCAAGCCATCCCGGAAACGGGCGCCGGAGTTTCGGTGATCGTCCCTTTCTACAACGAAACGGAGTGCGTCCGCTTCGTGCTGGAAGAAATCCGCAGTGTGCTACCGGAGGCGGAAATCATCGCGATTGACGATGGCAGCTCGGACGATACCTGGACTCAGATCCAGGGCCTGGAAGGCATCAGCGGTCTTCATTTCACGAAAAACCGGGGCCAAAGCGCGGCGGTCTACGCGGGACTTCGCGCGGCGTCTAATCCTGTGTGCGTGCTGCTGGATGGGGACGGCCAGAACGATCCCGCCGACATCCCGAAACTGGTGGCCCTGCTGACAGAAGCGGATGTCGTCTGCGGCCGCCGCGCCAAGCGTCAGGATACCTGGAGCCGCCGCGCCGCTTCGCGTATCGCCAACAAGATTCGCCGCAGCATGCTCAACGACGGCGTGTCGGACACGGGTTGCTCCCTGAAGGCTTTTTCCAAGGACTGCGTGGAACTCCTCGTGCCCTTCAACGGCCTGCACCGGTTCCTCCCCGCCATTTTCACACAGGCGGGCCTCATCATCAAAGAAGTGGACGTGAACCACCGCTCCCGGAAGGCCGGCATCTCAAAATACACGAACTGGGAGCGGGCTCTGAGGGGGCTATACGACCTGTTCGGGGTAAGCTGGCTGCTGAAGCGGAAGGTGCTTTTCCCGCCGATTGAGAAGAAGTAGCCCTCAGGCGGGAAAAGGATTCAGGATTCACGCGGCGCGATGTGAAAGCGATTGAGCCAAAGGTGAGGGGTTGGTTGCGGAGATTCGACAAATAAATCCCCCTGTCATTCCTTGGGAATTCGCTTAAAGTCCGCCCGCTATGGATACGACTGTTGCAGAGGGATTCATGAACGAAGAGATCCTCAATCTCTGGGGCTTGGTGGTGACGCCCTGGAAGATCATCGGATTTTTAGGAGTGGCTCTGTTTGCCGGGCGCTGGTTCGTCCAATTGCATTTTTCTCACAAGGCTAGAAAACCCACCTTCCCCCTCGCTTTCTGGTATATGAGCCTGTCAGGCAGTCTCCTGGTGCTCAGCTACTTCATCTTCGGCAAGAACGACTCCGTCGGCATTCTTTCTAACCTAAGCCCAGCACTTATCGCCGGGTATAATCTGTTCCTGGAAGTGACGCACCGGAAGCGGACGCTGAATGGGAATGGGGACGAGACAGTGGAAAGCTCGCCCTGAAAGGCGAACTCAAGGATGACGCCACGACCTGCTTCAGGTCAGTTTTTCGCGTTCGTTGAGCGATAACTGAAATCCAGAAAGCAGGCGTTCCGGTTGTCATCCGCATCCGGATTGACCATCATCATAAGCCAGCCACCATCCGGACCCGAACTAGTGGCTTGATGAGCGTTTAGATCCACGAATCCCCGTGGAATCTTCAGAGTGCCATACTGGGTTCGAGTTTCCCCGTTAGGTTCCTGAAATATCGGGCAGGTTTTCATGCCGTCCAGCCCTTCGCCCTGTTGATCGACCCAGGGGCGAAGCCAGACGAATACCTTTACGAGGTCGCCAGGTCGCGGGTCACGAATCTCCAGGCCGCCAGGCTCTACGCAACTCTTCTCTCCGGACACCGTGGAGAAGGTCCAGTCCAGAGAGAGGTATTCTCCATCTTTCAGGTCCTCTGGAACCTCAATCCTCCAAGCCAGGATTCCCGCGGCATCCAGAAAGTCTTGCGCGGTGATTCTATTCTCATCAGTCTCTGCGCCTCTCGCGGCATTGTTTGTGGTGGCCAGGATAAAGCCAATGAAGAACACGACGAGCGCCTCAAGACGCCAGTGATTTCGAGGGGTAATAGTGCTCATTTTGGCTGGCAAAAGTCGGATTCAATTAAGGCCAATGGAAAAGGAAGTAATCCGGCTCCCCTGCTGAGTTTCGTTGAGAGTTTCTACCCCGCCGAGTTATTACAAACGGCATGTCTGCTTATAATAGGACCTCACCGGGGACTTCCGTTAATCTGCATCTGTCATGACGCTCAATGTCCGCATGTGGTCTCGCCTGGGAAGTGCCGTGATCCCGGCACTCGTTCTTGGAACTGTCCTTCTTACGGGCTTCGAGGATTCGCCGGTTCTTTCGTGGGCGGGGTTCGCTTTTGTTGCTTCAGGCCTCGCTATTGTTGCCCTGGGAGTTGTCCACGGTCTGAAGCTGACGTTCGGCATTTTAAGGATGAAGTGTCCTTTATGCAATGCCACGGGGAAAGTAATCGGTGGCAATGGAAACGGAATGCTTCTGGATTGCCCGAAGTGTGGCGAGCTGAGAGTTTCCAGCCGGTTTGGCTTCTCCTTAAAGGCCATCCGTGTGGGATCGGAGGAAGATGTGCTTCGCGATTGTCCGCCGCCGTCCGAAAACGTACTGACTATCCCCCGGAAGTATCCCCTGCCGTTCGCCCTACTCTTTCTGCCCATGGTTGCGACGGTGGTGGTGGCTTCGGTGATCGATCAGTTCCGCTTCTTCTATTTGCTGATACCGGGGTTCTTCTGCTACGGCGTCGCCTGCTGTCTGATCGAAGGGTACGTCATGGGCCGTCTGAGCGACAATTCCGGAACGGTAGTGCACTCACGGGAACCTTTCCGTTTCTGGCGAAAAGCAGGCGTCTGGCTGCTCGTCTATCTGTTCGCAACCGTCGCGCCGATTGGCTTTGCGATTCAGGAACGGGAGAAAACCCTAACCGGGAACGCGGCCCAGACGAGCCCCCAACTTCCAGAGACGAACCCAGAGACTTGTGAATAGAGAACCACTGAGCTCTCTAACGGCCTATTCCACGAATAACCGTTTCAGTCTCACCGGCTGCGGCCGCTGTCGTGGATTTCTTGGTATTCGGCGGTCAGGGCTTTTACCTGGTCCGGGTTTTCCAGGTAGCGGTTGGTGGCTTCGCCAATATCGTCGCCCAGGTGGTAGAGCAGGCCGGGCGGCTGGGTGGGATCGATGGTTTCTTCGGCTTTGGCGCCGCCGCCGTTCTGACCCATGATGAGTTTCCACGGTCCGCGGCGGATGGCCATGCGCTCGATGTAGGAATCCATGACCAAAGATTCTCGCGGCGGCGTGCCGGGCTGGCGGTCCAAGAGGGCGCCGAGGAGGCTGAAGCTGTCTTCCGCCGCGTTTCCGGGCAGTGGTTTCTGGAAGAGTTCGGCGAAGGTGGCGAACACATCGGTCAAGGCGATCAGGGAGCTTTCGTCCACGCTGCCAGGAGCGACGTGGCCGGGCCAGCGGGCGAGCAGCGGCACGCGGACACCGCCTTCATACACGCTGGTCTTCTGCCCGCGCAGGGGGCCATTGATGGGGTGGCCTTCGATCTCGGGATGGTCGATGGGTTCGTAGCGGTAGATGCCTCCGTTGTCGGAGGAGAACATCACGATGGTGTTTTCCGTGAGGCCGTTGCGGTCCAGCGCGTCGAGCACCTGGCCGACAGACCAGTCCAGCTCGTTAACAAAATCGCCATACACGCCGATCTGGCTGGTGCCTTTAAAGCGCTCCGCCGGCGTGAGCGGGCCGTGGATGTTGCGGTGGGCCAGGTAGAGGAAGAAGGGCTCGCCGACCTGGTATTCGTCCAGCCATTTCACGGCGCGGGCGGTGAGCATGTCGCACAGTTTTTCGTTCTCGTAGAGGGCGGATTCGCCGCCCTCCTGCCCGAGCTTGGCCGCCAGGCCGGCGCGCGGGCGGTGCAGGTAGTCCAGCTCGAAGCCTTCCCGCGGATCGGGCGTGATGCGGATGGGGTCCTTCGGGTCGAGCCCGAGCACGCGGTGGTTTTCGATGATGAAATGCGGGTACTGGCCGACGTGGGGGAAGCCCCAGAAATAGTCGAAGCCCAGCTCCAGCGGACCGGGCTTAAGTTCCCGGTTATAGTCCGGCCCCAGCACGTCGTCCCAGCCTTCCATGCCCGGCGTGCCGAAGCCGAGGTGCCACTTGCCCAGGCAGGCGGTGCGGTAGCCGTGTTCCTTGAAGAGATCGGCCAGGGTGTAGCGGTCCGGCTCAATGAGGAGCGGGTCGTTCGCCCATACCGTCCCGCCGCCGTCCCAGGTGCGCCAGCAATAGCGCCCGGTAATCAGATTGTAGCGGCTGGGGGTGCAGACGGAACAGGGCGAATGGGCATCGGTAAAACGGCGGCCCTCCTGGGCGAGCCGGTCGATGTGGGGCGTCCGCACTTTCACCGCGCCCTGGCAGCTCAGATCGCCATAGCCCAGGTCGTCCGCCAGGATGAAGAGGACGTTCGGACGGGGCTCCGTACTGGTGGCCCCCCGCCCCATGCACGGGATAGCGATTACTCCCAGGATAAACAGGGCCATCAGAATCCCTGTAGGTGAAAATGTTAGGGCAGATTTCATTGAAGAAAATATTTCGGGTGGATGAAAAGGAAGGCTGGCGGCCTTCCCTGTCAATTCCGGAAAGCCGCCTGAACTTATCGAGCCGGAAGCTGTTCAAACAAGGGCGAGACGCGTTCGCGCTGGGTTTCCAGGATGCGGGCGGTGTCCTCGGGCAAAAGGTAGCGCCGCGCTTCATAGGCGTGGCATTGGGCTTCCAACTTTTCCATATAGGTTTCAAGCGTGCCGTAGCGTTCCTCCAGGGACAGGCGGGGATCGCCGCTTTTCTCGCGTTCTTCGCGGCTGAGGGGAAAGGGAATGTAGGAACCGGTCAGGCTCGCCAGTTCGCCGCCCGCGCCGGCTTCTTCACTACGCAGGCGCCAACTGGTGTAGGTGGCCACGGGCACGGCCACCTCTGGCGGCGGCAGGCAGCCCAGGTCATTTCCGTCCGCGTCCGAGCGGGGGACGCGCACCTGGTAGTCCCCGCGCGGCAGGGGCGGCTGGCGGTCCGCTATTTTTTCCGTCAGCCAGCGGGGGCCGAAGTCCAGGTAGGAGGGCTGCTGAATGACGCCCGGGTACTGGATGCCGGGCAGGTCCGGGAAGCCGGTGGCATTTTGCGTCCAGGCCACCAGGTCTCCGGTGCCGATCTTAGGATACACGCTAGGCGGCGGCTCCTCTCCCGCCGCGTTCCAGCGGTCCAGCGCCAGGAGCAGGGCGCGGAGGAAGGGGTGGTAGTCCCCAGGATTGGCCGCGGTTTGGCCATCGCCGGCCTTGGGCGGGAATGAACTGGGCCCGTGCTGGGTGCCGCCGAAGATGTAGACCCGGACGTTGTCCGGCACCTCGGCATCGCGCTGGCCCAGCGGATCGGTCAGCACCAGGGAACCGCTACGGTGCCAGAATTCCGAGCTACTTTGGGTATGGAAGACCAGGGGCGCGGCGCCGCTTTCCGCGGCCCCGCGCAGGATGCCGTCCGTCTGGCCGGTCAAGGGATCGGTCTGCGTTTCGTAGGCAAAGGGGAAGCGGTCCGGCGGGTAGTCGTGATGATCGTGCTGCCCGGCGTGACGCGTGGGCTGGGCAAAGCGGTGATTGAACGAGCCCATGCCCCCGCCAGAAACGTGCGGGATGATGCCGTCGAATACTTTTTGTCCGGCCTCGTCCGCGTTGAAACCGCCGTGGACGAACTCCCGCAGGAAGCGCCCGCTTTGAGACACGCCAAAGCCATAGGTCCGCGCGACGGGCGGGAGCGGATTCCCCTCCCCCGTGCCGTGACGCAGGGCGGAAATGAGGTCCCGCACGGCGGTGAACCCGGCGCCCATGACGACGGGATCTTGAGCTTCGTAAATGACCTCGTAGATGTGGGCTTTTCTCAGCCCGGCGGGGTATTCCAGTTCTACCTTGGGTAGCTGTGCTGGGTGCTCGTCCTCCACCTCCGTCACCACCAGTCGCCACTGGCCGCGCGGGATTTCCACGCGGGGATGGCCGGGCAGGAGACGCTCCGTGAGGGTGGCGGTTTTCAGCCCCTCTTCCGTGGGGCGGTAGGAGCCGTGGTTCGCCCAGTTGATGACGGTCCGCTGCGTGCCGGAGGTGGGCACGATCTCGCAACGCACTGGCCCGGTAATGGGTTCTTTCGATTCGCTGGCCAGGGGCGGGAACAGCCGCAAACGATCACCGCCCGGCAGCAGTTCACCATCCCAGCCGCTCCACACCACCGTGTAGCCCTGCCGCAAGAGGAAGCCATTCCCGGCGTGCTCGGCGGTGGTGGGGTTGTTAGAGCTGGAGCCGCCGCAGAAGAAGCGTAGCGCCAGCTTGTTGCCGCGGTTGTTCACGTCATAGAGCAGGGCGCCATTCCCCTGCCCCGCGTCTTTCGGCGCGAGGATGAAAAGATCGGCGCTCACTTCGACCTTCCCGTCCGCGTTGCGCGGCGCCAGGCCGAGATCGACCACGGTGGCGTTGGCGGGCGCTTCGGGGTCGAGTTCGTAATAGACCCGGCCCACGATGCGCTCGTAGGGGCCGGTATCGCCAAACGCTTTTCCCTCCGCGAAGCTGGAGCGCTCGAGAATTTCGAAACGGGTCACGCCGGCAAAGCCCAGGGTGGGCAGACAGGCGAGGAGGAGCAGCGGCAGACGGAACAGGGACCAGGGGGATGGGATTCGGTTCATGGGGGAAAAAACTGGGCGGGAGGAATGTTAGTGCCCTCAATTCGCGTCTGGGGCAACAAGAGACCCCGCCGTTTTCAGGCGATCCGTTTCGGACAACTTAAAGCGAGTGCTTACCACGGAGTTCTGTTCGGGACCGGGCCGGTACTTTACGTAGGTGGTGGCCACGAAGGTTCCGGCAGGGAGACGCTCCAGTCCTGGGTAACCGCAGTCGCTGCCTTTGTGGCTGTGGAGCAGCTTGATTTTGTATTCTCCGTCCCGCCCGCTGACGATGTCCTCATAGCGCCCGACCCAGGCGACGAAGTGGCTTCTTACCGGGCTGGTCTGGCCCATGTCCCGGAAACAAATGACGAGCCGGCCGTCCTCCGCATACTCCGCCTGGTGGCGGTCTCCATGAAGGCCGGGGGGCAGCGGCTTCAGATCCGACCAGGTCTGGCCCTCGTCCTCGCTGGTCATGTAGTGCGCGGGCTGGGTGCGCACGTTGTCGCGGATGAGGCAGAGCCATTGCTTTCCATCGGGAGACCGGATCATCTCCGGTTCGCAGAGTTTCATTTCAGGACGATCCACGATGACGCGCAAGGGCGCCCAGGTCAGGCCGCCGTCGGTGGATTCGCTTTGGGCGATGACGTTGCTGAGTTTATCCCCGGTGTCCCCAGGGCGGCGCACATTGGTAAGGCCGACGTGTTTCGCGCCGTCTTCCGCCGCCAGGATGGAGCAAAAGGGCATGACGCACTCCAGGTCCAGGCTTTCCATGGGCGACCAGGTTTTCCCTTCGTCCAGCGAATAGGCGCGCTGCATGGTACCATTGTCAGGCTGCCGGGTGCCGCCCGGCCCCTGACCCGCGAAGACGAACAAGCGGGAGACGCCGTGGGCATCGGTCAGGCGGTAGAGCGCCGGGCAGTTCCGCGCCGTCTTCCAGTTCTCCGGCACGGGTAAGATTCCGCTCCAGGTTCTGCCTCCGTCATCGCTCCGCTTCAGGGGACCACAGGGACCGCCGTGGCCGTTCGTCCACACGCAAAATAGGGTTTTCCCATCAGGGAGCAAAAGCGTGGTGGGGTGTCCCTGATAGTGATCTTCCGTGCCCCGTGCGATCACCACCTGCCGGGAAGTGTCGCCGGAAAGATCGACTACAGGGAGCGTCTCGCCCGCCTGAGACCTGGCGACCGCCGAAAGACAGAGAGTGAGAAAAAAGGAAAGCCGATACGGTAAGCGCATAGAAGGTTAGTATAGAAGTTAATCGCTGAGGTCACTCTTTTCCGTCCGCCGGCACGAGCGGCAGAATGATGTGGGAAGGGTGCTTGCTGTCGTGATAGATCGTGTTCGTCGCGACAACTTTCCGGCGGTAATCGTTGGGCGGCTCGCCGGTGTTCGGGTTGACGTCGAAGCGCGGGAAGTTGCTGCTGGAGATGTCCACCCGGATGCGGTGCCCTTTCTTGAACACGTTTCCGCAGGGGTCGAGCTTGATCTCGAATTCATAAATGCCGCCCGGCTCCAGCTGGGGCGCTTCCTCACCGGTGCTTCGGTCGTTCCGGTAGCGAGCCCGGACGATGCCATCGCCCAGGAGGAGATCGAACCCGGCGGGAAAGTCCGGGCTGGAGGGATAGACATCGATCAGCTTGGCGGTGAAGTCCGTGTCCACGGCGGAGGAGGAAGCCCATAGCTTCACCCGGACGGGGCCGGTGGCTTCGGTGTCCTGCTCCAGGGGAGGCGTCATGAAAACGAGCACGTCGTTCCGCGAGGAAAGCGGCATGGCGTCTTTGAAATTCCAGATGTGCGAGCCGCCCCACTGGTTCCAGGCGCCCGCGATGGAGCCCACCGTGCAGCCGCCGATGGTGGGCACGGGGTTCTCGGGATCGAACTCATAGGCCGTGGAGGCATCTGCCCCGGCGGGCGGCGCGGTGGACAGCCCTCCCCCCGGCTGGAGATAGTAGGGCGTTTCCACGGCTCGCGGCAGCGGGTAGTCCGGCTCGTCCCGCCAGTAGCCGCCGTGGTAGAGCAGGCCGTCCTCCGTCTTGTGGCCGTCGCCCGTTCCCATAACGAAAATCCTCACCGGCGCACGGAACGGCGCCTCCTGGCCAAAGCGGCTGGTGTCTTCTTTGAGCCAGCGGTCGAACCAGGCGCGCTGGATGGCGTTCATGTCCAGGGCCGCGTCCGGGCCGAAGTCTACCTGGCCGTGGGACCGCTTTTGCGAACAATGCGGCCACGGCCCCAGGATGAGATACGTGGGCGCTCCGCCCCTCCCCTTCAGTGCCCTATAGGTTTCCGAAGTGCTGGTGCTGAAGAGATCGTACCAGCCGCCCACCATGAAGACGGGAATGTCCTTGTGCTCGCCGATGTGGCCGGTGATGTCGCTGAAGCGCCAGAACTCGCCATTCTGGCGGTGCTCCATCATCTCGATCAGCATGGTTTCGTACTCCGGCGCGAGCCGCAGCGGCGTGAGGCCCGGGCGGATGGGCAGATTTTCCAGGTAGTAGCGCCAGTTGTCCGATTGTTTCTGGAGGATCTCCCGCACGGCCGGGTCGCGCGACTGGGTGCTGCCCTTCGCGGCGTTGCCCAGGATCCACTTCACGATCCGCAAGCGGAAGGCGCCATCGTAGATGACGCCGCCGGTCCCGTGATTGATGGAGGGGTTCGAGGGGATGATGGTGGTCAGGTGCGGCGGGCGCGTCATGGCGGCGAGATGTTGCGTGGCCCCGACGTAGGAGCAGCCCATCATGCCGACTTTCCCATTCGACCACGGCTGCGCCGCGATCCACTCGATGGCGTCGTAGCCGTCCAGCCGGTCGTCGCTCATCCAGGTCCACTGCCCTTCTGAGTTCCCCCGCCCGCGCGTGTCCTGAAACACCACGGCGTAGCCATAAGGCACGTAATACTTTGCCGCCGAGGACGACTTCCCATAAGGCGTCCGGGAAAGGATGACCGGAAACGGTCCCTCCAGCGCTTTCCCATCCCGAGCGGGCAGGTAAATATCCGTGGCCAGCTTCACCCCGTCCCGCATCGGCACCATGACATCCTTCTCCGTGTAGATGGTGTCCGCCGCTGGCTCTGCGTACAACATTGTCGCGAGCAGTAAGAGCCATGTGGCGACAAACGCGACATTGAGAAAATGACGGAGCGGATGAAAGCGAAGGGAGTTCTTCATGGGTGGGGATTTCGCTGTTGCGACTAAAGCGCATAGCTTTGAAAGCAAGAGAAAGCTCGCGTTCGAGAAACGCATTCCCTATTTCGGATAGACGGCGAACAGCGGCATGCCGCCAATCGAGTCAGGGCCACTACCCGCCAACACAAACACCGCCATCCTTTTGGGAGTGGCGGTGTTCTTCTAACCGTTCTCCGGCGGGGACCACGGCGCTACGCCAGCGCCACCTTCTTCATCGGGTGCCCTTCATTCAGGTCCACCCGTTCCGGGCGGCCTTTGTGATTGTAGATGAGCTTGGTGTGATCCACGCCCAACAGGTAAAGCACCGTGGCGTGTAGATCGTGGACGTGAACTTTGTCTTCCACGGCGTAAAGGCCGAGTTCGTCCGTGGCGCCCACGTAATGGCCGCCCTGGACGCCGCCGCCGGCCATCCACATGGTAAAGCCGGTGGGGTTATGGTCGCGGCCGTCGCCTTTTTCCGACATGGGCGTGCGGCCAAACTCACCGCCCCAGATGACGAGAGTCTCGTCGAGGAGACCGCGTTGCTTAAGATCCTGGATCAGACCGGCAATGGGTTTGTCCACGGCCGCGCAGAGCTTGGAGTGCTTGTCTTCGATATTGCTGTGGCTGTCCCACTTGCTGCCGGCCCCGGAATAGAGCTGCACGAAACGCACGCCACGCTCGACCAGGCGGCGGGCCAGCAGGCAGTTACGGCCATAAGTTTCGGTTTCCTTCTGGTCCATGCCGTAGAGCTGCTTGATGTGCTCGGGCTCCTCGTCCAAGTCGATGGCTTCCGGCGCGTTGGCCTGCATGCGGAAGGCCAGTTCATAGCTGCGAATGCGGGCTTCCAGATCGGTATTGGAAGTGCGTTCGGCTTCGTGGCGGCGATTGATTTCGCCCAGGAAATCCAGCTTGTTCTGCTGACGGCGATTGCTGACGTCTTTAGGATTGTTCAGGAAAGAAATGGGTTCGTCACCCGGTTCGAAAAGCGTGCCCTGATAGCCCGCGGGCATGAAACCGGAGCCCCAGGCGCGCACGCCATTCACCACCATGCTGTTGCTGTCCTTGATGACGACGAAGCCGGGGAGGTTCTGGTTTTCCGTGCCAAGGCCATAGGACACCCACGCGCCCAGGGAGGGCCGGCCGCCAAAGACGGAGCCGGTGTTCATCTGGCAGACACCGCCGGCGTGGTTAATGCCGTCGGACACGCAGGAACGGATGACGCAAAGATCGTCCGCCACTCCTCCAACGTGCGGCATCCAGTCAGACACCCAAAGGCCGCTCTGGCCGTGCTGTTTCCAACTGCGTTTCGACTCCAGGATGGGCGAGTTCTGTTCGCCCATGGCGGTAACGGGACGCGGAAAGCTGTCGGGCAGTGGCTGACCGGCCAGCTTGTTCACGAGCGGCTTGTAGTCGAAGAGATCGAGGTGGCTGGGGCCGCCTTCCATGAAGAGGAAGATCACGTTCTTCGCCTTGCCCAGGGAATGGGGCAGCTTGGCCGCCATGGGGTCAGCCGGTTTGCCATCGGCATCGCCCAGCGCGGCCAGGAGGGACCGGTCGCCCATCAGCGAGGCCAAGGCTACGGCTCCAAACCCGGCGCCGCCGCGGCGCAACATATCCCGGCGGGTGTGAAGCGTTTCGTGATGAGGAATGAAGGAACGTGATGTTTTCATGGGAAAAGGTATTGGGGGAATTTGGTATCCCGGTTAGGACAAGGTCTTCCGTTTCTTACTGGAGGTAGAGGAATTCGTTGGCATTCATGAGGGCGTGACAGAAGTCCGTCACGGCGGAATACACCGGCAGCGGCACCCCGCCCGGACCGTTCGCGGGAGCGCTCCGGACCCACTGGCCTCCGGGGATGGGTTGCTCGCCCTTCGTGTCCGCCTGGAAGACCCAGTCGCCATAGCGATCCGCCGCGGCCGGGCGCGCCTGGATGAGAAGCTGTTCGGGCTTCAAAGCTCCGGGAGCCATGGAGAAGCGGGCCACCTGGCCGTCCCACAACGAACGCCCGGTCTGACCGCGGCCGCCCAGGATGAGGGGCTCCTTGGGATTATTCAGACGCTGCATGATGGGGTGCCGGACCTGCTTTACTTGCAGCGGAGAGTCCGGATCGGACAGGTCTTTCATATAGAAGGTGACCACACCCTCCGTCTTATGTTCCGGGGTAGGCGTCACGGAGACCGTGGCGGCCAGGTAGGTGGGCTTGTTCAACGGGACGCGCAGGTCCGAAGCCACTACCTCGTAAACGACAGCTCCCTGGAAGTCTTCTCCGATGAGCTGCATGATGAAGTTCCGGGGATCGTAGCGGGACTTCTCGCTGGTGACGCCGAAGGTCCAGCCGGAGTGCTTCTGGTCGCCATCCCAGCGGGCGGCCAGGGTGCGGACGTCCGCGGAATCATACAACGCGTCGAGGTTCACGACGGCTTCGACGGTAAACTCGTCCGTATCCGCCGGAATACCGCTAAGCTGGAGGCGTTCGAAACGGCTGCCAGGCTGAAGCCAGAGAGCCTGATCCGACAGCAGTCCGCTTGGCTGGGCGGCGGAGAACATCTGCTTGATGGGACGCAGGCCGTTCTCGCCGGGGTACTTTGGTGCCGGCGACTCCCCTTCCCCAAGCGCGATCTGTTCCTTCAGGAAGGCGTGAGCCAGTTGGCGTTCGTCCGCCGAGGGTGGCCGGCTGAAAGCCAGCGCATAGGCGCGGTCCACCAGTTCGGGGCTCACGTCCTTGGACGAGTCCAGAAGGCGCTCCGCGAAGGCTTTGGCCCGGTTCAAGGGCCAGTCTCCGTTCACCATCAGAAGCGACTGCGTGGCGGTGGTGGTGGCGTTCCGTTCGGGCGCTGAGGCAAAGCCAGGAGGCGCGTCAAAGGCCTTGAGCAATTCGTCCGGCCGGTTGCGCATTTTCTTAACATAGATACTGCGACGCGGCTGATCTCCGTCCACCGAGACCGTGCCGGGACCGGTGGTCTCCAGTTCGCCGGAGACGGCTAGCATGGCATCGCGCACTTCTTCGGCCTGAAGACGGCGCACCGGGAAGCGCCAGAGCAGGCGATTTTCCGGGTCCTTCATCTTCGCCACCATGTTAGGCTCCACACGGGCGGTCTGCTGATAAGCGGCGGAGGTCATGATGAGCCGGTGCAGCGGCTTCATCTTCCAACCGCCCTCCACGAAACGCAGCGCCAGGTAGTCGAGCAGTTCGGGATGCGTGGGTTCCTCGCCGAGGTGACCGAAGTCGTTCGGTGTGCGGACGATGCCGTAGCCGAAATGGTGTTGCCAGACCCGGTTCGCAATGACCCGGGTGGAAAGCTGGTTGTCCGGGCGGGTGATCCAGTTTGCCAGCGCCAGACGGCGCCCGGTGGTGTTTTCGATGCCTTCCGGTTTCGGAATGTCCGGCGTGCCGGGCTGGATGAGCGTCATGAAGCCGGGGCCGATCTTCTTTTCGCCCTTCCGGGATTTCAGCAACACGTCCGGCGCTTCCGGTCCGACGTCCGTGGCGACGAAGGCCACCGGCAGAGGCTTGGGCTTCAAGTCTTCGAAAGGCTTCAACTGCTCGCGCAGTGCTTTGAGTTTCTCCTTCTCCTCCGGTTTCAGCGACTTCTCCTCCGAAAAACGCTCCCGCTCGTAGCGCACCTGGATTTCCATCAAGTCCACCAGTTGCTGCTCGTAGGGAGTACGCTCCGACTCCGGTTTCGCCCTCATGGCTTTGATGTCGTCCGGGAACATCTTCGCGTTGCCCTCTTGCTTGGAGATAATCTTCGGCTCCAGGATGGCGTCGATCTGCTCCTGAATCTCTTTGGTGGCTTCTTTGTACTTCGCCAGTTTGGCCTCGTATTCCGCCTCGGTTTTTGGGTCGGTCAGGGGCAGGTCAAAGCGCCACTTTACCGGGGCGAGGAAAGCTTTCAGGCGGTAGTAGTCTTCTTGGAGAATGGGGTCGAACTTGTGGTCGTGGCACTGGGCACACTGGACGCTGAGACCCAGGAAGGCTTCACCGGTCAGGGCCGTGAGTTCGTCCACGATGAGTTCCCAGTGCATCCGGACGTTGCGCTGATTGTATTCGTAGATGCCATTGCGCAGGTAGGCGGTGCCAATCATGACATCCGGGTTGTCCGGATCGATCTGGTCGCCAGCCAGTTGCTCCCGCACGAACTGGTCGTAGGGCTTGTCGTTGTTGAAGGATTGCACCACGAAGTCGCGATACGGCCAGGCATCCGGGCGGAAGGCATCCTGGTTGTACCCGTCGGACTCCGCGTAGCGCACCACGTCCAGCCAGTGTTGACCCCAGCGCTCCCCGTAACGCGGGTCTTCCAGCAGCGCGTCGATCAGCCGCGGCCAGGCATCCGGGCGCTTATCAATCACGAAAGCTTCCACTGCCTCCGGTGAAGGCGGCAAGCCGATGAGGTCGAAATACGCCCGCCGGATCAGTTCCCTCCGGTCCGCTTGAGGCGCGGGTTCCAGGCCGGCCTCGGCCAGTTCCCGGTAAACGAAGCGGTCGATGTCATTCTTGGCCCACTCGCCACCCGCTTTCGCGGGCACGGCGGCTTTCTTGAGCGGTTGATAGGACCACCAGCTCCGTTCCTCATCGGTAAACTCATGCTCTTCCTCCCCTTTCTGCGCTTTGGTAAGCTTCAGATCCGCATCCACGCCCGGCCAGGGCGCTCCCAGGCTTACCCATTCAGTCAGGCTCTGAATCTCCCGCTCCGTCAGCGGTTTCTTCGGCGGCATTTCGAAGTCCGGATCTTCCCGGCGAATGGCGTGAACAAGTAGCGATTCGTCCGCCTTTCCCGGCACGAGCGCCGCGCCGCTTTCGCCCCCCGAAAGGATGGCTTCGAGGCTATCGAGCCGCAGGCCGCCCTTCTGCTTGTCCGCGCCATGGCATTCATAGCAGTTCTCCGCCAGCACCGGCCGTACTTCCTTTTCAAAGAAGGCCATGTGATCTTTCGACTCACTGTGCGAAGGCACGGCCGTGGCCAGCAAACAACCCACGGTCAGAAAAGGGGTGTAAATCAGGGATTTCATAAGCTTATCAAACAGGAAAATAGAAAGTCTCAGGTGAACCGCCGGAGCACGTTTCGGGCGGCAAGGTGAAGGGTTACCGGTTTTCTTTGTCGAACTTCAACCGGAGGGTCGGCGGCATGGCGGTGGGATGTTCTTTGCTGGCGAAGGCGTGAACCAGCCCCATGGAATCCATTTCGTCCGTCTCGCGAATGATGATGAAAGTGACCATTCCATTGGTGTCGGCGTTCAAGAATTTCGCCAACTCCGGTCCTTTGATCGTCCGCGTGCCGGAGCAAACCCCCTGCGCGATGTCAAACCGGCCCAGGGGAACAGTCTGTTCCGGGTTCAGGCCCATGGCCTCTTCCACATTCGCCGGAGCGTTGTCCCAGTGCAGTTGGTGCTCCGGCCAGTCATCCAGCGTTTCGTCCGTCAGGCCATAGACCACGAAGTAGGAGTCCTCCACCAGCGATGCATAACCGAGACCGCTGGGCCGTATCTCCAGCGCCAGTTCGGCCTCTGTAATCTCCCGGTCGCGCACCCGGCTGAGATCGAAGCCCAGGTAAGCCTTGCGCCGGTTGCCGTCGCGGGCGGTGCTCCACTTCGACATTACCAGCGGCGAGCGTCCAAACTCAGGGTTCGGTTTCTCGGTTTTTCGGATATAATTGTCCCGGCCCCGTCCCATGGCGGTGGTGATGACGGTCCACGAACCGTCTTCCGGCTTCACGTGAGTTTCCGGGCCGCGCCCCACTTCATCCGCGCCGCCCACCACCGACTCCAGCCGGTCGCGGTCGTACCGTACGAGGTCCCCCGTGAAGAGACGCCGTTCGTCCGGCAGCGAGGAGTGCGCCACGCCGACTTCTCCTTCCAAGACGAGGACTTCCGACGGGCCGCCGTCACTAGCGGTCACGCCAAAACGCGTGCCGTAGTCCGTCAGCAGGGCGTCATTCGTCACGATCTGAAAGCCCCGGGCCCGCTCGGGCACCCAGGCCACCGCCGCTCCCTGAATGAGGCGGCAGCGTTTGGCGCTTTCAATCTCGATCTCCACCGGTCCCTCCAGGTTCAGGCTGGCGCCGCCGTCAAACTGGATGGCCGCCAAACCTTCCAGCAAGCTCAGACGCCCCGGCGCCAACCGGGCGCCCTGCGCGGTGGGCAAGGTGCCGCTGCCCCATTTACAGGCGCGGGTGTCCGCCAGCCGCGCCACCGTGGCATCCTTCTTCGATGCTTCGGCGACCGTCTCTTCCACGGGTTTCGCTGGCGCATCCTGGACCGGAGGAGTTACCGGAGACGGCGCCACCGTTTCCGGCTTAGCTTCCTCAATAGGCAACCGCGGCGCTTCCACCGTGTTCGCATACTTCGCCGGATGCAGCAGCCACCAGGTGGACACCGCCGTCACCGTCACCACGGCCGCGTAACCCACTGCCACATGCCACCACTGACGGTTTGGAAAGGCCACCACTTTGTTTTCGCTGGAGGTATTCCCCCTGCTATCGTCACCGGCCTCATTCAGCCAGTCCCCGGCCTGGGCACTGAGCGTGCCGTGCAGGTGCAACTGATCCGCCACCAGTTCGTAGGCGTTCAGCTCGGCCACGCGCGCTTCGAAGGCGTCGCGCTCGGCTTCGGTCAAGCGCCCTTCCAGGTAACGCTCCACCTGTTCCAGAATTTCGTTTCGTTCTTCCGCAGTCATCAGGCGGCACCTCCTTGTATAGGGTTCGCCATCCGGCGAGTCACACAGTCTTGTAAAGAAAGCCGGATCCGGCTGAGCAGGCGATAAACCGCCCCCTCCGTCCGCTCCACCGCCTCAGCGATTTCCTCGATGCCCATGTCCCGCGAGTAGCGCATGAAGAGCACCCGCCGGTGGGGCCGGGACAGTTTCTTGACGCAGTATTTCAGCGCTTCCGCGCGGCGGTCGTAGCGCTTGCCGTTCTCCGTCAGTTCGGCGGCCACGCTTTCCAGAAAGGCTTCGCTGAGTTCCGTTTCCGGGCGCTTCGCCTTCCGGCGGTAGGTCAGGATCTGGTAGAAGGCCACCTTCTTGGCCCAGGCGGCAAAATTCGTTCCCGGCTCAAATTGATCGAAACCGCGCCACAGCACCAGCCGCGTTTCCTGCAGCACGTCCAGCGCGTCCGCCGCCGGGCGCACCAGGCTGTGGACGAAGGCGCTCAACACGGCTTCGTGCGCGTTCAACAACGTCAGAAACTCTTCCGTGCGATCGGTTCTTTCGGGGTTCGCATCCATTACTGGTTATCCCTAAAGGCGGGACGGCCGGGATATTGGACAGTTTTTCTCAACTTTTTTCGAGATTCTTTCGCACCTGGCAGTTCCCGCCCCGAGCCCGGGAGCATTTTTCGTGTCTTTCCCGGCATGGCACTGTATAGCGAAATACCCCTCTCCCCTCTACGGCCCGCCCCCACTTTCCCATCCATTCTATCATGATGACCACAATCCTCCGCGCCGCCGCCGCCTCTTTCCTGGGGCTGGCACTGCTCACCCTGGCCCCTGACACTCTAGGCGATGAAATCTCCCTCCTCGCCGGGACCGGCGAGAAAGGCTACTCCGGCGAGGGCGGTCCCGCCGCGGAAGCGCGGCTGAACAACCCCTACGGCATCATCGTGGGGCCGGACGGTGACATCTACTTCTGTGACATCGGGAATCATGTGGTCCGCAAGATCAGCCGCAAGACCGGAGTCATCACCACCGTGGCGGGCACCGGAAAACAGGGCTACAGCGGCGACGGCGGCCCGGCGCTGGAAGCGGATCTGAACGAACCCTACGAGGTGCGCTTCGCGCCGAATGGCGATCTCTATTTCGTGGAGATGAAAAACCACATCGTGCGGAAAATCGACGGCCGCACCGGCCTCATCTCCACCGTGGCGGGTACGGGTGAGGCGGGCTTCGGCGGCGACGGCGGGCCCGCCACGGAAGCGCGGCTCAACCAACCGCACAGCATCCAGTTCGACGCGGAGGGAAATCTCTACATCTGCGACATTAAGAACCATCGCGTCCGTAAGGTCAGTACCAACACCGGCACGATCGAGACCTTCTGTGGGAACGGGAAAGCGCAGCCCACGCCGGACGGCGCGCCCATCGGTCCTGACACGCCCCTCAAAGGCCCCCGCGCGCTGGACATCGATCAGGACGGCAACCTTTGGCTGGCCCTGCGCGAAGGGAACTCGGTCTATAAGATGAACCTGAAAACGGGTAAACTCGAGCACATGGCGGGTACTGGCGAGAAGGGCTTTACCGGTAACGGCGGTCCGGCGAAAGACGCCACGCTCTCCGGCCCAAAGGGGGTTGCCATTGCGCCAGACGGAAACGTCTATCTGGCCGACACGGAAAGCCACAGTGTCCGCATGATCGATCCATCTAAGAATCCGCCCACGCTGGAACTCATCGCGGGCGATGGCAAACGGGGCGACGGCCCAGACGAAGGCGATCCCCTGAAGTGCCAGATGGCGCGACTCCACGGCATCGGGGTCGATCCCCACACTGGCGAGGTGTTCGTCGGCGATAGCGAAACGAACAAGCTGCGCGTCATCACTCCGGACGGCGCTCCGGGCGCGGAGGCGAAGAGCCGCTTCCATCTGGAAGATCACGCCGTGGAGGAGTTCGAGATCGCCGGTCACCGCGCCCTGGTCGTGAAGCCAGAGAAACCCCTCGCCGGAAATCCCTGGATCTGGCGCTGCCGCTTTCTCGGCGCCTTCGCCCAGGCGGACACGGCTTTGCTGGAACGCGGCTACCACCTCGGCTTCGTGGACGTGGCCAACCTCTTCGGCGGGCCGGAGGCGATGAACCTCTACGAACAGTTCTACAACATGGTAACCAAAGAGTTCAGCCTGGCACCAAAGGCGGTGATGGAAGGCTTCAGCCGCGGCGGCCTGCCCGCCATGAACTGGTCCATCCTTCACCCAGACCGCGTGTCCGGCATCTACCTGGACGCCCCCGTACAGGACATCCGCTCCTGGCCCAAGCCCGCCTCCGAAAAACTCTGGGACACCTGCCTCGAAGCCTACGGCCTGACCCGAGAAACGGCGGAGACTTGGAAGGGACCGCTGGACACTCTAGCCCCCCTGGCCAAAGCCGGCGTCCCCATCCTCTCCATCTGCGGCGGCGCGGACGCCGTCGTCCCCTTCGCCGAAAACTCCGCGATCCTGGAGGAGCGCTACCAGGCATTGGGCGGATCTATCGAGGTTATTGTGAAAGCGACCTGCGATCATCATCCGCATTCTCTGCACGATCCGGCAAGGATCGTGGAATGGATCGAAAGTCTGCAATAAGAAGCCATGGAAAGCCTCCGTACGGTTTTGAAACCGAGAACCTCCCCCCTCTACAGTAGCACGTCGTAGGGCCGGCCTTCCTGCTTGTCGATGTATTGCATGAAGGCCCGGTTCACGACTTTATACCCTCCGGGGGTGGGGTAATTGCCCGTGAAATACCAGTCGCCACAATGCTCGGGAATGGAGGCACGCAGGTTTTCGATGGTTTGGAATATCACTTCCACCTCCCCTTTCCACGTCGTGTCTTCGGGGTAAACCATGGCAGCGATCTCTTCAGAGATTTCGCCATCCGTGAAGGGCTCGTAAATCGCCTTCACGCAGTTGCGCATTTCGGACACCGGTTTCGCCAGTTCTTCTTTGCACGCATTGTAGGTGTCCACCACGATGCGCGACTTCCGCCGTTTCTTCAGCAGATTGATAGCCGCCTGAAAGGCGATGAATTTGCCCAGTTCGGACATGTCGATCCCGTAGCAGTCGGGGTAGCGGATCTGGGGCGCGGTGGAGGCGATGATAATCTTCTTCGGATTCGTCCGCGCCAAGATCTTCAGGATGGACTGCCGTAGGGTCGTGCCGCGCACGATGGAGTCATCGATCACCACCAGGTTATCCTTTGGCTGCACCACGTTATAGGTGATGTCATAGACGTGCGACACCAACTGCTTCCGCCCCTTTTCCTGGCTGATAAAGGTGCGCATCTTCTGGTCCTTGTGGGCGATCTTCTCGCCTCGCGGCCAGTTCTGCATGATCAGCTCGTCCAACGCCTCTTCGTCCAGCGTGCCTTCCTGGAGGCGCTGCAAAACGCGCTTTTTCACCTGCTTCCGGCGATGCATCCGCAGGCCCCACATCACCCCCTGGTAGGCGATCTCCGCCGTGTTAGGGATGAAGCTGATGACGGTGTCCTCCAGGTTGTCTTCAATGCTCTCAATCAGTTGAGGCACAAGCTGGGAGCCCAGCTTTTTCCGTTCCTGGTAGATATCGGGATCGTTCCCGCGAGAGAAGTAAATCCGCTCGAACGAGCAAGGCGTCAGCGACCGGTCCTCGGCAAAGCGCTCGATGGACAGCCCGCCACTGGCCTTCATCACCGCCACATGCGCGGCGGGCAGTTCCCGCACCGCTTCCTGCTCCACTCCAAAGACGGTCATCAGCGGGACGCGCTCCGAGGCAAAGGCGATCAGTTCGTCGTCTTCATAGTAAAAACACGGCCGGATGCCGCTGGGGTCCCGCAGCACAAAGCCGTCGCCATTACCAATGACTCCCGCGATGGTGTAACCGCCGTCCCAGATCTTGGCGCACTGCCGGATGATATCGGCCACATCCAGCCTTTTGGCGATGATCTCGGGAATCTCTTTTCCCGGCACCCCCTTGTCCCGGCATTCGTGATAAATGCCGTCGTGCTGCTCGTCCAGGTGGAACCCGATCTCCTCCAGCACGGTCTGCGTGTCCGTGCTGAACACGGGGTGCTGCCCGCGGTCGATGAGGTGGTGGTTGAGGTCCGAGGCATTCGTCATGTTGAAGTTGCCCAGGACCATGAGCGTCTTCGTCGGCCAGCTGGTGCGGCGCAGGTGCGGGTGGCAGGAGCCCGTGCCGAAGCCGCCGGAGGTGCCGTAGCGCAGGTGCCCCAGCAGGATCTCCCCACCGAAGTCCCAGTGCTTCTTCACGCTGGCCGGATCGTCCGGATCGATGATCTTCCGTTCGACCAACTCGTCAAAGGCCTGCTTCTGCCCCTGAGTCACCCGGCTCAGGCCGGTCTTCTTGGCGGAACGATCACGGAACAGGTAAGGCTCGCCCAGCGGCATGTTCAGCTTGCAGCAACCAATGCCCGCACCGTCCTGGCCACGGTTGTGCTGCTTTTCCATCAGCAGGAAAAGCTTGTTAAAGCCATGCAGCGAATGGCCGTAGCGGTCGTGGTAGTACTCCCACGGCTTTTTCAGCCGGATGAAAGCGACACCGCATTCGTGCCCGATAAAGTCGCTCATCGGTGGATCAACATCTCGAAGGAAAGGAAGGGGCTAGTCTCGCAGGCTCTCAAGAGATTGCAACCCGCACCCCCTGGCGGTCCGTCACCGTGCCCAGCGCGAGCGCTCCGGGGCCGGAAGCCAGCGCCTCCGGGACTTCCTCCGGGGCCACGATCGCTACCCAGCCGATGCCGAGGTTGAAGGTGTTCGCCGCCTCAGCGTCTTCCACATGGCGGAGAATTTTCTGGATGGCGCCCTTTGTCCAACGCGGCACGGTCAGGTCCGCGCCGTTCTCGCCCAGCAGGCGCTCGAGATTCTCCGGCAGCCCGCCGCCGGTGATGTGGGCCATGGCCTTCACGTCCACGCCCCGGTCGCGCAGGGCCCACACCACGTCGTGGTAGAGCCGGGTGGGGGCCAGCATCTCGGCCATCTCCTCGCGGGTCACGTCGTCCGGGTAGGCTTTCAAAATCTTGCGGACCAGGCTCCACCCGTTGGCGTGAAAGCCATCGGACGCATAGCCCACCAGCACGTCCCCCGGCGCCACGCGGCTGGGATCGATAAGGCTCTTTTTCTCGGCCGCGCCCACGCAGAAGCCGGACAGCTCGATGACGCCCTCCGGCACGATGCCGGGCATCTCCGCCGTCTCGCCGCCGGCCAGGATGCAATCGCAGCTTTCCAGGTATTCCGCCATGCCGGCGATGAGCCGTTTGATCTGGGTTTTGTCGATGTGGCCTATGCCCACGTAGTCCAGGAACATCAAGGGGTCCGCCCCCGTGGTCAGCACGTCGTTCACGTTCATGGCCACGAGGTCCTTGCCCGCGATTTCCAGGAGATCGTGCTCCAGCAGCAGTTCCAGCTTTGTCCCCACCCCGTCGCAGCCGGTGACGATGACGGGCTCTTTATACCCGCTCAGATCGTAGGTGGCGGCAAACAGGCCAAAGGACTGCATCAGGCGCCGCTTGCCCTCCGTCCGTTGCCGCAGTTCGCCGATGTCGCCCACCAGCGCGGCTGCTTCGTGGATGTCGACCCCGGCTTCTTTGTATGTGAATTGTCCCATCTTGGGGCGGTAGGGTGAAGTGTGGTTAGGTGGATCAAAAAAAACGGCAAAGGCACTACGCCTCCGCTCCGGCCAAGGCTGGCTCGTTCACGATGGCCTCATACACGGAGCGGAAAAAGTAGTAGCCCCAGCCCCACTCGGCGTCGCCGTTCCAGTCGGGATCGTAGTGATGGCGGCGATAGAGAAAGCGCTCCGGGTGCGGCATCAGGCCCAAAACGCGGCCGGTCTCGTCCTGAAGCGCGGCGATCGCCTCGAAGCTGCCGTTCACGTTGTCCACATAGGTCAGCGCGGCGAACTCCTGCTCCACCAGCGCTTTCGCCTGCTCCGACGTCTCAGTCACCAGGCGGCCTTCCGCGTTGGCGATGGGCAGTTCGAACTCTTCGGGCAACAATTTGAGATAGGGGCTGCGGTCCCCGTGTTTCGCCAGCTTCACCCAGGTGCACTGGAAGCGGCCGGAAATGGTGTCCACCAGGCTGGTGTGAGGCAAAAGGTCCAGCTTCGTCAGGATCTGGAAGCCGTTGCAGATGCCCAGGAGGTAGCCGCCCCGGTCGCGGAAGCGCCGCAGCGCGTCGCCCAGTTTCTGCCGAGTCACCAGTTGAGCCAGGCGCCCAGCCATCACGTAGTCGCCATAGCTGAAGCCGCCGGACAGCACCACCAGGCTCACCCCGTCCAAGTCGTCCGGCGTGGCGGTGGAAATCGGCACCACGCGCGGCGCGAACCCAACGGTTTCCAGCGCGCGGGCGGTCTCCCCGTCGCAGTTCGTGCCGGGGAACTTTAATAGTAGGGCGTTAGGCCGTTCTTCCATAGAGACTTCAGTTCGCTGATGGACGTGTGGAGAAGGGTTTCCTTACCCCACTCCACCCGGAGGTCGCAGTGACCGCCGGTGGCGCGCCCGAGTATGGCGAAGGGCACTCCGGAAAAGTGCTCCGTGGCGGCGTCCAACTGTTCGGCGGGAATCTCAAGAACCAGGCGGCTGGAGTTTTCAGCAAAAAGCCGGGCCGCCGCGCCAACCTCTCCGTTCACGGGCAGATTGTCCAGAGAGATCTCCAGACCCGCCTTTCCGGAAAAGGCCATCTCCGCCAGGGCTACGGCCAGGCCGCCTTCGGACACGTCGTGCGCCGCCAGGATCAACCCTTTGCCGAGCGCGCCGTGGTAACGGCGATAGAGGTCCAGCGCCGCCGCGCAGTCCGTGCCCGGTACCGCCAGCCGGTCCCCCAGCCCCCGCACCCGGGCAAACACGCTGCCGCCCAGCGCCGCGTCCGTGGTGCCCAGGATGGCCAGGTAGCTGTCCGCCCGCCGCAGGGAAGCCCCGGTCACGTGCGCCGCGTCTTCCACGATGCCGATGCCGCTGATGAGCGCCGTGGTGGGAATGGAAACGGGGCCTTCCGAGGTCTCGAAGTAGTTGTAAAACGAATCTTTCCCGGAAACGAAGGGCGCGTTAAATGCGTCCGCCGCGTCGGCCAGGCCTTTCACGCTTTCCACCAGCGCACCCAGCTCTGCCGGGTCGTGCGGGTTGCCCACGCAGAAATTGTCCAGCAGCGCGATTTTGTCCGGGTTCGCCCCGGCGGCCACCAGTTGGCGAAAGCACTCGTCCATGCAGGCCTGCCCCATGGCGTAGGGATCGGTCTTGCCCCACTCGGGCAGGAGGGACTGGCTCATCGCCATGAGCCGCTCGCTGCCGTCGATGAGCATCACCGCCGCGTCCTGCGGCGCGTCGCCCGCAGCCCCGGCCAGCGGCTTCAGCACGGTATTGCCCTGCACTTCGTGATCGTATTCCCGGATGATGGGCTCGCGGGACACGATGGCGAAGTCCGCGAAAATCGCCTTCAAGTCCTCCGCCCAAGACGCGGACGTCACCGCCCCCGCGCTCTCCGTGGCGGTCAGGGTGAAGGTCGAGGCCAGATGCTTCGTCGGCGCGGTGTGCAAGCGGGCGCAGTCCAGCTCGCACACGGTCTCGCCATGGTGCAGCACCTTCAGGATGCCGGAGCCGTCGGCCACGCCCAGCTCGGTCAGCTCGGTTTCGTAAATGTCCGCCAGCTCTTTCAGGCGAGGCAGGCTCTCTTCCTTCACCGCCAGCACCATGCGCTCCTGGCTTTCGGAAATGAAAATCTCCCAACTGATCAAGCCGGGCTCTTTCAGGGGCACGTTGTCCAGCCAGATCTCTCCTCCGCACTCACTGAGCATCTCGCCCGCCGCGCTGGAAAAGCCGCCCGCTCCGCAGTCGGTAACGAACTCGATAAGCCCCTCTTCCCGCGCCGCCAGGATGAAGTCGCTGACCTTCTTTTCCTCGATCGGGTTGCCGATCTGGACCGCCTGTTGGTCTTCCTCGTGGCTCTCGGTGTCCAGCGCCGCAGAGGAAAACGTGGCCCCGTGCAACCCGTCCCGGCCCGTGCGTCCCCCGGCGGCGATCACTCGCAGCCCATTGGACATCGTTTTGTCGATGTCGGGAATCGGAATCACCCCTGCCGTACCGCAGAACACCAGGGGATTGTAAATGTAGGCAGGGTCGAACTGAATCGCGCCACTCACCGTCGGGATGCCCATGCGGTTTCCGTAGTCGCGCACGCCCCGCACGACGCCACGCATGATGCCCAGCGGGTGGATCACGTCGTCCGCCTTGATCTCTTCCGGTTTCGTGTCCGGCGCGCCAAAGCAGAACACATCCAGCGAGGCAATGGGTTTCGCCCCCTTCCCCGCGCCCAGGATGTCACGGATTACGCCGCCCAGGCCCGTATTCGCCCCGGCGTAGGGTTCGATGGCACTGGGGTGATTGTGCGTCTCCACCTTCAGACAGACCGCCTTGTCTTCGTCCAACTGGATGAAGCCCGCGTTGTCATGAAAGGCGGACAACACGAAGCCCGGCTTCCGCGCCATGATGCGCTCGCTCACGCCCTTGATGTAAGTGCTGAAAAGAGAGTGGATCGTCTCAGTGCCGGAGGCCGTGGTGTGCTCGATGGTCGCGCCAAAGATGCGGTGCTTGCAGTGCTCGCTCCAAGTCTGGGCGATGACCTCCAGTTCCACGTCCGTGGGCTCCCGGCCCCAGTCCTGGAAGATCTTCTGCACCGCCAGCATGTCCTCCCCCGACAGGGAGAGTTTCATGCGCCCGCTCAGGTCCACCAGTTCCGCTTCCGTCAGGTGCAGGAAGGGAATGTGCTGGTACGTCGGCTTCTTAGGCTGGATAGAAGTGGCAGAGGCGGCTTCAGGCATGGATCACGTTCCAGGTATGAATGGCCGGGTTGCAGATGTCGCGTACAAATCGCTCCGGCTGCGCGGCGGCGTCTCCAAAAATGTAAATCCGGTGGCGCAGCGTGAACTGCTCCAGGTGAAAGCCCGGTTCCTCCGCCAGCCCCCGGTAGTAGGCCAGCACGGCCTCTTTTTCCAAGTCTAGCGCGCCGGGTTTCATCCCGTAATCCAGGGCGAAAAGATACCCGCTCAGCGCGGCGTCTTCCCCGATGTGCATCTCCTGGGAAACCCCGTCCAGCAGCGTGGCCCGCATGAAGGCGTCCACCGCCACCTGCTCCCCGCCCGTCCAAGCCACAGTGTAGCGCCGTGTGGCACGATACGTCAAGGTCAGGTCCAGTGGCGCATACAGCAGCGCGCTACAGTCCCCCGGCTCCTTGTAGCGGTCGACGATTTCGTAAGTGGCGGTGGCAGTCACTCGATACAGGTTCCCTAGTCGATACAATTGAGTTTGGCAAATGCCTCCAGGTGCCCAGCAGTGTCATAAAAGGCAATCTCTTCCTCGCCCGCACGCTGGAGGGCTTCTTTCACCTCTTCCGAACCCTTCCGGCCCAGCATGTATTCCTGGATCAAATGCGTCTTCTGGACCTGAATGACGGTAAAGTCCACCGGCACGTCCGGCGTGGCCGCGTAGGTGCCTGCTTCCTGGCCCGCTTTCAAGATCTCCGTGAACGGCACCCCGGCGTCCGCGGCACGCTTCTTCGCGTCGTCTATGGCTGCAATCCAGTCCGTACAGGCGATTCGGAAGTAGTCCCGCATCGACTGCTTATTGAAGTTCATCACGAAGGTGTGACCGCAATACTCGATAAAGCTCGTCGCCCGGAAAGAATCGGTATCGATCGTGTCCACAAAGACCAGATCGTCTCCATCCTTGGCAAACTCCCACTTTAGGTCCCAGAGCCTCAGACCGATGCCTTCCAACAGGTGCCTCACCACCCAGCCGCCCAGGATACCCAGCTTTGCGCTCTCCACGAACTGGGCCCCGGGAATGCCCGACATCACCAGCGCCTCCTGCTTGCTGACCATCCGGTCTTCCGGCTCGAACTTGCTGGTGAAGTCCGTAATCGGGCGCTCCAGCATCTGCCAGGCCTCCAAGGGCTTGCTCACGCCCAGCTCTTTTTCGAAAGCTTTCTTCTCTCCCTCTCCCATCTTCTGGTACTTCCGGAAGACGGAAGACCCGCTCGTGATGCCGAAGCGCACGATGTACTCCAGCGGAATCACAAAACCGTCCTCGTGCGGGAACTGGGAATAGTCGAACAGATGCGCGTCAAAAAGGTGATCCCGTGTCGGTTTCAAAATCTGGAAACGGCGCACGATGTTGAAAGCGCTCGGGTTAGCCGGCAGGCCCTTTTCACACACTTCGCCCGTGGCCGCGTCCAGCATTCCGCGGTGGTGGGTCCGCGCTCCCTCCTCCAGGCACCTTTCCAAGGGCCCGGAAAGCAGTTCCTTCCGGTAAGCTTCATCCATCTCCGGAGCCGACTGGATGGCTTCCGCCGCCTGCTGCCAGGTTTCCGGCTGGCCCAGTTTGGTAAACAACACATGCCGGAACACCGCCCGCGCCACGTCATTGCCCGGAATCTCAAACAAGGCCCCCACATCAAAGACCGACCCCCTCAAAGTCGTCTGCGTGACCATGATGGAATCGTCCCCCGGTACCGCGTACAAACGCTGTACCGACCCGCTGTAAAACGGCTCGCCTAGCTCATCCGGAGGAATGGTCTTCATACCCAAATTGCTAATACGAACTATTCTAAATTTGTTTAACGACCTAACTGCTCACTGAAATCTTCCGCATAAAGGCGCCTCCCCTAAAAACTCAGCCCAACACGCCAAAAACTACCCAAAGGAAGCGCAGCATCTTTGGACTGCGGAGATTCTTCGCCGCTTTCGCCACTCGAAAACCGCCACCCAAAACACCTGGCGCCCCAGTTCCTTCACCCGCCTCCTAAGCGGTGTCGCGCTACGCTTTGCCACCGCACTCCAAAACCGCTTCCCCTCTATAGGACCTTCACCCTCCATCGCTGCCGCACTCTCTTTGCCACCGGCGCGCCACTCTGCCCGAAGCTTCGGGCACCCCGCTTCTTCAAGGCTCATGCTGGATTCTGGTCGTTGCGCCATCCCTCCTGTCATTCCGGGTATGCTGGCTGAAAAAAGGCGCTACACTTCGCCTTGTCACGAAAAATTCAACATCCTTCCGATGTTTTGTCCGCACTCTAAAATTTCTTCAAAATTCACCTCGACCGATGCCTGATTTTTACAAAGTCGCGCGGAAAATTTTATTCTCACTAGACGCTGAACGCGCCCACCACTGGACCCTGGAGGGGCTACGTCTGGCGCACCGTTCCGGGTTGCTCCCATTTTTCACCCCCCACGTTCCCGATGGCACGGATCCCGTGACCGTCATGGGCCTGACCTTCCCCAACCGCGTCGGCTTGGCCGCGGGAATGGACAAAGGCGCCCGCGCCGTCGCCGCCTTTGGCGCCTTGGGATTCGGTCATGTGGAGGTTGGCACCGTCACGCCCCGCCCCCAGCCCGGCAACCCCACACCCCGGCTCTTCCGCCTCATTGAGCACCGCGCCATCATCAACCGCATGGGTTTTAATAACCCCGGCATCGACCAACTCCTCCACAACCTGGCCGAAAGCCGCTACGGCTACCGCGGCATCGTCGGCGTCAACCTCGGCAAGAACTTCGACACCCCCAACGAAAACGCGATCAGCGACTACGTGACCGGCTTCCGCAAAGCCTACGGCGCCGCCGGCTACATCGCCGTCAACCTCTCCTCCCCCAACACCAAAGGCCTGCGCGACCTTCAGACCGTCGATACCTGCCGCAGCCTCATCGGCGCTCTGCAGGAAGAACGCGAACAACTCAAAGCCCAGCACGGCGGCAAACACGTGCCTATCGCCATCAAGATCGCCCCCGACCTGGCGGACGACGCCATCCGCGATCTCGCCGGTGTGTTTAATGAACTAAGCCTGGACGGCGTCATCGCCACCAACACCACTATCGCCCGCGACGCCGTGCAGGGCCACGTCCTCGCCCACGAAACCGGCGGCCTCAGCGGCGCCCCCCTCACGAAACGCGCCACCGAAGTCATCGCCCACCTCCGCCAGCACCTCGCCCCCACCATCCCCATCATCGGCGTCGGCGGCATCCTCACTGCCCAAGACGCTCAGGAAAAACTCCAGGCCGGCGCCGCCCTGGTGCAGGTTTACACGGGTCTGGTGTATCGCGGTCCGGCGCTGCTGAGGGACATTGTGGTGGGAAGTCGGCAAGCGAGACAATAACGGCCTCTGGTTTCGAACCTACCCAAACACCAAGATCAGCCCCACCACCAGCAGCGCGTTGTTCAGCGAATGGGCCGTCATGGAGGCAATCAGGGAATGGCGCCATTCGCGGATGCAGGCGAAGCCAAAGCCGATGGCGCTGAGGGCGGGAATGGCGTAGACGCCCTGGGGATGGACCACGGCAAAGATGAAACAGCTCAGCAGGCCCGCGCTCACCAGGCTCATCCGGCCGCGGAGCGAGGCAAAGAACGCCCCGCGAAACACTGTCTCTTCAAACACCGGGGCCATGCCCGCCGCCAGGACAAAAAGAAAGAGCGAAACGCCCAGGTTCCCCTCCGCCAGGCCTTCCACGATGGGGTGCATGACCGGGCTCGTGTCCTTCCCACCGGTCAGGCTAGACACCGCGCCCATGAGCAGGAGCGTGACGGCTAGTCCGGTGAGGATGATGGGCACCATCGCCACATAACCCGTCAGCCCGGCCGCGATCTCCCGCCACACGCCTTTCCCCCGCGTCCAGCCCATCTGGGCCCGCGCCTCCGCCTTGGGCACGCCACGCAGCAGCGGCCAGTTCAGCGCCAGCAGGAATGGCATGAACAGGCTGAAGACATACAGACCGAACGGCAGCGGAATTCCGGCCAGCGGCAGCACCGTCATCACGATATCCAGCAGCGCCATCGCCAGCAGATAGACGGCAAAGGCTTCCAGATAGACCGGCGCAAACGCTGGGCTGGGCGCGGAAAACCGGAAGTGAAACCGTCCCTCCCGCACCCGCAGGAGAACAAAGATCAACAGCCCCACCCCCGCCAGCCCGGCGGTGATTACCGTCAAGATACCCAGATTGCTCACCACGGTCACCAGCAGAGCCTTTGCCACCAGCGCCTGTCGCTCCGGGTCATCCTCCGGAAGCGCGGACACTTCCAGCAATTCGGCAAACCAGCCGAAGCTCGCTTCCAGCTTTGTCCGTTCCTCTTCGCTGAGTCCCGCCGGATCTTCGATGCCCTTCCGCGCCAGCGCCAGCAGCGCCGCCTGGTCTTCACTCTTCCCTTCGGCTTCGCCCGTGGCTTGCGGAGCCTCCTCCGGCAAGCTGTCCAAAACCTCCAGCGCCTTTTCCTCCCCCTGCCCCTCTGTATCCAGAAAACGATATACCATCGCTACCGCCGCCACCGGGTGCAGGCCCTCGGCACTCTCCCGGATCTCTCCAAGCGCTTCGGTCGCTTTTACCGGATCTACCTTGGCGACCGCCACAATCTGTTTGGCCGCGACTTCGTAGTCCACCAGCCCCGCCCGAGCCGCCGCTCCCGTGGCGGCATCCTTGTCTGACTCGCCATTCTCTCCACCGATCACGAGCGGAAAGCCCACGATCAGGAGAATGGAAACCGCGATCACCCCCCACGAAATTCGGGACGTGTCTCGCGGTACTGGATGAAGAGGCGCGCCGCCATCCGAAACCGAATCGGGTTCAGGCATCGGAACAGGCGACGAATCGTGCACGGGCGGATCTTCCATGGGCGAGATAGACGAGCATACAAACGGTTGCGATTTCGCAAAAACGGCGGCCAACACTTGACCGCCGCCTCAGGAAATCATTTCAGCCGACTATGCCCGCCAAACGCGGCGGAATCAACCGCTACCGCTCCGTCCAAATCACGTATCCGACTTTACGTCGTAGCAGTGAATGTACTGCTGATCCCGCAGATAGAGCTTGCCGTTGATCACGACCGGGTGCGTCCACACGCGGCCTTGGGGGCTGCGCTCCTCGCTTTGCGGATCCAGTTGGAATTGGCCGTGAGACTTGAAGCCCTTCGGGTTCGCCTCCACCAGGGACACCAGCCCTTCCTGCTCGTCCAGGCAGTAGAGCATGCCGTCCGCCGCGTGCACCGCGCCCTTTGTCATACCCCGCCCTTTTTCGTTCCACACGAGTTCCCCGCTTTTCAGGTCCTGACAAATCAGCCCCGCGCCGTCGGAGAAACCGTAGACATAGCCATCAATGTGGACCACGCCGCCGTGGTGGTTCTTCATCTCCGAGTTCACCCACACGTCCTTGACCGAGTTATCAGGGCCCACTTCAAACATCTTGCTGCCCGCGCCATAGCCGGAGGTCACGTAAACTTGGTTACCCACCACTACCGGCGTCGGGATGACCGCCGTCTTGCCGTTGGGCCATTCCGCCCGCCACAATACCGAGCCGTCTTCTGCTCTTACGGACACCACTTCCGTTTCAAAAAAGCGGATGTATTGGCGCACCCCGTTCATTTCCGAGATCATCAGGGTGGCATACTCCGCCTTGCCCGGTTTCACGTCCTCCGCCTTCCAGATGGTTGCGCCTGTATCCTTATTCAGCGCCACAATGCCTGCTTCGTTCCCGCCGGGGCAGATCATGACCTTGTCCCCATCCACCAGGGGAGATTCCGCGAAGCCCCAGCCCCCGAACTTACCTCCGAAGTCCGTGATCAGGTCTTTCGACCACACCACTTTCCCGTCTTCCGAACTCACACAGGCAAAGGAGCCCTCCGGTCCCAACGCATAGACTTTTCCGTCCGCGTAGGTAGGCGTGCTGCGAGGGCCGTTCCCCCACTTCGTTGTGTAGCCCTTCGGATCTCCCTTGCCCAGGTTCGGGTCGTCCGTGCCGATCTTTGTGGCCCAGAGTTCATTGCCCGTGTTCGCGTCCAGGGCGATGACCATGATGTCCTCTCCCCGTGACCCCATCGTGAAAAGCTTCCCTTCCGCAAAGGAGTAGCCGCTGTAGCCCATGCCCGCGCCGTCATACACCCAAAGCTGTTCCGGTCCTTTCGAGGGCCAACTTGTCAGCAATCCCGTCTCAGGCGAAATATCCGTCTGGTCCGGCCCGCGCCACTGCGGCCAGTCCGCGGCGCCGCCAGAGCCCGCAACCTCGCCCCTGCTACCGGCGGCCAACTGTTCCTGAACAAAGGCCTGATCCTCCGCGCTGAAGCGGCTCAGATCCGCCTCGGCGACCTGGCCGTTCGCCATCTTCAGCTTTACCTTGTTGCCATTCATCCCGGCGTAGTCCGCCTGAATGGTTTTGCCACTGGCCGCTTCCGTCCAGGTCCGGGCCCAAAGAACGCCCGCGCCCCCAAAAGAAAGGAAAGCTACGGCCGAAAATGTAAGAAGGAGGGTTTTCAAGTGCATGACACGAGGATTGTGACTTCAGCCCCTCACAATAGCAACCCAAGACCACCCGTGGCATAGCGTGATCGCGCCTTTCGTCTCCGGCGTGGCCCAAACCGAGGGAACAGGCTACTTCCCCTTTCGTGCCTTGGCCTCGCGCGCTTCGCGCTCCTTACGCCGCCGTTCCCGTTGCTTTTCCAGAATGGCTTCCCGGTTACGCTCATAGTAGCTGCGCGCCGCCGCGTTGTGGCGCTCCCGCGGCCCTGGTTCCTTCTGGCGCTCCAGAATCTGCTCCCGGTTTTCCCGGTAAAACTCCGCTTTCCGCTCTGCCTCAGACTCGCGAAACTTCTTGTCGCTTTGATAGCGCTTCCGCATGTATTCTCTCATGTAGGCGCGGTACTCTTCCGGATTGGCACGGGGCATGCCGCTATGATAAGTTATGAAGTTGGGCGGTCAAGAATCCCTGCCAGCCGAGGGTGCCAGCGGCTATTGTATCACCCCAATTTTCCCAGTCCGCTATCCATCAACGTTCAGCTCGATGCCTGAAATATTGCTTTTCTAACATCACCAAGACCTCGACTCGCTCTACCCTTGATACCGCGATTTCTTAGCTGATACTGCTTCTCCTTTCCGCCAGCACTCACCATGAATCGAACTTCGTCTCCATTCGTGCCGGCTCTCGCCGCCGCTGCCTTCCTTTCTCTCCTGTCCAGCTGTGGCGTGATGGAAGTCATCAATCCCGTCCGGTACCTGTCGAGTTTCAGTGTCAACCCAAAGGATGACGACCAGCTTCACCACGTCGTCCTCGTCTGGCTGAAACTGTCCGGAAATCCCACCTACCGTTCTCAGGTCATGGACGCCGCGGAAGGCCTTTCCAACCTGCCCGGCGTGAAATCCGTGAAAGTCGGCAAAGCCGTATTCACCGACCAGCCCACGGTGGACAAGAGCTTCGACGTGGCCCTGGACCTCACCTTCGAGGACTACGAAACTCTCCAGGAGTTCCTCGCCCACCCCGTCCAGCAGCAGATCATGAACGACGTGCTCCCCAAGCTCTCGAGCCGTATCGTGGTATACGACTTTCAATAACTTTCGCGACACCCGCGCAAGCTGCCCGCGGGTCTGCGAACAGACAACTCTGCTAAGATTCGCGCGAGAAGGCCTACCCGCTTCCGCGACGGTCGTCAGTTACGAACGCCTTTGCGCTCCTCTTAGCCCCAACCAGCCAGGGAGACTGGACTTCAGCCGGTGGCGTTTCACCAGACGCAATGCCGCCGCGATCCTCCCTTGCGCCCCTCTATGCCGGGTTCTAAGACTGAAGACATGAAGGAAACCCGCTTCACCCCCTTTGTATCCACCCTTCGCTCCCACCTCTTTCCGGCACGGCAAGGATTGCCCTCTGGGCTACCCAGGATTGTCACCGCAATCGCGATTCTGTTTCTCGCCGCCGCCGTGCCCAGTGGCGCCAAAGCCGCTGGCGCGGATGCCGGCGCCGATGCCCGCCCCAATCTCATCATGATCATCGCCGATGACATGGCGTGGAATGACTCCACCCCCTACGGCCATCCCCACATCCAGACCCCCAATCTCGAACGGCTCGCCGCCGAAGGCATGCGATTCGATCAGGCCTTCCTGACTTGTAGTTCCTGTAGCCCCAGCCGTTGTTCCATCATCACGGGCCGCTACCCTCACGCTACCGGCGCGGCGGAATTGCACATGCCCCTGCCAGATCAGCCCACCTACCCCAGCCTCCTGAAAGCCGCCGGCTACTACACCGCCCAGGCGGGGAAATGGCACCTCGGCAACGAAGTCCGCGACCACTTCGACCGGGTCGAGGAAATGGATAAAGCCACCAACCCCAGTGGCTGCGGCCAGTGGGTCGAAGTCCTTCAGGAACGCCCCAAAGACAAGCCCTTCTTCCTCTGGCTCGCCTCCTCAGACCCTCACCGCTCCTACGAAGAAGGCGCCATCCCCACTCCTCATACCGCTGAAGATATCGTCGTGCCGCCTTTCTTCCCAGACACGCCCGAAGTCCGCGCCGATCTCGGCCTCTACTACGACGAAATCTCTCGCCTGGACAGCTTCGTGGGTAAGGTGCTCGACGAGCTTGACGCCCAAGGCGTCGCCGAGAATACCTTCATCGTCTTCCTCTCCGATAACGGCCGGCCCTTTCCCCGCTGCAAGACGACCATCTACGACAGCGGCGTGAAGACCCCTTTCATCGTCCGTTGGCCCGCTGGCCTCAAAGCCGGCCAGTCCACCGGCAGCTTGGTCAGTTCCATCGACATTGCTCCCACCTTCCTCGAACTCGCCGGCGTCACCCCGCCTGAAGGCCGCCTCCAAGGCGTCTCCTTTCTCCCCATCCTCAAAGATCCTCAGGCCGAAACGCGGGACTACATTTATGCCGAACACAACTGGCACGACTACCAGGCCCACAAACGCTCCGTCCGCTCCAAGGACTACCTCTACATCTACGATTCGCTGCCCTTTCTGAATCTCTCTCCACCCGCTGACGCCGTCCGCAGCCCCACCTATGTCACCATGATGAAGCTGCGCGACCAGGGGAAACTCAACATCAACCAGATGCAGTGTTTCCTCGTCCCTCGTCCTCCGAAAGAACTTTACGACGTAAAGGCCGACCCCTACCAGTTCCACAACCTGGCCGCTGAAGAAGAGTTTTCATACATGCTCAACCAGATGCGCGAGATCCAGTCCGAGTGGGCCAACAAATACCAGGACCCTAAGCCCGACCTCCAAACCCTCACCCCCGACGGCTTCGACCGCATCACTGGCGAAAGATTCCGCCAACCCAAAAACAAAGCCAAGACCTCATCACAGGACAAAGGAAAGGCAAAGACCGAGTAGCATACTCGCCTCGCGAGCATCCTGTCTCCCTGTCTCCCTGTCTCCCTGTCTCCCTGTCTGACGCCACGCCCCAACGCCAACCTTTACCTCCAAACCTAAATCTCCACCCTATCCGCCAACGCTGGAAACTCCGCCCGCCAGTCCAGCAGCACCCGCCGCTCCAGCTCAGCCTCCAAGAGCCCCTCCCCATCCTCCGCGTCCGCCACGATCTTTCCGTGCGGATCCACCACGATGCTTCGGCCTGGATAGGCTAGATTCGGGTCGCTGCCACAGCGGTTTACCCCAACCACATAAGCCTGATTCTCGATGGCCCGCGCCCGCAGGAGCGTCACCCAGTGGTCCACCCGCGCTGCCGGCCAACTCGCAATCACCACAAAGAGCTCCGCGCCTTGCGCCACTCCCCGGCGGAACAGCTCAGGGAACCGCAGGTCATAGCAGATCAACGGGCACACCTTCCACCCCTGCCAGCCAAAGAGCACCAACTCCTTGCCCGGCACATAGTGGTCGCTTTCCTTTGTGTAGGTAAAGGTGCGGATCTTCTGGTAACGCGCCAGCCGGTCTCTTTCCGGCCCATACACCACCAGCTCATTTCGCCCCATGCGCTCCGGCGTCTGCGTCACCAGCCCGCCCAGCACCGCCGCGCCCGACTGTGCCGCCAGGTCCGCCAAAAAGGCCTCCGTCGCGGAATCCGGTTCCTGCTCACGGATCTTCTCCACATTCATTGAAAACCCTGTCGAAAACATCTCCGGTAACACAATCAGCCCCCCTTCCGCCGGAAACGCGGGCCGCACCAGTTCCGTCACCCGCGAAAAATTCGCCAGGCGATCTTCCCAAACCGGAGAAAACTGACAGCCAAGAATCCGCATACGGAACTGAAAGGAAGTAGATTGGTTAAGATAGAGAACTGCGACAGGGAACCGCTGCAAGCATAGCCCCCACGCCCTCCCCGTCCACGGAATTCCCCGCTCTCTCTGTTGAACTTCACCTCGTTCTGCCCGTGCCGCGTTCCGGCTCCTTGTCTCTCCACCTCACTTCTGCCACACTTCTCCCCATGACCCTTTCCCCCCGCTGCCGCTTTGCCTTTGCTGCTCTCGTCCGCGCTATCGCCACGGTGACCATCCTTTGCGCCTTGGCCCTGCTGACCTCCTGCGTAGAGATCGCTACTCACTACGAACTGAACGCCGACGGCACTGGCCGCGTCACCCTCGTCCAATCCATTCCCCGGAACGGCGTGCCCGAAGACACCGCGCGCAAATTCGGCAAAGAAATCCTCGGCGCCATGCTCGCCAGCCAGACCGGTGTCGACGCTTGGAGCCAAGCCGAACTCGAACTGACCGATGCCGCCGTCACCGTCCGCGCCACTGGTCTTTTCCCTGACGTCACCAAACTCGGGCAGCGCACCGATCTCGACTCGCTGGCCTACTCCGCCGCCGCCCTCAAAATGGATACCAATCCCGCGGAGGGCACCGTTAAGGTCACCCTGCCCAGCGCTTGGGAGACCGTCATCGCCCCCTCCCAAAAACCCTCCGCCTACATGAGCGAAGGCGAACGCTGGACCGAAGTCCTCGTCATCAAAGAGCAACTCCCCGCCAGTTGGTCCAAGGTTCGTCCCGACTACGAAGGGTTCTCCAGCACCGTCAGCATCCAGATGGCCGGCGAACTGAGTCAAACCGTCAACCTAAACGGCACCAGCGCTCATGAAGCGACTCTCAAAACCACGGTCACCGAACTGGATGCCCTCATGAAGCGAATGAAAAACGACGACCTCTTCGCCGAACTCTACGCCCGCGCCCAGATGGACCTCCTGAGCGGCGCCGAACTCGCCGCCCTCGCCAAAGCCGTCAACGGCGTCCTCTACGGAAGAGCCTCCGAAAACTACGCCGTCTTCAACACAGATCCCAACAGCTCCGGCAGCCCCTTGTTCGACTACCCCGCAACCCTCAAAGCCGCCCAGGACAGCCCCGATCCCCTCGTCTCCGAAGTTCTCGACATGCTACCCGAAGGGGTGAAAGAGAAACTGAATGGCGAAGCCCAGCCGTGAAAGAGAACTCAAACACGGCAAATGGTCCCCGGCGCCCCCCCTTCTATCCCCTGCATGGGAGATTCTTGTGACACCAGAAAACTACTTTCGATCCTAAGCCTTATCCCTAAAGCGCGCCGATTTCTTTTTGCCGCCCGGAAAGCTGACACCGCGTAATGCCGGCAGTTCCGAACCCATGAGGTTTTTTGTCTTTCCTCTCAACAGCTTCCCGGCCGCGCCCCGGTGATGAATTTGTCGTGCATGATCTGGAGGCACAGCATGTGGTTCAGCAGCGTGTCCTTCCGCACCAGGGAGACCGGATCTTTGTCCGTCTCATAGTCCTTCAAAAACGCCGTCACCCGTCCGGCGTCCAGGATGCCCGCGTCTTCCACCGCTTGTTTGTTCATGAAGGCGTCCGTCAATTCCCTTAACTTGGCTCGCTTGGACTCGTCTGTATGGGCGGGCGGGGCCATGAAGGCGAATTTTTCGCGCTTGTAGAGCACTTCGGGGAGGACGCCTTTGACCGCTTCGCGGAGGACCCATTTTTCGATGTTGCCCTTGATCCTCAGATGCGGCGGCACACGCGTGGCGGCCTCCGCTACATGATGATCCAGGAACGCGGGGCGCGATTCCATGGAGTTCGCCATGTCCACCCGGTCGCCGCCCCAGTTCAGAATCTGACCTTCCAGTTGGCACTTGCTCCAGGTGTACTGCGCTTTGTCCAAGGGGTGCCGCCCCTCCAGCGCCTCCGGCCGGATCTGTGCCGCGATGGCAGCGATGGGGTCGTAGTCCCGGATGGAATGCGCCACGTCATCCGCCAAGAGCGGACGCGCCAGGTCCAGCGTATCCATCCATGGCTGAATCCACGAAGGCGTAAACCCGCACAGCGCGTCCCACGCGGGATGATGCCGCACGTTCTCCGCCAGGATGGCCCCCTTGAAAATCTTGTTCGTCCGCTCCAGGGCCGCCTGGTACTCCTGCCGCTGGGCTTCCGGGACGTGGTCCAGCCCGTGGAGGAACATGTCGCGCTTCAGCGCCGGGTACCCGGCGAACAGCTCGTCCGCCCCTTCCCCGGTAATCACGGACTTGTAGTTGCATTCCCGCACCCGGCGGCTCATCAGATTTTTCGCCACGCCCAGGGTGTTGTAAAACGTGCGCTCCGCGTGCCACACGGTGTCGATGTAGTTCTGGCCGTAGAGATCCTCCGCCTTCAGGTGGATCATCTCGTGGTCCGCCTCCGTGCTCTTGGCCATTTCCAGGGCAATAGCTGACTCGTCATAGTCCGCGTCGTCAAAGCTGATGGTGAAGGCTTTCACCGAACTCTGCATGGCTCCGCTGGCCAAGCCGAGAATGCAGCAACTGTCGATTCCTCCAGATAGGTAGCACCCCACCGGTACATCCGCCTCTAGGCGGAAGACGATGGCCTTGATCAGTTCCGTACGAATCCGCTCGATGTGTTCTTGCGGGTCCGCCTCCAAGTCGTGCTCGGACTCGTGGGGAAAGAGAAAGTCCCAGTAGTAGTGCCGGTTCACCTCCAGGCGGTCGCCACGCTTGCGGACGATCATCATCTCACCAGGATTCAGCGCTTCGATGCCCTCAAAGGCACTCGTCCCCGGCACAATGGTCTGCATCAACTGGTTCAGCGAAGCCTCCGGCGACAGACGGCGCGGCACATTCGGGTGCGCCAGCAGCGCCTTCACTTCGGACCCGTAGTAGAGGGTATCATCCGTCAGGTGAAAGAACATGGGGCGGATGCCGAAGCGGTCCCGCACCAGGATCATCTCCTGCTTGTCCCGGTCATACAGCGCAAAGGCAAACTCCCCGCGCAGTTCCTGGACGAAGTCCGTGCCCAGCCGCTGGTGCAGGCCCAGGGCGATCTCGCTGTCCGAGTGCGTGCGAAACCGCTCGCCCAGCGCCATCAGGTTCGAGCGGCGGCGTTTGAAATCGTAAAACTCCCCATTCACCGTCAGCACCCGCCGTCCGGGCAGGTCATACAGCGGCTGGGCCCCACCCTCCAGGTCGTTGATGGAAAGGCGGGTATGCCCCATGGCAATGCCCTCCTTCCGCTCCAGGAACTCATTGGTCGAATCCGGCCCGCGGTGCTGGATGGCGCGGAGCATGCACTCCAGGCGGGCGGGGGTTTCGTCGTGAAGGGGCTTGGCTGAAAAGATGCCGGCGATTCCGCACATGATGGACTGCTGTCGTCTCCTTAGGTGGTAGTGTTAGTATAAAGTTTGGAAATTTGTCAGGGCCCTTCTCAGCCCTCGGTCGGGATCTGCCCGGGTAGACGGTCCAGCCGGTTGAACATACACATCAGCAGTGCCTGGCGGATGAAGACCGCCCCGTGCGCCTGGGAGAAATACAGATTGTGCGAGGTCTTATCCAGCGAACGGTCCAGCTCATCCAGCCGGGCCAGCGGGTGCAGAATGACAGCGCTTTCCTTCATCTGGCTCTCCGCGTCCAGCTTGTAGCGGCTGTCCAGCGTCTTGTAGCTGTCCCCCAGAAAGGTAATGGAGTTCATGTAAATGATGTCCAACTGCGGGAGAAACTCCTGGATGTCATTCGTCACATGGTAGTCGATCCCCGCGTTGATGATGTCTTCCCGCACGTCCGCGCCAAAGGGGTCCGCCATCTCGGAAATCACCGTCACCTGGCCGATCTGCTCTTTGAAAAGCAGCGCCATCAGTAGAAAGCTTTTCACCGCGCGCATGCTGCCGGGCGTGCCCAGGATGCCCAGGTGAAGCCGCTGCTTCTTCGCCTGTCCCTTCTTTGGCAGGCGGCTCATCTGGCGGTTCCACTTCAGCAGCGCGTACCAGTCCGCCAGCGCCTGGGTGGGGTGCTCGCCCGTGCCGTTGCCGGCATTGATCAGCGGTACCCGCAGATTTTGCATGATCTCGTCCACCGAGCGCGTCTCCGTATGCCGCATCACCACCAGGTCACAATACGCGTTAAACATTTCGCCAATGTCCGCCAGCGACTCGCCCTTAGCGGCGCCCGTTACTTTCCCATCGGGAATGGAAATAATCTTGCCGTCCAAGCGCAGCACCGCGCTCTCAAAAGACGTCCGCGTCCGGGTGCTGGCTTCAAAGAAGGCCGTGATCACCAGCTTCCCCCCCAGGGGACGATAGGGCGTAATCTCCGTCTTCTCCAGGACAGCGGCCAGCTTCGCCAGCTCGATGACTTGCTCCCGGGTAAACTGCCGGGCTGTAAGAATGGACTCCCCGGCGAGTTCCCTCAGCACGTTGAGTTTGATGGGGTTGTCTTCCACCAAATCGCCCGGTTCCGGGCGAAGCGACTCTGAATCCTGGGGCGGATCCAGAACCTGCTGCATCTGGTTGGGCGGGAGTGGGGTATCGGTCATGTTCCGGTTGTTAAAAGACTTACCAAAGTTTCCCGCTGAGGCAGTCCTTCACGAACAACACCACCAACAGCACCACCCCAAGGGTGGTGAGAACCAACGCGCCGGTCACCAACACGGCAAAGATAGATTCTGAAAACATGGATACGCTTGGTTGAGAATGAATTGACGCAGGTTTCGGCCCAAGGGCCCTGCATTCAGTGATTTTGATCCTCGCTAGGCAGGCGGTTCCAGTCGAACGGCTCTTCGGAACGAAGCTTCGTCCCAATCAGCACCACGGCCATCGACACCACGGCGCCCACCAGAGCGCCGGAGAACCAGCCTATCTGAAAATAGGCCACCACGCCAAGCACACTGCCTGACAGCATGGCATAGAACGCCGCCTCGCGGCTGGTCCGTTTCCAGTACAGTCCCAGGATGATGGGCCAGATGGTGCTCGCCACCAGCCCTCCAGACAGGAACAGCACCAGCAGGATGTCCTGAGTACTCACCGCGCACAGCATCCACGTCACCGCGCCCAGGCCCAGCACGGAAAACAGGGCCGCCTTCCGCACCGTGGCATCATTCGCGCGGGGGTTGAACAGCCGCCGGTAGATATCCTCCGCCATCAAATCGGATGTGGCTGCCAGCAGGCTGTCCACGCTGGAAGCCAGCGAACAAAACACCACGATGAAAACCAGCACCGCGCCCGCCTGACCCAGCACATTGCCCGCCACCACCGGTCCCGCCGTGTTCGGGTCCGTCACGTTGATCCCCAGCGGTCCCGCTGACAACGCGATGAACCCGGCGGCAATCGGGATGGGCAGCCACAAGAACCCGGCGAGAGCAAAGGCCTTCGGCGCCACGTCTTTCCGCAGCGCGTAGGCGCGGCTCCACCACACATTATTGTGAAACACTTCTCCCAAGCCAAAGAAGAGATTGTTAAAGAGCGAAAGCAGCGCCGGCGCCAGCATGACCTTCATCAACATCGGCGAGTGTGTCTCCACATGCTGGTAGGAATCCGCCAGCCCGCCTTTATCGATCACGAGCCAGCCGACGAGCGCCACCCCTATCAGGATAATGACACTCTGCACGAAATCCGTGCCGATCACCGCGTACAGCCCGCCGAACAAGGTGTAGGCCACGCAGACAAAGAGAATCACGCTCATCCCCCATACATAGGGAATACCCGCCAAGTCATGCAGAAGAATGCCGCCCGCAATGCCCATGCTTACCAGCCAAGCCATGGAGTAAATAATCGTGATGACCAGGAAAAGAATCCACGCCTTCCGCCCGTAACGGATCCTGACAAAGTCACCACTGGTGAAGCCTTTGGGAAGGATCTGGTGAATCCGTTTCGTCACCGGCGCGAACAGAAAAAGGCCGAAACTGGCCGTGCAGTAGGCCACCATGCCCCATATCCCCGCCTTCAAGGCAAAGGCCGGCGCCAGCATTACCGTGTTGGAAGTTACCCACGTGGCCATGGCCGTGGCCGCGCCCAGCGCCATGCCCACGTTCCGGCCCGCCAGCAGGTACCCTTCCAGGTTGCTGGCCTTGCGCCCTAACAAAATTCCGATAACGATCCACGCCGTTCCAAAGATGGCCAGGCAAATCCAGCCCGTGACGGGACTTAATACTGAGACGGTGTCGGTTTCCATGGCTTAGCCGGCGTTTTCTTTCACTGCGTCTGGTACTTCCCGGTTTGCCCGTGCCGCGCCCAGGATTACCGCGATCACCGTGGCTACAAAGACCACCGCGCCCAGCCCCATCAACGTCCACACCTTCCACCACGCCACGTAGTTGACTTTCACCCACAGCGGCTTCGACCATGGCGTGACAGTGCCTCCTTCAAACACGGCCCTCACCCGGATGAAATGGTCCCCTTCCTCCAGGCCGGAGAGAAACGACTCCGTATCCAGCCCGGGCTGATAGGTAACTGGCTCGGAGAACTTCCGGTCGCGCGCCCGTTCCAGTTCAAACCGCTCCAAGGTCCGGTCTTCCGTATCAGGCTCATAGCTCCACTCCAGAGGCACGATGCCTTCCTCGTTCAAATAGTCTTCCTTGTCCCCTTCCAGACTGGATGCCGGCTCGACGAATACTGGCGCGAAGCTCACTTCCACGGTCAAAGTCTCCGACCACGGCCCCGGCTGGTCTTCTTTTTGCTGTCCTTCTGTCAGAATGGCCCTGACGCGAAAGTGATGTACGCCCTCCTTTAGACCCGTAACCTCGAAAGCCGTCTCCTGATCCGGCTCAAAGGTGTCCGGATTGGTGAATTTGGGATTGTCCGCCCTTTCCAGCTCGAAACGCTGCAACGTTTCTTTTTCACCCGACGCTTCAAATTTCCATTCTAATGATAAGACCCCCTCACCAATCAAGCGCGCATCTTTCCCCGGCTGGGTGAAAACAGGGCTTTTTTGCGTCACACCCGACGAAAAGGCCACGAATAGCCATGAAAGCCACACACAAAACGCGACTAATGAGACAGGCGGGGAGTACAGGGGACCGATTCCTCCGATGGCGTGGGCCACTGGCTTTTGTTGAATCACTACTCTATCAATTATACGGCGACGTTTTTTAGGCAAATCGTTTTTGTACGAACAGTTTCAACCCCGATCAGTCAAGCAGGCATTGCGATTTACCGGGGTTAGAGTATTTTACCTCTCTTAGATTTCCGTGAGCTCACCCAAAAATACGGTCCCTTCCATCCCCACTGATCGTTACGACCTGCGAATCCTGCGCGCCATGCGCCGGATCATTCGTGCGGCAGACATTTTTTCCCATCGCCTGGCCAGCCAGCATGGGGTTACCGTGCCCCAATTGATCTGCCTGACCCGCATCGTTGAGGCGGATGGCATTACGATCAAAAAGCTTTCCAATGAGGTTTTCCTGAGCCCCAGCACCGTGGTCGGCATTATCGACCGCTTGGAGACCCGGAAACTCGTCCAACGGCAGCGCTCCGGCTCCGACCGGCGTCTGGTTCACCTTCTGCCCACGGATCTCGGGAAACAGATGGCCGCTCAGTGCCCCTCCCCGCTTCAGGACGCCCTGGCCACCGCGCTCCAATCCTTGCCCGATGACGATCAGCAGTCCGTCGCCATGGCGCTCGAGCGTCTCGTCTCCCTCATGGAGATCGATAAAGTGGACGCGGCCCCTATCCTGGAAACCCTGGACAACCTCACCGGCACCGCGGCCGATGTGGAAGACCACACCTTGGGCGGCGTACTTTAGGCAGTGTGGACAAATTGGAGAACGGACCGGAAGTGAAGAAAAGGAAAGAGAACTCAGCGCCGCGAAGCGGCGAATACCTGGAGACGCGGCCCATTTTTCGCCTGGCTTCGTTCCCGCTCACTCTATTGGGGGTAGACCCAATGCCGTTCGCGGCGCCTTGCCAGACAAAAAATGCTCTCGCGCCGGGCCGCCCCCAATTTGTCCACATTGCCTAGGCAGTGCCTCCGCCTCCGGGCCGATTTAAGAGCACCCGGTTGACCTCACCGGATTCCGGTGGCAACCATTGCGCCTCCGGCCCCCTCACATTGCTACCCGGCTTCGGGTTATTGCCCCCTTGTTGTCCTTCCTCCCCGGTTTCATGACTCCCTCTGTCTTGGTCACTTTGCCGCTGCCGCCCGACCACCTCGCGCCGCTCGACGGCTTGGCGGCTCTCCTCATGCCGGACCCCACGGGTTCCTTCATGCCCCGCGCCGAAATTCTGGAGAAGATCGGCGCCTGCCAGGGCCTCATCACCTTTGGCGAAACCCGCGTGGACGGCGCCCTGCTCGCCGCCGCTCCCAATCTCCGCGTCGTGGCCAACGTGGCCATGGGGATCGACAATTTCGATCTCCCCACCCTCACCTCTCGCGGCATCTGGGCCACCAACACGCCTGACGCTTTTGCCGAGTCCACCGCGGACTGCACCTTGGCCCTCATCCTGGCCGTCACGCGAAACGTCGTTTCGGGAGACCGCTTCGTACGCTCCGGAGACTGGGCCACGAAGTCCGTCCATCCCGCCTTCTGGGAAGGCACGCTCCTGGGCGGAAAGACCCTGGGACTGGTGGGCTACGGCCGCATTGCCAAAGCCGTGGAAAAGCGTGCCCTCGCCTTCGGCATGCGCGTCCTTTTCAATCGCTCCCACGCGGATCCTTCGCCAAACTACCGGCCTCTGGACACCCTCTTGGCGGAGTCCGACATCGTCTCCCTCCACACGCCGCTTACCGAGGCTACCCGGCATCTCCTCCACGCTGGCGCCTTCGCCCGGATGAAGCCCGGCGCGGTGCTCATCAATATGGCGCGGGGCAAAGTGGTGGACGAAGCCGCCCTCGTGGCGGCCCTGCAAAGCGGACACCTTGGCGGCGCGGGCCTGGACGTTTTTGAGGAAGAGCCCAAGGTCCACCCGGCTCTGATTGAAATGCAAAACGTGGTTCTCACCCCCCACTTCGCCGGCAGCACCCGCGAAGAACGCCGCAACGGCCGTCTCCAGGCGGCGGAAAATGTCGCCCGCGTCCTGCGCGGTGAAACGCCCGTGACCCCGGTCAATCAACCAGAGGCATAACGTCCCTACTCTCCTGGAAAGGGATCGGCGGCCAGCCGCAACTGGATCTCCTCCTCCGTCCACGGTCCGCCCGCCAGGCTTTGCCGCACTGGCGAGACCATCGTGCAGGCAGCCAGCGCCAAAGTCACGCCACCCAGGAACAGCACGGCCACCCGCCGCCATCCCCGCCGCCGCGAACGGCCTTCCAGAATCTCCCGCACCCGGTCCTCCAGGCCACCCGTCGCCCCTAACATCGAAGGTTGTAACAAAAGACCTCGTCTCCTCCGTGAAGCCCTCGCGTGCCCCGGCCGCGCCGCCTCCGTCGCGATCGCCAGCAGGTGCCGCGCATAGTCCCCCGGCCTGCCGCCGGTGCTCTGCAAGACCCAGTCGTCCACCAGGTACTCCCGGTCCACCGTCAGCCGCCGGGACAGCCACCAGGCGAAGGGGTTAAACCAATAGCAAATGCACAACACGCGCGTAAACAGTTGCCACCACAGGTCCCGCCGCGCCAGGTGCGCCACCTCGTGGCAGATCACGTAACGCCAGCGATCCTCCGGCCAGTCCGAGGCGGACTCCGGCAGCAGGATCGCCGGGCGGAACCAGCCCATCACCACCGGACGGCTTACATCCCTGGAAAGAAACACCCTGACAGAACCCCGAAACGCGTCTCGCCCTCCGGTACCTTTTCGGCCCTCCGCCAGTGCCAGGGTTTCCCGAACTGCATTCAAAAAGCGTCCCCGCGCTACCGGCCGCGCCTTCTTTACCAGTTGGTTCGCCGCCCGGGACAGACAGATCAGTTGCCCCATCCCCAGACCCACTCCGGCCAACCACAGCAAGGCGAGCGCCATTCCCCAACCCGGTCCGGCAATCGCTCCCGCGTTGACGGTTCCCGCGCCAGGCATGGATCCTAACAAAGGCATCACCACTTCCCACCGTGGCGCCCAGGCGGTAGCCACGGGCAGCAGCGTCAGCCCGGCCAGACCGCACAGCACCACCGCCATCCGCAGGGGTGCGGACGAAGTCCTCCGCGCGAGAGCATACAGAAGCGCCACCGCGGCGCCAAACCCCAGGCTCCGCCAGCCCACCTCCATCCAGAAGCCCTCGCCAAGACCGCTCATGATCTGCCTTTCCGTTTCTTAGCAGGAGCGTCAGCGACATCGCCTTCTTCATGCTCCGCGATAAGCTGCCGGATGCGGTCAATCTGTTCGGAGGACAGCTTCTGGTCGTCCGGGTCCAAAAGAGAAGCCACCAGCTTCTCTGGCGAGCCCTCGAAAAATGTCTTCAGCAGATTCTTCAGCGCCAGCCGCTTCGCCCGCGGCTGCGCCATCGTGGGCTGGTAGATGTATTTACGTGACACACGCTGGTGTTTGACAAAGCCCTTGTCCTCCAGAATCGCCAGCATGGCGCGCACCGCCGAGTAACTGGGCGGATCCGGAATCGACTCCTGCACCTCTTTCGCGGAGGCATTTCCCAGCCGGAAGAGCGCCTCCATGATCTGGCGTTCCCGGCGGGACAACTGGCTGGCTTCAAGCGCTTCCACGAAGTTAATTTTTCAGCAGTTCAGGCGTAGTGACAACTTATTTTCTCCACATTGGGCTTGCCTTCAAGTTCATTGTGCTATTTTTTTAGCATAATGAAAACTTCACGCCTTCGCCCCTGGCTGGCTCGTGTTCTTCGAGCCTTCACCTACCGCGCGCTCCCCCTCTCTCCTCTCGTCCTCCTCGCCTTTGCCTCCCTTTCGGGGCTTTGGCTCACCGGTTGCGCCACCAGGGGACCTTACGCCTACGATGCCGGTTCCCATGCTTCTAAGCAAAACGCCGCTCCAGCCTCCCGGGCTGCAAAAGTAGAGAGTGGAATTGTGGCGGAATCTTCCCCCGCCTATTCCCCGGCGCCCGCGCGCAATGAGCGCCCTGGTCTTGGCACGAAATGGGGAGAAGACCGCCGCTCCCCCGTCAGCTATTCCAACTTCCATCGCGGCAATGCCAGCCGTCCCTGGGCCACCGGCAAGCTCTTCTACAACGACGCCGCCGGCGCCGCCGCCATGGCGAACCACACCGGCTTCACCTGGCGCGCCAGCGGCCCCGTGTCCGTCGGCCGCCTCGTCACCATCGGCCTGAAAGACAGCCGGGGCCGCTACCTGAAAAGTTATGAAGCCGGCGGAAACCGCTACTTCGTGGGCGATGCTGGCGACCGCTACTCCATCTACCTCCACAACCAGAGCCCCGCCCGCCTGGAACTCGTCGTCTCCGTCGATGGTCTGGACGTCATGGACGGCAAGTCCGCCTCCTACGGCAAGCGCGGCTACCTCGTTCCGTCCCACGGCTCCCTGGAAATTGACGGCTTCCGCCAAAGCGCCCGCGAAGTCGCCGCCTTTCGCTTCAGTTCCGTCCGCGACTCCTACGCCAACCGCAAACATGGCGATTCCCGAAACGTTGGCGTCATCGGCCTCGCTATCTTCACCGAGCATGGCAAAAATCCCTGGCACGCGCCTGACGTCGCCCGCCGCCAGAACGCCAACCCCTTCCCGGAAGCCGCCTTCGCCACCCCACCCCAGTAAAGCGACGCCCGTGAGAAAGCCACCCGCTTCGCTCCCCCGCGTGGAAACTTGAGTCTCACAAGCCTGTCACCTTCACCTCGCCGCGTCCACCCGCGCGCTGCGGCCCATGGCCAGCTTGCCGAAGTTGTCGGATATCGTCTCTTTCACCCGCACCACGGAAATGGGCTTGGTCATGTAGTCATCCATGCCCGCCTCCAGGCAGGACTCCCGCACGCCGGCCAGGGCATGTCCCGTCATGGCAATGATCAAAGGCTGGCGCGGCAGATGAAAATTGCTGCGAATGCGCTTGGTGGCTTCTATTCCGCCCATCACGGGCATCTGAAGATCCATGAACACCACGTCTATTTCGCCCGAATTCACAATCTCCACCCCTTCCTGGCCATTTTGGGCGATTTGGACGGACTTGTAGCCTAGTTTCTTCAGGATCATGGCGGCAATGCGCTGGTTCGTCAGCACATCTTCCACCAACAGCACCCGGGCCGGAAAGTCCTCCGCGAAGAGCCGGTTGCTCGGGGCTTCCGTCTGAAGGATCGAGTTCAACCTCGCCTCATCCGTCAGACCGCTTCGCCGCAGAACAATCTCCGCCAAAGATGTCGCCAGCTTCAATTCGCTCAACGGCTTATACGTGAACCGGATGGGCGCCGCCTGGTTGTCCCTGAGTTCCTCGGGCTTTTCCTCTCCCACCGCCAACAGTCCGATCCAGGACAGGCCGTGCTGCTCCATCGTCCGGCACAGCAAACCCACCATTTCCCGGTCCTGAGAACGCGGATCTATCAGCACCACGTCCGGAGCCCAGCCGGTCAATTGCGCGATGAACCCGGACTCGATTGAGGGCACAACATGCACCGCCGCGCTCCAAATCTGGCAGTAGTGAGAGATCAGGCTCCCCAGGGATTCGTTCCGGCACACCACTACGACCCGCCGGCCATTCAGAGGAGCGAGCAGTTCCGGATTCTCCGCCGGCTTCTTGGCGCCCTGCTGGGGCACTTCGCGGAAGCTCAGTTCGAAGAAAAAGTTCGATCCCCGCCCCTGCTCGCTCTCCACCATGAGGTCCCCGCCCATCAGGCGGCAGAGCTGGCGGCTGATGGCCAGTCCCAGCCCGGTTCCGCCATACTGCCGGGTCGTGGAGGCATCCGCCTGAGTAAACGCTTCGAAGATCCGCTCCTTATTCTCCGGTGAAATCCCAATGCCGGTGTCCTGGACGGAAAATTTCACCACCGGCAGCTCGCCCCGGTCCACATTCCGGCTGCCGCTCAATACCCTTACCACGATCTCTCCCGCCTCCGTGAACTTCAGGGCGTTCCCTATCAGGTTTACCAGGATCTGTTTGATGCGTTCGTAGTCCCCAAAGATGACGTCCGGCACGGCTTTATCGATGAAATAGATCAATTCGATATTTTTCTCCGTTGCCGTGTAAACAAACAGTTCAATCGTATCTTCAATGAGTTGCGGTAGATTGACTGGAGCATTTTCAATCTCCATCTTCGCGGATTCAATCTTGGAAAAGTCCAGCACGTCATTGATCAAATGGACCAGCGACTCCCCGCTGCTCCGCATGATGTAGACCAGTTCCTTCTGTTCATCGGTCAGCTTGGTCTCCAGGAGCAAGTGAGTCGTGCCGATGATGCCGTTCATCGGGGTGCGGATTTCATGGCTGATGTTGGCCAGGAAATCGGACTTCGCCTGTTGGGCGTCTTCCGCCTGTTTCTTCGCCACCTGCATCTCTTGGTAGCTGACCCGCACCCGATTGTAGGTCTGCTCCAGCCCAGAGGTCATCTGGTTGAACGACCGCTCGAGTTTGACGAACTCCCCGCCTCCACTGCCCAAGTTCAGCCGCAAGTCGTAGCGCCCCTGTCCTACCTGGGCCATTTCCGTCGTGAGCTTGAGTAGCCGCTTGGCCCAGTCTCGCCCCACCCAAAAGACCACCAGAAAGGCAGGCGCCACACCACACAGGCCGGCCAGGAAGATGCCCCCACCCAGGTTCCAGAAATTGTAGGGAGCCGCGGCGGTAGTGCCCTCCATCTGTAGGAGACCCACCACCTCGTTCTCAGCATTGCGGATCGGCGCGGCCAGCTGGATCGAGTAGTCCCGATTCCAGGAATTCAAAAAAGCGTTCCCAAAAATGGCCGTCAGGCGCTCCAGGGATAGAGGGTCGTCCGGCACCCCGCCAACGTCAAAGCCCGTGGAGTTCGGGGTCCCGTTCATCGCCATGGCCAGGTAGAGCGCCATGGGAACCAACTCCAGCCCCTCCGCATACCCAGGTCTCGCCAGGATTTCGGGCTCAGCCAGCACGACAATCCCATCCTCCGGTTCGTGAACCACCCCAAGCACGCGAATCAAGGGCGTGAAGGGTTGCAGCGCGTCGGAGGCACTCAGTTGCGCGACCTGCTGATTCAACTGGCGAACCGCCTCCTCATCGACCGGTTCGGTCCCGAGCGTTGCCGCCACCCGCGATACCACGGAGGCATCCAGAGACGCCGCTGCCGCGCTGACCGTCGACTCCAGCCGCTCCGACACGGCGGTCAACTCATGCTCCCGAAGGCGGAAATAGACGAAGTACGCACTGACACAGACGCCCATTATCAAGGCAGCCGCGGTCATGATAAGCAATCTCAGCGATATCGAGAAACTTGGGAGCGCCATATTCCCGTGAACAATAGATCAGGTATGATAGACCCAAATTTTACCATAATTTCTATTTTTTTAAAATTTATTATAGTAAAGGAATTGTAAATCCGGGGGCAGCTACCGCAGGTCTGCCATTCCTAATTCGTTGATCCCCAAGGGCATTTTCTGGCTTCTTCCTGTTCCTCTTGCCTGAACGATCCCGTCTGGTGTATCCGAATGAAGGCCAAACACCCCACCATGACCGAAATCCCCCATTCTTCCCGCCGCGCCTTTCTCAGATCGTGCGCGTTCACCGCCACCGCCGCCGTCATCTCCCCCTGCTTCGGGGCATCCGATTCTTCATCTGGCATGCGTATGGGCCTGGTCACTTACCTGTGGGGACAGCACTGGGACCTGGAGACCCTCATCAAGAACTGCGAAGCTTCCGGCCTTCTGGGTGTCGAGCTTCGCACCACGCATGCCCACGGCGTGGAGCCGGAACTTTCCAAGGCCCAACGGGAAGAGGTGAAAAAGCGCTTCGCGGACAGTTCCGTGGAATGTCTGGGACCCGGCAGCAATGAAAACTTCGACAGCCCGGACCCCGCCAAGCTGAAGGAAGCCATCCGCCACGCGAAGGATTTCCTCCAGCTCAGTCATGACATTGGCGCCAGCGGCGTCAAAGTGAAGCCCAACAGTTTTCACAAGGAAGTCCCCAAAGAGAAAACGCTCGAACAGATCGGGCTTTCCTTGAAAGAGCTGGCCGGCTTTGCCGGCGGCCTGGGTCAGGAAGTGCGCTTGGAAGTTCACGGCCAATGCGCCGAACTCCCCTACATCCGGACCATCATGGAGATCGCGGACCATCCGAGAGCACGTGTCTGCTGGAACTCAAACGACCAGGATTTGCTGGGTGAAGGTCTGGAGGCGAATTTCCGGATGGTGCGTCCCTGGTTTGGTCAAACGGCCCACGTCCGCGAGTTGAACATCGGCGACTACCCCTATCCCCAGCTCATGAAGCTGATGGCGGAAACCCACTACGAGGGCTGGGTACTCCTGGAAGCCCGCACCGATCCCGCCAAACCCGTGGAGGCCATGATCGAACAGCGGGAAGTATTCGAGAGTCTTACCCAATCATCCTGATTACCCCCAGAGTTTTCCTCAGAGGAACTTCAGCCCACCACCTTCGATCAAATTTTCCCGCCAACCCAATGAGGCCGGGGCTAAGCCTTGGCCAGATGTTTCCATAGCCTTATGACGACCCGCCGAACCTCCCTGAAAACCCTCGCCGTGGCCGGTGCCTCACTGGTTCCAGCGGCCCGCCTGCTGGCCCAAGCCGGCAAACCAAAAATCAAGATCGGCCAGATAGGCGTGGGCCACGCCCATGCCGCCGGAAAAATGAAGGTCTACCGGAGCTCGGAAGACTACGAAGTGGTGGGCGTATTCGAGCCGGACGATCAGCGCTGGGAGTCCGCCAGCCAAAGCGATACCTACCAGGGCCTGAAACGCCTTTCCCAAGACGACCTGCTTTCCACCCCGGGGCTCCAGGCCGTGGCGGTGGAGACGGAGGTCAAGGACCTGCTCGGCTACGCGGAAACCTGTGTCGACGCAGGCTTCCACATCCACCTCGACAAACCGGCGGGCGAATCGCTCCCCACCTTCAAGCGCATCCTCGACAAGGCGGACGCCCGGGGCCTGACCGTCCAGATGGGCTACATGTATCGCTACAATCCAGCCGTGGTCCTCATGCGCGACCTACTCCAGAAGGGCTGGCTGGGCGAGCCTTTCGAGGTGCACACCGTCATGAGCAAGGTTATCGACGCCTCTGGCCGGAAGGGCCTGGACGACTATCCCGGCGGCATCATGTTCGAACTGGGCTGCCATATTATCGATCTGGTGGTAGGTGTGTTAGGGGCTCCTGACAAGGTCACCCCCTACCCCCGGCGGACGCTGGACTCGGCGGACGACACGCTGGTGGACAACATGCTGGCCGTCTTCGAATACCCCCGCGCCACAGCCTCCGTGAAGTCCGCCGCCCTGGAGGTGGAGGGCTTCTCCCGCCGCCATTTTTTGGTGGCTGGCACGGAAGGCACCTGCCACATCCAACCCCTGGACCGCCCCGCCATGCGGCTGGCTCTTTCCCAGACACGCGGTTCTTATAAGAAAGGGTACCAGGACATTGCGTTCGAGCCCCCCTATCACCGCTACGAAGGAGATGCCGCCGACCTGGCCGCCATTATCCGGGGCGAAAAAGAAAGCGACTACCCTAGTAGTCACGACTACGCCGTGCAGAAAGCCGTCCTGGAAGCCTCCGCCGTGCCCATCACCTGACAGGCGGGAAGTTCCTTTCCTTCCCTGCTGTCCTCCTTATTTCTCGCCAGTTTCCAAAACACCCCCTATCCATGAAACCGCGCCTTCCAATCTTCTTTTTCGTCACCACCAGCGCCGCCGCCCTTTTCGCCTCCCCCATCCTTCATTCAGGTGCTTGCCTGGCCCAGGACAGTGGAGAGAAATCCGCCAGCCCTCCGGCGGATTTCAAAAAACTCCCCGACCGGTCCGCGAAGCTCCAGCAACTGATCGACTCCAACAACGGGAATCTCACGCTGGCCAACGGCAAATACCGCCTGACGCAGCCGCTCGTCTTCGACCTTACCAAGCACGGCGCGGTGCGGGTCACCGCCACGGGCGGTACCACGCTGATCATGGATGGCCCGGGCCCCGCCCTGAAATTCATCGGCGGCCACGAAGGCACCGCCGCTCCCAAGAGTTTCAAACCGGAAACCTGGGAAGAGCGCATGCCCCTCATCGAGGGCTTGGAAATCCTGGGCATCCATCCGGAAGCGGACGGCATCGAGCTTTTTCAAACCGTCCAGCCCACCATCTCTCATGTGGCCATTCGTGGCTGCCGCCACGGCATTCACCTCGTCACCCGCAACCGGAACGTCGTCATCTCAGACTGCCATCTCTACGAGAACTCGGGCATCGGCGTTTACCTGGATGATGTGAATCTGCACCAGATCAACATTTCCAACTGCCACGTCAGCTACAACCGCCAGGGCGGCATCGTGGTCCGCGACGGCAACGTGCGGAACCTCCAGGTCAGCAACTGCGACCTGGAGGGCAACATGCCCGAGGATGACACCCCCACCAATGCCGCGAACTTCCTGATCGACGTGTCTCAGTCGGACGAGTCACGCTCCGTGGCGGAAGTGGCCCTAACTGGCTGCACCATCCAGCACAGCGCCAATTACTCGGGAAAAGACTATGACGTCCTGGCTCCCGGCGGCGCGAACATCCGCATCCTGGGCAAGGAAGCCTACCCGGTGAACATGGTCACCATTACCGGCAACGTCATCAGCGACACGACGTTGAACACCCACATTTCCTGGACTGACGACCTGACCCTCCAGGGAAACGTGTTCTTCGCGCCCCAGCCGGACAATCTTCTGGTGGAAAATTCTTCCCGCATTGTCGCCACCGGCAATGTCTTCAATCCCCGCCAGTTTGAGCGGGAAGGCACCCTGCGCTTCCGCCATTGTAGCGACGTGGTGTTCGCGGACACCTCTCTACACGCCCTGCTGGCCCCGGAAGGCTCGCTCGTGCTGGAAGACTGCGCCGGTTTCACCCTTTCCGGCCTGTCCTTTACGGACTGCGTCTCCGGCATCGTCCTGAAAAGGACCCAAGACGTGCTGGTCAGCGGTTGCCGGGCCGCCCGCCTGCCGGACGGGACACCCGCTCTGTCCGCGGACGCGGAAAGTGGTGGCATTGTCCTGAACGCCAATCGCTTCCCCACCGGCACCCAGCTTCCAGCCGGCCAGTAAGGACCATGGCGCGGTTCTCCATTCTTGATTTCTGGCCTCCTCCCTTCCCCGGGGAAGGCCTATACTGTTGTCCGGAAACGGTCCGGATAACGAGGACCGCCCTGCTTGTTTCGCCCGAAAGTTTGTCACCAACACGGCGCTGAACCCCACCGGAAGGCATGATGAACAGCAAAAACGATTCAACCGCGCCTTCCGACACCCTCCTTTTGGAAACCTGCCTCCGGAAACGGGACGGCCAAGCCTTCTCCGTTCTGGTGGATCGCTACAAGAATCTGGTTTGTTCCGTCGCCTACGGCATCGTCGGCGACCTGGGCCAGAGCGAAGACGTCGCCCAGGAAACCTTTGTGACAGCCTGGAAAAAACTGGAGACTCTTCGCGAACCGGAAAAGCTGAAGTCCTGGCTCTGCGGAATCGCCCGGCACCTCGCCCTGAGTTCGGTCCGCAAGCGGAAGCCCGATCAAGACAGGCCAGACACACTGGCGGCGGAAACTCCGGACGAAAACTCGCCTGACCGGATCGCTGTCACGAACGAAGAACAGACCCTGATCTGGAATGCCCTGGAAGCTCTGCCGGAAACCTACCGGGAGCCCCTCATTCTCTACTACCGGGAAGACCAGTCGGTGGCCCGCGTGGCGGAGGACCTTGGCCTCAGCGAGGACGCCGTCAAACAACGCCTCTTCCGCGGCCGCACCATGCTGCGCGACAACGTCCTGGAGCTGGTGGAGGGAACCCTCATCCGGACCCGTCCCGGCGCTACCTTCACCCTGGCGGTCCTGGGTGCTCTACCCGGCCTACTCGCGACTTCCGCGAAGGCCGCGACTCTTGGCGCCGCCGGAAAGGCGGGAAGCAGCGCGGTCGCCGCCAGCGGCACAGCGGCGGGCGGTGCCTTGGCGGGACTCTTGGGCGGAGTCTTCGGCTGCCTGGCCGGATGGTGGGTCAGCGATCAAACGGTCCGCTACGCCGAACAGCGGCAGGTGATTCGGCGGGGAATGATCCGTTTCTTTGTCGTCCTCTCGATCTTTCAGACTCCGTGGCTCACCATGTGGCTGGGCTGGTGGAGCGCGGCGGACCTGGGACCTCAGGGGTATATGATCTTTTGGTTTGGCTGGATGATTTCTTTCTTCCTATTCCTTTCCTTCTTTTCCTGGCGGATGGGGAAAGAAAGCCGGCGAATCTGCGAGGAAAGCGAGAAATCCAGTGCAGCCGCGCTACCCGCTTCTCCCTTGCGCCAGTTTCTGCAAAGCTGGGAAGGCCGCCGCTGGGAAAGCCGCGCCCGGCTTCTCGGGCTGCCTCTGGTATCCATCGCCTTCTCAGATCCCGACCGGGACTTCAGTGGCTACGGCCACTCCGGGCGAAAAGCGCAATGCACCGCCAAAGGCTGGATCGCCCTGGGAGACAAGGCTATCGGGCTGGTCGCGTTCGGGAATCTCGCGGCGGGCGGCTTTGCGGTGGGCTCCGTCGCCTGCGGCCTGGTTTCCTTCGGAGGGATCGCCACGGGGGGAATCGCGTTCGGTGGTCTGACCCTGGCACTGCTTTCCTTCGGAGGGCTGGCTCTCGGGGTTGGCGCGCTGGGTGGCCTGGCGGTGGGTTGGATGGCCTTTGGCGGAGCCGCGATTGCGTGGAAAGCGGCCATGGGAGGTTTCGCCCTGGCTCATGACGTTGCCTCGGGCGGCAGCGCCATGGCCGCGGAAGCCAATACCGAAGCCGCCCGCGCGGCTCTGGAGGGGCATTCATTTTTCAACCTGGGTCAAGCGTATCTGGAGACCGTGCAGAGCCCCTGGTTCCTTCCGGTGTTCCTGGCAGCCACCGGTTGTTGGATCGCTGGCATCCTGATGGTGGGCTTTCGGAAACGGAAATCTGGTGACGACTCCGAATCAGTTGAAAAGCCGCTTCCGTCTTGACACCAGAGGGCAGGCTCCTTTCGATGGTCCCGGTCAGTCGCTCCTTCCCCCCCTTTTACTATCTGACTCACAGACAGATGAATCCCCCAAGCCGGACCAGCGTAAACAAACGGATGCCCGATTTTCCTAAGCAATGGCATGTCTTTGGGCTCGCCGCCTTCTTTTCGATGACGATGAGCCAGATCGTCGCCGCGCCTCGTGTGTGGACTTCGGCTGACGGCAAGAGCATTGAAGCTGAGTTTGTACGCGCCAACGCGGAGTCGGTGACCGTCAGGAGAAGCGATGGCAAGACCTATACCATCCCCTTTTCCCGCCTCTCGCCAGCCGACCGGCAATGGGTCGACGAGAATGCCTTGGTGGCCTCGGGACAAGCCGTCTACTCCAAGCTCTGGGGCGAAAACGGCGAACTATGGAATCCGGAAGACGGCACCCTGATCGACTTCTCCCGCGCCGGTTATCACGAGGGTAAGAATGACTTTCCCAGTTGGGAAACCGGGGTGGACGTTACAGAGTTTGGAGCCGTGGGTGATGGCGTCACGGATGATACCGAAGCCTTTCGCCGGGCAATCGCCGCCTGTCCTGACAACCGGGCCGTATTCGTTCCCAATGGAACCTACAAGCTAATGGACTGGCTGGGCGCGGACCGGATGGTGGACAAGTGGGTCCAGCCCATGGCAAAGAATCACTTCGTCCTGCGTGGCGAAAGCCGTCAGGGAACAGTCCTGCTGCTCGGCACGGGATTACAGGAAATTCATCCATGGGACCAGACCACCGGCAATGGCAGACCCACCAGCCAGTGGTCTTGGTCGGGCGGATTCCTCTGGTTCCAAGATTGCACCGAGACCGGGGTGGAAAACCTGACAATCCAGGGAAAAAGCACTCCCTACGGCGTCCACTGGCAGGAACCCGGCTGCAACGGAATATACTTTCGTAATGTGGAACACGGGTGGGTCCGGAACGTGACCTTCGTGGATGTGGACTCAGGAGTCCTGATCAACAGTGGGACATTCATCACCCTAGAAGACCTTATCTTCGAGAGCACTCCAGAGCGCCCCAGCAAGAGTTCGTTTGAAGACAACGAAGGCATTTCCGGCCATCACGCGATTCTGTTCGGCAACGGTTCCGCCTGGTGCGTAGCGGACGGCATTGTCTTTAAGAACCGTTTCCATCACGAACTGGGAATCAATCCGGGAGCCAACCATTGTGTCTTCTCAAATTGCTCCGGCCCCAGTCTCCACTTCGACTTTCATACCGAGGAAGATGACATTCCGAACATCCTTTTCACCGAGATCGACGCTGGAGAGGGCGATCTGATCTGGAGAAACAATTTCTATGGCTCCTGCTCGGGAGGCGTTTTTTGGAATATCAAAGGCGAACACCTGACTCTTCCGGAGCAGAAATCCTGGGTCCAGCATTCGGTGCTGGCCGAAGACCGGAAAACGCTGTTCGCCGGATGGCCGGAACGGCTTCCGAACCATCAGGAGATCGGACGTCCGTGGTTTGAAGAGTTGGACCCAGATCGCTTGTACCCGAAAAATATTTATCACGCGCAACGAAAGAAGCGTTTGAACCCGGAATGACACGCGGGTTCCGCGGGCAGGCTTCCATCAAACCATCGCGCGAAATTTACGGAGTAAGATCTGAGAAACCTCCCTCACAGACCGTTCAGATAGGTAGTACCTGATTCTACCGAACACCGGCTGGCTCACCGGAAACGTCCCCCTCCCGTTGCATACCTCGCGTATCCCGGTTTGCCCACCCGCTAGATCAGATTCCATTCTTGCCGGGGCGGCCCCATTGCCAACCTTGATTTCCCGCCGAGAGCACCGATGTTTCATATTTCCAAAACGCCTCCGGTGGCTCATGTGCCGGAAAACCTGACCACGCACCACAGCGCCGTATGGAGTTTGATTGGCTCGATGTAAATTTCGACCTTAAGAAGTACACGCCCAAGGAGATAGAAGAGTCTTTCGAAGATCCCTTCTCTATCCGGCTGCTTCCCGATACGGACGACGAAGACGCGGAGTCCCGTTACTTTTGCCTCGGCAAATCCGTCGCCAACCGGCCCCTTCTCTCAGTTTTCTGGACAGATGGGAAAAACTACCGGGTGATTGCCTGTAGGGAAATGACCGAAGACGAACTAAGTTTTTACGATCGGAAGAACGCCGAACTTCAGTAACCGAGATACCCACCTTTTTCTTTTTATTTTCCCGCCGTGAAAACCATCCATACCTGGTCTGATATCCCGGACTTTGAAGACGAGAAGGAAGAGGCGGAGTTCTGGTCTGCCCACAGCCTGGACCCCCGGCTGATGAACAACTCCCTCCATAAACCCAATGTGCGGGAGTCCACCACCATCACTCTGCGGTTCGATCCCCGCATGCTGGCCAGAATCAAGCGCATCGCCCGGGCTCGCTACCTGAACTACCAGAGCATGATGAAGCAATGGCTCAGCGAGCGCCTGGAGCAGGAGTTGGGTGGCCGGAATGACCTGTAAGCCGCCCTCCCCGGCATATTCTTTCTAGATTGCGACCGAGTCTCACTTGCGGCTCCTCGCACATGGGGTTAGAGCTGACTGTCACCGGACGCGCCAGCCGGTTTTTACGGAACTTTCAATGGTTTTTGACACGTAGCCCCTTTAAATGGGATAACGTTTACTTCCGAAGAGTCCCGCGATGACCGATTTCTTCCGCAACATCCTCAATACGGATGGCTTTCCCCCACGGTGGCATTGTGGGGACTGGTCCGCTGGCCACGGCTGGCTGCACATCATCTCGGACTCCCTGATCTTCGCCGCCTACTTCACGATTTCCGGCGCGCTGGGCTATTTTCTCTGGAAGAAACGCAAGGAAGTTTCCTTTCCCTTCATTCTCTGGCTGTTTGGCATGTTCATTTTGGCATGCGGCATTACCCACCTCATTGAGGTGACACTGTTCTGGACCCCCTGGTACCGTCTGTCTGGAATTTCCAAACTGATCACCGCTTTAGTTTCCTGGGGCACGGTATGGGCCATTCTACGCGCCGCTCCCAAAGCCCTGAAATTTCCTGGAATGGCCAAACTCAACCGCGAACTGGAAGCCACTCTCCAGGCCCAGAAGGAGACGGAAGAAAAGCTGGCGCATTCCAACCGCGAACTGGAACAGTTCGCCACCATCGTTTCTCACGACCTCCGCACGCCCATTTTCTCCTCCATTCTCATGGCGGAAAAAGCCCAGGAAGCCCAACAGCAAGGGGATCGTGCCACCGCCGAGCGGCAACTCCAGGAGCTTTGCCGCACCCTCACCCGTTCTTCCCGTCTGGTGAAGGATCTGCATCACTACGCCCTGCTGGGCAGCAACGGAAACTCCCTGGGCCCAGTGGCCCTGGCCAGCACGATGGATGAGGTGCTTTCCTGTCTGAGGCACCCCATCGAAACGACGGGCGCCAAGATCACCATTGGCAAACTGCCCACGGTCATGGGAGAGGACATCGCGTTGACTCAGGTCTTTAACAACCTGCTGGAAAACGCCCTGAAATACGCGGGAGACAAACCGCCCCAAGTCACCATTTCCGCCGAACCGGATGGGGACTATTGGGACATAGACATCAATGACGAGGGCGTCGGTATCAAGCCGGACGGCATCGATACCATCTTCGAACCGTTCGTCCGCCTGAACGAAGACAAGAGCATTCCCGGCAGCGGCCTGGGTCTGGCGGTCTGCGCCAAACTGCTCGAGAAGATCGGCGGTTCCATCTCAGTCACTTCCGAACTGAATCACGGCACTACCTTTACGATCCGGCTTCAGGATGCCTCCAACGTAATGACGGCTGGCCAAGTAGCCCCGGGCCGTGACAGTAAGTCCCCCGTCCTGGCGTCTTAGCCACAGTCGCCCGCGGCAGGTCCGGAGGAAGTCACGGTTCCAGCAGGTCCAAGCTCAGCAGGGTGTCCGCCGGAATATCACGAAGGGCGCGGCGGCCGATCGCGAGACTCCTGGCTTGATCTGGGGAGATACCGGAATGAGGGGACTTGGCGGTCAGCATTTCGCGAACGATGACGGTTCCGGCGGGAATGGCCACGGTCGTGACCAGAGACTTCCGTTTCTCTCTGTAAACCTGTTGTTCGCATGGTAAAACATCGCGGGTGAGCGGTTCCGCCACCTTGCCGGTCCGGTGGTCAGCTTCACCCACGGACTCCACGGAACGAATGCCAGCAATGACCTGTTTCAGCGACTCGGGATCCAGGCTGAAATGGTGATCGAACCCCGGCAGCTGGCGATCGAGCGTGAAATGTTTTTCCACTATCTTCGCCCCCATGGCCACCGCCTTCGGCGCCAAAGTGATCCCATCCTCATGGTCGCTCCAGCCGACCGGATAGCCGAAACCTTCCAACCACCTGATGAAGGGAAAATTCGCATCCTCCACTCTCATCGGATATGAAGACACACAATGCAGCAGAGCCAGGTCTGCGTGCTCCAGAATTTTCAAGGCTTCCCGGAACTCCCCTTCCGTACAGGCGCCCACGGACATCACCACGGGACGGTTTGTGGCGGCCAAGGTCTCCAACAGCCAAACATCCGTCAGGCAAAAGGCCGCCACTTTGTACGCATCCACCCCTACCTCTTCCATCTGAGCCACGGAAGGCAGGTCGAACGGAGTGACCAGAAAATCGATTCGCCCCGCGCAGTAGGCTTTCAGTTCGGCAAAAGCTTCCGGAGACAGTTCTATCTTTTCCCTGACTTGCCGGTAAGTCGTCCCCCACTCCGGGGCGCCGGAGATCTGAAAGGGACGGTCCAACACAGAAGCAACCGCCATTTGGGGAATGTCTCGCTTTTGAAATTTGATGGCGTCCGCCCCTGCTTCGACGGCCAGGTCCACCATTTCCCGGGCCAGCTCCACGTTACCATTGTGATTGTTCCCCGCTTCCGCAATGAAATAGGTGTGTCCTGACGGAAGCGCCTTCCATCCGCCAGCGAGGACTCCAGCCCGTTTCTTTTTGACTCCCGGGGACTCACTCATTGGGCAGCAACCCGTGACGTTCGATCAAGTCATTGGCAATCAGCAGGTCTAGCTCTGAATGAATATCGATGAAGCTCCCCGGATGCACATGAGGAATGATATCCACCCGGTCGCCAATTCGCTTGCCAGCACGGATTACATCCGCCCGGGTGGCCAGCGCGACTCCAGTGTCCTCCCGGTATACCGGTTCCTTCTTCTGACGGGGTGCATAGTTTCGCCGTCCCAGAGGAATCCATCCCTCGTCGCCACGTTGCCAAAAATTCTTGAGGGAAGGCTTGGCCGCGAAAACGGAATCCACCTCTGGCAGGTTTGGGTCAAGCAGGCGATCGATCACGGCATCCACAATGCCTGGCCGCCGGAAAGGGTCCGTCACCTGCAGGTAGACCACCACGTCCGGGTGCCAGGCATCGGACTCGTCCAGCCACTTCACCGCATGTTGCAGGGCAACCTCGCTGGTCGCGGCGTCTCCGGAAAGTTCCGCTGGCCGCCGGAACGGCACCTCCGCGCCACACTCGGCCGCCACGGCGGCGATTTCGTCATCGTCTGTGGAAACGATGGTACGCCGCACCCGCCGCGAAGCCAAGGCGGCTTCAATGGTCCAAGCAATCAGAGGCTTTCCCCCTAAGAGGGCCACGTTCTTTCTTGGCAGTTCCTTTGACCCGCCACGGGCAAGGATCAGCGCCACCACCCTGTAGTCGAGATTCTTCACGCAATTCGGGCCCTAGTGCTCTGACCGCCTTAAGATGATGGGTGATTGGCGAGGATTCTTGGCTGGGGGCAAGGCGCGATGAAGGAGGCTATGTGAATCATGACTGACTGAAGAGCCACGAAGACCCCAGCCAAAAAGACCGGTTAACGCCCTGTCGCCAGCGGCTCTTTGTTCAGACCAAGCGCTCATCATTTTAAGGCGGGCAGTGCACTAGCGACTTTCGAAGAAGGATTCAAAAGGTCTCTCCTGGTAAACGTCCAACTGGCTGCCTGCCGTCGCGTTCCAGACTGTGGTTCCTTGCTTCTCCGCCAACTCTCTCAGGCTAATGTGGGATCGCCACAGATTCCACGCCATCCAGTACAGATCGCCCTGAGAACTCCTTTTTCGAACCTCTAGAACCTTTCCGGTCTTTTTACCAAATGCGTAATCGTAGACTTTCTTCTGAAGAAAATCGTAGTCCGCGCCCAGGAGGATGACTTCTTTGAAACCCATGTAGAGCGCCACCAGGATCGGCCACTGAAGAGCATTGAGAACCTGAGGAATTCCGGACGCCAACTCCAGGTCACCACTGACGCCGTGGCATAATCCCCGCGGTAAGTTTTTTAGATACCATGCCTGATCCTCGGGCAGCTTTCGCCAAGGTCCCTCCCGGGTCGCCTGTTCGCGCGGCATGAAATAGATGGACCCGGGACACTTGGCTAAAACTCCGTCCCAAAAGATCTCAACTTCCTCATCCGTACTGCGGGCGCCGGACTGGAAAAACGTGGCCGGAGACAGACAGTAATACCGGATGGAGGGCACCCCCTCCACCTTCCAAGCGCGACTGATTCCAAAGACCGTCTCGCCCTCCAGCTTCGAGAGGTCCAACGCACTCAGGGAAGGCCCCAATCCCAACACAAAGCAGCGCTCGCCCGCGTGGTAGTCCTTCCATTTCCGGTTCCTCTGCAGGACAGGATCGGTCTGGCTTTGGCGTATCGCGATGTCTTGATCCAGTGCATCGGCATAACGGATGGTCTCTTCCATCACCCCACGCAGGCGGGTCAACTCACGGCGCAGACTCAGCACGGATTCATCCGCAACCAGGCCTTCCACAAAGTAGTCTTCGGTGTCGTGAATGTGATTCATGGGGACCTGTGCTCTGACCGCTACGCCAGATAAACGATAACCTCCCGTTGGAGCCGATCCATCCGGATGTTCGCGTTCCTTTCCGCGAGCCAGTCCTCAACCGCCTCGTGCAGAGTTTCCAGCACCGGCTCCACTTCTCCGGCTTCTGGACGAAACACGACTACATGAGATCGAGGATTCTCTTCCAAGATGGTTTGCAGGACCGCAAGGACTTGATCTCGCCACGCCCCTTCTTCTATTTCTCCCTTTCCGGCTCCCACGAGAAAAAGCCCCGGCTTTGTCACTTCACCCAATACATCCCGGAGGGACGGAAGGTCTCCGCTTCCTTCGATTCCTCCATGGAGACGCGTCTTCTCCAGCTTTGACAATTCGTCCCACTGAGCTGCTTCCGGATTCTCCCTGGGCAGGTTCATCAGGATCTGTCTGAACTGAGGCGCTAGTTCTTTCGCGACACCGGCCTCCTTCCAATCGCACAGCACCAGAAAGCGGTGCAGGCCTCCAGCTCGTACCAGGGACTCGTACAGCCGTAGCGAAGACGGCGTTTGTGAATTCCCGCCGTCTTCGGCACTGCCTTCTCTCCATCGTCCGTCCAGATCTTCCAGGCCGCGTAACAGTCGCGCCCGGACCAAGGCCACGCTGTCCCCAATCTCCGCCGTTGCCAGCGCCAACAGGTTCGGCGCCGCCCCTTTGCCGTTTTCCATTTCTTCCACGCGCTGGCGCAGAGTTCTTAGTTCCTCCGCACCCTTCGCGCGTTTTTCCTCCAACCGCTTCAGCCGCTCTTTCGCTTGGTTGGTCTTTCTCTCTTGTTCCGCCAGGCGCCGTTTCAAGTGACGAACCTGCGTTCTAAAATACCGCAGAACGATAACCTGAAAGATCAGCAGCAGACCGGCCAATAGCCACATCACCAAGGCATTCATCTCCTGCCCTCTTGTTGTTTCTGCCTGTGTCTCAGGAAACCTTCCGCAACCGCAGCGTTTCCATCAGGCCCAGGAAATAGCGTTTTCCACCCGTGACTTCGAATCCCGCCTTGGCAATGCGTTCCCGGAGGTCGTCCTCTTTCGGAAACCGCGCCAGGCTGGCCGGGATGTATTGGTATATCCAAGGTCTCCCGTGCATGATCAGGCCGCACAGCCCTCCCCAGAAATGCAACATTCCCTGGTGCAGGACCCTCCGGAACGGAGATGAGGAATTTACAAAGTCCAGGAAGCCCGCCACGCCGCCCGGTTTCAGCACCCGGTTTATTTCGCGCAAGGCCAGGTCCAGATCCGGCACGTTGCGCAGAGCGTACCCACCGGTTACCACGTCGGCGAACCCGTCTTCAAACGGCAGTTCGCAAATGTCTCCGCAGTGGAACTCGAACCCTTTCTCCTCATGGTTCCGCTTCGCTATGGCGATCATTTCTTCGCTCAGATCCAGCCCCACGATCCGGGCTTCTGGGTAGCGCTGTGCCAGCAAAACCGCCAAGTCTCCCGGCCCGGTGGCCAGGTCCAGGCAAACCAGGGGCTTCTCCGCGTCCAGTCCGGAGATCAGCTCATTCTTCCAGACTTCATCCCGCCCCAGGGACAGCGCGCGCGTGGTGATGTGGTACTTCGGCGCGATAATGTCAAACATGAAGCGATTCAGCTTCCGCTTGGACTCCGGATCGGCCAGTTCGGTGTTTAGTTGAGGACGAAAGAGGGACATGAGACTCGAGTATTCTGCGCCCCGATACCATGGCGAAACCACGCCGCGCGAAAAGGAGAATATTGCGGTTTCTCCAGATCACTCGCGACCGCCACTCTCCCCAGAAACCTCCGCGTCCCCTTCTTCGGAGCCGCACAGGTAGGTCACAATCCGTTCGATCTCTTCTTCGGTGAACACCTCCCGCCACCGCGGCATGACTTTACTGCGTCCCACGGAAGTACCACCGTCTCGAATGATCAGGGTCAAATACTCCGGCCCCATCGCCGCCATGCGAATGTGATCTTCCAGCAGTGGCACATAACTGTGTGTAATCCTCGGCCAGACGGATTCCGGATTCTCGGCGTGGCACTTTACGCAGTGGGTCCGGTAGAGTTCCTCGCCCGTGGGCTCGCCCGCTGGCTTGATTCGCCGATGCCCCAGTACCGCCAAGGCATGACAACCAGGCAAGCCTGAGACTAACAAGACCACCAAAAATACCGCAAGCAGCCGGTGGCGGCGCTTTCTTTCGCCTTCGCTAGTCTTATCCGGCCGGCCGTTTGAATGTATTGGGGAAATCCTCACACCGCCACATTCTCCGGATCAATGACGGCACGTCAAGCCGGTTAGGCCCTAATGAGGCCTTTCAGACGGAACGGAAATCTTCACCGCTTTCACGGCAGAGGCACAATGTCCCACTGGTAGGAAGGGTCATCCAGATCCTCTTCCTCCACAAACAGTGGGTACTGCGCGAAGACAAAGATACAGACTTCGCAACCTTCCAGGATCTCCGGCCCCTCCCGAAGCAGGTTGCGCATGGTCTTTGAGGCGCTACCGGCGACCCCGAGATCTCGCGCCAAGACGCCACTCTGCCACGCAAGGTGTTCCCGCAAGCTGGCTCCAAAGACATTGTAAAGGGCGGGCACTCTGGTGAAGCTGTCGCCAGCCAGGAGCACTGGCGAGTCCGGTGCTTCTTTCGGCAGTATGTCTCCATCTGGAGTAATGACCAGACGCGCCGGATACTCGGCATGCTTCGGCATGTTGGGAAATCGTTTCCGGAAGGATTCCGGCATGGTGAACTGAGTGTCCCGCAGCTTCAACCCCCGCCATTCCCTGGGAAAATCATAACGCTCCAGCCTCTCGGCCAATACCCCGGCCGCCACTTCTATCCCGTCCCGTGCCGGGTGCAGTTCTCCATAGTCATAGTAGAGCCACTCCGCCTTTCCCTCGTCGGCGGCCTGCTTCAAGGCGGGCGCCAGATCGACCACTTCCACATCGTGTGCCAGCAGCCAGTCGACGAACCGCAGCCGCTGCGGCGAAAGATGACCGTCTTTCGGAGCCAATGGGCTAAACCGGTCCGCCGTTATTTCTTCTTTGAATGGGAACGGCACCACGATCAAATCAATCCCTCGCTCCGCCAAGGCCCGGTCAAAAGCCAAGATCATGTCCAAAGCGGGAGAGGTCTCCGGTGACTTCATCAGCTCCTGAAACCGGTGATCGTAGGTCCGGGAAAAGAAGTACCGCCCCTTTCGCACTCCCCCTTCGCTCGGAACCGATTGGGAACGAAGCTCCCGGTAAAACGGAAGCAGCCCGTTCGACCACTGATCCCAGTCGCCCCCGTGAGCCGACAAGGCCGCGCCGATGCGGCGCCGCCCGGCTTCGATTCCCGCTTCGCGCGCCTCAGAGTGAAGCGTCTTTGTCCTCGCCCCCCACTCACCGTGGGACTTTACGATGCGTTTGGCGGTATTTCCCCCGTTGTTGCCCCGCGCCTTTGCTGGCTGGGCCAGGATGTCTACCGACAGGGCGTAGTACAACGGTGCCACGAAGTTCTCCACCGTGTCCGCCCGCTGCATGGTCCGTATTTCCTTTGGTGCTTCCGCGAAGGGAATGACCCGCACCGACACATCCGCCTCCTCCGCCAAGCTCGCCACCGGCAACAGCTTCCGGTCATCAAAAGCCAACCAGGCCACCAAGATCGTCTCCGGAAGCGGCCGCGCCACGGCATCAACGGCTCTAGAGTCCGGGCTCACCGCCAGTTCCACGATCTGCAGACAGTCTGGGTAAGGCGCTTTCCCAGGGTCCGGAATCTGAGAGACTTCCAGGAGTTTTCCTGAAACTTTCCGACCCACGGCAGGACCAGTCACCAAGGGGTCCGCCCTTTCTTCCGCGGCCAAGGCTGTCGCCGCCATCATGAACCACATGCCAAGAAGAAGGAAGCGTAGCCGGAGACCTGGTAGCAGGTCTCCAGACACGCCAGGTATTGGACAGCCGGTCATGGAAGGGAAAAAGCGGCGGAATCGGAAAGAGGGGTCTCATCATAATGCGTTTCCCTTTTACACGCCAGGGGGATTCACAATCCAACCCGCGGCATGCAATGGCCTCGTCCCAGGGGCAATTCCGGGACGCAGTTTCTCCGCCGGACTACCCGGCGCTGGCATCAGCCCCGAATTCAGCTATGGTCTGCGTCTTTCCGAAAATTTCCCGAGGAGCCGAGCCCCATGAGTAAGAAATCTTCCCAGCCCAAAAAAGAGGCCAAGCCTTCCTCCGCAGCGGCGCTGAACCTTTTGGGACGTTCTGAAAACCGGCTTCCTGCTTCTCCGGAAGAGGCCTCCCTGGAGACATTTCCCAACCGGAGCCCGGACCGGGACTACTGGATCGAATTGAGCTACCCGGAGTTTTCCTCCATCTGCCCGGTGACCGGTCAGCCCGACTCCGCGCGCCTCTTCATCCGCTACGTGCCGGACCAGCTATGCGTGGAGACCAAGTCCCTGAAATTTTACCTGGCCTCCTACCGGAACCACGCCGCCTTCAATGAAGAAGTGGTGAACCGCATTTTGGATGACTTGGCGGGCGCCTGCCAACCGCGAAAGATGACGGTTCGCGGAGAGTTCTCTCCGCGCGGAGGTATTCACCTGTCGGTGGAAGTGGACTATCCCAAGGCCAGCCGACCCTGAGCCGAAAGGGCCGCGACCGCCACTCTCAATCCGAGATTTCCTTTTTCAACTCGGCGGCCTTGGTACGGGCGTCGTTCATTTCCGAGGCACTCATGACTCCTGAGAAAGCCTTTAAGTTTCCTGGGGCGGTTCCGTTGCCGTATGAGTCCGCGATCAGAGTCCACGCGTAGCCCAAGACACGATCTTTCGTAAAGCCCTGAAGGCCGTTGAAATACAGGTATCCCAACTGAAGCTGTGACGCATCGTATCCCGCCTCGGCGGAACGGAGATAAAGCTCCTCCGCTTTTGCCGTGTTCTGAGTAACGCCATGTCCTTCCGCGTATAGATCGGCTAAGTTGTCGATTGCCATGCTATAGCCCTCATCCGCGGCCTGCTTGAACAGCGAAAAGGCCTTGGAGTAGTCCTGTTTGACGCCCTGGCCGTGTTCGTAAAGAACCCCCAGATTGTTCATCGCGCTCACTTCGCCGTCTTCGATCGCCTTCTCCATCAGCTCGACGGCTTTTTCGTAGTCTTGCTCCACCCCGTAGCCTTCCTTGTAAAGGTAACCTAAGTTACCGATCGCCTCGGTATTTCCCTGGTCCGCGGCCATCTGAATCCACTTGGCGGCTTCCTTGTAGTCCCGATCCACGCCCAACCCATAGAGGTACTTTTTCCCGAGATTGTTCTGAGCGTGCATGTTTCCCTGCTCGGCACTGGCTTTATACCAGCGAATGGCTCTTTCCACGTCTTTCTTAACTCCATTGCCGGAGTAATACATGACGCCCAAAAAGTTTTGAGCCGAGTCGTGATTCAGATCCGCGGCGCGCTGGAACCATGACAAAGCCTTGATGTAGTCCTGTTCCACTCCATCGTCGCCATAGTAGTATTTCCTACCTTGCTTATAATACTCGTCTGCCTTGTCCGCGGAGTTTCCCGAGTCATTCATTTCCGGCCGGCTCACCGCGCCATTCGCGCCGGGGACCACCGCGAACAGACCGTTAAAGTTACTGTTGCGCCACGGGTTCTGAGCGCCGCTGGTAGTGGACTGCACCTCCGTGCCCGCGCGGCGCAAAGCCATATCGATATCCAGCCCCGGGGTGAAGAGATGTTTCAGCAGGCCTTCGGTATAGGGGCTGTTGGACGAGGCGCCATCTGACGCCACGGACCCGGGATCCGTCGCAAAACAAAGTACCGTGCCCTTCGGCGTACTGGTGGGCGCGGCCAGGCCCGTCTGACTGGCGGCGCTCCGGGAGCCACGCCAACCGCGACCGAAAGGATCGTCCCGACAGCAATCCAGGATCACGATCTTCAAGCTCGCGCCTTTTCCGCCCCGGTCCAGGAGATCCAGTACCATGTCCAGGGGCACGGCCTCATACTTCAGCGTTTCCGCGGCGTCCGCCTCCGCGTCCACGGGCAACAGGTAGCTCACTCCGTTTACCTGCACCCCATGCCCGGCATAGAAAATCAGTGCCGTGTCCGATGGCGAAAGCTCACGGCTGAAATCCTTCATCGCCTGCTCGATCTCTTCCTGCACGGCGTCCTTCAGCAGGGTCACCTTGAAGCCCGCGGACCGTAAATTGGCCCCCATCTTTTCCGCGTCATTGGTGGGGTTGGCCAGTTTCCGGCTGAACTGATAGTCTCCGTTTCCAATGACCAAGGCCAGACGCTGACCGGCATCCGCCTGGTTCGCCAACAGGATAAGCAGGCAACCGAATATCGTTAAGAAAGGCAGTTTTCTCATGAGCTTACCTCCGTTGCAACAGGTTTGGTTTTCTCAATCTCACTTCATCAAAGTCTGCGCCATGGCCTGGGCCGAAGCCACCTCAGCTCCGCTCATACGGCTGGCAAAGGCTTCCAAGTTCTTCTTCGCGGTGGCGCTCCCATTGTTCGCCGCGACAAAGGTCCAGGCATAGCCGGCTACCCTGTCCTTTTTGAAGCCACTCAACCCATTGAAATACAAGTAGCCCAGCTTGAGTTGTGAGGCGGTATAGTTCGCTTTCGCGGCCTTGAGAAACAGTTCCTCCGCTTTTTGGGCATCTTTCTCCACTCCCTTTCCATCCAGGTAGCACTCCGCCAACTTGTGTATTCCCATGTCCAAATCTTTGGCCGCCGCCTGCTTGTAGAGTGACGAGGCTTTGGCAAGGTCCTCTGGCACGCCATCCCCATTTTCATAGACGATCCCCAAGTTGTACATCGCGGTCTTCTCACCCTTCTCGACCGCCTGGTTCATCAATTCAATGGCTTTGTCGATGTCTCTTTCCACCCCGAATCCTCTCCGGTACAGGTAACCGAGATTCCCAATGGCCTCGATATTCCCCTGCTCGGCGGACAATCCGATCCACCAGGCCGCTTTCTGATAGTCTTTTTCTATACCAATTCCGTAGAGGTATTTTTTGCCCAGATTATTCTGCGCGAAGGAGTGACCCAATTCGGCGCTTTTCAGGTACCACTCATTGGCTTTCTCCACGTCTTTTTGCACGCCCTGCCCGGAATAGTACATGACACCCAGATAATTTTGGGCGGAAGGATGGTCGAGTTCCGCCGCGCGCTGGAACCAGGTGAGCGCTTCCGCGTAGTCCTGCTCCACACCGTCTCCCTTGTAGAACTTCCTGCCTTTTTGGAAATACTCCTCCGCTTCCGCGCTGGGCGGCGCGGGTGATGGCGGAGAAGGGGTCATGGCGGATGAACCCGGCTCCGGCTTGGGGTCCGGAACAGACGTCGAGGGAGTCGCGGCGCCATCCGCCATTCCAGGTGTGTCGCCGGACTCAAGAAGTGCCACCAGATCGCCGGGGGCCACTTCCCCGGTCTGGCCTTCCGCGTCCAGCTTGATAAGGAAACTGGATTTCTCCGAGTTGGAAACTTTTCCCGTGGCTTTGCGGGCCTTTTCGCCCAAGCCTTCGATAACGAAAAAGATTTCCACCTTGCTGCCCACCGCCGGGGAAGCTTCTCCCGAAGAAGACTCCGCCTTCACCTCTCCGGATGGCGTGACTTCCGCCACCTTCCACTCGCACCACGCCACGCCTGGCAGCAGCCCAACCAGCCAAACGGTAAGCCATCCTGAGAGGAATTTTGAGAATCGTTTCATCACCCGAGTCGAATTGGAAAAAAGCATTCTGAAATCCATCAATCTTTGTCGCGAACGTCCGCCACCATTTCTTCTATCGACTGGGAGGCCTCGTTTTCTTTCAACAAACCACCGGAAACCGCCACCCCGGCCTTCCAGAGATTTTCGGTAACCGGATTTCCCTTCTCGATCTGCTGCACGCCACCGGCCAGGCGGTCGAACCCATGCCGGAAAATTCCGCGGCTCCACGGGTGGTCCCGCATGACATCCTGGGCCCAGGGGCTGAACTTCCCGTAATAGAATTCAATCACCGCATGGCCTTCCTCGGACTTCATGAGCACCTCGTCCCGGAACCGCCGGAGGAGCGCGATTTTCTCCGTGCCAAACTCGGTCCCCTCATAGGCCGTCTGCATGGAGCACATCATGGCCATCATGTCCATGAAGGCGCGCTTCATCTCCACCGGCCACCCCTCCACAAAGGGTCCTCCCGTCATGACTCCCTGGCCTGACGCATCCTGATTTTTCATCGTAAAGGTCCCGTCTTTGCTTTCTATTTTGGAAAGGCCCATCCCCTCACCCGTGGACTCCGCCAGGCTGTCCGTCACCTTTTTACCCGGATAGGCCGCCTTCACTTCTTCCAGGGTGTTAAAGGTCCGGACACACTGGAACAGAAACGCGCCGCTGAAATCGATACTCTGGCCATTCGAAACGCCTGAGAATCTAATGGGGCAGGAAAACTTCCGGCCTTCGGTAAACATCTCCCGCGGATACGTCTTCACTCCTTCGCCTCCGATATAAAACAGCATGGGCGAATCTGGCAGTGCCTCGAAGCGTAGCTGGTTCACGTTCACTTTCTTCAACGCCTCCTGGAACCTGGCGGTATCGGCCTCGTCGTCTCCAAAGTCCGTCAGATCGGCCATCAGCTCTCCGAGACTCGAAGGCTTCTCGGAGTCCGGGGTCGCCGGTGTCTGGGGCTCTGGCTCGTCCTCCAAGAGAGGCCCCATCACCTCCTCCAGATTGGCCGGAAAGGCGATGTTGAATACGACCAGGTAGGGCTTCCCTTCCTCCTCTCCCGCGGGCGGCCCGGTCATGGCGGGCGGCTCCGGCCGCGTGGGCACGGGGCTCGTCATGGCGGCTTTGGAATAGATGACGGCCTTCACGGCGGATCCCGGTTTGCTCTCCGTTCCGGGCGCGGGAAACTGCGAATAGACCACGCCTTCCTTTTCCGCCGACGGCGCCGGATCGCCCCCGGCAAAGGTGGCCTGGAAGCCCGCCCCCGTAATCGCGGCTTTGGCCTCGGCGGCTTTCAGGCCGACCACCGCCGGCACCCTCGTCATGGAAGGCTCATACTTCCCGTAGACGATGAAGGCTACGGGTGCCCCCGGCTCGGCCATTTCGCCCGCGGGGGGATTTTGGCTGAAGACCCGGAAGCTCAGCTCTTCCGAGGGCGCGGCGTCTCCCCCCTGTAGCGCGGGCTGAAAGCCAGCCCCGGCAACCGCCGCGCGCGCGGCCGCCACATCCAGGCCCACTACGCGGGGCACGGCGGTCATGGCGGGTTTGTATTTTCCGTATACCGCAAAGGTTACTTCCGTGCCGGGATTCACCGTTTCGCCGGGTCCGGGACTTTGGGAAGCCACCATGAAACTCTGCGCCTCCGTGGGCGCCGGGTCTCCCCCTTGTAAGACGGGCACCAGTCCCGCCGCCGTGATTCGTGAACGGGCATCCGCCGCGGGCAGCCCCGTCACGGACGGCACCACCGCCGTGGGTTTCCCGTAAACCCGCACGGTGACGGTGGACCCGATGGCGGCCTGGGAACCGGGCGCCGGGTCCTGCCCCTGAACGTGGAAGGCCAGATCCATGCTGGGGGCCGAGTCTCCTCCGGCCAGAGCCACTTCGAACCGCGCCGCCGCGAGCAGCCCCCGCGCGTCTTCCACGGACTGATTGAGAACATCGGGCACTGCGGTCATCAGCGGCTCCAGGGCGATGCGTTCCGCCAGCCCCAGGCAATGCCGTGCCTGAGCCAGATAATCGCGAATGGACTCAATGAAAATGTCCGCCACGGCTTCCGTGGCTTCGGTGTCTTTCAGCACCGCCGCGACCTTGGCGGGCAGATCGCCGTCCCCGCCCTCCAGCCCCAAGGCTCCGATCCGCTGTTCCATCGCGTCGATGAGCGGGGGCAGTTCTTCGTAGCTGGTCTTGGCCTTACCCGCGCCTTCCGTGAGGGATACCACGCAGGTTTCCACCCGCTTTTCAGCGGCGGAGATTCTGCCCAGGTAGGCGTCCACTTGATCCTGCACGCCGGGGTCCGGGTTCGTGGCGGCCAGGGCGTCCGCCTGGCCGTGAAGGCCCTGAATGGTTCCCAAGCTGCCGCTCACCGCGGCCTGGGCCTCCTCCGCAATGGCCAGAAGGCCGTCGCCGGAGGCGAACTCGCTCCTCATCTCTTCCACCCGGGCCATTACCTCTCCCACGCCGAGTGCCGTCATTTCCTGGTGCAAGCCGCGGACCTTAGCCGCCTCCGCCTTGAGTTCGGCGTAAACTTCCTCCGCCTTTTGCGCGCCCTTTTCGGTTTCTTCGAAAGCCACCCGCACTTCCGCCAGCAGAGTCTTCCTTTCCTCCGGATCTTTGGAAATCTGCATGGCCCGCGTGGTTTCGCAGGTCTTCAGCGCCGCCTGACCCACGGAGTCGCGGAGCGCGGCCAGTTCCTCCGCCAGCTTCCGAACCTTCGCCTGACCCGCTTCGGCATCGTCCAGGGCGGTCGACAGAGCCGCCGCGCGCTGTTCCAAATCCGCCACCAGGGCTTCAATTTCGGCCAAGCCGGACTTCACATTTCCGATCACGCCAGTCAGCGTGCCCAGCGCTTCCTGACCGCGCGCGCACTCCGCCGCGGCCACGGAGCCCTCCGCCTCCGCGCGTTCGGTCAGCTCGCGCAGTTGCTCCAGGATGCTCCAGCCCATGTTCTCATCTTCCGTGCTGGTGCCGTCTCTATCCGGATCGTCTCCTTCGTTTTCCGCCTCTTCCTTGTCCGGGTCGGCATAGGCCAACCAATAGAGGCGAGCCGTGTCTTCCAGGCGCAGGCCCGGCACGGAGGGAGACGTGGCGGTAATGACCGCATCGTGCGTCACGACCCGGAGTTCCTCATCTTTCAGATCCACCCGGAAGAAGGTCCGGATGTCGTCTTTCAGCACTGCCTCCGGGCGCCGGCCCGTTTCGTCGGACACCTTCCGGTAATTCACCGTGACCTGAATGTCGTCCGGTATTTCGTTAGGGTCTCCGGTAATCACGAAGCCCAGCGGGATCTCCTGCCCCAGGCGGGCCACGGGCCTCGGCACCTGGGCACTCAGGGCCGGTTTCTCAGGTTTGAAGTCAGGCTGCCGTTCGGCGGCCTGTTCCATGGCCTTGAGAATCTTTTCCTGGATAGCGGGATGCCAGAAGAGCTTCTCCATGGCTTCCATCCGTTCCTGAGCTTCCTGGCCAGCTTCGTTGGCGATCTCTTTGACCAGGTCTCCTTCCAGGTTCTTCATGGCCTGTTCGTGAGCCGCCGCCGCTTGTTTCTGGTGAGCGTCCAGCCCATCGGGCTGATTATTGTAGAAAGCCTCGCCCTCCAAATAGTAGCGGATGAGTTCGTCCACGACCGCCTTCCGCCAGTCCCCGGCAATGAAGGAGCCATCCATCAGCATGAAGAACTCACCGTGATCCTGATTGGCGGCTTCCCAGGCTTTTTCCCAATCGATCAGCCAGCCCTGGAAATAGCGCCGGAGCCAAACCCGCTCGTGATCCCAGTAGCCACCGTCTTGCGTTCGGGTAAAGGCATCCCCATACTCGGCCAGGAGTTGGGACTGCGTGGCGCCCTCCAGGACAGACGGTGGCTGGTTGTCGATGGCCTGCCAGTTCGTGTTCCCCACCCGCTGACTCATGGACCGGAACAGGTCCAGGTGCACTTCGTGATAAAAATACAGCCGCTGGAACCAGTAGCGCCAGTTCTGGTAATACTTGTCCCGCAAGTGTTCGTCCCGCGCTGCTTCCCAAGTGCGGACGTAACCGATATCGAGCCCCTGGCCGGAAGTCACATGCTGGTTCGCTTCCCGGAGGAAGAAATTCTTAAGCACCTCTTCCCGGTAATCCCTCGGCAAATCCATGACCGGCACATGCTGATCCAGCAGGGCGTTGGCCTTCAGCAGGTCCCAAGTCCGCTGGTCCTCGAAAGCGGGCAGCCGGCTTTGCGAACCCATCGTGGGCACCACCCCCGGCTTCCCGGTCAGCACCAGGGAAACGACGTCGCTCTGAGTGGGCTGCCCGTAAAAGTACCAGCCCACGTCATAGAGCGTATTGGCCAAGCTGTAGTAGACCATGACGTGACCCAGCATGGCGCTGTAGGGGCCGCCATTGGGGAAAAGCTTCAGCCCCTGGGTGGATATCTGCGCGGCCAGGGGAAACACAGCCCCCTGGTCCTGGTAGGCCTTCAGATTCTTGGCGAAGTTGAACAACTGCCCCCCGATCGGCACTCCGCCCAACACCGAGTCGCGAATCTCCTGACGCATGGCCTCCGGTTTTCCCGTGGCATAAGCCGCCGCGATCTTGGCGGCGGAATCGACCGTCCCAATGTCTTTGAAACTTTTCAGGTATTCGGTCCCAAATAGGCCAAGCTTCATCTCAGCCCGGAACTCGAACATGGCGGGCAGCGTCGTTTTGAAGAACTCGCCTGTCTGGTGGACGTTGAACACGTAAGTCTCCAGAGCGAAATCCCGCGCCGTGCCGGTGGGATCCGCTATCATCTGCCCCACGGTTCGAGACTGAATGGTCTGCCCGTCTCCATAACCGTCGATCACGGCTTGCAGCAGGATGTCGGTCATCTTCCGGTGTACCCAGGAGCGGTCATCGGTATGGACGGAAGTGGCGAAGCGCGTCAGTCCCGGCACGTTGGGCACCTGGCGGGTCTCCGCGATCAGGGTCTTTTCGGAGTTCGGAATGTCCAGCTGCTTCAGCAGGTCCAGCAGCACCCCGTTGCTGGCTTTCAACTCACCCGCCTCGATCGTTTCCACCGCGCCGCGCCGGCCGATGATCTCCAGCCGCTGCGCCCGCGCGATGGCTTCCAACTGCTCGAAGGCCGCGCGGGTTTCCTCCGGCGCGTTGTCGATCACCACCCGGATCAGGTCCGGATCGTCGATGAAGACCATGGCGGCGTGAAGTCCCCGGACCTGTTCGGCCAGCAGTCTCCGGGCGGGTTCGGCGCCATGCAGATATTTCTGCCGCGCGAAACCCTCCCGCGTAAACACGTCCGCCAGGACCTTCTGGGCCGTCTTCACGGCGGCCAGGTGGCCCACGGTGCGGAGCTTGTCCTGGTAACTTCCCTCCGCCATATCGGCCACCCGCGCCCGGGTCTCCGGGTCGTTCATGTCGATGTCCGCTTCGAACCGCCTCAGCGTCTCGAGAATCTCTTTCACCTCTACCGCGTAGTAATCGAGCTTGGTATCCGTATCGTTGATATTCTTAACCTGGTAACTCTGCCACTTGTCCGCCCAGGTAGTGGGCCGTTCGCCTGGTGGCGGCGAGCCTTTGATGATCTTATCCAGCTCGATGCGCTGCTGGATTTCCAGGATGCGCTGGATGTCGTCCAAACTTTCGATACCGGGCGGCAATTCGCCTTCAAAGTCGCTAAAAATCTTCTCAATGAAGTAAGCCCTGGCGCCGTCCCGCCCCTCCAGGAGCAACTGCTGAAAGTCCACCTCCAGATTCGTCAGGTGCACCAGCGCGGTGTTCACTTCCCGGCCTTCATACTTGGCTTGCTTGGTCTTGTTCGTCTTCTGGTGGTCCGCGTGATAGGAATTCTCCAGTAGCGAGCCCAGAGCGCCGGTGCGGTCCACTTCTCCGGGAACGCCCTTGTAGAGCTTGGAAAGCTTCCGGGTCAGGCCGTATTGCAAGGCCACGCCGTCCCGCAGCGGCACGTCCCCGTAGCCGGGAATCTTCATCGTTTTCCCCTCCCCCTTGGCCAGGGCCTGCGGCTCCAGCACGATGGTCCGCCCTTCGCTCAGATACCGGGTGTAAACCTGGGTCTTGTAAGCGCCGGGAATGAAGTAGGCCCCCTCGGTCTTGGTCAGCGCCTCGATGGAATTGTCCAACTCCACCAGGAACTGCGCCCACTTGGAATCCGACAGCCGCCAGTCCGCCATCATCCCGTCCCCGGCGAAGTGCATCATGTCGTAGCCTTTGCCCGGGTCCTTCCCCATTTCAGCGGTGAAACGGGTGGTGAACTCTTTCAAGAGGAACTGATGCACGGCCTGGGAGCCTTCGGCGAGAACCTTCCCGTCCGCGTCCACGATCTGGTTGGCGTCCGTGAAGTGGGTCTGATCAAGGTCGCTGATGGCCCCGTTCATCTTGCCCGCGTTGTTGAACTCAACGCGGATGCCGTACTTCTGCACGATGTCCATCCAGATCCGGACGTTGGCCCGGTTCCGGATTTCGCCGATCCGCATGTTGATGTCCCAGTAATTGCGGTCCGCCAGGATGTGGGCGAGCGCGTCCACGGCCCCGTCCTGGGAGTAAAGTTGCTTAACGAAGTCTTCGTTAATGTCGTCCAGCGAAATGCCCGGGCTGTTGTGAGAAGACTCGTTGAAATGATCCTGCCGGAGATCGGCAATCAAGGCATCCAGATCCTGCGCCTCCAAACGGGCCAGACCGAATGCCTGGACCGCAACGCACGCCGCGAAGATCGCGCCGAATATGGACGGTCGCTCCATAGCTGGGAGATTTCCAGATACCTGGACTCTGAAAGCTAAGTGCGATACTAGGGAACAAACTTCGCCTCTGGCAAGGCGTAGTTGGTGAAGTTTTCCGCCAGGCCAAATATCCGGTTAAGACTGCCCTGACACGACCAGACTCTCTCAGGCGACCGTCTTGTGCCACGGTCCGGTAATGGCAAGAGTCAGTCCGGCCTTCTGCATGTTCACGAACAGCCAGTCTCCCTCCGGGCTGAAACAGGAACCGGCAAACTCCGTACCGTCCACCGCATTCCGGCCCAGGGTGTAAAATTCGCCAAACGGAGTCACCCCTCGGATGCAGCAGGTGTTTTTGGTGTCCTCACAAATAATCAAGTCCCCCCAGGGCGCGATGGTAATGTTGTCCCCGTTTTGCAGGAGAGCCGAGTCATTCGGTTCCAAATACAATTCAACAAACCCCGGCTTGTCTTTTTCGCCAGGCTGACCTTCCGCCTCGCTGGGCAGGTACCGGAAAATCTGCCCTTGCTGCGCGGCGCCGCCGTCCGTGCAGCACCAGTAGATGGCGCACTCTCCCTCCCGGTCGTGACTGCCATACCACATGCCTTCGCCCCGGGAAAAACAGGCGGCGCCGGCCTGGACGCCCTTTGCTCTCAAGTCGTCGTTGGGAGATTCGATCTCTTCCAGGTCCATCCAGTCCACCGCGAGCAACTGGCGGCCCGGAAATGTCTTCTTATCGTCGGGCCAATTCCGGGTGCTCGCGGACTCCTGACCGCGAACTTTCAGCGCCTGGAGCTTTCCGCCCGCCGACAATTTCCCAGGCTCGTTCGGGAGGAAGCGGTAGATCATGCCATCGTTTCTGTCCTCCGTTAAATAGACGATGCCGGAAGGCTCGTGGACCGCGATGGCTTCGTGCCGGAACCGGCCCATGTCTTTGAGTGGGAGCGGAGCAGTGATTTGGAGCTTTGGTAGGGCTGGCACTTCGAAACAATAGCCGTGCCTCTTGCCCCGTTCGCTGGTCATGTCGCCCGGCTCTTCGCAGGAAATCCAGGAACCACCCGGCGTGGGACCGCCCGCGCAGTTCCGGTCGGTTCCCACCAAACTGACAAACTGGCGCTCCAGCCGCTCACGGCCGGGATGGAAGACCAGGGTCGTGGTACCGCCGACAAACGGCGGGACGCCTTCTTTCTCACCCGGATCGTAGCAGAGGGAACGGTCAAAATCCTTCGGCAAGGACAGATCGTCTTTGAAAGGCCCCACGCTGTAGTCCTCGATTCCCATGGGATTCAGTCCCAGTTCATGGTTCCGGACCAGAACCACCCGGCCATTCTTTCCCGGAAACGCCGCCATGCCATCCGGAGCGGCGGGAACGCGGAGACCGTCATCCATCTTATCTCCCTGGCGGGAAAGCACCACGTAACGGAAGCCCTTGGGCAGATCCAGAATGCGGTGCGGATCGGACCGGAGGGGGCCATAGCGACCGGCCTTCGGCACGGGCGCGCCCGCTAAAAGATAACGGTCCAGGCCGAAGAAACCAGTGGAGACAGCGGCGGCCTGACGGAGAAACGAACGGCGGCGGAGGTTCATGGTGTCATTCCTACTACAAATCGCCCCGGATGTGATCCAAATTTTCCGTCACAAGGCGCTTGACGGCGCCCGCCGAATCGGATCTTGTATGCCCTTGTCAATGAACAGTGTAGCCCGCATCACCCAAATGGACTCCATCGGCGCGATTATCCGCGTCCCGATGAAGCCGCGGGTCATGCCGGTGCGCGGATAGTTCTTCTTTCCAAAACTATCTGACTGTTCCATCCGGCGCCCGCGGGACTCCTTACCCGGCGGGCTTTTTTCTGCCCGCGCACTTCAGGCGAGAAGTCTCCAGGCAGCGGCGCGACCCCTCGATTTTCCTCCCCTCTTTCTGTTTCTACGACAGTCCCTTTGTCTCCAGTTTTTCCATCCCACCTATCCCTATGTCTTCTCTTTCACGAATCTACTCCGAGACTCGCCTGACGGCGGCTCTCGCCATTCCCCTCATCGTCGGACAACTCAGCCAGATGCTGATGTTCGTGACGGACACTGTCATGATCGGACGCCTGGGCGTCGTGCCGCTGGCGGCTTCCACCTTTGCAAACAGCCTGCTGCACCTGCCTTTCATGTTTATCATCGGCATGACGATGGCCGTGTCCATCCGGGTGTCGCAGGCTCGGGGCGCTCAGGATCCTGCGGCGGCACGCGCCGCGCTCCGGCACGGTCTCTACCTGGCGCTGGGTTTCGGCCTGCTGACCCTATTGGGCGCCTTCGCGGTCTTGCCCTTTCTGCCCGTCTTTCAGCAAAAGACGGAGGTGGTCCAGGCAGTGCCCGGCTTTTTCCTTCTCGTCGCGGCTTCCATGATTCCTGCGGCGGGTTCGCTGGCCGCGAAGAGCCACAACGATGCGATGAATCAACCCTGGCCAGCCTTCTGGATCATGCTGGGCGGCGTGCTCCTGAATATCCTGCTGAACTGGATCTTCATCTACGGAAACTGGGGAGCGCCCGCGCTGAACCTGGAAGGCGCCGGACTGGCGACCCTGCTGTCCCGAACGGTTTCCCTGGCGGGCATCCTGGCCTGGTGCATCCATGCGCGCTCCCTGCGCGACTGGGTACCGCACCACTGGTTCCGGAAGCCGGACTGGGCCGAACTGCGGCACCTTCTCAAGGTGGGCTTTCCGGCCAGCCTCCAACTCTTGGCGGAAGTTAGCGCTTTTGTATTCGGCATCATGATGATCGGCACGCTGGGACCCGAGGCTTTGGCCGCCCACCAGGTGGCGATCAGCTGTGCCGCCACGGTTTTCATGGTACCGCTGGGCCTTTCCATGGCCATGACGGTGCGCGTGGGCGAGGCCTGGGGCGCGAAGGATTGGCAGCGGATGCGCCCCATTCTACAAGGCGGTTGGCTCCTGGCCGTTTCCTTTGCCCTGCTCAGCGGTCAGGCTTTTCTGTTTCTGAACGAGACCATTGCCAGTTGGTTCCTCCCGGAGGGCGAAACGCTCGCGGTGGCGGCCGGCCTGCTCCTGGTGGCGGCCGCGTTCCAGATAGCCGATGCCCTGCAAATCGTTTCCGCCGGAGCCTTGCGTGGCCTGAACGACGTGACGAAACCCGCCTGGATTTCCTTCCTGGCGTTTTGGGTCCTGGCTCTGCCCGTGGGCTGGTACCTGACTTTTCGCCTGGGCATGGGGGTCAACGGTGTCTGGTGGGGATTCACTGCCGGACTCGTGGTAACCGCCAGTGCCTTTGGCTATCGCATCTGGAGGAAAACACACCACGTCCTGGCGGCCAAAGCTTCCACACCGGACACACTGGAACCCGCCCTCTAACCGGAGGGCGGGCCAAGCTCAAAAAACGCCACCCCTCAAGCTCCGCTCACCCCTCTTTCTTTTCCTCCGTGAGGAGTGGATCTCCCATCTCTTTCCGCCATGCCTCCAGCTTCCGGCTCAACTCCTCCATCTTTGCCTGGTACACTTCCTCACCGGTTTCCGACAAATCCCGCATCTCCAGCGGGTCCTCTGTCAGGTGGAACAACTGGTATCGCTCCAGGTGCGGGTAGTAGATCAGTTTCCACCCGTCCGCCGTCCGGATCATCCGCTGGGTATCCGTGTAATATCCAAAGATGGTGTCATGATGAGCCGCTCTCTTTCCCATCAAAACCGGCGCGAAACTCTCTGACGTCTCCGTGGCTGAGGCTGGCGTGGGAACCCCTGCCAGCTCACAAGCCGTCGCATACAGCTCCCTCAGATACACTTGCGCGTCTGACTTCGATCCCGGCTCTATTCCCGGTCCCGCCACGATCAGAGGAACGTTGATGGTATGCTCGTACTGGTTCTGCTTCCCCCGCAGGCCATGACTGCCCACGGACATGCCGTGATCGCTGGAAAAAATAACCAGCGTATTGTCAGCCTGTCCGCTGGCTTCCAGCGTGGCCAGAATACGGCCAATCTGCCGGTCCATGTCATCGATGACGCTGTAGTACACTCGCAGCACGTCCTTCACCGCTTCCCGGGTGCGTGGCCAGTGCATCAGCGCCTCATCCCGGCCGCTGAAGTTCCCATGATCGAAGGGATGCTCTGGCAGGAAATTTCCCGGCACCTCCATGTCTTCCGCCCGGTACTTGCCCTCGTACCCCGGCGGCATCATCAACGGATCGTGCGGCGAGGTGAAGCTCACATGAAGGAAAAACGGTTTCTCCGGTTTACGCTCGATCAACTCGATGGCCGCGTCCGCGAAGCGCGAGGTGATCTCCGGCGTCAGGCCCACCCCCAGTTCCGGGTACTTCGTTTTCCCGTCCTCGCTTTGAAACACCCACCCCGTGTAGCCGGTAATGGGGAAGCCTTTCCAGTCCGTTTGTGGCTTCGCCCACTTTCCGCCGCCACTGGAAAACAGACCATTCACATCCGTGAAGCCTCGCGCGCTGGGCCGCCCGCTGGTGTGCCACTTGCCTACATACCACGTCTCGTAACCCGCATCCCGCAACGTCTCGCTCCAAAACGTCACGCCTGACTTCAGCTTACCGCCCCGAAAGCCATTCACTCCGTTTTTCCACCCATGCTGGCCCGTGAGAATCTCCGCCCGGCTAACCACACAGATAGGATATGAACAGGTTGCCCGGCTGAAGGTCATCCCCCGCGCCATCAACGCATCCAAATTCGGCGTCTCAATCCGCGCATTGCCCAGAGCCGCAATCGCATCCGGCCGCATGTCATCCGCCAGCAGAAACAGGATGTTCGGCTTCGTTCCCTCTTTGTCTCCCCGCGGCGCCGCATCCAGACGGCCCGCGAAAAAAGAAGTCATCAGGCTGGCGAAACCAAGGAGTAAGAGAAAAGCCAAGGGCTTCCGCATCAGGAGGGGTCGGGGGTCCTTCATAGCGTCACCACAGAATCATGAAACATCCGCCGGGTGAAGGACGGAAACCGATTTCTTGCCCCTCCCTGTTCGCTGCTGGAACGGCCCCGTCCGCTCACTCCTTCACGTATTGCGACACCCAGGAGGTCAGGCCCTCGGCTTCCCGCAATGGATCGTCCGTCTCCCGCTGCCACGCGGCCAACTCGCTTTTCAGCCGGGCTTCTTCCTCCCGCAGTTCGGGCAGTCCGGCCAGGTTGTGAAACTCAATCGGGTCCGCTTCCAAGTCGTAGAGTTCGAACTCCGGCGGATTCGCAAAAGTCTCAAAGGCGGCCCGCACATCCGTCCCGTTGTAGGGTTCGGTCAGGGAGGCGGCGTAAGCCTTATCCCCGTCGACGCCGGTGCTGGGCCGGGCTTCGCCCGCGCGCAGGTTGTGGATCAGCTTGAAACGTCCGTCCCGGATCGCCCGGCGCGGATAAAAGGGCTCGCCTCCGTGAAACTGGAACTCGCCCACCAGATAGTCCCGCCAAGGGGCATCGTTCTTCGCCAGAACGGGCCGCAGGGACTCTCCGTGCAGCCCCTCTGGAAGCGGCGCGCCCACGGCGTCCAGCACCGTGGGAAGAATGTCCACCGTGCTCACCAGCGCGGAACTGACCGTTCCTTTCTTCGACACTCCCGGCCAGCGGACCAGGAAGGGCACGCGCAGCCCAGCCTCATAGCAGGTGGTCTTGCCCCGCGCAAATGGCGGCCCGTGGTCGCCAATGAAGATCACCAGCGTATCATTGTGGCGCCCGGACTTCTTCAACTCGTCCAGCAACATCCCCACGCCGATGTCCACGCGCATCACGCAATTGTAGTAGTTCGCGATGTTCTCCAGCGTCTCCGGTTCTTCGATGCCTTGGAACGGCCACGGCGGCGCTTCGCCCGGCTCCAGCGGATTGTCCGGCAACCCCTCCACCTGACGCTCGAAAAACCAGTCACCGCTCTTCTTATCCAGCCGGGAAGCATGCGGATCGGAATAGTTCACCATCAGGAAAAAGGGCTCCTTCCCTTTCTGCCTGAAAAACTTGGACGCACTCTGCGCCACCTCTTTCACAAAGCGTGTCCGCGCGCCCGGCACCCCTTTGTAGTCAAAAGGGAAACACTTCTCCGGCGCCACATGCAGCTTGCCGATGATGCCTGTGCGATAGCCTTGCTTTTTCAGCAACGCCGGCAGCGTCTGCTCCCGGTATTCCTCATGCAGCGCAAAGCCCTTCCCCGCATTGGTCAGCCCATACTGCCCGTTGGCGTGCGGATAGAGACCGGTAAACATCGCCGACCGCGAAGGACTGCACGAAGCCTGCGCCACGTAAGCCACCTCAAACCGCGCCCCGGAAGCCGCCAACGCGTCCAGGTGCGGCGTTTTGATAACCTTGTCCCCATAGCAACTCAACTGCAGGCCAAGGTCGTCGGTCGTGATGAAAAGCACGTTCAAGGGCAGGCGCTTTTCCGCGCCTTCCCCTATCATTCCCACCCCTAACCACAGGACAAAGCCCAGACACCACCAGAAAATTTTCATTTTCGAATCATACCGTCCCACGGCCTCAACAGCAAAGGCGCGAACACGTTATGGAACGGGCCGCACGGCTTTCCGGACGCGGTCCCAAACACTCTGATTTTTCCAATGTTACAGAATTGTCACATTCCAAGAAAGCCGTTAAGCTCCTCGCCATGAGGCATTCACCCCCACTCTACTGGTCTTTTTGGCTCTTGGTTTTCCTGACCACCAGTTTCACGGCTACCCCAAAAACGGCTGCTCAATACACACCCCGCGCCGCTTCGGAGGTCACTCACTGGTACCGCGGAAATACCCATACCCACTCCCTCTGGTCGGACGGAAACGACTTCCCCGAAATGATCACGGAATGGTACGTCAAAGCCGGCTACGATTTTATGGGCCTCAGCGATCACAACATCCTCGCCGAAGGCGACAAGTGGGTTTCCGCTGACTACATCCTCAAGAAGCAGCGCGCCGTTAGGAAAGGCGCTCTGGAAAAGTACCTGCACCGCTTTGGCCCGGACTGGGTAGAGCAGCGTACTGGCAAAGACGGTGGCCAGGAGGTCCGCCTCAAGACCCTGGCCGAATACCGCTCCCTCTTTGAGAAACCCGGCCAGTTCCTCATTCTCCAGGCAGAAGAAATCTCCGCTTCCTACTACCCCGAAGAAGGCAAGGCTCTGCCCATTCACATCAATGCCGTGAACGTCAAAGAAGTGGTGCCCCCTATCAAAGGCACCAAAGGCGGCGCCTCCGCCAGCGAGATCATTGGCGCCAATTTCCAGGCCATCGCCCGCCAGGAAGCCGCCACCGGCCAGCCGATTCTGGCCCACCTGAACCACCCGAACTTTCAATGGTCCCTCACCGCCCAGGACCTCGCCGCCGTGGTGGAAGACCAGTTCTTCGAAGTCTACAACGGCCACCCCGGCATCAATCACCTTGGCGACGATACCCGCCCGGGTGACGAAGCCATCTGGGACATCGCCAACACCATCCGCATCGCCGAAATGGGCGAAGCGCCCCTCTTTGGCCTCGGCACGGACGACTCCCACACCTACCACGGCGGTGACGTTTCACCTGGCAAGGGGTGGATCATGGTCCGCGCCGAAAAGCTGGAGCCCGCCGCCCTCATTCACGCCATGCGCCGCGGCGATTTCTATGCCTCCTCTGGCGTGTTTCTGGAAGACATTGCCTACGACCCTCTGACCCGCCAGATCGCCCTGATCATCTCTCCGGATGGGGACGCCACCTTCACCTCTGAACTCATCGGCACCCGGAAAGGTTACAACGCCACTGGTGCAGAAACCGGCATCGGCGAAGTCTTTGCCACCGCCGAAGGCCGCGAGGTCACCTTTACCCTTCCCGAAGACGCCCTCTACGCCCGCGTCACCATCACCGCCAGCGTCCGTCCCGAAAACCCGTCCCACGAAGGCCAAATGAAACAGGCCTGGACCCAACCCGTGGGCTGGAGAAATTAGCCGCCGCGCCGGTCCCGCGAGGTACGCCGTGGTTCTCTGTGGCCGGTCCTCCGCTGAGTTGCCACTCTCCCCAGACAAGGAGAGGGGGAGATGGGGAGACAAGGAGAAGAAGAGATCGAGTCAGCGAACGGTTGCCGGGGAGAGCGACAAGATGGAAGGGCGCGATCTCTGAGCGCGTTCGCGACGGCATTCACGGTTACCTACTCACCCAGTTAGCCAGCTTTCCCACTCAGCAACCAAATCTCTCTCTCACACTCCTTCCTCCAAACCACCGGCCGCCGTCACTCTCCAGCCCGGTTCGCGCGTTCCTCGCCCGGAGGTCGAGGACCACCTTCCGCCGCGAATATTTCTCTTTTTGCTCGGTGTCCTTCCTGATCTCGGTGGGTTCAGTCCCCTGCTTCCCCTGCCAACAAGGTGGAACGTGATCTCTGAGCGCGTTCGCGAAGGCATTTCCAGGCGCCCCCCACCCTCCGAAAGGGCCCAAATTTCCCCGCTCCTTGTCTCCTTGTCTCCTTGTCTCCTTGTCTCCACGGCTGTCGCCAACCGCCGCCGTGCCCCAACGCGCCCCCAAACGCTCTCTCAATCCACGCCCCAACGCTCTCCTCAAAACGGAGGCTCAAACACATCAAACGCCCGCACCCTTACCGGTCCGTCGTCCTGGTTCACCAGGGTGACCTTGTGCGGGCCGTTTTCCAATTGGTCCGCCAGCGTTACGGAGAACACCGCACCCCCGTCTCCGCCCGCGAATGACACCTCTCCCAGTGTCGCGCGGTAGACCGAAAACGTAAACGTGTCGCCGGTGCGATTCGAATAGGTGCCGTCTTTCTCTTGCCGCCTCCGCCACAGTTCCGTTGGTATGGTGATCTGGCCGGAGCCGCTCGTGAAGTCCGCGCCATTGTTGCCCACGCCGTCCGGCCCCGTCACGCTGCCCACCAGTTCGTAGTCCCCGGTGTCGCTGATCATGCGGATGGTCCAGTCCTGCGGTATCAGGTTCTTACCCAGTAACACCATGTGGGGCGACCGGTCCGCCGTCATGCCGCGTTCCGGCCGGTGATTCTTTGCTCCCGGCACGATCAACGTGGTGAGGAAGGCCGGGTAGCGTCCCGCCGGTTTGCCATCGATCAGCACATCCGCCACTCCGCCATTGGCCGCCCACACCCCCACCAGGTCCAGCCGGTTCCCCTGGAAGCTCACCGTAATTTTCGCTCCTGCGTCTTCCAGGACAATATCGCCCTCCTTCTTGTCAAAGCCGCCTTCCACCACGACGTCTTCGCCGTCGCGAATGCTTTCCGGTTTCAATGCCATCAGCCTACGCTCCCGTTCCTGGGGCCGGTAGGCCGGCTTCGCGTTCGGTACGAGGTGACGCGCGATGTTTTCATTGATCACCAGCGCCCCGTGATCGCTCTGGTGCACCGCGTCTTTCAGCAGCCACTTGATCCCCTCCCCATGCTCCGTGACATAGGCCGCCCACTCCTGGCGGCTTTCCACGAACTCGCAGCCGTACTTTTGCGCCACGGCGCGAATCTCATCCCACTCCGGCGCGTGAATCGTCTCTTCAGTGATCTCCTTGTCCACCTCTCGCAGGTGCAGGCTGGCGACGATGACATCCGCCGTCGAATGAGCGCGGAAATCCGACAGCAGTTTTTCCAGATTCGCCGCGTCACCTCCGCTGTATAGAATCACCAGATCCGGCTGCCGCCCCAGCACCATCTGCCGCATCCAGCCCCGGGTGAAATCATAGTTCACCGAAGAGCCCACATGCTTCACGTATTCGATGGGTGGCGTGCCCGGAAACGTTTCCAAGAGGTGCTGCCGCAGGGTCTCCCCATTGCCCAGCATGTTCGTGTAGCTGGAGCCAATCCCCATGACCAGCAACGGCTCCACCGGTTCTTTCGGGTGTTGCAGCTTGGAGACAAAGAGGGACAAGTGCTTCCCGTCCCCCGGCCGCGTGCTCAAATCCCGCTTCGGGTACTGTGCCCGCCAACCCGCGTAAGCCGCGGAGAATTCCGCCTCCGTCGCCGGGCGCAACCGCAGATCGTCCACCGCCAAGCGCGCGCCGCCTTTCCCGGGCAACCGGAACGCGATCCGCCCGCCTGTCGCCTGCGGCGAGCTTCGAAAATAGAAGCCTACCCGCTTCCATTCTCCCCGTGTGTCCGGAAAGGGCAGCGGGGTGTGCTTCCCAAAATAGGAAGCCTCCGACTCCGATTGATACGAGCCGGTTACGGCTCCATCCGACTTCAGCCACAGCGAAAACAGGTAGGGCTGGTTTCCGTCCGCCAGGTGTTCCAGAGAGAAATTGAAAACCTGATCTTCCTTGGAGGCGGCGTATTGCGTCCCCTCCGGCGCGCCATCCGTGCGCAGTTCGTAGCCGCCCACCTTCAAGTCTTCCGTATTCGTGAAATCCCCTTCGAAATCCCCCCGCTCGACGCTGCCCGCGTCTGAGTATTCTGGCGGCAACGGAAAATACGTTTTTCCAATAGAAACCAGCCCAACCTCTTCAGGTTCTTCAGCTTTCGCCATCTTTTGAGCTTGAGCCTCCGGTGGGCCAAAGCTCCAGACCGTGAGCCAAACAGCCGCCACGGAAGCGGAAAATACGATGCCAGACAGCCGGAAGGTTTTCATCGGGGAACCAGGGGGATATTGGACTGAATCAGTCCGGGGTTAAAGGTGTTCTAAGCGTCAGAGGTCGAATGAGATAGAGGAAAGACTCAGCCATTCTCCACCAAGGAAAAGCCTACCGGCTCGTCATTCCCGGTCAACTCCCCTTCTCATGCCGGATCGCGCTATTCCCGGCACGCTTTCCCCCGTCAGCACGCGCGATGACAGGGAAACCGAACGGCTCCCTTTTATTGAGGAGCCCGAACGTTCCAGCTCCCACGAAGGGCCCTCTCCTTACACCTCCTTCGAGGCCACGTATTCCACCAGCGCCGGTTCCACCAGGCTCAGGCAGATCCGGAACACCGCCGCGTCATCGGCGAAGCCGATGGTCTCGATGACGTCCGGAATCACGTCGATCGGTTTGATCAGATAGGCAAACCCAAACACCGCCACCGCCACGACGTTGAAGGGCACGTCCACGTATTTTCCTTCCTGGTACTCTTTCAGCAGCGCCAACATCAGAGCCGCTTCGTCCGCGAAGGGCACCAGAAATTCATTCCCCGAAAAGTCTTTACGGATTTCGTCTTCTTTCTCCAGCACGTCGTTCAAGTCCCGCGGCGTCATCTCCCCCGCGTGACGAGTCACGAATGCCTCGTCAAATTGCAGATCTTTGGCGGAAAGTTTGTTGGTGCTCATGGTGAGAGTTTGGGCAGCGAGTGGTTGAGTCCGTGAGGCTTGGAAGGCCGAATTTCTATTCAACACCTGCCGCGAACGGATTCCAAGCCTTTGCGAAAAGTTTCGGCTCCCGGCCACGTCCCGGATGCTTCAAAGTTCCGCTTCGATCAGTGCCGCCATGTACTTTCCGATCGCCACATCACTCTTTTCATCCGGGTCGATCCCATACTTTCGGGCCTCCACCCTGTCCGGGAACCGTTCTGCCTCAGGCAGCGCCGCATTCTCCGAAAGATAGAGAACACTGTCTTCCAGCCGCCGCACCTGCCGGTAGACCACTGGCCCCACGGGGTAGAAAAGTGTCAGCCGCTGTTTGATGGTTTCCAGGCCGTAGGCATTGAGAGATTCCTTCAGCAGCTCCGGGTCTTTCAGCGTCTCGTCGCCCACGGTCCGCACCATGTCGCGCATCTTCGTGACGAACTGCTTCTTGTAGTACCGGGACAAGCCGTACTCGATCGCCAAGATGGCCAGGATGACGTAGATCGTGGTCTGAATGCGGCGGCCCATGGGTCTCCAGAGTTGACCACTTACCGCCCGCCCGCAAGTCCTCCCTGCACCTTCCTTGCATGGGTTTTTACAATTTCCCGTCCGGCGCGGCTCCAGGGTTTGCATCCGGCGAAAGGCTCGTGTTTCCTTGGGCCGCCACCATGGGGAAAAAGTTGAAACACAAGCGCCGGGAAATCGTCGCCCGGCTCCGTATTCAAGCCGCGTTCGACAGCGGCCTGCCGGAGCTCATCCAGCGCATCGCCGAAAAGGCGCATCCGGCCGACGTCGCCGCCTATCTCTACGAACTGGACCCCGATGCCCGCGACCAGCGCCTCCAGAACGTCCCCGCCGCCGTCCTCGTGCGGCTCGCCGAGTTCCTCCCCATGGAGGATACCCTGCGCAGCCTCGGTCACCTGGAAGCCGAAGCCCGCACCAGCGTCCTGGACCAACTGCCAGACGACTACCTGGTGGATCTGCTCCAGGCCCTGCCCCAAGACGAGCGAGACGCCTGGGTGCAGGCCCTCCCCCCCGCCAAACGCACCCTCTCCAACAGCCTGCTCCAGTACCCGGAGAGTACCGCCGGCGGCCGCATGACCACCGCCTTTGCCAAGCTGAAGGCCGACATGACCATCCGGGACGCCATCGAACACCTGAATTCGCTGAAGGAGCGCACCGAGATCCTTTCCCGCATCTTCGTGGTGGATGAAGCCGGCCGCATTCTCGGCAAAGTCCGCCTGCGCGACCTGACCTTCAATTCCCGCCGCAACCTCATCAGCGAGGTGATGGACTCCGACACCCTCTCCATCGAGGCTCACGCCGACCAGGAAGAGGCCGCCCAGATGATCACGAAATACGATCTTCTGGCCCTGCCCGTGGTGAACGAAGATCTGCGGCTGCTAGGCGTCATCACTTATGACGACGCCATGGACATCCTGGAAGAGGAGATCACCGAGGACATGGAACTCATTTCCGGGATCGGTGGCGAGCGCGGCGATCAGAGCTATCTGAATACCCCCGTCCTGCGACACTTCCGCCGCCGCTTTCTCTGGGTGCTGGTGCTGGCATTTACCGGCCTGTTCTCCGGCTCGGTCCTCCTGCATTCGGAAGACGTCATTAAGGACTTCTACATCCTCTCCCTCTACCTGCCCATGGTGGTGGCCGCGGGCGGCAACACCGGTTCCCAGGCGGCCACCATGGTCATCCGCGCCATGTCCACGGATGAGATGTCGCCCGGCTCCTTCCTCCGGGTAGTCTGGAAGGAACTGCGCATTGGCCTTCTCATGGGCAGCTTGCTGGGGCTCTGCGTGGCCTTGCAGATCCGTTTCCTCCTGCCCGCTTCCGCGAACCCGGAAGCCATCTCCGTCCTCACGGTGGCCAAGGTCGTGGGTGTGGCGCTTACCATGCAGGTTTCTTCCTCCACCATGACCGGCGCCATCCTGCCCCTGGCCGCCAAGGCCGCCCGCCTCGATCCCGCCGTGGTGGCTTCTCCCGCCATCACCACCCTGGTGGACGTAACGGGAATGCTCATCTACTTCAACCTCGCCCGCCTGCTGATGGCGGTCTGACGCTCATGCCGCTCACGCTACGCTCATCCAGCGGGCGCGGCGGACGGAAGAAGACTTACTTCTCAGCTCTCCTTTTCTTCCGGCAACTTCAGGGCGGCGATCTCTTCCATGATCTTCTCAGAGATCCGCGCGTTCAGTTCCTTCCCTTTCAGGCCGGACTCTTCGATGAAGGCATTCATGTCGATGGGTTCGCCCACCACCAGCGTAATGGGCGAGCGTGAGAGACGGCTCGACCCCCGCGGCAGGGCCTCATAGGTACCAAACAGCCGCACCGGCAGCACGGGCACGCGGCTCTTCATGACAATCAGGCCCACTCCCGGCTGTCCGGGTCCGAGCTGACCGTCCCAGGTACGCTGGCCTTCGGGAAAGATCAGCAGCCTTCCACCGTCCTTCAGTACCTGGATGACTTTCCGCAGGCTGGATATCTCCGGCCGCTCCTGATCGATGGGAATGGTGTTCCACCTTGGCAGCAGCCACTTGCCCACCGAACTGTTCATTAATGTCTTCCGGCCCAGGTAGGTGATGGCATCGTCATAGGCAATACCCACCATCGGCGGATCCAGGAAGCTGGCGTGGTTGGCCGCGATGAGGCAGCCACCCGAGACATCCAGGTTTTCCCGGCCTATCACCCGATAGCGAAACAGGAGTTTGGCCGTCAGTTTGAAAAAGCTGTATCCGAGCCAGTAGGTAAACTTCATGATCGGGAGAGAAAGATATTTCTTCAAGCGCCTGACGCTGCCGCCAAGCCCTTCTCTTTCAGCAGGCGAAGCACTTTCCCGACCACTTCACCCAGGGTCAAGTCCGAGCTGTCGATGACCGCGGCGTCTTCCGCCTGCCGCAGCGGAGCGGTTTCCCGGCTGGAGTCCTGCTTGTCTCGCTCCAGCACGGAGTCCTCGATGCCTTGCGCCCGGCGCCGCGCCTGGCGGACCTCCGGGGAGGCGTCCACGTAAAATTTATAGGGAGTGTCCGGGAACACTACCGTGCCGATGTCCCGCCCTTCCATCACCACGCCCGTGCCCACATGGGCAAAACCCCGCTGTTCCACCAGCAGGGCCTTCCGCACTTCCGGGTAGGCCGCCACGGTCGAAACGTTTGCATTTACCTCTCCCGTGTGCGCCGCCTCCCCCGGGTCGGCGCCATTGACCAAAATGGTGGCGGCTCCATCGGAGGTTGCGCACTGGAAACCGGTCTCCCCCAAGACGGAGAGCACCGCGTCCCTGTCTCCGCTATTCGCTCCACGCCGCAGCACTTCCCAGGTAAAAGCCCGGTACATCGCGCCTGAACTGACAAAGACGAAACCCAGCGCTTTGGCTACTTCCCGCGCCACGCTGCTCTTTCCGGAAGCCGCCGGACCATCAATCGCCACTACCGGGTTACTTTCCGGGGATTCGTTGTCTGAGGGTCCGCCTGCGTGCGCTTCCATCATTCATTCTGCATCCGGGCCGTATTGCGCCCTCAACGGCCGTCCTTCCGGCCGCCAGATTCCATTTCGCCATAGTCATCCCCACTATCAAAGGTGGAGATGGTCTGGGTGACCAAGTCCTCTGAAACCTTGGGACTCATGAAGCGCCGCAGTTCCGCCTCGAATCCGGGATAAGAAGTACGGATGCACTCGACGCCCTTCACCACGGTCTCGGCTGAGGCCAGCAAGCCCGCGATGGAGAAGGCCATGGCAATGCGGTGATCGCCCAGGCTCTCCAGCATGGCGCCTTTCAACTGCTTCACGCCTTCGATCTCCATGCCATCGACAAACTCTTCCACCTGCACCCCCATCTGCCGAAGGTTATGGGCCACGGTATTGATGCGGTCGGACTCTTTGACCCGCAGCTCACTCGCGTCGCGGATGCTGGTACGGCCTTTGGCGCAAGCAGCGGCCACGGCCAGAATCGGGATCTCATCGATCACGTTCGGGATCTCGTCGCCAAAGATTTCGGTGCCGCGCAATTCGCTGCCGCGGACTTCGATAAATCCGGAAGGCTCGCCCTCTCCGTCATTCACGGTTTCGTTGATCTGCGCGCCCATGCGGAGCAGGATCTTCAACAGACCGGTGCGCGTCTTATTCAGGCCCACGTTGTGAATCAGGAGGTGTGAACCCGGCTGGGCCGCGGCGGCCACGATCCAGAAGGCGGCGCTAGAGATGTCTCCCGGCACCACGAAGTCGCGCGACTCCGCCGGCAACTGCCCGCCCCAGGTGGAAATGCGGTTGCCTTCCTTCACGACTTTCAGCAGGAAGTAGCGAAGCATCTGCTCGGTGTGGTCCCGCGACACCGCCGGCTCTATCACCGTGGTCTTGCCGGAGGCAAATAGACCGGCCAGCAGAATAGCGCTTTTCACCTGAGCGCTGGCCACGGGAAGTTCGTATTCCATGGCCTTGACCTCGTTCGTGCCGGTCACCTGAAGGGGGGCCGTCCGGGCCCGGCCCGTGGCCTTGAACTTCGCACCCATCAGGCCGAGGGGTTCGGTCACGCGGCCCATGGGCCGTCGGGAAAGGGATTCGTCGCCAGTCAGGTTGACCGTAAACGGCTGCCCCGCCAAGAGACCCGTCAGCAAGCGCATGGTGGTACCGGAGTTCCCACAATCGATGGGGCCGGAGGGTTCCTCGAACTTGCCGCGAACGCCGTGCACCCGCAGGCTCACCGGCCCGAATTCGTTCTCTTCCAAGACCTCGATCTTCACGCCCAGCGCCCGCATGGCGGACACGGTGGAAAGACAATCTTCGCTCGGCAAAAAACCCGTGATGTCACAGGGCCCGTTGGTCAGCGAAGCAAACATCACCGAACGGTGAGAGATACTCTTGTCCCCGGGCACCGTCACTTCAGCCGCAATCGGTTTGGCGCGTTTGACTTTGAATTCAGCCATGTGGGAATTGGAAATTTTCGGAGGGGCTCAAAGCAATCGCCGCTTCTGGCGGGCATCCTCCAGGAAGCGGCGAAGTCCTTCATCGTCCACATCTCTTAAGAACGCAAGCACTTCGAAAAGTTTCCCCTGGTATATGTCCAGCATCTCCAGGAGGGCCTCCCGGTTTTCCAGCAAGATCTCGGTCCACATGGGCGGCGGACCGGCGGAAATCCGGGTGGAATCCCGTAAACCGCCCCCCGCAAAACGCGCCGTCTCCGGACCGCCATCCAGCGCCACGTTGGAAAGCAAAGCGGCCAGTAAATGTGGCATGTGACTGATGCGCGCGACCAACCGGTCATGCGCCGGGGCATCGATTCGCTCGGTCCAACACCCCAGGGCGCGCCAGAAAGCTTCCACCCGCACCACGGACCCATCTTCCGGCGCCACACCGGGCGTGATGAAGCAGGCGGCATTCACGAACAGATTCGCCTTGGCGTGCTCCATTCCCGTTTTCTCCGAACCGGCCATGGGGTGGCTGCCCACGAATGTATGGCCCGCGCCCTCGACAATGGGCGCGGTCTCTTCCATGACCATTCGCTTCACGCTGCCCACGTCGGTCACGATGGCTCCAGGTCTCAACCCGGCTGTCACCATCTCTTCGGCCAGGCTTTTCATGACGCCCACCGGCGTAGCCAGGATGATGAGATCCGCTCCGCCAATGACTTCGGACAGAGAGCCAGACACCACGTCCGCCACGGCCCGCTGGGAAAGCTCTTCCACCACTTCCGCCCGGCGCGCCCACAACGTCACCCGCACCCCAGGAATGCGCTCGCGTAGCGCCAAGGCGACCGACCCTCCCAAGAGTCCGGGTCCAATGATGGCTACGCGCTCAAAATCCACGGTGAAGGCTTCGCTGAGAAAAGATAGAGCCGTTGCCGGTTCCATGCGGCCGCACCTCAACCCCTTGCCTCAGGACCACGGAGCCTTTGCTTCGTGACTTGGGCTTTGTGACGAATGGAGAAGGAAGGAGGCGCCCGGCCCGGCTCCCGGCGATCAGGGAACCCGGAAATAGATCTTTTTACCCGGCGTGCGTGGGTCGTCGATTTCCACCGGAGTTCCCGGCGGGATGTCCCGGACGTCCACCTCGCCCAGGCCCGCGTACGGAGCTGGCAGAGTCACGAAACCCACCTTTCCGGGCACTGGAATACCCAGTGGATATTTAGTCACGTCCGCCGGTGGCTTACTCGCGGCACCGCCACCCGTATTGGTACCGCCCGCGTTGCCACTGCCACCGGATCTGGGCTTTTCAGATTCACCCGCATTGCTGGCAGTACGGTTATCCGCCGGAGGAGTGGTACCGCCCGCGTTTGCCTGGGTATCCGGCATGGGAGTTTCTTCCGAACCGTCCGTGGCGCCGCCGGGGGCCCCGGCTTCGGGATTGGCGTTCGCCAACTGGTTGTCTCCGGACGCAGGCGGAAATTGCTCCTGCGGCGGACGATCCGGCCGCTGCCGCGCGGTTCTCTCTTCCCGCGGATCATACCCATAGCGGTTGGCGCCCCTCCGCTCCTGCGGGGGATCCATGGGAGCCACTTCCCCATTTTCCGTGCCGCCATGTCCATAACGGTGGGGCGGACTCCAAATCGCTGCGTCATCGGGCGCGTATGGCGGCGGCGAGACACATGCACCCAACATCAAAAGGGCGCCCGCAAGGGCGAAAAAACCGATAGAGAGCTTCATTCGTTCGTGAGTTTCTTGTTTCAGTTGGCGCCTCAGATCTTTGTTGAAACCGTAAATCTAAGAAACCGAAGCTGTAATCTCAAGCGATATCTCATCACCAGTTCTTCCCGCCTGACAACCAGCTGCTTACGCATGGGCCCGCCACTCCCTCAGCCCGAAGAGGAAAGGCAGGTGCCGAGGATTGTCAGCCTGAGCATGCGGAGCATCCTAACGGAGAAAGAAAAGTTCGTCTTCTCCGTCCCCCCAGGAGCAACTCCCGGACAGCGTGACGCCCCAGACCGGAATTCCCGGACCACTTCCGCCGCCTTTGGCTCGACCTGAAGCTCAAAACAGGTTTCCGCGCTCGTCCATCACCCGAAACACCACCAGCCGGCCTCCGTCCCGGCGCAATATCACCGTTCGCCGCAAGACGGCGTTTCCAGCTCGACCAGTGCTCTCAATTCTCTCCACCGGCTCCACAAAGCTCACCCGTAGCGGCACGCCGGGCTCCAGGCCGCTTTCTCCACCCAGGCTCAGTTCCAACGCCAGTTCTTCCAGGCTCCGGACCGGAATGTCATCCCGGGTATTCTCACGCCCGTCCGCGCCACGCCGGTACTTCACCAAACTCGCCGCCGCCTCCACGGAACACCCGCAAGCCATCGCGATCAGGTCCGCCTCCGCCTCGTTGACATCCAGCTTTCCACTGCTCCACACCGTGAAATAGTTTCGCCAGTCCGGCACCCGCGCCTCTACCTGCTCCATTCCCGCCACCAGCACCACCTCGTCCAGGGATTGAAACGGCCGGTTGAAAGGCAGTCCCGGCTGGCCCCGCCCCGCGTAGGTCCCGGCTTCGGCTCCGTTCAGCCGCTCCTGGCTGTCCGCATCCACCCAGTCCAGAAGCGCTCCCAGCAGCGCGTCCCCCTCCGCTGGGTCCAATCCCCATTTCGCAAAGAGTCTTTTCAGCACCACCCGGTCTTCCCGCAGAAGCAAGGTGTTAAGGTTAAACCGCGCTCCTTCGCTCAAGACCCGCGCCTCATACCCTTCACCGGTCTCCGCGTCTCTCCGCTGGAGGATCGGGTCCCACGGCTCCACCAGGGGGTTCGCCGCCAGGGCAATTCCCTTGTCCGCCTCCCGCTCCGCCGCCAGTAGCTCCTTTCGGCTCAGGATGGCGTCCACATCCGACCGCACCAGCAGCGCTCCGGTGAACACCGCAAATCCCAGCACCGCCACAACCCAGAAGACCGCGATGAGCGCTGAGCCATGCCGTTTGCTGTTTCCTCTGTGTGAGAGCGCGATCACTCAAAAAGCTATCTTAAGATCCCGCCGGCGCGGAGGTACTTCCCATCCCCTCCAGCGTCCCGGACGATGCAGGCTGGCCGCCCGATTCCAACACCGGCATCGCCCCTGGAGCAATGGCTGGCGGCAGCCAAAACACATGCCGCCGCGGGGCTTCATCCGCGAACCCCAGAATCATCTCGACCATCCCCGGCCGTCCCCGGCCCGGCTCCCAACGGTTCACCCAGTTCCCCGCCGCGGCATCCCACAGCCGCAACTCAAAAACACCAACTTCGCTTAGCAGAGGCAGCACCGTCTCCGCTTCCCCGGCGCCATCGCCCCCTCCTCCGGCGCCGGCACGGATGCTCTCTTCGCCATAGTACCGCAGCCCCACCTCCAACAGGCCCTTTCCTCCCGCTTCCTCTTCCGCGTACAGCACCACCCGCCGCGCCCCTCCGGCCCCCGGCCCAAAGGCGAACGCCAGCGGATCTCCCTCCAGCTCCAGGTAGGTGTGGTAGCTCTCGTTGGCCGCCTCCTCCACCCGCAATGACAAGCGCCCCTGACCGGAATACCCCAGAAAATTCCGGCGGCACAGTTCCACAAAGGCCTGCCGCGTCATCTCCCTCTCCTGCCGCTGCCCCACCTCCGCGTTCAACTCAAAGGCCCCAGACGCCACCCCGAATACCCCCGCGATCACCCCCGCCGTCAGCGCCACGGCCAACAACACTTCCAAGAGGGTGAAGCCCTCAGACCTGGCCCGGCTAACGTGTTTCCTCATTTCCTTCATCCCCCGTACAAAAGTGAATACCGGTATGTCTCCGCTGCCACCACCTGTTCCAGCGCCCCATCCGTCCACGCCGCCTCCACCGACACGCGCAGCATGCCCGGCAGGGTGGCCCCGGCTTCGTTTTTCAACGTCAACGGCTCCACACGCACCGTGTAGGTGACCCCCTTCTCGTCCGGCCCCGCCGTGGTCACCCCTGCCTGGATCCCCGGCGCCTTACTGCGTTCCTCCAGGTAGGAGCGGACCTGCTCAGCCACATAAGCCTCCATCCGCGCCTCCGCCGCGAGCACGCCAATGCGGTTCAACGCCACCGTCAGGGCAATCGCCACCAGGCTGAAGACGGCCATCGCCAGCAACACCTCCAGCAGCACAATGCCCCGGGTCTCCCTAACCGAACCACCCCTCTGGCTATCGTGTCTCATGGGGCCGCCTGAATAGAACTGCGTTCGTCCGCCACCCCGCCGGTCAATGGATGAAAGTCCACCTCCACATACGAACCACCCCTCTCCAGCCGCAGGCTCAGCGGTTCGCAAAACCCTCCCGGCTCAAACTCCCACCGGTACCCGCCCTTGCCAGGCTCCCGCCACTTCTCAGACCGCCACGGACGGACCAGCAGGCTTACCTCATCCGGCAGCGCATACTCGGCCGCGACCTCACCCCGGCCCAGGTCGCCAGCGGAATACCACCGCACCCCTCCTGGCTCTATCAAAAGCACCGATTCGCGCCCCAAAGACACTGCCGACCGCTGGGCCTTCCGCGCCAGCGCCTGGATCTTCGCCATCGGCTCTTCCAGGCTCTTCTCTCCGAACACGCCACCCATATACGTGGCAGCCACGCCCAGCAGGATTCCAATGACCGCCAGCACCACCACCATTTCCAGGAGGGTGAATGCTCCTTTCGAATCACGGCAAATAGACTTCACCGGCGATGCTCCTCACCAGTTCCCGACATCGTCTTCCGTCCCATCCTGCCCGTCCAGGCCCGCGGACCAGATATCGAAACCGTCCTGATTTATCTTGCCTGGAATCCGATAGCGGAACGGGTTGCCCCAGGGGTCGATCAAGGCCTTTGCCTCCATCTTCTGACTCCAGCGCTTTGGTTGCGGATTGCTGCCGGGCTTGGTCACCAGCGCCTCCAGCCCCTGTTGCTCCGTTGGAAAATGCTCTGCCTGAGTCTTGTACCGCACCAACGCGGTATCCAACTGGTTGATCATCGCCTCTGCCTGCTGCACATGCGCGTCCCCCAGCACATTCTTCATCAACCCCACCCCCATGCCCAGGATGATGGCTATGATGGCCAACACCATGACCATTTCCATCAGGGTAAAGGCCCGGGGCCGGCCCGGTCGGTTGGTGGAAAACATCATGGCTTGGAAGGCGCCTCCACCCTGCGAAAACGCGGTGAAGCAGGTAGTATGTTTCAGAAACAGGGGGAAACGGTACGCGATTCCCCTCCCCCGGTCAACCGGAGCGCTCAGCTGAGACCAAACAGCAAACCATCTTGTCCACGCCCAAGAACCGGCCCGTTTCCCAACCAGTCCCAATACAACGCGGACCGCGCCGGAAACGCCGCATCTCTCACTTCTCTATCTTCATCGTCCGCACCACCCGCCGGTCCATAAGGTGAAAAGCAGCCCCATCAAAGAAGGTCCGCTCGAACTCGAACTCCACCGACTGCACCGGCTTGTCTCCCTGGTAAACCTCCAGGAGTGGCGCGCCGCCGTCTTCTTCGTCCTCCTCATCCACGCCATTGGTCCCGTGTCCCCGGCCGGGGAAAGCCAAGGCATGCGGTGGCGGGTGCATCACACGGAAAAACTTCACCCAGAAGCTGTCTTTCTGCTCCCGGTAGTTTTGGAACCAGCGCTGAATGAACTCATCCAATTCCCCGGACATCTTCTCACTGTATTGCTCTTTACCCCACTTATCGATCAATCGCCGCGCTTCTTCCGGCGTGTACGCTTTGCGAAACTCCCGCGCCGCTTCCTCGTCGTGGATGGCTCCATAGGTACGTGTCAGGATCTTATCGTCCCGCACCGTGAAGTGGAACTTCGACTGGATGAACAGGAAGTCGAAGGGCTCGAAAAAAAACGGCGTAATCAGTTCCCGCTCCCCCCCCTCTGTCACCGCCACCACGTTGTAGCGTTCGGACAGGCGGCTGTCCCACCAGCCCAGGGGGTTTGCGTTGTGAGAGTGCGCCGTCGCGATCACATACACCGCGGAGGCCGCCATCTGCCGCCAGCCAAAGACAAAGACGTCCCCCCGGCTCGGCCAGAGAAAGGCCGCCAGCAGCCCCACTTGCAGGAGATTCCAGTTCCAGAAGGTGTCCCCGGAGAAAAACAGGATGCCCGCGTGGAGCAAGATGCGCCCCGCCGTGAAGGCCAGGAACACCGGCCGGCGCCAAAAGCTGATCACCAGGGCCATCTCCACCACGATGACGAAAGCCTTCAGCGGGACCTCCGCGAAGGACATGCTCTGATAGACCGACACCACCCCGGCCTGGTCCCAAAACACGTTCCACCCCAGCGTGAAGGCCGCGATCATCATGTTCAGGGCCCGGTTCTCCAACAGCCACTCCATGGGCTTGGAACTGATGTCGAACTTCTCCTGCCCGGGTATCCAATAGTGGATGAACACCACGGACACCACCGCCAGCACCACGGCGGGACGCGGGAACCATTTCCAGCGCCACAGCAACAGCGCGCCGTTCAGTGTCAGCAACGCGTCAACGATCAACTTCCGGTTGGTGTTCTCCGGATCCCCCAGCGGTACCCGCCATTGCCAGTATGAAATGGCCATCGCGATGGTGAACACCGGCAGCACCCCCGGAAAGCGAAAGCACAACACTCCCAGTACCAGGATAATAAGCCGGTCCGCCAGGTGGGCGTGGCCCCAGTAAAAATTGTAGGGGTAAAACGCCGCCGTCCAGATACCGATGAAGATGAGCACCCACGCCGCGTAGTGAAAGCGCGTCCCGCAACCCAGGTCGCTCCAACGCACGCCTTTCAAATTGACTACAAAAATCGCCACCGCCGCCACGACAAAGGCCCAAAAACCCAGCCGGTCCGCGCTTTTCGCCACCGCGGAAAACAGGAATAGCGGGTCTTCATAGTCCCCTGGGACAAAGCCGTCCTCCATCCAGCGAAAAGCGCGATACGCCACAAAGACCAGCCCCATGCCAAACAGCAGGTGCACCAGTCCCCGCCACCCAGAGGGGATGCCCGGATCTCCCGGAGGTTCGCTGATGGCCTCCGGCAACGGCCGGACCACGGGCGACTTCACGTTCTCGCTGACTGAATCGGTTCCTTTTTTCATCCATTCACATCAAGAGAACCCCGCGCATCCCTGCTCTCCTTTAACGGAAATGCTCCTGAGCCGGAGTAAGAGAAACGCCTCGCCCCGATCTCGTTCAAACTCTAAGGTAAATCAAGCTAGCCTTCACTCAGGATAAATTTCAACGCTTCCCCAGTACCGTTGTCCAATGACGGCTAGGAATTCCCCCCTTCCGCTCCCCACGGAGACAAGTCTCCTCACGGCTTGCCTCCGGAAACGAAAATTGAGACACTTTCCCGATGGAGAAACTTCCGGCCTCCCCAATCGCGGTAATCTCCCTCTGCTTAGGCGTGGGAATCTTCATCGCGGCGCCCCAACTTTCCCGCGCGGCGGAGTTTGAGAAAGACATCCGCCCCCTTCTGGAGGCCCGCTGCCTGAAGTGCCATGGCAAAGACGCCCAAAAAAGCGGTCTCCGCCTGGACAGCATGACCGGCGCCCTGCGCGGTGGCGACTCCGGCGAAAAAGCCATCGTCCCCGGCGACAGCACCGCCAGCCACTTGATCGAATTGGTCACGACCCAGGACGAAGAACACCGCATGCCGCCGAAAGGCGACGCCCTTACCCCCGCTGAAGTGGCCGCGCTCCAGGCATGGATCGACGACTCGCCCCAATGGCAACCCGCCCTGGCCGAGGTGGAGGCCACCACCGTCCGCCACTGGTCTTTCAAACCCGTCACCCGCCCGGAGCCGCCCCAAAGCGCCCTTCTGGCTCAAACGGGTTCAGAAAATCCCATCGATGCCTTCATCGCCGCCCGTCTCGAAACCGCCGGTCTGTCTTTCAACCCGCTCGCGGACCGCGCCACCCTCATCCGGCGGCTTTACCTGGACATGACGGGACTGCTGCCCTCGCCAGAGGCGGTCGCGTCCTTTGTCGCGGACGAGTCGCCCCTCGCCTGGGAACACCTGGTGGACGAAATCCTGGCCAGCCCCCACTACGGCGAGCGCTGGGCCCGCCACTGGCTGGACGTGGTGCGCTACGCGGACAGCCACGGCTTCGAGACCAACTGGGAACGCCCCAACGCCTACCCCTACCGGGACTACGTCATCCGCGCCTTCAATGACGACAAGCCCTACGACCGCTTCGTGTTCGAGCAACTCGCCGGAGACACCGTGGGCGAAGATGCCGCCACCGGCTTCCTTGTGGCCGGACCCTGGGACCGGGTAAAGGGGAAAGACCCGCTCCTGCGGCTCCAGCAGCGTTCGGATGAACTGAATGACATCGTCGGCACCACCGGGACCGCTTTCCTGGGCCTGACCATGGCGTGCGCGCGTTGCCACAATCATAAGTTCGATCCCGTTTCCCAGAAGGACTACTACTCCATGGTGTCCGTTTTCGAAGGCGTCACTCACGCCGAGCGTCCCCTGCGCGACGCGGAACGGGACGCGGAGCGGAAACAGCAGATCAAAGACCTGAGCCGCGAACTCTCCCCCGTGCTCGACCAGCTTAGCCGCTACCAACCGAAGGCCCGGCTCACCCGCACCTTCCTGGTGGACGACTCCGGGCCCTTCGCCGAAACGCCGGACCAGCGCGGCGTCATTGTCCTCACCCCAACCAAAAGCTCCAAACCGCTGGATTACGAACCCGGAAAAAACCGGGGCGAGTTTGACGACCCCGGCGATACCCGCCGCCTGCCGAACGTGGGCCAAAGCTATCAGCACTGGGCCGGCGTGGCGGAGCCGGGACAGGACCTCCTGGCCTGGCAGCCCGCCACCGCGGGCCGCTACCGCGTCTGGCTTTCCTGGGGCCGCTACTCCAGCCACGCCAAAGACGCCCGCTACATTCTGGACCGCGATGGCGACCTGAACACACGGGATGATCAGAAAGAAATCGCCTCAGTCGATCAACGCTACTTCTCGGACGGCACGGGCGATTTGGAGACGCGAAAGCTCTGGAGCGGGTTCCACAACGCGGGCGTCCATGAACTGACTGCCGCCTCCCGGATCGTCCTCCGCCAAGGGGACAAAGGCGGCGCCACCACGGCAGACACCCTGCTCTTCGAGGAAGTGCCCACCGCCGGCGAAAGCGGAAAAGACACCTCGCCTCCGCACGCGCCCCACCTCCGCTCGCCCGTTACCCACCTCGCGAACGAGGAAAGCTTTGCTCCCGTGGAAGCCCGCTTCGTGCGCTTTACCGCCACTGAAGTGACCCGCGGCATGGAGCCCTGCCTGGACGAGTTGGAAATCTATTCCCCGGATCACCCCGCCCGGAACCTCGCTCTCGCTTCCGGCGGCGCCGTCGCCACGGCTTCCAGCGAATACCCTAACAATACCAAACACCGTGTCTCCCACATCAACGACGGCGTCTATGGGAACGAACACTCGTGGATCTCCCGCGAGAAAAACGGCGGCTGGATCCAGATCGAACTCCCCCGGACCGAGCGGATCGGCCGCATCCTCTGGGGCCGCGACCGGGGTGGCGAAGAAAAGGAATACAACGACCGCCTGGCCCTCGCCTACCGCGTGGAAGTCTCAACCGACGGGAAAGCCTGGCAGACCGTGGCCCATTCTGGGGATCGCCTTGCCGATGCCTTCCGGGAACGGTTTCCCACCGTCCTCACCGTCGCCAATCTGGCGGATCAAGATGGACCGCTCCTCAGCGAGTTGATCGAAAGGCAGGCCCGCCTTGAAAAACAGATCGCCGAGCTGAGCCGCAAACCCATGGTCTACGCCGGCAAGTTCCAAGAACCGGAACCCACTAAGCGTCTCTTCCGTGGCGACGTCACCCAGCCCCGCGAAATCGTCGCCCCGGAGGCCATCGAATTCATGGCGGACGACTTGGACGCTTTCCACCTCCCCCCGGACGCGCCAGAGCAGGAACGCCGCGTGGCTTTGGCAAACTGGATCATCCAGCCGGACCATCCCCTCACCGCCCGCGTCATGGTGAACCGGCTCTGGCACTACCACTTCGGACGCGGCATCGTGGCCACGCCCTCGGACTTCGGCGCCATGGGCTTTGCCCCCACCCACCCGGAACTGCTCGACTGGCTGACCAGCGAGTTCACCGCCCAGGGCTGGTCCGTAAAGCACCTGCAACGGCTCATCCTCACCTCCCACACCTACCAACAGTCCAGCCGCCCGGAAAAAGACGGCATGGCCCAGGACGCCCAGGGTCTGCTCCTCTGGCGTTTCCCGCCGCGCCGCCTGGAAGCCGAAGCCATCCGGGACAACATCCTGCTCGTCAGCGGTTCACTGGACCAGACCATGTATGGCCCCGGCTTCCTCCTCTTCGAGCCCAATGACAACTACTCTCGCAACTGGGTGCCCAAAGACAGCTTCGAGCCCAGCGACATGCGCCGCATGATCTACACCCTGAAGCTGCGGATGGAAAACGACGCCGTATTCGGCGCCTTCGACTGCCCCGACGCCGGGCAGATCGCCCCCGCCCGCAGCCGTTCCACCACCCCCATCCAGGCCCTGAACCTGTATAACAGCGGCTTCATGATCGACCAGGCCGAAGCCTTCGCCTCCCGCGTGGAAAACGAAACCGGGCCCTCCCCTTCTGCCCAGGCCGCGCGGTGTTTTGAACTCACCCTCGGTCGCACGCCCAGCCCGGAAGAAAGCATCGAAGCCGCCTCCCTCGTCGAAGAACACGGCCTCGTCAGTCTCTGCCGCGCCCTCTACAACGCGAATGGGTTTCTGTTCATCGAATGATTTAACGAGTTGTCTTTTTTGGTGCCGGAAACCTCCCCCCTCCGCTCTCCAACTTTCACTCCGGATGCCCCTAACATTGACACTACTCCCAGTTTCCCGGGCTGAAAGCCCGGCAGCACAAAGCACAGGGTTTCAACCCTGTGTTTGCTCCTCCCGCTCCATTTTGCGGGCTGAAGGCCCGCTCGCGAACGCCCTCACCCCTCTTGCGGTGTCCTTCCACCAAACCGCACTCGTCATACCCGGAGAACGTCCGCTCGCGGACCTTCAGTCCGCAATCAATTGGGAAAACCTTTTCCAAGGGTTGAAACCCTTGGCTCTGTGCTCCAGGGCCTTCAGCCCTGCTCTTTCACTCAACGCATTGCTAACCTCAATATTCGCGATTTCTCACCGGGCTGAAAGCCCGGCAGCACAAAGCACAGGGTTTCAACCCTGTGTTTGCTCCTCCCGCTCCATTTTGCGGGCTGAAGGCCCGCTCGCGAAGGCCCTCTTTCCTCTTGCGGTATCCTCCCACCAAACCGCCCCCGTCATACCCGGCGAACGCCTGCTCGCGGACCTTCAGCCCGCAACCAAATTGGATCACTTTTTCCAAGGGTTGAACCCCTTGGCTCTGTGCTCCAGGGCCTTCAGCCCTGTATTTAACTAACATTTTCCCACCACCGGCGCTGACCGTCCCACCCAACCCAATCAAAGGATGAAATCCAAAGACCCGGCCCCCCATCCCGAAAACCTTTCCTCCCCAGGACGTTCGCTGCTAAACCGGCGCGGCTTCCTGCGCCACACCGCCACCGGGCTGGGCGGCATCGCCCTGACCAATCTCCTCACCGGCGACGGCCTGCTCCACGCCTCCGGGAAAACGCCCATCCGCCCGGCCATCGATGCCGAACACCCCTTCGCCCCGCGCCGACCCCATTTCGCGCCCAAGGCGAAAAACGTCATCGTCATCTTCTGCTCCGGCGCCGTCTCCCATGTCGATACCTGGGACTACAAACCCGAACTCATCAAACGGCATGACACCCCCATGCCCGGCTCGGACAAGATCGTCACCTTCCAGGGCGAAAACGGGAACCTCATCAAGCCCCTCTACGACTTCCGCCCGCGCGGCCAGTGCGGTAAGATGACCAGCGACCTCCTCCCCCAGCTCGGCGAGCTGGCGGACGACATCTGCTTCTTCCACTCCCTGACCAGCAAGACCAACACCCACGGTCCCGGCGAAAACTACATGTCCACCGGCTTCACCCTGGAAGGCTTCCCCTCCATGGGCGCGTGGACGACTTACGCGTTAGGCACGGAGAACCAGAACCTGCCCTCCTACGTCGCCATCCCCGATCCGCGTGGCAATCCCCAGGCCGCCGGGAACAACTGGGGCTCCGCCTTCCTGCCCGCCCAGTACCAGGGCACCCCCTTCTCCGGCCAGCGGCCCATCCGTTACTTGAAGACGCCCGCCAAGTTCTCCGGCGAAGCCAACCGCGACACCAGCGACTTCCTGAAGCGGCTCAACGCCCGCCATCTGGAGCAGTACCCCGGCGATACCGAACTGGCCGCCCGCATCTCCAGCTACGAACTCGCCGCCCGCATGCAGCTTTCCATCCCCGAAGTCGCCGACCTCTCGGACGAGCCCGCCTATATCCGCCAGATGTACGGCGCCGACGATACCCAGAACGACACCCGCGCCGGTTTCGCCAAAAACTGCATCCTCGCCCGCCGCCTCATCGAACGCGGCGTGCGCTTTGTCCAGCTCTTCAACGGCGCCTACGCCATGGGCGAAGGCGTCGGCAACTGGGACAGCCACAAGACCATCGCCGATCAGTATCCCGGCCACGGCCACGTCCTCGACCAGCCCGCCGCCGCCCTCATCAAAGACCTCAAGCAGCGCGGCCTGCTCAAGGAAACCCTCGTCGTCTGGTGCACCGAATTCGGCCGCATGCCCACCTTCCAGAAAGGCGCCTCCGGCCGCGACCACAACCCCGCCGGCTTCACCTGCTGGATGACCGGCGCCGGCGTCCGCGCCCCCTTCACCTACGGCGCCACCGACGAGTTCGGCTGGAAAGCCCAGGAAAACCCTCTGGAAGTGTACGACTTCCACGCCACCATTCTCCACCTCCTGGGCCTAGATCACGAACGCCTCAGTTTCTACCACAACGGCATCGAGCGCAGACTCACCAACGTCCACGGGCATGTGATTAAGGAGGCGGTGGCGTAGCTGCTTTCGCACAGCCACCCCGCTTAAAGCTTCAGGCGAAGAAAGAAGGTCCGCCAAGCCGCCTTGGTACCCTTTACTACACAGCAGACCATGTCGAAATCAGCCCTTTAGCCCTAACTCTTTTATTGGCTATGACCTACGAAACATCATGAATCCAAGACTTCTGCTGCTGTTATTGACATTCCTCCTGGTTTCCTGCTCGCGATCCGATTCGTTTCAGAACAAGTGCATCGTGGCATTAGAAGGTGAGATTAGAAACCATACCAGCGGCTTGACCGCAATTCTGGAAGCACTGGAAGAAGAAGACTTCGAAAAGGCCCGGCTGTTCGCGGTTATTTTACTCCAAGGCCTTCAAGAAGAAGCCGAACTCATCAAAGAATTGAGAGGCAACGATTCGTTTAGGAATTCGCAAACTTACAAAGAGGCCCAAGCGATGCTCGAGAAGAATGAATATGTTCTCAAAACGCTGGAAAACACCGGCCAGCCCTCCTACCAACGGAAAATCGTCGTTCCACAGGTTCGCCCGTAGCCAACCTCCATCTTCTGTGATTTTACAAACACTACCGGACTCCCTACGCAGTTACCGGTCAATCCCACACATGCCGTTCGTCATACGAAACGCGGTATTTTTCTGGTAGCCAAGGGAGATCTTCTTGAGCCCATCTTCCGCAAGCCACCCCCCGCCGCCGTGAGCGAAGAACCCTCCCCCACCCGGGCAAAGCCCTTGCTCAACAGCCTGGCCACCATCCTCGTCCTGGCTCTCCTCTACCTAGTGGCCTACCTGGTCATGCTCGCGCCGGCCTTTATCGTCAACCCCGCCGGAAAGGTCGTCCCCATTCCCGCCTACCGTGTGGATCACCCCGTCATTGAAGCGGTCTTCGCTCCCGCAAACTATCTGGACCAGCACCTGTTTCGCCATCAGCAATGGACTCGCGAAAGCCCGGCCCCTGTTTTCGACCTTCAATTGTTCTAAGCGTTCGGATTCCTCCTCACCGATTCCTTCAACAGCTATCCTCACAAGCCCGCCAGCTTGACCATATAGGTCCCAAAAACGAGAAGCGCCCCACCCGTCAGGGTGAGACGCCGCTCTTGGCTAACGCTTTCTTTCAGGCTACCAGACACCCGGGCTACAGCCCAGGCTGACACAGGCACGAAGCTTTGAGCGTCAGGTCCGCCTTGGACCAGATCTCTTCAAAGCGTGTCGAGAAAGGGACCGAATCTTCCGCCCGGCCCTGGTGTTTCAGGCTTTCCGCCAGGCCAAAGAGCGCCCAGCCATTTTCCGGACGGTGGATCAGGTCTTCCCTGTAAACTGCTTCCGCTTCCTCAAAGCGCCGCTCCTGCATGAGCGTGGCGCCCAGGGCATGCCGCACCGGCAGAATCCAGCCCGGCGGTTCGTCATACCTCAGTTGATCTTCCAGGACCACGGCGGCGCGCAGTTCGGACAGGCCGGCTTCCACTCTGCCCTCGCGATAGGAGATCTCGCCCTCCACCATGTGCGTCACCAGGGCCAGGACATCCGCGCAGGTGTTGTTTCCCAGGATCCATTCCTCTGGCACGGCATCCCGCGCGGCCAGGAAGAGCTGCTGCTCCTCTCGGGCCGCCACCGCGTCTCCCTGAGCCGCCAGCGCAATCGCCCGGGCCGCGTGACGCAGGGCCTTGCTGAACGGCAGGTAGTCCTCCGGCTCCGGCATTTCCAGGATCTCTTCCCACCGGCCAAACCGCACCATCACTTCATACGGCATGGCGGCAAAGCCATCCGCGAAGAAGGCATTCTCCCGCAGCCAGTCCTCCGGCATTTCAGAAACCATTGCCTGGATGTGCGTCAGGGCCATTTCGCTCTGCCCCGTCATCATGGCGGCATAGGCCAGCATGTGCCGATTGTGCGCCATGTAGAGCCGGTAAAAATCCGGCTTCTGTCCCGTGGCTTCGCGGTAGGCCAGGTCAGCGCGAATGGCTTTTTCGTTCGCTGTCACGGCCTCGTGCCAGCGTCCCCGCAACACATCAATGTGGGACGGCATGTGCGTGTTGTGACCCATTCCTGGCTGCAGATTGCGAAGCCGGTCCGCCGCCGCGTCCGCCAGTTCCGGATGGGGCCCGGCTTCCACGGTGTGGATGTAGAGGTGATTCGCCAGCGGATGATCCGGGTTCAGGTTCAAGACCGCTTCATGAACGGCGATAATCTCTTCCGTTCCCGGCTGAGGTTTCAGGTCAGCCGTCCACAGGTCCCAGGGTCGCAGGTCCATGAGCGCCTCCGCGAACAGGGCTCCCACGTCCGCGTCTTCTGGGTAGGCTTGCCACACCTTTCTCATCGCGTCCGCGTAGGCCTGGTCCAGGGGCACCCGGTCCTCCGGCTGAGGATTCGCGTAACGCTCGCCCAGCGCCTGGATCAGAGCCTGTTCCACGGGCTTGGACTTGGCCGCGTGCTCCCGGGCCAGGTTCAACTCCGCCCAGGCCAATTCGGCTCGCGCCTCCGGCACCATGGGGTTGTTGATATGCGGACCGCAAGCCAGCGCAATCGCCCAGTGCGCCATGGCGCAGGACGGGTCCAGGCGAGCCGCTTCCTGGAAGGAGCGGATGGCTTCGTCGTGGTTGAACGCGTACAGAAACGCCAGCCCCTGGTCAAAGTAGCGCTGCGCTTCCGCCGAGCCCGTGGTCACGGGCCGTGAATAGTTCCCGGTCCCCTCAAACAGAGGAACCGTCTTTTCGCCGCCCCATAACAGGCCGGAAGCCATGGGAGAAAATAAGGTCGCGCCCAGGGTCAGGACGCTCACCATGCTTCGAATCGTCTTTTTCATGTCGTCTATACGGTGGTCAATTCTTACAACAGTTCTCAGTGGGAGCCGCCGCGTTGCGCGGTTTCTCCACTGCCACCCCCATAGGCGTGAGGCTCCGCCTCACATCGTAAGTTCGGACATTTTTCCACCGTAAGACCCAGGACCGTTACGAGTCCCATAAAGCGTAGCGGAACCACGAAAACCCAGTCTCAGCAGGGCAGACACCTTGAGGTTGTGTCCGATCACGCTGTAGGCGTGCTGGAAACGAAGAAGGTCAAAACCGCTCTCTCGCCCGCCGCGCCAACGGACGCACTACATCGCCAGGAAATTCTTCAGCAACTTCTTCCCTTCCGTCGTCAAAATCGACTCCGGGTGAAACTGCACGCCGTGAATGGGCAGCTCTTTATGGTGCAGGCCCATGATCTCTTTCTCCTCCGTCTCGGCATTGATCTCCAGGCAATCCGGTACCGTGTCGCGCTTCACGATCAGGGAATGGTAGCGTGTCGCCTCAAACGGGTCGGGCAGCCCGGTAAATACCCCGCCGCCCTGGTGATGAATCTGGGAGGTCTTCCCGTGCATGAGCCGGTCCGCGCGCACTACTTCGCCGCCAAAGACATGCCCGATGCACTGGTGCCCCAGGCACACCCCCAGCAGGGGCGTCGTGGGGCCCAGTTGTTTGATCACTTCGTTACTGATGCCCGCCTCCAGCGGCGTGCAGGGTCCGGGAGAAATGCAGATCCTTTCCGGCTTCTTCTTCCGGATCTCCTCCACGGTGATTTCGTCGTTCCGATAGATCTCCATCACCGCGCCCAGTTCGCCGAAGTACTGGACTAGGTTATAGGTAAACGAGTCGTAATTATCGATGATGAGGAGCATCGCCCGCCGTGGTGAAAAGAGTGAGAGATCAGTAAAGATTAGTCGAAAAGCCGGATTCGGAAATTACACATCGCCGCGCGCCCACGGCGTGAATGTCGAGTTCAGCCTTCCTCGCCCAGTTGCTTCGCCCGCGCGATCGCCCGCATCATGCCGCGCGCCTTGTTCACGGTTTCGTCGTACTCGGCGGAGGGCACGGAGTCCGCGACGATACCCGCGCCCGCCTGCACGTAGGCTTTGCCGCCTTTCAGCACCACGGTGCGCAGTGCGATGCAGGAGTCGTGATTCCCGTCGAAGCCGAAATACCCCACCGCGCCGCTATAGGCGCAGCGTTTATTCTTCTCCAACTCGTTGATAATCTGCATGGCTCGCACCTTCGGGCTGCCTGACACCGTGCCCGCCGGGAAGGTCGCCCGCATGACGTCATAGGCACTGTGGTCTTCCGCCAGTTTCCCCTCCACGTTGGAGACGATGTGCATGACGTGGCTGTATTTTTCGATGATCTCGAAGTCCGTGACCTTCACCGTGTCGTACTCCGCCACGCGGCCCACGTCGTTCCGGGCCAGGTCCACCAGCATGATGTGCTCCGCCAGTTCCTTCGGATCGTTCAAAAGATCCGCCGCCAGCGCGTCGTCTTCCTCCGGTGTCTTCCCCCTCCAGCGCGTGCCCGCGATGGGCCGGATCTCGATCTTTCCCCGGATGGAGCGCACATGCACCTCTGGGGAACTTCCCACCAGCGCGAACTCGTCTCCGAACTGGAGGCAGAACATGTAGGGCGAGGGATTTACGTGCCGCAGCGCCCGATAAAGGTCCAGCGGGCTGCCGGCGTAGTCCACCTCGAACCGTTGGGAAGGCACCACCTGGAAAATGTCCCCCGCGTAAATGTATTCCTTCGCCGCCGTCACCATGCCCTCGTACTCCTCACGGGTGGTGTTGCTGCGCGGTTCCAATTCTTCCGCTGGTTCCAGCGCCGTCAGCGGCCGGACTTTCAAGGGCTGTGACAGCAGCTCGATGATGGAGTCGATCTTCTTCCGCGCTGCCTCGTAGCCCGCGTCCGGACTCACGTAGTCTTCGGTGTGCACGTTGGCGATCACCTGGATGCGGCGGAAGCGGTGGTCGAACACCACCAGCGTGTCCGTGATCATGAAAAGCATGTCCGGCAGCCCCAGCGCGTCCGGCGGCGGCGGCGGCACCGTGGGCTCGAAAAAGCGCACCATGTCATAGGCCAGGAACCCCACGGCTCCGCCTGTCAGCAGGGGCAGTCCCTCCACCTCCACGGCCTTGTAGCGAGACATCAGGTGCTCCAGCTCGTTCAGTGGATCGCCCTGGTCTTCCGGCAACTCATAGCGGCGGGACGAACCGTTTTCCCGCACCTCGATGCTCCGCCCGGAGGCCCGGATCACCAGCCGCGGTCCCGCGCCCATGAACGAGTAGCGCCCCAGTTGCTCGCTGTTCTCCGCGCTTTCCAGCAGGAAACAGTCGCCCCCGTCATTCAGCTTCTGAAAGGCGGACACCGGCGTTTCGTAGTCCGCCACCAGCTCCGTGTACACGGGAATCAGGTTTCCCCGCGAACACAGGGAACGGAATTCCTCCAGGGACGGTTTCAGCGGTGTCATGTCTATTCGATCGAAGGGCGGACCAAGGGACCCCGAACATGCACGCCCCCCCACCCCTTTGCAACCGGCCAGAAATTGACATTCCCCACCTGTTTTGCTGAACTCGGCTTCTGGTTCCCCCGCGAAAGATCGATCCCGGCCACGTCACGCCAGCGGAGTGGAGCCTCCCCCATTTCACCCCTCAATGTCATGAGCGATTCCCCCAGCCCCTCCAAGAACTCTTTCGCGGTCCCCGCCGTGACCCTCGTTATCGGCCTGGTCGTGGGCGCTTTGGCGGGGCGTTTCCTGCTGGCGGCTCCCTCACCCCCTATCCGGGATCCCGGCGCGACCGCCGGGTCCGGCCATTATTCCGGAAGCGCCTCCAGCGCGGATGGCGAACCGGGCGCTCCCTCTGACTCCGGCCCTCCCGATTCGGCATCCGCCGCCTCGTCCTCCGGGAATGCCACCGCTTCCAAAGGCAAAAGCACGGCCGGAAAACCGGATAAGGACGAAAAACTCAGCGCGGCGGAACTCATCCCCCTGCTCGAAGATCAGACCAAGACCAACCTGAACTCCATTCTGTTCTATACCGATCTGGCCGCCGCCATCGCCCGGCTGGATCCAAACGATATTCCGGAAGTGCTGGACTACGTGGCAAACTCCAGCAATCTGCAAATGAAGATGGCCGTTACGTCCATCGTCTTCGCCAATTGGGCAGCCGATTCCCCGGAAGAGGCCCTGCGCTACGCGGAAGGGATCACCTCACCCCAAGTGAAGTCCATGGCCATGCAGGGCGTTCTGTCCACCTGGATAGGAAGCGATCCGGACGCCGCCTTCCGCTACCTGGAAACCCTGGAGCCCAGCCGCCAGAAGACTCAGTCGCTCCAGCAGGCCATCATGTCCCTGGCCATGACCGAACCCGAAGCCGCCGCCGCGCGCGCCCTCGCTCAGGAGGACGTCATGATGCGCTCTCAATTGGTAAGCTCCGTCGGCCAAGTCTGGGCCATGAACGATCCCAAGGCCGCCATGCGCTGGATCGATCAGATCGAAGACCCCTCCCTGGCCCATCAAGTGAACGAATCCGTCTACACTGGCTGGGCCTATAACGATCCTCAGTCGGCCCTGGAATACGCCTCCACTCTGGACGATCCCACCCGCCAAAAGCAGATCCTCCAGCAGGCCCTCCAAGCCTGGATCCAGCAAGACCCGGACGCCGGCACGGAGTACCTTCTGGCCCTGCCCGAGGAAACCCGCACCGACGAATTGATCAACAACATTTCCTGGTCCCTCAGCCAGCTCCCCTTGGAAAAACTGAGGTCCGTCCTGAACTCCCTGCCCGAAAGTCAGCGCTCCACCGCCATGCGAAACCTGGCGGCCAGCCGCGCTAACGCCTCCCCCCGCGAAGCCATCCAATTGGTCGAGGAAATGGCAGACGAAAAAACTCAGGGGCTGGCCTTCGGGAACATCGCCTCCACCTGGGCCCGCAGCGATCCCTATGGCGCCGCACAGTGGCTCAACGAACTCCCCGACGGCACCCCTCGGGACCAGGCCATTGGCGGCTTCGCCCGCCAGCTCGTCGAAATCAGCCCTCGAGACGCCCTCAATTGGGTAGAGTCCATCCAGGACGAAAACTATCGCACGTCCCAGGCCCAAAGCCTCCTCCGCCAGTGGCTCACCCGCGACCGTGCCGCCGCCGAAGGATACATCCAGCAAACCGGCCTAATCGATCAAGCCGCCAAAGACCGCCTGTTGAATAGGCAGTAGCGCGGGATTACACGCTCTGAACAGGTAAAGCGATTCCATGGAAACATTGTCCCTTTCCTCTGGCCGATACCTGATTCCCGCCGTGACCCTGATCATGGGCCTGACCCTCGGCATCCTGGTGGACCGGTTTCTCATCGCCTCCACCTTGGAGCCAGCACCAGGGGCCGGCCACCCGTCCGGCACAGGGAACGGGTTGGCAGCCCATGGCTCCGGCGGAGCCTACTCCGCGGACAGCAGCAGTACCTCTGGCGCCGCTTCCGGGAAGGACGAGGCCCCCACCACACCCGGAACCTCCACCACCAGCCTCTCCCTCGGTACCCTGCCGGAAGCGGAAAAAGTCAACGCGGACGAACTGATCCTCTACCTGGAAGACCTGAAGGAAAGCACCAACCGGATCCGCTATTTCACCCAGATAGACCTGGCAGTTTCCCGCCTGCCTCCGGAGCAGATCCCGGATGCCATGGCCCACCTGATGGGGAGCAACCGCCTCGGCCCCCAGAAAAAGGAAGCCATTGCCTCCATTGCCTTCGCTGCTTGGGCCACCGATTCCCCGGAGCAGGCCCTGCGCTTCGCCGAAGGAATCGAAGATCTGCAAGTGCGTTACGCGGCCATACAGGGCGTCTTCTCCACCTGGATGGAGCAGGATGCCGAAACCGCCTTTCAGTATGTGAACTCCTTGGAAGACGGTTACCTGAAAAGCAACATGTCCGAGCAAGCCGTCAACTCTCTGGCCACCACCCAGCCAGAACTCGCCATCGCCTTCGCCCTAGACCAGGAAAACCCCATGGTGCGTTCCCAACTGCTCCGCAACGCCGGTCAGATGTGGGCCACCCAAGACCCGGAGGCCGCGATCCAATGGGCGGACGACATCCAAAACCCCTCCGTTGCCAAACAGGTCATCGAGTCCATCATCCAGGGCTGGAGCTACAGCAATCCCCAGTCCGCCCTGGCCTACGCCTCCTCCCTGGAAGACAATCCCGAACGGCAAAAACTCATCCTCCAGAGCGCCCTACCGGCCTGGTTTCAACAGGACGCCCCTGGGGCCACGGATTACCTCTTGTCCCTTCCGGAAGAAACCCTGACCAATAACCTCATCAGTAGCATTTCCTGGATGCTGAGCGAGGTTTCCCTGGAAAACCTGCGAACCCTCGCGGGCGCCATGTCCGAAGACGAGCGTTCCAGCGCCCTGCCCCGGCTGGCGGCCACGCGGGCCGGGGTTTCGCCCGCGGACGCCATTCAGTTCGTCGATGAAATGAACAACGGCAAGAACCGCGGAGCCGCCTGGTACAATATTGCTTATACCTGGGCCACCAGCGACCCCTACGGCACCGCCGACTGGCTCAACACCCTTCCTGACGGCAACGACCGCGACCGGGCTATCGGCGGCTTCGTCAACCAACTCGTGGAAGTCAGTCCCCACAACGCCATGGAGTGGCTGAACTCCATTCAGAATGACAAATACCGGGACAATCAAGCTCGCACCCTCTTCCGCCGATGGCTAAACCGCGACCGCCCCGCCGCCGCGGCCTTCCTCCAGGAAACCACCCTCCTCGACCCAAACGCGAAAGACCAGTTGTTGGCTCAGTAATCCGAACCCTCTTCCGTCTCCTTTCCCCGCTGAGCCAATGCGCTCCGGCGTCTTACTTCATGGACTCAATCCAACTATTCTACACCAATCTTATAAATTGATATTTGTACAATTGAACGATATATTTTAGTCATGAGTAGTGACTTTGGTTATATGTATATCGGAGAAAATATTGATAGAGCTTTGCTCGATCTTGTTTCTAAGAAGCCGTTCCGCGAGCGAATTGCTGACGCAGTTGTAAATCTCCACCGCTTCAACAATACCGACTATTATATGAAATATCTTTCCCCGGAAGCTCGTGAAGCTTGGAATGCCATGATGGGCAACAAGACTTTTTCTGATTTGACCGATGAGGAGTTCGAAGAAGTTGCTAAACACGTTGCTCTGTTTATAAGCCAAGCTTCACTAGATATTGCTCCTCATTTTCTAAGAGAGTAAATTAGAGTCTAAAATCGTGCTGAGAAAGTAACCCTCCAGAATACCCAACACTACGTACGGCTTAGTAGTATATTAGGCTTTCTGCTTTTTGATCCAAGTTTTTCAATCTTGGCTTGCACCTCACCAATTCCCGATCAATTTAGTCGGGAATGAAGATTTCCAAAAAGGCTGAATACGCCATCCGCGCCATCCTCATCCTGGCGGATTCTCCCCCGAACCAGCCGCTCCAGATGCAGGACCTGTCCGAGACCGGGAGCATTCCCCTGAAGTTCCTCGAACAGATCATGCTCCTGCTAAAGAAGGGCGCCATCGTCCGGAGCAAGCGCGGCGTCGGTGGTGGCTACCAGCTCAACCGTCCCGCCCGCTCCATCAGCTTGGGCGAGATCATCCAGATCGTCGACGGCTCCCTCTGCTCTCTCGGCGAACTCCTTCGCGCCAGCGGCAACCACGGCGCCCCCGCCCCTTCCTTCCCTGGAGTCTCCGGGCTCGAAACCAGCTTCCAGGAACTGGACGACCTGGTGAACAGCTACCTCCTTGGCAAGTCCGTGGAAGACATTCTCGCCATGGACCGGCCAGAGGACGTCCTGGCTTTCGAGATCTAACAAAGCCCCAAAGCCCGCGCTTTTCCCATGAACGACCTCTTCACCGATTCCGGTTCCGATGACGACGCCACCGGCGCTTCGTCCTTTTCCGGCTTCGGTCCCGGTGAAGCGTCCGGCGACCCAGAGGCTTCCTCCTCCCACTACCCCGGCGGCAACGTTCCCCTGGCCACCCGCATGCGGCCCCGCGCCCTGGACGAGTATGCCGGGCAGGGCCATATCCTGGGCCCCGGTAAGCTCCTGCGCCGCGCCGTGGAGGCGGACCGCTTCACCTCCCTCATTTTCTACGGCCCGCCCGGCGTCGGCAAAACCAGCTTGGCCGAACTGATCGCCCGCCGCACGGATTCCCGCTTCGTGAACCTCTCCGGCGTGGAGAGCAACGTCGCCGAAATCCGCAAAGCCGTGGAAGCCGCCGCCGCCATCCTCCGCACACGGAAACAGGTCACCACCCTGTTTGTGGATGAAATCCACCGTTTCAACAAAGCGCAGCAGGACGTGCTCCTGCCCCACATCGAGCGCGGCACCGTCCGTTTCATCGGCGCCACTACCCACAATCCGTTTTTCTATATCAACAGCCCGCTGGTCTCCCGCTCCCAGGTCTTCCAACTGGAGCCCCTCTCTGACGACGATCTTATCACCCTGGGCAGGCGCGCGGTGGAGGACCCAGAGCGTGGCTACGGCCGGCGCGACGTTCGCGTCGAAGACGCCGCCCTCCGCCACCTCGCCACCAAGGCGGATGGCGACGCCCGGAAACTCCTCACCGCCCTGGAACTGGCCGTCCTGACCACCGAACCGGATGACGAAGGCGCCATCCACATCACCCTGGAGGTCGCCGAGGAATCCATCCAGAAAAAGACCGTCGTTTACGATGGCGACGGCGACGCCCACTACGACACCATCAGCGCCTTCATCAAGAGCCTGCGCGGCTCAGATCCCGATGCCGCCCTCTACTGGCTGGCGAAGATGTTGTACGCCGGGGAAGACATCCGCTTCATCGCCCGCCGCCTCGTCATCGCCGCCAGTGAAGACGTGGGCATGGCCGACTCCAATGCCCTCCGCGTGGCCGTGGCCGCCCAGCAGGCCGTCGAGTTTGTCGGCATGCCGGAGGCCCAGATCCCCCTGGCCCACGCCACGGTCTACCTGGCCACCGCGCCGAAGAGCAACCGCGCTTACATGGGCATCAAGGCCGCCATGAAAGACGTCGCCGAAGGCCGCACCCTGGCCGTACCCCTCCACCTCCGGACGAAGACCCGCAAGAAACTCGCCGGCGCCAGCGGCGCCACCGAGACAGAGATGGAGTACCACTACGCCCACGACTATGACGACGGCTACGTCCCCCAGGCCTACCTCCCCGAAGGCCGCCGCTACTACGAACCGGGCGAACACGGCCTGGAAAAACGAGTGAAAGAACGCCTCGACTACCTCCGCGCTCAGTTCGAAAAAGAGCAGCAGGGAAAAGGCCCCGCCAAGCCCTGAGTTTCCTCATTTCAGAGGAAGCATCCCCACCACAAAGGTGGTCCTCGACCTCCGGGCGGGGAACTCGCGAACCGGGCGATCCCTCAAAGCCGGAGATCGCTCAATCGCCCACAGCTTCAACCTGCGCAGGTCCAAACGCGCGCAACACGGATCCGCTACCGCATCCGTGAACGCGCTCGGAGATCGCGTTCCACCTTTCCCGGAACATCACTCATCCCCCCATCACCTCTCCCGGCACAAAGGTTTCGCAGACTCGAAGGGTCACCGAACTCGAATCCGCCAGGCGTTCCAATAGCGAACGCACGTCCGCCCATTCCAAACCACCTAAACCGGCCCCAATTCGCGGCAGTCCGATTTCCGTCAGCTTTCTTCTTTCCGCCTCCTTCAGCATAGACAGCAGAGATTTCTCTACCGCCCAAAGCTCAGCCCGGGTTCTCCAAGTCTTCTGTGTCCCCAGGTTGAATACGACGTTCTCGCCCTCTTCCCAAACAAAGACATCCCCCAACTGAAACTCTCCACCCCGGCACAGACGCCGGTACTCCTCATACATTTCTGGCCATCGCTCCCGGAACGCCACCGCGATGCCTTTTCCCATGGCCCCCGCGCAATTGCAGCCATGCGCGAAGGCCTTCAGTTCGTCCGTCGCAAAAAGGTCTCCGGATTCAAATCTAACTGGCATGATTCCCTGTTCTAGCCTGCATTTCTCACCAGTTCTCGTGGCGAGACGCCGCGAGGCCTGTACTGGCAAGGCGCGCGAAGATTTTTTTGCGGGGCTGTATGAATGAGAGAAAATCGAGCGGAACGCAGTCAGGGCGGGCCACAGCAAGTCGCAGCAGAAAACTGGGGAGAAATGCAGGCTAGCTATCTCGAGAATTCACCTCGCTGACGACCAGACGAATCCACCTTCTCCATCCCAACCAATCACTCATCCCACCCCTCCTCGATCCGCTGTTTCAGATGCGGATACGCTTCGTCCGTCTCGCCATACTCTTCCCGCAGGCGCTTCATCTCCGCTTTCAGTTCCTGGGTAATCTCCTGGTAATCCGTCTGCCCGTACACGTTATTTATTTCGTTCGGGTCTTTTCTCAGATCGTACAGCTCCCAGCCCACCGTGGTCGGATCGTAGATGTTCCGTCCCTCCGTCCGGTAATCCATGCCGTAGAAAAAGATCAGCTTGTAGTCCGGTGTCCGCACGCCGATGTGAGCCGGGTTATCGTGGTGGGCCATGTGCATCCAGTAGCGGTAGTAGGTGGACGTCCGCCAGTCCTGTGGCGTCTCCCCTTTCAGGATCGGCACCACGCTGCGGCCGTGCATGTAGTCCGGCGTCGGCACGCCGGCGATGTCCAGCAGGGTCGGCGCGAAGTCCGTATTGTTGATCAGCGCGTCCGTCCGGCTGCCCTCTTTAATCCAGGCCGGGTACCGCACGATGAAGGGGATCGTCATGGATTCTTCGTACATCCACCGCTTATCAATGTAGTCATGCTCGCCCAGCATGAAACCCTGGTCCGAGGTGTAGAGGATGATGGTGTCGTCCATGATTCCTTCCTCCTCCAGATAAGCCAGCAGGCGGCCCAAGTTTTCATCCACCCCGGCCACGGTGCGCAGATACTTCTTCAGGTAGCGCTGATAGGCCACGTGCTTGTACTCGTCGTCCGGCAATTCCGAATCGACAAACATGTGGTGCCCCATATTCCGCCGCGTGTTCCGTTTTCCCACTGAGGTGCCCGTGCCCCGCGTGGCGTCGGAGCCATAGTTCGGCTCCTTCCACAGGCTCTCCGGTTCCGGGATCTCCACGTCATCCAGAAAAAAGTCGAAGCGCTCCGCGTTCTCGAAATTGTCATGCGGCGCCTTGAAATGATGCATCAGGAAGAACGGCTGATCCTTCTTTCGCTTCGCCAGCCACTTCAGCGAAATGTCCGCCACCGCGTCCGATGAGTGCTTCGAGTCATAACCCGCGAAGTGCTGCTCGTTTTTCGGCCATTCGCCCTTGCCCTTCTCCCGCATCATGGGGTTGAAGTAATTCCCCTGCCCGGGAAACACGCAGTAGTAGTCGTAGAACGCCGGCTCCTCCTTCAGGTGCCACTTTCCGATCATGGCTGTCTGGTAACCCGCCTCTTTCATCAACTTTGGCAGGTATTGCTTTTCCGCCGGCAGGCTGCCGTTCAGGTCCAGCACCCCGTTCGCCTGCGAATACTGCCCCGTCATCAGCGTGGCCCGGCTGGGCGTGCAGATGGAGTTCGTGCAGAACGCAGCGTCAAACACCATGCCCTCCGCCGCCAGGCGATCGAGGTTCGCCGTGGGCACTACATCCTTCAGCCGCCCCCCATACGCGCCAATGGCGTGCGCGGCGTGGTCATCCGACATGATCCACAAAATATTCGGCCGCTTGCCGCCCCCTTCCTGACTCCGCGCCACCGCCGGGGCCAGCAAAAACACGCTCAGGAAAAGACCCAAGCACTTCGCCAGTGCCCGCGCCACGGGCTGGGCCTTTGCCGGCGTCCTCTTCACAACAGGGGGAAACACGTTCATCATACCCAAACCGGAACGAAAGCACGCCCGCCCCGTCTTTGGCAAAGCCAATTGTTCCCGCCTGGCGGAAAAGCCCTTCCCACCGGGGTCAAACGCACCTCTAAGGCCGAACCCGAAATCCCGGGTCTTATTGCCCGGGATTCCTCAAAGATCCGCCACGCGGATCGCCCCTTTTACTTGCTCAAGTAAAAGAGCGGCTGCGCGTAGTCGCCCAAACCGTGGCCGGCGTAGAGAATCGGCTCGGCATACGCGTCCAACGGCACAAAGAAGCTCACCACATGGCTGGACAGCTCGCTGTGCCGGGCGCTAACGCCCTCATATGCGTAGATCGTCGATCCCTGGTAGACCCGTTGAGTGACGGAAAGCTGCGGCGGTGTCATGACGGCGGCGCGTACCGCCGAGGAAAACACATCCCGCGGTCCCCGCTCCGTTACACTGTATAGAATGACGCCCTCTGAGTACATGTCCTCAGCCGAAACCTGGGTGGGCACCAACGGCGCCAGAGTAGCAAAACCAGCCAAAGCAGCGAGAACGGGTAAACAAGATCTGAATTTCATAGCGGATACGGAAGTGTGAGAGGTATGAGAGGTATCGGATTTATTAGAACCCAGCTTAGGATTTAAAATTTCACGCTCAGAGTCAAGATAAGTTACGAAACCAAATCTCCAAGCGAGATAAGACAATGGCAGAAAACTTCGTGCCGCGCCGGTACAGAAAATTGCCGCCGCCCTGGGAAGAAGGTGGGAAAACTCCCCTCGGGCGGCGGCTAGGGTAAGATCGTATCAGGGAAAACAGTAGGGCGCCCATTGCACGGCGCTCTCCCTCCGGTCCGCTCAATGCGGAAACGGATGCACCAGCCGGTGAAAGACCTTTCCTAACAAACGCCGCACCGGCCCCCGATGGCTGGCGCGGTGAAACAGCTCAGGCTTTGCCCGGTTCGCCCGCCACAACGTCAGGTCGCTGCAAAGCGTCGTTACTTTTTCGGTATTGGGAACCCGGTACCGGTCAAAAAAGTAGTTACCACGATTCATAGGGTGATCGGTTCGAATTTCGTGCGCTTTGATTACGCCGTCTTTCACGGAACCGGTTGCGGGAGAATTCCGGCGCCCTGGGAGGTTCCCTCCCCCCGGGGAGGAGGGGGGAAGGAACGGCAGCGGGCCTCCGCCGCCTTCTTCAGGCGGCCTCAGCCGTACCAGGGGGGAAACCAGGATTGATCCAGAGAGTCTGAAGATGCCGTTGCAGGGACTTCTTCGCCCGGTGGATCAGCACCCACAGGTTCGCCTGGCTGATCTTCAGGGACCGGGTGATCTCCTCCGTCGAAAGACCCTGGATCTCCCGCATGCGGAAGGCCGCCGCCGTCTTCGCCGGCAGCATTTCCAGCGCTTCATCCAGCACTTTGAAGAATTCCACCTGCTCGGCCTCCCTCTCGGGGTCGCCGTGCCAACTGCGGTCCAGCGCTTCGCTGCGCTCGTCAAAGCTCTTCCGCGAGTCGTCGTCCCGGCCAAAGGACTCCGTATCCACAAAGATGGAACGGCGGGCGTTGGACCGGTAGTGGTCGATGATCTTGTTGCGCAAGATGCTCAGCAGCCAGGTCCGCTCGGACGAATCGCCCCGGAAACGCTCCCGGGCATTCCAGGCGGAAACAAAGGTGTCCTGCACCAGGTCCTCCGCCGTGGCGCGGTCGCGCACGCGGTTGTTCGCCACAGCCAGGAGATAGTCTCCATACTCAGCTATCCAGTTGGCCGGCTCCAGTTCGTGCCGATCCTCCCGGTTCTTTTTGGGTTGTTGCGTGGTCATGTTCGTTAGATTGGGAAGTGAAATGGTTCGATTGCTTATTTGAAAGGGATGGCGGAGACGGCCTTCACGGCTTCAGGCTTGGGCCGCCTCCGCGGCGGTGAAAGAGGGAGCAGACAAGCGGCGGATCGCGCACAGTTCCCCCCGGCTGGTCGCCATAAATGAGGCAGCGTCCAGCCCGCCTACCCGGCAGACACCCGGTTTCGAATCCACCGGGGCTTCCAGTCCGCGTTTCCGGATGTCAGGCGCTACAACCGGATGGGCCGCGCCAAAGAAAGCGGTGTAGGGCGACTGCAAAAGGGAAGTAGGGAAATCAGTCATGGGAGGGATAATGTTTGGATATTGAAACAGACAAGTCTGTCTGGTCTAACTTACAAAAAAAATGATCAGCGGCACTTTTCGGCTTCGCACAATTCGCGGGCGGTGCGTTTCGCCGCTTCCACCGGCCACAGGACCCGCAGGTTCTGCGCTTCCGTGGTGGCGCCGGAATAAAGGAGAAACAGGGAATCCCCCACTTCCCGCGCCCGCTCTTCGCTGCCGGAAAATTCCATGGCCAGCTTCCGGAAAAAGTCGCGGATCGACAGTTTGTGATCCATCACCTGCCGCACCAGCGCTTCGCCGCCACCGGTACAGGTCACCGTGGCCGTATTGGAATAGGGACAGCCCCGGAAATCGCTCGCGGCCAGGTATTCGCCCAACTTGGAAAAATAAAGGTCCAGTTTGTCGATTGCCGTTCCGGGCCCTTCCAACAGTTTCTGGCGGTTGCACTCGGAATTCTCGTGCGCCGCTTCCAGCCAAGCCTCGCAGAGAGACTCCTTGGTCGGAAAGTGATGGTAGAACGTCGCCTTGGCCGTTTCGGCCTTCTCGATGATCTCGTTGATCCCCACGCCGCCGTATCCGCGCTCGTGAAAGAGCTGCGCGGCCGTCCGGAGAATCCGGTCCCGGGCATTGGGTTTACGCGTGGTGGTCACACATTTCATATAATACAGACAGGTTTGTCTGTCAAAGAAAACGACTCAGCCCCTCGTTTCCTTACACGACATTTTTCTTTGTCCGCTCGTGACGGCCAGCAATGCCCCTCCGCGATCCCGCGGGTACGGAAGAGCACAGAGCCGGATCTCTGAAGAAAATGCGGTGTCCCACCGATAGCCTACAGCTCCGGCACGTCCCAGTAGGGAATGCCGCCCTCTTTCAACTGCTTCTCATACAGCTCAAAATAGGGCCGGGTGGGCGAGTTCGGCGCCTCTTCATTCACCATCATGGGAACCGTCTCGACCCACCAGGTGTCGTAGGCTTCCCGCATCTTCGCCACTTCCTCGGGGTGCTCCTGGATGACGTTCTCCTTTTCAAAGGAATCGGTCTCGATGTCATAGAGTTCTTTATTGTTCACCAGCCGGAACCGCTCCGTGCGCACCGCGCAGTTCTTGTACTTGGATTCGTTCGGGTCCGCGCCTTTCGGCCAGCGGCCCTGATGGACAAACAAAAAGCGGTCCGCCCACTCCGCGCCATCCGGGTTTTCCAGCAGCGGCAGCATGCTGCGGCCCTTTATCTGTCCATTGTCCGGCAGCTTCGCTCCAGTCAAATCCGCGAAGGTCGGAAACAGGTCGATGTGCGCGGTCAGCGCGCCGATGTCCTTTCCTTCCGGCAGCACGCCTTTCCAACGCCAGAAGGCGGGCACGCTGGTGCCTCCCTCGTAGGGCGAGCCCTTTCCGCTCTTGAAGCCATAGGTGTCCACCAGCACACGCTTGCCGTTCAGCTTGCCGTTGCGCCCGGCCTGACCGTTGTCGGTCATAAAAATGAGCAGCGTGTTCTCGTACAGCCCCCACTCCTCCATCTTCTCCATCATGAGCCCCATGTTGTCGTCGATGTTCTTGATCATCCCATAGCGGCCGGCGGTGTCTTCGTCGAAGCCCATGTCCAGGAACGGCTTCTTGTACTCCTCTGGCGCGATGTAGGGCCCGTGCGGCGCGTTGGTTGAAACGTAGGCAAAGAAAGGCTGCCCGGCCTTGTCCTGTTCTTTGATCCAACCCAGCGCGGCCTGGAAAAACACGTCCGTGCAGAAGCCTCTTGTCTGCACGAAGGCGCCATTGTGCCGGATGACATTGTCGAAGTAGCGGCCTTCCGCTTCCGTATTCGGCGGCGCATCGGCACAGCTGCTGTCGTATGCCTGGCCAATGCCGCCCGCGCCGTGAATGAAGACTTCCGTGAAACCCCGGTTTTGAGGTTGGTAGGCTTCTTCATCGCCCAGGTGCCACTTTCCGAAAATACCCGTGGCATATCCGGCATTTACCAGAGCCTCCGGCAGCGTCTTGGCATCCAGCGTCATCCGTTCCCGTTCCAAAATGGTGTGCGTAACCCCGTTCTGAAACTCATGCCGCCCGGTCATGATGGCCGAACGCGTCGGCGCGCAGGTGGGGCTGACATGGAAGTCCATGAAGCGCGTGGACAGGCCATACAGCCGGTCGAGATTCGGTGTCTGGATGTAAGGATTGCCCAGGCAACTCAGGTCCCCCTTTCCTTGGTCATCCGTCATGACCAGAATGATATTGGGGCGGCTCCCCGCCAGATCTTTGGCGGAGGCGGAAAAGGTTCCGGTCAGCAGACTGAGCGAAACGGCGACCAGGGCGGGAAAGAGCGAACGGAGGTTCATTGGCAATCTGAGGGGGGTTGTTAGAGAAAATCGAAAGGGCGGGAGGTTACTTTTTCAAGAGCTTCTGTTTTTCCTGCCAGGATAGGGTGCGGTCGAACAGGATTCCATAGTCCTGGTACCCGTGGTAGTTCACCGATTTCTGTTTCCAGGCGGCCAGTTCCCGGTCGTAAAGCGCGCGCATTTTCTTGAGGGACGCCACGCTATTCGCGTCGTTCACCAGACTTCGCAGTTCCAGCGGGTCCGCCGCCAGATGGTAAAGTTCCTCCGCCGGGACAAAGTCGCCACCACCGTAGTTCCAGAACACGTACTTCCAGTCCCGCGTCATGACGCCAAAGCTGTGCACCTCCTGAGGTCCCCAGACATTGATGAGCGGCAGCGCCTCCCGCACCGCCGCGTTCGGGTCGTCCAGAATGGGCAACAGGCTCTTTCCGTCCAGGCCATCCGGCGCCTTCACCCCCCCCAGGGCCAGAATGGTGGGCGCGAAATCCACGTTCCCCGTAAGAGCGCGGGTGCGGAGCTGCTTCCCGCTGTTCGGGCTCCGGGGATCGAAAATAATCAGCGGCACGCGGGAGGATTCCTCATACGGCAGCACTTTGGACCCATAGCCGTGCGACCCGCAGAGGTAGCCGTTGTCCGAGGTGTAAATGACCACCGTATTGTCCTTCACCCCACTGTCCTCCAGTGCCTGACGGATCATGCCCACCGCCACGTCGATGCCGTAGACCTGCTGATGGTAAGTGGCCATCACCTCGTCATAGCGGTCCGCATAGCCCCAGCTTTCGAAGCGTTCGTACTGCCGCCCCTGGCGGCTCTGCCGGGAAAAGTGCTTTCCGAATTCCCGGCCATAGTTAGCCGGTTTGGTGAAGGCCTTCCCCTTGTAAACTTCGTCGAAACGCGGGTCCGGCGTCGCGGGTTTGTGGGGTGCTTTGAAGCTGATGGAAAGGCAAAAGGGCTTCCCTGTCCCCGCCGCTTCCCGGATAAAGTCCCGCCCAAACGCTCCATAGGACAGCGTGGAATGTCGAAACTCCTTCGCGTAGTGAGCCATGGACTCGTTCTTCGCCGTCTGATAAGAGGTCTGCCCCGGTCCCCCGCCCCATTTATCGAAGTCTGTCTCCGGCAGCACTCCCGGCTTTTCCGGGTCGGAGGTGACTTCAAAACCAAACTTTCCGGCAAAGGCGGTCTGGTAACCCGCGCCGCGCAGGAGCTTAGGGTAGGACTGTGCCCACAGCTGGTCCAGCAGCGCGCCGCGGTCGAAATTACAGCCCGTGCGGTACTCATACAACCCCGTCATCACACTGGCCCGGCTGGCCATGCAGATGGCGGTGGTGTCATAGTGATTGTCGAACACCATGCCGTCCCGGGCCAGCCCATCCAGATTTGGGGTCCGCACGTCCGGATTCCCATAGCAGCCCAAGGAGTAGAACGTCTGGTCGTCCGCCATCAGGAACACAATGTTTGGCGGCTTCTTCCCAGTGGTCTCCGCCGCGCCCGCCCGGTCCGCACCGGGCAGCGCGACCATCCAGCAAAGGACGATCCAAAAGAAAGAAGGGGGGAGTCTATTCATGGCAGCCAGCAGGCAGGGTGGACCGGAGCATGAACCGGTTGCCCAGGGAACTCAAGCCCCCTCCCATGGCCTCTTCGCGCGGTACCGGAGGGAGACTTCTCACTCCACCGGCGGCCTCATCTTCTCAAACTGAGCCAGTTGGAAATTCTCAATGTCCCAGCCATGCAGGTTGGAAATATCGCTGTCGCTCTTGCGCTGCGTGGCCAGCATGGGATCCGCGCCAAAAACCGCATCGGAGGTCAGTGACTCCGAACGCATCCAGACGTCAAACCCCAGAATCTCCCAAGAGGACGCTTCATCGATCAAGTCCTCCGTGTCCTCCGGAATGGCCTCCAGCATCCGTCTCCAGTACCCCCTGGAGTAACCGCAGGCGTGGTAGGCATTCGGGTTCTCCACAAGCCGCAGGAGATTCCTGGAATGCCGCGCCGGAGGCTGGGTGTAAGTGGCGCCCAGAAAAAACAGATCCCAGTCTTCCGCCGAAAGATCCTCCAGAATCCCCGCCCAGACCCGCGCGGGGACATCCAGTAGCTTCACGTCGTCCTCGAATACCAGGATCCGCTCGAACCCGCGCTCTTCCGCGTCCGCCACCACCCCCCGGTGCGCGGCAATGCAACCGCACTTGGCCAGAAAGGAATAGCGGGTTTCCTTCCCCTCGGGTTGGATGAATCGCTCCAGGTGCTCCAGTTCCGGCCCCTTGAAATTCACTCCCGCGTAGCGTTCCACCACCCCGCTCAGGCCAAATTCGCCAAAGTGGTCCAGCGTTTCGTTCCAACGGTCGTTCCTGTGGTCCAAATTGACGCAGTAAACGTGATCGAAGTGCCTGGAAAGTAACTGACCCACCGTGGGTCCGGGTTCGTCTGCTGTTTTCGCGCTCATCTATTCTTCATCCGCGACAGGGAAAGCCGGAAACTCCTCGTCACCGTGACTCTACTGAATGTGGAGGGATAGAATATTTTCTCAGGTTTGTCCTATCGCCCTAGGCCCGGTTCATGTAAAGGGATCGGCTTCACATATTACGAACGACGGTGTAACCATTGGTGATTCAGCAGGCGGATCCGCACCGGCCACCGCCGGCGTAACCTCCCTCTGAATCAGACATATCTGACTGATGAAGTCTTTCACTCCTTACCTGGCGCTCCCGGGTTTTTTAACTTTCTTGTTGGCAAGCGGCACCGGCAGCCACGCCGAAAGCCCCGCGCCCACCTCCGCGGAACGCTTTCAGGACGCGCCCGAAACCCGCGCGCCCGAACAGCTCTACGCCCCCGAGATCCTGGGCGTGCCGGAGCCCAAGCACGTGGACGTGAAGTGGAGCGCCTACTACGTCACGCCCCTGACCCAGGTTTCCAAAGGAAACGGCACCACCATTACCTTTACCGGCGAGGGCGGTTCCGAGACGCCCTTTTCCGTGACGCCTGAATCCTACCGGCGCGCCGAAATGGAGTCCCTGGCCATGGCGGTGGATGCCAGCGGCGAAAAACGCTTCGGTTACCGCGTCCGGAAAGGCCTATGGAAAGAACTGCCCGCCGGCTGTAAAGGCATGGGCAACCGCACCAACCCCCTCGTCCCCCTGGTCCACGTCTCCGCCGATCAGGACCTCTACCCTTACGGGTCCATGGTCTACGTCCCCCAGGCCGCCGGGATCGACCTCGGAAACGGCAACCGGATGACCGGCTACTTCTGGGTCGCCGACTCCGGTGGCGCCGTTGACGGGCAGCATTTCGATCTCTTCGTGGGAGAAAAGACCGATTTCCAGGCCTTTGTGGACGCCGTCAAGGAGCCCATGCAGCCTGTCCAAATCTATCCCCTCCCTTCCGTGGAAAAAGCCTGGAACCCGGAAACCGCAGCTGGCCTCGCTCGCATCCTGACCGCGAACGGGGTCCTGGCCGAAGAAGACGCCGATACCCCCGATGCCCGGCGGAAAGCCCTCATCGCGTTCCAAAAACAGTGGGTCCTCATTCCTCCCGCCGAATACGGCTACCCGGAAGCCGCCACCACACTCTGGTATCTGACGCAGGCCGCTCTTTCCGCCGCTCAGGCTGAAAAGACGGCCACTGCCAAGGTTGGCGAAGACAGGTAGCCAGCCTCTGCGGAAACTTGACTTCGGTTCGCAAGAATCCCGCAATACCTCACACGTCCATCTGGCGAAAGGTCAGGTTGACTCGCTCGGTGAGCCCTTTCTTCGTGGGAGGGAGGCGGTGGAGCCAGTGGGTTTGTGTGGGGCCTTTCATTTCCAGGAGGCTGCCGTGTTCCAGGGTCAGGGAGACGGTTTCCTTCGTGGCCTTGTGCTTGAAGGAGAATTTCCGTTCGGCGCCCAGGCTGAGGGAGGCGATGGCGCCGTGGCGGACCAGCATTTTCTCGCCATCGCTGTGCCAGGCCATGCCTTCGCTGCCGTCGTGGTAGAGATTGAGGAGACAGGAGTTGAAACGCTCCCCGGTTCGCTCCTCTGCAATGGCTTTTAACTTCAACAAGTCTTCGGTCCAGGCCAGAGCCCGCTTGGTGGCGCCGGAGTAGGTATACTCGTAGGCTTCATCTCCATACCACGCCACCTTTCGCGCGGTCTGAATGCGGCGGCCAAAGATGACGGCCTCGTCCGGGCGCCAGGGAATGTCTTTCTGGAGAGCCTCCAGAAACCGGCCGGCCTCCGGCACGCTCATGACCGGGCCGTGATAGTGAACCACTCCATCGCTCGGCAGCAGATTCACCGCTGGATCTGGGGCGAACAAGTCCCGCATCACTTCCCCATCCTTCCAAGCTTAGCTATTCGCGTCATGAAAAATCACGCCGGCGGTGTGGCGCTGGCCGGTGTGAACCTCGCTCACGCCGTGACGCATTTGGGCCCGCGTATATCCCCGCGCGCTTTTCACGGGCCGGAAGTTCGTGGTGAACATCAGCATGTCGCCACGCCGGGGAGAGAGCACAATGGCCTTCGACTGCGCCCGCGGAATCTGCTCCGTCATGACAAACTCCCCGCCCGTGTAGTCCTGCCCCGGTTCGTTCAGGAACAGCACCAACTGCATGGGAAAGAAAATATCTCCATACAGGTCCTGGTGCAGCGCGTTGTAACCGGTCGCCCCATACTGAAGGATGAGGGCCGTTGGTTTCGTCTGCCCGTTCTGGTGACAAAGCGTCCGCAATTCCTCAAAGCTCGCCGGAAACCGCCGCTCCAGGCGCAGCCATTCCATCCACTGGTTCGCAATGGGCGCCAGCCGCGGATACACCGTCTCCCGGATCGTCTGAAGCACCTCCGGCAGAGGATAGGAGAAATACTTGTATTCTCCCCGCCCGTACTTGTGCCGCTCCATCACCACGGCCTTCCGGTAGAGTTCCGCCTTCGAAAAATCCCGGATTAACCCCGCGCAAGCCTTTGCCCCCAGCACCCCCGGCGCCAATGCGTACCCCCGCGCGTGAAAGTCCGCCTCTACTTCAGCCCAGTTCAGCTTCTCCAGCTTTTTCTTCAGTGTCTCGCTCATCGGCTTCAAAAGATCCGTTTACCAAACAGACGATGTCATTTCTCCCACAACTACGCCCACCACTCCAACGTTTCACCTCTCTCATCTTTCACGCTTCCGCCACCCCACTTCATCTGCGCCATCTGAGTTATCTGTGGTCAGATGCTTCATCGACAACAAGCATCCCCTTCCCAACTCTCTGTGCACTCCGTGTCCTCTGTGGTTTCCCTCCCTTGGCGTCCGCCATCCCTGCCAACCCACCGATCGGCCCTCTTTCCATCGGTACCATCCGTGGTTCACTCCCCTTCAGCGTCCGGCCTGCCCTTCGCCTCCCGCTCCAGCAGCAAGCGTTTCCGTTCCACGCCCCACCGGTAACCCGACAGGCTCCCGTCCGTCCGCACCACGCGATGGCAGGGAATGGCCACCGCCAGCGTGTTCGCCGCGCAAGCGCCCGCCACGGCCCGGACCGCTTTCGGCGCGCCGATCCGTTCCGCGATTTCCGAATACGTCACCGTCCTGCCCACGGGAATTTCGCGCAACGCGGCCCAGACCCGGCACTGAAAGGCCGTGCCGCGCACGTCCAGCGGCAGGTCCAGCCCCACGCCTGGCGCTTCCACCAGGCCCACCACCTGGGCCACTGTGTGCTCGAAAGCCTTATCTCCACCCACCAGGCGCGCCTTGGGAAACTTGTCCTGCAATTCACGGCTTAGCTGGTCGGGATCGCCCCCCAGCAAAATGGCGCACACGCCGCGTTCTGACGCCGCGACGAGAATGGACCCCAGGGAACATTCTCCCACCGCGAAGCGGATCGTCTCCCCCGCCCCGCCGTTCCGGAAGCGTTTCGGCGCCATGCCCAACGCCTCCGCCGACTCCGCATAGAACCGCCCGCTGGAGGGATAGCCCGCCTCGTAAATGGCCTCCGTCACCGAGTTCTTCCGGCTCAGTTCCCGTCGCACCCGTTCCGCCCGCCGGGCCTTGGCATAGGCTTTCGGGGTAACTCCGGCGATCTTGGCAAACACCCGGTGAAAATGAAAGCGGCTCATTCCCGCCTCCAGCGCCAGCGCGTCCAGGTCCGGCGCCTCATCACCCGCCGCCACGGTTTCCTCGATCGCCCGGCAGGCTTCCGCAACCTTCGCAGCTTGTTCTTCCGCGACCGCTGGCCCATTGGGCTGACAGCGCTTGCAGGGCCGGAACCCCGCCCGCTCCGCCGCCTCGCAGGAAGCGTGAAACGCCACGTTTTCCCGCCGCGCCAACCGCGACGAGCACGACGGCCGGCAATACACCCCCGTCGTCCGCACGGCATACACAAACACCCCATCCGCCGCCGCGTCCCGCCGCGCCACGGCATCCCAACGCGCCGCCTCCGTGGCGAATGCATTTCGAGAAGGTCTTTCCGCCACCTTCCGGCGAACCTGGTTTGACGGTCCCGTCTTCAAGTCTGTCTTCATGGTCTTCGATCTTCGCTTCGAAGACAACCCTGACACCGCCCGGAAAAGAAAAACTCCGTTTCTTGCTCTTTCATTGCCGGAGAGGCATCGGGAAAAGAAGCATCTTTCCCAAGCCTGAAGGCCTGGGCTTTCAGCTCTCGGGAATCAGCAGGGTCTAACAACCCGAATAGGAAAAGATCCTCTCAAGCCCTCGAAAAGGTGCCGGCGAACTTAGACCAAATACTTGTCCCGCCCCCAAACCTCCTACCTCAATCCCCTCAGCCCCAGACAATTCACCCATCTGACAGTCCGATAGTCTGAAGGTCAGACAGTCGCGACCGCTCGGCCTTCTAACTGCCCCCCGCTCCAATCTACCAACCCACCAGCCACCACACCGCGCCGGACTTGGTCTGCACCTTACCCGCCGGGTCGTCGCTTTCGCCGGACCAGATGCGTTCGGCCACCGGCTTCTTACTGTCGCCCGTGGTAAGAAAGGCCACTTCCTTCGCGGCCTCGATCAGGGGATAGGTCACCGTGATCCGGTGGGTGTCGAACTTCGGCACGTAGTTGCCCACCACCCAGCGCTCGCGTTCTTCAAGGGCCGTGGTGCCGGGAAAAAGCGAGGCCGTGTGGCCGTCGTCGCCCATGCCTAGGAGAATAAGGTCGTGCCGGAACACTGGCTGATCCGCCTCCGCCGCGAAGGTCTTCAACAGGGACTCATATTGGCGTGCGGCTTCCTCGGCGTCACGCTCGCCTTCCATGCGCAGGACGTTCCGGGCGGGCACGTCCGCCGCGTCCAGGAGGTGTTCCTTCACCATGCGGTAGTTGCTGTCGGCATGATCCGGCGGCACGCAGCGTTCGTCGCCAAAGGTCAGGAGTACCCGGCTCCAGTCAATGTCCTCCCGCTCCGCGAGGGCGGCGTAGATGGGCTTCGGAGTACCGCCGCCGCACAGGCTCAGGGAAAACGGCTTCTCGCTCTGTGCCTGGTGGGCCACGATGCGGGTGGCGATCCAATCCGCCGCTTCGGCGGTGTAGTCTTCAGTTAAATGGAGCACCTGGCTCATGGTCTTAGGTCTTGTGCGTTCAGCTTAGCAAATAAATTGACATAAACACTTGGGCGCCTGCCCGGCGGATTCAGGCAGCGCTTCCCGTGCCGAATCGGGCCCTTACATGACCATGCCCCCGTCCACCACCAGCACCTGGCCGGTAATGTAGCGGGCGCCTTCGCCCGCCAGGAACATGGCGGTCGCGGCGATGTCGGCCGTGGTTCCGAAGTCCTTTAGCGGCACCTGTTCCAAAATCTTGTTACGCAGGTCATCCGTCAGCTCGCCCGTCATGTCCGTGGCGATAAAGCCCGGCGCGATGGCGTTCACCGTCACCGCGCGGCCGGCGAATTCCTTCGCCAAGGCCTTGGTAAAGCCGATCAGCCCCGCCTTGCTGGCCGCGTAGTTCGCCTGACCCGCGTTGCCCATCAGCCCAATGACAGAGCTGATGTTGATGATCCGCGCGCCCGGCTGCTTCAGCAGGCTGCGCTGGAAGGCCTTGGTCAGGTTAAAGGCGCCCTTCAGGTTCGTGTCCAGAACGGTGTCCCAGTCTTCCTCGCTCATGCGCAGGGCCAGGCCGTCGCGGGTGACTCCGGCGTTGTTCACCAAAATGCTCACGGGCCCCAGGTCGTCCGCCACCTGCTTGCCCAGCGCCGCCACGGCTTCTCCATTCGACACATCCACCGCATAGGGCGTGGCCGTGCCCGGTCCCGCGGCGTTCATCTCGTCCGCCGCCGCCTGAGAGTTTGCCTCCGTGCGGCTCACCACCGCCACTTTCGCGCCCCGCTCCACAAAGGCCCGCGCAATGGCTTTCCCAATGCCCCGGCCCGCTCCCGTCACCACGACTACACGATCCTGAAATTCACTCATGCCCCCGTTTCTCCCATCGGAGGCCGGGAAGTGCAACCCGTTTTGTGCCTGGAAGTTGTCCTCCGGAGGGGACGCGGGAGGGTTCCGGGGGAACGGGCGGCGCTCGAGGCCCGCTTGGCGCCGTGCGACGAGACAGCCAGACTATCGGACTTTCAGATCGGACCGGGTGCGCGTACGATCAAACGACCGCTCCGCGGATCCGCACCAACAAAGGGGTGCAGGTTCAATACATAGGTAACAAAAATGGTTCAATACATGGGTGACAAAATGGCGGCCGGAAATTGCGTGAGCGAGAAGTCCGGATGCCGTGGAAGGAGACCCGAAAAATGGACCGGAGAATTGAATTTGCGATGAAAGCGCTGAGCTGCAGCCATTTTGGAGAGCTGTGCCAAGAGTATGGCATCAGCCGCAAGACAGGCTATAAATGGCGGGAACGCTTTGTGGCGGGCGGTGTGGCTGGAATGGAAGAGCGCAGCCGGCGGCCCCAAGGCCATGCCAACGAACTGAGCGAAGCGGTTGTGTGCGAGATCATCCGCCTGAAGAACGCCCATCTTGGATGGGGCCCGCGCAAGATCCGGGCTCTCTACGAGCGCTGTCACCCCGGAGAGTTGCCCAGCGAAAGCAGCTTCAAACGAGTGCTCGAACGCGCCGGACTGACCCAGCCGCGCAAGCGGCGGCCTGCCCGGGAAGCGGGACGGCTGGCCTCGGGATGTAAAGCCCAGGCCCCCAACGAGGTCTGGACCGTCGACTTCAAAGGCTGGTGGCGCAACATGGGCGGCAAACGCGTCGAACCGCTCACCGTGCGCGACGAGCACAGCCGCATGATCCTGGAATTGCGGGCCGTGGAAAACTCCCGCACCGAAACCATCCGGCACTGCTTCGAGAGGCTCTTCGAGCAGCACGGCCTTCCCGGCGCCATGCGCAGCGACAACGGCCCGCCGTTTGCCTGCCACAACGGCCTCCATGGCCTGACCCGGCTTTCGGCGTGGTGGCTGGCCCTGGGCATCGATCTGGAGCGGGGCCGTCCCGGCTGCCCCAGGATAATGGCGCCCACGAACGCATGCACCGTGACGTGCGGCGCGAGCTTCAAACCCGGCAGACCCCGCCAGATGAGGAACAGGCCGTCTTCGATCTGTGGCGTCACGAGTTCAACACCGAGCGGCCCCACGAAGCCCTTGGCATGGCCCGGCCCGCCGAAGTTTACGAGCCGTCCTCACGGCCCTACACCGGGACTCCTGACGAACTCGACTACCAGGGCCGGGAAACCCGGCGCGTCAATCGCACCGGCGTCATTCACTTCCGCCGCGAGCGTCTGGCCATCGCCAGCAGCCTTGCCGACTGGGATCTTGGCTTGGGGGAAAGAGACGGCGACCGGATCGAACTGTGGTTTGCAAACCTGCTCCTCGGTCATCTCGATGAGCGCACCCGGAGCTTTCACCCGGCTCAACCCAGCCCGCCGGAAGGCGGCGTCCGGCCTTTGGGCCGATTCCGCTACGCTCCATCGGCCCAAAGGCCGGAGCACTCAGATTCACCCCAAAACTAAGCACAAACACTGTAACCCTACTTGATCCCAGTGTTACCCATGTTCTGACCCAAAAGTGTCACCCATGTTTTGACTGCACCATGTTTTGACTGCACCTTCAATATTTTCATTGTCTGATTGTCTGATTGTCTGACAGTCTCATTGTCTGATTGTCTCCCCCGAGAGCCCCTCCAGGTTCTCCCTTAGGCTCTGCTCGGCATCCATCTCGTTGCGGTGATCCAGAATGCCGATGGGGCCCTGGTAACCGCTGTCCACTACTGCCTTGATCATCTGGGCTTCGAACTCGCCTTGGCCGATGGACACGATCATTGGCTGGGCATCGCGGTTCATGCCGTTCAGGTTCAGGCAGAGGAGGTAGGGTTTCAGCTTCTCCAGTACCGCCGGGAAGTCATCGATATGTTCGTGGGCGTGGTGAAAATTGTAAACGATACCCACGTGTTCCGCCCCACCTTCAGTGTTTGCCCGCAGCCATTCGCAGACGGCGACGAGGTTCTCCGGCTCTCCACCCCAGCCTCCGTGGTTGTAGAGGCCCACCTTGCAGCCCAGCTCTCTGCCCTTTTCCACCAGCGGCAGAAAGGCTTGGCCCGCCGCCGCCACTTTTTCCTCCTGGGTGCCCCCTTTCGGGCTGGGGGCCGTCCGCCAGATCTGGGGATGAATGCCGTATTTTTCGAACAGCGGATACGCCGCGTCGTGCCCGCCCCAAAAGGCAAAGAACTCGATCCCCGCCGCCTGCATGGCCTGAATTTCTTCCTCGAACTGCGCCACATGCTCCGCCCGCCAGTCGTAGGCCAGCCGTTTCAGGCCCAGGCGCTTCAGCATTTCCGCCCGCTCCGCCGGTCCCCGCTTCGCCGCGTCAAAAGGCACGATGCACCAAGCCACCAAGTTCTCGGTGGCGAAGTTCGCCGGCGCGGCCTTCTCCTCAGCGCCGGAGGGACCGGGCTTGAAAAGCAAGGCGGCGGAAATCAGGGCCACCGCCCAGACGCGGAACCGGGGACAGAAAGGGGGAATTTTCATGGGGCAATACAGCACGCGGCTATCTCTTTCTCCATTCCAAATCTCTAGAGCTTTTGGTAAGGAGTTGTAGCCGCGCCATGCCGGGGCATGGTCCCAATCGGTCTAACGGCAACGCGAGACAATGGTGGAACGCGATCTCCGAGGTCCGAGCTGAGCTGGGCTGGCCGATTCACGAAAGCACAACCGACAGACCTTATTTCTTCGTTTGGACCTCGATCCAGCCAACAGTGGTCTGTCTGGTTCGTTCGAACGCGGCGCGAACCCTTCGCCGCCACGAATCGGCAACCCGGTTCGCGAGTTCCTCGCCCGGAGGTCGAGGACCGCCCTCCAGCGTCTCATGCTCCAGGCAATTCCGCAGGTGGCTGGGACTTCCACCACCTTCGGTGGCCGAGATGGGTAAATTCTCCGGCTACACTTTTCCAACACCGCTCTAATTCTCCCCCAATTCAAATCCGGTAGCCATCCGGTAGCGTAAACGCGCCCTCGATCCGCTCCAGGCGCGGCGGACTCCCGTCCTCCAGGATCACTTCCACGATGTCAAAGCGGTAGTGAATCTCCTCTGGCGCCTTGTTCAACAGCCGCAGCCACTCCAGCGCGGCGCGGATGATGAGCCTCTCTTTATCCGTGTCCACCGCGGCGCTGGGCCGGAGGAAGCCGCTGCTCGTCCGCGTCTTGACCTCCGTGAACACCAGGGTGTCCCCGTCCCGGCACACGATGTCCACCTCCCCGCCGTGCCGGGCTTTGAAATTCCGGTAGAGCACCTTACAACCCTGGCGGCGCAGGTACTTCGCGGCCAGCGTCTCGCCCAGCGCCCCCACGCGGCGGTTCCACTCCCCCGCGCCCAGGGCCTCCCGGTCACCCAAGGTCAAAGGCGAGCTGAGAGACGGGCCGAAAAGAGCGTCGATGAATCGGGCAAGGACCATGATTCCGCAGGGCTTCCAGGTGTTGACGGGTTCCGTAGCCTTTGTGGGCCTCAAATCCGTAGTGGGGATACTGCCGGCTGTAGTCGCACATCAGCCGGTCCCGTTCCACTTTGGCAATCACGCTCGCGGCGGCGATGGACAGGCTGCGGCCATCCCCCTTTACCACTGCTTCATACGGCAGGCAAAACTTCGGCAAGGGGCTGCCGTCGATTAACGCCGCGTCCGCCGATATGGACAAAGCTTTCACTGCTTTTTCCATGGCCAGGTGACTGGCGCGCAGGATGTTCAACGAATCGATCTCCGCCACGTCCACCACGGCAAAGGCCCAAGCCAGCGCCGCGCCGCCTTCCGTCAGTTCCGCGTAAATGCTTTCCCGCTGCTTCTCACTGAGCTGTTTGGAGTCATTCAGCTTCGCGTGCTTGAAACGCTCCGGCAATACCACGGCAGCCGCCACCACCGGTCCCGCCAGAGGGCCGCGCCCCGCCTCATCGATCCCCGCCACCGCACGGAACCCCTTTTTGCGCCACTTTATTTCGAAAGTCAGATCCGGCATTTTTGATTCCGTGTCGTTACGAGCGCTGACCTGGCGTAAAACGCGAACCGGGATTCACGGGGACGAAGAGGAACCCGCCCCGCCAGCGCTCCCGTACGCGAAAACCGCCGGTCCCCGTTCATAACCGGGCCGGCGGTGATCTCACAATCTCTAAGTTGGGGAAAAGGGGTCGATTACAACAGAAAGACTCTTTTCAAAAACCAGCGCTTCAGGCGCTTCAGGAAAGGCGATCCGCGGACTTCACCGTGGTCGCCTGCTTGCCCACGCGGCCGCGCAGGTAGTTGATCTTGGCGCGGCGGACTTTGCCCCGGCTGAAGACCTCGATCTTCGCGATCTTCGGGGAGTGCACCTGGAAAACGCGTTCCACGCCCTCGCCATTGGAAATCTTGCGCACCGTAAAGGCTTCATTGATGCCCGTGCCGCGGCGGCCCATCACGATACCCTGGAAAATCTGGATACGCTCTTTGCCGCCTTCCACCACGCGGGAATGCACTTTCAGCGTATCCCCGGGGCCAAAGGCCGGGACGTCTTCGCGCATTTGCTCGCGTTCGATCTTTTCAATCACACTCTTGCTCATGACCACTAAAGAAGTAAAAAATACCGGATAAGTTTCCACGCCGGAGAATCTCGAATTCTCCTCTAAATACACGGCCAGCGAGCCGGAAGGCGCGGAGCCGTTACCGATACCCGTAAAGCTAGGGAAAGCAATGATTTTTCGAAATAAATTGTTGCACGAAAAGCAGCCGGAGCCTACCGTCCGCTTCCGCTTTTCGACGGACCTGATCCGTTTACAGCGCCCTGCAAAGCTGGATCCCCAGATCTGCTCAGGACTCTTTCGCAAGAAAGTTTACGCGCCCCGAAAACACGGAATGGAGTGGTAGTTCAGTTGGTTAGAACGCCGGCCTGTCACGCCGGAGGTCGCGGGTTCGAGTCCCGTCCACTCCGCCACTAAAATAACTCTTTTTCAGTGGCTCACCTCCTACCCTAATTCGCTCATCGCTCATGACTCGAACCCGCGAAGCGGGTTCCGCGTGCCACGGCGCGACGGCGAAGGCAAAGCCAACAACCAATCCGCACAGGAGGCTGACAAGCATCCTAATCCCGTCTTCGTCCCCAGCTTTTTCTCGGCGAGACACCTCCACAAGCGGTCACTCTTTCCCTTTCCTATCTATCCCCCTCCCGCGTGGCAGCGCGCCGGCGGGATGAAGAAGAACGCCGACGCGCTTCGGGACTTTAAGAACGGGCTGATAGCCAGCGGAATTCACACCTCCCAGAGGGAAGCAATTTTCCGGCAGGCTCAACTCAGCGGTTATTCCCGAACCTCGGTCATTCCGTCTTCGTTATCCCCACGATAAGCACGGGTGAAAATTCCGGGTGGGGGCTCACCGTCCTCACCCAATTCCGTTCCCAGTGCTCCGAAGACGGGTTCGACCACGTCGGGAATTACCACGTCGTTCTCAAACCCGGTTGCCACAGGAGAGACTACCTAAGCGGCAGTCACTGTAGATTTGTGAACAATCCGAAGACTGCTATGGACAGTCTTTACTACTCCATCCGATTAGTCAAAGTCATAACGCCACTCCTTCCACCCACCCCTTCCCGCAACGGTGCTTAACTTCTTGGAAAACCGGGAACTGGCCTAGCAAAACCCTATCCTCACCCACTTCCGTCCGGACCATGCGCATAGCACTCCGCCACCTCGGACAGCACCTGATTGGAGTATTGCACAAAGGCCACAAACGTGGAGCCCGTTTCAATGCGTTCCTCCACCGCCAGCTTTAGCACTTCCTCCTGTGTGGCCCGGATTTCCTTGCGAAGGTCTTCGCGGGCCGTCCGGCCGGTGGATTCGGGAATGCGCTCGCGCAAAGCCGTAATGGCCCGGTAGTAATCGTCCAGCCGCTCTTTTCGCTGAGAACGCCGGAAGCGCATGACGGTGATGATCCCGCTCGCTACCGTCAGAGCCAGCGTGACCAGCAGGGCCAAGGCATCCGCGTAGCGCTCCAGGAAAGATGGATTGTCCCGCTCCAGGTAGCTCCGGCTGCCCGCATGCAGTGGCAGAGCCAACCGGGTAGGGTCCAGGCGTTCGTTCAACTCCTCCGTTACCAGGCTGTAGCCCGCCGCGATCTCCGGCGCATTTCCTAACAAGGTTTCAAAAATGGTCCGCGCCGTTTCCTCAGGTAGCCTCTCATGAGAGACTAGCACCGTTCGCGTACTCAGCGTCAGAACCGGTTCCGGATTGAGATCCCCATATATCGCCGCCGGAAGGATAAATGGACGAATGTTAGGGTAGCGTAGGGCCAAGCCCTCCGCCACGGTCCCTTGCCCCAGAGCTTCCGCCGCGCCAAAGCCGTACATCTTGTATTCCACCAGCTGCTTGATATTCTCCGGCGCAAGCAGTCCACCCAGGATGAAGTAGACATCCGGCGATTCACTCCAGGGATTGTCCAGCACGGTGAAATCCTGGCCGGAAATCATGTAGTCGCCGGTCAATTGCCGCAGCAGCCGCCAAGCAGTGCTTCCCTCGGGACCCGCATATATCTTGCGGCCTTGGATTAGCCCTTCCAGCGAATCCACTCCGGTCCGCGGCCGGTAGAGCACATGCAGAAGGCTGGGATACAGCGGCGCCACCGTCTGGAGTTGCTTCCGCCGGAGTGCCGGTTCCTCCACAATTCCCAGCGTGATCTCCCCCTCCAACACCGCGTCCAGAATTTCCTCCGGACTCCGGTAAGAGACCTGTTCCACCTTAAAATGGTGCTCGGTCAGGGTCGTCTCGATCGCACTCGCTACCGTCGGCGCCGGTTCTTCGAACGGCACCCCCAGCTTGATCACCGTCCTGGCGGAGGACCCACAGGCACTAAGCCAAACCGCCGCCAAACTCAGGAGCGCCAGACGCTCAATTGGAGGACGTCTCTTCATCCCCCAGAATCAGGACGGAATAGTTGCGGTCCGCCATCTCACGCAACTCCTCGGGATTCGATCTCCAGTAAGTCCGGCCATTGGTAAACCCGGTGACTTCGAAGAAGAGCAGCCGGTCGTTTTCGACAAGGAAGTTACCGTAGTCCGGAGGCGTCAGATTCCCCATGGCCAAAGCCGTCGCGCACCAGCCCCCATAGGCGGGCAAATAATGGTCCGGATTGGCCAGAAAGAGGCTCCGGTTCTTCTCGGTTTGAAACCGGTAAGTCAGCCCATCCACCGCCGTGGAAAACTCAGGCGATCCCTTCACCGGGCTCTTCCCGGTGCGGTAGCTCACCAAATCATATCCGCCCACGGCCACCCCGTCCGGAGCGGGCGGATGTTTGGAAACGGTCTCTTCAGCCTGCCCCCAAGTCACCACTACCGGCGCCATCGCGGCAAGACTTCCCAATATCACGCCAGCCATGGCGGAAGATGAAAAGCGCCATCTCTTCAAGAGAAAGGGGGGAAGCATTGATGGAAATCAACAGCAACTAAAGTGCCACGACCCTCGCCCGCCGTTCATTCTCACTCAGCCGCGACGAAACGGCACCCTTCACGAAGCCAGGCGCCCGAAGGAGAGATCCTGGCCTTCCCGCTCACGCGTGAAGATCATAGGTCGTCACAAATCCGTCCTCCCCATCCGTATGCAAGACCGCCAACGAAGAAACCCCTAGAGCCGCGCACCCCAGTACCGCAATCGCCCCCGGTGGGATTTTGAACTCCGCCAGGATCCGGTTCGGGTTCTCCGGGTCATAGAGCGCGCCCCGATGACTACTCACCACCGCCAGGTTCCCGTCCGCCAGAAAGGCCACGGCTGGCGGCTCCAGAAAGCCGCACTCTAGTTGCACCGGTTCCCACCCTTTCTCTGGCTGCAGGAGCACCACGTCACTTCCCCAAACGGCCGCGAGATACAGGACTTCTTTAGGCCGGGCCATGGCGATGGCCGTCACCGTGTCAGGCATATTGCAGGCCTCCATCTTCTCTTCGCCGTCCTCCAGCGAAAGAGAATACAGGTGGTGATCCAGCGCAAAAACCAGCCGGTCTCCGAACAAGGCCGCCGGTAGCTTCCGGTTTTCATCATCCGGGGTAGCGGCCCAACCCAAAGGGCGCATCCGGATCAGGTCTCCATCCCAACTGAATATTCCCAGATCCAGGAATCCATTGGAGCCTCCCGTCAACACGCACAGAGGCCCTCGTTGGTCCGCGCAGTATCCCAGAAGCTTATCGGTCACTTCCCAGGGCCGGTGTTGCCACGGCTTATCTCCACCGGGTTCCCTTGTACCAAACTCTCTGACCAGACCGCCCCCGCCCAGGGCGACCCGGGTCTCCCGGGCTCTCTTGCGCGGGATCACCCAGCCCCGTCTCGCTTTATTGTAGCCCAGGTTTACCGTGTCTCCCGGCGTGCGAAGAAACAGACGCCGGTCATGCCGATCCACCTCCAGGACAAACCAATGATCCTCGTCCACCCCGGCGAAATCCAATACCTCTCCCAAGGGGCCAAGGGCGTAAGTTGTCTTCGCTTCCACCACCTGCTCCAGCCGTTTCCGGACCGGGAGTTCCGCTTTCTTGATGGACTGGTTCCGGTAGACTTGTACGTCCCGCTTTAGAAGCGGGTCAGCGGCGTCCAGCTTCGGCAACAGGTCCAGGATCTTTCGCTGTTGTGATGGGGATCCTTTCCGGGCCAGTTCTTCCACCACCAGCCGCCGGCCAAGGGCCGCCAGACGTTCCTTTACGCTCCGGTCCAGCCGCGCCACCTGTAGCCTGACCAAAATGTTGCCCAAGGCTTGGGGACTGGAAAAGTTGCTCCTTTCCTGCCCGAGTCTCTCGCACTGCGCCAGCGCCTCTTCCGTCGCCCCGTAGCGTCCCAGGAGTTCGAAGTGTTTCTGGAGGCACTCCTCTTCTTCATCCGTACCCGGCCAGCCCGAGGCCAGCAGACCCGCCGCCCGGCCCGGTTCGCGAAGCTTCTTTTCGATGATGCGGGCCGCCTGCCACCGATGTGGCGAGGTCTTGATCGCGGCCAGCCATTCCCGGAAGGCCTCGTCGCGCCGTCCCAGGCGGTGCCACAGGTCTCCGGCGCGATCGTGGAGTCCCAGCTCGGAAAACAGGGCCGCTGCCTCCGCCAGCAGTCCTGCCTTTTCCAGGCACTCCGCGGCGGCTTTCGGGTTCTTCAGCTTCACTTGGTAGAGACGCGCCGCCTCCAGCGGACGCCCCCCGGCAGCCAGTTCCTGAGCGGCCTGGTTCCAGAGCCCGAGCAGATTGCCATATATGTAGGCCGCGCGATCGTGACGCCCCGCCGCGGACTCGCTGGCCGCCAGTTCCCGGTACTGCTGGTGCAGCTTCCATTGGGTCTGGGTATCCAGATTCCAATTGTCCACCGGAGCCGCCCCACTACCCGCGCCGAGCACCGGATTCCTCAGGCTCAACCGGCTCCCTGGCGTGGCTGCGTACCCCCGCGCGCTTTCGCCTCCCGTTAACGGCAGGGCATAGCGAAGCCCCTTAGCCGGATCTTCCCGGAGCAGCTTCATCAATCGCTCGATCTCGCTCATCCGCGCTTCCGCCAGGGCCTTGGACTGCCGCCGGAACCACTCGCGAAGATAGTTCAGAAAACCGGACGGTCCCGTGGCGGTCTCTTCTTCCCTCCCAATGCCGCCATCTCCCGGTCGAACCGGCCGGGCTCCCCCTCCGAACTGCATATTTCGCCAAACCCGGCGCAGTGCGAAAAAGAGTACTGGCACGAGAATCGCCAGAAAAGGGAAGTGAAGCGCGGCGGTACCGAACAGCCAGATCGCGGCCACAAAGATCAAGAAACCCAAGACGGCCCCGCCAATCTTCAGGAAAAAAGACGCTTGGCGAACCGCCCCCACCTTCATCTTCAGCCAAACGGAAGGCGCCTCCGGACGCAGTTTCTCCAAGGGTTCGGAACCGATGTCCCCCGCCAGTTCCTGGAAAAATTCCACGCTGAGATCCTCGGGCAGTTTCAGCGTCACCCGGCTCAGCGGAGGCGCCGGTTCGGGACCTGGCACCGCCATCTCCCAACTGCAACCCGTGCCCGGCGGCCTCGCGATCAAAGCGGCGGCGGGCAGACAGTCTGTCTCCTCCCACCCATACAATCCCGCAGTGGGATGAAAGAATTGAACTGGAAGCGGAAACAATCGCGAAAACTCTTCCTTCAACAAGCCAGGAGAGAGACGGCTGCCCTGGGGAATCCACAACCGCCCCTCCAGACAGCCGCAGGGAATCACGCGGGACGACATCCGCACCGGTCCCGCACCGGCCCCAGGCAGGATCAGAGCGCCGTTCCCACCACTAAGAACGCAAAATCGTGCCCCTGCCCCACGCTGGCCCCAAGCGGATACCTCTCTCAGCCATTCGGACGGCCCTCCCCCTGGATAGTACGCCCCCGCCACGGAAGCGGTATCGCCTCCAGGGATCAGGTTTAGAGTTAGCGCATTGGGTGTCATCAGGCGGGGCACAGGGCGGCGGGAACGTCCAACTGAATCCGGTTCAGCACGAGGTCACCGGACGCGGTCCGGCGCAACAGGCTAAAGCGGCCCTCACCATTTACCATTGCCGTGAAGAACCGGCTACCCAAAGGCCAGGACCGGGCTCTCAGCCTTGGGGCAATATCTTCATGAGCCTCGGGATGAGTCACCCAAACCACCTCCGGCTGATCCGCTGGAGCCAAATGGCTTAGCTCTCCCAAGAATGACTCCAGTGCCTCTCCACCATGCGGCAGTATCTGTAACTGGCTCCACCAGTTCCTCAAATCCGGCACCGTTTCGAGTTTCAAGTCCTCCCATATTCCATCCAGGTGACCTCTCATCCGCGCCATCAGACCCTCGCCAAGTTGTCGCTTCAGCGCCAGGGCCACCGCCGTCACATAGATCCGCGGCCGGCCCCAAAGCAGCAGGCCACTGTCGATCAGGATGATCCTCTCCGGACACGGCGAAGCCGGAGGCGTCTCCCGCAATAGATAGAGCGCTTCCCCGTGTGCCAGCCGGGCGGAAAAGGTCGCGTCATCCCAGGCCAGCTCGGACAGCAGCAATCGCGCGGGATCGCCACGCGGCGCGATGTCGGACACGCCCCCGGTGGGTTGATCGTCCTGGCGATAGACCGGCCGCGGCAGACGCAGCACGGCCAGCATCTGGCTGGCCACATGGGAGACGGCCTGAAGTTCGGGATTCTGACTCTTCTCCAGAGCGCTCCACAGTTCTCCCCCGTCCGGCATCGCTTCCTCAAGGTCCACGTCAACGTCCTTCACGGACACCTTGACGACGCCGGTGCGAATCCGGTTTTCCAGTTCCTCCGCGCATAGCCGGGATGCGCTTTCCAGAGCCTTCAAGTCACGCAACAGGCGCGTCAGGCCCGTCAAATCCGTTTCGGCGTCTCCAAACACAGGAAAGTGTTGGCGGAACTCAAAAAGAATCTCCCGCGAACGATCTTGGGGCAGCAGATTGAAGGTATCCGCGAACACCGCGTTCAGCACTCGCAGGCGGGCACTCTGGCTCTCCCTCAGATCGGCGGGCAACCTGGCCACCATCTCCAGCACCCGCATGGCTGGACCAAAAAATCGGCTTAGGGTGTAGGGCATCTGGTCGCCATCCTTGCCAAGCATCCGGGCAAAACCATCGAGCACTTCTTTCGATTCCTCGACCGAATCCGGACTTCGCGCGGCGGCTAACACCAGCAGGACGGAGCCCAGCGGCGGCAGGCCCAAGTCACTGGCAAGCGGTTCCAGGAGAGGGAGCAATTCGCTCCCGAACGCCAGGGTTCGGCCACTGACCAATACCGCCACGCCCTCCCCCGGCTCCCAACTCCAGAAATAGTCCGGAGGAGGTATCAGGTAATGCCCCGCGGATAGAGATAGCATGATGGTTAAACAATCAGGTTGGCGCCCGCCGTCGCGCGAACGTTTGCCCGGCTGGCGGGCAGGAATGCGGACTTCGGAAGCACCTCCGTCCGCCCGTCTTCATGCCAGAGCCCCAAATCTCCCTCGCTCAAGCCAATGACTTCCGCCAGCCACTCCGGATGAAACCCTCGCGGAAGCTCTAACCCCGCTGGAACCGCAATCGCCCCCTGAAGGGTCCAGGCCGTTCCGGGTAAAGGCGGTGGCGGTGTTCCACGCACACAAACTCTACCGTCTGAAGATGCCGCGAAACTCAGGGGCGCCAGCCTGGCCAGCGGTGCCATCACCGCCCAGGATCTCCAGTGATCCGCGTCAACTATACGCATGGCCAGCGGCTGTTCGCCCGCGGCCACGCGTCTGGGCCGGAAGTCCGCCAGTTTCTCCGGCTGACCAGGGAGCTTTGCTATTGGCGGTCTGATCTGAAACCACTGCGTCAAAGGCTTCCACTCTCCCACCGGCACGCGGCCAACGGCCACTCTACCCTTTTCCAGGCGGAATCGTCCCCCGGAGTCCGCGAATCCCCGGCGTCGAAACGGCAGGGTCCGCCAGAGATCCTCCGGCTCGGCTACCAGAGGCGCAGGCCGCCGCAACCAGAACGCTCCGGGCGCCTCCAGGGCTTCCCATTCCACCTGGGCACGGTGCGGCGCCAGCGCCAGCCAGTCGCCGGGGTCCAGGATACCATATTGATACTCATTCACCTAGTAGTCCGTCAATGTTGAGGTGAGAGGTGATTGGCGAGGATTTCTGGCCGGGGACAAGGCGCGATGAAGGAGGCTATGTGAATCATAACCGACTGAAGAGCAACGAAGGCCCCGGCCAAAAGGACCGCTCCGCGCCTTCTCCCTGACGGCTTTCGTTTCAGACCAAGCATCTCTCATCTCAACATTGACGGACTACTAGCTTACCCAGAATACTAAACCGCTTCCTCCACCGGGAGGCGATCCCACAGCGCGGTCAACCGCTGCCGCAGCTCTTCACGCGACACTTCTTCCCCCACCCACTCGATCCTTGCTCCCAGGGCCACCAGCCGGTCCCGGACCACCTCGCTGGGGAGCGATTGTGTTTCCGCCGTGAGCTTCTCCAACTCGCTGGCCAGCATCTCGGGATCCGGCGGCGCACCCGACCGGGACCGGGGATGGTCGGCCGCGTCCGGCTCGGTCTTTCTCAAGCTTTCATCCACAATCGCCGCCAGCCACTCCTGCTGTTCTTCGGTATCCCAGATGTGCCTAAGCGCCCACAGGTCAGACGTCCGGGCTTCGCGCCTTCCGCAGAGCAGCGCACTCGCCGCGATCACCCGCTGCAGCTTCACGGTGCGCCGGTCGGACAAAGCCAGTCCCGCCGCCCTCAGCCGCTGAATCAATTCCAAGTACGGCCGCTTCACCGGCGACAGGTCCACGGAGCGCGTCTGCCGTTGCAGCTCACGTACTTCTCCCGCCGTCAGTTCCGCCGGCCGGGGCTCCCGATTCTCCAGCCGCCAGCCCGCGTCCAGCACGGCTTCCAGCCGTTCCTCCGGTGCGTTCGTGCAGTGGGCCCGCAGCAGAAAGCGGTCGAACAGCGCCCGCAACGCTTCTTCCTCCGGAAGGTGATTGCTCGCTCCCACGAACAGCAGGGCCGGCAGGGTCCGCGTCTCCCGCCCCCGGCGGAAGACACGCTCGTTCAAAGCCAGCAAGAGACTGTTCAGGATAGCGCTGTTGGCGTTCAGCAACTCATCCAGGAACACCAGGTCCGCCTCCGGCAGCATCCCTTCCGTGTTTGTCACCAGGTCTCCTTCCCGCAGCCGCCGGATGTCGAACGGACCAAAGATCTCGTTCGGCTCGGTGAACCGCGTCAGCAGGTAGTCAAAGGTCCGGCCCGCCAGCAGCCGGCCCATCTCATGCACCAGAGCGCTCTTGGCCGTGCCCGGAGGCCCCAGCAGAAACAGGTTCTCCCCCGCCGCCAGGGCTATGCCCATCAGGTCAATGATTTCGTCCTTGGCCACGAAGGCCGACTTGAGCGGCTGCAGCAGGTGATTCTGAAAACGGACAGGCAGGGATTCAGTTTCCATGGTTAGCAAGATTGGGAAGCATCTCAACATGATCGCCCAGGCCCTCCCGGGCCAGATTGGCGATCGCGGAATGTCTCAGCCGCGCGGCATCGCGGCGGACCGTCAATCGATCCAGGTAGAGCCGTCTCAGTCCGGCGTGTTCCAACACCGCGGCGGGCGCGACGCTTTCCCCCGGCATGCCAGCCGCCGAAAGAGAGAATCGCTCCCCCATTTCAACGAAGGAGCGAACCAGGGGATCGTCCTCCGAAGTGGATCTCGCCAAGTCATGCAGGTCAGGCAAATACCGGAGGCAGAGGTCCGCCGAATAGTGCTCCGCCGCACTCTCCGGAGTGGCGGGAGGAGCAAGCAGCCGCACCATCGTCACTTCATCAATGGTCCGGTCGGCCAGGCACATCGCCGCGGCACTCAGCCACCGGGCCGCACTCTCGGCAGCTTCCGCGTGCCAGGCCGGTTGCGCCCCAGGGAAGTGCCAGGCATCCGCTTCATACGCCACGAAAAGCCGCCTCCGCGCCGCCGGGGTCACTTCCATGGGCTCCGGTCCCGGCGGCACTTCCACGCGCCCGGTCTCAAAGAGTTGAGAAAGAAATTCATCCAGGCACATGACAATAAGCCACCGAAAGGGCGGACACCCTAACGCGGGTACGCCACTCTGGCTACTTCAAAAGCCCCGGTATGACCGGCCACCAGCGTCATGCGGACTCTGGCTCAGCCGAAGGCGGGCGAAACGCGAAACGCGAAACGCGTCCTCCCGGATGATCTTTCACAATCCGTCCCGGCCGGCCCCCCCCGGCCTCACGCCACCAGCTCTTTCACCACATTTCCCGCCACGTCCGTCAGGCGGAAGTCGCGGCCCTGGAAGCGGTAGGTGAAGCGCTCGTGATTGATGCCCATGAGGTGGAGCACCGTGGCGTGAAAATCGTTCACCGTGACGGGGTTTTCCGCCACGCCGAACCCAAAATCGTCCGATGCGCCGTAGCTGACGCCGGGCTTCACGCCTCCGCCAGCCATCCAGAGGGTAAAACAATCCCGGTGGTGCTCCCGGCCGTAGCTGCCGGTCACTTTCGAGATGTTTCCCTGGGAATAACAGGTGCGCCCAAACTCACTGCCGAAGATCACTAGGGTGTCTTTCAGCATGTCCCGGTTCTTCAGATCCTGGAGCAGCGCCGCGCAGGGTTGGTCGATTTCCTTCGAACCCATTTCAAAGGCTTCGGGGAGCCCGCCGTGATGGTCCCAACCAGGGTGAAACAATTGGATAAAACGCACGCCCCGCTCCGCGAGCCGCCGGGCGCGAATGCAGTTGGAGGGGAAAGACCCTGGAGTTCGCGCATCCGGGCCATAGAGGTCGAAGATGTGGTCGGGTTCCCCGCTCAAGTCCGTGGCTTCCGGCACGGCGGTCTGCATGCGGTAGGCCATCTCAAACTGGTCGATCCGGTCGTCTATGTCCGGCGCGGCCTGCCGCCCCTTCTCCAGCTCGTGGAGCTGGCGCAGTTCGTCCAGCATGTGCCGGGTACGGTCGCGAGAGATTCCCTTGGGGTCGCCCAGGTAAAGGACCGGTTCATTCCCCGCGCGGAACTGAACGCCCTGGTGCCGGGCCGGCAGAAAGCCGCTGTCCCAGAGACGGGCCGTCAGCGGCTGGTCCACCATCCGCTTGGAAACCATCACAATGTAGGCAGGCAAGTCGTGGTTTTCGCTCCCGAGCCCGTAGCTGAGCCAGGCGCCCATACTGGGCCGGCCCGGTAGCTGGGCGCCCGTCTGCATGAACGTGGTGGCGGGATCGTGATTCACCGCGTCCGAAACCACGGACTTGATGAAGCTGATGTCATCCGCCTGCTTCGCCAGGTGAGGAAACGCGTCCGACACCCACGCGCCTGACTGGCCGTGTTGCTTAAAGTCCCACTTGGATCCCACCAGGGGCAGCCGCGCCTGAAATCCGGACATCCCCAGCGGTTTCCGGTCTTTCAGAAAAGAGGCGGGCAGATCCTCGTTCTGCCGTTCTCTGAGAAGCGGCTTGTAGTCGAAACTTTCGAACTGGGAAAGCCCACCACTCATGAACAGGAAGATCACCCGCTTGGCCTTGGGGGCGAAATCCGGAAGCGTCCTCTGGGTCATCTCCTTGGCCATCAGGTCCGATAGGGCCAGGGACCCCAAGCCAAACCCGGACGAGGCCAGGAAATGACGGCGATTGAATCGATAGCGCAGGCTCATGGGGTCAAGGTTTCACGACGGTTTCACTGAATCCGAACAGCAGACGGACCATCTCGGTGGTCGCGGCCACGTCCACGGCGGGAAGGTTCTCGTCCAAAGGAAGTTCGCCACTGCTCTTCAGGAAATCCTGGGTAGAGTCCGCGTCCTTCTCCCAGATCTCAGCTTCGGAGGCAAGGTAACCGCTCAAGAGAGTCACCTGTTCTTCGGTGGGAGTCTGACTCGTGAGCCGCCGGAAGGCGTCCATGGCGCGGGCAGCCGGTGCGTCCGGATACTCCCGGACCAGGTTCTCCGCCAGCACTCGGGCCGCTTCCAGGAACTGAGGATCGTTCATCAGGACCAGCCCCTGCAAGGGGGTGGTGGTTTGCGTCCGCCGCGCGGTGCAAAACTCCCGCGTGGGAGCATCGAACACAATCATGGACGGCGGCGGCAGGGTGCGGCGCCAAAACGTGTAGAGGCTGCGGCGGTAGAGGTTTTCCCCGTGGTCCTGAATATATACATGCTGCGTGCCGGACTCTTCCCACAGGCCCGCTGGTTGGTATGGCTTCACGCTGGGACCCCCCACTCTCCGGTCCAGGAGTCCGCTGACCGACAGCGCCATGTCGCGCAAGGCCTCCGCCGGAAGACGCGACCGGGGTCCCCGGGCCAGCAGGCGATTTTCCGGGTCGTTCTTCATCAGCTCCGGGTCCGCGCTGACAGCGGACTGTCCATAGGTATCGGACAGGACGATCTCCCGGCACAGAGCCTTCACATCCCAGCCCAGGTCTTCCCGGAAATGCACCGCCATCCAGTCGAGCAGATCCTGATAAAGCGGGTACTCGCCCTGGGTGCCAAAGTCTTCACTGGTACCCACCAGCCCGCGCCCGAAGAAATGCTGCCAGAGCCGGTTCGCCTCCACCCTGGCCGTCAGCGGATTTTCGGGTGAAATCAGCCAGGCCGCGAAGCCAAGACGGTTCCTGGGAAGATCCTCTGGAAATGCCGGAAGGCTGGCGGGTGTATCAGGCCGCACTTCTTCCCCAGGCTCGTCGAACTTGCCCCGGTTCAGGATGTGGGTTTCCCTCCGGGGCCCCTCCCATTCCTTCATGACCATGACCTCCACCGGCTCTCCACTCAGCCGGTTTTCTTCCTCGCGAAGCGCGGCGATGGCCGAAGTAATTTCTTTCCACGATTCGTCCTCTTCCCGCAGGTACCAGTCAAACCAGTCCTCAGGCTCTGAAGAGTCAGGCAGCAGCGCGAGTTGGGAAATTTCCGGCGCGGTGAGTTCCCGGTCGTAGAAATAGAACTCATCCATCAGCCCATTCCGATAGCTGGCGTCGTTGTGGCGGCCCGCCAGCATCAGGTCCAGACGCACGGCGTCCTTGCCGCCTTCGTCTCCCCATTCTTCCCGGTAGACGATGTCTTTGTAGAGCTGGTCCCTTATGATCTCCGGGTCTTTCACCCGCTGACCATCCAGATAGAGTTTCATGCCGGACGCCTGACTGGAGCCGTCGTAGGACACGGCGACGTGGGTCCACTCCCCTATTGGCAATTCCTTAGGGCCCCGAATGCAAATCTCATTCCCCGGCGAGAAATGGCCCAAGGCAAACAGAGGGCGGCCATCGTCAATATCCAAACGAAATCCTCTCCAAGCCGCGTCGATTCCCGAGACGCAACGGTGCGCGATCGCCGCGTGATCAAACTTTTCCAGGGGCTTCAGCCACACCGCCATGGAAAACGTCTCGCTCCGCTTGAACTCTCTGAAGTTCTGAATGGTCACGTAGTTGTCGTCCACCCAGTGAATGGCATTGCCGACCGGACCGCTTTTCAACTTCGTCTTCCGGTGCAGTTGTGCCGGCAGGTCGGCGGACGCTTCGTTGGCGAAAATCTTGTCATCTCCGTAGTCTTCGAATTTCAACCAGACCAGCGGCTTGACCGGCTCCACCACTGGCGGAGGATCCGCCGTGAAGAAAGCGCCGACTTTCCCCCAAAAACCCGGTTCGGGGCGCTGGACCGGCGGCGAATGCTTTTTCAGCCATTCCCGAAACCGTGCTTCGGCCCCCGGCCGCATGGATTCCAGACTGGCGCTCAAGCGGTCCAGTTCCTGGTGAATCTCAGCCAGGCGTCTCTTCTGTTCCGGATCGTACAACACGACGGACGGTGTCGGCACCCCACCGGTATAAACCGCGAAGAGCCCCAACTCATCGATGTTGTTGAAAAAGGCGGCCATCGAGTAGTAGTCCTTCTGTGTCAGGGGATCGTACTTGTGGTCGTGGCAGCGGGCGCATTCCATGGTCAGCCCCAGGAACGTGGTCGCGTTGGTGTGAACGCGATCGGATACCTGCTCCATCCGGAACTCTTCCGGATTGCTGCCCGCCTCATTGGACTGTTGCGGCAACCGGTTGAAACAGGTCGCGACCATCTGATCCCGCGTCGGGTCTGGCAGCATGTCACCCGCCGTCTGCCAAAGAACGAACTGATCGTAAGGTAAATTTTCCTCAAAGGCCTGGATCACCCAATCGCGATAGGGCCAGGTGGAACTGTCCGCGTCTTCGTGCCGCCCGTAGGTGTCGGCATACCGGGCCAGGTCCAGCCAGTCCAGAGCCATCCTTTCACCGTACTCGGCGGTGTTCAGGAGCCGCTCCACCACCTTTTCCCGGGCGTTCACGGAGGTGTCCGCCAGGAAGTCCTCTATTTCCTCCAAGGTGGGCGGAAGCCCGGTCAGGTCGAAGGTGACCCGCCGCAGCCACGTCTCCCGGGAAGCCGGAACCGCCAGGGTGTGGCCTTTCTCACTGAGCAGGGACTGGACCCATTGGTCGATGGGCCTCAACCCGGAATCCGGCAACGGAAGGGCCCTCTTCACCGGAGGCTCGAAAGCCCAATGCCCCTCATACTTCGCGCCTCCTTTGATCCATTTTTTCAGGATGGCAATCTCTTCGGAGGTCAAGGGATCCCCCGCATCCGGAGGAGGCATCACTTCATCTTCATCCGCTGAGACGATACGGAAGATGATCTCGCTTTCCTCCGGCTTCTCCGGGACAAAGGCTTCCTTGCTTAGAGCCTCCTCCCGGACGTCCAGACGCAGCTTGGCCTTCCTCTGTTTCGGGTCCATGCCATGGCAGCGGAAACAGGCTTTGGACAGAATGGGACGCACCTCCCGGTTGTAGGAGGGGAAGCCCTCCTGGTCTCCGCCATCAGCGGAAGAAACGGCCAATGCGCAAAGAGTTCCGGCCGCGAATATCCAGCCGAAAATCCCCGTAAAAAGTAACCGCCCCGGCGAGATGTTCCGCTTACCCTGCGCTACCATGCTTTAAAGATAATAAGACCATAACACTCTGCCATCTAAATCCGCAGCACTTTCTGCTCCAAGTCCACCTGTTGACCGGGGTGGAAGAGACCATTTCGTGACGAAATTGTTGCCGTCACCCAAGAGCGCTCAGCCGCTCAGTTCCATCACGGTCAGGGAGTGACGCGGAACACTTCCCAACATCCGAAGGGAAACGCCCGGACGCTCAGTCGAGACCCGGGAAATGCTCGAAAGAGATGGAAATAGGCTCGTCAGCGTTCTCGGGATTCTGGATGGCAGAAATCTCCGCCATCTTCTTGGTGGGTGGCACCCGGCACATGACCAGGATATCCGCGTCGCCCGCGGTCTGGCCCGGGTGATCTTTCTTAAAGTCTCCCGCGCACAGGTAATAGAGATAGCACTTCAGCTTATCCATCAGAAAGCCAAGCCGCTCTTCAGGGTCCTCGGTGATTCCGGCGTCCATGATGACCAGCCGGACACTCCCATCTTCGCGAGTCGCCACGGCATCTATGGTGGAGCTATCTTCTAACATGATTCTAATTTAGGGCTGGTTCAATAAGTAGGCAGGGCGCCAGGTCCTCACTTCTCTTCCCAACGCAGATTGTCCAGCAGCAGAAACAGGAAGCCGGTCTCTGAAGGCGACCGGTAGCCGGCCTGGGACTCCAGCAGCCGGGCGGCCACGGCCATCATCTCCCAACCGTCCATTTCTTCCGCGGACCAGAGCCGGCTGGCGAGTTTGTGAATGCCGTGGCGTTCGCCGAATTTCCTTACGCGAAGGATGTCAACCATGTCCAGGCCTTCAAAGTGCGGGTTGCCCCAAGACCACAGCCAAGTGTCGGAGTCCGTGGAAACGGACCCCACCACGGTCAGAGTGGCCCGCACTTTGGTGACACCATCGTCAGACCACCAGAAAGTACGGCGGTCCAAGTCGTAGTCATAACGCTTATACTCGCCGACCCGATATTCTTCCCGCGCCCACTCGATCCGGCTCCGTAAGTAGGAAACCGAATCTTCGATGAGAGACTGAAACTCCTGATTTGTCACCACGAGAGAAACGGAGCGCTATCCGCTGACACTCCGTTTTGCCATCTGGAGGCGCCAGCGTCAATAGGTCTGGACCGCCCCACCCTGAATTTCACCTGCTCGGGAAATTCTTCTCAGACGGGCGCGGCCTCAAAGCTCCGGAATCGGGTCGGTGGGCTTGATCTCTTCCCCTTCCCAGATGGTCTCGCCGGTAGCCTTGTCGTAGGTCAGCACCCGGGCCGCGCTGTTCGGAGCCGGTGGCACATTGCTCTCAGGCAACCATTGCCGCAGTTCTTTCAGCGTATCCAGATAGGCCGGATCGCCCGCCAGGTTCTTGAACTCGTTGGGGTCCGCCTCCATATCGTAAAGTTCTTCCGTGCCGTCGGCATACTGAATGAAACGCCAGCGCACCGTACGCACCCCGTGGTTGTCGTGATTGTGCGTGGTGATGGCGGGCCACTCGCGTTCCGTGGCGGGATCCTTCAGTTGGGGCACCAGGCTGTGACCTTGCAGCACTTCGTTGGGCGGCAGGCCCGCCAGTTCCAGCAAGGTGGGATAAATGTCCAGCAACTCCGCCGGCTGAACGCAGTCTTCCCCCTTCACAATGCCCGGACCGGCAAAAATCAGCGGGACCCGGGTGGAACAATCCCACAGAGTGTTTTTCCCGGTGATCTCTTTTTCACCGAGGTGCCAGCCGTGATCCGACCAAAGGACCACGATGGTATTGTCTTGGTATGAGCTGTTTTCCAGGGCATCCATGACCCGGCCCACCTGGCTGTCCACAAAGCTGATGCAGGCCAGGTAGGAACGCACCAGGTTGTTCCATTGATCCGCCTCTTTCAGGAACTTCAGCCGCGGTTCCGGAAGCTTCCAGTGCAGATACCAGGAGAAACGCGGTGTGTCCGCGCGGTCGTCAGGCAGCACTTCCGGGCGGATGCTGTCATTATCTGGATACAGGTCGAACCACTTCTGTGTGGCGTAGCAGGGCACATGGGGCAGGAAGAAACCGACTGACAGGAAGAAGGGCTGTTGTGGCCCTTTCTCGATTTGCTCCACTCCCCAGGACGCGACGGTCCAATCTCCTTTTTCCTCGTCTTTGTGAGGGAAGACTCCCCAGTCCACCAGCTTGTGCTCGGCGGGCGTCTGGACCAGCTTTTCCTTGGGCCGGGCGCCCACGCTGGCCGGCGGCCCAATTTCGTTCCACTCGTGATCGTTTTTTCCCCGGCCATAGCCTCCATGGAAAATCTTGCCCGCGGTGTAGGTGCGGTAGCCGTGTTTCTCCAGGTACTGCGGGAGGGAAACGATGTCTTTCAACGCTTCCACCTCGCGGAACCAGGGCTTCAGCCCATAGATGCCGGTGGTGCCGGGCCGGAGGCCTGTCATCAGGCTGGTACGGCTGGGATTGCACAGCGGCGCCTGGCAGTGTGCGTTGGTAAAGGTCACCCCCCGCGCCGCCAGCTTGTCCATGGCGGGAGTCTTCGCCAGCGGATGGCCACCCAGAGGGCCCACCCAGTCATTCAGGTCATCGATGGCGATGAACAGGATATTCGGCTTCGTTTCCTGAGCCTGGACGGAAGCCGTGCCCAGCAACAAAAGCAGTCCGGCTCCAGTCAAGAATAGCGCCAGAAAACGTGCGCGAGGAACAGAGAAGTTACAGAGAGAAAGGGAGTTCATGAAGCCCCGACCCTAGCGGGGAGGAGGGGCCTTGGCAATGTCCTTCAGGGGGACGCATTGCCGCCACCGGGCACGGATGAACAGCGGCATGGAACACACAAAAGAAGAGGGGCGGGTCCTGAAGGCCGCAGCCCCCAAAATCCGCCCCTATTTCTTTTGTTTGTGTTTCGACTTTTCTTTCGGAGAGAGGAGGCCCGCCTCCAGGCGGGAAGACGGGCTCTCCCGAACGTAAGCGAAGTCTGGGCAGAGCTTAACTTACTTGATGAAAAGCATTTCCTGATAGGTCGGCAGCGGCCAGATGTCGTCCGCGATAACGGCTTCCAGGCTGTCCACCACGCCGCGCAGTTCCAGCATGGCGGGCAAAACCGTGTCCTTCCAGGACGTAGGCTCGTGTCCCACGCTGCCGTAGGCACTTTCCAGCGCGGCGATGGCCGATTCCAGAGAGGAAGTCAGAGTAGCGGCTTCTTCCAGGATAGCCGTGGAAGGAGTAACACCCACTTCCTTGACACCTGCCACCGTGGAGGACAGTTCTCCGAGATAACGCATGGCCGCCGGGTAGATGATGGTCTTCGCGATCTCGATAGCCAGCTTGGCTTCCACATTGATGATGGCGCAGTACTGCTCGGCGTAGACTTCCTGGCGGCTTTCGAGTTCCACCTCGGAGAGCACACCGTATTTCTCGAAGACTTCAACCACTTCAGGAGAGGTCAAGGCAGGCAACGCATCCGGAGTGGTCTTCAGGTTCGGCAGACCGCGGCTTTCCGCTTCGGCGTGCCACTCTTCGGAGTAACCGTTGCCGTTGAAGATGACCTTACCGTTCACTTCCATGATCTCCTGGAGAACGGCTTGAATTTCCGCGTTCAGATCGCTGGCGCCTTCCAGGCGGTCGGCGATGTATTCCAGGGAATCGGTAATGATGGTGTTCATCGCGGTCAGCGGACCGGCGATGGACATGTTGGAACCCACCGCGCGGAATTCGAAGCGGTTGCCGGTGAAGGCGAAGGGACTCGTGCGGTTACGGTCGCCAGCGTCCTTCGGAAGCTCAGGCAGTGTATCCACGCCGATGTTCAGGACGCCCTTGGACTTGGAAGTCGTGGCGCCACCACCCTTGATCTGCTCGAACACGTCCATCAGCTGGTCGCCCAAGTAGACGGAGATAATGGCCGGAGGCGCTTCGTTGGCGCCCAGGCGGTGATCGTTACCCGCGGAAGCGACGACCGCGCGCAGCAGAGGAGCGAACTTGTCCACGGCCCGAATCACGGCACCCGCGAACACGAGGAACTGAGCGTTTTCGTGCGGCGTGTCGCCGGGATCCAGCAGGTTGCCCTGCGTGGAGTTGCCGAGGGACCAGTTTACGTGCTTACCGGAACCGTTCACACCCGCGAAAGGCTTCTCATGCATCAGGCAGGCCAAACCGTATTTGTCGGCCACCTTTTTCAGCACGGTCATGACGAGTTGCTGGTGGTCGGCGGCGACGTTGGCGCTTTCGAACATGGGAGCGATTTCGAACTGGCCGGGAGCCACTTCGTTGTGGCGGGTCTTGGCCGGAATGCCCAGCTTGAAGAGTTCGCGGTCCACCTCATACATGAAGGACATCACGCGCTCGGGGATAACACCGAAGTAGTGATCGTCGAACTCCTGGCCTTTCGGCGGCGCGGCGCCGAACAGAGAGCGGCCGGCGCTCATCAGGTCGGGACGAGAGTAGAAGAAGCTCTTGTCCACCAGGAAGTATTCCTGCTCCGGGCCCGCCGTGGCGGACACATGAGCGATGGACTCGTGACCGAAAAGCTTGAGGATGCGGCGCGCCACCTTGTCCAGCGCCTGCATGGACTTGAGAACCGGCGTCTTCTTGTCCAGCGCTTCACCCGTCCAGGAGACGAAGGAAGTCGGAATGCACAGCGTGGTTCCGCAAGGGTTTTCAATGATGAAAGCCGGGCTGGTCGGGTCCCAGGCGGTGTAACCGCGAGCCGCGTGCGTGGCGCGCAGGCCACCGCTCGGGAACGAGGAACCGTCTGGCTCGCCCTGAATAAGGGTCTTGCCCTTGAACTTGGAGATCGCCGCGCCACCATCGGGAGCCGGATCGTAGAAGCTGTCATGCTTCTCAGCGGTGAAACCCGTCAGAGGATAAAACACGTGAGCGTAGTGAGTAGCCCCCCTGGAAAGCGCCCAGTCTTTCATGGCGCCGGCCACTTCGTCCGCCACGGAGATGTCCAGTTTGCTGCCGTCGGAAATCGTGGCAATCAGTTTCTCGTAAGCCTCAGAGGACAAGACCTCCTTCATCTTGGCCAGGTTGAACGTATTGATCCCGAAAAGATCGCCGGTGGGCTCGGCGGAAAAATCGACACCCTTGGGTAGTTCCACGCGGTCGATAACACTCGCCACCGCGTCCAATCTTGCTGCGTTTCCAGTCATATATAAGCTTTCGTACTAGGGTTGGGTTGTTTTGTGGACCTCAGTGCCGAGCAATTGCCGTGCCAAAGTCCCAAATTGGCAGTTTCGGGCCCCGACGGACTGGAGAAAACCCTCCCCACCCCGTTCTCAGCCTGCGCAATACTAGCCCATCCAAGTATTTCCACCTCAAATAGTTACTGATTCGTGGACGAATTGATTCCGAACCTTCGGAGGCACCCCGGAATCGTCGTCTTCCACGTCCTGGCCAGCATTTCTCACCAGTTCTCGTGGCGAGACGCCGCGAGGCTCGCATTGGCAAGGCGCGCGAAGATTTTTTCGTGGGACCGTATGAGTACAATTTGATCAAGGAAAATTCGAGCGGAACGCCGGCAATGCGGGCCACAGCAAGTCGCAGCCGAAAACTGGTAAGAAATGCAGGCTAGGCAGTTTGGACAAATTGGGGGCGGCCCGGCGCAAGGCCATTATTGGGCTGGCAAGGCGCCGTGAACGGCATTGGGCCTACCCCCAATAGAGTGAGCGGGAACGAAGCCAGGCAGACTGCTTCGGCCGCGAAGCGGCTCGCAACCCCCTGAAGCGAAGCGAAAGGTGTCGGCAGAGCCCGCAAAGGCGGGA
>JAUICH010000042.1 GCA_030427505.1 Verrucomicrobiia bacterium
TTGAAAAACCGGCTCCGGCATCTGATCTGCTCGATGGACATCCATCCTTTACTATTTCGTAAAACTTAACATTCTCAACCACTTATATTTGTCCACACTGCCTAGTGCACTGACCGCCTTAAGATGATGGGTGATTGGCGAGGATTTTTGGCTGGGAGCAAGGCGCGACGAAGGAGGCTATGTGAATCATAACTGACTGAAGAGCCACGAAGACCCCAGCCAAAAATACCGGTTTCCGCCCTGTCGCCAGCGGCTCTTTGTTCAGGGCAAGCGCTCATCATTTTAAGGCGGTCAGTGCACTAGCTTGGCAATTCCACCAGGCCGGATGACTCGGACGTGGAGGCGGGAAATAAAGAGTTCAGAGCCCGGACCAGGTCTTCGCGGCTGGCGGGTTTGGGCAGGATAAGATCCACCCCTTCGAGCGTCTCGGAATGGGCATGCAACAGATCCCCGAAGCCAGTGGCCAGAATAAAACGGGTTTGAGGAGCGATTTCGCGCAGCGACTTTGCCAAACGGTCTCCGGTGACGTCCGGCATTGAGAGGTCGGAAACCACCAGGTCAAACCCGTTGGTGGATACCAGACTAGGGACTTCTTTTGGGTCCGTGACCGCGGTCACCTGGTGTCCCATGTCTTGAAGTATCCATTTGAAGAGATTGGCGATTAACGGTTCGTCATCGATCACCAGGATTCGAATCTGGCTTCCCACCGTTTCCCGGTTTTCAGGGGCAGGGATGGCTCGCCCTTCCGTGCCAGAGGCCGATTTACCCCGGCGCAAGGACAGTATCACAGAGGTTCCTTTCCCCAGCTCGCTCTCCACGCGCAGCGTACCCCCATAGGATTGAACGATGCTGTTGGCGATGGCCAGTCCCATGCCCGTTCCCTTCTCCCCCTTTGTGGTGAAGAGAGGTTCTTGACTGCGAGCCACTACCTCGGGTGACATTCCGGAGCCGTTGTCGCGAACTTCTATTTCCACCATTTGATCCACGTCCCGGGAAATGAGTTCGATCAGTCCGCCCTCCGGCATCGCGTCGTACGAATTGAAGATCAGATTCGTCATGATCTCCCGAAGTTGGGAGGCTTCCGCCATGGCGAGCGAGGTAGCCTGAGCCGTCACGGCCATTTGCACGGAGGCGCAGTCAGTGCCCACGGGTTTCTGCCACCGGGGCCGGGTGAAGTCTCTCACGTCATGAAGCAAACCGTTTACTTCTATCGGTTTCGCGCGTTCCGCCGGAGATTGGCGATAAAACTGGCAAAGCCGGCGAACGGTTGCCGTCGCGTCGGAGATGACGGTCTTCAGCTGACGGAAGAGATCCGTTTCCTCCGGATTCCTGGCTGCCAGGACTTCTGCGATACCTAATATTTTGGTTAGCGAATTGTTGAAGTCGTGCGCGATTCCGCTGGCCATTTGCCCCAGCGCGCGAAAGCGTTCCGCGGAAATGAGCCGTTCCTGAGATTCCGCCAATGCCTTCAGAGCGGATCGCAGCTTGTGGTTCGATTCGCGCAGCTCGATTTCCGCTCTTTGCTTTTCTCTCCGGGTCTCGGCTTGTTCGAGCTCCCGATGAATGGCGGGCACCAGCCGGGAGAGATCGTCTTTGAGAATGAAGTCGTTGGCTCCCAGCCGCATGGCTTCCACGGCGGCTTCCACTTCAATGACGCCTGAGACCAGAATAAAGGGAGTGTCCGACAAGCCCATGTCACGAAGGGTCATCAGGACATCTCCAGAGTCAAAAGCCGGTAGCCGGTGGTCGCACAAGATCAGGTCCCATGCTTCCGATTTCAGGGCCTCCTTTATTCGGGGTAGATCCCAATACCGCTCAACATCCAGCCGAAAATCCGCGCGAGTGAGATGACGGACCAGAATTTCCGCATCCGTCTCCGAATCATCGATGATGAGTAGTTTTAGGGGTTGGCGCATCTATGGCAAAATCATATCCAAATTAACAAAAATTTCAATTATCTTTGTAATTTCCATAATCTAATCTTATCCTCGTTTCCCGCTTTCGGAGACCTGGAGCAGTCAGCATGCAGGCAAATTGGCCGGTTTTTCAGGCGCTGAGCCAGTGCCTGAATCGACCTGAAATCGGGGACTCTTCGTACGTCGCCGCTATCCCTCGGCTTCTTCCGCCACGTGGTCCGCGACAAAGGCGCCACGCGACCCCATTGGGTTCGGAGGGCCTTCGGTGGAGTCCTTGGCGGTCTGATGTTCGAGTTCCGCGTTGACCTCCGCTCCCAACAGAATGATGTAGGCGGTCAGATAGAACCACAGCATCAGCACCACCACCGCCGCCATGCTGCCATAGTTCTTCGCGAAGTTCCCAAAGTGGTCCACGTAGAGGGAAAAGAGCCCGGAACCCGCCAGCCAAAGCAGCGTGGCGATCACCGCGCCCCAACTGACCCAGCGAGGTTTGGGTCCTTTCCGGTGGGGAGCGAATTTGTAGATGCAGCCGAGCGTCAGCATCATCGCCACCGCCACCACTGGCCACCGCGCCAGAGTTACGAGTGGCTTCATGTCGTAGGTCAGCCCCAACAGATTGGTGATGGCCGGAATCCCCGCCACCACCGCCAGGCCGACGGTCACGATCAAGATCATCCCGATGGTGAATATCAGCGTTAGCACGTTCTTGACGATAAAGTTGCGCTGGTCCGTTTCGTTGTAGGCGATGTTCACCCCGTTCATGATGGCTTTGGCGCCCTTGTTCGTGCTCCAGAAGCTGAACATCAGGCTGAGCACCACGCCCCAGCCCAGGGTTTGGCTGGAAGAGCGGGTCAGCTTGTCCACAAACTCCGCGATCAGATTGTGAGCTTCATTTGGGAGCAGACCAGCCAGGTAGTCGACCTGACTCGCGGCCTCCGCCGGGTCCACGACCAGTCCGTAGATCGAAATCGTGGCCGCGATCCCTGGAAAGAGCGCCAGGAAAAAAAAGAACGCGACCCCCGCCGAGACAATGGGGACGTGGTCCGAAATCACCTGGTCCTTCACCCGCTTGGCCACCTGCCACCAGCCGCGCAGCGGAATCTGGCTGGGCCACATGGCCTCGCGGCCGTTGTCTTTGGGCCCGGCGCTCTTGTCGGAAGAATGGTTCATGTAGGAAGTCGTCAGCCTTGGCGCAACCGCGCTGTCCCTCGCCCACGTTACGCCTCCAGATTGGAAATCAGACCGTATACCCACCGCCGCCGCCGTGCGAGGCAGGGAAACCTAAGCGTTTTTCACCGGTTGTCTTCTCACTGTTCGCCACAGGGCTGGCTCCATGACCAATAGGCGGGGCGGCGCGCGAGGGGACTGGCTGTCGAACCAGCCTCGGGGGGGATTTGGAATTTACACCTCCGCTTCTCCAAGGTAGGTACCACCAAAACAAAACGCCATGAAACTCCCGGTCCTCATTGCTTCTTTCATCGCCATGTTGGTGTTCGCTCACAGCGCCTCGGCCCGCACCTGGACCTCGGCGGACGGTAGCACGGTGGAAGCCGAACTGATTTCCACCACGGAAACCCATGTGACCATCCGGCGGGAGGCCGATGGGAAGACGTTCACGATTCCCTGGGACAAACTGTCCGTGGAAGACCGGGAATGGGTGGCCGCCAACCTGGAAGAAACCGAGGCCACGATGGCCCTGCCGAAAGCCGCCGGTGAGCTGGTGGAAACCCGCGGCACCTTGATTTTTCAGGACGACTTCAATCGTGAAGACGCGGACGACAAAGACGATCTGGGTCCGGACTGGACCACCAACAGCAAGAGCCGCGCGCAGGGGGACAAGCAGAACGATCTGGCCGATGGCGCCCTGGAGATGACCATTTCGCCCCGCGCCAATCACGCCATTTCCACCAAGCACCACATTGAAGAACCCTGGCGGGACGTGGTGGTCTATTTGCGAATGAAGCTCGACGAAGGCGATCAGCTGAAGCTGGCCTACAACGACCTCTCCGACAAATCCGTCTGGGCCGGGCACATCAATGGCGTTACCATCAGTCCCAACAAACTGACCCTGACAGACGAGCGTGAGAGCCGCTTCAAGCTCACGCTCCGCGACAATCAGGAAACCCCGGCAGGCAAAGAAGCCATGGCGGCGGCCCTGGCTAAAGCCGAGAAGAGTTTTCCCCTGGAACTGGAAACCGGCGTCTGGCACGACGTGGTGACCGTTCACCTTGGAGAAACGCTGACCGTTTACATCGACGGCGAAGAAGTGGGCGCGCACTCCTCACCTGGCTTCGCGCATCCCACGAAACATCAGTTTGTCTTCGCCGTGCCGAAGCACGCGGTGGTGGACGATCTGAAGATCTGGGAATTGGGGCCGGCGGCAGAGTAGTCCGCGGGGAAGCACGCATTTGCGGACCATTGACCTCAGAGGGGGCGTCCGATAGGCTGGACGCCCATGCATTCCCCCAGACGTTCCCGAATTGTTGTCTCTTTCTTTCTCCTGATGGCTGCCTGCGTGGCGTTGCCTGTGTTTTCGGCGCGGGCCGCGGACACGCCGAATTTCATCATCTTTAACATCGATGACTTGGGTTACCGGGACATTGGTCCCTATGGTTCGGATAATAAGACGCCAAATCTGGACCGCTTGGCCGCTGAAGGGCGGAAGCTGACCAGCCACTATGCCGCGCCGGTTTGCACGCCGTCCCGCACGTCGCTCATGACGGGCAGTTATCCGAAGCGGGCGCTGCCCGTGCCGCATGTTCTTTTCCCTGGCGGCGAAGTGGGCCTGCATCCGGATGAGATCACGGTGGCGGAAGTCCTGAAGGAACAAGGTTATGCCACCGGCTGCATCGGCAAGTGGCACATGGGCGACCAGCCGCCTTTCCTGCCAACGAGCCAGGGCTTTGATTATTACTTTGGCATTCCGTATTCCAACGACATGGGACCGGCCTCCGATGGTTCCAAGAGCAATCCGGACGTGCCGCTGCCAACGCCCGAAGAAGTGGCGGAACGTCTAAAGAAAAGACCCACCAACTGGGATGAGGTGGGCATTCGTGGCTTGGGCCAACCGCCGCTGCCCCTGGTGGAAAATACCAAGGTAGTGGATCGCCTGAAGGTGGAAGGTCAATTTTCCGTGACTCGCCGCTACACGGAGCACGCCATCCAGTTTCTCAACGAGCACAAGGACGGCCCCTTCTTTCTCTACCTGCCGCACACGGCGGTGCACTTTCCGCTGTATCCGTCCGACGGCTTCCGGGGCAAGTCGCCCAATGGATTGATTGGTGACTGGGCGGAGGAAGTGGACTGGAGCGTGGGCCAGGTGATGGACACGGTGCGTGAGCTGGGATTGGATGAAAATACGCTGGTCATCTTTACCAGCGACAACGGCGGCGCGCTGAACCATGGCTCTAACAATGATCCCCTGCGTGGCAGCAAGGCGCAGACTTGGGAAGGCGGCATCCGGGTGTGCACCATCACGTGGTGGCCGGGGAAGATTCCCGCGGGCACCAGCACGGACGCCATGACGTCCATGATGGACGTGCTGCCGACCTTCGCGAAGCTGGCGGGCGCAGAAGCGCCTCAGGACCGGAAGATCGACGGGGTGGACATTTGGCCCGTGCTGACGGGCGACCCGGAGACTCCGCCGCGCGAGGAGTTCTTCTACTACAAAGGTTTTAACTTGGAAGCGGTGCGTTCCGGCGACTGGAAACTGCACCTCGCGCTGGCCGATGGCGCGCCGGGGGAAAAGAAAGGCAAACCGCGTCCGCAGCTTTTCAATCTGAAGGAAGACATCGGGGAAACCACGGATGTCGCGGCGGACCATCCGGATGTGGTGAAGCGCTTGCAGGCCTTGGCCCAGAGTATGGAAAGCGATCTCGGCACGAAAGAGATCGGCCCCGGCTGCCGTGAACTGGGCCGGGTGAGCGACGCCAAGCCGTTCATCGACTACGACGGCAAAGTGCGCGAAGACGCCGTGGGCCAAACGGCCGTGTTTCCCTAATCCTTTTCCGAACTCCCTCAAGAACTCCACCCTCCATAAAAAAACTCCCCCTGACGATGACAAGACTCTCCCTCTTGCTGGTCGCCGTGCTGGCCTGTTCCGTGGCGGCGGTAGACGCGAAACCCAACGTCGTGGTCTTCCTCGCTGACGATGCCGGCTGGGGCGACTACGGCCATTCCGGCAATCAGTTGGCGAATACGCCACACGTCGATTCCATCGCGAAAGAAGGCGTAACGATCGACCGGTTCTTCGTGGAGCCGGTGTGTTCGCCGACGCGGGCGGAATTCCTGACGGGCCGTTACCACGGGCGCATGGGAGTGAGCGGGACTTCCCTGGGGGAAGAGCGGATGGACCTGGACGAAAACACGGTGGCGGACGCTTTTCACGCCGCCGGTTACGCGACGGGCGCTTTTGGCAAGTGGCACAATGGAAGCCAGTGGCCCTACTACCCCATGGCGCGCGGCTTTGACGAGTACTTCGGTCACCCCGCCGGGCACTGGGGCGAGTACTTCAATCCCGAACTGGAAGACGCCGGGCACATGGTCAGAACCGAGGGCTACATTGTGGACATCTGCACGGACCGGGCCCTGGCCTTTATCGAGAAGAACCAGGAAAAGCCATTTTTCTGCTACCTGCCATTTACCACGCCGCACTCCCCCTGGGCCGCGCCGGAGGAGAACTGGTCGCACTTCAAAGACCAGCCGGTGGAACAACGCTCCACGCTGCCGGACCAGGAGGACCTGAACGAGACCCGCTGTGCGATGGCCATGCTGGAAAACCAGGACATGAATGTGGGTAGGGTCCTGGCAAAGCTGGAGGAACTGGGCCTGACGGAAGACACCATCGTCATCTACTTCTCCGATAACGGGCCGAACAGCTGGCGCTGGACCGATGGAATGAAGGGCAGGAAGGGCAGCACGGATGAAGGCGGCGTGCGTTCCGTCTGCTACTGGCGCTGGCCGGCGAAGATTCCGGCGGGCCACACGGTGACGCAGATCGCGGGCGCGATCGATTTTCTGCCGACACTCACGTCACTGGCAGAGGTTCCCCGGGTAGGAGACAAACCACTGGACGGGCGGGACCTGTCCCCGCTGCTGCTGAAACAACAAACCGAGTGGCCAGACCGGCGTATCTTCAACGCCTGGAACGGCAAAGTCAGCGTGCGGACGCAGACACACCGGCTGGACGACAAAGGGCAGCTTTTCGACATGATCGCCGATCCGGGTCAGACTGAGCCGGTGAACAAGAAAGAAACCGAACTGGCCAAGGCCCTGATGGCCGAGGTCAAGGCTTGGCGAAAAGATGTCCTGGGCCCCGAAGCGGCGGATCCGGCGAAGAACAAAACCAAGCACCGGGCCGTCGATCCGCGGCCGTTCCCGGTGGGGTATCCGGAGTTTCCGAACACCATCCTGCCCGCGCGGGACGGAGAGCCCATTGGCGAGGTGACCCGCAGTACCCGGGCGCCGAATTCGTCCTACTTCGTGAACTGGAAGACCAAAGAAGACCGCATGGAATGGAACGTGGAAGTTCATACCGCTGGCCGCTACGCAGTGACGATCGACTACACCTGCCCGGTGGCGGATGCTGGGTCCACGGTGGAACTGAGCTTCAATGGCGCGAAGGTTTCGGGAAAGGTGGCGCCGGGCTGGGACCCGCCGCTCTACACAAACCAGGACACTCTGCCTCGCCCTCCCGCCGAGTCACAGATGAAGGAATTTCACACCCTGACCCTCGGCGAAGTGGAGCTAAGAGCCGGGCAGGGGCCGCTGGTACTGCGCGCCACGGACATTCCCGGCGACTACGTGATGGATGTGCGCCGGGTCACTCTGACGTTGCTGGAGTGATGGCTGGTGTGTTTGTTAGAATGAATCTCCTCCCAATCCCCCGATGAAAGCCCTCTTCAGAATCCTCAGTCTCGGCGTCCTGATAGTCGCCATGGCAGTCATGTCCCGCGGGCCGGCCCAGGCAGCGGAGTCGCCTTTGAACGTCGTCTTTATCCTGGCTGATGACCTGGGCTGGGGAGAAGCCGGGTGCTATGGGCAGGAAAAGATACCCACGCCGAACATCGACCGCCTGGCAACGGAAGGGATGCGCTTCACGCAACACTACAGTGGGGCGCCGGTCTGCGCGCCGTCGCGTTGTGTGTTGATGACGGGCAAGCACCTGGGACACGCGGAGATCCGGGGCAACTTCCGGGTGGAGAAAGCGTTTCCGCAGTTCACGGAAGGACAGTACCCGCTGACGGAACAGGCGGTCACTTTCGCCCAGGTTTTCCAACAGGCCGGTTACGCGACGGGCGCCATGGGAAAATGGGGCTTGGGTCCCGTGGGCAGTACCGGGGAACCGAACCGCAAAGGCTTTGACCTGTTCTATGGCTACAACTGCCAGTCCGTGGCGCACAGCTTCTACCCGCCGCATCTCTGGCGGAACACAGAGAAGATCATCATCAACGAACACCCGATTCCCGGTCACGCCAAACAGCCGGAGGGCGAGGTGAAGATGGATGACTGGATCGGCGAAACCTACGCGCCCAAGCTCATGATAGCGGAGGCGGAGAAATTCATCGCGGACCACGCGAAGGGGCCGTTTTTCCTGTATCTGCCCTTTACCGAACCACACGTGGCGATGCATCCGCCGAAGGAGTCCGTGAATCGTTTCCCGGAAGAGTGGGACAACGAGGTCTATCGCGGTGAAAATGGTTACCTGCCGCATCCCCGGCCGCGGGCAGGCTACGCGGCCATGATCAATGACTTGGACAGCTACGTGGGTAGGGTGCTGGATGCCCTGGATGATAAGAAGCTGGCGGAGAATACGCTGGTCGTTTTCACCAGCGACAATGGCACCACGCACGAGCGGGACAAGAACCCCCACTTTCATGTGGGTGGAGTGGACGCGGAGTTCTTTAACAGCACGCGGGATCTGCGGGGGTACAAGGGAAGCGTCTATGAAGGCGGCATCCGGGTGCCCATGGTCGCGCGCCTGCCGGGCGTGATTGAGGCGGGCGCGGTAAACGAGACGCCTGGATATTTCGCGGACTGGTTCCCCACACTGTGTGAAGCGACCGGATTGAAAACGCCGGAGGGCGTCGCGCTGGATGGGGAGAGCCTGTGGCCGGTGCTGACGGGCAAGGTAAAGACGCTGGAATCCCGCAAGCCGATGATCTGGGTCTTCCCCGAATACCAGGGCCAGGTGGCGGTGCGGGTCGGCGATTTCAAACTCGTCCGCCAGAACCTGAAAACCAAGAAGCCAGGCCCGTGGGAAGTGTATGATCTTTCCAAGGACCGCTCCGAAGCTCACGACCTGGCGGCTTCGCAAGGCGAACTGATCGAGCAGGTGGAAGACCTGCTACGCCGCGAAGTGGATCAGAATGAAATCTTCCCCGTGCCCATTCCGGGGGTAAACACGGCGGCGGAGTAAGACCGCAACAATTTGCACAGGATTATGAGAAGAACAACGACTCTGATTTCTCTTTTTAGCGTGGCGCTCCTGTCTTTCGCGGGGGGATTTGCTTCGGTACAGGCGGCTCCTGAAAAGCCAAACATCGTCATCTTCCTGGTCGACGACATGGGGGTGATGGATACCTCGGTGCCCTTCCTCACGGACGAGGCCGGGAAGCCGAAGCGCTACCCGCTGAACGACTACTACCGCACGCCCAGCATGGAACGGCTGGCTGCCCAGGGGATTCGCTTCAACAATTTCTACGCGATGAGTGTCTGCTCGCCGACGCGTTGCTCCATTCAAACGGGACAAAACGCGGCGCGGCACCACGTTACCAACTGGATCAATCCCGAAAGAAACAACGCGGGTCCGAAGGGACCGCCGGACTGGGACTGGGAAGGGCTGGACAGCCATGACGTGACCCTGGCGCGCACCATGCATGATGCGGGCTACCGGACCATGCATGTAGGCAAGGGTCACTTTGGGGCCAACGGCTTCGAAGGCGCCAATCCCCTGAACCTGGGCTTTGACAAGAACGTGGGTGGAGACGCGTTTGGCGCGCCGGGTAGTTACTACGGCACGAACAACTACACCCGAATGAAGAACAAGAAGCCGTTTCATTCCGTGCCCGGTCTGGAGAAATATCACGGCACCGACACCTTCCTGACGGAGGCCCTCACCATTGAGGCGAATGCGCTGCTGGATGACGCGGTCAAAGCCGGCGAACCTTTCTTTCTCTACTTCCCCGAGTATGCCGTGCACGCCCCGTTCGACGCGGACGCTCGTTTCGCGGATCACTACAAAGACTCCGGGAAATCCGAACAGGCGCAGGCGTTTGCGACCTTGATCGAAGGCATGGACAAGTCCCTGGGCGACCTGATGGATCACCTGGAAGAACTGGGTGTGGCGGAGAACACGCTCATTTTCTTCATGGGCGACAACGGCACCGACGCGCCGCTGGGCGACGAGCATGCCGTGGCCTGCGCCGCGCCGCTACGGGGTAAGAAAGGCGCCCACTACGAAGGCGGCATGCGGGTTCCCTTCATCGCGGCCTGGGCCAAGCCGAACCCTGAAAACCCCTTCCAGAAGCAACTCGGCATTCCCGCGGGTGTGATTCAGAACCAGCAAGCGTCCGTGGAAGACCTCTTCCCCACCATCCTCGCCTTCACCGGGATCGAGAATCCGGCGGATCACCCGGTGGACGGCCGCCGCCTGGACACCCTGTTGACCGGAAAACCTGACCCCACGCGGACGGAAACGTTTCTCATGCACTACCCCCACTCGCCCCACCGAAGCGACTACTGGTCGAGCTACCGGGATGGCGATTGGAAGGTCATCTATCACTACTTTCCCACGGAGGTGTCCGGCAATTCCCACTACCAGCTTTTCAATCTGAAGGACGATCCCTTCGAGCAGGACGACCTTTCGAAGGAGAAGCCGGAAGAATTGAAGCGGATGATGGAAGAACTGATGTCCGAGCTGGAGTCTCACAACGCGCAATACCCCGTAGACCCGGAAACGTCGAAGCGGGTGTTGCCCCAGATGCCCTGAGACTCGAGACAAGCATTTGCTTAGAAAGAATGGGAACGGCGCTTGAGTTTTTTGGCGGCGCGTAATAATTTCCAGAATAAGCGCGATCTCTCTTTCCACGGAGAAACCTGGGTTCCAGACGGCCCGGATTGTTGAATGGCATGCGGAGCGCGGCTTTGGTTTTTTGCAGTTTGGAAATCAGAAGCTCTTTCTGCACGTTGGGGACTTCGCGGAACGGCACCGGGTACCCCAGAAAGGGGATCGAATCCGGTTTGTCGTAGGCACTGACACGCAGGGCCGCCCCTGCGCGAAACGGGCTACCCAAGTCCGGGACGGCGGCCGGATTACCGTCTCGAACTGGATCGTCCTGGTCAGCTTATTGGTCATGCCGGTTTTGGCCTTGAAAGAACTCCGGTATGATCCCCGGATCGCATTCGGCTACTTGGTTCTGATTTCGGCTGTGGCCTTTGGATACAATGCGTATGACAAACGGCGTTCGCGCTCGAAAGAATGGCGGGTTTCCGAAGCGGCGTTGCACTTTCTGGAATTGATTGGAGGCTGGCCGGGGGCGTTTCTGGCCCAGCGGCATCTGAGACACAAGTGCTCGAAGACGTCCTATCAGGTCATCTTCTGGGGCATTGTGGTTCTCCATCAGTTCGTGGCGCTGGACTTTCTTAATGACTGGAAAGCGATCCGGGAAATAGCGAGCCATGTTGAGTCGCTGGCACGCTGAGACTGACTGGCCGAGGTCCTTGGAAAGGGTGCCCCGCGTTGCCGTGCCTTGACTTGCTGGACAGCCTCCTGTTCGATTTCACGGACAAACGGACGCTTCGCGCACCGTACCCCCCAAATCCCCCAATGAAGACCATTGTTTCCCTGAGTCTCTTTCTGCTTCTTCTGGCAATTGATGGAAGGTCGCACGCGGCGTCTCCCGAGGCTGGCGCGAGAACGAATGTCCTGTTCATCATTTCGGATGACCTGACTTCCACCGCGTTGTCATGCTACGGCAACGAGATTTCCCGGACGCCGAACATCGACCGGCTGGCGGCGCGGGGGACACGGTTCACGCGGGCCTTTTGCAATGCCACTTATTGCGGACCGTCGCGGGCGTCTTTCATGTCGGGGTACTATCCGCACGCGACCGGCGTGTTGGGGTACACGAGCCCCCGGCCGGAGATCGGCGACCGGGAGACATGGGCACAGCATTTTAAGAATGCGGGCTACTACTCCGCGCGGGTGAGCAAGATTTTTCACATGGGGGTGCCGGGCGGCATCGAGGAAGGTAGCGACGGCGCGGACGATCCGGTGTCGTGGACCGAACGCTTCAATAGCCCGGGCCCGGAGTGGAAGGCCAAGGGAAAGGGCGAAACCCTGGAAGGCAATCCGGATGGAAAGAAACCCGTGGTGGGCGGGAATACCTTCGTGGTGGTGGAAGCGGAGGGGGATGACCTGGTGCATTCCGACGGCAAGACAGCGGCCAAGGCGGTGGAACTGCTGGAGCAGCACGCGGGAAAAGAACCGTTCTTCCTGGCGGTGGGTTTCGTGCGGCCGCATGTGCCGTTCGTGGCGCCCGCGAACTATTTCGAGCCCTACCTGCCGTATGACCAACTGCCACTGCCGCCCAAGATCGAGGGCGACTGGGATGACATTCCCAAGCCGGGGATCAATTACAAGACCAGCGTGAATATGAAGATGGACCTCCGCCGGCAGAAAAAGGCGAAGGGAGGCTATTATGCCGCCGTGGCCTACATGGATGCCCAGGTAGGCAAGGTGCTCGACGCGCTGGATGCCTCCGGGCAGGCGGACAACACCATTGTTATCTTTACCGCCGACCACGGCTATCACTTGGGCGAGCATGACTTCTGGGCCAAGGTGAGCCTGCGCGACGAGTCCGCCATGGTGCCCCTGATCGTCAACGTGCCGGGCAAGGCGCCGGCGGTGTGCGATTCCCTGGTGGAATTGATCGATCTCTACCCCACGGTGGCCAGTCTGTGCGGACTGAAAGTGCCTGAGCGTTTGCAGGGGAAAGACATCTCGCCGGTCTTTGACGACCCGGCTTACTCCGTCCGTGACGCGGCCTTCAGCGTGGCGCCGATGCGGAAGGGATTTCTGCTGCGGGAGGATGAGTGGTCTTATATTCAGTATGAAGAAGACGCGTCCAAAGGGATCGAACTCTTCGACATGAAGAAAGACCCGAAGCAGTACACAAACCTGGCTGAGGATCCGGAGTATGCGGCAACGGTGGAGCGGTTTAAGGCAAAGATGGTTAAAAAATTGGCGGAGGTTCGGGATAACGACCTGGAGTTGGAGTAATACCCCTTGAGGGACCGTACATACCCAGCCTTCGAACGAGGCCGGAGCGGCGGACAGATCCTGAGAAGATTTCCGGCGATTGGTATGTATCTGGCTCGGGTTTGGGAGTCGCTGCATGACCTCCACACCCCAGGCCACCAGGTCCGCCTTTGCGAAGCTTGGCGCCGGAGGAGTCGCGTCCATTCTCTGGCGCTACTTCAAGGAAAAGGCGTTGGAGCAGCTGAATAGCGTGTGGTTCATCATCGCTTACCTGGTCTTCTTCCAGGTGCTGCTCCTCAGACTGCCCATTGTGTATGCCGCCACGATCGCGGTGGGGATCGGTATTGTGGTGGTGGGGTTGACGTTTTTCATGGAAGGGCTGCGGCTGGGACTGATGCCGTTTGGAGAAACCATTGGGGCGATCCTGCCGCGGAACTCGAAGCTGCCGGTCATCATGGTCTTTGCCTTCATCCTGGGGGTGGGGGCGACCTTCGCGGAGCCGGCCATTTCCGTCCTGAAAAGCGCGGGGAGTGGAGTCGCGCCCGAAGAGGCGCCGTTGCTCTACAGCTTGTTGAACGATTTTTCGGGTCAGCTGGTGGGCGCCGTGGGGATCGGCGTGGGCCTGGCGGTCATGCTGGGGATCCTGCGCTTTTTCTATGGCTGGCCCCTGAAAGTGCTGATCATTCCTCTGGTGTCTTTGTTAGGCGGGCTGACCCTGTGGGCTTACTTCGTTCCCGCCTTGAACCCCGTGATTGGGCTGGCCTGGGACTGCGGTGCGGTGACGACGGGACCGGTCACGGTGCCGCTGGTATTGGCCCTGGGGATTGGCGTGTGCCGGATCATTGGCGATGAAGACAGTGGCAGCGCGGGTTTCGGGGTCGTGACCCTGGCGTCGCTGTTTCCCATTGCCGCCGTGCTTTGTCTGGCGGTGTTTCACTTTTTCGCCCGGGACTACCATGGGGCAGAGAACTACAAGGTCACCGCCGAAGAGATGGTGGAGACCGTCCCAGGGTCGAATCCAGAGGACGAGAAACCCGAAGCCAACGGGCAAACGAACGGCGCTGGTGAAAGCGAGGTGCTGAGCTTCACGCCCGAAGAGTTCGCGGCGTATCAGAACACGGGCGAACTGCCGGGGGGACCCGAGGCCTACGAAACGCGCTACCAAGGAGGGGAGGCAACGCTGGAGGATGGGCGCATCGTTCACCGGGGGGCGGAGATCGTGCTGGTGAAGCGGAATACCGACGGCGGGCTGGAGACCTTCGTCAAAAAACAGGCCAGGCATTCGTGGAACCCGGAGGTGAACGTGGTGAGGGAAGTGCTGGGCGCGTTCAAGATGTCCGTGCAGGCCATCATACCGCTCTGTGCGTTTCTGTTTCTGACGCTGCTGTTCATCCTGAGAGAGCCGCTGCGAAAGTCGGACGAGATTTTCCTGGGCGTTTCCTTTGCCGTGGTGGGCATGGGATTGTTCGGGCTGGGACTGACACTGGGGCTGACGCCCCTGGGCACCCAGTTGGGGAGCAATGTGCCGGTGACCTTCGCGACCATTTCGCCCTGGGGACTGTCCGGATCGGTGCCGCCATTGTTTGAGAGTCCCCTGTGGGGAAAGATCGTCACCATGCTGTTCGCGTTCTTCCTGGGCTATGGGGCCACCCTCGCAGAGCCCGCTTTAAACGCTCTGGGTCAGACGGTGGAAGACACCACGGTGGGGGTGTTCAAGAAAAAGCTGCTCATGCAGGTGGTGGCGTTTGGGGTGGGCATGGGCATCGCGGCTGGCGTGGCGCAATTGGCCTTCGACGGTCTGAACCTGACGATGTTGCTTCTCCCGCCCTACGCGCTGCTCATTTTTCTCACCGTTATTTCGTCTGATGAGTTCGTGAACTTCGCCTGGGACAGCGCGGGGGTGACCACGGGTCCCATCACGGTCCCGCTGGTGCTGGCCATGGGCCTGGGAATTGGCGCGAATATTCCCGGTGTGCGGGACGGGTTCGGCATCCTGGCGCTGGCGTCGGTGGGACCCATCCTGACGGTGCTGACGGTGGGGCTCATCGTGGGCCGGTCAAAGAATAAGGACTTCAATCCAGTGGAAGATGGAGGGGTTTAGCCGCTACGAGAACTACTCCTTCGTGACCGCCATTCTCCCCCGGGAAAGCACGGGGAGAGTATTGGAGGAAGTAATGGCGTCCGGAGCCGCGCATGCCATGACGATGAACGCGCGGGGCAGCCTCATCCAGGATCGCTGGTACCATTCGTTGCTGCCCACCCTTTCACCGGAACAAGAGATGATCTTCTTCCTGGTGCCGAATTCGGAAGCCGATCACCTCATGGAGCAGATCGTGATGGTGGGCAAGCTGCGAACCTATGGCGCGGGCTCCATCTATGCGATGCCCTGTCTGGACCTGGTGTGCGCGGAGGACTATCCGCTGTGGACGCCGGGCAACTACACCTTTGTCTCCGAGTCGTTCGACATTGTGTTCAAGCGGGACCTGGTGGCGCTCATTCACATCACCGACCGCAACAGCGCGGAGACCATTACGCGGGCCGCCATCAAAGCCGGGGCCCAGGGGCCGACGATTACTTACGTCCGCGGTTTTGGCTTGCGGGACCGTCTGGGGCTGCTGCGCATTACCAAAAATCATGAGAAAGAACTGATCACCGTGGTAGTGGATCAGTATGACGTGGACGCGGTGTTTCAGGCCATGGCCCAGGCCGGGCGGGTGGATCAACCGGGCCGGGGCTTGATTTACCAGGTGCCCATCTCCAAAGGCCTGACGAATCTGGCCAGTGTGTTTCAGGCGCGGAAACACTCCGCCAGCATCCAACAGATCGTGCGCGCCATCGATGAAATGCAGGGCAATGCCAATTGGCGGGCCAAGCAGTTGCTCATTCATGACCCCAAGGCCCGGGACTTTGAAGGAAATACCCGTGGAATCAGCCGGAACCTGCGGGTCTTGAATGTGGTGTCGCACCGGAAAGACACGGAGGTGCTGCTGAACCGCCTGCTGGAAAACAATGTGCCCGGCGCCAGCTTGAGCAATTGGCGCTTTGCGGAAGCCACGGCGGAACACACCCAGGGCGGGCTACGGATCAACCGGGAGTTTGGCTGCATTATGCTGATTCTCCACGCGAACGCCATCCCTCCACTGCTGGAGGTTTTGCAGGAGACCATTCGGGAACGGAAGATGAAGGAAACCTGCTTCTTCACCCACGAGATTCCACTGGTGAAGACCTTTACCAAGCTGAGTTGAGCCAGAGGTTCGCCGGCGGCCTACGCGGGTGAAAGACCGGAGGCGCGCCAGTTGACCTGCCGGGTGGGCTTCGTTAGGTTGGCCGGCCATGAAATCCCCCAAAATGGCGGCGTCCCTGTGGGGCGTCGTTTGCCTTCTACTTACCGGTCTTTTCCCGGGAACGGCCCCGGCTCAGGATACCCGGCTGGTTCGAGAGACGGAACCGCTTTCTCCGGAGGAAGAAGAGGCGGCCCTGCACGTGCCGGAGGGCTTTCAGATTTCGCTGTTCGCGGCGGAACCGATGATCAACAAGCCCATCAACCTGGCCTTCGACGAACGGGGCCGCTTGTGGGTGTCTTCCACCGTCGAATATCCCTACGCGGCGGCGAAGGAGCGGTGGAGCGACGAGCGGGGCACGCGGATCGCGGGCAGCCGGGACGCCATCAAGATCCTGGAAGACACGGATGGCGACGGACGGGCGGACCGGGTGACAGACTTCGCGGACGGTCTGAACATTCCCACTGGCGTGCTGCCATGGCATAAAGCGGAGCACGCCGCCGGCTGCATCGCGTGGAGCATTCCCAACATCTGGTACTTCGCCGACACGGATGGCGACGGAATTTGCGACTCGCGTAAAGTGCTCTTTGGCCCGCTGGGTTGGGAGAAAGATACTCACGGCATGTGCAGCAGCTTCCGGCTGGGGCCGGGAGGCGAGTGGGTCTACGCGACGCATGGGTTCAACAACACGAGTCATTTCGAGGCAAAGGACGGCAGCACCCTAGACCTCCAGTCCGGCAATGTGTTTCGCTTCCGGCCGGACGGTTCCCATGTGGAGATCTGGTCCTGGGGCCAGGTGAACCCTTTTGGCCTGGCCTTTGACCGGCGGGGAAATCTTTACAGCGCTGACTGCCACAGCGCGCCGGTGTATCAATTGCTGCGCGGGGCTTACTATCCGAGCTTTGGGAAACCGCACGACGGGCTGGGCTTCGGCCCGGCAATGATCGAGCATACCCATGGTTCCACCGGCATCTGCGGCATCGTGTATCTGGATCGCGGAGTGTGGGGCGCCGAGTGGGACGACCGCGTCTTGATCGGCAATCCCGTGACCTCGCGGATCAATCACGACATCCTGGAATACCGCGGTACCACGCCGCACGCGGTGGAGCAGCCGGACTTTGTGGTCAGCGGCGATCCGTGGTTCCGGCCCGTGGACCTGCGGCTGGGTCCGGATGGCGCGCTCTACGTGGCGGATTTTTACAACCGCATCATCGGCCACTACGAAGTGCCGCTGGATCATCCCGGCCGGGACCGGGAGCGTGGCCGTATCTGGCGGATCGTGAAGAAAGACCGGCCCGCCGGTGCTCCGGTTCCCGCCGCGCCAAAGGTCACGCCTTTGGAGAATCCGGTGGCCGCCCTGGCTGAGGCCGGCACTTCTCCATTTGTCATCCGGCAAGCGGCGGCTCAGCTTCAGGAGGCACCGGATCCGGATGCGCTGGGTCCGTTGCTCCAAGCCCTGTTGGATTGTCCAGAGGCAGACACGCATCTTCATCATGCATTGCGGCTTAGTTTGAGAGAACACTTCCGTTTGCCTGAGGCCTTCTCCCTCTATAAAGGGCTTTTGTCCGAGAGTTATTTACCTGCCGGGACGCGTGACTTGGTGGTTTCCATTGCGCTGGGTGTGCCCACGGAGGCCAGCGCGGTCTTTCTTTGGGAAACGCTCTCCACCGAAGAAGGCACGGCCTCGCCGCCGCTCGAGACCGTCCGCCACATCGTCCGGGAGGGACCGGAGCAGGTAGTGGCGGAGACGGTCGCCTGGTGCCGGGAGCGAGTCGCCCCAAGGAGCCAACTCGCATATCTTCGCGGCCTGCACGAAGCGCTGGCCGAACGGGGCACGGCTCCGCCACCGGCGTGGATCGACTGGGCCAACGCCGAAGCGGTCCGGCTCCTGGGCGCGGCGGAAAGTTCCGGATGGACGGTCTTGCCAGATGCCGCGTCCCCGGCATCACCCTGGGTCCTGCAGGCGCGGGCCTGCGCCGACGGCACGGAAGCCGAGGTGATTTCCAGCCTGGCGAAAGGCGAACGTGGCGCGGAACAACGGACGGGTTCTTTGATCTCCAAGCCGTTTGCCGCGCCTCCGGCGCTGAGCTTCTGGATCTGCGGGCATCGCGGATCTCCCAAGGAACCGGCCCACGAAAAAAACCGGGTGGAACTGGCCGAGGCCGCCAGTGGCGAGGTGCTGCGTCAGGCTTTTCCCCCACGCAGCGACGTCTGCCAACCGGTACACTGGAATCTCTCCGATCTGAACGGGCGAGACGTAGTCCTCCGGATTGTGGATGGCGACAATGGCCGGGCCTTTGCCTGGCTGGGCGTCACGCGGATCGAGCCCGAGGTGGCTGCGGTCGCTTCCTTTCAGCCGGAAGCCAGCGCGGACCTGAGCTTTCTGGCGCGTGCCTTGGGAGGGGAGGGAACCGATACCCGTCTTCAGGCTTATCTGCCGAAGAAAGGCCCCGCGGTGGTGGTGCCCGCCCGGCCAGAGGGCATCGAAGCGCTCCTGGCGCGGCGGCTGGCGGCCTATGCGGCGGCCAAACCCGATTCCACCCGTGGGGCGGAGATCTTTTCGGCTCAGTGTGCCGCGTGTCACCAGATCGAAGGTGCGGGCGGCCTGGTGGGGCCGCAGTTGGACGGCATCGGGGCTCGCGGCGCGGAACGGCTCATTGAAGACATCCTGGATCCCAATCGCAATGTGGATGTTAATTTCCAGGTACACGCGCTGTCCCTCCGCGGCGGTGGCGCCCAGATGGGGTTTGTGCGGGGAGAGGCGGGGGAAGCGCTGGTGCTGGTGGATGCCACCGGCCAGGAGACCCGCGTCGCCAAGTCTGAAATCGTCAAGAACGAGACGCTTCCTCTGTCCCTGATGCCAGCGGTGTTCGGGCAAACGCTTCCCGAACAGGACTTTTACGATCTTCTCGGCTGGTTGTTGGCCAAGACTCAACCGGCGAAGCCCTGAGCGGGTGTTTGCGCAACCGGGGGAGAGCGCTACGGCTGTCGAAAGCTTTGAAAGAAATGGGCAGCGTCGTAAGCGACGAGGGAAAAGGGAGAATCGTTTGAAACAACGAGCACTTTTCGCCCCGCCACGCCTCCGGCTACTCACCGCAAAGCGCCGATTTTGATCGGTGCACCCCAAGGAAGCTGCGCTTCCCCCTCAGTTTTGGGGATGTTCTGGGGGCTCAAAGAAGCTGAATGCGCTTTCGCCGGCCTATTTGGGCCGCCAAACAGGGGCAACTGAAGCAAATACGGCTTGGGGGAAAGGAGCGAATTACCGTTGGCAGACAAAGCCAACCGCCTCGCGGCCCGGATTGTCGAGATCAATACAGCCATTTGAGAAAGTTCGCAGCTCTAAGAACTTTCTGCAAAATTGTATTGAATTTCCATAATTTTCATATAAAATAGCGAAATTAATACCTGCACCGAAACTAGAGAGATCTCTTCGCCGTGGCCGTTTCGCTCTTTCATTTCCGATACGCATTTCCACGAAATGAGCCTCAGGCTTCAGAGACGCTGGACAAATAACGGATCAACCGGTCTTCAAATCCGCGGTTCCGTTTCACCCACGAACAACGCCAGGCTTTGCCGTTGAGCAGGGCACTCAACGATCAGGAACCACCGTTTTCCCTTCGTCAACCATGAGCACGCAGCCACTTTCCGGATCTTTACACCCCGCGCCAGGTTTCTCCCGTGTTTTCCTGGTTTTGGCCTGGATGGGCCTGGCGGTGGGCATTGTTTTCGTTGCCAGCCCCAGCGTGGATCACGAAACTCAAAAGAGCATGGTGGCCATTGTGCTGGTTCTCCTGCTCATGCTGACGTTTGTCCGTAAGACGGATGTCGGGCGAATCCTGTTCCTGGCTTTGGCCGGATTTCTGGTCCTCCGCTACTTTGTGTGGCGAACGTTCACCACGCTTTCCTACCACGACACGCTGAGCTTCAGTTTCGCGATCTTGCTCTATGCCGCGGAAATGTATGGCGTGGCCATCTTCTTTCTGGGGGGCTTCGTGAACATCCGGCCGTTCAAACGGCAGCCCGCGCCGCTCCCGGAAGATCAGAGTACCTGGCCCACGGTGGACGTCTTTGTCCCCAGCTACAATGAGTCCAGGGACATCCTGGAAACCACCCTCATCGCGGCGCTTCAGATGAACTACCCCCGCGACCGTTTCCGGGTCTATCTGCTGGACGACGGGGGCACCGACCAAAAGTGCGAGCAGGCGGACCCGGCCAAACGCGCCGAAGCGATCGAACGGCGCCGGGAAATGCAGGAACTCTGCCACAGCGTCGGCGCGAACTACCTGACCCGCGCCCGGAACGAACACGCCAAGGCCGGCAACATTAATTCCGCGTTCAAGGATACGGTGGGGGAACTGATCCTCATTCTGGACGCGGACCACGTGCCCACGCAGGATTTCCTCCAGAGCACCGTGGGCCGCTTCCTCATCGACCCCGGTTTGTTCATGGTGCAGACGCCGCACTTCGCGGTGAACGCGGACCCCGTGGAGCGGAACCTGAAGACCTTTCACTTCATGCCCAGCGAGCAGGAGATGTTCTACAACGGCATTCAGCACGGGCTGGACCACTGGAACGCCTCCTCCTTCTGCGGTTCGGCGGCCGTCCTGCGGCGCAGTTGCCTGGAAGAGCTGGGCGGCATCTGCGGGCGCACCATTACCGAAGACGCCGAAACCGCGTTGGAACTGCATGCTCGCGGCTACAGCAGCGAGTACATCGGCCGGCCCATGATTGCCGGTCTGGCTCCGCCGACCATCCAGGCCTTCATCACCCAGCGGAGCCGCTGGGCCCAGGGCATGTTGCAGGTGTTCATGCTGAGCAATCCCATCTTCAAGCCGGGTCTCTCGATGGCCCAGCGTCTCTGCTACCTGAACAGTTGCCTGTTCTGGCTGTTCCCGCTGGTTCGGTTGGTTTACACGCTGGCGCCCTGCGCGTTCCTGATTTTTGGCCTGAAAATCTACACCGCCAACTGGCAGTCCTTCCTCTCCTTCGCTTTGCCGTATGTCGTCTCCGTTTTGCTGACCTCGAACTACGTCCATGGACGGGTCCGGTGGCCGTTCATTTCGGACGTGTATGAAATGCTGCAGGCCATTCACTTGGTGCCGCCGGTGCTCCAGGCTCTGTTCCGGCCCACCAGTGGAGTGTTCAAAGTGACGCCGAAGAAGGAGACCCTGGACAAGGACTTTGTGTCCGCCAGTGCCTGGCCCGTGCAGTTGCTCTTCATCATCAACTTGGGAGCCATCGTGGGCGGTGTCTGGAGGCTGTCGAACATGCCGGAAGACCTGTATCCGGCGGCCATCACGCTGTTTTGGGCTTCGCTGAACGCGGTGGTCTTGGCGGGCGCCTTGGGTGCCGTGACGGAACGGCGCCAGGAAAGTGATGGCGCCGTGGTCTCCATGGGACTGGACGCCAGGTTGGAGGGCTTTGGCGAACCGATGCGCTGCGAAGTAAAGGAAATGGAGATTGGCTGCTGCCGCGTGGCCACGCCTTATCAGTCGGGCTTGAAAGCAAAGGCCGGCGAAACCGGAAAGCTGAGAGTGGTTACCCCTGACGGAGGAAAACAGGAATTCACGGTTAAGTACCGGAGAGCCCTCAGCCCGCCCGGCAAGGAGGCGGGCACCTGGCTGGAGATGGAGTTTGCCCCGGCCTCCGTGGCGGAGACCAAGGCAAAGGTGGCTCTGATGTTCGGGGACAGCCAGCGCTGGGTGGATTTCCAGTCCAGCCGTCAGCGGACGCTGAACATGCTCCACGGTGGGGCGATCTTTTCCCTCTTGGCGGCGCGGGGTTTCTTTCACCACTTACGCGTCATGCTCGGGGGCAGTTCGAGCCGCCGGACGGAACCCACTGATGGCGTGGGCACGCTGAACATTCCCGTGGATGCCGGCGTGGCCCGAAAGGGCCAGGTCGAGCAACAGGCAGCCTGACAACCTATCTTTTCCGCGAAGTTGATGACGATCAAAGAACCGCTTCAGCGCCTCTGGGAAGCTCTGTGCCTTCTGGTGTTCTGCCTGGGCGTCCCCAGCTTTGCCGCCGAAGACGGTGGGGTGGCGGTGCGTGTGGTTCCGTCTCCTCCTCTCGTCGCCCGGGTACTGACCGCTCCGGATGAAGAGCCGGAGGCCCAGTTGCCCCCCTTTGTGAGCATTGCGAAATTGAGCGAACTGCTTGAAAAGGCGGAAGCTCAGGACAGCCGGCCGCGCCGCAGCCACTTGATTTCGTTTGCGGCGTCACCCCGGCAGCAGGTGGCGCGGGCGCAGATCGACCTGGTCTTCCAGAACGGCCCGCGGGTTTCCCACCAGACCATCCACGTCAGCCTGAACAATCAGGAGATCGCGGCCCTTTCGCCGGATGACCCGGAAGTCCGGGCGGGAAGAATCCTTCTGAAACTGGAAGGAGAGCAGTTGAGCGCGAAGGAGAACTTTCTGCAGTTCTCGCTCAATGGAGACTGGAAACTCGATGAGGTGGTGGATGCCGACCGCTCCCGCCTGATCCTGGAGGGAACCTGGAAAGCCCTGAGCCCGCACCTGGGCATGCTGGGCGCGCTGTTTGAAGACAAGGTCGCCCGGCGGGACGCCGAGTGGCATCTCTGCTTTCCGGGTCTGGCGGGGCATGGGCACGACGCGGAGAGCCTGCAGTGGGGGGCTCTGGCCGCTCAGGGAGCCGCGCTCCGCATGGATGACCTGTCACCAGTTTTGAGCCAGGGACTCGCTTTGGACCCCAGCCGGGACAACCTGGTGGTGGGCGAAGCGCGCTTCCTCACGGGTTTCCTGCCGGAACACGAGATTCAGAAAATTTCCGGCCCGTTCCTGGCCGTGAGCGCGCAGCCTGGCGCTCCATCGCGACTGATGATTGTCCTCTCCGGCCGCACCCCGGAGGAAGTTTCGAAAGCGGCCATGGCTTTTGGCTTCGTCAACGCCTGGTACCCCGACTCCAAGAGCGTAGTGATCGACAACATCAGCCTGCCGGCAGATCCGGTTTATATTCGCAAGGCCCCGCTGTTCGCCAAGACGAATACCACCTTCAAGGACTTGGGATTCATCTCCAAGCTCTATGCACTGGACCGGATTCCGGAGATGGACCTGGATTTCGACATCGATGTCTGGGCTATCAGCGACGAAGAAAAGAGCGCGACCCTGCATTTCGACTATTGGGCCCCCGCTGACGCGAAGGGCCGGGTGGATTTTGAAGTTCGGGCGAATGGTACGGAGGTGGAACGAATCACCATGGGCGGTCCGCTGCCGGCACCCATTTCAGGGCCCGGTAATACCGCCAAACCAATAGTCACGGCCGATGCCGGAGAGATTTCCGCGGACGGGCGCTACCGCCGGGGTTCGGCCCGGGTGCGGCTGCCGATGCCGGATCTCAAAGCCGGGAAGAACCGGGTGTCCATCATCCCGGCGCCGGTGGAGGCTGGCGCGAGCAGCGATCCGGCGGTGGGTAACTTCTCGCTCCTGGACTCCTCCACGCTGGAGCTTTCTGGCGGCACTCCTTCCATCGCCTTGCCCGACCTGGGTTTGATGAGTCAGGCCGGGTTCCCTTTTGTGCCCGGCGCGGATGGCGGCAATCTGGAAGTGAATCTGGCGGATGGAAGCAACGCGACCATCACCGCCGCCTGGATGATGATGGCGAAGCTGGCGCAGGTCACCAATACCCTGCTTTACAATGCAGAGATCGGCATCGGACCGTCGCGGGGAGGCCGGCAACTGTTGGCGGTCGGCGCCGCGGACGAGCTGCTGGCCCGGTTTGGCGACACGTTTCCGGTCACCGGAGCCGAATTTGCGCAACGGATGGGCAACCAGGGCGCCTTGTTCCAGAGTGTTCTCATTCCGGCGGAAAAGGGCGAAGGATTGCCGAAGATGCTGACGCTGTTGATGGCCCGGAATGTTGAAGACCTGCCGCTCCTTTGCCAGGAACTGGTGCGGGAGGATACCTGGCAGCGAGTGGGAGGAGATTTCTTCCTGTGGGGAGGCGCGCAGAGTCTTTCGGCGGCCCAGCTGGTGAAGCCTAAACGCTTGTATCCGAAGGCCGTGAAGTTCGATATCGCGGCCATCGACGAATCGGAAGCCATGCCTTTCCAACTGGAAATCAAGCCCTTGTACTGGCTGGGTATCCTGATCGCCATTGCGATCCCCTTTGCCCTCATCACACGCGCTCTGATTGGCAGCGAAAATCACAGCCGCCGGAAGTCGCCTTTGTCTTTTTGAGTCGCAATCGCGCGATAGTTGACAAAAGTTGAATATTAAGAGAATCTCGGTCGGGTAGCTGCTGAAGCTCGTCAGCACCCAGAATAATGACCGAGGTCAAGGGCAGCATACTCCGGTTTGTAATCGGACTTGGCGTACCAGTCGCAATTGGAGCTTTGATATTCGGGGCCTACTTGGAGAAGAAACCTGAAGAGAAAGTATCCGGTTGGCAGGATTGGGAGGCCTTTCGCGGCCAGTTCATAACGGCGGAAGGCCGGGTCATCGATGATGTCAACGGCGGCATCAGCCACTCCGAAGGTCAGGGCTATGCCATGTTCCTGGCCACGCATTGGAAAGACCGGGAGACCTTCGACCTGCTGTGGCAGTGGACCCGGAAAAGCCTCCAGATCCGGGGCGAGGACCAGCTTTTCGCCTGGCGCTGGGAGAAAAAAGGACCGGCGGAGGGAAAAGTCACCGACCTGAACAATGCCAGCGATGGGGACGTCCTGATCGCCTGGGCCCTGTGCCGGGGCTACTGGGAGTGGGAGGCGGACGAATACCTGACCGAAGCGCGGGAGATCTGCCGGTCGATCCGGGAAAAGGTCGTTCACGCCTCCACTTACGGACCCCTGTTGATTCCCGGAGCGTATGGATTCGAGCCGGCTTCCGGCAAGGCGGTGGTGAATCTGTCGTACTGGGTGTTTCCCGCCTTTACCGATTTGGAAAAGGTGGACGGCGCGGACCGTCTCTGGTCCCGATTGATCAAGTCCGGGATGCGTTTGCTTTCGGAGGCTTCTTTCGGTGAATACGGCCTGCCCCCGGACTGGCTGGAGGTGGGCGAGACGCTGAAACCCGCCGAAGGTTTCGATCCGGTCTTTGGGTACAATGCGATCCGGATTCCCCTGTATCTGGGGTGGATCTCAGATGAAGAAAAGACTGCCGTTTTGTTGCGGCCTTTTGTCGATTTTGCCTCGCGGTGTTCGAACATCCCCGCGCCCGTGCCGGCCCGGGTGGCAATGGGGGCCACGGAAATTCAATCGGAGCCCGCTCCGTTGGGAATGACTCAGGTCCTGCGTTACGCACGCTGGCTCGGAGGGGACAACTCCCTCGAAACCCTGCAACCGCTGGACGTTTCACAAGGTTACTACTCCTCCGTGCTCCAGTTGCTGGTGCGCTGCGCCATGGAAGAAGGACCGGAGGGAGGACTCGCCGCGGCTCCGCGTGTCGTGGGTCCGGAAGCTTCGACCTGAAGATGACCTGATGAATCCACTCAAGGAAATCGGCCACAACCGTAGCGCGGGAGAACCGGAAGACTTCGACCGGTTGTCCATGGAAGCGCGTGGCTGGAGCCTGGCCAGGTGGCTGGGGCTCGGGGTGTTGATGGGTGGCTGTCTGGCCTTGCCGTTGCGCCTGCTGGCTCCACCGGAAAACATTGTGAACGGAGCGCTGTTTCCGGAAGAGGGTTCCTATGTGGTGACCAATGGATCGATTACCATGGTTCAGACCCGGAATGGCGAGATGGAGGTGAGGGCGCCTTCATTTTCCCGCCCGGACCGGACCGCGCTGGCGCCCGGCCAGGTGGAAAGCCCACGGTTTTCGGGAAGGGGAAACGGGGTTCCGCTACCCAGCGACTATGTGGCTGCTCCGGCGGCCGCCAACGCGACGCATTCTCCATACGGCCCGGGCAAGGTGCCGCTCCCTTCCGCCAGTGGTGGCGGCGGCCAGCAGGAAATCGACCCACGGGGCGGCGGCCGAGCCGTGGAGGAACCCGAGGGGAATGGCCTGGAGCCCGGAGCGCTGGACCCCCTGGAACGTCCTTCCCGCGTGGAGCGCCGGGAACGCTCGAACGGAAGCGTGCCTTATCCGAATGAGGCCGAATGGCAGCCTGAACTGCCTTCCCGTCCGGAATATCGCCAGCCGCCTCAAACGAGTTATCCCACACCCGCTCAGCCACCCAGGCCGGCGGCTCCGGCGGCTGCCCCTTCTTCGAACGGGCCTTCGCAGGGATTCTGGGTCTATTATCCCAAGGTGGAAGGCTGGGTGTACTACGAGCCTTCACAGGAACCCGTGGCCTTAAACCAGACGGTAGCCGCGGCTCCACCGGGCTACGGCGCAGCACGGGCGAATTCATATCCTGAGGCCCACGGTGTGCCGGGCGGAACGGGCTACCGCGGTTCGGACGCGAATCCTTCAGGGCTCAACGCGGAAGCTGTTTATTCGGGCGCGCCGGGTGGCAGTGTCCTGACGAGCAGTCAGCAACAGAGTGCCTACGAATCTTCCCTGCTGGCGCAGAACGGCGCGCCCCGGCAAAGTCCGCCCGCCGCGCCGCCCGCGATACCGGTCCGCCCGGACCAGTCGATGGTGGATCCATCCGTTTCTTACCCGGAACTGAAAATGTCTCCCGTGGAGCCGCCGGACACGCCCGCGCAGTCTCCACCACCGGTCGCCCAGCCGGTGGACAACGCCATGGCGCTGATCCGGGACAAGCAGTATGACCTTCTGGTGCCACGGATCATGGCGGACAGCGATGCCGGGCTGGCGCGCGCCCTGGCCTGGGGGCTGTTTAAAGATAAGGAGTACAAGGCGGCGTCCGAATGGTTTTCGCAATCCCTGGCCTGGGACGAAAGCTCCCACGAAGCCTACTACGGGCTCGCCCTATCGGAGTTTAACCTGGGCAACGTGCGGCAGGCGGAGGCCTTCGCCCGCTGGCAAAAGGATCTGTATCCCGGTATGAAAAACCTCCTGGGCGACATCCTGACCGAGCGCGCCATGTCGGCATACGAAAACCAGGACTACAAGAGCGCGATCGCCAGCTTTGAGGAAGTGGACTCCGTTGTATCCGGAAAAATGGTTTGAGAGTAAATGACGAAGGTTTGAGAGTAAACCCCTCTTCTTGATGGCCTTTTCGGGTCTGTATCGGGCGGGCTGCATGCCGT
>JAUICH010000043.1 GCA_030427505.1 Verrucomicrobiia bacterium
GATGGGCGATCCATCCGGTGTCATCCATTCTGGCGCAACGTAGGTAAATTCCCTCTTCAAGGTTCCTCTCCCCGGTGTCATTTATTTTGGCGCAATTCGCCGCGTCCCCGGTGAAGGTACCGTTTCTTGTCATACGGACCACGGCGGCTATTCTGTCCGTGCCTTTCACGGGTTCCGCGCGCCATGTTGATTCAAACCTTTCAGTCGGCCGCCCTGAAACTCCTGCGCCAGGAGTGCCACCTGCCGGGCCGGTGGGAACGGATGGGAGATGATTTCGCGGGCTGTGTCCTTACCATTCCCCTGCCCGAGGGGTTCGGCGGCGAGATGAGTGCCCGCATCACGGTATGCCCGGCCCGGATGAAGGACTACGGCTGGATCGAGAACGAACTGAAGTGGAAAGGCATTCAGCGCGTGAGCAAGAATACCTACACGCTGGGCGACCTGCACAAGGAATACGACGCCGGCCATGGCATCGTTTCTCGGCTGAACTACGTGGACAGCCAATTGATCTTTACCGCTCCGGACACCATTGCGGTGGGAACTTCGCACCACCGTCAAACGTGGCGGCGCCTGGCGGCGTTCCGAAAGGACTGAGCACTCTTTCCAGCCTTGGCTTTCGCCGGGCAACGAAAAGGATCAGTATTCCGGGCCGTCGTGATGCTGCTGCTTAAGCTGTTGCACCCAGGCCAAGACTTCGGCCAGCGGCTCGATGAGGTCGGAGGGCACATAACGGTCCACTTGGACTCCCTCGTGCAGGGCCCGCGCCAGCGGGACATGCTGCATGACGGGTATGCCTTCTTCCTTGGCCACTTCCACCATGCGGCGCGCCACATGGTCCTCGCCCTTGGCCAGGACACGGGGCATTTCGTTGTCTTCTTCCTCGTAATAAATCGCCACCGCCAAGTGGGTTGGGTTCGTTACGACCACGCTTGATTTTCTGGTTCTTTCCACGGTATCGCTGTTGATCATTTCCTGATGGAGCTGCTTCCGCTTCGACTTGATCTCCGGGCTGCCCTCCATCTCTTTGTATTCGCGCTTCACCTCGTCTTTGGACATTTTCAGCTGCTTGATGTGCTGCCACTTCTGAAAGAAGTAGTCCGCCGCCGCGATGGTAATATAGGCGAGAGACACGTACAGCGCCAAGACGCCGAGCATGGGCTTCAGGGCCAGCAACACCCGCTTCTCCCCGCCATAAGGAAGCTTCAGCAGGGAGTCCAGGCTGATCCTCACAATGAAGTAGATCACCACCCCGATCACGGAGACCTTGATGGCCGACTTGAAGAACTCGAAGAAGTTCTTTACCGAAAAGATCTGCTTCAGCTTGTCGAATGGATTCAGCTTTTTCAGTTCCGGCTTGATCGGTTCAAAGGTCAGCATGAAACCGATCTGGAAAAAGTTGGCGGCGGCGCCGACCACGATGACCGCGAAAAGAATGGGCAGGGAAATGATGAGCACTTTCATGCCGATGCCCATCATCAAAGGAATGTAGGCTTCCCGGAAGGGCACGTCATAATACTGGGTCGGAAGGGAGAGCAGGTTCTGGAACTCCTTCACCGACGTGTACCAGAGGATGGAGATGGTGACGAAACAGGTAACCGTCAGCGCCGCGGCGGCCACGTCCTGACTCTTGGCAACCTGGCCCTTCTTCCGCGCGTCGCGAAGTTTCTTTGGCGTTGGTTGCTCTGTCTTTTCCTCACTCATCTAACAAACAAAACCTCCCCCCCCAGAGAGCCGGAAACCGCGGCTATTCGAACAAGCTCCCATAGAACTCCCGGAACCGGGACGGCGTAATGAATTCGTGCTCGAAGAAGCCGACCAGGAAGATCAGATAAAAGATGATCAAGACAGAGGCGATGCCGCTCTTTACCGGCATGGCCAGGAAGAACACATTCAACTGCGGGCTAAACCGGTTCATCAAGCCCAGGCCGAACTCAGCCAGGAACATCGCCAGAATGATGGGCGCCGCATAGGTGACGATGAGCCCCATGATACCGTCCAGGATGCCGAGGGCCGCATCCGGAAACCCGGGCCGCATGGTCGGGAAGTATTCGAAGACCGGCCAGACGTTGTAGCTCTCATACATGACGGTGAGAAACGCGGCGAACCCGCCCCCGATGAAGAAGAGCACGCCGGTGATCTTGGTGAACAGAACACCAAAGGGAGACGAACTGCCGCCCGACATGGGATCGAACATTTCCGCCATGGAACTGCCCCGCTGGTTGTCGATGAAGAAACCGGTGCCTTCAGCGATCCAGAAGACGATGCCGCTGGCAAAGCCAATGATCATTCCCAAGACGACTTCCTTCCCCAGGATGAAGAGAACGAGGAGAGAGAAACTGCCCCCCTCCGGAAGACCTTCCGCGCTCTGCCAGACAATCGGAGCCGCCAGCAGCGAAAGGCTCATGATGACGACCTGACGGGCGATGCCCCCGATGAACTGATCCCCGAAAAAGGGAGAAATGCTCAAAGCCGCCATCATTCGCGGCATGGTGAAAGCGACGAAGATGAAAAACTCTTTAACTCCCGGAATCTCGGTCATCGATGGAGGGTGGGAATCAGGTCGAACACGCCTTCCGAAAAGCTATACAACTGACCGCCGGCCCAGGGCATGGTAAAGAGCAGCACCAGCACCACCACGATCAATTTGACGGCGAAGGAAAGCGTCTGTTCCTGGACCTGGGTCAGTGCCTGGATCAAGCTCACCAAAACGCCGACGAACGTCGCCACCACGATAGGCGGGAGCGACAAATACAACACCAGGATCAAGCTCTTGGTGGTGATGTCTAGAATGGCGGTCTGGTCCATGTCCGGTCTGTCGAAAGCTGAAATTCAGTACGCAATGAGTCTGGGAGACACCTCTGCCCTACCCTGATCCGGGCATCGTGTAGGTCAGCACAATGCCGTGAATCAGCCGGGCCCACCCATCCAGCAGTACGAAGAGGAGCAGCTTGAAGGGTAGCGAGATGGTCATGGGAGAGACCATCATCATCCCCATGGCCAGGAGGATATTGGATACAATAAGGTCGATCGCGATAAAGGGCAGATAAATCAGGAAACCGATCTCAAAGGCCGTGGTCAGTTCGCTGACCGTAAACGCGGGGACAAGCACAAAGAAGCTGTCCTCCGAGATTTCGACCGCGGAATCTTCGCCCCAAAGCCGTTTGGCGGTGTCCACGAAAAACTTTTTCTCCCGGACGCTGGTGTAGCGGTTCAGAAATTCCTGAATAGGCGTCCCGGCGGCGGCCAGGAGTTCTTTGATTCCCTCCGCGTCCCGGTCTTTGATGCTTTGTTCCTCGGTTTCCCGCTGAATGGAGTCAAAGGTCTCCTGGGCCACCGGCGCCATGATGTAGACCGTCATGATCACGGCGATACCATTGAGCACCAGGTTTGGCGGGATCTGCTGGATCCCCAGGGCATTGCGCACCAGGCTCAGAATGACGACCAGTTTTACATAGGACGTCGCCATGACGGCGAAAAACGGCGTCAGCGCCAGGACCGCCGTCAGGACGATGAGCGACAGCGGGTCGGGTACCTGAAAGTCGGTCATGCTGGGTAAAGTTTGCGGATTCTAATTCCGGCACGGGTTCCGGCTTCCATTAGTTCACCCTCGGCAATTTTGCTTCCGCCGCAAAGGACGGACACCTCTTTGAGTGAATTCGCGGGAATCTCAAATTCCTGCCCGGCCTGAAGCCGGCTGAGCTGTCTGGCGGGCAGCACGCCACGGGAGAGCACGAACATCAGTCTCACCGGCACGGCTGAGGGCGCGGCATCTTCACCGGCGCTTTCCCCATCGCCCGCGGAGGGTTGCGCGAGGTCCATCTCAGAGGCCTCCATCCGCGGGGGCATGTCCGTCAGCTTCAGCCGGACGCCTTCCAGGGCCCCTTCGGCCACTTTGTGCGACCCGGCATAGAGACCGCACAGCCCTTTCTTCCGGAAGGATTCGAAGTCCCCCAGCAAGATGTCATTGGTTTCCAGCCCCCGCAAAACCTCGCTGGCGCACTCGGTTTGGCCGATCACGACATCCATGGCGAAGGGCACCTCGTCTCGCTGGCGATAGGGCGTGGGCAGCACTTTCGCCACCAGGCTGGCCAGATGTTCGAGCCCGGCCGCATCTCCCCGGAGCAGGCCCGTCATCCAACCGTCCCGAAGGCCGCGTTTCACCGTCCATCCCAGGGAAGTGGGGCTCAGGTCCCAATCGCCCGAATGGCTCTCCACCCGCAAAATTTTGAATTCGATCTGCTGGCCAATCAGCTTTGTCGTCACGGACTCCAGGCAAACCTGCAAGACACCCGTGGCCAATTCCGGCGGCAGGCCTTCAATCCGCACGCCCGCCAGGTCCGGGGACATCCACGAAAACTCGGGCAGTTGAGTCAGCCCCACCTGAAGGTCGTGACCATTCAGGACGGCGTGGACCACCCAGGAAACCGACCGGTTCGCCGGGTTCATCTCGAACTTCAGGGTCGAATCCCGCCGGTCCCATTCAAAGGACACCTCCCGGCAGCGGCCCGCCAGGGCATTGGCCACCGCCAAGGCTTCCCGGTTGATGGTTTCCAGTTCCAGCGGCGGCGGCTTTGCGGAGGCGGTCATAAAAAGGAACGGCGGCAGTAGGATTCCAAAGCCTTGGTCTTAGGCTTCGTCACGGGGATCTTCCCGTTGTTGCTGCTGACCAGAGCCCCCGTGCTCTGACTGGTGGTCCCGCGAGGAGCCATCGGACGAATCCCGGACGCTGACCTGGGGCGCTTCATGAAGATTGATCCGGGCTCCCAGCCGGTCCGAAAGGGCCGACACGGAATCGGACAACACTTTCGCCCACTGCGGAGAGGTCGTGTCAAACTCCACGAAAAGGCGTCCGCCGTCTCCCTTCCACACTTTGACTTCCGTTCCCGGCATCAGATCCGGCGCGATCTGCACGCGAACTTCGGCGTTCTGCCCGGACGCCGGATCGGTCACCAGGACACGGTTGGCGACTTTCGAAATCAGGGTCTCGATCTTTTCAAAGTCCGTACCCAGATGGCTGGCGGCCTCGGCTCCTTCCACCCCCCTGAGTTGGGAGAACGCGGAAGACTCGGACCCCATGGACTGTAGGATGGCGTTACCCAGGTTGTTGTCACTGTCTCCGGCAAACTGGCCTTTGTTTTTCGAGGACTCCTCGTCGCCCTCGCCAGAGCGGCCCACAACTGGCTTGGCCAAAGGATCAAGTTCCGCCCCCTCCCCTTCGGGCGCCACGGAGGCTCCCCCCGCGGAATGCCCCTCTTTCCCCTGGTTCCGGCCGGTCACGGGGGGGAGACTGCCCGGCAGGTCCGAATCCGTTTCAGGCGCAAGGCCGGAATCCGCCAGGAGGGAAGCCGGAATGGCTTCCAGCCCTTCGTCCGCTGTTCCACCCTGTTTTCCCTGGGATGGCACGGTGGCGCCTGAATTCAGAAATTTTTCCTTCGCCTGTTTCAACTGAGACAGGGCCTCCTGCTGGGCCGCCTTTTCGCCGCCTTCGGGACGGGGCGCATCTTCCGGCGAACCGCTGACTCGGGCGGGAAGGCCGGTTGGGTTTGAAGTCGCTATCTTGTCCATTGTTCTTCAGTCAATGCTTCACGCTTGAGAAAGACGCTTCGCGAGAGGCGCCATGGAAAAATCTTCCAGTTCCAGTTCTTCGAGGCGTTCGGCCTCGCGTTTCATTTCATCCTGCCAAGCTTCGCGGTGTTCCAGTAGCTTTTCCAGTTCCTGAATGGCGCGGATGTGGGCTTTCCGGGCCAGTTCCAGGGCTTCCAGGGCCCGGTCCAGTTCGCCCTCCGCTTTTTTCACGGCGTCGAAATGTTCCAGTTCCTTTTCCCGCAGGGCCGCGATTTCCAGGCGCAGGTCGGTAATTTCGCCCAGCTTCACCTTCTTGAGCATGATGCTCTGGATGAGCCGGTCTTCTTCCTGAATGCGCCATTCGCGATACTCTTCCAGTTCCTTCAGCTTCTGATGAAGCTTCTGCTTCGCGGCCTCCACCACGCGCTGCGCCTTGGTCAGGGCCTTGCTGGCGCGATCTTCGCGGAGTTCCCGGACGCGAACCAGGTCTTGTAGGAGGTAAGAAGGCATACTCGATTGCTCCGGCTACCTAACCCGCCAGGCGCGCCATGGCTTTCAGGGTTTCGTCGAAGGTGCTCTTTTCGTGGAGCCCCTGCTTCAGGAAATTATTGATCGCGTCCACCTTGCTTATGGCTTCGTCCGCGGCGGGATCGCTCCCCTGCTTGTATTCCCCAATTCGTACCAGCAGTTCCACTTCTTGATACTTGGAGAGCAGGTTCCGGATCTTCCCCGCGGCGCGGAGGTGTTCCGGGCTGGCGATGGCGGTCATCAAGCGGCTGACGCTGGCAAGCACGTCGATGGCCGGGTAGTGGTTAGACGCCGCCAGTTTCCGGGAAAGGATGATGTGACCGTCCAGGATGGAGCGGGTCTCGTCCGCGATGGGCTCGGTCATGTCGTCCCCCTCCACCAGCACGGTGTAGAGCGCGGTGATGGAGCCATTGGCCGAACAGCCGGCGCGTTCCATCATCTTGGGCAGGGTGGAAAAGACGGAAGGAGGAAAGCCCCGGCGGGTGGGCGGCTCTCCGGCGGCCAGACCGATCTCCCGGAGGGCGCGCGCGAAACGTGTCACCGAGTCCATGAGCAGGAGCACTTTCTTGCCCTGGTCCCGGAAGAACTCGGCGATGGCCGTCGCGATGTAGGCGGCCTTCAGACGCTCCATGGAGGGCCGGTCGGAAGTGGCGATGACCGTCACGGAACGGCGCACGCCTTCTTCGCCCAGATCGCGCTCCAGGAACTCGCGCACCTCACGGCCACGTTCCCCGATCAGGGAGAGGACCACGATGTCCGCGTCGGTATTCCGGATGATGCAGCTGAGCAGGGTACTTTTCCCCCCGCCCGCCGCCGCGAAGATGCCCATCCGCTGGCCTTCGCCACAAGTCAGCAAGCCGTCCAGACTGCGGATGCCCAGGCTGATGGACTGGGTGATCAACTGGCGGGTCATCGCGTTCGGCGGGTCCGTCATGGTCGGGTAGTAGTCCTCGATCTCGATGGGGCCTTTCCCATCCGACGGATTGCCCAGACCATCCAGCACGCGGCCCAGCATTTTCGAACCCACGGGCACGCGGTGCACTTCGCCCAGGGGAAAGACCTCCGTGGTGGAGGAAACGCCCTCCAGCTCTCCGATGGGCGTCAGCAGCGCCATCTGCTTGGCGAAGCCGACCACTTCGGCCATGATCTCTTTTTTGTCCCAGGGATTTCGCAGGGAACACAGCTCGCCGATCTTCGTTCCCGGCGCGTAAGCCTTGATGATCGTTCCCACGACCTCAATGACCCGGCCCCGCATCTCCAGGGTCTCGGCGGCTTCCACGCCTGACTGGAGGCGCTGTGTCAGCGAAGAGAAATCGTAGTCCGCGTCCGGCTTCATTTCATTGCATTCACCAAGGCGTTTTCAATGGCCTTCAACTGAGACTCCAGCGAGGCATCCACGATTCCGATTTCCGTTTCCAGGATGCAGCCGCCTTCGCCTACCCGGCTGTCCGCCACGACTTCCAGGAACTCAATCTTGGGGACACTCTCCAGGATGGCACTCAGACGGGACTGAAGCTGCTCGGCCTGAGCCGGGGTGACGCGGACGGTGATGTGGCCTTCGTTGCGGGTTTTCTCCAAGGCTCGCTTCACGACCCGCCCGACCAGATCTCCCTGGTCGAACTCGCCCAGGACGCGCCGGACCGACTTCATGACCACGTCTATCAAGACCCCTTCCACCTTGGAAAAGTAAGCCGCGCTCTGGCTCATGTAGGCGACCATTTGCTCCGCCATTTCCGCTTTTCCTTTCTCCATCCCCTCCTGGTAGCCCTGCTCCCGCCTCCGTTCGTATTCCTCGGCGGCTTCCCTGCGGATGGTCTCCGCCTCGGCGTGCGCCGCCGCGACGATTTGATCCGCCTCCACCACCGCGGCGTATTCCCGCGCCGGTATCACGGCGTCTCCTTCGACAAACTCGATCCTGGATTTCTCTAATTGAAACATTTCAGTTCTTCCTCGGAAAGCAGTTTGCGGCACACGGTCCAGACCAGGTTCCAGCATTCCTGACGGACGTCCTCCACCTTGCCGGTTTCCAGGGGAAGGTCGCGGAACGCGGGAGGCACCTTCAAGTGAAACCGCTGCCATAGGGCCTCGGACTCGCCCGCCAGAGCCGACCGGAGCACGCCCCACCCGACCAAGGAGACCTGGTCCGCCATGTGAACGGGTTGAGACCCATTTCCGCTGGAGGACTTCCCGCCCTGCCAGCGGGAGATCCACTTGCTAAGCGAATCGGAAAGCTTCCGGTGACCGCCGCCCCGCAGGGCAAAGTCATAGGCATCGGGTCCGATGCCCGTCTTCAGTTCCAAGATGACATTGCGGTCGATCAGGGTGGCGATTTCGCTGCCTTTCAAGACCGCGCCCACGCAGTTGGCCACCCGCTCCAGCGATTCCCAGCTCAAGAGAGCCACCCGTCTCCGCGCTTCCTCGAAATCCCAGCAGACCATGTTCTCGGCCAGGTTGAGCTGCCCTTCCACCCAGCCCCGAGCAGCATCGCGCCCCGCCGTGCGCTGAGACAAAAACTTGACGACCCCAAGGTGAGGCACCTTCTCCAAGTAATCCGGACGAACCCAGTTCTGAGGCGCGCGGTTGAATTCATGAATCAGCCGGAACAAGTCTGGCTGTTCCTTCACCCGGGCGATCATCCTGGCGGCATTCGTCATGACTTAGCGGCGGCGGGAGGCGTCTTGCGCCTGAAGATCAAGGCGATTGCGACCGCCACCAGCGCTCCCACCACGGCGGAGATGCCCGCCAAAGAGAGGGGCGGAAGAGATTCCACTTTATCCATGACGGGATTCTCCGGCTCGAGACGCTTCGGGGGCATGACGACCTCCGCCGGCATCGCCAGCACCTTCACGTTTTCCGGATCGAGACTATCCACACTGTTCGAGACCACGTTCTTCAGATCGGTTTCGATCATCTCGAAATCGAAGTCGGGCCGGTACTTGAGAATCACCGAAGCCTTGGACTCCACGACTTCGTCACTCAAGGGTTCCGGCTCCGGGAGGGACAGCTTGACCTGGACCGACATGACGGCCGAGAAGTTTGTCAGGATGGCTTCGGAGAGCTGCTGCTCCCGCACGTCCACGTAGCGATAGTGATCTTCCGAGGGCGAGCTGAAGGTGCCCTTCGGGAACACTTCGGACAGTTTCTGGAACTTCTGACGGGGAAGCTCCTTGGCCTCCAGCACGGCCATGGCGTAGGCGAAGTCATCCTGGGCCACTTCCAAGGACCACTTCCCTTCCGCGCCGGGCAGCTTGGTGCATTCCACCCCCTGCTCCATCAGCGCCGCGGCCATTTGGTTCGCCTCCTTCTCGTCCAGGTCCGCGTAAAGCGGCATCTTGGCGCAGGCGGAAAGCGACAGCAACACGGCCGCCAGGATAACACGGCACGGAACCCGGACCAGGGCGGCCCACGTTTCAGCAATTTTTTCCAACGTTTCGCTCATGTTGAAGCCACCCTAGCACTGCCACCAAAAGGAACTCGGGCCAAGCATTCCGCACCGACCAGTATTCCCTGGAAACGTGACGGGGCCGGCCCGATTCAGGCAAATTCCGAAAGAGCCCGGGCTTAGCCGCCCTTACTCAATTCCTTAACCGTATTGGTTCCAGCCTTGGCTGAGTTATCCACTCCCATGACGGACATGGACCACTTGGCGATGTCCAGTTGCAGCCCCACCGTCTCTACGTAGTGATTGCCCACCGCCATCGGATCCGTGGAAGCCAGCCGGTCCAGACGGCCTTCGATCGAACTCAACGAAGCTTCGTAACCGTCTTTCAGGTGAGACATGCCTTCGAGGATCGCGTCTCCGGGGGTCCGCATTTGGGTTTCCTGCGTGCCATTCACCCCGAGGCCGGTATCGACGCCCGGCTGTTCGTACTTGGAGGCCACTTCGGAGACCAGCATCCTGAGACGCTCGAGATCCGTATCGGAACTTACCTCGGGCACGCTTGGCATGGCCGACGTGCCGCCCACGGTTTGGGAAATCGTTGCCTGCGAGGCAAGAGAAATGGGATCGCTCATGGCTTTACCTCCAGAGACAGTTGAATGTTAAGAACGCCCCGCCAGCCTGCTACCACCGGGACTACGCCCGGTCCGGATGCTGGCCGAAGCGTTCCGGCCAACTTAGCGAAGGTTGCTGACAGCGTTCTTGGAAGGCTCGAGCATGGCTTTGACCAAGTTCGAAACCGCGGTCGCCGCGTTGGTCACCTGGTTAACGCGCATCTGAAGCAGAACCACCGAACCGGGATCCGAGAAATCCGTGGAGGATGCGTCGGCCATGACGTTGTCCGTCGCCGTCGCGATATCGTCCGCCATGCCCTTGATGGTGGTGAAGAAGGTCCCAGAGGAATCGAACAGATCAGGAGTAAAGTTAGTAGCCATTTTGAGTTGTTGTTGAGTTCGTATTGAAATTACACAGAAAAAGCAGACCAAGAATAGGATTTAGAAAGTTCAAGTCAAGCCCGCGAACCCGCCACTGCTAGAGGCTCCTTATACCGTTAATTCAATCAAATCTCCAGCTTCGTTACCCGGCAAATTCTATCTCGCTTTCCCGTCCTCAGAGTGTGGAATTGGTGACGATTTTGTCAGGGCCCTGGCCTGTTCTTTCCGAGTTCGCAAGAAATGCGCCGTTCGCCTCCTCGACTTCCCTTTCACGGGCCGTCGGTGTCGAGCTTTAAAGGAGCGGGAATGGCGGTGGCTTCCGGTTCTTCCGCTTTCTGTGTGTGAGGCACCCGCTCTGGATGCTTGCCCAGCTTGAAGTCCAAGGGCGGCGGCAGCGGAACATACAGGTTCAGGTCTTCCGGCATGTCACCCAATTCGCCGGGCACCAGGGGAGCGGTCAGTTCCCGGTCGAGATGTCTCGCATGGTCCTCGACACGGGTCGGAGACATATAAGGCAGCGGAAGTTGCCGGGTCAGGTCCATGTTCCCCCCAGGAATCTCCTCTGGTGCTTCTCTCTCAAAGGCGGTGGAGTCCGCCTGAATATCCACGAGGCGCGGCGTCAGGAAGAAGAACCGTTGCGCCCTGGAATGCTGTCTCTCGCGGGCTCCAAAGAGGCGGCCCGCGATGGGAATGTCTCCCAGGATGGGTATCTGGCGCTTGTTGTTGAACTGCCTCTCCACAAAATTCCCGCCCAGCAAAAGGGTCCGGCTGTCGGGAACCATGGCCCGGGTGGTAATGGCGCTTTCCTGCGTGGTCGGAATCTGGTCCACGGCCTCGTCCCGGAAGCTGCCGTCGATGATTTCCACCTGGAGGCTGAACTCCACTACTCCGTTCTTTTCAATGACCGTCGGAGTGACGCGAAGCTGGGTGCCCGTCGTAACTTCGGTCAGATCCACATCGCGCTCTCCCACCAGGCGCACGTAAACCGTTTCATCAAAGCGGATATTGGCCGCGCGATTCTCCTCGGTGAGCACCATGGGGCTGGTCACGAGCTGGGCGTAGCCTTTCTCTTCCAGGGCTTTGACGCGCGCGAGGATTTCCCAATTGGTACCCGTCAGGATGGTGGAGACGCGGCCCCCCACCCCGCGGACCAGGTCCGTGCCATCCACAAAGCTGGGCAGTTGGCCCTGGGTGTCCGTGCCGTCGAAGAGGCCCCGGTCGGCATCGTTCCCGAAACGGATGGTGTCTCCATTGCTGTTGACGTAGTTCCCCAGGAACTCGGTGGAGAAAGACTTGGTGTTGTCCGCGTCCACATCCACGATGGAGGCCCGGATCTCGATCATCTGCGTCGGCACGTCCAACTGCGCGATCAACTCTTCATAGAGGGGCATTCTCCCCACCGCGTCACGGACAATGACGGCATTGAGACGGCTGTTGGCCGTGATAGAGGGTTCGAAGCCGGCGTTTTCTTCCGTCTCATCCTCAGGCTGCGTGGAACCTTGCTGGTTTCCCAAACCGTAGGGCCGCAGGTATTCCTGGCGGTTGGCATCCGTGAGATTGCCGTAAGCGGCCGTCAGTCCCGCGCTCCGGTGGCTGAGCAAGCGGCTCGGATTGTCATAGCGGGCGTCTCCCGTCGAAAGATGTCCGCCGGTATCGACGCCCAACATCTCCTGAAGGATCCGGGCGACGCCCGCGATCTCCGTCGTGGAAGATCCAGAGTCCAGGGTAATGTCGGAAGCGGAGGCGTATTTCAAGCGGAACTGGCGAGTAACGATCTCTTCTTTCAGCCGCTTGGTTTCCTGGTTGTCCAAGTCGCGGACCAGGACCTCTCCCATTTCCACGAAACTGGGGGCTCCCGCCAAGATCAGGAAGCCTTTCCGGTTGCCGCTCCGAATGCTGGCCCCTTTACCCTGGGGGCCGCTGGCGAAGCCCAGCGCCCACATGACTTCCCGGTATTCCTCCGCCGTGACATTGGACACCAGCAAGTGCCGGGTGAGCAAGTCCTGCACGCGAACGACATACAACTGAGCCCCGTCAAAAAACCAAACCAACTGGTGGGCGTCGCACAGGGCATCCAGAAAGGACTCTGCCTCCACGTCGTAGAAGCTGCCGCTGACGTTTCCGCCGACCTTCTCGCCAACCGTCAACGGTATACCCTGCTGACGGCCAAACTCCTCGAGGATCTGGGCGACACCCAGATTATTCGCATCCAGATCGATCCGCGCCTGATTCCACGGAACGGCCATCGAAGGCCCTTCCACCGCCGATGCCCAAGACAGACAAAAGCCTAGCAGTAGTAAGATACGGGCCGCGGAACTGAACATTAGTGGAAATTCTGAGTATTTTAACTAATTTGGCAAGTAAGTTCTTGTTAATAGTTTCTTATAAAGGACTCAACGCGATTTTGATAAAGTTATCGTCACTTCCTTCTCAATAGCCAAGAAGAGGTTTCGCGCAGACGATGCCAATCGTCCAATATGGCAGCACAATTCCGGCCAGACAACCTTCCCATGAGTGCCTCAAACCCCAGTTCCCTCAATCAGTTTGTCATCCGGACCGGATGGCAACTGCTCGTATGCGGCGTCATTCTGCTGGCGGCTTCGCACTCCCCTTCCCCGGTGGCCAAGCTGGCTCACCATTCCAGCGGCGTGTTCTTTCTCCTGGGCCTTGCCGCCGGGGTGTTTTTGATCACCCGGAAACTCTGGCGAAACGGCGTGCTGCTGACCCTCAGCTGCTTGATTGGAGAGTTCTGGATTGTCACCACCATCGCCGACAATGCGCCTTCGTAAGCGTATGGGTTTCGCTTTGGTGGTGCTCCTCCCCGTCCGGTCGCCGAGGATGAGGCCAGGCAGACCGGGAGCACCCATTCATCGCACAAGGTATAAGTTGGTTAGGTGGCGAATCATTCGCCGTTCTCCAAGAAGCGCCTAATAGATCCGTGTCTTAGTGACACTGCATTCGCATCCAGACTCGGGTGAAATCTCTTTTATCTAGATCGTTCTGGTGGATGAACCAGTAGAGTTTGCCACCGTCGCCCCACATCATGTCGCTCTGAGAATCTATCTCCAACAGTAGCCGCCAGGAGTCTCGAGGTCCGATATGCCGGTTCCGTTCGCAATCTTTCTCCATATCGTCGCTCTGCACTGGGAAGGGAAAGCCCCCAATCCGGAAAAATCCGCCTAACGCCTCCGTTTCCCGATAATAGAGATCGTCCCGGTCGCAATCCCAATCGTAGCCGAACGGATCCAGCCGGCTGATCGAAGGGAGGGAGAAGGATTCCCGGAAGTCCAACGCCTCTTCTTTCCAAATCGTGGGCGAGTGTATGCGGCGAAACAGGCCAAACTTCTTATATTCAGCTTCTGGCGCGACCTCCAGGCGTGTGAAAGGCGGCTCGGCAAGCAGAACACGAAATGCTCCGTCATCCTTGAGGCTTCCGCCCCAGTTTCGTTCGCTCCAGAAGAATTGCAGTGTGCCGGGAGCGTCCTGTTCCAGAAAATGCCGGGCTTCTATTTGGGCGAGGAAGCTCAAGTGCTTCTCCCCATGGATGGGCCACTCGAACCCGCTACCTACGTCCGGCAAGCCCCCTTTCTTAGAGCCTCCTATCGGACAGGGGCCGGAGTCTGAAGCGGAACCAACAAGGCATGGCGTCCGGTGTTTCTGGACTATCTTCTGGATTTCACTATTCACCGCGCCGGTCGGACAACAACTTTCTTTTCGGACCAAGCATCTCTCACTTCAAAATTGACAGACTCCTATGGATGGGCCGGGCTGTTGGTCTCATTTCCCACGGCCACTTCCTTGCCGGCCTTTCGGACCCAGCCCTGGATCATCTCCGCCCTGGTCTCTTCGAGAAGCTTTTTGGCGATCTCGTCCTTCACCACGTCCAGAGGCGGAAGTTTGTCGTCCTGAGCGGGCTCGACCACCTGAATAATGCGGTAGTGGGTTTCATCCTCGATGATCTGGCTTAGCTCTCCCGCCTTCAGAGAGAAAGCGGCTTCGGAAAGGTCCGCGCGCAATTCGTTACGTTTCACCCAGCCGCGGTCTCCCCCGCGCGACGCCATGGGACCATCTGAGTGAACCCGTGCCGCGAGCGCGAAATCTCCGCCGGCTTTCAGCGTTTGGTACATCTTTTCCACTTCTTCCCGGCTGGTGGAGGCTTTGGGACTGGAAATCATCCGCACATGCGCCATCTGGCCCGCGTAGGTTTTCCTGTTCTGTTCGAGATATTCGCGGACCAGCCTTTCCGAAGGCGGATCGCATGGGATCTCGATCTTCAGGCTCTTGAGCTTTCGCACCACGCTTCTGGCGATGAAATCTTCGTCCATGGCCTGCTCTGGAGTGGCCGTGGTGAAGGCGGAACGCACCGCCCAGGCGCCCCCGCGTTCGACGTCCCCCATCTCGAAGCAGACTTTCGCCAAGTTGTTCATGGCGAGGTGAAAGTCCGGCTTCAGTTCCACGGCTTTCTCCAAGGCCTCGACGGCGCTTTCGGGCCGGTTCTGTAGAAACAGGGACCATCCCAGGTTGCTCCACGCAAAACTGGCTTCCGGGTCTAACTCAACCGCGTGGCGCAACGCGCCTTCGGCCTGGGAAGACTGATTGGATCTCAATAGCGCGGACCCCAGTTTCTCCCAGGCAATCGCATTGCTGGGGTTCAGCTCCAGGGACCGGCGCAATGCCTCGATAGACTCTTCCAAGCGGCCCACTTCCGCCATGGAGGCTCCCAGATTGCTCCAGGCTTCAGAAAACGCGGGATCGACATCCGTGGCCTTTTGCCAGCAACGGATGGCGGGTTCCCATTCTTTTCTCCTGAAATGATACACCCCCAAGCTGTTCCACGCGGTGGCATTCCCGGAGTCCAGCTCCACGGCTCTCAAAGAAGCGGCCCGGGCTTCTTCCAGCTTCCCCTTTAAGATCAAGGAGGCGCCGAGAACGCTGTAGGCATCCGCATCCTGGGGCCGCAACGATGTCGCCATGCGCGTCGCGACGATGGCATCCTCGGTCCGCCCGAGGCGATAGTAGAGTCCGCCGAGCAGCGTCCACTCCATGCCCGTTCCGGGACTGATCGAGATGGATTTTTCGAGAACCGACACGGCTTCCTTGGTCTCCCCGGAAGCCGCCAAAGCGGCCCCCAGCGCGCCCAGGCTCTCCGCGTTCTCTGGTTCGATGGAGCAGGCCTGGCGCAGGGCCCTAACGGCTTCGCTCTCTTTGCCCTCTTTTCTGAGGGCCACGCCCAGTTCTCTCCACGCGCTCCCGTTACCCGGGCTGCGCCGGGTGACTTCCCGCAGAGTCTCCACGTCCATGGAGGAAAAGTCTCCCTCTTCGAGGTTCCGGCCTTCTTCGAAGAGCAGTTCAACATCCACCTTTGCCGGTCCGACCGGGGTCAGCACGGGGGTGATCTTGGCTTCTTTGAATCCGTGGTTCCAATAGAGGTTCTCCAGCGCCTGAAGATCATCTTTCAGGCCGATTCCGGAATACAGGCTGCCATCCCGCGTTTTCAACAGGCCGGCGATCTCCTCCTCTGACACCGAATGGTTTCCGGCAAGCGTGACATTCCCGACCCAATAGCGCTGACCTTCAACCAGATGGAAGACGTACGACTGCCCCTCTTTCTCTGGGTTTTCTTCCACCAGGATCTTCTCTACCCGGGCCGCCAGGTATCCACGGTCCTCGTAGTAGTTCAGGATGACGGTGACCATATCGTCGTGCCCGATACCGGGTGGCGTGCCCGTTCCTGTATGGTCCTCGAACAGGGACCGCAGGCGCTCGCCAGTAAATACTTCGTTCCCCTGAAACACCAGAGACCTTTCCAGAGGCAGCGGAATCATCAGCTGCCCGGCAACCCCGGTGGCGGGGCCTTCATCTTGCTCAGGGTGGGTGGAGGTACCCGGGATGCCTGGTTTGCAGCCCACCATGCAACCAGCCATCAGAAGGCACGACAAAACCGCCCAGAACCAGCCTGGACCACGATTCTCCCGTGTTCTCTCGCGGTGCAAGATCACGATTTTTATAATTTCTCTCGAAAATCGCAACTCGACAGTGGTCCCAAAACGTTCGCGAGATTTAGTCCGTGCACTCGCCCACGCTCTGGTTACGACCCATCCCTTATATATTCTTTATTGGCCGGCATTTCACGCAATGAACGCCGCGCCCCGGAAAGCGGAACGCAAAATTCACCGAAACGCCGTGGAAGAAAAAGACGGGACGGACGGTTGGCGCACTCTGGCTTTTGGACTGGTGCCTCTCCGAATCCAAAAAAACCGCGACTCCCATCTCTCCCAGCCTCATTCTTCCCAAAGACCCATTCTAGCAATTTGGCACAATTTGAATAGTGCCGATTCAGAAAATCTTAGCCAAGAAGGCATTATGGAACCCCTGGCATTCTGGTGTCAAGCGCCCGGCACTGCCCAGACCACTCCCTTGTGGAGGAACACGGCGGCTGGCCGAAACCGCCGTGCGCGAACTTTTCCACCGGTCCCGCGGACCCCGCCGGCTATGACCCTCTATTTCTCGAAAGGATGTTCCTTCAGCAGGTCCGCCGGGACGTACATGTCTTTCTTGTCTTTCACCGCTTCACGGACGGTTTTGACCTGATCCGGAGTGATGGGACTGGCTTTGTTGCCAAAGGAGTTGCGCACATAGGTCAGAGTGGCGGCCAGTTCCTCGTCGTTCAGGATGTGCTCGAATGGAGTCATGGGAACGACACCGGGGAACTGAGTGCCCTCCACTTCGATGGGGCCGAAGAGGCCTTTCATGGAAAGCTTGATGAGGCGCACGGGATCGCCCTGGGCCCATTCGGAACCGGCCAGCGGCGGGAAGCCAGCGGCGGGAAGCCCCTTCCCGTTCGCCTGGTGACAGGTGCCGCAGTGGGCTTCCCGGGCGTAGATTTCCGCTCCGGCGATGTAGCTTTTCGCGTCCGCGCCGGTGAGGTGTTTCGGTGGCTGAATGCGGAGCCGGGACTCGCCGCTGTCCATGATCTTTCCTTCCAATACCGCCTTGGAGGCTTCGAAGGATTGCTTGGAGACTTCGTCGATTCCTTTAGCCTCCGCCACCGCCAGGACGGCCAGTCCGTCTTCGCTGTCAGAGTATGACGCGGCGGTGATGGCTTCCAGCCGGACCCGGCCGTGTTCGTCTCCGGCCGCGGCGAGAAGCAGGCTCTGGTAGTTCGGAATCCGGTCCGCGTTGAAACGCAGCACACGCACGGCAGCGGCACGGACGCGGTGGTCTTTGGCCTTCAACAGGGACACCAACAGTTCTTGGTCCACCTTGTCGATCCCCCAGCTGACCCAAAGTGCTTCGAGCTTCAATCGCTCGTCGTCCACGGAAGCGGCCCATGGCTTGAGGGCCGCCATCACCTCGTCCGCATCGCGGCCCCGAAGTTCGCGCCGGGTCCGGTAACGGGTGCGGTATTCCGGCAGCTTCAGGTATTCCAGCAGTTCGGCGATGCTGGCGCCGTCGATCTTTGCAGGCTTCACCAGGGGCCGGGACGGGTAGGTGACGCGGTAGACGCGGCCGTGTTCGTGGTCGCGCATGGGGTCGCGGGCGCTGTGCTGCATGTGCCCGATGAGCGCATTGTGCCAGTCCACCACGTAAAGCGAACCGTCCGGGGCAAACTCCAGGTCGACCGGGCGGAAGTTGAGATCTTTGGAGACGAGAAGGTCCTGCCGGTATTCGGTGGTGAAACCCGTCCCGTCTTCCATCATCTGGTGTTGCTTGATTCCCAGGAAGCCGATGTTGTTGTTGATCAGGACGTCTCCCTGCACCTCATCGGGGAAATGGCTGCTGGACACGAACTCCAGCCCTGAAGTCGGGCGAACGGAGTTGGAGGTGATGAGGTCGGGAGCTTCCAGATTCACGCCGTAAACCGGTTTGACGGAGCCGGGCATCATCCAGGAGAGGCGGGTGCCGGAGGTGTGGAGGAAGAAGTCCTGCCCATAGTCGTCAAAGGCGATGCCCCAGGGGTTGGGGATCTGAAACTGCGCGTAGCGGATGAGGTGCCGGCGCTGAGGGCTGTAGCGGTAGAAGCCACCATTGGTGCCACGCACGGGGCCGTAGACGGTTTCCACGTCAGTATGAAGGAAAACGCCTTCTCCCATCATCATGGCTCCCGAAGGGTCGGCGCAAAACGCGGAGATCGCGTGGTGCGTATCGTGATCGTCGAACCCGCTCAACATGACCTCGCGGGTGTCATAGTGATCGTCCCCGTCCAGGTCGCGAAGCCGGATCAGGCTGCCGCTTTGCGAGACGTAAACGCCATCGTGCTCGATTTCGAAGCCGATCGGAATGTGAAGATCGCCAGCGAAGACGGTCTGCTTGTCCGCCTTGCCGTCATTGTCGGTATCTTCGAGGATGAGCAGCTTGTCCTGCGGCTTGGGGTCGCCGATGCGGTAGTGCGGGTAGCTGGCCATGGTGGAGACCCAGAGGCGGCCTTTGTTGTCGAAGGCCATCTGCACGGGGTTGGCCAAGTCCGGGAACTTGTCTTCTCCGGCGAAGAGTTCGACCTTGTAGCCTTCGGCCATGTCGATCTCGGTTTCGACAAATTCACCGGGGCGATAGTCCACGGTGCCGTTTTTGGCACTGGGAGCATAGTTGGTTTCCACCGGGGGCAGCTTGTAGGTCTTGGCATCCGCCGCCGCGACGTCGAAGTCCTCCCCTTTCAAGGCGGCCCAGATGGCTTTGTCCCGGATCTCGGTCATCTCACGGGTCTTCTTCAGCTCGTGAGGATAGTTGTCCGGACCAAAGGGATTGTAGCGGCGGCCATAGACGTGCACGCCGTTGGGAATCTTGTAGTCGTTCAGCCAGGCCCAGATCTTGTCTTTGACGGCCGCATGGACCTCCGTCCGGTGAGCCTCGTCAGTGTAACCTTCACCAAACAGAGCAGTCACCAGCATGGGAGCCAAGGTCTTGTAACCCAGCTCATTCAGCAGAGCGCCGTCCACGGTGTATTCCTCGCCACTGGCATACCATTCCTTGGAAGGATTGAACGCATCCACAAACAGGACGCCATTGTTCGCGGCCACGTTACGAGAGGCTTCCGTATAGAGAGCCAGGTTTTCGTTGGCTTCCTGTCCGTTGGGAACGTCATATTTCGCGGACAGATCCTGAATGGAGGTCGGGGAGACCAAGGCCAAGCGCGGAGCGGACTTACCGTTGTACTTCTGGGACAGGGTGTACTTGAGGAAAGCGTCCAGTTCCTTTTTGTAGCGCTCCAGTTCGCCCGGTCCGTCGAAGGAGGAATTGAACCCGAAGAAGGCGATGATGATGTCCGCCTTCAGCCGGGTCAACCATTGGTCGGGCGTCTCGAAGTGCCCCTGGGGCTTGGAATCCGTCTGATATTCTTTCTTCACCAGTTCCTTGGCTCCCGGAAAGGCGAACTGGTCCTCATAGGAGCGTCCCGGATGCGGGCGGAAACCAGGGGTGTCCCCTTCATCACACAAGTTCCGGACGATGATGTCACTATCGGGGAATCGAAGCAGCAGCTCGGTTTCGAAGTACCCGAAATGATCCATCCGGCTCCCCATGCCCGCGCCGAGCAGCATGATGTGATCGCCTTTCTTTACCGTCAGTTTCTCCGGGGCGGGATCCGATTCTGCCGTGAAAGCGAAGGAGAAGAACAGGGCTAGAGACAGGGCCGCGGCCACGCGCCAGGGACTTTGGGGGGATTTGAGTCTTTTCATGGATATGGTTTAAAAAGGGATCAGTCGTGGGGGCTTAACGAAAACGTTCCTGGGAGAAGACGCTACCCTCCGGTTCGGAAGGAAGCGTAGTTTTCCACTGGTCCAGTAGCTCGACAAGTCGATTTGCCTCCTCGGGGTGCTGGCCCTTCAGGTCCCGCGCCTCCATGGGATCGGCGGCGATGTCGTAGAGCTCCACGTAGGTGGAGTCTTCGTTGCCGAGCAATTTCCAATGTTCCGCCACCACCGCGTAGGAGGCCCAGTGAAACGGTTTGGCCTTTGCGGCGGGCCACTTGGCGTCGATTTTCCAGAACAGCGGCTTTTCCCGGTTCGGTACCGCCTTGCCTTTCAAAGCAGCCACCTGGCTGACGCCGTCCGGCTGGTAGTCCGGGGGAAGATCGACTCCGGCCACTTCACAGAAGGTCGGCAAGAGGTCCACGGCGGAGATGAGGGACTCATCGTCCACCTTTCCGGCGGCGATTTTCCCGGGCCAACGGGCGATGAAGGGCACGCAGATGCCGCCTTCAAAAAGCGCGGCCTTGTAGCCTTTCCGGCCACCGGTGGTGCCTTTGGAGGCGCCGATCCCCCACCCGGCTCCCGTTGCTGTGTCGTACTGCAAGGTGAGTTCCGTGGGTTGAGGCGCCCGGGCGGGACCGTTATCCGAACTGAAAATGACGAGGGAGTTTTCCGCAATGCCCAGACGGTCCAGTGTGTCCAACACAGTTCCCACCCGGTCATCCGCGTGTGACAATACCGAAGCATAGATGCGATCCGCCTCGCTCTCCATGGCGCGAAAACGCCATTCATACTTGGGCACCGTGTGGAAAGGCGTGTGCGGTTCGTGAAGCCACAGATTGATGAAGAAGGGTTTCGCCTCAGCGTGGCATTCTTCGATGAACGCGATGGCGTGCCGCGCGTCTTCATGAACGGGCATCTGCTCTCCCGCGCAGTTAAACGCTCCGTAGTCGTCGTAGCCATACTCGCTGGGCAGGGGCGAGTCGGGGATCATGTTATTCGAGAGATGCCACTTCCCATAGTGCGCCGTGGCGTAGCCGCCACCCTGGAGAAAGCGGGGCAGCGTCGGCCCGGCGGGGTCCAGCCAGTCGGGCATGTTCCGCTTCTGATTCTGGGGTACCCAGGCAAAATGGCCATCGATGTTATACCGGGCCGGAAAATGCCCCGTGATGACCGCCGTCCGGCTGGGCGAACAGACTCCACTGGCCACGGTGAAGCGGAGGAACTCGGTCCCCTCCGCCGCCAGCCGGTCGATATTCGGCGTCTTGATGTAAGGATGGCCGTGGCAGCTGAGATCCCCCCACCCCCAATCGTCCGCGAAGATGAAGAGAATGTTCGGCTTGGGAGTTTCTGGTTCCGCGGCGGCGGCTGGAAGGGAGCCGAGGTAAACGAACGGCGCGAGTGCTGCCAGGAAGGCACGGTGCAGGAGGGATTTCATGGGGGTTCGGCAAACAGCCATACCCCGAACCCGCCTGGCGCGCAACGCTCTCGGACTCATCGGGCGATCTCCCGTCTTTCACTTTCGCCTTCCGATTCCGACTTCGAGCCAGCAGCTTGGAGGCTTTGCACCAGCCCTAAGTTGGTATTCTATTGCCACGCCATCAGAGTTAATCCGGTGTCGACCGAATGCTTCGACCCTTGTTTCCTTCTGCTCTATGGCTTCAACCGCAAGACGAGCAAGGTCCCGGCTACCGGCGGCGCGTTTTCGGACGCGGACTAAGGTTTCTAGTTAGTGAAGTCATTTTGACTCGGAACTGGTGGCCTGCTGTCCACCATTGTCTCGTTCGCGCCCTTCGGTGTTTCGGCTCATGCACTTATCGAAGTGCGCCGGCAGTTCCGCAATGGGGCTGGCATGCTCAAAGTATTCCGAGTCCCATCCGAGGAACACGACCTCTCCGACGTGAGTCTCGACGTCGAACTCACCAATAGCTTCATCCAAGAACAGGTACCCGATCTGACTCCAAGTGGACAACTCGTCCTCGGAGTAGCCGTCAAGAAAGACCATGATTCCGACCTTCGCCGGATCATCATCCTTGTATATCGCGTAGTGATCATCGTCTGCCTTTACCTCTTTGCCTCCAAATTTGAGATTACTCAGAGGGAACCGTCGCTGGCGAAATTTGACGATCTCCCACTGCTTCAACTCAGGTGCGCTGAGCGCAAGAGATTCGACAAAGAGGAAAGCATCGCGAATTCCTCCCGCGCTGATGATGAACTCACGTTTACCATCTTCACGAACGGGACTGAATTCGAACGTCAGATCTTCGTGAACCTGATTCATCGCCTTCGACAATCGACCGAAGACTGCTTCTCGATCCTTCTCGAAGTCATGGATTTCCTCCTGATTCTTCACGAACCATTTCCAAAACGCCTGTTCCTTCGTGTCTTTTGCGAATAGTCCCATCGAGAGGTGTTCTAAGGTGTATGGACAAATTGGGGGCGGACCGGCGCGAGGCCATTTTTTGTCTGGCAAGGCGCCGCGAACGGCATTGGGCCTACCCCCAATAGAGTGAGCGGGAACGAAGCCAGGAGAAAAATGGGCCGCGTCTTCAGGTAATCGCCGCTTCGCGGCGCTGAGTTCTCTTTCCCTTTCTTCATTTCCAGTCCGTTCTCCAATTTGTCCCCACTGCCTAGCGCACTGACCGCCCTAAAATGATGAGCGCTTGGTCTGAACAAAGAGCTGCTGGCGACAGGGCGGCAACCGGTCTTTTTGGATTCCAAGAATCTATCCATTGTCCGGTCGTCAACAGCACTATCGATCTTCCCACCCCACAATCGTCCCATCATGCTCAATCAACCGCACCGGCGACTCCACGCGGCCCGGTTCGCGGACTTCTCCTTTCGGTGAGGACAGGGAGGAACCTGGGGGGTCTGCTTCTTCTTTATCCGGGGCCGCGGGAGGCACGGTGGTTTTGTCGCCAGTACTGGCCCGTTCGGTTTCGGCCAGGGCGGTGAGTGTTGCCACCATTTCGGGGTGGGCGGCGGCGAGGTCGGTTTCTTCTCCGATGTCTTCGGCCAGGTTGTAGAGTTTTCCGTTGCCCAGGTGGAGCTTCCATTTTCCCTGGCGCACGGCGGCCAGGAGGTCGCGGCTGTAGTGGAAATAGGCGTCCCGGGGCCTGGGTGGCGCGGATGAGGTGGGCGGGTACTGCTCATCGCCGGTTCCCGGGGTATCTTTGGCGGTGGCCGCCGCCAGGTCTTTCCATTCGGCGCCGCTTTTCAGGACGGGGCTCAGGTCGATCCCGTCGAGGACGAGACGCTTGCCGCTTTCGGTTTCGGTGGGGGGTTCGGTGCCGGCGAGGTGGGCGAAGGTGGGGAGGAGATCCACGAGGCCGCTAATGGCGTCGCTACTCGTTCCAGGCGGGACCTGGCCGGGCCAGCGGACGAGGCAGGGCACGCGGACGCCGCCTTCCCAGACGCTGCCTTTGCTGCCCTTCAAAGGAGCGTTGTTAGCGCCATACTTCGCGGCGCCGCCGTTGTCGGAGGTGAAAAGGACCAGCGTTTTTTCGTCGAGGCCCAAGCCGGCCAGTTCGTCCAGGATGGCGCCGGTGCTCCAGTCGATCTCTTCCACGGCGTCGCCGTAGGCGCCGTTCTTCGAGCGGCCCGCGAAGCGCGCGCCGGGGTGCAGAGGGACATGGACCATGCTGTGCGCCAGGTAGAGGAAAAAGGGCTGCTCTCGGTGCCGCCGGATGAAGTCGATAGCTTCCCGCGTGTAGTCCGCGGTCAGGGTGGTCTGGTCTTCCACGGGCCCCAGCACGGTCTCGTTCCGCAGCAGGGGCAGCGGCGCGTGGTTGAACTGCTTCCGCCGCTCCAGGCTTTTCGGATCGTCAAACTCATCGAACAGGGGCTGCATGTCGTTGGAATACGGCAGCCCGTAGTATTCGTCGAACCCGTGCCGCGGGGGCAGGAACACGCGCTGATCCCCCAGGTGCCATTTACCCACGATGCCGGTGGCGTAGCCCTGGCCCTTCAGCACCTCGGGCAGGGTCACTTCGTCCGGGTTCAGCCCGATGGGGTCTTTCGGCAACAGCACCCAGACGGAGGTGCCGTCGTTCAAGCCCACCCGCTGGGCGTAGCTGCCAGTCATCAGCCCCGCCCGCGCGGGGGAGCAGCAGGGCGCGGCGTAGAAGCTGGTCAGGGTCAGCCCCTCCGCCGCCATTTGGTCGAGGCGCGGGGTGCGGTTCACCTCGTTCCCGAAAGGCCCGATGTCCCCATAGCCCATGTCGTCTACCAGGATGACGACGATATTGGGATGGTCAACTGGGGCAGCCTGTAGGAACATTCCGCTGAATGCCAGGGCGAAGACGAAGGCAAACCACGGAAGGAGGCAAGGAAAGAGACGTAGGTGCACCCTCTTTGGGTATCAGATTGCTGACGGGGGTTCAACCGGCGTGATCGGGAGGGCTTTGGGAGATAGGATGGACCACAATCGGAGCGAAGCGGAGATAGACGGAGGCCATGGGCCAAAGTCAAATGACGCAGATGGCTCAGATGGTTTGGATCTGGCTCCGTTGGTGGATCGGCGGGCCGGGGTGGTTCGGTAGCTGGGGTGCGAAGGGAATGAACCACAGAGGACACTGAGTGCACAGAGGTTGTGGGTGATTCGGGTGTTCTGGGGTGTAGTGGATGTTTGGAGGTTTCTTGGAGTCTTTGGGGCGCGGCGCCCGCAGCGCTTCTGGCTGACTGCCCCAGAGCGGGTCCAGGCCGGTATTGCGGGGAGAAGATTCACCGAACTATAGAGAAGCTGTGTCTCCTGAGACGCCGGCGAGGTGATGTGTCAGGTCAACGGCACGGCGCAAATCCGCGCCCGAGACGTATGTTTCTAAATATCTGTGTTCTCTGTGTGATCCGTGGCCTATTAATCAGCGGTTAAGTCCAATGGAATATTTAACATGAATGCTGCTTTGATCATGGGACGGGCTGGAAGCCAGTCCATTCCGAAGAAAAACGTGATCCCTATCCATGGCCGGCCGCTGGTGGAATGGCCGATGCGGGCGGCTCTGGAAGCGGTGAAGATCGACCGCGTCTATGTCACCACCGATTGCCCGGACATCCAGGCCGTGGCCCACCGGAATGGCGTGGAAGTCATCGAGCGTCCACCCGAACTGTCGCACGCCACCGCCCAGATGCTCGACGGTATTCTGCACGCCCTGGAGGTCATCGGCGAGCCGGTGGAATACCTCGTCACCATGCACGCCAACTGCGCCACGCACCGGCCCGGCCTGATCGACACGTGCATTGAGCGCCTGGAGGCGGACCCCGGCGCGGACGCCTGCGTCAGCGGCACCATCGACAAACAGGTGCATCCTTTCCGGACGCGGCGGCTCACGCCTGACGGTCAACTGGAACCGTGGCTGGAGATTCCGCCGGACACGTCCAGCAACCGCCAGAGCCTGGAGCCCTGCGTCATCCTGGACGGCGCGGCGCGCGCCATGCGGGTCAGCGCCTGCTTCCCCCCCCACGGCGACCCGCCGTTTCCCTATCTGGGAAAACGGATCCTGCTGGAGGAAAATCCCGGGGGCCACGATGTCCACGACGAGACCGACCTGATTCGCACGGAACAGTTTCTGAAGTCTCTCCACGGTTAGGGTGTATGGACAAATTCCCGAACCGCCCGGAATAGATGAAAAAGGAAGACAGAATCAGCGCCGCAAGCGGCGAATTTTCCAAGAACGCGGCCCATTTTACGCCTGGCTGCGTTCCGCCTCACTCTATTGGGTTCACCCAACGGCGTTCGGCGCGCCTTGCCAGCCGAAAAATGGCCTCGCGCCGGGCAGTCCGCCAATTTGTCCACACACCCTAGGCAGAGTGGACAAATTCAGATTTGATCCAATCGACGATGGCAGAGAGGGTTACGAAGCCCATGTAGGTTTCAGCGAGTTTGTCGTAGCGAGTGGCCACGCGCCGGTAGGATTTGATCCGGCAAAAGAAATTCTCCACCGCCGAACGCTGTTTACCCAATTGCTTGTCATATTCGATGGGATGCTTGCGGTTTTTCATTGGCGGGATATTTGCTTTGCCGCCGTCAGCTTCGATCTGCTGGCGAAGCGCGTTGCTGTCATAAGCCTTGTCGGCCAGCACGGTGGCTCCATCGAGATCGCCAAGGGTTTGGCGCGCGCTTTTGCTATCGTGTTCGTTGCCTGGAACCAAT
>JAUICH010000044.1 GCA_030427505.1 Verrucomicrobiia bacterium
GAGCGGGAACGAAGCCAGGCAAAAAATGGGCCGCGTCTCCGGGTATTCGCCGCTTCGCGGCGCTGAGTTCTCTTTTCTTTTCTTCATTTCCGGTCCGTTCTCCAATTTGTCCACACTGCCTAATCCGGTGACGACAACCGTGCAATCCCGCTGGTTTCTGGAACCGATTGTTCTCCTTGCTAACCCTCTACGCAGTCTCCTCATCATACTCCGGCCGCGGATCGCGGGAGAGGAGTTCGTAGAGGGCCTGGCGGGGGGGCTTACCTTGGTAGAGGACGGCGTAGGCCTGGTCGATGAGGGGGGTGCGGACGTTCAGTTTGCGGGCCAGGTGGTAGACGCTTTCGGTGTTGGGGACGCCTTCGGCGACCATTTTTAGGGACTCCACGGCTTCTTCCAGGGGCATGCCTTCGCCGAGGAGGCGGCCGAGGCGGCTGTTGCGGCTGTGGTTGCTGTAGCAGGTGACCATGAGGTCGCCCACGCCGCTGAGGCCCTGGAAGGTTTCGGGGTTTCCGCCCATGCGGACGCCGAGTCTTACCATTTCCGCCAGGCCTCGGGTGACCATGGCGGACTTGGCGTTGTCTCCCAGGCCCAGGCCGTCGGAAGTGCCGGCCGCGACGGCGAAGACGTTCTTTACCGTGCCACCAAGTTCCACGCCGATGATGTCCGGCACGGTATAGGTGCGAAACCAGTTGAGGGTGAAAACATCCTGGAGCCGTTCGGCCAGGGCTTCGTCCTGGCTGGCGATGACGGCGGCGGTGGGCAGGCGGGCGGCGACTTCCTCCGCGTGGGTGGGACCCGAAAGGACCGCCACGGGGTGGCCGGGGAAGATTTCTTCCACCAGTTCCGACATGCGTTTGCCGGAGTCGTTTTCGATGCCCTTGGTGGCGGAAAGAAAGATGGCGCCTTTGCGGACGCCGTGCTTGGCGAGTTTTTCCAGGACGCCGCGCACGGCTTTGGAAGGCAGCACGATGAGGATGAGCGGGGCGTCTTCGACTTCGGAAAGGTGGGTCGTGGCGCGGATGCCCTTGGGCAGCATGGCGCCGGGCAGGTAGTTTTCGTTAGTGCGCGTTTCGTTGATCTCTTGCGCGATGTCTTTGCTGTTGCCGTACATGGTGACGGCGACGCCGCGGTCGGCGAGGACGAGTGCCAACGCGGTGCCCCAACTACCGCAGCCGAGAATGGCTGCCTTGGTGATCTTTTTGGATTCGTTTTCCATCTTCAAAAGGGGTGCGGTTCAGACCTTTGTTCTTCCGGGCCTGGGACGGTTCCGCGAGGGAGGAAACTTAGGTCGGAAGAGCAGGGAGGGGTGGCGCTCAGGACTCAGGCCCGGTTTGGGAATCGGGAGGGGTTTGGTCTTTTCTCTTCTTCTTCGGCTCGAACCGGTTCTCGGTGCCGTCGATCAGTTTGCGAATGTTAGAGCGGTGGCGCCAGATGGCCAGGATGCTGATGACGATGGAGAAGATGACCAGGGGCCAGCGCCATTCCCCGGAACGCCAGGAGAGAAGACACTCGGAAATGGGAATACAGAGCGCCGCGCCGATGGAGCCGACGGACACATAGCGGAAAGGAAAGAACAGGACGAGCCAAGTGGCGATGGCGAGCAGGAGAGGGATGGGGAAGAGCAGCATGAGTACCCCGGCGGAGGTGGCGATGCCCTTGCCGCCTTTGAAGCCCAGCCAGCAGGTGTAGTTGTGTCCCAGGATGGTGGCCAGGGCCACGGCCACATGGGTCAGCGAACTGGGGGTGAGCCAGAGGGCCAGGGCCACGGGCAGGGCGCCTTTCAGGACGTCCAGGATGAAGACCGTGATCCCCAGCGGCTTGCCCAGGGTGCGGAGGACGTTGGTGGCGCCGATGTTTCCGCTGCCGTGCTGGCGGATGTCCACTCCGCGCGACTTTCCGGCCAGGAAGCCGAAGGGAATGGAGCCCACCAGGTAGCCCAGGGCCACGAGGAGGATCTCGCGCCAGCCAAACGCGGCGCTCCCGGGGTCGGAGGCGAGGTAGGTTTCCCAGATCATGAACGGCAGTTCCGGCGTAGCCGATGGCGGGGCAATTGTCGAACGCGGATTCGTGTAATTTCAGACATTTTGTCTTTCACAAAGGGAGGGCCCGGCTGCGGACCCAATGGCGTTCAAGCGTTGAAATAAAGAAGGTTACCGTCGGGGTCGAGCACCTTGGCGCCTTTGGTGCCGTCCTGCTCCTGAACGGGACCGGACTCCAGGGAATAGCCGCCTTCGTGGAGTTTGCCGGCGATGCTCTCGACGTCGCCGCCGAAGAAGGAGATCGAGTTTTCCACGCCGTGTCCTTCGTAGAGGCCGAGGCGGATGCCGGTCTGTTTCAGCACGGCCCAGCCCTGCCGGGGATCGCCCTCTACCTGCTTGAACCCGAGGGTGGCGTAGAATGCCAGGGAGTCTTTTAAACTGGAGACATTGAGGCTGATTTCAGGTTTTCCAAGTTGCATGGCGTGAGTGGGAACAGGTTTTGGTGCTGGTGTTAGAATATTTGCCAGGAGAAAGGGGCCCTTTAGAGGTACCCAAACTCAACCCCAGCATGCCTAACCTTTCCGTTTGGCGGCGAGCACTTTTTCGATCTTGCCGAGGGGCAGGCAGTTGATGACGTCGTCCCGCGTCAGCCAGCCTTTGCGGGCGAGCTGGACGCCGAAGTAGAGGTACTGCAGGTCGCCGGTCTGGTGGGCGTCGGGGTTGATGGCGCACTTGACGCCTTTCTCTTTGGCGAGCTGCCACCAGCGCCAGTCCATGTCCAGCCGCCAGGGGTTGGCGTTGAGTTCGATGATGGTGCCGGTGTCCGCCGCCGCGTCGATGATGGCGGGGATATTGACGGCATACGGTTCTCGGCGCAGCAGGAGGCGGCCGGTCAGGTGGCCCAGCATGGTGACGCCCGGGTGTTCGATGGCTTTGATGATGCGCTTGGTCATCTCCGCCTCGGTCAGGTTGAAGACGTTGTGCACCGAAGCCACGGCGTAGTCCAACTCCCCGAGCAGGTCGTCGTCGAAGTCCAGGGACCCGTCTTTCAGGATATCGACCTCGCTGCCGGCGAAGAGGCGGAAATCCTTACCGAAGCTGTCGTTGAGTTCGCCGATGGCTTCGATCTGCTGGCGGAGGCGCTTGGCGTCCAGTCCATTGGCCTGGAAAGAGCTTTTTGAGTGATCCGCGATGCCGAGGTATTGGAGCCCCAAGTCCTGGGCAGCTTCGGCCATGGCTTCCAGCGTGCTCTTGCCGTCGCTGGCGGTGGTGTGGTTGTGGAAGGTGCCGCGCAGGTTTTCCAGCTCGATCAGGGTGGGCAGGCCGCCGTCTTCCAGGGCTTCGAATTCGCCGTGGTTCTCGCGCAGTTCCGGCGGCACGTAGTGGAGGCAGAGCGCTTCGTAGAGATCGGATTCCGTGTGGATAGCGGGCGCCTTGGAGCGGCCTTTCTTGTCCGTCTCGTCCTTGGGCGCCAGGCGGTATTCGTTGAGGGTGTAGCCCTGGTCGTTGGCGCGGCCGCGCAGCACCACGTTGTGCTCTTTGCTGCCGGTGAAATAAACCAGGGCGCAGGCATACTCGTCATTGGAAACCACGCGCACGTCACATTGCAGGCCGTCTTCCAGGTAGACGCTGGCCTTGGTGGGGCCGTGGGCAATCACTTCCTTGACGAAGGACTGTTCCACAAAGTCGTCCAGTACGGCTTCGGGCTTGGGACTGGCCACGATGAAATCCAGGTCGTGTACCGTCTCGCGGGAGCGGCGGTAGCTGCCGGCGACTTCGGCCCGGGAGCAGTCCGGGTGAGACTTCAGGTAGTCCAGCACGAGTTCCACAAAGGGCGCCACGTCCGCCAGGCGATGCCGCTCCGCGTATTGCTCCCGGTGGGCGATGGCTTCCAGGATGCGTTCCTCCGACTTCTTGCCGAAGCCGGACAACCCGGCGACCTTGTTTTCCTGGCAGGCGGCTTTCAGGGCGGGCACGGAGTCGATGCCGAGTTCTTTGTGCAGCACCTTGATTTTCTTGCCGCCCAGGCCGGGAATGTCGAAAAGGTCAAAGATAGTGTTGGGGAATTCCGCGCGGAGTTTCTCGTAGTATTCCAGCTTTCCCGTGGTGGCCAGTTCGTGAAGTTTGTCCGCGAGGGCGTCGCCGATGCCCTTGATCCCTTTCAGGTCGTTGTCCATGGCCCGCTGCGGGAAGTCGCCGCTGAAGGTCTCCACGATGTCCGCGCCGTTCTCGTAGGCCCGGATCTTGAAGGGGTTTTCGCCTTTCAGCTCAAGCAGTTGCGCGATGTGGCGCAGCACGCCGGCCATTTCTTCTCTGGTGATCATTTTAGAGTGGGGTGGGTGAACTCCATTAAGGGATGGATAGCGGCGGGATGCCAATGAATTTTGGAGAGTGGGGCGTCCGGCGGCCCGCGAGAATCGAATGGAAAGAGGATGAGTTTCTGGAGTTGCAACATCGACCGGCGGGGCCGGATCTTCCGGGCGGTAGGGGGTGTGCTGCTGTTGGCGGGCGCCGCCGCGGCCTGGTGGGGGATGAAGAGCCCCTGGCTGGCGGGAGCCCTGGCAGTGGGTGGCGCTTTCGCGCTCTTTGAAGCCGCTCGCCGCTGGTGTGTCTTGAGGGCGTTCAAGATCAAGACGCCTTGGTAGCCGCCCCGGGGTCCGAGGCGTGAAATGTCCATCCAGAGCGTGACTTTCCCGATACTGGGTAGCCACGGAGGGGCTTCTGTGGCATAGCTGGGCGTATGAAAGTTGCGGTTCTCAGCGATGTGCACGACCGGCTGGACCACCTGAAGTCCGCCTTGGAGCGGGTGTCGGTATTGCGGCCGGAGCGGCTGTTTTTCCTGGGGGATTTTTGCGCCCCTTTTTCGCTGGCGGCCCTGGCGGAGGGGTATACGGAGGGACCGATTGATGCGGTATTCGGCAACAACGATGGGGATCATTTCCTGCTGTGCCAGATAGCGGGAAAGCATACGCATGTGACCTTTCACGCGCCGCTGGCGGAACTGGACGTGGCGGGGCGGAAGGTGGCGCTGCATCACTACCCGGAGATCGGTAAACGGCTGGCGGAGAGCGGAGCCTATGACGCGGTGTTCAGCGGGCACGATCACCAGCGGTATGTCCACACCATTGGAGAGACCCTGTGGGCGAATCCTGGCGAACTGATGGGCCGTCTGGGAGCGCCGGGCTTCGGCGTGTGGGATAGTAAGACGAACACCTTCGAGCACGTCATCCTGGATTGAACCGGACCCTGCGCGGCAGGAGGATTTTTTCCAAAACATCATGGCAGATTCATCGCTTTCCAGTCAGCCCCGCTTCGCGGAGTATGACGCCATTGTCATCGGTTCCGGGCCGAATGGTCTGGCGGCGGCGGTGTGCCTGGCGGGCGAACGTTTCCGGGTGCTGGTGGTGGAAGGCCATGGCTCGGCTGGTGGCGGCGCCCGCACTGAGGAACTGACGGAGCCGGGTTTTCGCCATGACGTCTGTTCCGCGGCCCACCCGATGGGTGTGGCTTCGCCCTTTTTCCGGATCCTGCCGCTGGAGAGTCATGGTCTGGAGTGGATTCATCCCACCTATCCGCTGGTTCACCCGCTGGAGGGGGATCGGGCAGTGGTGCAGGAGCATTCCGTGGAGGCCACGGCGGAGCGCCTGGGGAGGAAAGACGGGAGGGCCTACCGGCGTCTGTTTGCGCCGCTGGTGAAGAACGCGGAGAAACTCTTTGTCGATCTGCTGGCGCCGTTGAGCCTGCCGCAGCACCCCTTTGCCATGGCGGGGATGGGGGTGCGGGCGCTGCCTTCGGCCCTGTCTCTGGCGCGGGCCTGGTTTCATGATGAACCGGCGCGGGCGCTCCTGGCGGGAAATGCCGCGCATTCGGTGCTGCCGCTGGACCGCTCGCCCAGCGCGGCGGTGGGGTTGATGCTCCAGATGGCGGGCCACGCGGTGGGCTGGCCGGTGGCAAAAGGCGGCTCCCAGAGCATCGCGAACGCTCTGGTTTCGCTACTGCGGCAACGGGGGGGAGAAGTGGTGTGCGGTTTCCCCTGGGTGGAACGGCTGGAGGATCTCCCGAAGGCGAAGGTCTACCTGTTCGACACCTCTCCACGGGCCATGGCGCGCATCGCGGCGGACCGGTTACCGGAGGACTTTCAGAAACGGCTGCGGCATTTCCGGCATGGGCCGGGTGTGTTCAAGGTGGACTATGCGCTGAACGCCCCCATCCCGTGGACGGCGGAGGAAGCGCGCAAGGCGGGCACGGTGCATGTGGGCGGTTACCTGGATCAGGTAGTGGCGGCGGAGGCCGCCCCGTGGAAAGGGCAGCACCACGAGCGGCCTTTTGTCCTGGTGGCGCAGCAGAGTGTGTGCGATCCGACACGGGCGCCGGAAGGGAAGCACACGGCCTGGGCCTACTGCCATGTGCCCAATGGCTCCACCAGAGACATGAAAGAGTTTATCGACGCTCAGATCGAGCGTTTCGCTCCGGGATTCCGGGACTGTGTGATCGCCGCCAGTACGCGGAACACTGAGCAGATGGAAGCCTACAATCCCAACCTGGTGGGCGGGGATGTTATTGGCGGCGTGACGGACTGGTGGCAGCTATATACCCGGCCGGTGGCGCGTCTGAACCCCTACACGACACCGGCCGAGGACGTATTCCTCTGTTCGGCGTCCACGCCGCCTGGAGGGGGCGTGCACGGTATGTGCGGCTACTGGGCGGCGCGGTCGGCTTTAAGTTATTTAGAGCGTTTGTAGAGTCGTAGAAAGGGTGGGAGGCATCGTAAGGAATGCTTTGGCTATTCCTTGGAGGTTGTGGCCGCGACTTTGGAACGAGTGCTTTGGCATGGCCAGGAAGCGATCTTGGAGTGCGCGTGGCAGAGCTCCAACGGAGCGGCGACATCGCTTTGGGGGCGGGCTTTGGGCATGACGACGCCGGGTGCACGCCCGGAGGGAGTCTTTGGTTTGGTCTCCCGCGCGAAACCGGATGGTAGGGGCATCCATTGAGGAACGCGCGAAGGCCGCTGTCCGCGGGGTGCACTTAGGGATGAAGGGTTCGATAGCGCTCAAAGCAGTGTCGCCGGAGCCGCTAACGCGACTCCTCTGCCACGCGCACTCCGAGACCGCCTTGGGGCATGGTGGAGTCGCTTGGTTGGCTCGAACACATGCAGGCAACTGTTGCAGAGACCCGAGGCGCGCTTTGATGGGCCAGGCCTTGGCAGTCGCCTTTCCTTCCTGGCAGCTCCGTTGCCTACCACTCCGGCTTGATGGCGCGGGTGTTGATGAACATGCAGCCGAACTTGTTGAGCAGGGTGGATTCTTCGTCCCAGTCGTCTTCGAAGAAGCCAGCGATGAGGAAGCCGGCCTCCAGTTGGCCGCCGATCTGGTCGTCCAGGGTATGGCTGAACTCGAGGACGTCGTTGTCGGCGATGGCTTTCTCCAGGCGGTCCTTGGGCATGTGCTCGATGTCTGAATAGGGAATCGGATACTTGGCAACGAACTCGCCGGTTTCTTCGCCTTCCTCTTGATCGAACAGGAAGTAGAAGGGGTTCACCATACCCACCATGAGGCTGCCGCCGGGCTTCAGGACGCGGTAGCATTCCCGCCAGATGGGGTGGAGATCGGGCGCGAAGACGTTGGAGGTGACGTTGATAATGAGATCGAAGGTCTCGTCGGCGAGGACGGACAAGTCCGCCATGTCGCCCCGGATGGTTTCGAGGGTCAGGCCTTCGCGTTCGGCCACCTGGCGGTCGCGTTCCAGTTGTTGCTCGGCATTGTCAAAGGAGGTGACTTCCGCGCCCACGGCGGCAAGGAGGGGGGCCTGCTGTCCGCCGCCGGAGGCCAGGCAGAGCACCTTTTTTCCCGTCAGGTCGTTCGGGAACCAGTCGCGCGGTACGGGGCGGTTCGGGGTTAGGTAGACGGCCCATTGCCCGGTCCGGGCTTCGGCGATGATGTTGGGGCCATACGGAATGCACCAGCGGCAGTCTTCCAGCGCTTCATCGTTCCAGGCGTTGCGGTTATGTTCGACGACGTCCATTTCAGTGCTCAAAATAGAAAGTAAGATGGAAGATCCGGCGACTGAAATCGGCAAGACATATCTGGTGCGAAAGAGTGGCGAGCCTCTGGTGAAAAAAGGGGGGGAGCTGGCCGCGGTGACCGCCTGGGATTCCGGTGCGGAGGTGCTGACGGACTTTGCCTATCCCTGGGCGGATGCGGTGGCCCCCCGTACGGAATTCCGCGCCCTGTGGGACGGAGAGTGGCTGGCGTTCCGCTACGAGATCGAGGACGCGGATGTGGTGCTGGGGGAGGGCGTGGATGCCAAGGAGAGGGTCATTGGCTCGGACCGGGCGGAGCTGTTTTTCAGCACGGGGCCGGAGCTGATGCCCTACTACTGCCTGGAGATCGATCCGCGGGGAAACGTCCTGGATTACGAAGCGCGTTTCCACCGTCAAATGAATTGGGACTGGCGGTGCGCCGGGCTGGTGGTGGAGGCTGGGCTCGGGGAAAAGGGGTACTGGGTGCACGCAGCGTTGCCTCTGAGCTTGTTGCGGGAACTGGGGTGCCTGCAGCAGGATGAAGGAGGCTCTGGTAAAGGTGAGGGGAGCGGCCTTTACCTGATAGCGGGCCTCTATCGGGCGGAGTTCCGCCACGGGGCGGAGGGGGAGGTGCTTCAGGACTGGATCAGCTGGATCCATCCGGGCACGCCGCGGCCGGACTTTCACGTGCCGGGGTCGTTTGGGCGGCTGAGGTTGTTGGAGTAGGGTGAATGGCCGCAAAAAGGCGCAAGGGGCGCAAAAGATTTGGACTGAGGGTTGGCCTGGGAGAGCAGATGGGTCTGCACTCAATTTTTCCAGCAATTGGCGACCGCCGGGGGGGATCAGACGAACGCTTTGAAGGGTAGCGTGCGTTCGCGCGCGGACTTACAGCCCGCGCTTTTGTTCGTTACTTTTCCCAGGAATGAATCCCTGGGCTTTGCGCGACAGGGCTTTCAGCCCTTGGGGGTCAGCCGGGTCTGACGACCCGGGTGTGGGAGAGGAATTCCTCGAATGATCGTAAGTGTTTTAGAGAGCGGGATCTTGCGCTCTGATCCCTGATGGGAGGATCTCAAAGAATCCCCATACTATATCTCCATGGGACTTCTCCGAAAAGTCGGACGAGTGACCGGTCGCGTTCCACGGCGCCTCTTTTTGCGCTTCTTGTGCCTTTTCGCGGCTATTTCGGTGGACTGGCCTTGACCCCGACCCTTCCGCTTTCTCACCCACAAAAAAAGACGGCGGGTGAGTTCCCTCCGTCTTGTGAATACTCCCATCGGGTTTCTCAGCAAACCATGCGAGTGACTGGTTGCGTTCTTCGGTTCCTCTTTTTGCGCTTCTTGCGCCTTTTCGCGGCTATTCCATTGGGCTGACCTTGACCCTGACCCTTCCGCTTTCTTACCCACAAAAAAAGACGGCGGGTGAGTGCCCGCCGTCTTTTGAATGTGTCTGAACTGGTGCTTACTACTCCAAGGGGGGAGGAGCGGCTGGAGCCATCTCAGCTGCTCATGATTTTGTCGCGCTCCAGCTTGAGGCCCATCTTCCGGTAGAGGGTGGCGATGGAGACCCCGAGCATGCTGGCGGTCTTTTCGCGGGAACCGCCATTGTACTTGAGCGTTTCGCGAATGAAGATCTTTTCCTGCTTCTTGATGTAGTCCGCCAGCTTGGTGCCGATGGGGAGCTGGTGCTTGATCTTTTCCTCTTCGTCGTCGGAAATCTCCACCTTCTGGGCAACCTTCGGCGGTAGGTCCACGGGACGGATGCGGCCTTTTTCGGCGAAGGAGCAGGCGCGCTCGATGGCGTTCTGCAGTTCGCCGACGTTACCCGGCCAGGAATACTGTTCGAGAAGCTGGTGGGCGTATTTGTCCACTTCCAGTTGCTTGGTGTTGGACATCTCCGCGTAGCGGCCCAGGAAGTGATCCACCAAAGGCAGGATGTCTTCCCGGCGATTGCGCAGGGGGGGCACCTGGATGGGGATGATGGAAATCTTATAGTAGAGGTCTTCCCGGAACTTGCCTTCTTCCACGCAACGCTCCAGCGGCTGGATGGAGGAGGCAATGAAACGCACGTCCATCTGGGTGGGCAGATTTCCGGAGATCCGCCGCACGGCGATCTCTTCCAAGTAGGCTTCCAATTGAGACTGGAGCCGTTTGGGCAGCAGGTTGATCTCTTCAATCAAGAGAGTGCCTCCCGCCGCGCGGGAGAAGATGCTTTCGCCCCGGCCACCGGGCAGGCCGAACAGTTCCATTTCCAGGAGGTCTTCCGGCAAGGCGCTGCACTGAAGCACCTTGAAAGGCTGACCCCGCCGGCGGCTCTTGTTGTGGATGCTCCGGGCGACCATCTGCTTCCCGGAACCGAACTCGCCTTCCAGGAGGATGGGGTTGTCGTTGTCGGCGATCTTCTCGACGATGGAGAGGATTTCCTGAATCTTTTCGCTTTCCCCAATGAGTTGGGACATGGCGACCGGCGCCTCGAAGTCCACCTTGATGGCGCCTTCTTTCTTGGCGGAAATGCGGTGATCCAGCGCCAAGTCTACCGTGCGCTGCAGGTCGGCCAGCTCAAAGGGCTTGGTCAGGTAGTCGAAGGCGCCCAGCTTCATGGCTTCCACGGCGGTTTCGACGCTGCCGTGACCAGTGACCATGATGACCGCCGTGTCGGGGTGATGGTCTTCGCTGTAGCGGATAATTTCCAGGCCGTTGATGTCGCCAATGCGAAGATCGACAATCATCAGGTCGGGGCTCAAGCGGTCGAGAGCTTCGATCCCTTCCTTTCCAGACTGAAAAGGGTGTGTTTCGTGGCCCTGCTGGATGCACAGCTTAGTCATCAGCTGCAGGATACCGGCTTCGTCGTCGATAATCAGGATCTTGGCCATGGCCCCGGTTCTTAAAGGTTTAGGAAAACTGTATCTTTCAGAATCTCAGATATTACAGAATGCTAACTTAAGCAAAGAAAAAATCTCATATTTGCAAAATATTAAGACATCCTAGCAAACAGTGCATTACGGTTTGGGTTCCGGTGGGGAATGTTGCAGGGCTGATTAGCGAAATTGAATAGCGACTCACTCTCTTTTTTGAGTGGCCTGATGGAGGGAATCAGTTACTGGTGGGGAGATTTTTGGCAGGAACAGGACCGAGAAATGAAACAGTTCGATCAAAACGAGGAGAAACGGCGGATGAAAAAATTTCTATTTCCGGCATTATTTTTTATAATTATCATAATTGCGGTGGGTTGTCAAAATAATGACGATACCGCGACTCAATCCGAGGAAAAGAAATCCGAGGGGTTCACCAGTGTTCGCGATATTGAAACCCGGGAAGACGGGCTGACCTATCGCTTGAGAGAGAAAGATCCCTTCACCGGTCTGGTCGTGACCCGTAACCGGGAGTGGCAGCCTCGCTACCTGGCGAACTACGAGGACGGTAAGCTGCACGGCCCAGAGATGCGGTGGCACGAGAATGGGCGGCTGCGCTACATATACGACTATCAGCACGGAGAAAAAGTGCGCCACCGCGAATGGTTTGAGAACGGGAACCCAAAGATTGACGCGATGATGAGAGACGGCGTGGCCTACGGCAAACACACCAAGTGGTTTGAGGACGGGAGGCTGCGCTTTTCGGCCTACTTTGTGGAGGACTTGCTCTGGGACGGTCCCGTCAAAGACTACGCGGAGGACGGCACGCTGATGTGGGACGCCGTCTTTAAAAAAGGCCACTATGTCAGCGGGATCTATCCGGCGGAAGAAGAAGAGCGGCTCCGCGCGGCGGGCTTGATTCCTCCGAAAGAGACGAAGGACGATTGATCGAGGCTTTTAGGGGAATCCGGGAGCGGCCCAATCAGTGGTTACGAGGTCATGACGCAGCGCTGGGGCGGACATAAGATAAGGGCGGGGGAAGCTTTCCGGTTTCAGGCGGGCGACCTGACCCTGTGGTTTCGCCAGGAAGGGGACGAAGTGCTGGTGGCGTCCGTTTACGGCGGCGACAGCCGGGCGAGGGAGCCGGAGCTCTCCTGGAGCCGGTGGGTCATGAAGGAGCCCCAGGAGTCCCTGACGATTCAGCCATTTTTACCCGACCGCCCGGTGGTGGTGGGACCGGAGAATCCGTTTCACCTGGGACCGGGCACCGGGGCCCGCATCTTTGTGCCGGTGCCGCTTTGGGTGGGGGTGTCGGCCGGCACGGCGGGGGCCGCGCCCTTTGCGGAATACCCCACGCGGGTGCTGTCCCAGAGCTGGTTTGGCGAGTTCGAAGACGGCGAGCTTTGCTACTGGATCACCACCAAGGCCCGCCGGGACGCGGCCGCCATGGAGGACAGGGAAACGTCCGCCTGCGCGGTGGCGCCCATCCGGATTACCAATCACTCCGCCGAAGACCTGCCGGTGCAGCGCATTTGTCTACGGGTAAGGACGCTGGACCTTTACGAGAACGGGGAGCGCTTTTGGGCGGGAGAGACCCAAGTGAACTACCAGGGGGGCGACACGCCCAGCGAAGTGCGAAACGTGCCCGGCGCGCCGCCCGAAGCAAAGGGGGGCAAGCTGAAGACCAAAGCCCGCCAGATCATCAAGGAAAACTTTGCCGCCCGGACCTTCCGGTCCCTGCAGAAACTGACGGACTTGATCGGCGACTGAAGACCAGCCGCCGGCTGAATCCGCCCCACTCTGAAAATGGACATCAAACTTCCAGAATGGCTGACGGAAGAGACCGTGGGCGCCGCTGTCCGCTCCGCGCTGCTGATCTTCCTGGTCTTGCCCCTGGTACTGTTTCTTTCCACCCGGTGCCGGAAGTTCGTGGGGAAGCGGTTCTCGCCCCAGCAGGGACTCATCGCGGGAAAGCTGATTCGTTATGGGGGCGTCATTGTCATCTGCCTCCTGGTCATGAAGGAGTTTGGGTTCAGCCTGGCGCCTTTGCTGGGCGCCGCGGGCATCCTGGGCGTGGCCATCGCGTTTGCCTCGCAGACCAGCGTGTCCAACATCATCAGCGGGCTATTCCTCATCGCGGAGGCGCCTTTCAGAATTGGGGACGCCATTACCGTCGGCTCCGTCACCGGAGTGGTGCTGTCCATCGACACGCTGTCGATCAAGCTGCGCACCTTTGACAACACGTACGTCCGGATCCCCAACGAGACGATCATCAAGTCCGAAGTCACAAACCTGACGCGCTTCCCCATCCGCCGGGTGGATACGCCGGTGTCCGTCGCTTACAAAGAAGACCTGCGGAAGGTGAGGGAGATCCTGATGGACCTGGCGAAGCAGCACCCCCTCTGCCTCATGGAGCCAAAGCCGCTCGTCATCTTCAATGGCTACGGTCCGTCTTCCCTCGACTTCAACTACTGCGTGTGGGCCGCCCGGGATAACTACCTGGAGGTGAAGAACCAACTGAACGTGGAACTGAAGGAACGCTTCGAGCGCGAGGGTATCGAGCTGCCCTTCCCGCACGTTTCGCTCTACACGGGATCCATTACCGAGCCCTTTCCCATCAGGATGATGCCGGGTGAAGAGTCGACCCGGGAAAAAGCGGAGGCGTCCGGTCTGGAACCCGAAAAGGATCGCGCCGCGGAAGAGGAAGGCGAAATTGCGGCGACCGAAGACGATCCCGCCGGGCGTAACTGAGTGTGGCCCAGTTCCCAGAACTGGCGGTGCACTTCCCCCCCCTTCTTGGGGGACTGCCTTCTTTCAGAAACCAACCGAATCCGTTACCTTACATAGATGGCTACCCTTCCATTCAGTTTCAAACGCCTGGTGCGGCCGCCGAAAGAAGCGCCCAAACGGCAGGTGGCGCTGCCGCCCGGCAGCCTCATCTTTCATGGAGAGAGGCGGACGGAGGAGTTCCTCATCCGCGCCATCGAATACACGGCGGACACGGTGGAAGATGTGGTGACCCGCCACGTGGACGCCTGCGAGCGCTACAAGGCCACCCAGCCGGTGACCTGGCTGCACGTCACTGGCCTGCACGACGTGGCGAAGGTATCCGCCCTGTGCGAGGCCTTTGACGTCAACACGCTGTCCGTGGAAGACATCCTGCACACCGACAGCCGGTCGAAACTCGAAGACTTGGACGATCACATCTTCATCGTCATGCGCCTGCTGAACCGTGGGGAAGGGGACGAGATGATCGACAACCAGCACTTCTGCCTGCTGCTGACGGAAGACACCGTCATCACCTTCCAGGAAGCGCCCACGAATACCTTCGATCCTGTGATTGAACGCATCCACCACGGGCGGGGCCGCATCCGGCAGGCTAAGGCGGACTACCTGGCCTGGGCCATTCTGGACGCGGTGGTGGACCACCACCTGGCCACGCTGGACCTGCTGGAGCAGGAGATCAACCGCTTCGAACACGCCCTGCAGGACAGCCCGGACTCCGTCAGCGCCAACAGCATCCTGCAACTGAAGTCCGACGTCATCGAACTGAGCCGCTGCGTCCGGCCCACGCGGGAGATTTCCTTTGCCCTGCTGCGGACGGACTCCCACCTCATCGACCAGAGCACGCGCCCTTTTTACCGCGACCTGAACGACCACACCGTGGACGCCGCGGAGACGATCGTGTCCCTGCGGGAGCTCAGCTCCAGCCTGCGGGATTTTCACATGGCGGTGGTCAGCGTGCGCATGAACGAGATCATGAAGTGGCTGACGTGTTTTTCCGCCATCTTCCTGCCCCTGTCCTTCCTGGCCGGGGTGTATGGCATGAACTTCCACCACATGCCCGAGCTGGACGAGCACTGGGGGTACCCCGCGGCGTGGGGGCTCTTTATCCTGGTGGCCCTGGGCATGGTCCTGATCTTCCGGAAGAAACGCTGGCTGTAGGGGGTGGGAAAAGGAGAAAACGCCCGACGGATACACAACGGCCTGGAGGGCCGTCCGCGCAAAGCGGTGTTGCCGCTTCGCTTTGCCACGCGCACTCCAGATTCGCTGGGGGTGAAACGACGGCATTCCCAATAGCGGTCCTTGTTTATTCTCTTCCCGCTTTCACGACTTCCCTTCCGCGCCGTACTTCGTTAACACCTTCTTGGCTTGGCCAGGCTCTCTCATTCAGCCTTTTCTACCCTCAATCTCATTTCCCACCCTGACACTCCACCAAGACCGCCCCCCCGAACCCCCTACGCATGAGAATCGACGCGCATCATCACTTCTGGAACTACTCGGTGGCAGACTACGGCTGGATCGGGGAGGGGATGGACGTCCTGAAGCGCGACTTCGGGCCTGCGGACTTGCGGCCCTTGATCGAAGCCGAAGGCATTTCTGGCGTGGTATCCGTCCAGGCCCGGCAGAGCCTGGAGGAAAACGACTTCCTGCTCCGCCACGCTGGAGAGTCTGCCGGGTTCGTGAAAGGCGTCGTCGGCTGGGTGCCGCTGGTGGAGGACAGCGTGGGCGAAGCGCTGGCCCGCTACGCTGACCGGCCGCTTTTCAAAGGCGTGCGCCACGTCCTGCAGAGCGAGCCGGACGACGGCTACATGCTGCGCGATGACTTCAATCGCGGCCTGGCCCGCCTGCACGACTTCGGGCTTGTGTATGACATTCTTATCTTTCACCGCCACCTGCCGCAGAGCATTCAACTCGTCGACCGGCATCCCCGCCAGGTCTTCGTGCTCGACCACGTGGCCAAGCCCGAGATTCGCGGTCCCCAGCCGGACACCGCCTGGGCCGCGCGGATGAAAGAGCTGGGCCGCCGGGAGAACGTTTTCTGCAAGGTCTCCGGCCTGGTCACCGAGGTGAGCCCCGGCCTCCCGTGGGACGCCGCCCTGCTCCGCCCCTACCTGGACACCGTGCTCGAGGTCTTCGGCCCCCGCCGCCTGATGTTCGGCTCCGACTGGCCCGTCTGCCTGCTGCGCAGCCCCTACGCCCAGTGGGTCCAGACCGTGCGGGACTACATCGCCACCCTCACCCCGGCGGAACAAGCCGCCATCCTGGGTGAGACCGCCACTGACGTCTACGGGCTGGGGGGGTAGGCTGCCCCTACAATCGCCCCAAGGGGGGGAGGATGACGCCGGTAGGACCGCCCGCCCACCCGTGCCGTCGCCTGGCCTTCCGCCGAGCGAAAAACCGCTTGCCCGGACTCCCGATCCATGCGAGATAGTCCACTCCCGCGAAGGTAGTCCCCCCAGGACCCTGCGCGGGCCGCGTTGCTCCACAGCGAAGCTTGGCGAAGCGCCGCGAGCAAAGCAAAGCATTTCAAAGCGCCCGTAGCTCAATTGGATAGAGCGTCTGACTACGGATCAGAAGGTTTGGGGTTCGAGTCCCTACGGGCGCGCTTTGATAGTCAACGGGTTATGCGCTTCTTTGGTTAAAAGCTAAGCCAAGAGTAATGCTTGAGTAACGGGCTCGATGGTGGCACTTCGGCTGACATGCTGGCATGGTGTAGCCATGCTTAACGAGACCAAACCTCCCGAAGTCGGGGTGCGGATGGGCCATAGGGTTACCATCAAACGACTGTCCGGCCATGACCGATACAATTGGCGTGCAACGTTCGTCGAGGGTGGAAAGCGGAAGCAGAAATACTTCACGTCCGAGACCAAGGCAAAAGCATGGGCTAAGGACCGCGAGGCCGAGGCGCTCGCGCATGGCACAAACGGCACGCTCTCCGACCTCGAGCGAAGTGCGGTCCTTGAGATGCGTTCAGAGCTTGCCAAGGTCGGCTTGTCTGTGCGCGAGGCATTAACGCTAGCCGTCGAGCAAATGCGGAAAGAGAAGCGTTCTTGCACCGTATCGGCCTTGGTTGCGGCGGGCATTTTTTCCCGCGAGCGGGCCGGGAGAAGTGACAAGCATTTAACCGACATGCGCAGCAAGTGGGGACGGTTCGAAAAAACCTTTGGCGAGCGAGTGGTCGTGACGATTGCCTGCGAAGAGGTAGAAGATTGGTTACACGGTCTCAATCTTTCACCCGCCTCTTTCAACTCTTATCGTCGCGTTTTGGTCGTGCTCTTCAATGACGGGGTCAAAGGAGGCTACCTCACCGACAACCCCGCAGCGAAGGTCGAGACTTCGAGCGTGAAGGAGGCGAAGTTTTCCGCATTGGATCCGCACGAAGCTGCCGCGCTTCTTTGCGCCGCTGACGCTGCCATTTTACCGGCATTCGCCATTGGTCTTTTTGCGGGGGTTAGGGATGCCGAGTTAAAGCGGTTGTCGTGGGCGTCGGTCAACCTCAACGGCGACGAGGAGAGCCCGCACGGGCATATATGGCTCGAGGGCAAGGATACCAAGAAGGCAAAAAATCGCATCATTCCTGTTAGCGAAAACCTGAAAGCTTGGCTGGTGTCCAGAGCGAAAGAGAACGGTTCCATTTGGCCTGAGAATGGCCGCAAACTTGCCGAGGCTACTCACTTTGCCGCAGGATTTGGGACGCCCTCAGAGGTTGCCGAAGCCAAGGAGAAGGGGGAGTGCCTAAAAGCATGGCCGCAGAACGCATTGCGTCATAGCTACGCGAGTTTTTACCTTGCCCACCATCGCGACGCGGCAGCGCTCGCGCTCAATTTGGGGCATACAAATACGGCGATTATCTTTTCCAATTACCGCAAGTTGGTCACCGCATCCGATGCGGCCAAGTATTGGAGCATTAAGCCCGAAAATGCGGCGGAAGTGGCGAAGCAATGCATTGCTTAGGTGTTCGGGCTAAGACTCTGCAAATCGACCTTGAATTGCGCCTCGAGGTCCGGGGGCAATTGGCCGTCGAAACGCTTGACGAAGCCAGCCCATATCTTGACGACCGGCAGAAAGTCGCGGTGCAAGTCGAAGAGCGCCTCGGGGTCGAGGTCGTCGAAATTGCCGCCCCGCTCAAACTTGCCGTTGAGCACGACGAGCCGGTTAATCAGGGTGCCGAAATTCTTGGTTCCGGTATCGTTCGCTTCGATAGCTTCTTTGCGCCGACCTTTTCGTTCCTTTCGCTTTTTCTCAATCCACTTTTCAAGCTCGGGACACTTCTCATAAATCTTATGATACCCGTTAGGATGAGGCTTGACTCCGGGCATTTGATCTTTGCCCTTCTTGTTTGCAAGTCGTTGAATTTGACGAACTGAGAGCCTTGTTAGCTCCGAGATTTTTTCTACTGAATAAGTCTCCGGCTCGCAATGTGTCATGTGACATGTTGACACCGAATCCATTGGTATGCAAGTTGAATCGGAAAGAACCAAAGCACCCAAGCTGTTTCACACACGAAACGAGACCGCCCAAGCTCTCTGCATTACTGAGCGGTATCTCGACAAACTCTGCGTTGCGGGTGTCATCCCTCATGTTCGTCTTGGTCGGCGAGTGTTATTCGACCTCGGGCGCGTAAAGGAGGCGGTTCTCCGAGCCGGAGGTGCCGGGGCCGAGTGCCATCCGGCTTAAATGAGGCGTTAATGAAACGGTTACGTTTCACGCCTCCCGTGTGCTCTAATTTTAAGGTGAAAGCAGACGACCACAATAAGCAGGGGGTTGCACCGTCTTCGCAACCCGAAACCGACCTCCACCCGCACCGGCTCGTTGGAGCCGAAACGCTCCTAGAAGAGCTTTTCCCCGACGAGCGCGACCGGCCTTGCCTTCGATGGCTCCGCAAGATGCAAGCGCAACGAGTAATCCCTTACGTGAAAATCGGGCGGCTCGTGCGCTTCGACGTGGGACAAGTGCGGGCCGCGATAGATCGTAGCTTTACGGTTAGGGATAAGTAACCTCTCTGAATAACTCAAGGCGACACCGCAGCAATAATTACGATCACCCCGTCTAACTAACCCCAATCAATAGAAAAAATGGCAATCATAACAGTAAAAACTAAGACTCCAGCCGAGGTTGTTGCAAGCATGAGCCCGGAGGAAAGGGCGGAAATCCAAGCGCTGGCCGATGGTTCGCATCCAACGTATTCCAGAAAAAGACCTAGCTTTACCAGCATGAGTCAATCCGACCTTTGGGCCGAATATTGCAAGATCTGGAAAGCGAAAGGCCAAGAGTCCGCCTCGGAGTTCTACGCGAAGCACATCAAGCCTCGCTTGCGAGGCTAAGGCCGCCGCGCTTCGCCCGGTATCCTCTATGCCTCTCCAGGCTCGCCTAGATCCGCGCAATCCCCGCTATTTGACACCATCCTCAAAGTGTAAGCAGAAATTACAAATCTAAACCCTAAGCACAGAAAATGACTAATACCACAAACGACAATGCTGACCTCGTGAATGCCGACGAGCTACTCGAAACTCTTTGGAAGCCCAACTCACGCCCGTCGGCTCGCTGGTTGCGAGATCGCACGCTCTCGGGGGAGGTTCCCTGCGTGAAGCTCGGCGGCCTTGTGTTTTACTCTGTCGAGCAGGTGCGAGCCGTCTTTTACGGAGTTCCAGCACCGACCTTTAAGACCGTGGACTTATCCCCCGAAGGTTCGAGAGAGGAATATCGAGAAGCCGCTCGGAAGAATCGAGACGCTGTAGAACGTGCGTTCCTCGCGTCGGAGATGCAGCCGGAAGCTTAACCCCCAAAAAGAAAAGCCCGCGCTCCATTTCCTAGGGAGCGCGGGCTTAAAACAAGAGCGCCGAGCGAGCGCCACGAGTAACGAGCTTACACTACTCGGGCAATGTCAACGGTGCTCTCCATAGAGAACAGATGTCCGCCGAACCCCAAGAATTCCCCGAGAATATCATTCAAGCCTTTCCTGACGATTGGCCGGAAGAGCCGCCTTTCGTTACTCAAGCCATTGAGTTGGGCGAAAAGCTAAGGAAGCGCGGACTTAATCCGAATGACTATCTTTGCGCGGCAGACGCCCGGCAAGCACTTCGAGAGGTTTCGCCAACGCCGACTGTGAGCAATCAGTCGGTTCCTGAGCCGAAGATAGAAGTTCTCGCTCTAGATCGTATCGGCGAAGGTGAAATATGGAGGCCCGAGTCGCACGACTACTTGCAACAACTCCGCGACGCTCAGGCGAAAGCGAGACAAGGTAAGGGCAACGCAATCAAGCTCGGCACACCGCTAGGGAACCTCAAGATTCCCGACCCTAGCGACGGGCGAACGATTATCGGCGACCCCGCCGGTGCCCGATGGCTCGAGATTGGCGGCATTGCGACGCTTATCGGCATGAGCGGTATCGGGAAAAGTTCTCTACTACTTCAAATGCTGATCCTTTGGTCGCTCGGTCGCAAAGCATTTGGAATCAAGCCTGCGAAGCCGTTGCGTTCCGTTCTTGTTCAAGTTGAAAATAGCGATGGCGAGCTTGCGAGAGTCCGAGAGGGTATCTTCGAGGGGCTTGGCTTGAGCGCGTCAGAGCGACTCCTTGCCAGTAACAACGTTGTCATTCATCGCGAGGATGCAGCCTACGGTTTCGAGTTAGTCGAGAAGATCGTCGATCCTTTGTGCGCTATATGGCAACCTGACATTGTTGCCCTAGACCCCGCGACTCAGTTATTTGGCGGAAACGTGAACGACAACCAAGAGGTTGCGGCGTGGCTCACTCGTGGCCTACAAAGCTTGGCACTTAATCACGATTGTGGAGTAATTGTAAATCATCACACTAACAAGCCTCAAAAGGATGCGGGCGAGGAAACGGTCATTGAGGCGCGGTATGCGGGTGCGGGTGCCGCAGCATGGACCAACGTTCCTAGGGCGAACCTAATTCTTCGAGACATTGGTCAGCGAGATGCATTTCGCTTGTGCGCGGAGAAGGGCGGCAATCGCATAGGCTGGAAAAACGACGACGGCACTCCGCAGCATCATAAGCTTATCGCCTACGGCAAAGACGGCATTTATTGGCGCGAGCCGTCCGAGGACGAAGCCGAAGAATGGGCCGAGGCCAAGAGCGCGGCTCGCCGGTCTCGAAACTCCGACAAAAAACAAGCCGACTACGAAGCGATTGCGTTAGAGGCGCTCGGCCTTGCTGGCGGGACCATGCGCCACGGTGAGTGGGTCACGGCCATGAAGATGCGAGGCATTCCCGAATCGGGAGCGAAGCGAGCAATTATTAATCTCAAAGCCGGGGGGCGAGTCATTAACCCCGGCGGCAACTACCAAGTCGATGAGGACTGGAGGTAGCAATGAAGGTTCAAGGTTCAGTTTCAAGGTTCAATTGAACCTGAACCCTCTGGCAATCGGGGAGGGTTTTAGGTTCAGGTTCAAGCCATCCCTTTAGGGTGGCTGAACCCTGAACCTTGAACCCGATGCCGTCAGAAACACGCCGCGCTCCTTTGACTTGAGTCCATGGGAAGAAACTTAATCCCCGACCCCATACCTACCCCATGAGCACCCTTGAAATTGATCGAGACCTCTCCACCGAAGACGTAGCCCGCTTACTGCCCCCGCTAGAGAAATTCTTCAAGCGCCTTAACCCTCGAGTCGCCCTAACGGTGCTAGCGAAGGAAGGCCGAGCCATCCCGAGCACCGAGGGGCGGTATTCCTTTCTAAAAAGCGAGTACGGAGTCACCGAGGGCGCTCCCGCCATATTGCGAGGAAAGCCCAGGTGTGCCGCGTATATTGCGTTGAGTGTGATGGCCTGCGGGTTGAGTGAGATGCGACGCCCCATGCGCAATGTCGTTAAAACCGTCGGCGACCGGGACGAAGAAGATCCGCAACTCGTGCGGAGACGCTTTGCTGACGTGGTCCGTTCTTTCACAACGCGTCCCTCAGAGATTCAGGCTATCCTTGCTCGGCGTTTTGATGGGTGCCTCGACCCAAAGCGGGACAGCGCACCCGATTCGGCCCACGCGCTTGCCCGCCGAATGACGAAAACCGTTTTGAGTCCGAAAACCGGCTTATTCATGCCAGTGGGGACCACGACCGACCGATATGCTATTGGCTTTGTCGAGCCTCTACGCGAGGCGATAGAGCATCCTTATCTGAAGTGGGCAGTATCTCTGTAGGGATTCGGGTTCTGCCATAGCACGCACCAACGCGGCAGCACTGGACGCCCTCTCTCGCTCATGCGGGGGAGGGCGTTTTGCTTTGGGGGATCGGCGAGAGCCGTAGCGCGGCCATTTGACACCAGGCGAGAGGGAGAGGCTCGGCATTCCGCCGGGCCGCACCCTAACAACCCCCCTCTCATTCAATGGCAACTAACACTCTCGCAGGCGTCAACATCGACCGCATTGCGCAACTGACCCTTAACTACCTCGGCACCGAGGGAATTCCGCTCAACCTGTTTACCACTGACCTAGGAAAGGGCGTCAAGGAAAAAGGCGAGACGGTCACAACTCGGTTTGCGAACGGCTTGGTAACTCAAGATATGTCCGCGAGCAAGGCGACGCAAAACGCGAGCACCGTTAAGCGCGTGGTGACGCTCGACCAATACCGAGGCATCAGCATTGGATTCAATGACCTCGAGCGGTCCTATACCGACTTTGACCTCGAGGAGATGTTTGTGGAGCCCGCAATCTCGGCTATCGTCGATGAAATGATCGAGTATGCCCTCTCGCTCGTCACCGCCGCCAACGGCTTCGACACCCATGAGACGGTTTGCGCGGCGGGTGACTTCGACAGCGACGAGGTTGCCGACATTGCGCAAACGCTCTCCACCAACAAGGTCAAGCTGGCGCGACGCAATCTCATCATCCCGCCGAGCTACAATAGCGCTCTCGTAAAGGACGGAGCCATCAAGGACGCATCGAGCTATGCGTCTTCCGACCCTATCCGCGAGAACCGCGTGCCTCGTCTCCATGGCTTTAACGTCGTGGAATACAACGGCACCATTCCCGACAACTCCGAGAACATGACCGGTCTCGCTTGCACCCCGCAAGCGCTCGTCATAGCAGCCCGCGAGGTTGCGGAGCCCGAGCCCGGCACTTGGGCGGGACAGGTTCGCTCTATCGTTGATTCCAAGAGCGGCTTGCCGATTCAGATTCGCCGCTATTACGACGGGACCGAGCAGGTGATGGAATTCACGGTTCTTTACGGTGCGGAAATCGGAATCATCGAGAACGCCTCCCGCATCGTCAGCGCCTAACTTAACCTTTTACGCTAGAGGCCATCTAGTGTTCGGGTTGGGCACCGTCCGGCTTAGGCCGGGCGGTGCTTTGTGTTACATGCTGCGGGCCGGGTTGACATCTTTCCGTTAGTGGAAGCAATGCCTTCCTTCTTTTGTTTATCCATATTGTTTTGAGGATCGGCGAGCGCCTCAAGCCCGAAAGCTTGAGGCGCTTTGCTTTGTGGTAGTTGACACTGCCCTTAGATGACTGCGGGTTTTCTTTATTTTACCGCAGTCGCTTCTTGGGACATGACCCCTCTTCCGACGACGTTGCTCAGTCGGGAGAGGGGTTTTTTATGAGCAATTGTTAGGCTCGATGGCAGCCGGGAAAAATTTTTCCAACTTTTTTAGGCTGGCAGTTCACATCCGGAGTTCCCGAAGTGTAAAGGGTAGTGCAGGGGCGGAAAACCTCGCTTCCCAACGCCGCTGCAGCAAACCTTTTGGGAAGCTATAGAAATAAATGAAATACCCGAAATACTATTGCCCATTCAATGAAATCACCAAGAAGATTGGTTCTTCCGGGTTTTTAGTGGGCAGCCGGTGGAATTGCGGAGAGCTGCAAGAGGGATAGGGTGGGTGGATGGACCATTCGCTGCAAGATCATTACCGGAAGCTGTTGGGGCTTGAAGAACCTTGGGAAGTCAAAGAGGTGGACTTGGACTTGGCGGGCCAGCGGGTGGAGATCGAGCTAATTCATGGCAAGGACCGCAGCCTGAAGTGCCCGGAGTGCGGCCAGGCGTGCCCGGGTTATGACGAGGCTCCAGAGCGGCGGTGGCGGCACTTGGACACCATGCGGTTTGAAACGGTGTTGCGGGCCCGGGTGCCTCGGGTGGACTGCCCGGAGTGTGGGGTCAATACCGTGGCGGTGCCGTGGGCGGGCAAGCATTCACGCTTTACCCTGCTCTTCGAGGCCTTTGCCATTGAGGTCATCAGCGCGGCGGCCAATCTGTCGAAGGCCTGCGCGTTGCTCAATATCGACTGGGATACCGCCCAGCGGATCATGGAGCGGGCCGTCGAGCGCGGCTTGCGGCGGCGCGGCCTGGAAGCGGTGCGCTACGTGGGAGTCGATGAGAAGAGCTTTCGAAAGGGTCACCGCTACGTCAGCACGCTCAACGATCTGGAAGGGGGCCGGGTCATCGAAGTAGTTGAGGGACGCGATGAGCAGAGCGCCAGGAAGTTATGGGAGAGCCTTCCGGAAGCCCAGCGGGAGAAGATCGAAGGGGTGGCCCTGGACATGTGGCAGCCGTTTATGGCGGCGGCCCGGGAAGCCTCGCCCCAGGCAGCCCTGGTGCACGACCGCTTTCACGTCTCCAAACACCTCAACGACGCGCTCGATCAGGTCCGGCGGCGGGAGCATAAGGAACTGACGCGCCAGGGGGACGATACGCTGAAAGGCAGCCGCTACCTTTGGAGCTATGCCGAGGAAAATCTGAGCGACGCGCAGTGGGAGAGGTTCGAAGCGCTCAAAGACGCTGAACTGAAGACCTCGCGGGCCTGGGCGATCAAGGAATGCTTTCGCTGGTTCTGGGAGCCGCATCACGGCCGGGACTCGGCCGCCAAATACTTCAAGCAATGGTATGGCTGGGCGGCACGGAGCCGGCTGACGCCGGTCAAGAAGGTGGCCCGGATGCTCAAGCGCCACTTGGAAGAGTTGCTCAACTGGTGCGATCACCGTATTACCAATGCTGTCAGCGAAGGGCTCAACAGCCGCATCCAATCCATCAAGTCAGCCGCCCGGGGCTTCCATCATTTCGAGAGCTACCGTGTCCGCATCCTTTTCCACTGCGGCAAACTCGACCTCGCTCCTGACTTCGCTACCCATTAAAACTCCGGAAGAACC
>JAUICH010000013.1 GCA_030427505.1 Verrucomicrobiia bacterium
CCTAACAAACCTAAAACCAAGTCCGCTCCGGTGTCATGAATACTGGCGCAACGTATCCTTCTGGAAATTATATCCCGGTGTCATTTATTTGTGGCGCAACACGCGCGGTGAGACTCCGTGTCCAGGTCACGGCGGGTTGCGAAACTTCCCAGGGGGGAGGAAGCGAAAAGCGCCTTACTCCTTCCCGAGGAAATGATGGATCGACTCGACCGTCAACTCGCCGGAGCCGTAGGCTTTCCGGATCGCTTCGTTGCCGAAGAGGCGGATCGCCTCGTCCAGGCTGTGTCCCGCCGCGACATGATCGCTGATGACGTTTAAGGCAAAGAACATTTCCCCGTCAGTGTTTGCCAGGACAGGTTCCAGGACCTCGGAGTCCTGGAGGTTACCGTCCTCATCCTTGTAATAAAAAGCGCGTCCGGGCATGGCTGTTTAGCTTTTGTCGGTGAGATCTTGGTAGGTCTTCGTGTGTTTGCTTGCCCCGGAAATGATGTCGGGCATCATGCTCTTCTGGGAAACCCGCATTTTCAGGTAGGCTTCCATGTAGGGCATGTCTTCTTCGAGCTTGAGCTTGGCTTCCCAGTTGGTTCCCAGGAGCAGGGCCTTGCCGAGGGACAGGGTGTCCCGGTCGTCCTTTGTCTTCCCGTCGGGCTTGGCGTCGTCTTTCAGGCTTCCTCCCTTGTAGGGGAAAACGTCCTCCAGCTTGTCCATGGGAATCGGGATACTCAGCGCGGCGATCCGGCGGATGATGGTGTAGTTCTCGGATTCTCCCTTGCAGACTTTCTCGAACTCGTCCCTCAGTTGTTTGAGGCTCTTCAAGTCCTCTTTGCTGATACCTAGCTCGTCGCCGTGTTCCAGGACGCTGTCCAGATTGTAGACAACGCTGGCCAGGTCTTTCGAACTCTGTTTGTTGATGTCGAACTCTTTGGGTTCGGGAACGAAACCAAGACGGGCCCAAGCGTAACCGCCCACGGAGATGTTGGCCAACATGGTGAGCGTATCGAACTGGGTTTTATCGATCATTTCGTTCATGCCCATGAAGAACTTGGTCATGGTGCCCGTGCCTTGCGTGGAATCTTTGAGTTCCACCAGATCGAGCTCGAGATGGCCGGGTTTCGTCACGCCGCTATCCTTATCTTTGGTGGGTAGGTGAATCGACACACTCATGACATCGACTTCCTCGATGTGTCTCGGAATGCGGTTCCGTTCGATATCGAGGGTGAGAATTCCGTCCTCGAAGGAGAACTCAATTTCGTCCACCGCTTCCTTGGGCCATCCCATCTTTCTGACGATCATTTCGATCGTTTCTTCCTCCGTCATGTTGAAGACCTGGCGGCACGCGATGTCCACGTCGTCCACTTCGAAATCGGACTTCTCGGAAAGCTCCACCTCGCTGGTGGAGGAAGTTTCCTGCGTCTCCAACTCCTTTTGGCTTTTCGAGTAGGAGCGGACATCGCTCTTGGAGACGCCACCCTGTTCCAGGAGTTCCCATGCCTTCGTCAGATGTTCCCGCGCCTTGTCTGTTTTGCCGCGCTCAAGTTCGAATTCGGCTTCTCCGACCCAGTCGTCAATCTTGCTATATAATTCGTCGGAAAAGTCGTCTTCGTGGTTTTCAATATACGTGGTGATGTCCTGGCAATCGGTTTCCGGATTGCTCCGGGTGGAGAACAGGTCGGAACCGAAGAAGCTGGCGTAGAATGGCGTGGAGGTGGTGGTTTTCTGAGGCTCGGGAGAAAGCTTCTCATTCCGGGTAACGTCCTTGGGCTCGGGACTCAGGTCAGTCGTGATCGTTGATTCCAGGACGGGAGTCCGGTCCTGTTTGATCTGGGCCATCTCATCCCACGAACTGTCGAAACCCTCTTTGAGGAACGACTCCACGAACTCTTTGTGGCTTTCGAATTCGCTGGGAAGATCGCTTTTCAGCGCTCGTTCCGCCTGGTCGAGCCACATCAGGGCGTCGTCTCTGGCGCACTCATCGCATTCCCAGTTTTCGAGAGAACTCAGATGGGCGCGAATCCGGGCGATGTCTCCCATGGGGCCTTTCTCCCGGAGAGGGCCGGCCGTGACCTTCGTGGTGGGTTCGGACTTGGCAAGCTCCAGGTCCTCGCTGGTCTGCCGTGGTTGCTTGGAAACTTGGGTCTGCTGGGTCTGCTGGGTCTGCTGCCCGGTAATGTTGCGGGGCGGGGCCGGCCAGGCCCGTTTCAGAGCCGCCAGGGCAACCACTCCTTCAATGAGCAAACCGATCCCAAAGACGCAGGCGACCACCCGGGCGGTCTTGAGCGCGGTGCTGGAATTTTTCCAGGTGTCGCCATATTCGCTTTGGAAACGGCCGGTGCGGGAGGTTTCCGGCGGCTTGGTGTCAGTCAGATGAGATTGCGACTGGATTCCCGTTTGCTGGGAAAGGGAAGGATCAATTCCGGACATGGTTAATCGAAAACAGTGGGTGATACCTACAACTAGAGAACTAGCTTGTGAGCGATAGGAAAACCAGTTGGGTGGATAACGAATGCCAACGGGGCGCGGCTGTGGAGAATGGGGTACCCAAGAACCGCGGCAACCTTTGAGGCTAGCGATGAAGTATTTTGATTGCAAGAAACATATCCTGTCCAAATAGTTTCAAAAAGAACCTTTTCCAGGACGGCGAAATCGCCAAAAAGACTTCGCCTCGGCCAGGACCCAGCTTTATACGAGTGGAGGCGCGGCCCTAGAACAAAAAAATATGGCGGACGGTAATGTGGCACCCGAGTATCTTGAACTGGTTAGTGACTTTGCCAGTCTGGTGGAGTTAAAAGCGCCGGAGTTTCAAGACGATGGCATTTGCGCCTATCGCCTGCCGGATGGCGGCCATTTCGAAATAGCTCCCAGCCAGGATCAGCAGGCGGTTCTGATGTTCTGTGAGGTGCGCCGCGAAGACAGTAGCGATCCCGCGGAGTGGCGGCGCTGGCTGGAGTTGAGTCTTGAGTTAGCCAACTCGCACGGAGTCTTTCTGGTCTGCGACAGCCGGGATGGCATGATCTACCTGACCCGGCACCTCATCCTGGCCGGCGCGACACCCGAACAAATGGGCCGCGCGGCCGAGGGACTGTTGACGGCGCGAAAGAAGCTAACCGGCGCCGCTCAGAATTCGGAGCAAGACGGATCCGGAGACGGCTTCGAGCCCGGTCTGGCCGGGCGCCTGGTCTGAAGCTTGCCTCTTCGCACGGCGGGTGACCGCGGCCGGTTAACCCCACGTCAAATCCGCCTTAGCAAAGTTCCTTCCGGAAGTAGTAGCGTTCGATCCGGCCCCCACCGATTCCGGTGAGGGTGCCGAAGATTTCGTAGCCAGCCTTTTCGTAGAAGGCCTTGGCCTGAAAGTTAAACGTGTCCACTTCCGCCAGGACACAGCCGCGTTTTATCGCTTCCGCTTCCGCTTCCCGCAGGAGCTGGGTGCCCCAGCCCTGCTGACGATGGCCGTCATGGACCCAGAGAGAGTCGATGTGCATCCAGGACCAGACCGTCCAGGCCAGCAAACCGCCCACGACTTCGCCCTCCGGGTCCCGCAACAGGAGCTGAAGGTTTTCGAAATCCGTGCCGCCAGACATCTCGTGGTTGTAGGCAATCAGGGCATTCCGAATCGCTTCAGCGCCGTTGGTATTTTGGGGAGACGCGGAAAGTTCGATCTTCATGGTCAGCCAGCGTGCCCATACTTCACTGGTTGGCTCTGAAATGCAAAATTCCGATTCAAAAAGACGGCCTGACATACAGGTTTCGTTTCTTGGGGGGGGAAGGTTCGAGGTTTGCTCCGGTTCGTATCAGGGGTTTCGCCGTGACAGGGAGCAAATCGCCCCTAAACTGGTTTGAGTTCCCCTTTGGGGAACGGCCACCCATGCCATGGAACTGGAAGCACTGGTAGAATCGCTGGCGGACCGTCTGGGACTGCCGGATTTACGGCTCGACTCGCAGGGAGTCGCCACCGTCGCGTCCGCCGACGGGCGGGTGGAACTGACTCTGGAGCAGGGAGAGACCGCTGCCACGGCTTACCTCTATGCGACTGTCGGACAAGCACCGGAAAAGGTGGAGTCGCGGGAGGCCCTGTTTGCCAAGTTGCTCGGCGCGCAGCTTTTTTCAGCTCAGATTGGGGAAGGGATCAGCATTGGTCTGGACCGGGACACCGGGGAGATATTGGTGAACCAGACGCTGGAACTTTCCGAAATGCACCCGGAGGAATTCTACGACGCGGTCTCTCGAGTTTACCTGTGGTCGGACTATTGGATGACTGTGTTCGAAAGTGAAGATTTCGATGCAATGTCTGGTCCAGGCGGGGTTTCCATTGAGAAGCCGGGAGAGATAGAGCACTATTTTATCAAAGCCTGAGGCTGGAATCCGCCGACTCCAGGAACGTCCCCGGGCAACACCGAAACGATGAGCGGAGTAGATGTAGGGAGAACACCGGGCCGGATTCCCACGACGGATGTCGTTTCGACTCCACTGACCAAGAAGCAGGTCTCGGATAAGCCGAAGGAGTCTTCCTTTGTTACGCGTTCGAATTCCAAGCCGCGAGCCACTCAGAAGCGCTTGATGACGGAAAGCCCGCTGAGCGAGAAGCTGAAAGGGAAGGGGATTTCCCGCGACACCCTCATCTCCAGCAAGGGCTTGAAGCTGATCTTGGAGAAACCTGGTAAAATAGCGAAAGGAAAAGACAGCCAGTCCCAGTGGGCCGCCCGGCACACAAAGCTGTCCAAGTTCTTTTTCGGCGACATGAAGATGCGCCCCAGCCACCTGATGGAGTCCATACGGTTGGCGGACAATTACCAGGATTTGAAGAAAAGCGGCGCTCCCGAGTCCGAGAAGCTGGCCGTGCTGAAACAACTGAAGTCCGAACTGGACCAGCACGACTCCATCCGCTTCCGCCCCAAGGGCTTGCAGACTCTCCTGATCGAAACCAAATGGTCGAAGTGGGACCCTAGCAAGATTTCCAAAGACTCGGATGTCTCCCGCCTGTCGGATTTCGTGGATGCGGAGATTCAGCAGTTCCCCTCGGAACATTTTTCGAAGGGTGAAAAGGCGCTGAAGTCCTTCGACTTCACCGCCAAAGCGCCCGGCCAGCTCAAGACGCTGAAGGAAGCCCGGGACCACCTGATGGCGGCTCAGGAAGGCGGACACGAGAGCCCGGATCTGGACCGGTACCTGGGCTCAGTGAACGAGATGATCGGACGCCTGATGCTCAGCGAATACGATCCGCACTCCACCAGTTCCCATCAGGATAAGATGAAAGAACTGGTCGAAATAAAATCTCACTTGGATGAGGCTAAACTGGCGGGGAATGACAATCCCAAGCTGGATACCCTTCGTGACGACATCGGGCGCCGTATCCGATATTTGGACGAGCACCATTCCGACCCCGTGGCGGACTCCAAGGCGCGGGAAGAGCACGAGAAGTTCATGGATGACATGCGGGAGAAGTGGGACGGCATCCAGAAGCAACCCACGTTTGAAGAGCGGCTTAGATCCCAGGGTACGCGCCTGAAAAAAGTGGAGACCCGGGAATACACGCCCCTGGAGCGAGCCAAGCAGCAGACCGTGTTTAACGAAGTGGTGGAGAAGATGCGGTCGGATTTTCGTAATGCGCTCAGAGTGAAGAGCGAAAGCCTGAAGAAGGTGGAGACCCGGGAAAGCACTCCGCTGGAACTGGCCAAGAAAGAACGGGAGTTCAACGAAAAGCTCAAGAAGCTGGAAAAAGAGCAGGACGATGAGCTGCTCAATGAGCTAAGCAAAGAAGTCGACGACGAGATTGAGAGTCTCACGGACGACGAGTTGGAGTTGCTGAAAGAGATCTCTGGATCTCCGAAGAAGGTAGATGAAGACCTGTCCGGCGAAGACAGGGAAATGCTCCGTGAATTGGATGATTAAGTCATCCTGGCGCGGCGTGCCAAGGGAGGGTGAACCAGCATTTTGCCGTGGGTGCCGGTGGGGGCGAAAGACGGAACCCGGGAGGGAGGGGAATAGCGAGTGAGCAGTTACAAACTTTTCGACGATCCCTTCACCCAATGGCTGAAGGAGAAAGGAACCAAGGTAGGGACCTACCAGCCGGGAGGCTTCATGGGGCGGCCCCCCATAGGCCGGCAAATCACGGTGGGCCGTTCCACCATTGTTTACCGGGTCGTGGAAGAGAAACCGGACGAGTTGATCGTGGTGCTTTTCGAACGGCAGGGAGAGCGTTCCGGCTTGCGGAGTCCCTTCGCGGACTTCGCGCGATTCGTCGCCATGGTCAGAAAATCTCCCGCGAACATCCGATTGATTCGTGGGCACGTAGATGTGCTGAGCGATTTACCAAAAGACCACGTCCCCCCGGAGCGAATCGCGGCCTTTTACAAACGTTACCTGGATGCGCATCATGACTTTGTGGAGAACGGCGTGGAGTGGGTCGCGGGAGACATTACCCACCATGTTCCGCCGTTGTATTCCGGGAGGCAGGTAATGCGTGAGAGAAGCGCGCCCGAAACCGCTTAGTACGGCCTATTCTTTTAACTTTACCTTAATTGACGTAATTCCATTTCTACTATAAAAACACGGTATGTCGGGCGTTTCTTTCAGCGATACCTTACGGGCTGCTCAGTTGGATGGAGCGCTGGCATTCAGCACCGTTTTTACCGAGACTCAAGAGCTGATCTCAGGGTCGGCTATCGCGGGTGTGGGGGGCTTGCTCCAGGCCATTGAGGAGAACTCCGCCATACAGAACGCCTACGCGGCTCTGGATCAGTCTAACGCCGCGTGGAACACCGCGATCGAGTACGAGGAAAACAACCATTTCAGCGCGGCGGACGCGGCGACCGTTCAGTCGACTCAGGACGCGGTGGACGCCGCCTTGCAGGACCAGGCGGCCCCCCTGGTTTCGACCGCCAACTCTGCCGTGACGGCGGCCAACGGCGCGAGCGATGGAAGTTCCGCCGCCACGGCCGTGAAGAACGCGGCGGCGAAGAACCTGCAGGCCGCGCAAGCGTTGGCATCGGGCGACTCCGACACGGGCCGGACCCTGGCGGACCAGGCGGTGAGCCAGGCCAATTCCGCCCTTTCCGCCGCCGAGTCGCACGTGGCTTCTCTTCAGTCGCAGTTGTCTAGCGTTCAGGGGCAGATCAGTTCCATCGAAAGTACCCCTGGCTTTCCGGCGAGCGTCCAGGCCAATCCCGCCGCCTGGGCGCTGTATCAGAGCCTGCTCACGACCCGAACCTCTCTTCAGCAGGATATTTCCGAGGCGCAAAACGTGCTGGTGGCGGCGGAGCAAGTCAAATCGGCGGCCCTGGAAACGCGGGCTCTGGCTTACTCTCCCATCGCCATTATCGATGGCGAGACTCCCACGGTCTACGATCTGGAGAACGGCTACACCGTGGCGACTTGGGGGGACACGGGCTACTGGACGCTCATCGACGAAAATGGAGAGGGCATCATCGTCAGCCCAGACGGGCAGGTGGACCCCCTGAATGGCGATGGCGAGGGTTGGCAGTTTTCCAACACCTCCACCTTCGTGCTGGGAGACGAAACGAAGATTACGGTCACTCCCGGATCGGGCGGCGCCAGCGTTTCCATTTACCGCGGGGACGAGATGTTGCTCTTGGAGGACCTTGCCTCGGGGACCGTTCCCTCCGTAACGGGGCCGGATAAAGGCGGCCGGGTGACCGACCAGGAACAGAACGACGGTCACATATTCATGATCGGAGGGGACGCCTCCAGTTGGACGAATGGCGGGCTGACTTTGGGGGACGAGGCCGGCCGGGAACAGGTCGCCACCACGGACATCGAAAACGAACTGGCTCTCGATCCCACGGACGTCGCGATTCCCGACGAACTCCGGACCTTCCTGGAAGAGAACGGCTTCGACTTTACCCTCTACGATCTGGACGGGGACGGCAAGATGAACGCCACGGAGTTGTCCGCCGCCACCCTGTTTGTCGTCCAGTTGGTCAGCAGCTTTTCCGACACCTATCAGTCCATTCTGGACGCTACCGCGGAAGGCGTGGAGGCTTTGTTCGAACTGAACCTCTTCCTGGAGAATCTCCTGAAAGAGGTCAATGACGAACAGGAGGAACGCGAGCGGCTCAACGCGGAAGAAACCGCCCTGCTGGATCAGTTGCTCCAGCGCCTGGAGAGCGCGTTTGAAACGCTGAACTCCGGAGAGTTCCAACTGAGCGGTCCTTCGTCTCTTTCGGCTATCTTGTCAGGTTTGAGCGAGTTGCAGGTGGACACCGCCGGGCCTAGTCTGCCGCCCGAGCTTTCCGCCATCATCGGACAGATCCAAACCGGCGCGCCGCCGGATGAAGTAACCAGCCAGATCATTTCCGCCTTGGAGTCGCTGGGAATTGGTCCCGCCCAGGGCGATCCGGATTTTCTGGCCGCTCAGATCGAAAATCGCCTCACTTCCATCGCGGAGGGGAATATTCCTTCCGGGCAGTTGGGCTTCGTGGTGGGAGAGCTGGGAGTCCTGCTGGCCCGCGCCGCGGGTGCCGGCAGTCTTTCTTCGGCGGGGCAGGGAGCCATTACCCAGGAAATCCAGGCTCTGCTCGAGTCCCGCTTGGGCGGCGTCTTGCCGGCTGGGGAACTGAACGATTTGGTCCAAAAGATCGCGGGCGAAGTGGCGGGCGCGGCCGCGTCGGGAGAGATTTCCCTGGGAGCGCTGGCCGAATCCATCGCCGGTCTTCTGGGCGGGGTGGCCACTGAGGGCGGGCTAACGGGCGACGCCATCACCACGCTTTCCAGGCAAATCGCCGCCTTCCTTCCCCAACTTCTGACGGCTGGCGCGCTGCCCAGCGGCGGCTTGCTGGCCTTTGTCCAGGCGCTGGTCACGGCGGTATCGAAAGGACCGGAGGGCACGGAAACTGGAGGAGACACCTCCGGCGTGGACAGCGGGAGCGGTTCGGCCTTTCGCCGGGCGGCCAAGCTGCTTTCCGGTTTCGGTCAGACTCTCAATCAGGAAATCCTCTCCCAGTTCGAAGGTCAGACGGGCACGGTGGACGAAACGGGTTCGGCCACCGATACCGGGCAGGAGCCCGGAGGGTTCTTCGGCAGTTTCTTTGGCGGACCCACCACCTCCACCCAGTCCGAAAGCCTGTTCAGCCAGTTCATCTCCAGCCTCGGTGATGAGGAGGCTTCCAAGACCGGCTTGCTGGCGTCCATCCTGGCGAACTTCGCCACCGATCCGGAGCTTCGGGCCAAACTCGAGCAATACCAGAGCGACACCATGAAGCTTCAGGAGGATCTTCTGAGGCAGGCGGAGAATGTCTATGCCAGAGCGGAGACGACTCTGAAACAGTTCTTCGAGCTGATCACCAGCAACGATCTGATCTCGAAGGCCATTTTCACCGAAGACATGGCCGAGGCGGACTACGACATGTTCATGGAAAAAATGAATGCCCTCTACCACAATTGGGGGTTGGATTGGGGAGATACCGACACGGACCTGAAAGATCCTCAAGTGGAGGCCCAAATCGTCAACAAGGCGGTCCAATCCGGCACCATGATTTAACCTTCTCGCGCTGACGTCCGGTTCCATGCCACTCTCCCCATCCCAGTATCGTGACTGATTCCGAATCCCATCCCAACGCTGACTCCGGTCAGACGCCTCTTCCGCCTGCTTCTCCGTCCATGGAACGGCCCCCCGTGGAAGAAATTCTGGCGGACATGCAGGCAGTCCTGGATCAGGGCAGGGAAGCGGTGGCTCGCTATGACGAGTTTGCCCAAAAGCACGGGGTTCGGGAGGGGTGTGGAATAGCCGCGCTCACCGGCCCGAATTCGTTCCCGGCCCGGCGCGCGGTATTTGGAGCCCTCATACACGAATTGGAGAACCTGGAGGAGGGGATTTCGGAAGTGAACCGCAAACTCTTTCCCGAGAAAGCACCCAAAGCCGTCGGCGCCAGAGCCGTGGGCAATCGTTTCCGTATCTAGCCGCGTCACCGTTTCAACCGGTAAAGTTCACCCTTTAACCTTTTTAGAGCCATGGCCACCAGCAACGTCGCCTTCATCGATCAGAACCTTCAGAACTTCTACGAGGGGACCGGAACCGGTTACGCGGGGGAGTCCACCATCGCCTCCGAATCTCAACTCGACGCCTTCCGCCAGGGGGGCACCACCGCGGATGACGCCACCGCGGCCATCATCTCCGCGCTGGAGCGGCGCCTGGCCACCTTCGAGGCGACCATCATCGAGGATTCCGCCGCGCTGGGTGACGAGGATTACCCCTTCGACCGCGTGGCCCTGAAACGGGAGTTTTTGGACGAGGTGCTCGCCGCTCTCATCCGGGCGGACTACGGACGTTCTTTGTCTGGAAGTTATGTTTATAACTCAGGCAATAACACCTACACAGCGGTCTCTGGCAGCGGGGCGGTTTTCGGATCCGATGCGGTTTTGCCATCCAGCTTGGCCAGCTATTTCACCCGTAGCTCTCTGCAAACGGTGAGCTACACGTGGACGGTTAGTCAGGCCCTCAGTAACTTTGATTCCACAAAGAGTTCATTAAATACCCACCCGAGTCAGTTTGTTTCGGTCAGCCCCAGTAATGTAGATATTTTTGGCGGAGAACGGACCTACACCTATTCGTATTACACCTACACGGCGCTTCCCTCGGTTACGGTAGACGATAACTTTTCTAACCTGTATTCCTACGATTCGACGACGGGCACGGAAACGGACAACCGGACCGACATCCTGAGCACGGCGGGAGCGGCGATCTACAATCACTATTCCTCCCTCATCGATCAGATCTTCGCGGCGGGGGATGCCATTAAGAACGACCCGATTGACGCCACCGCGGTGGTGACCACGGTTTCAGGCGTGGTGATCGGTGGGGTGACCTACACCCAGCTCGTCAAGATTGGAGACAAACTCTATGTTTATGACGAAGCGACAGGTTCGCCGCGCTTCGAAGTGGAAAAGGTGCTGACCAATAATACCGCCGGTCAGCCGGTGGACTTCGACTTTAACTTCACGGCGGACAGCGGCCTGGTATCCACCACCTACTATGAGGTGGACAGCACGATGAACCTGACGGGATCTTCCGTGACGGGCCAGTTCTATCACTTGTCTCCCATGGAGTACCTTTACTACTGGAACGAGGTGCGCATCCGGGTGCTGAAAGGGCAGTTGGCCTACAAGCAAGCCGTCGTTTCCGAAATCCAGGAAGACCTTCGCCAGGCCAATGCCGCTTTGGCGGACCTTGAAAAACAGGCAGGCATGACCCGGGCGCAAAGTTCCGATGGTAAGACGGTAAACCCGGACTCTTCGGAGGAGACGCAGTTGCTGGACCTGCACGAAGCCATGACCAGCACGACTTCCTCCCAGCTTTTTAATTCCGCCGGTTCGGACGACACCCACAACTACGTGGAGTGGGAAGAAAACCGGACCCGCCTGAAAAACTATATCGACCGCCGCTCCGCGGACGCGCAAAACGCCACTCTCGATTACCAGCAGGTATTGAACCGGTTTAACAACGCCTACGAAGTGATGGCCAAACTCCAGGAGAAACTGGATAACTTGCTGAAGGGCCAGTTGCGGAATCTTGCCTGATCTATTTTTCACCCACCACCCATCTATATCAGAAAAGACATGAGCAGCGAAACATCCACCGTGCCGCCGGAAGCGGCCGCCGCGGCCGGAGGCCTTCCCTTCGACAGCCCGGAAGAGTTGAGGGAGATCATTACAAAATTCGCCGGCAACGGCCGTACCTTCAAAGATTTCACGGCTCTGACACCGGAGAGCATGGAGGTGTTTTACATGGTGGCCTACAATCAGTACAACGCTGGTAAGTACGAAGACGCGGAAAAGGTGTTCCGGCTGCTGTGCGTGCTCGATCACTTCGAAACCAAGTTCTGGAAAGGCCTGGGCGCCTGCCGGGAAAACATGAAGGATCACGAAGGGGCCATCCAGGCCTACGGGTATCTGACCATGATGGATATGCACGATCCCTATCCGCCTTTTCACGCCGCGAAAAACCTGTTGGCGCTGGGCCGGGTGAAGGACGCGAAGGGCGCGCTTCAGGCCGCCATCTTCAACTCTCAGGAAAAGGAAGACCATGCCGAACTCCACCAGCAGGCCGTCAACCTAATGGAAGTGGTGGAGAAAGGGGAAAAAACCGTTGAGGAGGAGGCAAACAAATGAGTGGCATCGAATCCCAATCCACCTCCCAGACCTATGTCGATCCCTCGATGCTGCTGGGGGATCTGAACGAGATCAAGCAGGAAGCTCAGCAGTCCATCGCCCAGGCTTTGGTGATGCTCGGCACCGTTATTGCCGAGGGGAGCCTGCGCGAAGAAGGCACCCAGGAATTGCCACCCCCGGCAGCCTCTCTGCTGGGGAATGTGATGGAACTTACCCTGCGGATTGGCTTGATCCAGGACGCGTTGGATCAGTTGCAGCAGCAGGTTTCCAAGCTGGAGATTCAGCAGAAAATGCTCCGTTCCGAGCAGTCTAACGAGCAGCGCCTGGAACAGGTTCACAAGCAGGCCGAAGAAATGGAGGAAGCCGCCCGGAAAGCCCGGGAAGCGGAGAAAAAGGGCAACATTTTCAAAGCCATTGGGGACTGGATCAACGTCGCCATTACGGCGATATCCATCGCCATTACGGTTATATCCGCCGTTGGGTATCTATTTACCAACCCCGTGGCGGCGGCGGGCTTATTTGCCTCGGCGGCGGCCTTAACCGTTGCGTTAGGGTGTCAGGTTACCATGGCCATCGACTCCACCGTGGTGGCGGCCGGTGGGGAAGGGTTCCTGAGTGACGAAGCCCGCAACGCGCTTTCCAAGACCGCCGAAATCTGCGGTTACATCGCCATGGGTTGCGCTCTGATTTCCGGCATTGCGGTTCTTTACAAAGGTTTGAGCGCTGCTGCTGGGGCCGCCGCCAAAGCCATCGTGCAGGAAACCGGCGAGGAAGCCTCTAAGGAAGCCGTTCGTCAGGCCGTGAAAGAGGGCGCCAAACAGGGGATGAAGGAACTGTATGGCGCCGCCGCGAAAGAATGCAGCACCGTCGCCGCGGAGATGGCCAAGCAAGCCTTCAAGGAAGCGATGCAGGTCTTTATCACCATGTCCATCCGTCAGGGAATGGCCAGCGGTCTTGGCCAGGGCGCTGCCCAAATTACCGCCGGAGCGGGTAGCATCACCGTCGGACAAATGATGGAGGATGTCGCGGAGGCCCGGAAACGGGCCGACGAAGCGGAAGCCGCGGCGAAGGCCATTGAAGCGGCCATTGTCATGCTCCGCCAGTTGATCGAACAACTTCAGGGGCAGTTGGAGGAAATGCTCGACATGGCCATGCAATCGCTTTCGGTCATTCTGGGCATGCTGGACGAAGGCCAAGACTCCATGACGAAAATTCAACAGATCCAAACGGCCTGAAGAATTTCACCACTATTAAGCAAGCAAACCAGTTAGTCAGTCAGACTCATGAGCGATATTTCGGTTAGCGTTTCCAGAACACCGACACCGATCCAGACGGATCCGGGCGATAGCGTCCAGCAGACGCAGAATCAGCAGCAGCCGGGCACGGTCAATCTCACGGTTTCCATTGCCATTGACGTGGATGGCCCGGATGGCAGCGCTCCTCCGATTATCCTGGAGTACCCCTTGATAGGGCCTGAAGACATCGATCTGACGGAACTGGAAGGGATTCTCAAGACAGCGCTCGAAGGGCAGGTTGAGAATGCGCCGTGGGCCGCGATGGCGGGCATTGGAGCGGCCGGTTCCACTAACATGGCCATGTCAATGCTGGCAGCCGCCATTGTCAGCGGAGGTGAAGAGTTTTGCGCGGAGAACCAGGAGATGCTGGTGTCCGCTTTCGAGCAGATGGAACTCGCCGCCACGCAGACCTACGGGTTCATCAACGACATGCTCAACAGCGGCCAGTATCCGGATTACACGGAGTTCCTGAAGCTCATGCTCGAAGTGGCCCAGGACTTGAGAGAAATGGCTTCCGAGGCCAAGCACGCCGCCATCAAGGCTGAATACAGTAACCTGATCGATCAGGCCAAGCAGATGGAGATCATGGCTGACAAGAACTATCAGGCGGCGATGAAAGAAGCCCAGGCGCAGATCGCCGAGGGCATCTGCCAGATTGTCTCCGGTTTCTTCTCGATGGTGGGCGGAGCGATGGGGGGATCGACGACAGCCGCCGGGATGTTCTTCTCCCAGGGGCTTGGAGGCATGGCCAGTGGCGCGGGCAGCATCGCTTCCGGCATGTTGAAGCAGGAAGCCGCCGGCTACCGGAAGGAGGCGGAACTCATCCAGGCAGCGCTGAAAAATTTCGAGGCGGCTCAGAAAATGATCCAGGATTCCGGCAACATCGCGGACGAACTCAAGGAGATCGCCAAGATGTTGAAGGACTTTGTCCTCAAGATCATGCAGGACTTCATCTCGAACCAGTATCAAGTCTCCCAGCGGGCGAACATCTGATGCTGGCTCGGGCTCCCCGGGGCGGAAATCCAGGTTTCAAATAAAGGCGCGGCATGAGCGGTGTTAATGCAGATTTCCGGAGCGCGGTTCAGGCGCACTCTCCGAAGGAAGGCATTGCAGCCACCGTGGCCGAAGCCGGCCGCCAGGAAGGGAGCATTCGCGGCCAGTCCGTGGTGGTGGTGGACACCGCCACCGCCGTGGCGGACGCCGCCGAGGAAATGGGGTTCGCGGCCGCCGAAAAGGTCGAGAAGAAACTCGCCGAACGGAAAGCGGGCTCCAAGGAGTCCATGCGCAACAGCGCCACGGAACTGGCGCAGCGCTTTGTCAACATGACGGGCGAGTCCCAGGCTTCCAAGAAGCTGCAGGAGTTTGTCGAGTCGATGAAGAACATGGGTGGCCAGGTCACCCAGGAACAGATTCGCCAAATGCTGAAGGAGCAGTTTGGCGACGTGGCCGAACAGTTTGCCGCCCTGGAATACGCGGAAGCGGCCCTCGAGGAAGAAGGCGCCGACCCAGCGCTGCTGAAGCAGATCAAGGCCACCAAGGAAGCGATGTTGAAAGAGGCGGGGCCCGCCATTCGCGCGGGCATCAACATCGCGGGAGACGTCTTGTCCTTTGCTCAGAGGGGACTGGCTCAGATCGAAAACCTCCGGGAACTGTATGGTTTCGCGATTCTTGGCCGCGCCACCGCCTCGGACATGTACAAGGCCATCATGAAGCGCTACGGCAAAGGCCGGTTTAAAGAAGCGCTGGAATTCCTCCTCCGCGCCGCGGGCAGCGACCTGGATGCCGGCGGCATGGGCTCGTCCATCGAAGACGCTCATCTGGAGACCGCGGTTAACAATGTCTGTTTCGTGCAACACCTGGGCAATCTTTACGAGGAACTGGAAGGCTTGCTGGCCAAAGTGAAACCCAAGTATGGCTGATCCTCCTGTCTACACGGCCCACGATCTGATGGAGGAAATCCTGGATATGACCAACCAGCGTTGGATCGATCAGGACCGTTTTCGCCAGATTCTCACCAAGTTACGCCTGAAAGATTCCCAGACCCGCATCTACTTCCTGACGCAGTTGCGGGAAAAAGTGCGGCTCATTCCGATGAAACTCTTTCCGAACGTCACTGCCCGGGAAAAGATGCTGGAAGCCCTTCAGGAAGCCATGGATATTGAGATTTCCAGAGAGGAAGAATTCTAAGATGAGGTGGCAGATTGAAGAGACGGTCGGAGAGTTCGGCCGGTTGATCGGGATCGACGATCTGGCGCTGAACGACCGCGGGTCCGTGGCTCTTCAGATCGAGCGGATCGGGGTCTTCGGCATCGAAATCGTGGGCGGCCGCGAGGAGCAGGTGGCGGTCAGTTTGACGCGTAACTACCGCGAGCCCTTTGGGGAAGAGGCTTGCCGCCTGGTCTTGGAGAACTGCCACTACCGGTCCAGCCGCGCCTTCCCGGTCCATCCCGCATTTTCCGGAACGGGCAGATTGTCATTTGCAATCCGCTTGGAATCAAGCGAGTTCACCCCGCAGTCAGTTCATGAGATTCTGGACGATCTGGATCGCCTCCACGAATCGATGAATCAGGTGGCGATACCGGACTCCTAAGACCGCTCATGGCAGATTTGACCTCAGATTCGTTCCGGCCCTACATCGGCCTGTCCTCCATCGAGCTTTCGAGTGGGCTAGAGGACGGAGTACCGTTGCTGCCGGAAGACTCCGGCTTGGACCCCATCGATGCCGCGGTGGAGGCCCGCTTGGCCGCGATTCTTGAAGCGAAGAATTTTGACCGGGTCATGCTCGACGCCATCCGGCCGAACGTGGAGGATCATTCCATTCTCAAACCGGGCCGCTTCTATTCCATCCGGAGGGAAATCCTGGAGAAGCTGAGGCAGGTGCTTCAGTCTGAGAACGGATCCGAGGCTCAGGAGGAATTGAACGCCTTGGCCAAGCTACTGGAAAAGCTGGCCGCCGATCACGATTTGGGGGAGCATTACCGTTTTGCCTTGCTCAAAGGATAGGAAGAAAACCGCCGACCGATGAGCCTGCCCCTGCCTACTCCGAGCCCGGAATCGAATCTGGAGCCCGCCGCTCCGGAGGGGGTGTCTGGTTTCTCCGCCACGGAGAAAGACTGGCTGCTGCTGGTGGCGCATCTGCACCTGGAGCAGCGCCGCCCGGAGGAGGCGTGCACGATCTTGAGAGTGCTCCACCGGATCGACCCAAATAATCCCAAGGTGCTTCGCTGTCTGGCCCTGGCCGAACTGTCCGCGGGAAATCCGGCGGTCGCCGCCCGCGTGGCGACCAAGGCCATGCAGCAGGACGACGAGTCTGGCGGTTTCCGCGTTCCGGTGGGTCTTATTTTTGCCCGCTCTCTGTGGGAGCAGGGTCATCACGAAGCCGCGCGCGACTATGCGGAACATTTGCTAAGGGAAGAGGAAGAACCTCGCTAACAAAGTATGTCAGGAAAAATCGCCAAGCTTCAGGGATTCATCCTGGGGAACAAGACCTACTACGATCTGATCCTCGCGGTCGTGATTGTCGGGATCCTGTCCCTGATGATCATGCCCATTCCCACAGGCCTGCTGGACTTGTTGCTGGCGGGGAACCTGGCCTTCTCCGTCCTGCTGCTCATGCTGGCGCTCTATGTGCCCAGCATTCTGCACTTTTCCAGCTTCCCCTCGCTGTTGCTGGTGACCACGCTTTTCCGGCTTTCGCTGAACATCACCACCACCCGCTTGATCCTTCTGCACGCGGACGCGGGAGACATCATTTTCACCTTCGGGAACTTCGTGGTGGGGGGGAACTTCATTGTCGGGGTCGTCATCTTCCTCATCATCACCATCATTCAGTTCGTCGTCATTACGAAGGGCGCCGAACGCGTGGCGGAGGTGGCCGCCCGTTTCACCCTGGACGCCATGCCGGGGAAACAGATGAGTATCGACGCGGACCTTCGGGCCGGCACAATCACTCAGGAAGAAGCCAAGGAGCGCCGCGACACCATTTCCAAGGAAAGCCAGCTCCATGGCGCCATGGACGGGGCCATGAAATTCGTGAAGGGCGACGCGATCGCTGGCCTTATTATTACCGCGATCAACGTGACTGCCGGCATCATGATCGGCGTCCTCCAGAAGAACTGGGAAGTCGGCAAAGCGGTCACCACCTATTCCATTTTGACCATCGGGGACGGTCTGGTCTCCCAGATTCCTGCTCTGCTCATCTCGATCACTTCCGGGATGATCGTGACCCGGGTCACCAACGAAGAGGCCGGTGGCGCCCTCGGTGGTGATATTGGCGGTCAGCTTCTGGCGCAGCCCAAGGCGCTCATGATCGCGGCTGCTTTCATGGTCGGCTTTGGACTCATTCCCGGTTTTCCGAAAATCCCATTCTTCATTCTGGGCGCGCTCGCTGGTACCGTCGGATTTATCCTGCACAAAGGGGAGGGGCTGCCCGAGGAGCCGGAACTGGAGGACAAGCGGAACCTTCCCGCCATGGCTCCCGCGGGTAAGAAAAAGCCGCCGAAGCCGAAGGACGAAGGGGACGAATTTTCCATCACCGTGCCGCTCCTGCTGGACCTCTCCGGGGCGAGCCAGGACGTGGTCGATCCGCAGTCGATGAACGACGAACTCATCCGGGTGCGGCGCGCGCTTTACAATGACCTGGGGGTTCCATTCCCGGGCATTCACCTGCGGTTCAACCAGTCCATCCCGGAGGGGCACTACAAGATTCTGCTCCACGAGGTACCCGTCGCGGAAGGGTTTCTGAAGAAGGGCTGCGTGCTGGCGAGGGAGAAACCCGACTCGCTCAAGATGCTCGGCATTCCGTTTACGGAAGAGAAAATCTTCATCCGGAATGTGCCGGCGATCTGGGTGGAGGAAGACCGCAAGGCGGACCTGGAAAAGGCCAAAGTACCCTTCCTGGAGCCCACCAAGGTGCTGACCTATCACCTGACCGTCATCTTGAAGCGTTATGCCGGAGACTTCGTCGGGCTTCAGGAGACGAAGTATCTCCTGGACCAGATGGAGAAAGAGTTTCCCGAACTGGTCCGGGAAGCGCAGCGCGTCCTGCCCATCCAGAAGATTACCGAGATCTTTCAGCGCCTCGTGCAGGAGGAAATATCCATCCGGAACCTGCGCACCATCCTTCAGGCCTTGATCGAGTGGGGCCAGAAAGAGAAGGAACCGGTTCTTCTCGCGGAGTATGTGCGCTCCGCACTGAAGCGCTATATCAGTTACAAGTTCAGCCGGGGGCAAAACATCCTGGCGGTCTACTTGTTGGAAGAAGCGCTGGAGGAAAGCATCCGCAAAGCCGTGCGGCAGACGTCCGCCGGCGCCTACCTGGCGTTGGAACCACGCAAGGTAAAGGCCTTCCTCGTATCGCTCCGCAGAGAAGTTGGCAACCTGACGGACGGAAATCAGCGGCCCGCCGTCCTGACCTCCCTGGACGTGCGGCGCTATACCCGGAAGATGATCGAGCAGGAGTTTCCGGAGCTACCCGTGCTGTCCCACCAGGAACTGACCGAGGAAATCACCATCCAACCCCTGGGCCGAATCAGTGCCTGACAGATGAGGGTAGATTAAGCATACTTCTCCGCTGGTAGCCGCCCCGGTTCCCAATCTTAAACACTAAGCCAAACACCGTGGACTCACTGCACGAACACATCGGCCAGCTTTGCGAGGAGTTGAACCTAGCGGTGCCGCAGTCCGAAGGAGGCACAGAGGACTATAGGCTGAGCGTGGAAGACGTGCCCCTGCGGTTCCATGTCCTGTCCAATGGTCAGACCATCCTGTCCGCCTCCTTGGGCCGCGTTCCCGAAATGGCGGAAGCCGCGGGTGAAGATCCGGGTTATTTCCTTCTCCGGTGCATCCGGCTTCACGGCGCCCGCCTGGCTAAACTGGCCCTTCCGTTTACCTTGAGTCTGGAACCGGATACCGAGGAAGTGATTCTTTGGAAGCCGGTTTCCCAGGGGATCGGAGGCGCGTCACAATTTAGCCCCATGGTTGAAGAGTTATTGAATGAAGTCGAATACCGGCGAAATTGGCTGGGGATCGCTCCCGCCGCGCGATAAGGCGGAATTGTAAGGTGCTTGTGTTTAGAAATGTGTTATGACCTGACACAGCCTTTCGGGCGATGCCGTTTGGATTTCTCTGATGAGTGAAGAAAGAAGACACTGGATTCTAAAGGTCATCAGCGGTCCCCATCAGGGTGCCGAGATTCGTTTGCCCTCCGGCCGGTCCCTGGTGGGCAGTGACGATGCCTGCGATGTCATGCTGCACGACGTCCTGGTGGCGCCGCAGCATTTCTCCCTGGACCTGAGTGTCGACAGCATCAAGGTGTCGCCCCTGGGCGGGAAAGTCTACTGCGACGGCAAACGGATCAAAGAAGGGGAGCGGAAAGTCGATCCCTTTGCCTTTCTGACCGCGGGCGGGACGCACCTGATTGTGGGCCCTTCCGACCAGAAGTGGCCGTCGTTTTCCATTTCGGACATTCCGGAGATCGAGAAGGAGGAAGAGTCCGAAGGCGGAAAAGACGCCGCCAAAGGAAAGGAAGAACCCTCTCCCGTCGCGGACCAGCCGGCGGAAGGAAAAAAGGCCAAGGCCAAGGAAGAGCGGGTAGAGGACGGCGAAAGAAAAACGGAAGCTCCAGCGGACCGGCGGGGACGCGCCCTGGTGGGAGTCGGGTTCGGGCTGTTCTTGCTGCTGCTTTGGCTGGTGGTGATCTATCGCTTCAAGAGTCCGGCTGAAGTTCAGGAGGGAACCGGCACCCCCGTCGCCGCCAAAGAGCCCGTCATCGGGGAAGACAAGGTGTCCGAAGTAGGGGATTTCGTGAAGACCATGTCATACGGGAAGGAACTGAAGGTGGAGCCCCTGGGGGGCGTGCTTCAAGTCACTGGCTACGTGGAAACCGACGAGCAGCTCCGGCAATTGCGCGAGGAACTGAAGGGCAAGTTTGAGTCCGTGTTTTCCCGGGTGAGAAGCCTGGAGGCCATCGAGTCCGGGGCCAATGCCGTCATCGTGGGAGAAGGGCTGGATCTGCTGGCCGAAGTGCAACCGGATGGTCAGGTAAATGTCAGCGGCACCATTCCACGAGAGAAAGCGGCAAGCTGGGAAAAGGCAAAACGGCAACTTGCCGAAATTCCCGGCGTTTCCTTTGAGAAAATAGCGGACAAGGTGCGGGTGGAAGCTCCGCCAAAAGTAGCGGCGGTGGAAAAGGACACACCGGGCAATGACGCGGAGGAGAAGCCGCCCATCGGCCTGAGAGTGGTGTCCGCGACAGACCGGAGCGCGGATGGCGCGGGTTCCCTGATGACGGTTCCCGGGTTTGGAGTCAAAGACCCGAGCGCCACCGTGGAAGTCATCGGGATCCGGAATGATGGCCTGAACTGGGTCAGAATGAAAAATGGCAGTGTTTACTTCAAGGGCGCGAGGCTTCCCACCGGAGGCATTATCGAAACGATCGAGCCGGGTGCCGTCGTCATCGTGGAAGACAGCAGGGAAAGGCGGGTCAGCCAGGGCGAGCAGGCGTGGGATCCTAGCAAGGCCAGACCTTAGCGGGAGCATTCATTTTTCAGAGGCCGGCGGAACAGGCGAAAATCTTGACGTCACGAGCCTTCAAACCTAGCCTTGGCCATGCCCGCGGATCTCGATACCCTGCGTCCCATCGTTGATCAACCTGACTTCGAACAGGCCCTTCGCGAAGATCCTGACGGAAGCTTCAAGGCCTCGGTGGAGAGCTACTTGGCGGAATGGAAAGCCATTTTGGCCGGGGAATTGGGGAAAGGCCAGACACCGGAAGATTTTGAGGCGCTGAACCTGTTTGCCGAAGCCTTGGAAACCTCATCGAAGGTGGTGGAGTTTCAGGTGCTGGCCCGGAGTCTGAAAGAGAACGCTCCGGGTAACGGGCAGCCTTGACCGGAAAGGACCGGGAAAGAGAAAGAACACGCTTCAAAGAACAGCGAATCGCCATGTTGGAAATCGACTCAGAGTTGGTCCGTCTGACCATGAGGATCGGGTATTCGGCCGCTTGGAACGGGTTGTTTCCCGAGGCCCTGAAAATCTTTCGCGGGGTCAGTGCCGTGCGTCCGGATAGCGAGGTGCCATTGATCGGAGCCGGCGTGGTGGGCATGCTGTCAGGCGACTATGAAATGTCGCGGAAGGCTTTGGAAAGGGCCATCGAGAACAACCCGGAAAGCGATCTCGCCAAGGCTCATTTGGGTTGCCTGTTGCGGCTCAGCGGGGAAGAGGAAGAAGGAAAAGCCATGCTTGAAGCCATCTGCGCGAATTCCACGGATGCCGATGCCAAGTCCATGGCCGCCAATGTGAAGGATTTGCCAGTTGAAGAGTTGTATCCCGTCAAGAAAGGTTCCTGACGCGTATCTCCAGTTTCTCATTCCGACTCGCCACACCTGAAAATGTCCGAAACCAGCAACATGCCAACCGGAGCCACCGAAGGGACACCAGCGGACACCCGGACGATGGAACGGTCCGGTCCGGCGGCGAGCCCCAGGGAGACCGGGAGCGAGCCGATGGCGGGCGGCGATGCCGAACCGGAATTCGAGACCGTGCCGGTGGGTCACTTGGAAGTGAAACTGGTATTTCAAGTAGGCTCGACTGAAATGACCCTGGATGAGTTCAGGACGCTCAAGCCGGGGTTCTGTTTTGAGCTGGATCAGTCCGTGGAACAGCCGGTCGAGATCCGCGCGAATGGGAAAACCGTCGGTGCGGGTACCTTACTTAATGTGAATGGCCGGATCGGCGTTCGGGTTACCGAATTGCTGGATTGATACGAAGGCGTGGCGTTTCCCGCGTTCGGCGGGAGCCTGATGCCGTTTCGGGCGCTTACATCATTTTCGTACGCGGGATTTCCAATTGGCGTACGGCACGGCGCGAAAGGGCGCCCATTCACGGATGGCCTGATCTGGAGGAGAGTGTCTTTGTAAAGACTTGCCGGGCCAGCGTGGCGCTTCTTTCTTTTGTCAGATAGACCGGCAGAGTAACATTCTCCCGGACGAGTCCCAAAAAAGTCGAACCCCAACCCCCCAATACTTCCATGTGCGGATACTGCGGCTGCTCCAGTGACAATCAGGCGGACCATCAGGGTCACTCCCATACTCACTCCCATACTCACTCGCATGGCCACGGCCATACGCACGAACACGGCCATTCCCATGAACATGGGCATAGTCATGACCACGGTCATCACCATCACCACAGTCATGGCGAAGACGAGCGGCGGGTCATTGAGCTGAGCCGTGCGGTGCTCGACAAGAACGCCCGCTTGGCGGAGCGCGCCCGGGGGCTTTTTCTGGGGAAGGGAGTGACCGCCGTGAACCTGGTGTCGTCCCCCGGTTCGGGTAAGACCACGCTTTTGGAAAAGACCGTGGCGGCCCTGCGGGACAAAGTGCGCTGCGCCGTCATCGTGGGGGACTGCGCCACGGATAATGACGCCCGCCGCCTGCGCGACACGGGTGTGCCCGCCGTGCAAGTGACTACTGGGAACGTCTGCCACCTGGATGCCCACATGGTGCTGCACGCCATCGAAGACCTGAAACTGGGAGACACGGAACTGCTCTTCATCGAAAACGTCGGAAACCTGGTGTGCCCGGCCGCGTTCGATCTGGGTGAAGACCGCCGGATTGTCCTCACCTCCGTGACGGAGGGGGAAGACAAGGCCCGGAAATACCCGCCCATCTTTCACAACGCCGACGTCGTGATCTTGACCAAGATGGATCTCGCGGAAGCCGTGGGCTTCGACCGCGAGCAGGCTCTGGAAGCCATCAGGGATGTGGCGCCTCGCGCAAAGATCATCGAACTGTCCGCCCGCACGAATGACGGGATGGATGAGTGGATCGCCTACCTGGAAGAGTGCGTGGCCGCCAAACTGGCCACACCAGTCTGAGCCTGAGCAGAAGCCAACCTAACCTCTCTGGGAAATTCGACGGAGAGAGGGCTACACGCTCTCCAGATTCGGCCAGAAAGACCGGGAAACCTTCCGCCGGTGGAGGAACCGTTTAGAAAGGAACTGGTGTTCCCACGGACCTCCGGCTGAGGGAAACCAGGGAATGACCCCCACGATGAAGTTGGGAGATTACTGAGGGATCGATGAACCCAAGAAGCGGTGGGAGTCGGTACCCTATTGAGTGAAGGCGCTATCCCCGCTGTGGATAGGGTTTTGGATCTTACTGGCAACCAGATGAATGAATCTGGGCTGGCCGCACGGGATAAGCCCCTTCAGAACCTCAATATTAGCGATACTCCCATGAAAAAAACATCGAACAACAATAGAACAACAGGCGCGATCGTCTTTGCGCTGGCTGCGATTGGTATTCTGGGTGTCTTGACCGTTTTCGGAAAAAGCGAGGACGGGGCGGATGCCGCGAAAGCCATGGAGAATCCCTCAAGCGCGAACCTCATTGCCGTCCTTCAGCCCACGGACGGGAATGAAGTCAGTGGCTGGGTGACCTTCACGGAAATGGATGGGCAGGTGGAAGTGGTGGCCCAGGTGGAAGGCCTGGAACCCGATACCCTGCATGGCTTTCACGTCCATCAGTTTGGCGACCTGTCCTCACCGGACGGCAAAGGGGCTGGAGGTCACTTCAACCCGGAAGAAGTGGATCACGCGTTGCCTGAAACGAAGAGCCGGCACGCTGGCGATCTTGGTAACCTGGAAGCGGATGAAAACGGCAAGGCGTCCTACCGTCTGGTGGTGGACAACCTGAGCCTGACCAATGGAGACCACGCCATCCTCGGCCGTGGCGTCATAGTCCATGCCGAGCCGGATGACGGCGGACAACCGACCGGAAACGCTGGTAGCCGCATCGCCCAAGGGGTCATCGGTCTCCGAAATCCGGAAGCTGCCGCTGAATAAAGCGGTCCGAATAGGCAAGATTCAGTGTGCACAATGTCCTGGCCAGTAAACGGCCGGGAAGAATAGACTGGGCGCGTCTGGCAAGATCAAAGCCGGACGTGCCCGTGTCATTCATAGAGGCACCTGAGGGCTTTATTTCCAAAGAATTATACTATAATTCCCCGTAGGGAAGTGAAAAGGTGTCCCCGTCTTCCAGGCGGCCGGATTTGAGCCCTTTCATGAACCAGCGCATCCGCTGCTCGGAGGTGCCGTGGGTAAAGGCATCCGGCACCACCCGGCCTTGGGCTTGACGCTGAAGGCGGTCGTCCCCGATGGCCTCCGCCGCGTTCATGGCTTCTTCCACATCGCCGGGTTCGAGAATTTGCCAGCGTTCCTCCGCGTGGTGCGCCCAGACGCCGGCCAGAAAATCGGCCTGGAGTTCCAGCCGGACAGAGAGGCGGTTGTATTCCTTATCCGAAATCCGGCCGTGCTGGGAGTGGACCCGGTCTGTGTAGCCGAGCAGGTTTTGCACGTGGTGACCCACCTCGTGGGCCAGGACATAAGCGTAGGCAAAGTCGCCTCCGGCGCGGAAGCGCTGCTCCATTTCCGTAAAGAAAGAGGTGTCCAGATAGACGGTCTGGTCCGTGGGATAGTAAAACGGACCCGTGGCCGCGTTGGCCATGCCACCGGGCATGGGCGTGTAGCCGGAGTAGAGCACCAGCCGGGCGGGTTCGTAGCGTTTTCCGTAGCTGGTGAAGACCTCCGTCCAGACTTCCTCGGTATCGCCTTTCAGCGTCTTGACGAAGGCGCCCACTTCGTCATCCACCCCAGCGCCGCTGTCCTGGGTCTCGTAGGTGGTGGGAGAACTGGATTGAAACTCCTCCACGGTTTGGAGAAGTTGCAGGGGATTGATGTCCAGGAAGTACGCCGCGACCAGGACGATAACCAGGGTTCCGCAACCGCCACCGATGGCGGCGGGGCGGCCACGCATGCCGCGGCGGTCTTCTACGTTGGTGCTCTGACGGCGGCCTTTCCAGCGCATGGCTTTAGAAGGTAGGGAGGTGGTGGTGGAAACGAGATCGACTGGGAAGACCACCTGCTCGGCACGAGAGCGCCGGGCGTGAGGTATTCGCCAGAGAGCCTGGCCAAGTTAAGGATGGCGACTCCCTTGAACCTCTATCAGGCCAATAGGTCCCGCACAACGCCTTTTCCTTCGAAACCCGTCAGGCGCTGTTCCAGGCCGTTGTGGTACCAGGTGAGGTGCTCGTGATGGATGCCGAGCAGGTGCAGGGCGGTGGCGTGGAGTTCGTAGCTGTGGAGGACGTTTTCCGCGGCTTGGAAGCCGAGTTCGTCCGTGGCGCCGTAGCCGATACCCGGGCGGATGCCGCCGCCGGCCATCCAGGCGGTGAAGGCGCCCGCGTTGTGATCGCGACCCTTGCTTTCCTTTCCCTGTCCGGCGGGCTGGCGGCCGAATTCGGTGGTGCAGATTACCAGGGTGTCCTCCAGCATACCGCGGGATTTCAGGTCTTTCAGTAGGGCGGACGCGCCGGTGTCGAGCACCGCGCCCCAGTAACCGTGGTCGCGCACCAGGTCTTCGTGGCTGTCCCAGTTTGGGCGAATCTTCTTGGCGGTGGTGTTCTCCGCGCCACAGTAGATCTGGACAAAGCGCACGCCACGCTCCGCCAGGCGCCGCGCTAGCAGGCACTGACGGCCGAAGGGGCCGATCTCTGGGTGATCGATGTCGTAGAGCTTTTTCGTGGCTTCGGTTTCGCCACGGAGGTCGGTGATTTCCGGGGCGCTGAGCTGGAGCCGGGCGGCCATTTCGTAGGCGGAGATCCGGGCGTCCAACTCGCTGTTCCCACTGCGCTCCCGCTGGTGCAGGTGGTTGAGCTGTTGGAGAAAGCGGAGGCCCGCCTTGTCGCTCTGGGGGGTGACGGACTCGAAGGACTCCGGCGGAAAGAGATCGGCAATGGGCTGTTCCGGGTGGGCCGTGTCCAGCGTGGTGGCCTGATAGACTGCGGGCAGGAACCCGGCTCCCCAGTTGATGATGCCGCCGGGCGGCAGGCCGCGCGGATCGGGCAGAACGACGAAGGCGGGCAGGTTCTCGCTTTCGCTGCCCAGGCCGTAGGTGACCCAGGCGCCCATGCTGGGAAATCCGGGCAGGGTCTGCCCGGTGTTCATCTGGAAACAGCCGGGTCCGTGCAGCGCGGTCTTGCTCTGCATGGAATAGAGGAAGGCCATGTCATCCACGCAGGTGGCCAGCTTGGGGAAGAGGTCGCTCATCCAGCGCCCGCACTGGCCGTGCTGCCGGAAAGGCCAGTAGCCGGGCTGACAGGCGCCGGGTTTGGAGGCGAAAAACTGTAGTTTTCCGTCCGGATCGAAGGGCTGACCGGCTCGCTTTACCAGTTCCGGCTTATAATCGAAGGTATCCACATGGCTCAGGCCGCCGGGGCAGAAGATCTGGATCACCCGCTGGGCCCGCGCCGGGAAATGAGTGGGCTTTGGCGACAGGGGGCCGGAGGGTGACGCGGGTCTGGCCGGAGAGGTGGAGGCCCAGGCTTCGCGGGCGAGCATTGCCGACAGGGCCAGTCCGCCAATGCCGCCGCCGGCGGTGTGCAGGAAGTCGCGGCGGCTGAGCGGGCGGCGGTCCGCGCCGGGGCAGGGGGTGTGGCGCTTAGTCGACATAGACAAATTCGTTGGCGTTCAAGAGCGAGCGGCAGAAGGCGAAGAGGCTTTCTTTTTCGATGAAGCGCGCGGCCAGTTCGCGTTCGTCTTCTTCAGGGGGGCGGGCGAAGGCCAGTTCGAAGGCTCTGGCCGCCTGATCGGAGGGCTGATCACCGGCTTCCCGTTCGACCCGCTCGGCGAAGTAGCCTGCCTGGCGGAGCATGAAGTCGTTGTTATAGAGTGCCAGGGACTGGAGCGCCGTGGTGGTGGTCATGCGCTTGGGCGTCAGGTTGGCCGGGTCCGGGCAATCCAGCGTGGTGAGAAAGCGGTTCGGCGTGGTGCGGACGGTGAAGCGGTAGATGCTCCGCCGCCAGAGGGCGGGTTCGTCGGCGGTCACGTAGGTATAGATGGGGGCGTAGGCCTCTTCATAGCTGAAGTCTTCAAAACCGGGTCCGCCGCTTTGGAAGTTCAGTTTTCCGCTCACACACAGCACGGCGTCCCGCACCGCTTCCGCCTCGATCCGGCGCGGGTTTTGCCGCCAGAGGAGCCGGTTCCCCGCGTCCTGGGAAACGCCGGGAGAAGCTTTCGCATAGCGGGAGTCCTGCCGGTAGGCCGCGCTGGTCAGGATGAGCCGCTGGATTTCCTTCAGTGACCAGTCACGGCGCTGAAGCTCTGCCGCCAGCCAGTCCAGCAATTCTGGGTGAGACGGCCGGCCGCCACCCAGGCCGAAGTCGCTGGGGGTCGTCACAATGCCCTGGCCGAAATGCCAGTGCCAGAGCCGGTTCACGATGACGCGCGGGGTGAGGGGATTTTGCGGATCGGTGATCCACCGGGCCAATGCCGCCCGGCGCGCGCCTTCATCGGCGGTGGGGCTGGCTAGATCGGGATCCAGCATCGCCACGGCGGAGACGGCGCCCGGCGCGAGGGCCTCGCCCACGGGGGATTCCGGATCTCCCCGGCGCAGGACGTGGATTTCAGGGATCTCTTCCTCTGCCACAATAGCATAGACATTTGGTGGCGGGCCGAGGGAACGCAGGTCTCCATCGATCTTTTTCTTTGCCTGCTTTAGTTGACTAAGCGTGGAAGAAGCCTCCTCCGGTGCCGCCGCTGGTGGAGTAGCGGAGGTGAGCCGGGGATCGCCGAAGCCCACTTGATCGTGGCCGATGCCGTTTCCTCCATCCGTGGACATCAAGGTAAGAAACCGGGCCTCTTCCGGCAGGGGGATATCCAAGGTCTGGAGGCCGTCCTCGCGTTTCAAGTCGAGGAACGCCGCGGCTTTATCGCCATCCACAAACACCCAGACGTCCGCGCTGGTGGTGCCTTCCTTTCCAAAGTAACCGGCCCGCGCGGTGAAACGGAGTTCTCTGCTGAGGTCCGCGGTTTGGCGAATGGCGGCGAGGTCGAAGGAAATTCCGGCGTTCGCGTGCAGGCCGAGGAGGGTGTGCCCATCTTTCGTGAAGTCGATGCCGCCTAGTTCGGGAGAATACTGGCTGGCCACGGGGCCGTTGCGGATCATGTCCCAAGCTTCGCCCGAGGTGGTGGGAAGGCCGTTGACCGTTAGGCCCGTGGAACTAACCGGGATCTTCGCTTTGCGATCCTGACCATCGGGGATGACGACGCCGTCGACGAAGGGGAACTTCGATTTTGCGAAACGGTTGGTCTGGATGTTGCCCAGGCGTCCGAAGTCGCGGGTTTGCACCTGGGCGCTCCGGGCGTCAATGCCCTGGCGCTTGACACCGGTGCCGAGGCCGTTGCCGCCGCCCACGATGTCCGCCAAGTCCAGGCCGCGACCTTCGATCCGGGCGATCTCATAGGCCAAACGGTCGCGTTCGGAAGTCAGGCGCGCCTTCTCTTGATTATAAGCCGCGAGCGCGGGCTCGCTGATGACGCGGTCCTCCCGTTTGGCCCCGGCGAAAACGGCGCGGAGCCGGTAGTATTCCTCCTGGGAAATGGGGTCCAGCTTGTGGTCGTGGCAGCGGGCGCAGTTGACCGTCATGGCCATGGTGGCGGTCATCACCTGGGTGGCCATGTCGTCCAGATCCAGGTTCCGCGCGGCACGGCGGAGCAGAGGGCTCTTTGTTTCCACCTGGCCCACAAAGTCCCACGGTCCGGCGGCGAGGAACCCGGTGGCGACGATGGCCTCCGCGCTCTCCGGCCACAGCACGTCTCCGGCGATTTGCTCCTGGAGAAAGCGGTCGTAGGGCTTGTCGCTGTTGAACGCTTCGATCACATAATCCCGGTAACGCCAGGCGTTGTCCCGGCGCTTGTCGCGCTCGAAGCCGTGGGTGTCGGCATAATGCGCGATGTCCAGCCAATGCCGGGCGAAGCGTTCGCCGTAGTGAGGCGAGTCGAGCAGCCGGTCCACAAGGTGTTCGTAAGCCAGGGGATCGGGATCATCGACGAAAGCTGCCACCTCTTCCGGCGAAGGGGGCAGGCCGAGCAGGTCAAAGGACAGCCGGCGGATGAGGGTACGGCGGTCCGCCTCGGCGGACATCGTCAAACCTGCGGCGTCGAGTTTTTCCAGGAGGAAGGCATCGATGGGATGAATGTCAGGGGCCTGCGTGGGTGGAGGAGAAACATGAAGCGGTTGCCAGGCCCAGTGAGACAGGCGTTCGTCTTCGCCCGCCAAGGCGTCCGGCCAAGCCGCGCCTGAATCGATCCAGGCTCGTAGCGCGGCGACTTCCACTGGGGTCAGGCGGTCGCCCTTGGGAGGCATCCGCTGGTCGTCACCTTCCGGGGCCGTGACGTGGGTGATCAGCGGGCTTTCACCGCTCTTTCCCGGCACGATGACGGGGCCGTTGTCGCCGCCCTTGAGGGCCGCCGGACGCAGGTCCAGGCGCAGGCTGGACTTTTGCTTGTCCGGGCCGTGGCATTCGTAACAGCGCGACTCCAGGATGGGCCGCACGTCTTTGGCGAAGTCGGCGGCGGGGACCGCCGTGGACGCAAGTATCCAGAAGGCGCAGCAAGCTCCGGCCTGGGCGGCGCGGCGAGTGAAGGTGAGACGGGGGTTCACGTTCCGATTCTGCTTGGGAGAGGGAGGAGAAAATCGCTACACGCGGCGAGATTCGAGATGGGTGAGAAGATCGTCGACCGCGGCGCTGATGTGCGTCCGCATTTCGGCCTCCGCGCCGTCGGGGTCGTGGCGTTCGATGGCATCCAGCACGGCGGCGTGATGACGGACCGCGATATCGACCCCGGCCTGGCTCATGGTGGCGCGGCGGCTTTCCCGGCCGAGATCGGCGATGGAGTCGAGCATCAAGCCAAAGATTTCATTTCTCGAGATCCGAGCCAGTTCCCGGTGAAACGCCAGGTCCGCCTCCATGGCTTCCTCCAGGCCGGTGGCGGTTTCGAGGGCGTGGTGAAGTTCCCGGAGCCGGGCGATTTCCGGTGCACCAGCCCGTTCCGCGGCCCGGCGGGCGATGGCGGGTTCGAGCGTAAGGCGCACTTCCAGGGACTGGCGCAGGCGTTCCGCCTCATCGGGAAGGAGCAATCTTGCCGCCGCGCTTACAGGGGCATGCAGGCGATCCACCACGCGGGTGCCGATGCCCTGGCGTACTTCCAGCAGGCCCTGGAGTTCCAGCCGCTTGGTGGCCTCCCGCACGACGGGCCGGCTGACCCCAAAGCGGAGGGCGAGCTGCCGTTCCGAGGGGAGGAGTCCGTCAGCGGAAGTCAGCCCGTTGCGAATGGCCTCGGCCAAACGGTCGGAAACTTCATGGACCAGGGTGTGAGGTTTGATGGCGGCGATCTGCATTGGTATGACCACCTTACCAATAGGTCCAGGGGCGTCAAGCCGGTTATTCTAAGGAGGGAAATCACGATTGGACGAGGGCCGTTTTCGTGGGCTAAGTTTTGGTGTGCCGGAACCCAAAGACGATCAGTGCCACCCCGTGTTCAATGTGGAGGAGACCATTGGCAAAACGGTGGGTTCGCGAAAACCGCCACGAGGTTTGTCGCTTGCAGGCAGCCGGAAATCGGATTCCATCCGGTGGAGCCGGGCGATGGGTTGCGCAGGCGTACCCAAGGGCGTTTTCCGGTTTCATTCCCACGAAGAAGCGGATGCATGGATGACGAGCCAAATGGCGAAACACGCGGCGAGGCAGACGAGTTAGTCTCCAGGGAGCCGTCCGTGGAGGATTTGGTGAACCTGTGCCGCCACCTCAACGAAGCGGGGTGTGCCTACCTGATTGTAGGTGGATTCGCCATCATCAGTGCGGGGTTCAATCGCCGTACCATGGATATCGATCTGATTATTGATACCGTGCCGGAAAACGAGGGGAAGGTTTTCCAAGCTCTTGAGTCGCTTCCCGATCAAGCGGTGAAGCAACTCGAACCTGGTGACGTCGCAAAGTACACTGTCGTGCGCGTGGCGGACGAGATTGTGGTCGATCTGATGCGATCCGCCTGCGGTATCGACTATGCCGAGGCTTCGAAAGACATCGTGGTTCGAGACGTTGACGGCGTCGCCATCCCGTTTGCTTCGCCGCGCTTGTTGTGGCGGATGAAGGCGAAAACCCATCGCGTCAAAGACGGGCCGGATTTGGTGTTTCTTCGCGAATACTTTAAAGCTCGCGGCGAAGAACCGCCGGAGTGTTAGACCTTCGCCTCACAGCTGATTTTCGGGCTTGGCAAAGAGTCAATCGTGAATGTCAAAGAGGGCAATCTGAGAAGATTGTTAGTAATCTGTATCCGCAAGAACTCAGTTGCTTTGTTATCTAAGAAAGAATGAACCACAAATCCCTCGACTACACCCCGGAGATCCGAAACTACCTCCTGGGCACCTCCCTCAGGAAACCGCCTTTCCTGGATGAGCTGATCGCCGTGACCCACGAGCAGACTGATTACCCGATTATGGCGACAGACCCGGAACAGGGCCAGTTTCTGGCTTTCCTGATCAAGTCCATCGGGGCTAGCCGGATCATTGAGATCGGGGTTTTTACGGGCGTGGGGACCCTATGGATGGCGGAGGCAACTGGTGAGAAGGGGAAGGTCGTGGCCTGTGACTTGAGCGAAGCTTACACTTCCATTGGCCGGCCCTTTTGGGAAAAGGCGGGGGTTGCAGAGCGGATCGATCTACGTCTCGCTCCGGCATTGGACACCCTCCGCGAACTGGAAGCCTCAGGGGAAACAGAGTCTTTCGACTTCTGCTATGTGGATGCGGACAAGGATTCCAATCTGCTTTACTACGAAGCCGTGTTGAAGCTTCTCCGCCCCGGCGGAATCATTGCCTTCGATAATATGCTACGCCGAGGTCAGGTAGCCGACCCGAGTTACGTGGATAAGGAAAATCTCGTGATCCGGGAACTCAGTGCCAAGCTGCACCACGACCCGCGGGTTGACGTCAGCTTTCTGCCGTTGTGCGATGGTGTCTATCTGGCGCGGAAGCGGTAGGACGCTTCCGTTCCGTATGGATTTCACCGCCGGTTACTTCCGCAGCTTATTGACGGTATAGCAGAAATCCGGGCTCCAGATCTCCACGCCGTCTCCGTTCGTCAGGCCTTCCGCCACGTGCAGTTCGTAGACCTGCTCGCCGTCCACCAGCGCATCGCTCAGGACCACGTCGACCGTCTTTTCATCCACCAGGGAAACGGATTTCACGGGCACGTCGTGCATGTCGAGCTGATCGCCGCCGTATTCCGGTCCGTTCTGGTAGTGATAGGTTTTGAAGCCGAAGTTCTCGGCTTTCACCGTTTCCTTCTTCACCGGTTGGGTGAAGGTCAGTCGGAAGCCGTCTTTCGTCAGGCTCATGGTGAGAATGTCGAAGGGGACCTTGCCCTGCCAGGTGAGGCGCTGAAGGCCTTCCGCCAGATTGCCCCAGCCGCGGGAGGTTTGGCCGACATAGAGCGTTTTCTTATCCGGGCTGAAAACGACACGGTTGTTGCCCAAGTGGAGGCCGTTTTCGTTGAAGAGCTTGGTGCAGGCGCCTTGGAATTGGCCCTCCACCTTTTCCAGCATGATGCGGCAGATGCGTTCTCCGTTGTTGTCCGGCAGGAGGAATTGACCGGCATAGGGTCCGAACTGGGCATCATCCGGAATCTGCAGCGGTTCGGAAGCTGAGCGGTTCATCAAGGCGTGCGGCAGCAGCACGGCGGCCGGGGTGCGCATTTCGTCGATCTTCTCCAGGGGCAGCTTCAGAGGATCCACGGACGGATCCCATTCCGGGTCCCAGATCAGGCTGCCCGGGTGACCGTAGAAGTTGCCTTTCTCCAAGTGATAGAACGGAGTGGTGGCTCTCCAGTCGCCCTGGTTGTCGCCGCACCACAGGTTCCCGTCTTTGTCCATGGCGAGACCATTGTGCATCCGGAACCCCTTGCACCAGGGCGTCATGGTTCCGTCCGCGCCGATGTGGAGGACCCAGCCCTTCCACTGCACGGCGGAGTAGTTCCGCCCGCGGCGGCCCATCTTGGAGTACTCGCCACGCACGTTGTAGAAGACCGGTCCGTTGTGGGAGGCGGTGCCTACCGCGACGAAGTAACCGCCCTTGCCGTCCGGCACGAAGTGGTTCGTCTCGTGATAGTTTCCGCTCATGCCCCAGGGGGCCGATACGCTTTCATAGAGGTCCGCTTCGCCGTCGCCGTCAGTGTCTTTCAGGCGAGTCAGTTCCGGCATCTGGCTGATGATGACTTCATCTTTGCTGATGACCTGTATGCCGCAGGCATTGTGCAGGCCGCGCCCGAAGAGACGCCACTGGAAGTCCTCCGGTTTCTCCGTGGGCTTCGCGACGAGAACGTCGCTCCGGCGCAGGGCGACCACGATTTCGCCTTCCTCATTGAAACCAATGGCGCCGACTTCCGGCGGCACGCCTTCCGGGAAGCCGATGGTTTCGAGTTTGTAGTAGTCCGAGAAGACCGGCTTTTCCGCGTGGGAAGGCACGGGCGTCAGCAGCAGAGCGCCGGCGGTCATGGCCAGCGCGGCGGCCTGAGCTCCGCGACTCCGCGAGAACAAAGAAGTGAGGGAAAGGGAGGGCTTCATTCGTCTTTCAGGGATTTGATGTAGAGGATGAGAGAATCGATCATCTTCTCTTCCACGGGGTAGGGGGGCATGTAGCCGGCGGGGAATCCTTCCACCACCTTGGCCATGGGGTTCTGGATGGACTCGCGGATGTAGGCTTCGTCCGCCTTGATGGGGGCCTCCTGGCCCTGAATCTTCACTTCATGGCCGAACAGTCCGGTGAAAGTGGGGCCGTGGCCGCGGGTGCCGTCCGTGCTGTGACACACGAAGCAACCCAACTGCGTGTAGAGGGCCTCGCCCCAAGTCTTGTTGGCCTTGTCGGTTTTGAACTTCAGGGTGGTGTCGATCCGTTCTTTGGATTGGGTGACCTTGCCCTGCACGGTGACGGTAAAGGTGTTTTCGGCATCGCCCTTCTTCACCTCGAAGTCGTAGCCGGTTTCCTTATACCCGGTGCCTTCCTTGGCGCCTTTGATTGTGTAGTGCTTCACGAAGGACATCGGTTTTTCACCGGGCTCGATCTTTACGTTCACTTCGATGTCGCCCATCATGTAAGCGAAGACCGGCACGCCTTTGTCCAGGCGGTAGGAAAGGAATTTCGGGCTCAGGTCTTCGACAAAGTTGTCGAAGATCGCCAGCGGATGGGAACCGCGCGCCACGTAAATGAGAGGGCCGACGAGGTGCGGCACGTAGTCGAAGCTCTTGCGGCGGCCGCTTTCGGGTTCGCCCCAGTAGTTGGTCATGTCCAGGAACCCGCCCTGCCAGGCATAGAGCAGGCGGCACTCCGTGGTGTCCCAGCAGAGCGACAGCGTGGTGCCGAAATTCACGCCGATGGCGGCGGGAATGCCTTCCACGGGATCGTCAAAGCCCTCAACGTCGCCTTTGCCAGGCTTGTACTTCCGGGCGCGATAACCCAAGTGGTGATTGGGCAGCACTTCGGGTCCCAAGCCGGGATCCGGGAAATAGGTGCGCAGGATGAGCGGTGACTCCACTGTGCCCAGCGGTTGATTGCTCAGGTTGATGAAAGGTGGCGTTTCCGCCAGCGCCGTAGCTGACAGGGTCAGCCAGACCAGCAGAATCGGGGGAAGGTAGCGTTTCATAGAGACTGGAAGCCTCAGAAAAGCGAGATTCCCTGCCGGGTCAATGCAATATCCGGCGCGTTTGCGTGGGTTAACGATTGCGCAGGCGGAAAGTTGACTGACACAGGACCGCGCGGGCTGGCCTCTCACCTCGCGTCGTCGCTCCCTTCCTTGGGGTGAGAGACCGCTTTAAAAAGGGGGCTCAAGCGGGAGACCCGGCCTTCTTTGCGTTCTCCAAAACCGTTCTGCCGGCCGTCGCCCAGTTCTTGGCGAGTGGCTTCGGCAACATCCAGCAAAGCCGCGACGATCTCCGGGTGCCGGTCGGCGATGTCGGTGGTTTCCCCAATGTCCTCTTCCAGGTTGTAGAGCACGTTCTTGCGGTCCTCCGGCGTTTTGAGGTGCAGCTTCCAGGGGCCCTCGCGTACGGCCATCAGCCGCTTCGCGTCATAGTAAACGAATCGATTTCGCGGAGGGACAGGTGGGGCAGTGTCCGATTCCGCGGCAAGAAAGAGCGGTGAAAGGTCCACGCCATCGATGTCCCAGGGTTCGGATAGGGTGGCCCCGGAAATGGATGCCAGGGTGGGTAATATGTCAGGACTGGCGCCCAGTTCCCGGCGGACCTGCCCGGGCGGAATGCGGCCCGGCCACCACACGATGAAAGGAACGCGCAGTCCGCCTTCCCAGGTACTGTGTTTGAAACCCCGCAAAGGACCCGCGCTGCCGCCACCTCTCTTGGAAGGGCCATTGTCGGAGGTGAAGATGATCAGGGTATTCTTTTCGATACCCAGGGCGTAAAGCGCGTCGATCAGATGGCCGGTGCTGGCATCCATTTGTTCGACCCAGTCACCATAGCGGCCATTGTTGGATTTTCCCAGGAAGGCGGCCTCCGGCTCATTGGGCAGGTGAACGGCGTGGTGCGCGATCTCCACAAAGAAGGGGCGTCCCTCCGAAGCGCACTGGGTCATGAAAGCGATGGTTTCTTCCTGGTAGGCCGTCATCAGCGGCGAAACGTCGCGGATCAGGCCTTCCACCTTGTCATCCCGCACCAGCGGCAGCACCCGGAGGTGCAGGGGGCTGAGCTTTTCCTTTTCCTTCTTCAAACGCACCAGGCTGCGCATGTCGTGGGAATAGGGAATGCCATGAAACGAATCGAACCCTTGGTGGACGGGCAGGAAGGCCTTTTGATCGCCCACATGCCACTTGCCGTAGTACCGGGTGGCGTAGCCGCGGGTTTGGAGGACTTCCGCGATGGTGATTTCGTCAGGATCCAGCCCCGCCACGGACACCGGCCAGAGGACATTGTTCACCCCCACCCGTTTGTGATAACAGCCGGTCAGGATGGAAGCGCGGGAAGGGGAGCACACCGGGGCGCTCATGTAGAAGTCCGTGAACCGCGCGCCCCCCGCCGCCAGTTCGTCCAGGCGGGGAGTGTCCTGTTTGGTCGCGCCATAGCTTCCCAGGTCGCCATAGCCCAGATCGTCGGCGAGGATCAGCAAGATGTTCGGCGGGACCACCGGCGGGGGCAGGGGGATGGGTCTCGCCCGTAGCGCTTCTTGCGCCGTCAGAGGGGTGACGCAGATCAGTAAGATCGAAAGCAGAAGAGAAACAAGAGGGCCCATTCGCTTCGCGTCCGTGACCATGCTGGAGAGTAGGTGCCCTGAGCCGCGGAGGGAACGGTCCATCTCATTGCCTTACCTCAATCCAGTTACGATTCAATGTCAAAACCAGCGGAGAGGCAGGCCGGATGAGAAAAAGAAACAGCCCGCCAATCCCCTCGGGAGAGGATTTCGCGAGCTGTCGAAATCCGCGGGTTCCATGAACGGAACCCGCGCGTTGTGTTTCGAAGTGAGGCGCTTCAGGCGTCCTTGGACTTGGCCACCATGTCCAGCTTGATCACGACATCCTTACGGATCAAGTCGTCGGCTTTGCCGGGATACTTGATGCCGAAGTCGAAGCGGTCGATCACGAATTCGCTTTTCATCGTGATGGTGTCTCCCTCCTTCTTCACCTCGGCGGGGAACGAGATTTTCTTCGTCACGCCGTGCAGAGTGAAGTCCCCGGTCATCGTGTAGGTGTCGCCTTCTTTCGGGGTGACCCCCGTAAGGACAAAGGTGGACTCCGGGAAGGTTTCCACGTCGAAGAAGTCCGGCGATTTCAGGTGGCCGGTGAGCTTCTCGCTGTCCGAGAACGTGGAGGCCATGTCGATGACGACCTTGTGCTCGGCCTCGGCAAGTGCTTCGCCCGCGACGGCGAAGTATCCTTCGAAAACCGTGAAGCCGCCTTCGTGGCTGCCGGTAACTTTGGAACCCACGAAACCAATCTTCGAACCCTCCGTGAAGACGTAGGTCACCGGTTCCGTGCCGGGAGGGGCTTCTTCAGCCGGTTTGGTTTCAGCGGGAGAGGTTTCCTCCACTTCCGCCTTCACGACATCGTCAGCGGGGTTCTCGGCACAGTTCGACAGGGTCAGGGCGAACAGGGCCGCAAAGGCCAGGGTCAGGGTCTGTTTTTTCATGTTTGGGTGAGTGATATGATTGGTTAACGGCGAATTGGTCGATCCGGATGAAATCTTCTTTCACTTCAAATATCTTTTTTTCAAGATAAATTGTGTAAAGGTCTTCTCCAAGGAGAGACGCGGGGAGTTGACGCCCTATTCAGGCGATGCGAACCGGAAACCTACTGGGACTTCGCGACGGTTTCCTGCTTCCGGACGTGAATGACGACGGGCTGCGAGACTTGCTTGCCATCTTCCGCCGTCCGGAGGTGGAAGGTCCGGGTGGTGTCGGGCACCCAAGAGGCGGCCGTAATGAAGAAGGTGCGCTCGGTGGCGTCTTCAGGAATCAACAGCCCGTTCAGGCCAATGTTGTCCACGAACACTCCATGGGGGAGATTCCGGCCCGCGTCTTCCTTCCCGAACTGGACGCGGCCGGTGAAGTCGTTGCGGGTCACCTTAACTTGGGCCGTGATGGTTTCTCCGGGCGCAATGACGATCTCTAGAGGCTTCCCGTTCTGGCCGCTCCCGGACACGACGTGCGTTTCTTTGTCAGGCAAGATTTCGACCGTCAGTTTTGGCTCCGGCTCCAGCGAGACCGTTCCCAGGCTTCCCAGATCCTTGGTGACGGTCTGGCCGCCAATCTTCGCCGTGGCGGTCAGGCGGCTGGCTTTTATGGCCTCCGGCGAAGGGGTGGGGGCATCCTTCGCGGCATAGAGGCTGCCCAAGGCCATGTTCTGTCCCGCTTCGACGATGATGGGGCTGCTGGAGGTGAATCCGTCCGGCAGGCCCGAGAGCTCGATGGAAATCGGCCCATTGAACCCATCCAGGCGATCCACCTTGAATTCGAACTCCTTGCCACTGCCCGCGTTTACTTTGGGGTTCTTGCCCTCCACCTTCACGGTAAAGTCCGGTGCTTTGGGGCGGATCTTTAGGGTATAAGCGAAATCCTTACCGCCAAAACCGCGCACGTCGCTGACCCGGGCGAGGTAGTCTCCCTCCGTGGGAGCCGTGAAAAAGACCTGTGAGTCATTGCCCCAGAGGCGGTTGGGGTCGTCGTCATTCTCGTAGTAGAGGGTGAATACCGGCAGGCCATTTGGGGCGGGTTTCGTTCCGGGCGGAAAGGCCCGGACGATGTAGCAGGGTTCGCCCTGCGGGTGGCTCAGGGCCGTGGTATGGAAGTAAGTAAACCGCTTCCCGTAACCTGGATAGACGTTGAAACCGGAGTCCGGGCCGCGGGGGTAGAGCCAGAGTTTCACCACCTCGCCATTGCAGTAAAGATACTCGTTCAGTTCCATTTCCTCCCAGTTTTGCACGCGCAGGGCGTTCACGGTGTTAGAATCGATGCCGCGGAAGGTGAACCAGGAATCGCGGGTGGCTTGAAGCACGACTTGCTCGACCGGTTCGCCGTTGGCGTAAAGGATTTCGAGCTTGGAGTCGACTGGGGACTTGCTCCGGGCGGCGTTGACTTCCAGCACCCATTCTTCGCCGGCGCGGGCATGGAAACGGACCAAATCCACATCTTCCGTCTTTTCGAGGAATCCGGCGACCTCGGCGGGAAGCGTGACGGGCAGGGCTTCCGATGGCTGGTTATCCGGCTCCTGGGCTTGGGCCTTGAACCACTTTCCGGCATCAACGGATGGCGCGGGCTTTGCCGGCACATTTTCCGCCACGGTGGTCGAATAAGGAGAGGTCTTTGGGCTGTCAGGGGAGTTGCCGGGCTGCGTTGCCTCCGGTGCTCCGGCGTAGGTTTCCAGACTGCCATCCAGGCGGGCGGCGAGCACCGCGCCGGTCTTGGGGTGAATGGCCAGTGCATCCACCAGGTCAGGCTGTTCGCCGCCGAGAGTTTCCATGAGAGTAACCTTCGGCAGAGACCAGCGTTTCAGGAGATGATCGTCTGAGGAGGACACCACCGACTTTCCGTCCGGCGCGATCTCCAGCGCGATGATGGCATCCTCATGGGCGAAGCGGGCTTCGAGCAGGGGGTTCAGCTTGGGCTGTTCCAGGGAGACAAAGCGCCAGAGGCGGATGCGGTTGTCCGCGCCTCCAGCCAGGATGTGTTTGCCATCCGGGGTGAAACAGACCGTGTACTGCTCGGCTTCCGGCTGGTTCAGAGTGTCAAGCCGTTCACCATCAGAGATTCGCCAAAGTTTTACGGTTTCGTCCGCGCTGGCGCTGGCCAGCACCGCACCGTCCGGACTGAAGGCCAGGTCGAAGATCGCGCCATTGTGCACCGCGATGGTTTGCCGTCCTTCGCCGGTGGCCACGTCCCAGAGGATGATGCGCCGGTCGTATCCGGCGGTGGCCAGCACTTTCCCATCCGGGGACAGCTCCGCGTCATAGAGGATGTCACTGTGTCCCAGGAACTCGCGAATCTTTTTCCCGTTGGAAGCGTCCCAAATGACGGCTTGCCCGCGGAGGCCGGTCACGCCGGAGGCGGTGATGATCTGGCTGCCGTCCTTCGAAAAGTGCACGGCGTTCACCTTGCCTTCGTGTTGGTCGAGACTGAGCCGAACCTTACCGGATGCCGGGTCCACTAAGTCCACGCTTTCGAAGCGAGCCATCGCCAACTGCTTGCCGTCCGGCGAATAGGCGGCGGCGGTGATGGCCGGGTCGCCCTTTCTGGAAGGGGCGATCTCTGGCACCTCCAGTTTCGCCATGTTGATGGGCAGGTCCACGGCCGGACCGGCGGCGCCGCCGTCGATCCAGGCGCGAAGGGTTTCGATCTGTTTGGCGGAAAGCTGAGGTTCCTTCTTGGGCGGCATCTTGGGCTTGTCCAAGCCGGTCAGCACCGCGATGAGAAAGCTTTCGTTGCCATGCCCGGGCTTAACCGTGGGGCCGCTTTCGCCTCCTTCCATGAGGGCGGCAAAGGTTTCCACGGACAGTTCGCCGTCGAAGTCGTCCTCGTTGTGACAGCCGGCGCAGTATTCCCGAAGGATCGGCACGACGTCTTTGGTGTAGTCCGGCGCGGCCCGAACCGATTGAGCCGCGAGAGGCAGCATGGCGGCCAGAGCGGTCTTGAGAAAGATAGCTGGGCGGGGGAAGTTCACTGTCAGACGGGAAGTTCGGGGATTTGCGAAGGGCGCATTGTTAGGCAGTGTGGACAAATTGGGGGCGGACCGGCGCGAGGCCATATTTTGTCTGGCAAGGCGCCGCGAACGGCATTGGGCCGACCCCCAATAGAGTGAGCGGGAACGAAGCCAGGCAAAGAATGGGCCGCGTCTCCTGGTATTCGCCGCTTCGCGGCGCTGAGTTCTCTTTTCTTTTCTTCATTTCCGGTCCGTTCTCCAATTTGTCCACACTGCCTAGTGCAGTGACCGCCTTAAGATGATGGGTGATTGGCGAGGATTTTTGGCTGGGGGCAAGGCGCGATGAAGGAGGTTATGTGAATCATAACTGACTGAAGAGCAACGAAGACCCCAGCCAAAAAGACCGGTTCCCGCCCTGCCGCCGGCGGCTCTTTGTTCAGACCAAGCGCTCATCATTTTAAGGCGGTCAGTGCACTAGTGCTGGAAGAGGAATTCGCGGCTGCTCATCAGCGCCCAGAAGAGATCCTCCACCGCGGCCTGGCGGCCGTCCGGCGGCACATCCGCGAGCAGGGGAAGGAAGGCATTCACTTCCTTTTGGGTGGGATAGCGGGACAGACTCAGCAAGTAGGCTTCGTTGATGATCTGGTGGTCGGTCAGGTCACCTTTGACGAGATGGGCGACCCGGCCTTCGGGCGTGCTCAGCTTATTATTCAGGGTATCTCCATTGGAGATGTGGAGCACCTGCACCATGCTGGGCTGGTTTGAACGTTCGCATTCGCAGGTAATTTCCCGCGGATTCCGCCCGAAAGTGGACAGGAAGTACGAGTTGACCGCCGAATCGTACAGTCCCAGGGCCCGGGTGCCCTTCGGGTAAAATTCCGTTTTCTGCATGTCGCCTCCGGGGAAGGCCACTTCGGTGAATTCGCCCGGCATGCGGGTGACTTGAGAGATGGCGTCATACAGCACCTCCGCCATGTGGCGGCGGGGATAGTAGCGGGAGTAGTAGCGTTGTTCCGTTTCGTTTTCCGGCAGGGGATTGCTGCTGCGCTGGTAAGTTTCGGAACGGAGAATGACGCGCATCAGGGCCTTCAGGTCATAGCCACTTTCCACCAGGTATCCGGAAGCCGCGTCGAGCAGCGCTTCGTTGCTGGCGGGATTCGAGGCCCGCAGGTCGTCCACGGGTTCCACGATGCCCACGCCAAAGAAGGCGGCCCAGACGCGGTTCGTAATGGACCGGCTGAAGTAGAGGTTGTCCGGCGAAGTCAGCCAGTCCGCCAGATACTCGCGGCGGTCTTCCGTGTCGTCATAGGGCAGCGGTTCGCCATCCAGAGGAGCGGGCGGTTGGGGTTTTCCGGTGCGTGGCTGCATGAGGTCGCCGCGCGGCTCCACATAGAGCGTGCGCACCCCGTCCCCGTTCCGGCCGCCGCCGCCCCAGCCCTTGGCGCGGACCCGGGAGAAGAGATTGGCGAAGGAGTAGTACTGATCGTTCGTCCACTTCTCCAGGGGGTGATTGTGGCACTTGGCGCAGTTGATCGAAAGGCTGAGAAAGGCCTGGCTGACGTTTTCCGCCATGGTTTCCGGGTCCTGGTGCACGGCGAAGAAATTCGTGGCGCCGTTTTCGAGGCTGCCGCCTTTGGCGGTGATCAGGCCGCTGACGAGTTCGTTCCACGGCGTATTGGAGGCGACGTTGCCGCGTATCCACTCGTAATAAGCCTTCAGGGCGTCCGGGCGCAGCAGGTTTCCATTAACCAGCAAGATGTCCGACCAGCGATAGGTCCAGTAGTCGACAAACTCCGGGCGGTTCAGGAGTTCCTCCACGAGGCGGTCGCGTTTTTCCGGCGAATCGTCTTCCAGGAAAGACGTCACCTCCTCCGGCGTGGGCAGGGTGCCAATGGTATCCAGGTAGGCGCGGCGGAGGAATTTCTCGTCGCTCGCGCGGGGGGAAGGTTTCAGGTGCAGACGCTTGAGTTGGGCCAGCACCAAGTCATCGATGAAGTTCTTTCGCGGGGCTTCGGAATACAGCGTATCCGGAATGTTGAAGTCGTATGGGGACGTCACCCGGGCAATGACGATCTGGCTGGAGAACCAGGCGGTAATCGCGCCTTCGCCGCTGCCCACCACGGTGACGTTTCCGTCGTCATCCACTTGGGCCACCACTTCGTTGGAAGAGGTGAACTTGGCCCATTGGGTGACGTCTTCCTCCCGGCCGTCGGAATAGTAGGCCCGCACCAGCAGCTTTTGGGTGTCCCCCGGTTTCAGGGAGGACAAGGCGGGCAACACTTCCAGCCGGGTCAGGCTGGCGTCTTGGGCGGACGGAGGCGCCGCGCCATTGGAAATCCATTCGGCGAGAACTTGGTAGTCCCGCGAACCCGGTTCCAATAGTTTCCCGCCTTTGTGCCGCACGGCGGTGGTGGGTTTCGTCAGGACCAGGCTGCGGCCTGGGTCCGCCAGTTCCACCCGGCGGCCGCGCGTTTCGCGGACAATCGTGTGGTAGTCATCCTCCGGCGCATAGGCGCGCAGGGAAAGGCGGAACCCGCCCTTACCCGCCAGCGCGCCGTGGCAAGCGCCCGAATTGCAGCCCGCTTTGGAGAGAACGGACTGGACATGATTGCGAAAGCTCCATTCCCACGGCTGGTCGAAATCTTTGACCGTGACCCGCGCGGTCGCTTCGGCTCCGCTGGGGGCTTTCACCGTGACGGTAGTCGAGCCGTTGCCCTTGGCGGCAAGCACACCGTCTTCCAGGGCCACGACGGAGGGATCGGAGACCGTATAGCTGAGGTCTTCGATCTGTCCGGCGAATTCGCCATTCGATACTTCTACCGCCAGCAGGTGCTGCCGCGCCTCCGGGCCGGTCAGGGTGATCTCCTTGGGCAGGAGGGCAATCTTCGGCGTTTCCGCCGCCGTGGGTTCTCCTTTCGCGCCGAAGACCAAACCGGGGAGGCCGGTCAGGGTCAGGCCGAGGAGAATGAGTAAGGTTTCGAGCCGGTATCGCATGCCGTGTAATGGAAAGAAGAGAAAAAACCGGAAAAGATGCCGGGGTAGAGCCCGGCATTCCCAGCCGAGTTAGACAAACAGTTCCTTGATGGGGTCCCGGCCGAAGTCGACCAGCGGGAAGGGCCGTCCGGAGGGGCCGGGCAGGTGAGTTTCCAGGTTCAGGCCCATGCTGTGGAATACGGTGGCGACCACGTCGCCCGGTTCCACGGGACGTTCCGCCGGGGTGGCGCCGATGGGATCGCTGGCGCCGATGACGCGCCCGCCTTTCACCCCGCCGCCCGCGAAGGAGACCGTGAAACACTGGGGCCAGTGGTCGCGGCCGCCAGCCGGGTTGACCCGGGGCGTGCGGCCAAATTCACAGAGATTGGCCACCAGGGTATTGTCCAGCATGCCACGCTGATCCAGGTCTTCCAATAGCGCGGTGTAGCCCTGGTCATACATGGGCGCCACGATGTTCTTCATGCCTTCGATGGAGGTGAAGGGCTTCGAACCGTGGATGTCCCAGGTAATCTCGTTGAAGACCGTCAGGAAAGTATTGATGGTGACGAAGCGCACCCCGGCGTCCACCAGGCGCAGGGCCAGCAGGCAGCACTGACCGAAGCGGTTCATGCCGTAGCGTTCGCGGACCCACATGGGCTCCTTGGAAAGATCGAAAGCGTCCCGGGCCTGCTGGCTGGTCATCAGCCGGTAGGCGGCGTGGAAGTTTTCGTCCATGAGCCGGGCGTCTTCGCTGGCTTCAAAGGCCTTGACCGTGCCGTCCACGATGTCACGCATCGTCTTGCGGCGGTTCAGGCGCAGCCCGGCAATCTGGTCTGGTGGCAGGAGGTCGGGTACTTTGAAATCTTTCTCCGAGGGGTCCGCCATGAGAGCGAAAGGATCGTGAGCCTTGCCCAAGAATCCACCCGCCTGGCCGTTGGGCAGGTTGCCACCGCCCCGGCCCATCAGTTCCGGCAGCACCACGAAGGGCGGCAGATCCGTTTTCCGGCCCATCAGGTAGCTGATGGCCGCGCCCGCGTGAGGAGTATTCACCCCGCCGGTGAAGCGGCGTCCGGTCTGCATGATCTGCCAGCCCGCGTCGTGCACCGCCGCGCCATCGTGGTGACAGGAGCGCACCAGGGAAAACTTGTCGGCCACCTTGGCGTGGAGGGGCAGGATTTCGGAAATGTCTATGTCAGGCGATTTGGTGCGGATGGGCTTGAAGGGGCCCCGGATTTCCGCCGGCGCGCCGGGCTTCATGTCCCACAGGTCGATGTGGCTGGGACCGCCCAGATTGAAAATCATGATGCAGGCCTTCTCGTCGCTGCCGGGTTTGACGCCGCTGGCCTGTTTCGCGGCCAGATACTGCGGTAAAGACAATCCCAGCGCGCCCAGGGCGCCAACCTGTAGAAAGTCTCTCCGGGTCCGGCCTTTGCAGAACCGCACTTTGCCTTTTTCCTCTGCCAAGAAGTCGAGCATGTCGAAATGGGGGTGATTTCCAAAAAAGGTAGTGTAACGGGTACGGGCCCTCCGTGCCAATACGTAAAGAAGGGACACGCCAGAGTGCCGGTTTCCGAGGTCTTTGACCGCGACCGGGCCGGTACCGTTGAAATCCCGTGGCGATCCCTGGCCTCAGGTACGCCTTTTGCTCCGAAAACGGGAAAGACCAACACCCTAAACGCGACGTGACCGAAGAATCTTCTCAAGAGACCCCAAAACGTATTGGCATCCTTACCAGTGGGGGCGACTGCCCCGGACTGAACGCCGTGATCCGTGGCGCCACCAAGAGCGCCCTCCAGCTTGGGTTTGAAGTCATCGGCTTCAAACGCGGCTACGAGGGACTGGTGGACCCGGTTCGCTACATTAAGCTGGGCCGGATGAATACCTCCGGCATTCTGACCCGGGGCGGCACCATCCTGGGCTCGACGAACAAGGGCCGGTTCTCCGCCCGGGTCGGCGTGGAAGACCGGCTGGATCTCGACCCCGTTCTTCTGGAAGGGGTGAAGGAAACTTTTCGCGATCTGAACATTGCCGGACTGATTTGCGTGGGGGGCGACGGCTCCCTCAGCGTGGCCCAGCAGTTCCACGAAGCGGGCCTGCCGGTGGTGGGCGTCCCGAAGACAATTGACAATGATCTGTCCGCCACGGCCTACACCTTTGGCTTCGACAGCGCGGTGGCCTGCGCCACGGACGCGCTGGACCGCATGCATACCACGGCGGAGAGCCACGACCGCGTGATGGTCCTGGAAGTGATGGGGCGCCACGCGGGGTGGATTGCCCTGCACTCGGGCATCGCCGGCGGGGCGGACGTCATCCTGATTCCGGAGATTCCATGGACCTTCGAGAACGTGGCCAAGAAGATCATGGACCGCGAAGGCGAGGGGAAAAACTTCACCCTCATCGTGGTGGCTGAAGGCGCCGAACTTCCGGACGGAGGTCTCGTCACCTGCGCGGATGGAGACCCCAAGCAGCAAGTCCGCCTGGGAGGGATTGGTGATTTTGTGGCCAAGGAAATCGAATGCCGCACCGGCCGCGAAACTCGGGTGGTCGTTTTGGGCCACCTGCAACGGGGCGGGGGACCGACCAATTTCGACCGCGTGCTGGCCACGCAGTTCGGCGCTCATGCCGTGCGCCTGATCATGGAGCATCGCTTTGGAGAAATGATTACTTTCCGCCCGCCGGAGATTACCAGCGTCCCGATCATTGATGCCGTCAGCAAGCTATGCACCGTGGAACCGGGCAGTTCCACCGTTCAGTCCGCGCGCGCGCTGGGCATCTGCATGGGAGATACCGCCGGCACCGAAAGTCCCTTCGTCTATTTCAACCACAGCCGTGGCGAGGCAGGGAGCGCCACGGATACCCAAACCGCCGGCAAAGCCGAGAAAGTCCTGGGAGTGGCATGAAAAAGGGAAATTCCTACGGACGGGAGATCGTTCTTCTTGGGAAAACCTGTCTGAGGATTGGCAGGTTGCTCATTCACGGAACGGGCATGGCGGAAAGGAAGCCCCCGTCTCCCTTTCGCTGGCGGAAGTGACGAATCAACAGGATCTGGCGGACCGGAAAGCGGCGTCAATCCCTTTGGACCCTTGGCGGCTGGTTTCGCGGCGTTCTTGGGGGGTGGCGAGAATCGTTCCGTGATGATCTTTGCTTTATTACCGTCTGGTAGTTGACATTAAAGGCTTCCAAGAGAAGATGCTTGATCCGGTTCGTGCGGCCCAGCTCAACTCCGGAACTATCATGGGACCTGCTACCATCACGCCTGTCGAGGGCATTCGTTTTGGCTTCACGCGGACACACCGTGTCCGGGCGGAGCGGAATGTGTCCCTTGGAAGGGATGGGAAAATCGCGTTTAGGTCCCATGGCGATCGATACCTGGGTACGGACTCCGGGATCTTTCCCGGGACCAAGAAAAGCGAAAGGCTCACGGGTCGAGCCACTAACAGAGAGACCATTCCGGTCTCTTCCTGATTCGGCCGTGGCACTTTCCCTAAAGAAGATTGTCTCCGGTGGACAGACCGGCGTGGACCGGGCGGCGTTGGACGCCGCTCTCGCGGCCGGGGTGCCGTGTGGCGGGTGGGTGCCGGCTGGCCGGATCGACGAAAATGGCCGGATTCCGGATCGCTACCCGGTAAACGAAATGGTGCGGGGCGGGTTCTTGGAGCGGACCCTGTCAAATGTCCAGGACAGTGACGGCACGGCCGTCTTCTATTTCGGGGAACTGGAAGGGGGGACGGAGCAGACCGTCAAGTATTGCGAGCAGGAAGGAAAACCCTGCCTGCAGATCGACGGCAGCCAGATTCCGCCGGATGCCGCCGCGGAGTGGGTGGTGCGATTTGCCGATGAAAACGGAATCGCCGTTCTCAACGTGGCCGGACCCCGCGCTTCCAAGGCGCCGGGAGCATACGCCTACGTGTGTGAAGCCCTGAAACTGGTCCTGACAAAGGTGTCCCGAAAAGTATAGAGGAGCCGCCCAGCTCCGATACTTACTGGACGGCTCCTCAATTTTGCGCGCGCTACGGACATAGACGCAGGCGCTATGGAAATTGTTCAAACTTTTTCTACTTCTACTGAGACAGGCACCGGGTTCGTCATGATATCCAGCACCGGAGACATGCTGAGGAATTGCTGAATCTGCGCTTCATCCGCGTCTGACTTTACTTTGAACTTGACCCGGACGCCCTCGAAGCCTTTGCGAACGTCTTGAGAAAGGCCGAGGAATCCGCGCAGATCCAGGTCGCCCTCCATCTCGGTCTCGATCGCCTCGACTTCCACCCCATGCGCGGCGGCTTGATAGACGAGGGATGTGGTCATACAGCCAGTCAGAGCGGCCAGGACATATTCCATCGGATTGGCGGCGATGTCTTTGCCGAGGAGAACCGGCGGTTCGTCTTTGTCGAGAACGAAGGGCTCCTGCCGGCTGTGTTCCTGGCCGACGCCATAGTATCCATCGATGACGGTCCGGTTGTGGGAGCCGTCAAGCCAGCGGCCTTTCGAGCGAAACTGGAATTCCGCCAGGCTGGGCTGCTGCTGAATGGCGTCCATGTTCTCCTGGAGCTGGTCCAGATTCACGCCGTTGATCATTTGGGTTTGAGTTTCGGTGTTCATGATTTTCGAATTTGTTTGGATTTAGTTTGGATTTGAGATGGCCACCCGGTTGGCGGGCCGCTGGCATCTCTAAGAACACTCCTCGTGCCAACTCTGATCAAATAGGTGTAACTGGTTTATTGTTAGCTATATATGAAATTCACTCCCGCGTTGAGAAAGTCGCGAGATCTCGTGATACGCGAGATCTCGTGACTCGATCCCCGGAATATCGCGAGTATCGGGGCCGTCCACGCCTGCCGGTGGCATGATGAAAGAGATGAGGGCCCAAAGAAGATAGACGCTCCGCTTCAGCGTTCGATCTTCAACGCCTTCATCCTGGAACTGAGAGTGGAGGGACGCAGGCCCAACCGGCTGGCGGCGCCGTCTTTGCCCGAGATTTTCCAATCGCAGGCGTCGAGCGCGCGCCGGATGTTCTGGCGTTCCAAGTCGCGCCATTCTGACTCTGTCAGGATCCTTGGCGAAGCGGCGTTCGCGTTGTGCGGAGTTTCCTCCAGCGATTGAAGGGCTTGAACTGAAAAGGGCAATGCGGTTGACAGGTCCAGGCGCCCGTTGACGGAGGTGATCAAAGAGCGCTCGATGACGTTGCGCAATTCCCGGATGTTTCCGGGCCACGAATGGGCCAGGAGGCGTTCCTCACATTCCGGTGACAATCCTTGGTAGACGCGGCCCATGACAGCCGCGAACCGGTGGGCAAAACCGTCCGCCAGCAGGAGAATGTCTTTGCCGCGATCTCGCAGGGGCGGCAAATGAATCGGAAACACATTCAGCCGGTAAAAGAGATCTTCGCGAAATTTTCCGGCCTCCACTTCCTTTGCCAGTTCCCGGTTAGTGGCGGCGATGAGGCGGACATCCACTTTGCGGGTCTTGGAGCTGCCTACCGGCTCGAACTCGCCCTCTTGCAAGACGCGCAACAGTTTGCCCTGGAGGTCCAAGGGTAATTCGCCCACTTCATCCAGAAAGAACGTGCCACCGTCCGCCAGGGCGAAGCGTCCTTCCCGCCGTTCGGTGGCTCCGGTGAAAGCGCCCCTTTCGTGGCCGAAGAACTCGCTTTCGATCAGGTTCGCCGGAATTGCGGCGCAGTTGACGCAGACCAGGGGCTTTTCTTTGCGCTGGCTGGCGGCATGAAGCGTTCGCGCGGCGACTTCTTTGCCGGTACCCGTTTCGCCGGTGATCAATACGGTGGCATCCGTTTCCGCCACATGATGGATGGATTGCAGCACTTTTTGCAGGGCGGGACAGTTACCCGACATTTCCTGGCTGACGCCGCGAAGGTTATTGATTTCCTGCCGCAGTTGGTGCGTCTCGCTGGCCAGAAGCCGGATGCGTTCGGCGGCGCGGATGCGGTCCTCAACGTTACGCAGCACCACGGTGTAGTGGGTGGCTTGCGGACCGTCCAGGCGTGAGACCGTCGCCTCCGCGGTAAAGGCCGAACCGTCTCCCCGCATGGCCTGAAGGCCGCCGGCCATCCAGGCGGAACGGGTAGAGTCATGACTTCCGTTTCCCAGGTCTTTCACTAGCCGGGTGAAAACGCGCGCGCCTTCGGGCTGAAGCAGACCGGTGAAGCCGAAGCCGATGGTGTGCTTGGCGGGACAGCCGAAGATCTGTTCCGCGGCGCGATTGAACTGAATGACTTTCAAGTCGCTATCCAGTTCGAGAATGGCGTCCATGGCCCCATCGACCAGGCGGCTGAGCTTTTGTTCCCGGTCGCGTAGATCGGTTTCCGTTCGCAAACGCCGGTATTCGGCAGCCGCGCGAGCGGCGAAGAGCCGGAAGAGCGACTCATGCCTGAGGGATGACTTGGGCAGAGGCTTCCGGTCCAAGATCGCCAGGTGCCCCATCACGGTGCCATCCGTATGAATGATGGGCGCGCCCATGTAGCTGACCAGCTTGAACGTGGGGATGTCGTTGGCTTCTGGAAACGAGCCTACCAGGTCTTCCGAGAATTGGAACTGGCGGCCCTGCTTGAGAACGTGCTCGCAGGGCGTTCCCGCAATGTTGAAGGCGTAGTCGGTCACCCAGCCTTCTTCTGTCCAGAAGGCCCGGGCCCGGGCTCTTTCTTCTTCAACCAGATACTCGGAAATGAATGCGGAAAAGACGCCGAGCGAACGGGCCAGGTTCTCCACCAAGGCGTGAAAAAAGTCCTCCCCAACCTTGTCCGCCGTACCCTCTATAAGGAGCCGCATCAGGTCTTCATCACTAAGAAGGTCACAGCTGGCTTTCTTTGCCATCATCAGGAGCGCCGGTGGGCACTTGCCGTCACTTTAGGAAAAGTTTCTGCTCCTGTCGCGGCCAGAATTCAGTTGTCAGGCTTCGCCCAATAATGAAGCATCAAGTCCCCTCCTTCAAATCTACCCTTTTTTACATGGAAAAGCGCTTTCAAGACCAGGTAGCCATCGTCACCGGCGGCGCGGACGGCATTGGCAAAGAAATCACTCAGCGTCTTCTCACGGAAGGGGCCACCGTAGTCATCTTCGATCGGAACACGGCGCTGGCCGAAGAAACCTGCCAGGCTTTCGCCGGAGAGGGGCTGAATAATGTGTCCGCCGTGAGCGTGGACGTGGCGGACGACGCGGATGTGTCTGGCGCCATCAGCAAGGTGGTCGAGACACACGGAAAGCTGGACGTGGTGGTGCACTGCGCCGGCATCGTGGGACCCAACGCCACCAAGATGGTGGACGTGGACGTGGCGGACTTCGACAAAGTCTATGAGATCAACCTTCGCGGGTCCTTCCTCATCACCAAATACGCCCTGAAGGTCATGGAGCCGAACAATTATGGGCGCATCCTGCTGTTTGCCTCCATTGCCGGAAAGGAAGGGAACGCGGGAATGGCGGCCTACTCCGCCACTAAGGCCGGGGTCATTGGCCTGGTGAAGACGGCGGGCAAGGAGTTCGCGGAGACGGGCATTACCGTCAACGCCATTGCTCCGGCGGTCATTCGCACCGCCATGGTGGAAGCGCTGGACCCCTGGCAAATCACCTACATGACGGACAAGATTCCCATGAAACGTTGCGGAACGCTGGAAGAGGTGGCGGCTTTGAGTTGCTGGATCGTATCCAAAGAAGCGAGCTTCAACACCGGCTACACCTTCGACCTCACCGGAGGACGGGCCACCTATTGATTTCGGTTTTCTCTATTGTTCGAACTCATTCATTAACCAAACAACGAATCGCATTTTCCATTTTCCCGCATGAGCGCAGACGCCAAACTCCAGGAACTCGGCCTGACCCTTCCGCCCGCCCCCAAAGCCATGGGGGTCTACAAGCCCATCGTCATCGTGGGTAATCTGGCTTACCTTTCCGGCCATGGGCCGCTGCTGGATGACGGGTCGGGCTTTGAAACCGGCCGGGTGGGGGAGGACCTGGATCTGGAGGCGGGAAACGCCGCCGCCCGCCGCACGGGGCTGGCGCTGCTCGCCACGCTGAAGGAGGCGCTGGGTTCCCTGGACCGCGTCGCACGGGTGGTCAAGGTGCTCGGCCTCGTCAATTGCACCAGCGACTTTTCCCAGCAGCCCCAGGTCATCAATGGGTTTTCCGAACTCATGGCGGAAGTCTTTGGAGAAGACGCGGGCGTGGGCGCCCGCAGCGCCATCGGAACCAACGTGCTTCCGGGTAATATCCCAGTGGAGATTGAAATGATTGTCGAATTGAAGTAAGCAGAAAAGGTGAAAAAGAAACTTGGCGACATCACGGCGGCGATCTCCGTTTCCTCTCTGAAGGCGGCGATCATGGAGCGGCCGTGGTTTGAGGTTGCCAACGTGGGTGAAGTGGCTTCTCCGGCGCTGCTGGTCTACCCGGAGCGGGTGCGGCAGAACATCCAGCGCATGCTCGACCTGGTGGGGGGAGCGGCGCACCGGCTTAGACCTCATGTTAAGACTCACAAACTCGCGCCGGTGGTCCGGATGCAGTTGGAAGCCGGGATCGCGCAGTTCAAGGCGGCCACCATCGCGGAGTGCGAAATGGCATCCCGTGCCGGGGCCCTGGATGTCTTGCTGGCCTACCAGCCCGTGGGGCCCACCGCCAAGCGCCTGCTGAAACTGGCTGAGAAAGACCGGGACACGCTTTTCTCCACCGTGGTGGACAATCTCGATTCCGCCGCCGCCCTGTCAGCGGTCTTTGCCAAGCCGGTTAAGAAGGGCAACGCCGGTACGCTGCCGGTGTACGTGGATCTTGACTGCGGGCAACATCGCACTGGTATTTCCGTGGGGCCGGAAGCGCTCGATCTTTGCAACAAGCTCGCCACCGGGGCATTCCCAGGTCTCGAGTTCGGCGGGCTGCACGTTTACGACGGGCACATCCACGATCCGGGACAGATAGACCGTCAGCGCCGCTTTGTGGAAGCGATCGCGCCGGTGGAAAGCTTCATCACCGAGTTGCAGAAGAACGGCACTCCGGTGCCGCTCGTGATTGGGGGCGGCTCTCCCACCTTTGCTCTCCACTCTAACGAAGGGGGCTCCGCTAGAACCCGCTGGCAGTGTAGTCCGGGGACCACTTTGTTCTGGGACGCGGGCTATGGGGAGAACTTTCCCGACCTGGGGTTTGTCCCTGCCGCGGCCCTCCTGACGCGTATCATCAGCAAGCCCACGCCCAACCGCGTGTGCCTGGACCTGGGGCATAAGAGCGTGGCGGCGGAGAATCCCCTGGAGCGGAGAGTTCGTTTCCTGAACCTGCCGGACGCGGAACTGGCTAAGCCCGTGGCACACAGTGAAGAACACCTGGTCCTGGAGTTGCCGGAAGCCGCAGCCGCGGATCTGCGCGTGGGCCAGGAAATCTACGGCCTGCCCTGGCACATTTGTCCCACCGTCAATCTTCACGGAGAGGCCGTCGTGGTGGAAAACCGGGAGGTGGTGGAAACTTGGCCCATCGATGCCCGGAACCGGAAGATAACCATCTAAACCGGTAAACGTTCAAAAAAATCCAGAAAAATAAAATTTGTGCTTTTCTGGATTGGTCTGAACTTCCCGTAATGTGAGACCCGCTGTTTTTGGGCTCGCTTATTCGGGTAAAACGATTCTTTTCAAACTCTTCTGCGCCGAGGCGGACGCTCCCTTCTTTGTTCCAAGGAACGCGCCAAATTCCCGAAGCCGATCTGATTGGTGGAAACCCGTGCACCCGAAGTTAACCAAGCACCTGATTGTAAGAAAGTAAGTCGATGAAACTGTATGTTGGGAATATTCCCTATGGCGCCTCGGAAGAGGATGTAAGAGAGCTGTTTGCCGAATTCGAACCTCTGTCGGATTTCTATTTTCCGATGGACCGGGATACTGGACGTCCTCGTGGCTTTGCGTTTGTAACGCTGGGCAGCAAGGAGCAGGGTGAAGAAGTGATCCGCCGTCTGGACGGTCACGAAGTGGACGGACGCGCGCTGCGTGTGAGCGAAGCTCGCGAGCGGGAAAGAAGCGGTGGAGGCGGTGGCTTCCAGCGTGGCGGCGGACGCCGCGATGGCGGTGGCGGCGGAGACCGTGGCGATCGCCGTGGACCGGGCGGACCGAGAAGGTCTTTCCGCTAAACGATAGCATCTTAAAAAATCTCAGGCACGCGGCAGCCGGAAAATGCCGCAAAAAGAAATCTGGCCGGGGTGGCTTGATCGTTCCAATGATCGAGTACCCGGCCATGTTTTTTTGCTGGATAGTCTCTTAGACTGGAACTTGTCCTGCTGAAACTATTTAGGGTCTAGAAAACCAAGACCTGAGATCGCAAGAGGGATCTCAGGTCTAACCAGAGGAGTTATTGCCATGCAAGTAAGTGAAGGAAAGGTCGTAGCCATCAAATACACGCTTAAAGATGACGACGGAGATGTCGTGGACAGCAATCAGGAAGGTGCGCCATTGCCCTATCTCCACGGGGCGCGGAACATCGTGAAGGGGCTCGAAACTGCCCTGGAAGGTAAGCAGGCCGGCGATCAGGTGGCCGTGATGGTGCCACCGGCGGATGGTTATGGAGAGTGGATGCCGGGCATGGAAATCTCAGTACCCCGGGACCGCTTTCCCCAGGGAGAGAACTTGGAGCCTGGCCTCCGTTTCCAGGCGCCCACCAAGAATGGGCCCCACGTTTTCACCATCACCGAGATCTCGGACGAAAACATCAAGGCCGACGGTAACCATCCCTTGGCTGGAGAGAACCTGCACTTCGAAGTGGAAGTCGTGGAAGTCCGCGACGCCACCCAGGAAGAGCTGGACCACGGCCACGTACACGGCCCCGGCGGTCACCATCACTAAGGAGTGTCTTTCACCCCCGGGAGCCGGCCGCATGGCGGGTTCCCCCGGGGGGCGCGCTTCGTTCGCGGCGCACACTCGCCGCTTGTCAGGGTGGGGGTAGCTGGTTAGCTTTCCCCATGGCCGCGTCGCCAGATAAGCGGACGGAAGTCTTTGTTTCCGCCACTTCCGGTGACCTGAGAAGCGTTCGGGCTCTGGTCAAGGAAGGCCTGCTGACCATGGGGTGCTACCCCGTGGAGCAGACGAATTTTCCTCCGGACTACCGCAGTGTCTTGGAGATGCTGGAGGAGAAGATCGCCAGCTGTGACGCGGTCATTCACATTGTCGGCTGCCGCTATGGCGCGGAGCCGGACCCTCATGCCCTTCCGGAAGAGGCGGACCGGAAATCCTACACTCAGTTGGAGGCGGACATGGCCCGCCGCCTAAAGAAGAAGCTCTTTGTCTTTTTCTGCCCGGACGACTTTCCCTACGACGAAGAACCGGACGAAGAGCCGGAAGACAAGCGGGCCCTGCAGCGGGCCTATCGCATTCAGGTCGCTGAAGACAGCCGGCGGCTTCGGAACAAGGTCCACGACCGTGAAGACGTGGCCCGTCAGGTCCGGGAGCTTCAGTTGGAGATCCAGCGGCTGGCCACGGCGGTGTCCAGTCATCGCCGGCGAATTGCTGCCCTGTGCATTGCCGGAGTACTGGCGTTGGGTACGGTGGGAGCGGGGCTCTGGCTGTGGGTGCCCCATGTCATCGAAGAAAGCCAGAAGGTGGATGAAGAGGGCCTGAGGGCGAACTATCGGCGCTTGGTCGAAAAGGCTTTTGAAGAGAAAAAGGCTGAGGCGGAAGCGCGTGGGGCCTCCTGGAGAGAGATCGAGCAACTGGCCAGTGCGCGCGATCAGCAACTCGCTGAAGTCGAGCACAGCGTGGAAGCGATTCGCCGCGCCTTCGCGGAAGACGAGGCCAACCCGGTCTACCGCGACGCGGTCAAGGTGCTCGACCAGGAAGGACCCGAAGAAATGCTCGCGTTCCTGCGCCACCGCGGCGGAGATATCTCCGCCATGGTCGAGTCCCAGAAGAACCGGCGAGACAGGGAGGAAAAAGCGCTTCGCGAAAGCCTGCGCCCGTGGCTGTTGGAGGGCGACGCGTTGGAAAAACAACTGGAGTGGGACACCGCCATCGCCAAATTCGAGCAGATCGTGGAGGCGGCGCCCCAGTGGACCGAACCGTCGATCCGTCTGGCGATTCTGCTCCGAAGGCGGGGCATTGTCGTGGACCCTGAACTGGGGAATTCATACCTGGAACGGGCCGTGCGGCTCTACCGGTTCGCGGCGGAGGAGGCCAGCCGTGAAGGGAACACCCATCTGCGGGCGGAGATCCTGAACAATGTGGGGACCGTTTTTTCCGAGCAGGGGATCCGGGGCGAGGGGGAATCGAGCCGGGACATTCTAGATCAGGCCATCCAGGCCTACCGTGACGCGCTGAGCCTGATCACCCCGAAAGACGAACCTCAGCTCTGGGCGATTATTCAGAACAATCTGGGTTCCTCCCTGGAAGACTTGTCCTTGCGGGTGGAGGGCGGCGAACGGGCAACACTGTTGCAACAGGCGGAGACCGCGTTCGAAGAGGCATTCCAAGTGAGGACCCGCGAGAAGGATCCCGATGGCTGGGCCAAAGCTCAGAACAACCTGGCACTCGTGTATCTGACCCAGTCAGACTATCTCGAAGCACAGGAAGCTCGGGACAAGCTGGTAAAGGCCGAAGCGGCCTTTCGGAAGGCGCAGGAGGTCTATACTCGCGAGTCATTCCCAGAGTTCTGGTCCGCCGTGGAGAGCAACCGGGGTAACGCGTTGTTGGACCAGGGGAGGCGGGCTTCTGACGAAGGGGAGAACCGGCGGTTGATCCGTCTGGCGATTGAGACCTACCAAAACGCCCTGGAAGAACGGCCCCAGGAAGTTTCGCCACAACCTTGGGCGGCGTCTCAAACGAACCTGGGAAATGCCTACAAAGCCCTGGCAGATCGCTCGGAGGGAAAGGAACGCCAGGAGAACTTGGAGAGATCCGTGGCCGCCTATCACCGTTCCTTGGAAGTAAGAACTCGGGAGGAACTGCCGCAGGATTGGGCGGTCACCATGAACAGCCTGGGTAATGCCCTGAAGCAGCAGGCCTATGATCTGGAAGGTGAGGAGCGCAAGGCGCTTCTTAAAAAGGTAGAGCAGGCGTACCGGAGTGTCCTGGAAGAGCGGTCGCGGGAAAGCCTCCCCAGTGGGTGGGCCATGGCGCAGAACAACCTGGCGGTGGTGTTGGTCGATCTGGCTTACCTTGAAGAGGGAGAACCCGCTCTGGCATTGGTGCGGGACGCCGTGCAACGCTGCCGGGAGGCTCTCGAAGTCAGGACAAAGGAGGCGGACCCGCTGGCATGGGCACAGAGCCAGCACAACCTGGGCATCGCCTGCATCCGCTGGGCCGCCCTACTGGAGAACGGTGAGGAAAAGCGTCAGCGCCAGGAAGAGGCGGTGTCCGCGTACCGGAAGGCGCTGGAAGTGCGCACGCCGGATGGCACCTTGCGAGACTGGGAAAACTCCCAGAACCGGCTTTGCCATGCCTTGGTCGATCTCGGCCGGATGGTTGAGGAAGAGGAGAAGCGGGCGCTTTTTCAGGAGGCTGCGAAGCGGCTCGAAGCACTACGGACACATTTCCCGGAAAAAGTCAGCTACTACTCGCGGCTAGGCTTCGCCTACCACGAACTCCTGTTCGAGCCGGAAAAGGCCTTTGTCTTGCACCGGTCCTGGCTGGCGGAGGAGCCGGACAGCCTGTCCGCACAGTTGGACTTCACGGAGACTCACCTGACGACGGGCCGGCTGAAAGAGTGCGTGGAACGAAGCCGGGTCATGCAGGACAAGATGGCAAGCGAAGGAGAGGTCAGTCGTCAGGCCTCCATGCTGGTGATCGAGGTCCTCGCCCTGTCCGGAGGCGAAAAGGAGACGGAGGCCGCGGAACGGCTAAAAGTGCTCGCGGATCTCGTGCGAAAACAGGAGCCGGACTTCCGCCTGGGCTGGGTCTGGGGCGGCACGCGTCACTTTGTGGAGACTTCATCGGTCCCGGGCATTGCCAAGCACCGGGCGTTCCTGCTCGCGCTGATCGACGCCGCGGGGGCGGGGGAACGAGACGAAATTCTCCCCAAGCTCAAGGCGGTCAAACTGACCGGCGAGGCGCCGGTCTTGGAACCGTCTGAGCTGCAGCCGGCTGGGAACTGAGGCCCGCCGGATATCACAAGGCAGAAACTGGAGGCTTAGGCAGTGTGGACAGATTGGGGAATGGGCCGGAAATGAAGAAAAAGAAAGAGAACTCAGCGCCGCGGAGCGGCGAATACCGGGAGACGCGGCCCATTTTTTGGCTGGCTTCGTTCCCTCTCCACTCTATTGGGGATTAGGCTCCCAGTTCCGCCTTCTTCTTGTCGCTGACGGTGGTCTGGATGTAGATCTCGCGCAGTTGCTTGAAGTCGGCTTCCGCCGGGCTGGCGGACATGAGGTCCATGCCCTTGTTGTTCTTGGGGAAGGCCATGACTTCGCGGATGCTGGACTCGCCGCAGACGAGCATGACCAGGCGGTCCAGACCCAGGGCAATGCCGCCGTGGGGCGGGGCGCCGAAGGAGAAGGCCTGGAGCAGGTGGCCGAACATGACCTTCTGCTCTTCCTTGGAGATGCCGAGGATGTCGAACATCTTCGTCTGGAGGTCGCCTTCGAAAATCCGGAGGCTGCCGCCGCCGAGTTCGTAGCCGTTCAAGACCGCGTCATAAGCTTCGGCGCGGGCTTGGCCGTAAGTGTCCTCGCTGTCCAGGAGGTGCAAGTCTTCCGTCTTGGGCCGGGTGAAGGGGTGGTGCACGGCGTTCCACTTGCCTTCTTCTTCGTCGAAGGCCAGCAGGGGGAAGTCCACGACCCAGAGGAAGTCGAAGTCCGTGTTGCCCTCCAGCAGTTTCTGAATGCCGGCCACTTCCAGGCGGATGCGGCCAAGCACTTCGCAGACGGTTTCCCACTTGTCCGCGCCGAAGAGGATGAGGTCGCCTTCTTCGATGCTCATCTTCTCGGTCAGGGCGGCTTTCTCTTCATCAGTGAAGAACTTCACGATGGGACTCTTCCACTCGCCGTCTTCCACCTTGATGAAAGCCAGGCCCTTGGCGCCGGCTTCCTGGGCCAGCTCGGTCAGGCGATTGATTTGGCCGGTGGTCACGCAGGCAAAGCCCTTGGCGTTGATGGCTTTCACCACGCCGCCTTTGTCGAGAGCGCCTTTGAAGACCTTGAAAGAACTGTTGGCGAACACGTCGCCCAAGTCCGTCAGTTCCATGGCGAAGCGGCGCTCCGGCTTGTCGCTGCCGTAGCGGTTCATCGCTTCCTGATAGGTCAGGCGTTCGAAGGGCGCGGCGATCTCGATGCCCAAGGCATCGCGGAAGACCCGGGTGAGAGTGCCTTCGATCAGTCCAATGATGTCGTCCGTGTTCACGAAGGAGGCTTCGATGTCCACCTGGGTGAACTCCGGCTGACGGTCGGCGCGCAGGTCTTCGTCCCGGAAACAGCGGGCAATTTGGAAATACTTTTCGATGCCCGCCACCATGAGGAGCTGCTTGTACTGCTGCGGCGCCTGGGGCAGGGCATAGAACTTGCCGGGGTTCAGGCGGGAGGGCACCAGGAAGTCCCGCGCGCCTTCAGGCGTGCTCTTGGAAAGGATGGGCGTCTCCACCTCGATGAAGCCCGCGTCGTCCAGGTGGTCGCGCACCGCCTTGGTTACGCGGTGGCGCAGGCGCATGTTCCGGGACATGCGGGGGCGCCGCAGGTCCAGGTAGCGGTGCTTCATCCGCAGGTCTTCGTTGGAAAGTTCCTTGTCGAGCTGGAAGGGCAGAACCTCTGCTTTGCTGAGAATCTTCACTTCCTGCACCACAATCTCGATCTCGCCGGTCGCCAGCTTGTCATTGGTGGTGCCTTCCAGACGGTCCGCGACGCGTCCGGTGATGCTGAGGACGTCTTCCTGCCGCAAGTGGTGACTGATTTCGGCGGCTTCCTGGCCTTCTTCGGGGCGGAACACTGCCTGGGTCAGGCCCTCGCGGTCCCGCAAGTCGATGAAGATGACGCCGCCATGGTCGCGCGTGGAATTCACCCAGCCCACCAGCGTGGCGATTTGGCCGACGTGTTCCTTGCGGAGTTCGTTACAGTGATGCGTGCGTTCCATGGTAGGCGTTGTCTATTTCAAAAAGGGGGCCAGAGGAGAGAAAGAGACCCTCCGCTGGCTGGGGAGGGTAGAGTTTAGAGGCACTTAGCCCGGAAGCAAGAGCCGCGTGAACTCGGCGTCGAAGTCCTCCACCTGGCAGGTCGTCTCCAGGCGGAGGGCCAGATTCTTGATGGTGACGATGGGAAATTCCTGCCCGATGACCACGGCGATCTGGGCGCCTTGCTGCTCGGCGGCCTGGAACTGCTTGCCGACCTTGGCCGCTGTTAGCGCATAGGCGGTGCGATAGCCGTTCCGGCGCAGCCGCTGGGTGAGGGCCAGGGCGTCCGGGCGCTTCGCTTCGTCCGCGACCACGAGATAGACGTCGATGCCGGTTTCGCGGGCGATGCCTTCTTCCAGACGGGAATTCGCGGCGGGCGTCTCGCGGATGAGGTCGGTCACCACCACATCACCCATGGCGAAACCCACGGCGGGCATGTCCACGCCGCCGATGAGATCGACCAAGTTGTCATAGCGGCCGCCTCCGGCCACGGCGCGCATGCCTTTGCCGATGTCGAACACCTCGAACACCGCTCCCGTGTAGTAGGCCAGGCCGCGGACGATGCTGAGGTCCACCTTGAGAAACTCGCCCATGCCGCGGGCCTCCAGGTCCGCGATGATTTCCGTGAGCGGACCCGAAGCCGGGGCACCCGCTTGGATAAATTCCCGCACCGCCGTCAGCGAAGTGCCCAGAGGTTGGAGCTTTTCGTCCGTCTTTTCGGGTGACTCCCGCTCCAGCTTGTCGATCACTTGGAGGAAATCCGTCAGCTTTTCCGCCGGGACACCCGCCCCTTCCGCGAAGGTGGTCCAGGCGTTCCGGTCACTGAGGCGAATCTGGAAATCGTCCGCGGTGAAACCGAAGTCCCGCATCAAATCGATGGAAAGTGCGATCAACTCGGCGTCCGCCGCCGGGCTGGGTTCACCCAGGAGATCGCAGTTGAATTGGTAAAACTCCCGCAGGCGGCCTCTTTGCTGCTTTTCGTAGCGGAAGAACTGACCGATGGAGAACCACTTCAGCGGCTTTTTATAGTCCCGCTGCTTGGCGGCGGCCATGCGGGCCAGGGTGGGGGTCAGCTCCGGCCGCATGGAAACGTCGCGGTCTCCTTTGTCCGTGAAGCAGAAGAGCTGCTTTGTGATCTCGTCCCCGGACTTCTTCTTATAGAGATCCGTGCCCTCCAGGACCGGCCCCTCGTATTCGACAAAGCCATAGCGCTGCGCGACGGCGCGCCACGTCTCGAAGACGTAGTTGCGAGCCGCACACACTTCCGGGTAGAAATCGCGAAATCCCGGCAAGGTCTGGAAATTTCCGGCCATGGTGGTGGGAGGGGTGAAGATGCACCGCAAGCCTTTGAATTCAACGAAAAAGGGGTTGGAGGCGGCGGCCCTTGGGCTACGGGTGTCTGACACCCGCGAAAGGAATGTCCGCCCTGCTCACCAGTTTGAAGCTGAACCAGTTTCGCTGTTTCACCGCCCTGCGGCTGGAACTGGGCGAAGGGATCTCGCTTTTCGTGGGGGACAACGCGCAGGGAAAGACGTCCATTTTGGAAGCCGTCTGCGTTCTGCTGCGGCTCCAGAGTCCCCGGGCCTCCGCGCTGGGAGAAACGGTGCAGTTCGGACAGCGGGAATTCGCCGTCGCGGGGGACTACGGAGACAGCGAACTGCGGCTCCAGTTTACCTCCAGCGGGCGGCGCCTCTCCGTGGATGGCGAAACACAGAAGCGGTCTGGCGACTACCTGCGCGCCTCGGGACTGGTGGTGTGGATGGGCAATGACGACCTGGCCCTGATCCGGGGCGGGGGAGAGGGACGGCGGCGCTACCTGGACTTCATGGCGGGCCAGCTTTTCCCCGGCTACCGCACCGCCCTGAAAGCCTACGAGCGGGCTCTGCGCTCGCGGAATTTCCTCCTGAAGCGGGACAAAACTCCCGCCTGGCCGCAGATCGACGCCTACACCAAGCTCCTTTACGAGCACGGCGCGGTGCTGACCGCCCGGCGGCGGGAGTTGATCGAGCGCCTTCAACCCTACGCGGTGGAAGCCCAATGCCAAATCAGTGGGCGGGAGGATGAGGCCGTGGCGCTGGAATACCGCTGCGGTAGCGACTCCAGCGAAGCGCTCCATACCGAAACGGGTTATGACCTGGCCGCCGTACTGTGGGAACGGCGGGAAGAAGAACTGCGCCGCCGCCAGACCGTGGCGGGCCCGCACCGGGACGACCTGCTCCTCTCTCTCAACGGCATGCCCACCGCGAAGTTCGCTAGCGAGGGCCAGCAGCGCACCCAGGCCCTGGCGTTGAAGCTCGCCCAGAGCCGCCTTTTTCTCGCGATGAAGGAACGCGCCCCGGTGCTGCTGATCGATGACATTTTCGGCGAACTCGATCCCCAGCGGCGCAACGCGCTGATGCAGGCCTGGCCGGAAGAATCGCAGAAGCTCATCACCACCACTCACCTGGACTGGCTGGACCCGGAGTGGGGACGGGCGGCCACGGTCTATGAAGTGCGTATGGGCAAGGTGGCGAAGCCCTGAAGAGGAGGGTCGGCCATCACGGCCCCGAAGTGTCTGATTGGACTCGTTTTCTCTCTATTTTCGGTAACCGGCTGGCACTTTTCCGCGACATAGCCAGTATGCGTATCGAAGTTGTCCGGCGTTGGACCAAATGTCTCCGTTCCTTTCCCCGGGGCGTGATTTTTGGCTTACTACTAGGGTCAGTTTTCTTCTTGGCCGGCCTTGCCCGAGGGGAGGAAGGAGCCATGGACGGCGCGGGCATTACTGGTGTCTGGCAAGGAGTGATCAAAGCAGACGGGGAAGTTCACCGGGTGACCCTGGATCTCCGGCAAACTTCTTCCGGCGCTGTTAGTGGAGATCTCTATTTCCCTGACGAATCCTATCAGCCCGCGCCGCTGACCGTGGTCACGCTGCGGGATCGCGACTTTGAGTTCAAGCTGGCCCCCATGGACGTGACCTATGAAGGGAAATACTCCGAAAAGGGAGGCCGGATACGGGGGGACTGGACTCTGGGAGGCTATACCGTGCCGCTGGACTTCGAGCGTTCGGAGGAGAGCGAAATGTATGATCGCCCTCAGACCCCGAAGCCGCCGTTTCCCTACAAGGCGGAGGAGATCGTCTACTCCAGTTCCCTCAGCAAATATGAGTTGGCGGGTACGCTGACCCTGCCGGAAAGCATCGGAAAAGTGCCTGCCGTGGTAATCGTGTCAGGGTTGGGGCCGAATGACCGCAACGCCTCGGTGTCGGGTCACCAGCCGTTTGCCGTGCTGGCGGACTACCTGACCCGTCACGGCATTGCCGTGCTGCGTTATGACACACGCGGTACAGGGGGTTCCACTGGAAAGATGGAATACGCGGCCCTGCTGGATCTGGCGGCTGACGCTTGGGCGGGAGTGGAATATCTAAAAACCCGTCCGGAAATTGATTCGGCAAAGACCGGTTTCATTGGCCACGCGGAAGGGGCGTTGCTTTCCACCCTGGCTGCCTCCAAGCGCGAGGGCGTTGCCTTTCTGGTTTTGTTAGGGGCTCCCGGATTGCCGGGGGCCGAGTCGATGAAGTACTACGTGCAGGCGGCCGGAACAGCCGCTAATCTGAACCCTGCCGCGCTGGACTTGCTGGTGAAACTATACGACACCTATGGCCGCGCTTTCTCAGCCGATCCGGCAACGCTGGGAGGGTTGGGCGAGGAAATCGGGACCCTCCAGGCGGAAATCGGAAAGCTGTCTCCGGATGAGCAGGCTAAGCTGGGGCAGTTGGGCGACCGGGCGGGACTCTACTTCCGCTATCCGGAAGCCCCCTGGGTGCGCGATGTCATGACGACGGATCCGGGTCCGGTTCTGGAGTCCGTCAAGGTACCTGTCCTGAGCGTGGCGGGCAGCCTGGACTGCCTCTATCCCGTCTCCGTACACCAACCGGAAATCGAGCAGCACCTAAAAGCGGGAGGGGGGTCGCGGAACCTGATCAAGACCCTGAGCGGGTTGAATCACCTGCTGCAAAAAGCGGAGACCGGAGTCCCAGGCGAGTATGTCAGGCTCGACGAGACCATTTCCTTCACCGCGCTCAGGGGAATTGGCGATTGGATCCTTGGCATCACGAATGAATCCGCGGCGAGGGCACGGTGAGAGGTTGGTTGGAACGTCTGGACGTCTGCCGGAATTGCCCGCGGCCGCGCTCCTTTTTGGACGTGGAGCCAGTTCTCGCGGCTGGCACGCGAAAGTACTGGCTGGAGAAAGTGTCCGAACGAAACCGCCGAAGCAGGACTTACCAGAACATCCTTTGCCATGGTCTGATGATTCTGTTACTCAAGAGAATGGAATACTCAAACAGCCGGATTTGTCTGAAACCGAATTTACTCGTAAGGCTTCTACTTTGCGCCTTCTCCTTGAACCTGATGGCCTGTGTTTCACCGTCCGGCTATCTTGAGAAGGAAGAAACGGCCTACGATCTCGATACCTCGTACCATGTTGAGGATCACTCAGACGGTTTCACTTTGACCATTTACTACTCTCACTACCAGTTCTGGCCGAACTACGATTCCGTGGACAGGTCCGGCAAAGCCATTCTGAGAAGAATAGCAAAAGAGATCGCCACCGAGCGTGAGAAGAAGCTGAAACCCATCGCGGAAGAGAGCATGGAAACTTCCCTGGGCAGGAATGGGTTCAGTGGTCTCACCAGCCTTACCGGTGAAGTTCGCGTCTACTATAAATAAGCAGGCGGCCGGAGTCCCGGTGGACTGAGCTTAGCGGTGCCGGTGATACACCCCATCGATCTGCAACAGTTCGCCGGACTCGGGGTCGGCCATGACGGGTTCCACTGATACCAGGCGATAGCCTTTCTGAAAAAGGAAGGTATGGAGGTCTTCGGAAGTGGGCGCTCCTTCGTACAGCGGGACCAGCGAAAGTTCGAGTTCGAGGGTATTGATTCGAGGTAGTGAACTCTCGGCTCCCTTCAGGACCTCGGCTTCGAATCCCTGCGTGTCGATCTTCAGGTAAACGTTTTCGCCGGGTTTGCAGATTTCGTCAAAAATGGAATCGAGGGTGCGGATTTCGATCTCTTCCTGGCCGACATATTTGGAGTCCGGGGCGGATTCGACATGCTTCGGTAGCATCTCCAGCAGCGAGCTGCTTTGGGTGTTTTCCGAGATGTGAAATGGCGCGCGGCCCGGAGCCGCGCCGAGACCGAAATTCAGAATTTCCCACCCGGGGTCGTTTGCTGCCGTCTCGGTCAGGTGGGTGAAGGCCACGGCTCCCGGCTCGAAAGAGATGATGCGTCCTTGATAGCCGATCCACCGCAGATGCTCCCCGAATTGTCCGGCATTGGCGCCCACGTCCAGCACCGTGTCGATGGCATAGTGCTTTAGCAGGCGCTGCCACCGCAGTTGCGGGTGCAATGAGGCGTCGAACCGGCAGATATCATATCCCACGGACCGGGCCAGCTTTTGGATCAGACGCTTGAGTTTCGGCAGCAACACGCTTGATAGTGCCACGAATCAGGGCCTTCCGTTAGAAAAAATTATAGCGGGGGATTTTCGTCCGATCTCAGCTTCCAGGGTTTGGGGTCAAGAGGTGAGAGCTACCCTGAGTCTTACGGTGCTTTTGGACGGCCTCATTAACCTGTGTAGTGCGTGGCCAGGTAGGTAATGTAGCTACCGTATCCCGCCAGCAACAGGGCTCCTTCCCAGCGGGAGAGGCGGAAGCCGCTCCGCATCATTGGCAGAAGGATCAACGTCAGTGTCAGCATGACCGCGTTGTCGATCAGGCTGATCGATCCGGTGTCCAAAGGCTGGATCACGGAAGATACCCCCAGGATGCCCAGCAGGTTAAACAGATTGGAGCCTACCACGTTCCCCACCGCGATGTCGCTTTCGCCCTTGGTCGCGGCAACCACGGAAGTCGCCAGTTCAGGAAGACTGGTGCCGAAAGCCACGATGGTGAGGCCAATCACGATCTGCGGCACCCCAAATCGCTCCGCGATGTCCACGGCCCCGGTTACGAGACTTTGAGAGCCGCCCGCCAGAAAGGCCAGGGCCGCCACGATTAGCAGGAGATCGATCAAGAGGGCTTTGGTTGGCGCCGGAACCTCGGCGTCGAAAGTGTCCAGGGCGGCACTTGGTTTCTCCCGCTTTGACGCTCGCAACGAGAATACCGTGTAGCCAATCAAGAGGGTGGTGAGCAGTCCACCTTCCCACCGGGTGATCTGGCCTCCGGTCATGAGAAGAATGGCCAGGAGGGTGGCCCCAGTCACCAGGGGCAGGTCCAGGCGTAAGACCTGAAGGTGGATGCGTGGCGGGTTGATCATGGCCGCGATACCGAGGATCAGACCGATGTTGGCGATGTTGGAGCCGACCACGTTGCCGATGGCGATGGAGCCATTTCCGGAAAGGGCCGCGCCCGCCGAGACGAACAACTCCGGCATGCTGGTTCCAAAGGCCACCACGGTAAGGCCAATCGCGAGAGGACTAACCCCGAAACGCCTGGCCAGTGAAGACGCGCCTTTCACCAACCACTCCGCGCCAAAGTAGAGCAGCACCAGGCCAAGAAGGATAAACCCGAATGAGAGTAGCACAGAGCGGGATGTTCGGCTGGCCCGTTAAAAGTGCAATGGAGAAACGCGGGCGATTTTTGTAGTTGGCTCCACATCCCGTATTTGGGGAGAAGAGTTTCGAACCACAGGGGACACGGAGTTCACAGAGATTTTTTTGGGAATGCGGACGACACGGACGGCTTAGATTGCTATCCGTGCCATCGGCGTAGTCAGCGGTTGAAACACTGGCGGTAGTTACCCCGCGAAGCGCATGATGACGTCTCCCAGCACCTGGATGCCGAACCGCACGGCTTCCACCGGCACGCGTTCGTTGTGGCCGTGGAAAAGCTCGGAAAAGTTCAGGCTTTCGGGCAGCTTCAGGGGGTAGAAACCGTAGCAGGTGGGGCGGCTGGGATGGCGGCTGTAATGGTGGGAATCCGTGAAACCGGGAATCAGACTGGGAATGACGTGACCCTCCGGATCGTGACTCCTCATGGTCTCCCGGATCGTGTCGAAGAGTGGCGTGTCCGGGCTGGTGACGGTGGGCTCCAAGTGGCCGATGAGTTCCAGCTCGATTTCCGGTCCGATCACGTTCCGGATTTCGCGGATGAGGTCCTCCGGCGTTTGGCCGGGGAGCAGGCGGCCATCGATCTCGAAGCTGGCTTCTCCGGGAATGACGTTGGTCTTCTTTCCGGCCCGCACCACGGTGGGGTTGGCGGTGTTGCAGATCAGGGCCTGCATGGAGGGACGGCGCTCGGGTGGGACGATCACCGGGAGCAGGCCGTGGCCGATGGCGGGGTTCAGCAGTTGGGGTAGAAGGGCGCGGGCCGCGGCGCCCAGCGGTCCGGCCATGCCTTGCAGGAGTTCTCGGGCAGGTCCGGTGGGATGAATCGGCAGCCTGGCCTTGGCGAGTTTCCCCACCGCCGCGCCCATCCGGGTGACGGCGGACTCTGGAGTGGGGAGGGAGCCGTGCCCGGGCTGACCGCGCACCGTGGCCCGCAGCCAGGCCACGCCTTTTTCCGCCACCTGCACCGGGTAGAAACGCCGGCCCCTCAGATGGAGAGTAAAACCGCCCACTTCATTGATGACGTATTCGCAGTCAATCAGGTCCGGGCGGTGCTTTACCAGCCATCCGGCGCCGTGTTGACCGCCGGCTTCCTCGTCGGCGGTCGCGGCGAAAATCAGGTCCCGTTTCAGCCGGATGCCGCGGCGCTTCAGCAGACGCAGGACCGTCAGTCCCAGCACGGTCATGGTTTTCATGTCCACCGCGCCCCGGCCCCAGAGGCAGCCTTCGTCTTCCACGCCGGAGAACGGCGGGTGCTTCCACTGTGCCGGATCCGCGGGCACCACGTCCAGGTGGGAGGCCAGCAGCAGAGGGCGCGCCTCACCCGTGCCGGGCAGCCGGGTCACCAGGCTGGTGCGCTGGTTTGCCTCTGCCTCGTCTGGGCCGGTGAGAAGGGGATTGAATCCGTCCTCCTTCAGCAAGCCGGCCAGATACTCGGCAGCGGGGCGTTCGTTGCCGGGCGGGTTGGTGGTGTCGATCCGGATCAGCCCCTGAAGCGTGCTGATCGCTTCACGGAACTCCGGTTCAGAAAGCGCGAACATCCCGGCATTGAGCCTGACGATTCCGTTCCGGTCAACCCGGCGATGGGTCAATTCGAGCAGCCCCTGAGGACGGGCTGCCGTCTAATTTGAGCGAAAGAAAGAATGTGGCGCTTCTTTCCCTGCTTGGACTTAGGATCAGCCTTTCAGGTTCTCAGGGTCGAACAGGCTGTCCGGATAGTCTCCAATCTGCACGTCCGTAAAGTGCAGCGTCGTGACCCGGTGGCTGCCCGTGATGTCTTCGATCTTCATTTCGGAGATGAACGGCACGGACTCACCGCTGAGGGTCACTTGGTTCCCGTAGGACATGGTGGCAATCCGCAGCAGTTTGCCGGAAGGGGCGTAGTATTCCGCCTTTGATCCTAGGCCGCCTTTGGAGGAAACCCAGTAGATGATTTTTCCGTAGGTGCTGCTCCGGGAGGCCGCGGTCAGGGTGTAAACATTGTGCAGCACGCCCTCGTGGTCCTTGTGCTCGACCCCGGCGATGTCATAACCGTCGAGGAAATTGGTGGAAGCCACGTCACCGATCGCCGCGTCGCCGGAAAGGCGTTGGCGCTTTGAAACCGATACCGGCCGGCTCAAGCCCGGCCTGAAAAACCACATGTCATCGCCATCCACGATGTACTTCCGGCCCTGCGCGTCGAGGGGTTCCAGGATCTCGGCGAAGATCTTTCCCCCCTCCGCCGTGACGGAAAGCTTGGCGGATTGAGCTTCGCCGTTTTCCGTGCTGTCCACGTTCACGGTCCACTGCACGCCCTGTTCCGTGCCCATGATGGCGCCACGGGAAAGTTCCGCTTTCCGGAGCACTTCGTCCGCGTCCGCCGCCCGGCTGACGTGACAGGGTAGTGTGAGGATGGAGAGGAGAATAAGGGCGGAAAACTGGCGTCTTTTCATGGGGACAAAAATCGTAAGGTCTGAATGACTGCTGATTCGAGTAATGGATTAGGAAGTTTGCCGGGAATGTCCAAGGATTTCCTGGAGCAGCCGGGCGTTTCTTGTCACTGAGGTATCGGACGTTGTCCTGTCTGGAGCCCTTCGGTTCGGGCGACTCAAACAGACGGAGGGTGTATGGGGAGGTTCAGCCCCGTGTGATGAACTCGTCCAAGTTCAGGATGATCCGTACCGTGGCGATCCAGGCGGCCGTTTCAGCGGACTCCGTTTCCTTGCCGGGTTTCTCAGTGGGAGCTCTTGCTTCTGTGCTGGTTACGTTCGCCGCGAGTTTAAGGGCGTCATCCGGGTTTTGACGGTACCAGGCCCGGCTTTCTTCAAGCAGACTGAGCAGGCGGTCTCGTTCCCAGGCTTCTGGCGGACGGGCCAGGGCCAGTTGAAAAGCTCTTTCCAGGCGATCCGCGTCTCCCTCGGCTTCTTCCTCCGTGGTGACACGGGTGGCGAATGCCTTGGCGGCCTCGGCGAAGGTGTCGTTGTTCAAGGTGATCAAGGCCGCCAGTGGGGTGTTCGAACGGCTGCGCTGCACGCAGGTGACATTGGAATCCGGGCAGTCAAAGGTCATCAGGGTGGGGTGGGGAGCCGTTCGCTTGAAGTAGGTGTACATCCCGCGGCGGTAGCGGTCCTCTCCAGGGCTGACCTTCCACTTAAACGCGCTGTTGTAGTTCAAATCCGCCACGCCGTCGGGAATGGGGGGGAAGACACTGGGTCCGCCCACTTTTTCTGAGAGAAGGCCGCTGGCGGCCAGGGTGATGTCCCGGACAATTTCCGCCTCCACGCGGAAGCGGTTCTGGCGGTAAAGGAGGGTGTTCTTGGGATCGATGTCCGCCAGTTCCGGGCGGTGGGCGGAGGACTGCCGGTAGGTGCTGGAGAGCGCCACGGTCTTGATCAAGGCTTTGCGCGACCAGCCTTGCCGGATGAGTTCGGCGGCCAGCCAGTCCAGGAGTTCCGGGTGAGTGGGCCGTTCGCCGCGCACTCCGAAGTCGTTGACCGTGGAAACGATGCCTTCACCAAACAAGTTGGCCCACAGATGATTCACAATCACGCGCGGGGGCAGGGGATTTTCGCCGCTCACCAGCCAGCGGGCCAGGTCCAGACGGTCGCCCATGCCGTCGCGGTGTTCGACGGGCGGCAGGCTGGCGAAGGTGCCAGGCTCCACGGCTTCCTCCGGGTCCTTGAACTCGCCCCGGCGGAAGACGTGAGTTGTCCGGCGGTCTTTTTGGCGCTCCTCCAGAATGCGGATGTCCATCAGGGGAGCCTTCGGCGCTTCGTCCTGGACTTTGGCGAGCGCGCTTGCCAGAGGCTTCGTGGCGGGAGCGATGGTGGCGTAGTAATCCAGAAGGGACTTCCGCTGCTCCTGGGTCCACTTGGCCGGAGGTTCGGCCACGATGGTGGCCAGGTTTTCCGGAATGCCCAGGCTGATCATCTTTCCGGTCAGGGCCGTGATGCGGAAGCGTCCCAGGACGTGCGCGTCTCCATGGTCGTTTTGCAATTCGAAAAACAGCTTCCGGCCTTTCAACGCCACGGGCTCAGCGGTGGAGAAAATCGCGTGGTGATCCCGGCCACTCTGGGGCCCGATCGCCCACCCGGTGTTTGCCTTCCCGTCCACGGCATTTTCCACCGGAAAACGGTTTTGGGAAAAGTCCGCTCGTGAGTGCGTAAACTTGATGGCTTCGCGTTCTTCCAGCGGAGTTTCGAAGGTGGCTTCGGGGGCGACCAGCCACACTTTGAATTCACTCAGCACAAAGTTGCCATTCTGGGCGCGGCCCGGACCATTGCCGGGGAAGGCCTCGCTCTTCAGAGCCTCCAACTTGAATCCATTCAGGATCTCCTGACCAGTCTCGGCGATCAGCCGGATGGTGTCTTTCTGCGGCACCGGCCCGCGGGATTGGATGACATCGCCCTCCGGCACAAACTTCGCGGAAGTTTCATTCTTCAGCGCCGCCACCTTCAGGGGATGAAAGGCCGGAGGGTTGGCGGCGGCGGCGAGCGCTTTCTGGTGAAGCTTCGCCCCCCAGGCTTCAAATTCGGAGTTCAGTTGGGCTTTGGCCTCGTCCAGTTTCTTCCGGGCGGCGGCGACTTTCAGGTCGTGTTCTTTCTTCTTTGCCCGGTAGCGGACCATGGCGGCTTCACTCTCCGGCATATCGGTGGTCGTCTCGTCTCCGTTGTTGAAATAGGCGTACAGCTCGTAGTACTCCTTTTGAGTGATCTCGTCGTACTTGTGGGTGTGGCAGCGGGCACAACTGACCGAAAGGCCCAGCCAGACCGTGCCCAGCGTTTCGGCGCGGTCCATTACCGCAGCCACCCGCCATTGTTCCTTGTCGGTGCCGCCCTCGGTATTCGTAAGCGTTTGGCGGTTGAAAGCCGTGGCGAGGAGTTCATCCTCCGCTGGCTTGGGCAAGAGGTCGCCCGCGAGCTGTTGGATGGTGAACTGATCGAAGGGCAGGTCGGCATTGATCGAGTCGATCACCCAGTCGCGATATTTCCAAGCGTCGGGCCGGTCCCGGTCTTTTTCGTAGCCGTCGCTATCGGCGTAGCGGGCTTTGTCCAGCCAGTGGCGGCCCCAGCGTTCGCCGAAATGGGGGCTCTTTAAGACCTCGTCCACGAGGCGCTCGTAGACGGCTTCTTTTTCCGCGCCGTCAGCACCGGTGTAGTCACGGGCGAAAGCCTCAGCTCGTTCCGGGGTGGGAAGGATGCCCAGGAGGTCGTAGTAAAGACGGCGAATCAGGACGTAGGGACCGGCCTCTGGTGAGGGCGGGATCTTCGCCTCGTCCAGCCGGGCCAGCACGTAGGCATCCACCGGGGTCTTGATCCAGGAGGGATCCGAAACCTTGGCGGGAGGGCCCGCCTGGGAGAGCGGTTCGTAGGCCCAGTGTCTCGGCCAGTCCGCGCCTTCGGCGATCCACTGGCGGAGGGCTTGCTTCTCTTTTTCGGTCAGGGGTTCGCCTTTGTCCGGTGGCGGCATGACGTCGTCCGGGTCCGTGGCATGAATGCGCTCGACTAGGGTGCTGGAATCCGGACTTCCCGGCACGATGGCCTGTCCGCCGGAGTCGGTTTCCAAAGTAGCCTGGTCGAGGTTCGTCAAACGCAGTCCGCCCTTGGCGTCATCCGGTCCGTGACACACCGTGCATTTTTCGGAAAAGATGGGGAGAATCTCATTCTCATAGTCCACCTCTGCCTGGGAAGCTGGAGGTGAAAACGACAATAGACTCGCCAAAAGGGCGATTTCCGGGACACGAAGCCGGTAGAAGCGGGAATTCATGGGGTTAGAGGGGGGATTCTCCGGAGAAGCTGAGTCTATAAAATCGAATCTACGCGGGGGTAGTCAAGGTAGGCGTGTGCGCTATGAATGTAGATGGCCAGGAGGAATGCTGAGTAGAAGAGAAACCAGTAACATGCCGGGAACTTGGCGGCGGTTTGTGGATGCGGCCGCGGGAGAACCATTCCGCGCCTTCTTCCCGCTAGGGGCGCTCGCGGCTCTGGTCGGCGTGGCGCTGTGGCCTCTGCACTACGCGGGCGTGGTTTCGATCTATCCGAAACTCGTGCACTCCCACCTGATGATGACCGGCTTCTTCGGCGGCTTCATCCTGGGATTTCTTGGGACGGCCCTCCCCCGCATCCTGGAGGCGCGCCCGCTTTCGAAAGGGGAAATCGGGACCGTGGCAGTTTTTTGGGTGGCGGCTCAGGCTGCCTTCTTGAGTGGCTGGATGGCGGCGGGAGACCTGGCCTTTGCCGGTGCCTTGGGCCTTTTTGGCCGTGCCCTGTGGCGGCGGTGGAAAGAACGGAAAGATCTGCCGCCGCCGTTCTTTGGGCTGGTTGCGGTGGGACTTTTCGCGGGCGTGTATGGGGCGTTGGCGGAAGCGGCCAGCCTGGTCCTGACCTCAGGGCCGGAGTGGCTGACGCTCTATCTGTGGCGGTCCGGTCACGTCTGGCTCAACGAAGGCTGGGTCCTGTTTGTGGTCTTGGGCGTGACGCCCTTTTTCTTCCCCAAGCTCGGCGCCCGGCCCGTTTTGGCGGAGTATCCGGTCATGCGCGCGCCGTCCCCCTTGTGGCGGGACCAGGCGAATGCCGCGCTCCTCGGCGGGCTGGGTCTGGCGGTGGGCATGGAACTGGAGTCCCTCGGATTTTCCCGCGCGGGGTTGCTGGTAAAGGTCGCGGTGTATCTAATCTACGGGTGGCGTCACCTGCCGTGGCGATTTGAGCGGGAGCGCACCGGGACGCTGGGCCGGGTGCTGCGGAGCACCCTTTTTGTGCCGCCGCTTACCTGGCTGTGTCAGGCCATCTGGTTGCCGCTGGCCAGCGGGCTCTGGCACCTGCTGCTGCTGGGTGGGTTCGCGGTCATGGTGCTGGCGGTGGCGACCCGGGTGGTCTTCGGGCACGCGAAACAAACGTCCCGGACGGAAGGGCGGGTCATCTGGTGGCGGTGGATCGTGGGGCTGATCTGGCTGGCCCTGGCGACACGCATCACGGCGGACTTTGTGCCGAAGGTCCGCGTCAGCCACCACATCTACGCGGCTTTGGCGTTTGCGATTGCCTTAGGCTGGTGGGCGCTCAAGCTTTTCAAAGCGGCGAGCCATACCAGGAAAACCAAGGAGTAGTCAGGTCTCTGGAAGGGATGGAACGCCTGGCTCATTCACTCTATGGCTAAGCGCTGTCCGCCGCCAATCGAGCGCCCGGACCGCGAGGCTCGCGCCGGTGCGTTCTTACGTGAAAGTTCTCCAATCTTCAATAGGGGTGGAGGTTTCACGGACTCCCATTTAGCGCAAAGACGCGGGGAGGAGCGCTTGATCCCTTCCGGCGATCCCGCTAAGGTGCCGCCCATGAAGACCCCTTTAGCTGTTGTGCGATCCCTGACTGGTCATCTTGGCAGGGGGCTGGCGTTGCTGGCCCTGCTTCTTGTGACGGCTGGCCCCGTCCGGGCGGCTTCGGACAAACCGAACATCCTGCTCATTGTATCGGACGATCAGGGCTACAACGATCTGGGGGCGCTTCTGCCGGAAATCATCACTCCCAATCTGGACCGCCTGGCCAAGGAAGGGGTGCGCCTGACGAATTTCTACGTGGCGTGGCCGGCGTGCACGCCTTCCCGCGCCAGTCTGCTCACGGGACGTTATCCGCAGCGGAACGGGATCTATGACATGATCCGGAATGAAGCCCCGGACTACGGCTACAAGTACCCTCCCGCCGAATACGAAGTAAGCTTCGAGCGCATCGGCGGAATGGACGAACGGGAAGTCCTCATCCCGAAAATGCTGAAATCCGCCAACTACGTGAGCGGCATTTACGGAAAGTGGGATCTTGGCATTCACAAGCGTTACCTGCCGACCTCCCGGGGATTTGATGATTTCTACGGTCTCGTGAACACGGGTATCGATTACTACACCCACGAGCGCTACGGCGTGCCCAGCATGTACCGGAACACCTCCCTGACGGAGGAAGACAAGGGCACCTACGCCACGTATTTGTTCGAACGCGAAGCGTTGAAGTTCCTGGAAAACCACTCGGACGAACCCTTCTTCCTCTACGTGCCTTTCAATGCCCCTCATGGGTCCTCTTCTCTGGATCCGAAGATCCGGGGAACGGTGCAGGCGCCGGAGAAATACGAGGACATGTACCCGCCCGTGGAAAAGGAATTTCAAGAGGGTAAACGCTATGGCGAGCCCGCGATGGTGCCCACGAAGGAAAAGCGGGTCCGCGACTACCGGGCCGCCGTCACTTGCATGGACGATTCCATCGGCAAGATGCTGGACGTGCTCGAAGAGAAGGGAATCGCGGACAAGACCATCGTTATTTTCTTTTCCGATAATGGCGGTAGCGGCGGGGCTGACAACAGCCCGTTGCGCGGGCACAAGAGCCAGACCTGGGAAGGCGGGATCCGCGTGCTCTCCATCGTCCGCTGGCCGGGTGGGGGGATTCCCGCGGGAACCACCAACGATGCCTTTCTTTCCAGCATGGAATTGTTCCCCAGTCTGGCTTCCGCCACGGGGGCAAAGCTGCCTGACAACGTGATCCTGGACGGCTACGACTGGTGGTCCACCCTGCGCGGGGAAACCGAATCGCCCCGGAAGGAAATGTACTGGAAACGCCGCGATCGCCTGGCTGCCCGGGTTGGGGACTGGAAGTGGGTGGACATGGGCGGTAAGGAAGGCGGCCTGTTCGATCTTTCGCAGGACATTGGGGAGAAGAACGATCTCTCCGAAGAAAAGCCGGAGGTGTTGAAGATGATGAAGGACAAATTCAACGCTTGGATGAAGGAAATGGACGAGGCCGAACCACGCGGTCCCTTCAAGGACTTCTAAGAACCCAAAGGGCGGGCGACGAAGAATCTATTCTATTCAGCGCCCGCGCCCAGGAAGATCTGGCTGACTTTGCCGCCTTTGAAGTCGAAGATCACCCCGCCATAGATCGAGCCCGCCACGAAGGTCTCTCCCGGGGTGGAGGACTCCGCTTCTTCCACGGAGCCGTAGGCGGAACGCACTTCAGCCTCCGTGGCGCCAATGCCGATACCCCGGGCCGTCTTGTAGGCGGAGGGCGCTTCAATCATGGCCGTGAGCACGGTCTTGGATGAGTCCTGATCAGGCGATTCCATTTGCAGGGTCAGGCCTTTGTCTGGGTAACTCCACTCCTGCACGTAGGTACCGGTGGCGCCCCATTGAATATCGTCGCCTTTGGACGCAGGCAGGGAAAGTTCGGTCAGAATGTCCCGCTCCGGATCGCCGATCCGGATGGGACCGAGCCGCTCGCTTTCCATGGAAAATCCACTCCCCGCGCCGGCGGAAGCGGACGCCTGTGAGGGGGCGCCGGGCGTCGTGCCGGTCGTGACGCAGCCGGAAAACAGGGCCGGAATCGCCGCTAGGGAAGCAAGGATGGCAATGGACTTCTTCATGGGTATGTCAGGGGCTTCGGAGGTGTAGCAGGTTGGGGGCCGCGTAGCAATCTCCTCGAAATGAATTCGTTTCTCCGCGCTTTTCAGCCGTCCGATTTCGGACTGGGGAGAAACCGGTCGGAGGAATTGGGGAACAACGCGGCTGACAGACCAATCTCCGAAACGTCCGCCGAAGGCAGGTCGGGCGTGGGCAAGGCGGGTGAGTCTTCACGAAACAAGATCACGTTGGCGAGGAAGTTTTCGCCGCCCGGTTGAGCGAAGATGGCCTCTTTTAAGGTGCGAAGCAGTTCGGCATTTCTCTTACCCAAATCGCCGGACGAGCCGTTCTCTTCATCGCTTTCATGGGAAGTTTGCAGGAACTGCAACAGCTTTCCGGCTTCGGCGGCAAACTGGTAGGCGTCGTGAAACAGCTCTTGAGCCAGGAGCTTTTCCGCGGCGGCGGTCAGCTCTTCAGATTCGGCAAGCAGCTTGGCGGGGCCTTCGGACCGGACGTATGCAGTGGCGGCGAGATGGGCCGCTCTGGCGGATTCCTTGATGCGGTAGGCCACCATGGAGGGTTCGTATTCGGGAAACTGTTCCGCCGCTTCGTTGAACCAGGTTCCAGCTTCCTCATACAGCAAAACCGCGTGCAGCCAGTCGCCCGCCCGTTCGTGGTTGCGGCCGTCGAGGAAAAGGACCATGCCCTGGTACCACAGGTCTTCGCCGGTGGTGTATTGGTTCGCGATGGCTGGTCTCGCGTCCGCCAGTATGTGGGCAAGAGCGCAACAGGCCAGAAACGCGGAGAGTCCTGTCGGGGATTTCCGCACGGGGTCGTGTAGGATGAGGGGGGACGATTCCGGGCCGGAATGGGTCTGGAATTTGAAACAAACTAACCCGCCGCGACCCTCCTTTCAAGCTCTCCCGCCCGGTCCGTTTTGACGGGTCATCCGCCGCGTGCGGGCAGTGTGCCAGGGAACAGCGATGGCAATGGGCAGCAATGGTATTCCCGCCACGAGTGTTGCCAAGACCACTTCAACCAAAGTGACGGCGTCCATGAAAACCAAGTAGTTCGTCTCGTCATAGCGCTTCATTCTCCAGGCATGGAAGAGAAGGCCGCTGGTCAAAGCGAGGGCCAGGCTGATCAGGGCAAAGCATCGCCACGGAATGGCTGGTTTCTTTTTCCAGGCCGAGAACAAGGTGACTCCGTAAACGAGACAAACGCAGAAAGGCACGGTGATGAGGGGGCCATACAAGACCAGAAGCACCGTGAAGAAAAAACAGGCCCAGGCCTGGAGAGACCCCCAGGCGGGAGCGTTCCAGATAGGTAAGAAACGGCGGCGGGAAGATGCCATGAGAAAAGCAGGTTAGCTAAGCTGCTTCGAGAGATGCAAGATCACATACAGCCAGTTCGCCGCGAAAGCTCCCCCGGCCAGGACATACATGCCCAGGCGCTCGCCGCGGGAGAGGTTCAGAGAGAGGGACCGCCGCAGACCTACTCTGAGAAGCGCCACCACCACACCCACCAGCAGGAGCGCCGTAACCAGGGGATTCCAGACAAAGGCGGCGCCGAAGTTACCGCGAAGCAATGACAGGCAGGCCCGCGTCCCGCCGCAGGTGGCGCAGGGAATACCGGTGAGCGTCTTGAAATGACAGAGTGGAAGGCTCCAGCCCGCGTTAAAGAAGCCAAGCCCCAGGCTAAGCAGAAAGGCTCCCAGCCAGAAGGCCGCGACCACCCGAATGGCGGCTGAAACCGGGGGAAGGGAGGGGAGCCGTCTTTCGTGAACGGCGACTCTTAGTTTCAACCTTCTTCCCGGATGAAGTGATCGGGTACCCAGAGGATCCGCTACTGCGCCGCGGAGGGCAAGGCGGCGAAGCTGAGGCCAAAGAGGGCGATAAAGATAACCGAAACGACCAGCCCCACGGCCATCAGGGCGACGGCGATGATTCCAAGAATCTTGCCGATCTTGGTCGTCTCCAGCCCCTCGGGGTCCATGGTTCCAGAGCTCATTTTCTGGAGGTCTTCATTCGCCATGACCCATGCGGCAATGCCAAGAGGCTGACAGAGCACGAGACTGAGAATGCCGAGAACTAAGATCGTATTCGCGCGGTGTGGTTGCATGTTAGTCGAAGGCTGATGGCTGGAGTTGCGATGCAAAGGAATTACAAATTTGCGTTCGCTGCGTCAACAGGATTCCCGGGATGAGATGCTAGGGCTGGTTCAATAAATAGGCGGGACGGCGCGCGAGGCGCATGGGCCCGCTGGCAAGGAGAGAGTGAGGCGCTGATGGGAGGCATCAGTAACGAGCGAACGACGCCGCCCAGGTGGCCCATGCGCCCGCGCCCGAAGGGTTGGGCCCCTTTTTTCGCCCCGCTACGTTGCCGCTCCCGCCGTGATGATTCAATCATCTCTGGTCGCGGCGCCTTGCGGGGGGCGAAAAAATGTCCTCCAACGCCGCCCCGCCTATTTATTGAACCAGCCCTAGGGCCCAGCCTCGGCCAACTCCTTCTGAGAAGGCACATCCGGCTCCGGAAGGGTTTCTTCGTGGGAAGCTTCCCACCAGCGGGCCAGTTCTTCCAGGATGACGAACACCCCGGGAATGAGGATGAGCACCACGACGGCGGAAACCAGCGTACCCATGCCCAGGGAAATCGCCATGGGCACCAGGAAGAGCGCCTGGCTGGACGTCTCGAACATCATGGGAGCCAGTCCCAGGAAGGTGGTTAAAGAAGTCAGCAGGATGGGCCGGAACCGGCGCAGGGCCGCCCCGGCGGTCACCTCGTGGGCCTCGAACCGGCCTTCCTCCAGGTAGCGGTTGCGGGTGATGGCCAGCACGAAACCGCCGTTCACCACCATCCCGCACAGGGCGATCATGCCGAAAATGCTGAAGATGCTGAGATCGAAGCCAAACCACACGTGCCCCACCACGGCGCCGGCGAGACTCCAGGGAATGGCCAGCAGCACCACCACGGACTGCACGTAGCTTCTCAGGAACGAGGCCATGATCGCGAAAATCGCGAAGAGCGAAGCAATGAGGCCAACGGACAGCTCATGCATGGCTTCCCGCTGATCCCGTTGTTCGCCTTCAAAACTGAAGCGCAGGCCGGGAAATTTCTTCAGAATGCCGGGTAGATCGTTCTTTTCGAAAGCAGACAGGATCTTGTTCGCGTTGTTGACCCCCGGTATGACGTTGGCGGTGACGTTCAGCACCCGTCCTCCGTCCACGCGCTCGATGCGGACGGGGGCCGTGGCGCGGGTGATCACGGCCGCTTCCGAAATGGGGATCTCGCCTCCGTCCGGCGTGCGGATGAGCAGGTTTTCCAGGCCCGCCATGGAGCGCCGGTCTTCTTCGGGCAGCTTCACCATGACGCGCAGTTCGTCCTGGCCCCGGGGTTGCCGCAAGGCCTCCGCGCCGTAGAAGGAGTTCCGGATCTGAGCGCCCAACTGGCGGGCGGTGACTCCCAGGCTGCGGGCTTCGGGTTTGATCTCGAAACTGATCTGCGGCATTTCCCGTCCGAACCCTTTCCGGATGTCTTCCACTCCAGGATAGTGGGCCACCGCTTCCGCCACATCCGCCGCCGCGTGCTGGAGGGTTTCTACTTCCGGATGGGCCAGCAGGATGTCCACTTCCGCCTCGCCTCCGGGGCCAAAGAGGTAGTCGAAGAAGATGGACTCCAGATCCGGGATGGGGGCGATGTGTTCGCGCCACACGTCCGCGAAGTGCTGACCGGACGTTTCGCGTTCGCTCTGTGGTACCAGAGTGACGGCCACTTCCGCGGTATTGCTGGAGTTCTCCGCCACTTCCACCAGGATGCCGACGGTGATGTCTTGCTCGTCCAGCGAAGCCAGGGCCCGCTTCGCGGCTTCTTCCACTTGGAAGGCCACTTCGCGGGTGCGGTCCACCGACGTGCCGGACGGCATCTCGATCTCCGCCTGGATGAAGTCCGTCTCGATGGTGGGGCGGAAAGTGAAGTCGATCCGTCCGCTCATCATGTAGGCGATCACCAAGGCGAGGGCAGCCACGAAGAGGGACACCGTGACGTAGCGGAAGCGGATAGCCGTTTCGAGTACCGGGCGGTAGAGCCGCTCCATCAGCCGGTCCAGTTTCTCGCGAAAGCGGGACTGGGCGGCGTCGAAAACGGCGAAGAGGGTTCTGCCTTTGCCGTCCGCCCGCTTTCTGGAAAAAGCCAGGTGAGACGGCAGAATGAGCAGACATTCCACCAGAGAAACGGTGAACACCGCGATCACCACGGCGGGCAGCACGATGAAGAACCGGCCGCTTTCTCCAGGCACGAACAGGAGGGGAAGGAAGGCGATGATGTTAGTCGACACCGCGAAGATCACCGGCACCGTCATCTGCTTCACGCCCGCCACCGCCGCCTGGGCGCGGGTCATGCCTTCGGACATCTTGTGAAAGATGTCTTCCCCCACCACCACGGCATCGTCCACCACGATGCCCAGAGTGACGATGAAGCCGAAGAGCGAAATCATGTTGATGGTGGAGTCCATCAGCGGCAGGAGGATGAGCGAGCCGATGATGGAGACGGGAATGCCAATGGCGGTCCAGAAGGCAATTCTCAGTTCCAGGAACAGGCCCAGCGCCAGCAGGACCAGGAGCAGGCCCGCCGTGCCATTCTGGAGGAGCAACTGAAGACGTTCCTGATAGTCCTGGGAACGGTCGCGGGACAGCGTCATCCGCACGGAGTCCGGCAGGTTGGGACGCTCCCGGTCGATGAAACGGCGCACCGCGGCGGCGACTTCCAGCGGCGGCTGGTTTTCCGCGCTGAAGACAGAGATGAACACGGCCCGGCGGCCATTGAAATACACCTCGCGCTCGGATTCTTCAAACCCGTCTGTAATTTTGGCGATGTCCGCCAGGCGCACTTTGGAACCGGTTTCGTTGCTGAGGATGGAAATCTCCCCAAATTCGTGGGCAAAGTCCCGCCGTTCCGTGGTCTTGAGCAGGATCTCGCCGGCATCCGTGCGCAGGGTTCCGGCGGGCACGTCCAGAGCGGCTTCATCGATGGCGTCCGCCACGTCGCCCAAGGTCAGGCCGAGGGAACGAAGCTTTTCCTGCGGCGCTTCCACGATAATCTCCGGACGGCGGTCGCCGCGAATGTCGACGATGGAGATTTCCGGTTCCGCGAGCAGACTGTCCTCAAGTTGCCGGGCGTAGTCGATCAAGGTGCGCTCGTCCAGATCGCCATAGACGGCGATGTTCATGACCTCCCGGCGGCGGCCCGAGCTCAGGGAAATGGTGGGCGGTTCCACTTCGTCCGGAAACAGGCTGATGCGCTGGATAGCGGAGGTCACCTCCTGCAGGGCGCGGTTCCGGTCGAAGCCGGGCATGATCTCGATGGTCACGTTGGCGCTGCCTTCGCTGGCCCGCGCCTCCAGCCGCCGCACGAGTTCCAGGCCCCGCAGCTCGGATTCGATGGGGAGCACCACGGACCGCTCCACCTCTTCCGGGCTGGCGCCCCGGTAGCTCATGCGAACATCCACCTCGTCCAGCGCGAAGGAGGGATAGACCTCTTGCTTGATCTGGCCCGCCACCACGATACCGGTCGCCACCACGGCGATCATGAGGAGGTTGGACGCCACATGATTTCGTGCGAACCAAGCGAGGAGACCGCCGGTTTCGTCAGCCGCAGCACCCCGGGCGGCGATGTCAGAGTTTGGGGAACTCATTGACCGGAAACATCCATCGCCTTGCCAGTTGACTGGCCGGGTTCGTTTTCTTTGCCGCCGCCTTCGCGGACTGGTTGAGGATTTACCAGCAGCCCTGGGAGGGCGGACTTCAGATCGCTCACCACCAGGGACTCATCCGGCTTCAGGGTATTCTCGATCAGGACAGAATCCGGCCGGGTCCAGAGAATGTGGGCATCGACGATGCGGAGCTTGTTGTCCGTGCCGACTACCCAGATGCGGTCGCCTTCACGCAATGCCTTGCGCGGAATGGTCAGGACCCCGTCCAACTGACCGGCGGAGATCTCCGCCCGGAGGTAGCTGCCCAGCAGAAGCGGCACCGGTTTTTCGGGGGCCTGGCGATCGAGCCCCATGGGGTCCGGAATGGCGATCAACACCCGGGCCATGCGGCCGGTGGTTTCAATGTCGCTGAGCAGCCGCGTGACCTGTCCTTCCCAGGTGGCCGTGGTTCCGTCTCCCGTATCCAGGAAGACCGTGGCTTTCGCGCCTGCTTGATCGCCCTCGGGTAGCTCGATCCATTTCAGGTCGGACACCGGCAGGGTGGCGCGAATCCAGAACTCATCCGTGCCCACCAGTTTGCAGACTTCGCCGCCATCTTCGACCAGTTGGCCCTGCTCCAGAGACTCTTCCAGAACCATGGCATTGAACGGAGCGGCCACCTTGGCTCGGGCCAGGTCCAGCTCGGCTTTCTTGATGGCGTTCTGAGCCTTGTCCAGCATGGCTTGGGTACGTTTCAGGTGGGGTTCGCGCAGTACCAGGGACTGGTTGACGTCGCCATCGGGGAGATCCCGTTTCAGTTCGTCCCACTCGCGTTCGGCCACTACCTGACGGCCTTCTTCCACGGCGGCTTCAAATTTGGCTTCCTCCAGCTCGGCCCGCTTCTCGGTCAGGGCGAGTTCGTAGTCCGCCGGATCGATGTGGAAAAGAGTTTCATCTTTGGGGATGAAGCCTCCCGGTTCCAGAGAGGGATGCAGATCCAGAATCTGCCCGCTGACCTGGGGCTTGACGGAAAGTTCACGGGCCGGGACTACCTGACCGTAAGCGGTTACCGTCAAGTGTTCGGACTTCGGCCGCAGGGGAATCACCTGCACGATTTTGGCGGCACGGACCTCTTCCCGAGGCTGAGTCTGGGGGGCGGTTCTTAGCAAGTAAACGACGCCCAATCCGCCCGCGCCAAAGATCAATGCGGTCAGAATCAGGGAAATGATGGTGCGTCCACGTCTCACGGGCTGGTAGAAGTTTTTGCGGGGGGGAATTCGGCGTCTGGCATGGGACCGCCCAGTGCCCGGTGCAGGGCTACTCGGTAGCTCAGCCACAGCCGGCGGGCCGTGAGGGCTTCACGTTCGAGATTCTGGAGAGTGGCCACAGCGTTTAATACCGGGAGATAGTCGGTCAATCCCTGACGGTAACGGTTGCTGGTCTCATTCAGCAACCGCTTAGCGGTGTCCAGCCTCGTTTCCAGCAGGGCTACGGTTTCCGCTTGCTTGCGTTCGCGCACCAGGGCGGTTTCCACTTCCGCCACGGCGGCCAGGTAGCCGTGGGAAAACAGGCTGACTGCTTCCTGGAGTTCGGCCCGCCGCAGGTCCACTTCCGCCTGACGGTTTCCCGCGTCGAAAACCGGTCCGATGGCCGAGGCCGCCGCGGAGGCGATGAGGCTTTCCAAGCCCGCGTTGCCCGCGCCGGTGAGGGCCCCGCCGAGCGTCAGGCGGGGCAGCCTGTCGGCAATGGCTTCCGCCACCCGGTAGTCCAGCGCCACGACGCGCTGCCGCGCGGCCAGCAGGTCCGGGCGATTCAGGAGCAGGTCCGCTGGTAAACCCGTGGCGGGCAGGGCGGGGGGAGGAGCCAGTTCGCCGGACTCCGGCCAGCTTGAGCTGCCGGGCGCGGCGCCCTGGAGGACTTCCAGCGTCAGTTGGAGCTGCTTCAGGCGTGCTTCGATCTCCGGCCGCCGGGCCTGGATCGACTCCAGTTGCTGTTGTTGCTGCAACACGTCCACCATGGAGGCCTGTGCCTGGCCGAACCGTATCTTGGTCAATCTCAGGAGGCGCACGTTGACTTCCTCCTGTTCGCTGACCAGCTCCAGCTGGAGACGCTGCTCCACCAGGTCAAACCAGGTATCCGCCACCGAGGCGGTCAGCAGCAGTCGGGCGCCCTGCCAGTCCTCATAGGTGGCTGTCACGTATTTCTCCTGAGCGGAGCGCGCGGCGCGAAGCCGGCCCCAGACATCCAGTTCCCAGTCTAACAGAAAGCCAATGGAAGAAGTGGAGGAACCACCATTGCCATCGCTCTCCCATCGCGGTTCCAGGCTGCCTCCGGCATCCACGGTAGGAAAAAGCCGGGCGCCCGCCTGGCGGAGCAAGGCGTTGGCCTGCTCTATTCGCGCCGTCACGGCCTGGAGTTCCAGGTTTCCGGTTAGGGAGCGCGCGGTCAGTCCGTTGAGTTCCTTGTCACCAAATTCGCGCCACCAGGCGTCTTTTTCCGCCACGGAGTGCCGCGGAGCCGCGGAACTGGAAGACTCGGCATAGCGGTCTCCGGCCTGAACAGCCGGTGAGGGGTTTTGGTCAGGCTGATGAAACGTGCAGGCGGGTATGAAAATGGCCCCGTAGAGGGCCCAGGCCGTGGTCCTGATACAGTGGCTGTTCAAGGTCATCCCGCGGTTGTCGCGTGCCTAGATAGAGTGCTTCGGCGGCGGACGCAACCGAAAGGGCGCTCAGGGGAGGCCTGACGGGAAGATCTGTTCCATACGCAATCGCGGACTTGTTTAGTTTCATCAATTTAAAGATGCTTAACAAAACCCAGCGCCACACCATCCATGAAAGCGGTCTCCACGTTTCTCTCCGCCGGATTTGCTATCCGGAATCCCGGTCGCCTCACGGCTTTATCCATCTGTCTGATACTGGCTCTCCTGGCCCTGCCTGTTCTGGCCAAAGAAAGCGCGGATCAGGCGGCGGTATCGCCCAGCGAGAAGATCGATGCCCTGATTGAAAAGGGATACCGGGAACACGCGGTCACGCCGAATCCGGTCATCTCTGACGAAGTCTTTTTGCGCCGCGTTTACCTGGACCTGGCCGGCCGTATTCCGAGCCTGACGGAAGCGGAGGCTTTCCTGAATTCGACCGGCCCCGGCAAGCGCTCTCAATTGATCGCCGATCTCACGGAGACGGAAGGGTACGTCAGCCACTTTTACAATTACTGGGCGGACATCCTGCGCATCAATGAAGGGCTGGGCAATGGCGCCCGGGCCGCCGAAACGGCCTACCGCCTCTGGGTGAAGAATGCTCTGCGGAAAAACATGCCCTATGACAAGTTCGCCTACGAACTCGTCTCCGCCCGCGGCCACACCTGGGAAAATGGCGCCGTAGGCTACTACGAGCGGGACCGCGGCATGCCCTTGGACAATATGTCGAATACGGTGCGCATCTTCCTGGGTACCCGGCTGGAGTGCGCGCAGTGCCACAACCACCCCTTCGATAAGTGGAAGCAGATGGACTACTTCCAGATGGCGGCTTTCAGCTACAACATGGACGCCCAGCGCTATCAGTCGCCCAACCGGGACGCCTTTCAGGACAAAGTCCGGGCGGATATGAAGGAAGAAAGGGACCGCCTGATGGCCAAGTATGGGGGAGATAAGGCCGCCGCCAAGAAAGCCAACGAGAAGATCAAGGACAAGACCAAGGGCGGCGAATACCGCCAGATGCAGCGAACCCTGGGCGATCTCTATAAGCCTATTCGCTATACCACGGTCTTTGAAAACGACCGCACGCTGCAATTGCCGCACGACTACCAGTACGACGACGCCAAGCCGAAGGAACGGGTCACGGCGAACACCATGTTTGGAGAGGACATCGAACTGACCAAGGGCCAGAGCGTGATCGAACCCTATGCGGCCTGGCTGACCTCGCCGAAGAATCCGACCTTCACCATGGTCATCGCCAACCGCCTTTGGAAGAAGATGATGGGGGTGGGAGTCATCGAACCGGTGGATGAGCTAACGGATCTGACCGAGCCCTCCAATCCTGAATTGATGGCCTACCTGGAGGACCTGATGAAGGACCTCAACTACGACATGCGGGAATTTGTCCGCATTCTTTGCAACACGAAAACCTACCAGCGTGCCGCGCATCACGAAGAGATCGTCGCCGGCGAGCCCTACTATTTCCCCGGCCCAGCGCTCCGCCGCATGTCTGCGGAACAGATTTGGGACTCTCTGGTGGGGCTGGCGATCAAGGATCCGGATCATTACGCGCCTCAACTCATGAGCGACATGACCCGGCTCGAAAAAGAGAAGCAGATCTACGAGAGCCTCGAAGACCGTAAGCTGGAAGACTACATGGCCCTGGTGGAAAAGATCGCCAAGATTACCAAGTCGGCCAATGAAGAACAGGACCAGGTGCGGGACGCGCTATACAAAGCCCGGGCGGCTGAAGAACTGGACAAGGTGAAGGAACTCAGCCGCAAACTTGGTAGCCTCCGGAAGACAACGGAGAAACAGATTGCCGAGATCGCCTACACGAAGGTGGATCAGGGAGCGGACGTCGAAATGCTGCTCGCCAACCTGGGCATGGATCAGGAGGTCATGGACACACTCACCACCAAGATTCCCAAGATGGGCAAAGATGAAGTCATGGGAATGATGAGCAGCATGGTCCCGGCGGAAACTTCCAAGGATGAGCGCAGGAAGATGGAGCGGAAACTGGCGGACGAGCAGAAAGCCTGGAGCCGCTACGTGGACGGCATGGCGCGTGCGTCCGAACTGGAAACGCCCGCCCGGCGCGGCCACTTCCTGCGGGAGTTCGGCCAGTCCGACCGTGAAGTGATCGAAAACGCGAATGATGAAGCCTCCGTGCCCCAGGCGCTAAGCCTCTTGAACGGACCCACCACGGAGATCCTGACGAACAAGCATTCGGTCTTCTCCCTGAATCTGGCACGGGCGGAATCGCCCGAACAAAAGTTGCGCACCATCTACCTTTGCATGCTCACTCGCGAACCCACGGAGAAAGAGATGGCGCGTCTTCTTCAGGAAGTGGAGCAGCACGGGGACGAAGGCTACGAAAACATCGTCTGGGCGCTCCTGAACACGCACCAGTTCCTCTTTATTCAGTAACTGCTCTGGTCGTCTTTCCACGACACTCAATCCGTCACCTGGTTCTCTGCTTTCTAACATGAACACCTCCGCACACTTCCGGGCCGGCGAGTTTACTCGCCGCCGCTTCCTCTCCGGTGCCGCCAAGACCTTTCTTGGTGTCAGCGCCGCTCCGGCTCTATTGAGCGCGAAAGCCAACGCTGCCCTGGGACCGAACCTGGGCCTCCCGCCGCGCATGGCTCCGGCCAAGAGCGTCATCTACCTCTATATGTCGGGCGGCATGACCCACATGGATACGCTGGACCCGAAGCCTGGCCACGAAAACCAGGGGCCTACCCGGGCCATCAAGACTTCGGCGGACGGCATCCAGATCAGCGAGTACCTGCCGCAGTTGGCCAACTACATGGACAAGGCAACGGTGGTGCGTTCCATGACTTCCACGGCGGGCGCGCACGATCAGGGGAACTACCTGATGCACACCAGCTACGATCAGCGGGCCACGATTCGCCACCCCGGCATTGGCGCGTGGATGCTGAAGTTCCGTGGCCGCATGAACCCGAACCTGCCCGGCAGTGTGTACGTGGGCGGAAGCAGCCGCATCAACGGAGGGGCGGGTTTCTTTGAGAGCGCCTTCGAACCCCTCGCCATCAACGATCCCAACGCGGGCCTGAAGAACAGCAAGCGTCGTGATGCAACGGAAGAGACCTTCAATCACCGGCTGGACTTGGCGGGTGAGTTGGACGCGGATTTCCGGCAGCGTTATGACCTGAAAAAAGTGCGCGCCTACACCTCCATGTATGACGACGCCGTGCGCATCATGACCAGTAAGGACCTGGAAGTGTTTGACCTTTCCAAGGAAGACACCACCATGCGCGACGCGTATGGGGACAATCCCTTCGGTCAGGGCTGTCTGCTGGCGCGCCGTCTTGTGGAGCGTGAAGTGCGCGCCGTGGAAGTCAGCTTGGGCGGATGGGATACGCACAACAACAACTTCATTACCGCGCCGGAGCGTTGCGAAACGCTGGACCAGGGCCTGGCCACCCTGCTGGGTGACTTGGACCGCCGCGGACTGCTGGACCAGACGCTGGTCGTGTTGACCACGGAGTTTGGCCGCACGCCCACCATCAACCAAAACGCCGGGCGCGATCACTATCCGCGCGCCTTCAGCACGCTGTTGGCGGGCGGCGGTATCAAGGGCGGCTACGTCTACGGGAAAACGTCAGACGGCGCTGAAGAAGTGGTGGAGAACGCGGTCAAGATTCCGGACTTCAACGCCACCATTGCCTACGCCTTGGGCGTTCCGCTGGACCATGTGCTCTACTCGCCCTCCAAGCGGCCCTTTACCGTGGCACATAAGGGCGAACCGGTGCTTGACCTTTTTGCCTGATTTCGGCAATCTCTTTGCCTCTTCGCTTTCCTTCCCGAAAGAAGGACCGCCGCGTTTCAACCCCCGACCGAAACGCGGCGGTTTCTTTTTTTGGGGGAGGGGCTTTTGCGGAGGGTGTGAAAACGGTGGAACGCGATCTCCGAGCGCGTTCGCGGACGCAGATTCCGGCAGCTTGGTTCCCTGGTTAGGACTTCAAGCTTCCCTTTCGTTTCCGATTCACGTGAAGTGTCCGCCGGTCTGAAACTCGTTGGCGTGGATCGCGAGGTTCTCGCCCGGAGGTAGAGGACGACCTACCGCACTGTCTCCAGCCAGGGAGATTTCGGCCCCGCCAGGGTGTCTTCGATAACCTTGTAAAGCGCGTCCCTAGCGGCTTCTTCTTCCGCCGTCATCTTCCCTTTGCCGATTGGGTGTTCCTCCAGGATATCGGCTTCCAGGTTATAAAACTTTCCGTCGCTGTATAGTTTGTAGCGGCGATCTTGCGCAAAGATGTGGCGGCTGAACTGATCCTTGTCCCAACCGGGCCGGGGATCGTACCAGAAAAAGACCGACTCTCTTTCCTTTGGATTCTTCTGTCCCAACAGCTGAGGCAGAAAGCTCAGGCCATCCAATTCTCTTTCGGCCCCAGGCTTCGCGCCCGCGACTTCCAACAGAGTCGGAAAGAAATCGCTGGAGTCTACCAGGGTGTCCGTCGTTTCACCCATGGGGACGTGCCCGGGCCAGGAGGCGATGAGGGGGACATGCACTCCGGCATCGCTTGTCAGTCCCTTCCCGCCCTCAACCACGGTCCCGTCCGCCAGCCGCGAGGTGATCCGGCGATCGGTCCCGTTGTCCGCGTAGTAGATCACGAGGGTATTTTCCAGGTGTCCGGCAGCCTCCAGTCCTTCCAGCAACCGGCCGATCACGGTGTCCATGTATTCCACCATGTCGGGAAAATAGGCCGCGTCCTCCGCGTGCCGCTTTGACGGGTCCTTCCAGTCTTCAGAGATGGGGGTGGGGACCATGGGCCAGTGGGGCAGGGCCATGGAGTAGTAAACGAACTTCGGTTCCTCCCGGTGGGTGTCCATGAACCTCTGAATGAAGTCCACCCAGTAGTCTTCGCCGTAGCCTCCCTCCGTGCCTTCCATGAACGTGCCGTCTTGGTAGATCACCGGATCGGCATAGCGGGAGCCCTTGTCTTCCGTATGGCCCACATGCCAGAGGCTGTAAGCATCAAAGCCCGCGTCCTCTACTTTCATACCCGTGTTGCGCCGGGCCTCCGCGCCGGGGTAGTCTGGCGGATCGTAGCTGGTGAGTTGCCATTTGCCAGCCATGCAGGTCCGGTACCCCGCCTTCTGCATGGCATGGCCGAAGGTTTCTTCCTTCGGGTCCAGAATGCCGAAATACTTCCAGTTCCGGTGATTGTATTTTCCGGTCATCAACTGCACCCGCGTATTCGTGCACAGCGGTTGCGCGTAGGCATGGGTGAAGCGCAGCCCACCGGCGGCCAGCTTGTCCAGGTTCGGTGTCTTGTAAGAGACGCCGCCATAGCAGCCCAGCCCTTCCACACCCAGGTCGTCCGCGAGGATGAGGAGGATGTTGGGGCGCGGTTTTTCTTGAGCTTCCACCCCGAGGTTTCCCACCAGGGACAGGAACCCCGCGATCAGGGCGACCGCAAAGAAACTAGGTAATCGGCGAATACCGGTCATGAGCCTTCTCCGGCCGCTCTGTTTGAATGGGGAGCGGCCAATGATCGGGGGACTGCGTCGCCTAGAGAGCCGACAGCTTGAAGTTCCGGTAGGTGGCCTCGCCAAAGCTGAAGCCCAGTCCCACCACTACTTTGTCCACGTCGTAGGTCGGAGACTCGACTTCCGCTTTGAAGTCTCCGATTTCCACCGTGGCGTGGGTACCTTGCAACGTTACCTTGGCTTTCACCCACTCGCCCAGGGGCAGATTGGGACCTTCCGCGTTGAGCGCTTTAGACTTGTGGTCCGGATTGTTTTCCGCCGGCCAGACCAGGATGCGGGTGCCGCGATCCGGGGAAGAAACGTAGCGGAAGACGTGACCGTCCTTGCCGTTCACGGTGAAGACGAAGGTCTTGGCGCCTTCCACCTTGTACTCGAACTCAATGACCGCGTTGTGGTAGTCCACGTCATACCAGATCACCGGGCCGTGGTCTTTGAACTTTTTGTAGAGTTCGTCGTCCTGGACGCAGTGGGCCGTGCCTTCGCCAATCTTCCAGTCGCCCCGCATCGCGCGGCGGCCTTCCTGGGTGGACTGGGTGTAGTCATCGGAGGCCAGGACTTCGCCAGCGTGGGAGGTGCTGGCGAAACAGCTCAGCGCGGCGAGACTGACAATCAGAGGAGGAAATCTGAACCGGAGAGAAAAGGAGGAGGGTTTCATGAGGCAAAAGCTAGGCTAGAGGCTGGGGCTTTGGAGACGCGCTTCGCCACGAAAGTGAGTTGTGGCAATTTCGAAGCGGATTTTGTCCTGCCAATGTGTGGGTGGGGAGGTAAGCTTGGCAAACAAATTTGGCGGCCGCTCCCTCCCGTAATGCCGTAAGTATGCCACCCGGCGGGCCGTCTCTGTTCCAAACCGTTCCCTTGCTTCAAAATGACCGCGGATCCTCCCATCGCCCCTAAACCCCGCAAATTCCGGCCCTGGATTCCCCTGATTATCGTGGTGGCGATCGCGGGTGTCATTGTCTACCACGACATTCAGATGACTCACTTGCGTGGGGCGTTCCGGAGCCTGTTGCCCATTCTGGGCGCCGTGCTCATCTGGCTGTGGTGGACGTTTTTAACGGGGGGCGGAGCCTTGCGGAAGGCGGTCTGGTTTTTTGGCGGAATCATCGTCTTGGGGCTGCTGGCGGTGTGTTTTCGCTACGAGGGGTCTCAGGACGGCACGGCGGCCTTCAAGTTTGTGTGGCGCTGGAGCGACCGGGAAGGAAAGCTCCTGGAGGAAGTCGAGGCCCAGCAAGTTCAGGAGGAAGGTCTGGCGGAGATGGCCCACGGCGGTGAATTGCGGGATGCCTCCCGGCTCTATGGACCAATCGGAGATGGAGTAGTTCCCGGCGTTATTCTTTCCACGAACTGGGAAGAAAAGCCTCCGGAAATGCTTTGGAACCAACCTATTGGAATGGGGTGGTCAGGGTTCTCCGTCGCGGGACAACGGGCCATCACCCAAGAGCAACGCGGCGAGGAAGAGTGGGTGAGTTGCTATGACTTGGCGAATGGCGCCCTGCTTTGGAAACACATCAATCAGACCCGTTTTGATGTGCCCATGGGGGGAATCGGCCCCCGGGCCACGCCCACGATTGTGGATGGAAAGGTCTATGCGCTCGGAGCCACCGGCATTTTTGACTGCCTGGACCTGGAAACCGGGGAACTCCTCTGGACCCGCAATGTCTTGGAAGACGGAGCGCCGGTGGAAAATATTCGCTGGGGAAAGAGCTGCTCTCCTTTGGTCTATGAAGAGAAGGTGGTCATCAGCGGGGGCAGTGGGGCGGGCCCGACCCTGCTGGCCTATCATCGGGACACGGGAGAAGTCCTGTGGACGGGTGGGGAAGACTCCGCCAGCTATTCCAGTCCCGTTCTGGCCACCGTCGCCGGTGTGCGTCAGATTTTTTCCGTCAATCAAAACAGCGTGACGGGTCACGACCCGGAGAGCGGCGCCGTGCTGTGGTCCTTTCCCTGGGAAGGGATCATGCCAAAGGTGGGTCAGCCCCAGGTGGTGGGAGAGGACCAGGTCTTGGTGACGTGCAGCTATGACCTGGATAGCCACCTTTTGAAACTGACTCCCTCCGGTGACGGAAAACTTCAGGCGGAAGCGGTCTGGAGTGATGACAACCTGAGAACCAAGTTCAGCACGGCTCTGGTGAAAGACGGCTACGCCTATGGACTGAGTGAAGGGATTTTCACCTGTATCGACCTGGCCACGGGCGAGCGGGTTTGGAAGGGCGGACGCTACGGTTTCGGGCAGAATCTGCTGGTGGGGAATGTCATTCTCGTCACCACGGAACGCGGAGATGTCGTTCTGCTGGAAGCTACCCCCGAAGAACACCGGGAGTTAGCCGAGTTCAAAGCCATAGATGGCGTGGCGTGGAATCCGCCAGCCTTGGCGGGGGCTTTTCTCCTGGTGCGCAGCGAGAAGGAAGCCGCCTGTTTGCGGCTGCCCCTGGCGGAGGAGTTGGGCGAGGTCACTTCGGCGGATTGAAAGGCGGCGAGTGCCTCAATGCTCGCTCTTCCATTCGCAAAGGAAGCATTGCTTGGCGTCAGAGGGCTTCGAGAACAGTTTTCCGATGGTGATGTCCATCGTTAGAAATTCGTACTGAGGATTGCCAATTTCGGATTTGTCTCTCAGGAGCCGCTCGTCAAAACGCGTTTCGTCACCTTCCCAGGTCCAGCGCTGATCCGCTTTGTCGAAGATCGCGCCGGTCCAGCAGGCGTTGAAGTTGTAGGTGTTCCGGACTTCGTTGATGTACTTGTCGTAAATCCGGTTCGAATCGATGATCGCGAGGCGGCCGCCGAGGCTTTCGCATCGTTTCTTCGCTTCGTCCCGGGTGACGCGATCCCCAAACATCTGGAAGTAAGAAGAGCCGATCCGGGTGGCGGTGGTGGGGATGCGGTTGGTCCCGGAGGATTCCGCAGCCTTCCCGGCGTCCAGGATCATGGCATCCAGCCCCTGAGTGAAGCGGCGGTTCCCGCCGTCGATCCGTTCGACTTCACTTCGGATCGCCAGGGCCCCGGCTTCGTTTCCGGCGTCGATCTCGCGTTTGTATTGAGCGAGCAGCGTTTCGATGACGAGTTGCTTCTTCTCTTCGATCCGCCGCTGAGCGTCCCGGAGTTCCGTGGCTTCGTAGTCCGCCAGCTTTTCGATCAATCCGCGCGAATCGAGGGGTAGGTCATCGGCCAGAGCCAGTGACGAAAGTAGTGAGAATGAAACGACCAGCCAAGAAAAAGAAAAACGGGGTTTCATCGGTGGGAGAATGGATTCGCCAACCTGCTTAGAGACTCTGAAGCAAGAAAACAAGCCCGAATGGGTAGACCGGGTAACCTTCGCGACCCAATGGACGGTGAAGAGAAAACAGGTTAGGCAGTCCGCAGGATCTTCTCCATCGCTTTTCCTTTCGCCAGTTCGTCCACCAGCTTGTCCAGATAGCGGATCTCGCGCATGGTTGGGTCTTCGACCTCCTCTACCCGGACTCCGCAGATCACGCCCTTGATGGAGGACCGCAAAGGATTCAATTGGGGAGCGTCAGCGAAAAAGGTCTCGAAATCCGTCTGGTTTTCCAACAGAGCTTCCAGTTCCTTTTGGCTGTATCCCGTCAGCCAGAGAATAATTTCATCGACTTCGTTCTTGGTCCGGCCCTTCCGTTCCGCCTTGGCGACATAGAGCGGGTAAACGCTTGCGAAACTCGTCGTAAAGATTTTGTGCTTTGCCATGAAATCTCCGGGCGCCCGGTTTGAACAGGGATCGCGGACAGATGGTCGGATAACACCACAAAGGGAAGCCGCTGCCCACTGATTTATCATGTCTCCGCGGGCTTGTCACGGCGCGCGTCCCCATACAAACTTCTTCCCAATGCATACCCCCGCTCAAAAGTCCATCGTCCTGGTAGTGTGGCTTGTGTTGCTGGCTGGGCCCTTGGCCAGCCGGGCACAGGACGCCAAAGAAGAAAAAAACGCCTCCGCCGAAACGGACCCCAAAGCCGATGTGGCGGGAAACGCGCAGGTGGCGGACATCATTAAGACTTTCGAGGGACGCGGCGCCATGGCGGACGACACCCCGCCAACGCCACCGGAGGAAGCGGTGAAACAGTTTAAAGTCCGCGAAGGGTTTGAGATCGAGCTGATGGCTTCCGAACCCGTGATCGGGCAGCCACTCTTTGCCTCCTGGGACAGCCGGGGCAGGATGTGGGTGGTGCAGTATCTCCAGTATCAGTTCCCCGCCGGCCTGAAGATCCTGGAGTACGACAATCACCTGCGGGCGGTCTTCGACAAGGTGCCCGAAGCGCCGCCGAATCACGTGAAAGGCGCGGACAAGATAACCGTGTTCACGGACACAGACGGGGATGGTAAGTTTGACGAGCACCAGGATGTCATCACCGGGCTCAATATCACGAGTTCCGTGGTCACCGGGCACGGCGGCATTTGGGTGATGAATCCGCCCTATTTGCTTTACTACCCGGACGCGGATGGGGACGGTGTGCCGGATGGAGACCCGGAGGTGTGTTTGTCAGGGTTTGGACTGGAGGATACCCATTCCGTGGCCAACAGTCTGCATTGGGGGCCGGATGGCTGGCTCTATGGCGTGAATGGCAGTACCACCACGGGCAGGGTGAGCAGCGCGGTAACGAAAGACGTCGCCTGGCAGGGCCAGAACGTGTGGCGCTACCATCCGGACACCAAGGTCTTCGAAATCTACGCGGAGGGTGGGGGAAATACCTTCAGTCTGAACATCGACGAAAAAGGCCGGGTCTTTTCCGGTACCAACAATGGCGATACCCGGGGCATGTACTACCCCCAGGGCAGCTATGGCAAGAAGAGCTGGGGCAAGCACGGTCCGCTGACGAATCCCTACTCCTTCGGCTACTTCCAGCACATGCGGCACGAGGGTGACAATCGCCGCTTTGCCCAGGCCTTCTGCATCTATGAGGGCGGCCTGTTCCCCAAGGAGTATGAAGGAAAAATCATCGCGCCAAATTCTCTGCAAAACGTGGTCTGGGTGAGCGAACGGCTGCCGGATACCTCTACCTACCGGACCGTGGACGAGGAGAATCTGGTGGAGTCCTCCGACCGGTGGTTTCGCCCGGTTTTCGCGGGCGTGGGGCCGGATGGCGCGGTCTATATAACCGACTGGTATGACACGCGTCTGAGCCATGTGAGTCCCGTGGATGACTGGCACAAGGAAAGCGGCCGGATCTACCGCGTCAAACCCAAGGGCGCGGACGTATCGATGAAACCTTTCGACCTGGGGGCGGCGCCCACGGCGGAACTGGTGGCTCTGTTAGACCATCCCAACCGCTGGATGCGCCGCCGCGCGGTGCTGGAGCTGGGCTGGCGCGGGGACCAGGCTCCCACGCCGGAACTGGTGGAGATGGTGAAGGCGAACAGCGGTCAGAAAAGCCTGGAAGCTCTGTGGGCCCTGAACCTGTTGGGCGGTCTGACCGACGAACTGGCCATCCAGTGGTTGAGCCATGAGGACGAGCACGTCCGCCGCTGGGTGGTAAGGCTGATCGGAGACGCAAGGGAGGCGAGTCCGAACGTGGGCGACGCGCTGTCCGAACTGGCTGCCCGGGAAGAAGCGGTGCAGGTACGTTCCCAACTGGCCTCCGCCGCCAAGCGTTTGCCCGCCGGCATCGGACTGGCCATTGTGCAAAACCTGCTGGCCTGGGAAGAAGACCTGGAGGACCTCCACATGCCGCTGATGGACTGGTGGGCCATGGAAGCCCACGCCGAAGACGGGCGCGAGCGCGTCTTGGCAATGATGAAGGAAGGCTCCATTTGGAATCAGCCGCTCTTCCGGAAGGAGATTGCCTCCCGCCTGATGCGCCGCTATGCGATGGCGGGTGGGGAAGAAAACTACGAGATGTGTGCCCGGCTCCTGGAACTGGCTCCGGATGCTGAAGTTTCCAAGCAACTCATGACCGGTTTGCAGGAGGCCTTCCAGGGGGTGACGATCTCGGATCTGCCGCCGTCCCTAACCCAAGCCATGGATGACTACGCGAAAAGCGTGGGCGAAAGCGACCTGGTGCTGGGCATCCGGCAGGGGAAAAAAGAGGCGCTGAAAGAAGCGATCAAAGTGGTGCAGTCCGACGGCTCGGACCTGGCTCAGCGGATCGAACTGGTGAAGCTGTTCGGCCAGATTGACGATCCCACCGTGGTGAAACCTCTCCTGGGTTTGCTGGGCTTGGACCGGAACAGCCCCTTGAAGCGCGTGGCCCTGCAGGCCCTGGCCAACTATGACGATCCGAACATCCCGAAAACGATTCTGGGCCGCTATGGTTCCACCCTCCCGGCGGAACACCACGTGCGCAGCACGGCGGACCGGGTGATGGCGGGCCGTCTGGAATGGGCCCGGCAGTATCTGAAAGAGATCGATGCCTGGCATATCAAGGCGGCGGATATTTCGCCGGACGTGGTGCAATTGCTGAAACAGCATCATGACCCGGAGATCAATGCCCTGGTCGCCAAGCACTGGCCCGAAATGCGGGCCATGCCCTCGGAAGCCAAGCTGGCGGAGGTCCGGCGCCTGCGCGAGGTGCTGAAAGGCGAACCCGGTAACGCGGAGAATGGAAAGTTGCTTTTCGCGAAGCGCTGCGCGGTATGTCACAGCCTGTTTGGAGAAGGCGGGGTGATCGGTCCCGAGCTGACCGGTTACGAGCGGGGGAACCTGGACTTCTGGCTGCCCGCCATTGTGGACCCCAGCCTGGAGATCCGGGAAGGCTTTGCCAACTACGTGGTGCGTATGAAGGATGGCCGGGCCCTGATCGGCATGATGGCGGCGCAGGACCAGAAAACCGTGACGCTACGCGACGCGGCAAACCAGACCACGGTGCTCAATCTGGATCAAGTAGACACCCTGGAAGCGACTCCGGTTTCTCTGATGCCGGAAGGCCTGCTCCTGGGGCTTTCCGACGGTGACGTGCGTGACCTTTTTGCCTACCTGACGAAAGACGCGAAGTAGGCCGCGGAATATCCGCGAAGGGCGGGCCTTACTCGAAGTATGTGTCTTCGTGCGAGTAGGGCGGGGCGCAGCAGCAGAGAAAGCGGAGCGTCGTGCCGTCGCCCGCGGTAATCTGGTGCCAGGCGTTCTGGGGGATCAGAATGGCGTCTCCCGGTGCCACCGGGCGTGTTTCGCCGTCTATCTCCATGCTGCCCTGGCCTTCCAGGATGAAGTAAAATTCTTCGCTCAGCTTATGGTAGTGACGGTCCGTGGCCCTGCCGGAAGGAAGCGACGCCTCCGCCAAGCTCTGATTTTTCACCGGCGCGTTGGATTGGTCTAGAATGCTCCGGATGGTGGAGCCGTCCTTGGTGGTGAACGGAGCCTGGTCTTCGAGTTGGAGTACGGTCATGGTGGTGTGGATGAAAAGCGGGTCCAGCTTAAGAGCAATCCCTCCCTTACCGCAACTGCCCATCGCGGATTCAAAGCGTAAGGTTTTGAAGGTTTCTTTCGAAACAGCCATTCGCTTTTGCGCGTATGAGCTATAAGGATTAGATTTTCGATTCTTCGCCAATGATTGATAAGGAGCCAACCTCCGGGGCTTCAAATTTCCCCCCGGAACCAGAGGTCGAACCGGAAATGCCCCCTTCGTCGAAAAAGAACCAGGGAGGGAAAAAGCGCGGCTGCGCGCCGCTTTTTTTCTTTCTCATCGTCGTGGGGTTGCTCGCGTCTCCCTTGATTATTTACTTCAGCGGCTCCGCCGGGAAGGTGAAGCGGGGTTTGATCGAGATTGTCGAGGCTTTCAAGCGTCCGTCCGAGCCAGAGTACGTGGAGGTGGAACGGATCGTGGAGAAGGAGAAAATCGTGGAGAAAGAAGTGCCGGCCCCTCCGGAACCGCCACCCAGCCGTTTCGTCCCTTACAAAAAGATCGATACCGCCGAGCTATACAATGGGCTGGACGTGCGGTCCGTGCTGGAGACCAAGCAGGGCCCCGTCGCGACCGCCGCGCGAAAAGATCCGCGGGCGTATGAGATCGAAATGCGGATCAACATCAAGGTGCCGAAAGCCAACCAGAGCGTGGCTGACCTGGCGGCGCTGAACCCCCATCTGCCGAAGGTGCTGCCCGACCTGGAGGCGATGGTGAAGGGAGGCAAGGTATCCGGGTTTTATCACAAGCTGTATGAACTGAAGACCGAGCGGGTACAGCGCTACTTGACCCGGTTCGACCGGGTGCTGTCCCGGCACAATTTCTTCGACTGCGAGACCATTCTGGAACTGCAACATCCCAGCACGGGACAGAAAGTGCTCCTTCTCCAGGGTGAGATGGATGTGGTCTCTGACGGTTCGGATGGAGACCGCTTGCCTAAGATAGATGACTACATCTCCATGTCGGCCAACTATCAGCCCTTCACCAGTTACGGTTGGTCAAAACAGAGCAAGACGCCGAATCCGCTCCTTTCCCGCTGGGAAGCCGACCTGAAGAAGGTGGAAGACGAGTATGCCATTCCGGGCCTGACAGTGGAAAGGAACCGGTATCTCCGGGCGCGGATCGAGGAACTGAAGCGGGAAATCGCCGATATCAAAGCGCGCAGTTTCCTGATTGCGGAGGCTGACCCCTTTGTGGTCATGCCGCTGTCTCTCTTGGGACAGACGGAAGTGGATCCTTACGGACCCGCCATTGGCGACTACGCGGTGGTGATCTACGAAGACAAGGTCTATCCGGCGATTGTGGGAGACGCGGGCCCCTCCTTTCAGATGGGTGAAGCGTCGCTGCGCATCGCCAAAGAGATCGACGAGAACTCAAATCCTTACCGGCGGCCGGTGTCCGATTTGAAAGTCTCCTACCTGGTGTTTCCCGGTTCGGCTGAAGAGAAGCGAACCGCGCCGGACTTGAAGGTGTGGCACGCGAAGTGTTCGGATCTGTTGGCCGGACTGGGCGGCTTGGGTGAAGGCTATGTATTGCACGAGTGGGAGGACCTGATTGCGAAGAAGACGAATCCGCCCGCGCCCGCTCCGGAACCCACACCCACACCGGCTCCGGAAACGGCTTCCCCCGGGGATTCGGATGCTCCAGAAGGGGAAACCGCTTCCCCTCCGGCCCCGGATGCGCCCGCCCAGCCTGCTCCCGATCCCGATGGCGAAGAAGAAGCCGCCGGGGGAGATGAGGAGGCTCCGCAGCCCGAGGGTGCCACGGTTCCCGAGGAGTAGCGTGGAGCCAAGTTCAGAGACGATCTCCCGGACCTTCCGGCTGGAATTGGGGCGCTCGTTTTCCGTGGGCGTCCTGGAGACCGGGCTTTTCACCTTCGCGGTCCTGATAGCCGTGAAGTACTACGAGACAGGGCCTCTCGCCAAGGCACTGATTGTGGGAAGTCAGTCCGCGGGATTGATGGGAAGCCTGTTTGTCATGCCGCTCTGCTATCGCTTGCGCTGGCCGGTGACTCGGCTGGCGGCGGTGATCAGCATGGTGGGCGCGGTGGGCTTCCTTACCGCCGCGGTGTGGTATGCTTCGCTGACTGTGTTTGTGGCTGGAGTGTCTCTGGGCTTTTTCTGTCTGTCCTTTCCCATTCCGCTGCAAACCCAGTATCTACGAGAGAACTACCCCAACCACAGGAGAGGAAAGCTTTTCTCCGTGGGGAATGCGCTCCGGGCCGTGGGGACGATCGTTTTCAGCTTGTTAGGGGGGTGGATACTGGACGTGGACTTCTCTCTGTTTCCCGTCCTGTTGCTGGTCTTTGCGGGATTCAGCTTGTGCTCCGCCTGGTGTGTATGGCGGGTTCCCACGCCACCGGTTTCCGGCAGGCCAGTGCCGCGAATTTTCCAAGCGATCCACTGGGTCCGGGACGACGCGGCCTACCGTTCGGTCTTGATCTCGGCAATGATCATGGGGGCTGGAGTGTTGACCCTGTCGCCCCTGCGGGTGGAATACCTGGCGAACGAACGCTACGGGTTGCTCCTAACCGCGGCGATGGTCAGCTTTCTGACGGGGCTTCTACCGTCCCTGCTAAGATTGGTCACCACGTTCTTTTGGGGGGTGTTGTTTGACCGGGTGAACTTCTACCGGCTTCGGATCTCTCTGAACCTGCTGTTTGGCGTGGCGTTTTTCCTCTTCTTCGCCACGGGTGAAGGGTGGTTGTTGATCTTGGGAGCCTCCTTGTTTGGAGTGGCCCGGGGTGGCGGCGAGATCATGTGGAATCTATGGGTGACCAAGCTGGCTCCTCGCGAGCACGCGGCGGAGTATATGTCGGTACATACCTGCCTGACCGGACTGCGTGGTTTGGTGGGGCCATTCGCGGGGTTCTACCTGGTGGAGGTCTTTACCGTCCAGCAGGTGATGTATGGCAGCGTAAGCCTGATCTTGCTCTCCACGCTGTGGCTGGTACCTCAGATGAGGCGCCTGGACCGGGAGAAGGATCCGGATACAAAAACGGCGGCCCCGGTTTAACGAGGCCGCCGCTATATCGAATGGTATTCCGGCGGAAAAATGCCGGAAAACAAAGGCTTAAGCGTCTTTTTCCTGCTTCAGACGGTCGCGCAGGACTTTTTTGCGCCAGTTCACAGCCTTCTTCAGGGCTTGCTCATAGCCGAGCTTGTCCACGGAAAACTTCCGGTTAACGGCTTTGCCAAGCGATTCGCGGACGGTAACGGTGATGACTTTCCGCTTCTTGCCGGACTTGTTGGTGTACTCCGTCAGGGAGCAACCCAGTTCGCCGGTGTTGGTGCGCGGAGTTCTCTTGATGCGCCACAAGGGCTTGGCCAATTTGGCCATGTCATCCAGGAGACCGTCACGGTAATCCTTGGCTTCTTTGAGGGCCTTGCGTTTGCCGCTGTAGACCCGGTCGCTGAAAAGTTTCGTTTTCAGCACGCCACCACGGCGGACATGGACTTGCCAGCCGTGAGTCTTATCTGAGTCGATACGCTTGATATTCTTGATCGACTCCTTGTTCTTCTTTCGCTTTGTCGTTTTGGTTGCCATACCAGGGGTGGTTAAGGTTCTCTACGTAGGGGGTTAGCCGAACAGATAATTCTCCTTTGCTTATATAGTCAACGAAAAGAATCGATATTAGACCGGTTTTTCCAATATTTGAGACTTTCCAGTTCTCCTCTTCAATCTTCAACGAGGAAATTGTCCCTCTCTGACTGTAAGACACTCTTACAATATTTTGCCTTACAAGTGAAGTGAGAAATTTTTTTCAAATTTCCGAGGAGTTGTGCCGGTCAGCTTTTTGAAGTTCAGCGAGAGCATTCGCGTGGCTCCAAAGCCCGAGGTTTGGGCGGCATCAGTCAGGCTAAGCGCAGGTTTGGCAAGAGCTTGCTTCGCAAGCATGACTTGGCGGCGCTGAATTTCCTGCAGAATGGAGTTTCCCGTTTCCTTTCGGAAATAGCGTTCCAGCGAGCGGCGTGGTGTGTTGAAGTTTTTAATAATATCCGCTACTCCGACGCCGGATGATAAATTTTGGTCGATATATAAGCTAATGTTGTCGATCAAATCGTCTTTGAACTGGCGTGAGTGACCGGAGTCGATGGTTTGGCTACCCACCAGTGCCTTTGGTGAAGTTCCATTCTTGCCCGAACGCAGGAAACCTAACATGGAGACCACCGCCTGGGCAGCAGGCTCCGGATCATATGATGTCCAAAGGCAGGGCCGCATACAGCTTTCCAATGAGTGAAAAGGGGAGATCAAGCCGGTTTCGGAATCGAGTTGATTCAGTGCCTCCGGGCCGGTGGCCGATACGCTTATCATACAGACATCCGGATCTTTGCCGGCGCGGATGAGTTCTTCGGAAACTGCCCTGACAAATACTCTTTCGGAATCGGTCTCATGGTTGGTGGCGATCGCAAACTTGCGGTAGCCCAGGCGAAGCAGGAAGTCTGCCGCCAGGTTGCCGGCAAGTTCCGATTCCGCCCTGACAGTGGGACAAGAAAAGATATTGGGGGGATGTGCCAGGGCGACGATCTTTGAAAAATGGCGCGAATACTGCGCATAGTCTTCGGGTGCCGCACATTCCAAAGCGATCGCGGAGAGGCGGTGATGATGGGCCAGTTCATCCGGGGAGACTTCGCCTTTGGAGTAAATGGAGCAGAATGCCCAGACTCTCTCCTCGTGCGCGAGACGCTGAATTTCCATGGCCAGACGGCGTCCGGATGGGTGCGATAGATCGGATACTATCCCAAGATGTCCGTCTGGTTCTGCCGGGTTGGGGGCTGGGACCGTTGGATACATGCTTACTTATTTATTTACGGACCTCAGGTTGCCTTTGGGTGAAGCTGTGCCGAGGGTAGTCGGACCATGAGCGAGAGTAGCGAGCCCTTTGAACCTGGTAGAACCGGATCGCGGTTGGTTGGAGCCATCGAGGCGGGCGGCACCAAAGTGGTGTGTGCGGCCGGAACGGGACCGGATGACGTTCGGGACCGGATTCGCATTCCGACCACCGCGCCGGAAGAAGTCTTCAAGCAGGCGGTGGAGTTCTTTGCGGAGCAGGAAAAGGAACACGGTAAACTGGAAGCAATTGCAATCGTTACGTTTGGACCGGTGGATTTGCGGCGTCCAGGTTCGGAAAGTTATGGCGCCATCATGAAGACGCCCAAGCCTGGCTGGGCGGGAGCCCATTGGTTGACTCCCTTTCGCCAGGCCTTTGAGTGCCCGGTGTATATCGATACCGACGTGAACGGAGCGGCTCTGGGAGAATCGGTGTGGGGCGCGGCTCAGGGGCTCGATACGGTGGTGTATCTGACGATCGGTACGGGTATTGGGGGTGGCCTCCTGGTGTCCGGAGAGCCGGTGCATGGTCTTTTGCACCCGGAAGTGGGGCACATGCGGATTCCACGGACGGAGGAGGAGAAGAAGGCCTTTCCCGGCGCCTGTCCTTTTCACGGAGACTGCCTGGAGGGACTGGCCTCTGGCCCTTCCATGCAGAAACGCTGGGGGGTTCCGGCGGGTGAGCTGCCGGCGGATCATCCCGCCTGGGAAGTGCAGTCGGACGTGCTCGCGTGGGCCTGCGTCAACCTGACCTGTATTCTTTCGCCCCAACGAATCCTGTTTGGGGGAGGAGTCATGCAGCAGGAACATCTGTTTCCGATGATTCGGGAGAAGACCTTGGAACGGCTGAACGGATATGTGGATGTGCCTGAAGTCACTCAAGGGATCGATCAGTTCATCGTGCCGCCGGGATTCGGGCAGGATGCCGGCCTGATGGGCGCCATTGCTCTGGCAAGGAAACGGCTTGGGTAATGGCGGCCTTGGAAAACGGAGTTTTCAATTCAGAGGGGAAGCCGGGGGGACCAACGAAGCTTGTCTTTTCTGGCGACGTTAGGAAAAGCGCTCCCGGAACCGATTCTTTTTCAAAAGAATCAGGCAAACGGCCCGGGCGCGTCCGGCGGAGAAAGAAACGGCCGCGACTAAAGACGCTCGTAGAGTTCTTGCAGGCGGTCCAGGCGCAGTCCGGCGGGTTGGTTTTCGAGTAACCACTCCAGGTCTGCCTTGGCGCCTTCGTTATCTCCGTTCTGATAGCGAAGCAGGGCGCGGCTGAACCGTTCGTTGGACTCCTCGGGAGAAATGGCCAGCACCAGTTCGATGTAGGGGAGAGCCGCATTGGCATCCCCCTGATCCATGGTAATGCCGATCAGGTTTCGCAGCATGCGGACGATGATGTCTTTCTTGGTGGCCGGAGTCAGGTGGTGGGGCTCCAGGAGTCCGCCGGTTGACTGGATGACGATCTTCTCCGCCTCTTCACGAGTCACTTCGCGGCCGCCATCAAACACATCGATGAGCCGGGGCTCTTCGTTCGGCGGCGCATACTGAACCATGAAATGGCCGGGTAGGGGCACGCCGCTGACGTGCTGAATGCCGAGACGCTCGGCTACTTCCAGAAGGATAATCGAAAGCGTGATGGGAATGCCTTCGCGATCGTCCAAGACTTCGTTCAGGTAACTGTTGGAACGGTGATAGTAGTCCGTCCTGCTACCGTGGAAGCCGCTTTCCTGGAAGAGGTAGGTCACCACGGCTTCGAATTTTTCCTCGTCCCCGGAGTCCTTGCCCAGCGTGGTCCTGATCTCCTCGGTCATCCGGTCGAAGTCTTCCACGTAGCCCTCCACATCCAGATCGGGATTGTCGAGCAGGGAGACGTAGAGTCCGGCGCGGAGAAGGTCCGCGTCAGTATCGCTGCCGCTCAGGGACTGACTGAGCAAGCCGGTCACGTAGCGCTGGTGCAGGTCTCCGGTGAGTTGGCGAAGTTCCAGGGCCCTCTCTTCCAGTTCCTGGGCTTTGGCTTCAATCATGAGGCGGCTGGAGTCCGGCTTGTGGGAGAGTGTCTCGATGAGATTCGGGTTCTTGTTACCGGTTTCGGCGAAAGTGTCGATGAGGGACTGCAATTCCTTGGAAACGTCTTCGGAGAGTGAGGGCTCCGAGAGGTCCTGGCCGATCCGAAAGTCCTTATACTCCGCCACGGTGTGGCGAAACTTGCAGAGCCCAGCTTGTCCGCCTTCGATCACGCCATCCACCATATCGATGATTTTCGTTCCGTTTACGAAAGCCTGGATGCGGGGGCCGTCCAGCCGCACCCGAAAGTGGTTCCAGTCCCCGGGAACGTAGGCCTCGGTATCGATCTGCTCGAGAATGGTCCACGAATAAACGTCCGGACCTTCAAAGCGGGTCAGGCGGATTTTTCCGCTGCTGGGGTAGAGACCGTAGTGGGTGTTCTCGTTGTTGGAACGAAACACGAGGCCCGCGGCGCCGGATTCGTCATCCATCCGGACGCGAACCGAGACCTCGTAGGGTTCGCTGGGAAGATCCCGGTTGAGCAGGCACAGAGAGCGTCCGCCAAAGCCGCTGCCAAACCCGGAGGCTGAAATGGTTCCGGCCCGCTGGGTCCAGTGAGAGCCCATCAGAGTCGTCCACTTGTGAGGATCGAGCACGCCAATGGTCAGCCAGCGTTCGATCGGCACGGGATTCGGGTCTTCAAACAGTGTTTTAACCGAGTTGATCGGCGTGGCGAAACCCAGGTTATCCGTGACCACGGATTTCCAGGTCACCACGCCCAGTACGTTGCCGTCCAAGCCGATGATGGGGCCGCCGCTGTTGCCTTGTTCGATGGGAATGGCGACCTGGATGACGGGCAACTCGTCATCTTCAAACTGGCGGGTGGCGGACACCACGCCCTGCACGACGCTAAACTTCAGGCCCTGCGGGCTGCCGAACGCAATGATCGGCTGGCCTTGAGTGACTTTGTCCGAGTCTCCCATTTCCAGGGGCTGAAGCCCGTGGGCGTCGATCCGGATGATGGCCAAATCCAGCTTCCGGTCCCAGGCCTGGATCTCCGTGACCGGGTAGACCGCTCCTCCGTCCAGCTCTACCGTGATGGGGCGGGCCTCTCCGATGACGTGCAGGTTGGTGGCGATGAGGCCATCCTTTGAAATGATAAATCCGGTGCCGGTGCCCTCCACGGTTCCATTCCTTCCGGCATACGTGATGGTGGCGATGGATGGCCGGACGGTCTTGATGAGTTCTTGGATTTTGCCCGGTTCGATGATGCTCTGTTCCGCATTGGCGACTCGGGCGAGCATTTGGCTCTGGACGGATGATTCATCCGGCTTGAACTCGGCGCCCTCCGCGAAAGGATTGGGTTCCGCGGAGGCGGGTTTGTCGTCAGCTCGAAGGGCCGGCGAAGCCGCGAAGGTGAGAAAAAGGAAAATGGACCAGAGCAGGCGGGGCGGCGCGGGCCGTGGGAGTTCGTCCAAGTGAGATGCCATAATGTGGTCGGGTTTGATCAAAGGAAAATGGCAAGGAGCGGTCATGAAATCCCAAACTCAGGGACTCAGTTTTGAAAAGAATGATGAATGGCTGGCAGGGATGACGAAAGAAAACTCCTCAATCGTTTCATTTTTCGCTTGGTTTCTTTCTGGTTCACTACCCTGATTTCCTTTTCCACAGTCCGGCGCGTTTCATTTGCCGATTGGCAAGTTCGCGCCAAGCCCCCCGAAACTCACCTGAAAGCAAACGACATGCAAAGCCCCCTTGCAACCCAAACCCTCTGGATGAGTGCCTGGTGCGTTTTCTTCATCTCCGGATTCGCCAGGGCGGAGACTGGCGCCGGGGAGGCCGCGATCTGGACGCGTCACACCCTGGATGCCGGCGATGTGGAAGCGGGAAAAGTAGGGGCGGATGGAGTCCGGCTCGCGGACGTGAACGGGGATGGACTACCGGACGTGGCGACAGGCTGGGAAAACGGAGACGCCATTCGAGTCTGTCTGAACCCGGGACCGGAGAAAAGCCGCGAACCCTGGCCGGGAGTCACCGTGGGCCGGGTAAAGGGAGCGGAAGATGCCGTGCTGGTGGACCTGGACGGCGACGGCAGGCTGGATGTGGTGAGCTGCACGGAGGGAAACACGCGCACCGTATTCGTCCACTGGGCTCCCGCGAGCGCGGCGGACTATCTGAACCCGGAAAAGTGGGTGACCGCGACGGTTCCGGGCTTGGAGAAAAAGCAGCTCTGGATGTACGCGTTGCCTTTTGACGTGGACAAGGATGGGGATGCCGACTTGGTGCTGGGATCGAAGGGAGAGGGAGCCACGGTGGGCTGGCTGGAGAACCTGGGAACGGGACGGGATCTTTCGGGGTGGCCCTACCATGTGCTCTACAAAGCTGGGTGGATCATGTCCATCCTGGCGCACGATCTGGATCGCGATGGGCGGACGGACCTGGTGTTCTCAGACCGAAAGGGTAGCTCCACCGGGGTCTATTGGCTCCAAGCAAACCCGGATTCCGCGGCGGCTCCCTTTGCCGCGCCCGTTTGCCTGGGCCTCCAGGACCGGGAAGTGATGTTTGTGGACGTGGTCGACTGGAACGCCGATGGCCGGGACGACATTGCCGCCGCGGTGAAAGAGCGGGAGATCAACCTGCTCGTCCAGCCAAAGGATATTCAAAGTCTCTGGGTAGAGGTGAAGCTGAACGCGCCCGGCGGGCAGTTCCCTGACCGTTTCGGCACTTCCAAAGCCGTGAAGATAGTGCCTTTGGCTCCGGGAAAACCTCCGGGCTACTTTGTGACCTGTGAAAAGGCGGATGGAGACCTTTCGGGGGTGTTCTGGGTGGACTTCGGAACGGGGGGCGAAAGTTCCAGCTTCCACGACATCAGCGGACCGGAAGGGGTGAAGTATGATCGCATCGAGATGGTCGATTTGGACGGAGATGGGGATCTGGACCTGATGACCTGCGCGGAGCGGCCCAACATGGGAGTGTTCTGGTACGAGAACCCCACCATTCCGTAACGGAGAGACCGGGAGGGGAGGGAATCTGGCGCCCTTGAAGAGGTCGCGGTTTACTCCTCGATGGCGTCTTCGCCGAGCGCGGGTAGCTCACCGAGGCGTTCGGTGGACGCGGACCAGGCTCCGATGAAACCCGCGTCATAACAATGGCGGAAGAACCAGTATGGGGAAGGCTGGGTCTCCTGATAGCCGAGGGCGAAGACGTCCGTTCTTTCACTCTGCTGGATGGTCTGCAACTCGCGAGATTTCTGGCGGGTCCACTGGTCGTCGGAAGCAAAGGCGTCCTCCCAAAGAACGGCGTCGGGATTGTTCTGCTCCGGACCGGAGAGGAACAGGCCGGCGACGCGTTGGGGCCGTTCGTGTTTGTGTTGAACATAGATCACGCGGCTGATCAGGTTGAGGCCGCGATTCATGATGACATACTTGGAAGGATCCATCGCCTTGATGCCGCGAATCAGGGAAATCATGGCGGAGACGCTTTCCGCCGCGCGCTCGCTCGACCAGGTTTCGTGGGAGAGGTAGGTGTCCACCGTGTCCACATTATCCAGGAGGACGCCATCCACTCCGGTGCTGTAAATTTTTTCGACCCGGTTGCGGACGAAGGACTGCCAGATTGGAAATTTGACGTCCACCCTGAAGGTGTTGAAGCGGGGATTGACGCCCAGGTTCATGTCGTCAAGGCTCTCGGGGTCCCCACCGGCGCCTTTCCAATAGCCGTCGGCAAAGCCCTGAAAGTAGGACGCTTCCTCCCGGTGAAGTTCGCCGATACTAACGTAGGAGATAAGCTTGGACCCCGCGGGCCGCGTGCGTTCCAGCAGCCAGTTCAGCGCGGTGGGGGTGATGGACCGCAGGTCCACGATGACGACGGCGCCGGGCTGGAGGCCAGTGGCCAGGCGCTCCAGCACTTTACTGTCGCCCCCGTAGTAAAGGCTGAGCGAACTCGGCTGAAATGCGGCGGTTTCAGTCTCCGCGCTGGCGGGGCGCTGCAAGGAAAAGCAGGGAAAGAATGTCAGAACGAAGATGAAGGAGGTTGCCGAAAGAGGGTGGAAGGACCTAATCAAGAGGCTCGCCATATTTCTGAAGGTGTAGTTTTTTGGCTTGGTCGATCCAGTTGTTGTTTTCCAGCCGGGTGCGGAATCCGCTGAGTTGTTCGTCCAGGCGGTTCACGTTCTCTGGTGTCCAGGACGCGATCTGCCGAAACCGGTAAACCCCTAACTCGTGTAAGGACTCTTCCAGGACGGGACCGATGCCCCGGATTTCCTGAAGATCGTCCACTTCGTCTGGCTTCTGGGGGAAGATGAGTCCCAGTTCCGTCTGGTCGGTGCCTTGAATGTCCGGTTCGGACGCGGTGGGCTCTGGTTCCGGAGTCTGCGCTTCGGAAGTGGCTTCTTCCGGGCTTCCGTTAATCTCTGGGTGCGCCTGTTCGTGTTCTTCCTCTTTCCCCGTGGAACTGGAAGAGGCCGCGGCGGCGATGGCGGCGGCGATGGGATTGATGATGCCAGCGTCTGAGTCGAGAACCTGATAGTCCGACTGGGCGGGAAACTCATGGGGACCGGCGGCTGGTTGGGGTTCTGCCGCTTCGTCATCCGGGGCGTCGGTTTCCTTGGCGGACATGCCGGAGAAGAGCGGGGTGCGTCCGGGCATGTCCGAGGGGTGCTTGCCGCCGAGGGGCAGGGGCTTGGGGACGGAATCGGAGGCGGAGTCAGCAGACTTCGCGGTGGGGTCGCCCACCCGGCGCACGGAACTCGGGCTGGAGCGGCGCAGGTGCTTGCGCTCCCTGACTCCCTGGCTCGACTCAAAAGCATCGGCGGTGGATTCAAGCCGAACGAGACGGGCCCTTAACAGGTCGATTTCGCTCTTCAGTTTTCCCTGTTCTCTGATGGCTTTCCGGATCGCCCAAACATAGCGAAACCACGTCCACCAGGCATAGGCCAGGCCCAGAAAAAAGCAGACCAATGCCAAACCGGCCGTGTGCGGGCCGAAGGTTTTCAGAAGAAACAGAATGTTGTCTAGCATTGGGCAGCTTCGAAAGGGAATGCGGAACGAAGGCGGCGGGGGAGAGTCACTCAGGAAGAGAGGTGGCGTTCGACACTGTCACACTTGGCGGAAAGCTTGTCGCGCCGTTCGGCGAACTCTTCATTCTGTTCCCAAAGGTCCATGGCAAGGTCTTTGTATTTTCTCCACGTCCGCCAGCCAAGCCAAAGGCCGAAAGCGAAGCAGGGAATCGCCACGATCAGGCCTCCCAGGGTGGCGTGAAGATAGAAGTAAGATTCGGCCGAGTTCATGGCGGACAGTTTCGATCTTTCAGGACGGTTAGCGAAGGTTCTCCGGTGTGCGTTCGCTTCCTTCCAGGTAGAGATCCACCCGGCGGAGATTTGCTCGATCTTCGTCCGTCAGACCGGGTTTTTTGTCTTCGTTGGTGTGATAGTAGTGCTGGACCAACTGGCCTGAGGGAACCCCTGCTTCGAGGAGCGCTTCGTACACGGCCTTGGCTCGCGTTTTCGCATACCAGGCGTTGGTGCTGAGTTCTCCTTTGGATTCCGCGTGTCCGGCCACGATCAGTTTCTTTTCGGGAGCTTCTTCCAGCAAAATAGAGGCCGCTTTCTTCACTTTATCGCGCTGTTCGGTGGACTCTATCTTGGTGGATTTGAGGTCGAAGAAGATGGACAACTCCGACAGGTGTTCGTCCGCCAGGTTGGGGCTAGTTTCGATGGTAAGATCTCCCTGCACCACGCCGTCTTCCCCCAGTACGGTGCGAAGTTCCGCCTGAATGGCGGCGCGGGCTTCAGCGCTCTCCACGGCGCCGGACAAGAGGGCCTCATCGTCGGTAATGGTGAGCTGACCGGATTTCAGTACGCGGACCAGAGTGGTGACGTAGCCCGGAACGCGGTCCAGCCAGGCTGACTTCAAGGTTTGCGGTTTTACTTGAATGCGATTCGAGATCGGAAGCCCGGTGTCCGCGGACTTGGCGGCTTCCACGATGGCGTCGCGCCTGATGCGGTCCGATACCTGGCCGATCAGGACAATGCGGTTGGGTTCCAGGGTGACCACCAGGGACGGGGGCGAAGACGTGGTGTTGATCTCCAGCTTTTCGTCTTCGATCGATCTTCCGTCCCGGCCGGCCGTTTCGATCGCGGCCATGTGAAGTTGTTGGAACTGCTGTTGGCTTTGCACAATGCCTTCCAGCCGGAAAACGCCGTCCTTAAATTGATAGGAGCCCTCTTCGATGAGGTTGAAGAACGCCCGATTGAAGTCTGAGAAGCGGCTTTCCCAGTCCGATCCGAGGACCAAGTCTTTCACTTCGATCTGGTCCACTACTTTCAGTCCCGGAAAGTCGCTCCGTGTCCGGTTCAGCAGTTCGTACCGGGAAATCTCCGACGAAAGCTGTCCGGACAGGACAATGATGCCGTCTTTGATGGAACCGGCCAGAAAGGGGGGCTCCGCCTTTTTTTCTTCGGGCTTGGGAGTAGGGGGCAGGGGCGGTTCCGGCTCGGAAGAGGGGGTGTTGAGAACGCGAATGCAGTCCCTGACCCGGCCGATGGTCAGATTGCCCTCCACGGCCCGGGTCGCCCCGCTGAGTTGAGCCACATCCGCCACTTCCCCGGACAGTTCGCCGTCCAGATAGTTGAAACGGACTTTGACGCCTTTCCAGTCGGGGTTCTGATCCAGGATCGCCTGGGTTTTTTCTTCCAGAGACGTCTCGATGCGATCGCGGTATTCCCGGCGTGTGAGCCAGGGAAAAGCGGCCAAGGCCACCACAAACAATATAATGATCAGAATTCTCATGTTTGATTGAGGCACCTACGGGACGTTTCACGTCCGATGGCAAGGGTGGCCCAAGTCCCACATGAAACAATCCCTGAAAAGCGATCTATCTCAAGCCGTGCTTTCCGGCAAGTCTGGGGAGAGGAAAGCGGAGAGAGTTTGGCAGAAAAGAAGGGCTTCGGAAAGCAGAGACTGCCCGTCCCATGGGCGAGGAAGACAGAATCGCGCCATGGGACGGGCGGCTGCCATCTCTATTGGGGAGGGAGAATAACAGCCTGATTGGTTGGGAAACTATGTGCGTCTCCATGCAAGTATTGTTGTCTTGGTAACGACCGTGACAGGATTGAGAAAGAATCTTGAAATTAAGGCTTCTCCCGGGCGGGGAAGCGTTACATCATGAAAAACGGTCACAGGCGCGTCTGTTACGACAAGAATTTGAGGAAATTCTGAGCATGGAACCCGCGGAATCCATAGAGGGAGAGTTTCTGGACTATGTCCGGGAGCACCAAGCCGGGCTGCGGGCCTTTGTTCGCTCCCTGGGGGTAGATCCCATGTGGGTGGATGACATTGCACAGGAAGCCTTTATCGTGGCCTACGAACGCATAGATGAGTTTGAGAGAGAGCGCGACTTCGGTAAGTGGGTCCGGGGCATCGCCCGGAACCTGGTGCTGAACGAACGGAGAAAATCCGCGCGGCGGAAACGCATCCTGTCAGACAATCTGACCGAGATTCTGGTGTCCACCACTTCCGTGCCGGAAGAAGCCATCGAAGAAGGCGGCGACCAGACCCGGGCCAGACTGGTGGCGCTGCGAACCTGCCTGGAGAAAGTGCCGGAGAAGAGCCGGGAGTTGCTTCGCAGCCGTTATGAACAAGACGCAAAGGCGCCCGACATCGCGCTCCGGCTGGGAATGAGTTCCGCGGCGGTTCGAAAGAGCCTGGAACGCATCCGGATCAATTTGAAGAAGTGCATGGAAGACCAACTGAGCCAACTGGCCAGAGGCAACACATGAAACCTGACGAACAACAGTTTGAAGAGCTACTCGCCCGCTTGATCGATGACGATCTTTCCGGGAGCGGGGCGGACGAGCTGTACTTGCTCAGCGCCCGTTCGCCGGAGCGGATTCAGCGGCTCCGGGAAGCGCTGTACTTTGAAGGCTTGTTGAAACAGGCCCTGCATCCGGAAGGTTCGGAAGAGGCCTTTACCGGCACGGTGGAAGCGCGCTTGCGTAAGGAGGGCTTCGGGTCCGAACCCAGCGAACGGCAGTTTCTGGACGCTCTGTCCGAGATGCTGGACGGTCCGTCCGGAGAGAGCGGCGCGGAGGCACTTTTTGAACTGGCCGCCGATTCGCCGGAACGGGTTAGAACCATTCGCGAGGAGTTATTTGTCGACGATCTCCTGCAACAGGTGGAGCAGCCTTCGCGGTCCGAGGAAGCTTTCGTCAGCGCCTTCGAGACCCGTCTCGACGCGGAGGAAGACAGCGATCAATTTGTGGACCAGATCGGTTCGCGCATCGTGGCCCTGGAAGAAGAGTGGGACGAACTGGAATCCCGCCGCTGGGGCCGGGCAACCTGGTCCTGGGCCGCCGCCGCCGCCGTGGTTCTGACGGGGGTGGTGCTGTACTTTTCTCAACCGGAACCAGCCACCGTGGCACGGGTGTCTCCGGTCAGTGAGTCGGTGCAATGGGAAGGCCGGGGAAACATCCGGCCCGAACTGGCGGCAGGCACCTACGCCCTGGCGGCCGGTACCGTGGAATTGGATCTGGACGGCGGGACGCTACTGACCATCGAAGGTCCGGCCGAGTTCGAATTGGTCTCGGGAAATGAAGTTCGCCTGAATAAGGGGGTCGCGGCCGCCAAGATCGGAGACGCGCCGGAGAGCTTCACCCTGCGCACACCGAATCTCATGATCACGGAGGCGGAGCATTCATACGGAGTGGATGCGCGCGAACCTGAGGCCACGGAAGCCATCGTTTTTCAAGGGAAGACCAAGATCCTGCTAACCGCCGCGGACGAAACCCGAACCTTGTTCGGGCATGAAGCCGTCCGGGCTGAAAGCGACGGAGACACCCAGGTTTTGAAGGACATTCCATTCATACCGGTGGCCTTCAGCCAAGTCTGGGCGCCCATGTCCGGAGTGGAACGGGTGACGGGGAATGGCAGCGTGGAAGTGCCCGGAATGGAGGAAGTGGCCTCCCGCCGGAGCGATAAGAAGGTGAGGGTCTTCCTGGAGCGCGATGGCGTTCAGTTGGAAGACGATATCGAAGTAGACACTCTGGAGCCGGGACGTTTCGCGGACGCCAACAGCGGACAGGGTTCCACCATCCGTCCGGAGGGTGAGGTTCGCAGCTATCTGGTTCAGGTCCGGCCTCTGGATGAGACGGGCGAAAGTTCCCTGGAGGCTTCGTTCACGTTTGAAGGCAGAATCGTTGGGGTCATCTATTCCAGCGACCGGCTGGAAAGGTCCGATGAGCTTCTGCGGGTGGCATCCTCCACCTTGGACAACATTGGTCAACCGGAGCGTGGCCTGGACGGAGGCGCGGCTGGAGACCGGATCATGGTCAGCGACGACCGCCATACCCTGAACCTGCTCCTGCGGGGAGGGGACCGGGACTTGGTCGATCATGTCCGTATCCTCGTCGCGGCGAATTGAGTTTTTTCTTCGATCTCCAATTGGGGAGAATTCCTCCACTCTCTGGAAAAAATTCCCTTGATCGGACGGGATAAAGCGCCATCTTGCGCCTTCCCACCCTGTGCCCCTCGCGGCGAACCAGTCACCCCCTGGCTGGACCCAAAATGCAGGAATACAGCGTGGCGGCCTCAGGCAACAAGGCTTGGTAGCTCAGTTGGTAGAGCAGAGGACTGAAAATCCTCGTGTCGGCGGTTCGATTCCGTCCCAAGCCACCACCACCCCGCTTCATTTTCTCATGGGGGGGGAGGTATTTCCGGCAAGTTGATGGAGGAGCAGCGCCTGTTCTCCTACTTCTCGTCTGGCATATTGCTCCGCGAAAACTCTTGGAGTTCCCTGCGGGTTGCGTGAGGTTCTTCCCGTACAAAAACTCACCCGCAACTTTCGTCGCGGAGGAGTCGCCTGCAAAGGAAAGGGGCGTGGCAGCGGGGGGGCTTGGCTCGATCCGGCCACTTCAGGGACCCTGGTTTCTTCTTCCAGCAGGTGGCCGACGAGGTAAGTGAGGTTCCAGAAGCTAACCGGCAAGCGTGCTCCGACAGGAGCGCGGACTCTTGGGCAACTCTCCGGCATGGGGATTGACCGCGACGAAAGAAAATCTCTCGTCATCGTCCAGGGCAACGAGGTAGGCGAGATCCGCCAGTCGTCCATTCTGGCGAAGTGCCCACCCCGTTACCCTGTGTTCTGGTATGGCATCTTGTGCTCCTGTCAGGAGAGTATCGATCGGCAGACGCTCGCGTCCCGCGGGATCTACCTGTATGAGATCGGGATTGAAAAGCCCCTCCACTTCGTCGCGAAAGACCAGGAGGCTACCGGTCAGACCGATCACCAGCAGTGCGGCCCCGGCAAACAGACCGAGCCAGGAATGTAACCGCCAGAGTTGCTTTTTCACGGCTGGGGATGGGGGGCGAAGATTCGTTGTGGCTGATTCCAGGAGAGAAGCGCAGGCGAACCGTCCGTGATGGGACGGTTCACCTTGGATTGGCTATAGAGAATCCCCTGCTAGGGCAAGCAGTTTTTTGATATTGGGACGCATTCGCAAGATGCCTCAATCTGAGAGTGCGGGGCAGGAAGGGCGGATGGAAAGAGAGGAAGGACCGGAAATCAGCCTTCCAAAGAATGGCGTTGCCGCTTCGGTCAGACACCGGCACTCCAGATCCGCTCCACGCATTTAGGTAGCCAGCAGCAAGTTCGGGCCGGAATCCGGACTGCCGATACGAGCTCTTTCCGAGGACCTCGCTCCCAGCCAGCCATCTCCCGCCGCCATTCTCCGTTCCCTTCCGTCACGTCTCCTCCTCTCCTTGTATCCCAGTCTGTCGCTACCCGCGGCCAGCACCCAAAATACCCCACAAAAAACTCCGTGGGATTACCCACATCGCTCCGTTTCACCCTGCGATGAGATCCCTCAAACCTTTCCGTCGTGTCCCGTCCGCCGCCGCTCTCCTCCTGACTGGGGCTTTCCTCCCGGCTGTCTTCGCTCAGGAAGAGCCCGAACGGGCCCTCGAATCCCAACCCGCAGCGGCGCCCGCGCCCATTCTCGAAACCACCATCATCACAGGGAAAGCCGAAAACCTCCTGGGCGAAGCACCCACCGCATCCAAAGGCCAGTCCAGCGCGGAGGAGTTGCGCGAACGTCCCTTCCTGCGCCGGGGCGAACTGCTGGAAGTCGTGCCCGGCATGGTCGTCACCCAGCATTCCGGCGGCGGCAAGGCCAACCAGTACTTCGTGCGTGGCTTCAACCTCGACCACGGCACGGACTTCGGCATTTTTGTCGATGGCATGCCGGTAAACATGCGCACCCATGGCCACGGTCAGGGCTACGCGGATATCAATTTTCTCATCCCCGAGCTGGTCGAGCAGCTCGACTACTTCAAAGGCCCCTACTACGCGGACCTGGGCGATTTCACCACGGCGGGCGCGGCGCGCTTTCGCCTCTACAACGAACTGCCCCAGGGTATCGCCTCCTTCACCTTCGGGGAAAACGACTACTATCGCGCCCTGCTGGCGGACTCCATCCTGGCGGGAGAGGGGATATTGACCTTCGCCCTGGAGTACAACTACTATGATGGCCCGTGGGTTTCCCCGGACGGATTGCAGCGCTGGAACGGCTTCGTCCGCTACGTGCTGGGGGATGAGCTGGACTACTTCTCGCTGACCTTTATGGGCTACGACGCCACTTGGGATTCCACCGACCAGGTGCCCGAGCGGCTCATCAAGGACGGCACCATCGACCGCTTCGGCTTTGTCGATCCCACCGTGGGCGGCGACTCGCATCGCTACAGCTTCTCCTTCGACAGCCAGTACCAGGACGGAAACGGCGGCACCACCCGCGCCAATGCCTACGTGGGCACCTACGAGTTGGACTTGTTTTCCAACTTTACCCTCTTCTTGGAAGACACGGTGAACGGCGACCAGTTCAACCAGTACGACAGCCGCTGGTTCGCGGGCGGGCAGGTCAGCCATGAGTTCCCCGTGCTCGACTTCTTCGGCCGCGATGCCGAACTGCTGATCGGCGCTCAGACTCACCACGACTGGATCGATGGCGTGGCGTTGAGGAAAACCAGCCAGCGGAAGACCCTCTCCACCGTCCGCGAGGACGATGTGTATGAGATGAACCTCTCCGGCTTCGGCCAAGTGGAAGTCTTCTGGACCGACTGGCTCCGCACCCAGGCCGGCCTGCGGGGAGATCTCTACTACTTCGACGTGGACAGCGACCTGGCCGCCAACTCTGGCTCGAAGTGGGACGGCATCGTCAGCCCGAAAGCGGGCCTCGTGCTGGGCCCCTGGGCGGACACCGAGTTTTACCTGAACGGCGGCCTGGGCTTCCACAGTAACGACGCCCGGGGCGTGACCATCAATGTCGATCCACTGACCGGTGAGGAAGTGGATGACGTCCCCGCGCTGGTGCGCACCTACGGCGCCGAGACCGGCATGCGCACCCAGATCCTGCCGAACGTTACCTCCACCTTCGCCCTGTGGTATCTCTACAGCGATTCCGAACTCGTCTACGTGGGCGACGCCGGAAACGTGGAAGCGGGCGACGCCAGCGAGCGTTACGGCATCGAGTGGTCCACCTATTGGCGCCCCTTGGACTTCGTCCACGTGGACACCGAACTGACCCTGACCGACGCCAAGTTCACCACCGGCGAAGAGATCGAAAACGCCGTGCCCGTCACCTTCTCCGGCGGCATCACCCTGGGCCGCCAGACCGGTCCCTTCGCCACCCTGCGCGCCCGCTACTTCTCCGCCCGTCCCCTGACCGGCGACGGCAAGATCGAATCCCAGGACGCCTTCCAGCTCAACGCCCGCGTCGGTTACCGCAAAGAGCGCTGGGAAGTCGCCCTCGAAGCCCTCAACCTCCTCGACGCGGACGACAACGACATCGAGTACTACTACGCGTCCCGCCTCCCCGGCGAAGCGATGGGCGGCATCGAAGACCACCACATCCACCCCATGGAGCCCCGTCAGCTCCGCGTCAGCTTCACCTACCATTGGTAGGCCGTTCGGCTCAAATCAAGATCAGGTAGATTTAAGCGCTACGATAACATTCTCTTCACCAGCCAGTTTGCTGGAATTTTACTACTGAAGAGTGGTTAAGTTGGAAGCGGAGAAGGGACGGGATATCCCTTCTCCGCTCTTTTTTGCCAGGGGACTGAGCTGATAGCGCACAGACCCATTCTCAGAAGTCTTTTCGCGAATCGCAAATGTAGTGGATTTGAAATCTTTGTTCGCTTTGCCCGAAGAAAAAGGAGCAACCGGTAAGAAACTCTCGTGGCCGCGATCCTTCTCGTTCTGTGGTGTTGTTGTAGTCGCTCGTCGCCTGGTGTCTTAGCGTTTCGCCGCGAAAGATTGGCGGGATGTTGCCATTCCGCCAGAAAAGGGAGGCAACCGCTGTTGACTGGCTTATGGGATGCGATTGAGCCACGGTCTCAACTCAGCATCTACCTGTAAAACCAATCTCTTTCCTACCCGCATGATGGCCCGGACGATGGTTCGGGCCTGCTTTCCTGGCCCTTGTTCTCAGCTTCACGGGAATGATCCGCGCGGAGGAATCCGGCGCCGCAAAGCGGAAAGCTTGAGCCGGTAAGAGGGCTCAGAGAAAAGTGAGAATCCGAAAATCAGCGAAGGCCTGGCTAACCCAAGACCTCACTCGTCCTGGATCGTGAGTTTGTTGAACTGGCCGCGGCCGCGTTCCTTGGCCCAGACCCGGTAGATGTGGTCGTAGATCTGCTGGATGTTTTCCTTGTTGCGCAGCCGAAACTCCGCGGTCTTGGCGTGGGTGGTCTGTGGGTAGTTTTTGATGACGTCTTCCCAAATCTCTTCCGTGCCCGTTTTGGAGGTGGCGTTTTGAGCAATGTCTTTCAGGCGGTCGATGGTGTTTTTGCCCATGGAAAGGGGGGACCCGTCCGTAACCGGTTCGATGAAGTAAAACCGCGCCACCATGGGACCGGTGGAGTCCACTGTCACTTCATAGACCTTTGCCGCGCCATCCACGATGTACTGGTGCTTGGCCACGGAAGCGATCTGATTCAGCGCAATGACGAAGTTCCCGGTGGAGGTTTCGCATTCCCAGAAACCTTTGATGCCCTCGCCGTCGCCGCTGTTTTGGTTCTGAGGCTGATTCTGTGCCTGGGCGTTTCCGGCAACGGGTAGGACCGCAAACGCGGTAATGGCGGCGGCAAGGAACCACTTGGTAAAGCTGGACGGAGAGAGGGTCTTCATGGGGGCTGTCTTACAATAGTTGGAATTGGGCCGGACGGGAGAGTCAGACAATGGATCTAACCATGCACCGGGTGGATTGGTTTTGTCAAAACTCAGAATGTTCAGAAAGGCGCCGCTGCAAGTCGCCGGGGCGGTAGCCGTGGAGATCCTTTGGCACCCCCGGGTTCTTGATGCTGGTGAGCTTCCAGTCCCAGGGCCAGAAGCCTTCTTTCCGCCAGGTAAACACGAACGGATCCCGCAATTTGTTGGCTTCCTGCATGATGAGTTGGCCGATGGGAGAGGCCGTGCCGCGGGCGGAAAGCTGGGTGGTTACAAGGGCTTCCTTTTCCGTGACGATACAGGCGGGATCGCCCTCCTCCAATTCCTCCAGGTTCAAGACGACGAACTGGCTTCCAATGTCCGAAATGGTAATGGCGGCGTCCTGGCCGGAAAAGCCCCACTGGTCCAGATAGTCCAGGCTGGCCAGCTTCAGGAACTTCTTCGCGCTCTTGCTTTCGAACGCGGAAATCAGGGCTTCGTGCTTTTTCCGGACCTGGGTTTCACCGGACCAGTGCTCTCCCAGGTAGAGGGCCAAACTCGTTATAATTAGCGCTAACAGGATTAGGCTAATGAGTTTGTGACGGAAAAGGAGGTTGAAAAGTCCGCCGATCATCAAGAGAATCCTTTCACGTTCGTTCTTCGTATGAAAGGCAAATTGCTTTCGCTTCGAGGGGAGCGAATGGTTAGCAGGGGGTAAATTGAGTGATCATGTCCGCTTTCCGTCCGAATGTTGCCGCCATCTTGCAAAAGCCGACCGGGGAAATCCTGGTTGCGGAGCGGATTACCTTTAAAGATTCCTGGCAGTTTCCGCAGGGTGGGGTGGACAAGGGCGAAGACCTTATCGGCGCGCTTCGCCGCGAAGTCCGGGAAGAGATTGGCGTGCCACCGGAGAAGTACACTCTGGAAGCGTGCCGCACCGGCTATCGCTACCGTTTTCCGCACGGGCTATTGAGGGAGCGGAGATTCAAGGGCCAGGAGCAGACCTATTTTCTCTGCACCTTTCTCGGAACCGACGACGATATTCGCCTGGACCTTCACGAGCAGGAGTTCCGCACTTTCCGCTGGATCATGCCTGAGGAGTTCCGCCTGGAATGGGTGCCTGAGTTCAAGCGGAAAGTCTTTATCCGTGTGATGCGTGATTTCTTCTGCGTGAAATTGAAAACGAAGAAGAAAGAGAAGGAGTAGCAGCTGGGTTCCTGCTTTCCAACACCTATCTTTCCTGCGGTGTTTCCGCACTCTCCTCCGGGGGCCTCAATCCAGCGACGCCACCAGCTCTTTCATCCGTTCCAGGCCCGTTTTCGCCACTTTCAGCGGCGGCTCTTCCCACAGGGCGGAGTTGAAGAGTTCCAGGCTCAGCCATTTGTCGTAACCCTTGTCCTTCAGGACCTGGAGTTCCGACTTCAGGTCGATCTGGCCTTCGCCGATCATCACGCGGTCCGGGTCCGTCTGGGTGAGGGCGGGCTTGTTCGGGTCCGCGTCGTCGATGTGGTAGTGCGCAATCCGCTCCAGCGGTAGAGCCCGGATGTCATCCAGCGTGGTCCGGCTGTTCCAGTTGTGGAATGCGTCCAGGATCGTGACCCCATCCGGTTCGCCACAGCGGTCCAGCACCGCCACGGTGTCCGGCAGATTGTTGAGGGACTTGAAAAAGCTGATGTATTCCAATACGGCCTGGACTCCCGTTTCCCGGCCGATCTGGAGGAGATCGGCATAGCCCTCATGCAAATGATCGATGCCTGGCTGCTCCATGGGCGGGGTGCAGACCATGCAGGGCGCCTTCAGGCGGGCGGCCAGTTCGAAGCGGCGGCGGGCCTCATCCAAAGCCAACTTGTATTCCCAGCCCTCTGTTTCGCCCCAGTTCCGCACCGCGATGAAACACGGCACCTCCAGGCCGTAGTCGGCCAGGGCTTTCTCCACATCGCTCACTTCGCCGCCCCGGCCCACATGCTGGTAGAGGTCCACCGCCCACAGCTCAATGCCCGCGTAGCCCGCTTCGCCCGCCACTTTGATTTTTTCAAGCAATGGGGTGGTCTTGATGGTGGAGGAATTGAGGGAGAGTTTCATGGCGCGGTCTTAGGTCTTAGGGTCCGGGGTCGTCTTTCAGTGAGGAGGGAGATTCCCGGAACATGCCGGGAGTCGCGATGGAGCGGCAGGATCTCAGGAAAGGATCTTCTCCACTTCTTCCATTGGCAGGAAATGGCCCACCAGCGGCTGGCTGAGGTCTTCCTGGGACTGCTGCCAACTGGCCAGAATGCCCCCGTCCGTCACCAGGGTATCCACGTAGCGGCTGCAACCCGTGCCGTGGGGGGAAATGAAGAGAGGCGCGTGCAGGCTGATTCTTTCGATGCTGGGAAATTCCGTGTCGATGCCGCCGGCGATGCCGCTCAGTTCCTCGCAGGAGTAGCCACGGGGCCGTTTCACGGCGCGGGGGTTTTCGTCCATCTGGCGCAGGCATTCGCAGCCGTCGTAGAAGTAGAGCGACATATCCGGCAGATCCGCGAAGGCGCCCACCTTGGGGATGGCCAGGCGATCCGTCAGGCGCGTGGCGGCAATGTCCCACACGGGGCCGCGGGCCAGCATGAAGTCCGTGAGGTGTTCGTAGGTGCTGGAGCCCGGCTTCCGCACCGTGACGCTGGTGTTGGAACTGGACCAGGAGAAGGGGTGGTTGCAGTAGATCAGCGCGAGACTGCCGTCCGGCAGATCCGTGACCACCGGGTCTTTGGCGTGCAGCACGGCCGGCTCGTCGTGAATGACGATTTCCTCCAGGCTGTCCGCGCTCAGGTCTTCCACGCTGCCCGCGTGCAGGCGGTCGATGCTCCACACGCCGGTGCCGGGTTTCTGGAAGCTTTCAAATCCGGCCGGGTAGGGGATATCCTTTTCCGTGGAGACGAACACCTCCAGCGTATCGCCATCCCAGTGCAGCGCGGTGCCTTCGATGGAGACCACGGCTTTACCGTTCGTCTTCAGGTCCGCCTTGCTGAAGCTCTTGATTTTCTCGTAGGGACCCAGCGGCTCGGGCGAGCGGTAGATGGCCATTTCCAAGCCGCGCGCTCCCGCGCCCACACCCGTGCGGGAGTCGCCAAAATTGCGGAAACGGCCGATCGCCAAATAGGAGCCGTCCCGGTCTTGGACGATGTTTCCCCCGCCGAACCAGAAACCCGTGCTACGGTCCTGGGGTTCCACGAGCACCTTGGCGGCCTCTTGGTTGATGAGGGCCTGACCGAGCGCGGTCAACTTCTGGGAGAGGGTGGGGTCGAGCATAAGCTGAACTTTTGGGCCATTCGCTCCCCTCACGCAAGAGTTGAATTTGGCTGTAACTTTCCCCAAGCTCCGGGGTTATAACCAGGCGGACGTAAGTCTTTCGCCCTGAAACTGTATGAACCGGACCCCCTTGAGACAATGGATCGCATGCGTGCCCGCCGTGACGGCGGCGTGTTGGCTGATTGGTCAGTCCCCCCTTCGGGCCCAGGACGATCCTCCGGCCAGTGCGAACGTGGTGGAAGACGACGGCCTCCCGAAGCCGGTGGATGCGGCGTTTTTCAAGGAACTGAAGGAAAACTCGCCCTTTACCCGGTCGTTGAACCTTTCCGATTCCCTCATCCTGACGGGGGTGGCGCGCATCAATGACAAGCCGGTGGCGACCCTGATGAATCGGGAGACCAAGGAGACCTACGTCATTTCCGATACCCCGAACTCCCAGGGCTGGAAAATGGTTGACATCTCCGCGGGGGACGACCTGGAGAAAGTGGCCGCCAAGATTTCCGTCTCCGGCGGAGAAGTGGTGACGGTGCGCTTTGATGAAGCCCAACTGAAACCCGGTGAAGCCAAGCCCGCGGCCGGTCCAGGTGGCGACAGCAATCGTGACGGACGGGGGGGTGGCGAACGGCGTTTTGGCCGGGGAGACGGCCCCCCTCCGGAGGTCATTGAAAAGCTGCGCAATCTGACCGAGGAACAGCGCGGCAAGATGCGCGAGTACATGGAAAAGAAAATGCGCGAGAATCCGAATCTGACCTCGGACGAACGGCGGGAGATCTTTCGCAAGGCGTTGGACAGAGCGACGCAGTCCAGATAAGAATTCACGCGCTTTGCTTGGCAGCGGGCCGGGGAAACGCTATCCCTCGCAGGCCCATCTGCTCGCGCCGGTCCGGCACCAGAAAAATCCAACGCAGTAACCCAACATGTCTGCCAGACTCTTCGTCACTACCCCTCAGACTTTTCGCGGTAAGGCGCGCATCCCGCTGGCGATTTCCGTTCTCCTGACGATCGCCATCCTGAATCCCGATTCGCGGGCCCAGGAGAGTGATGGCGGTGGCAGCGGCGGAAATCGCATCCTGCCGCCTCATTTACTGGTTCAGGCGGACACCCCCGATGCTGGGGCCAATCAGGACGCCGCGCCGGACAATCAACCAGCGGCTCCCGCGCCTGAAGCGCCGCAAGCGCCTCAGGGACCTCAAGGGGGGCAGGGACCGGACGGCGGTCAGCGGCGTCAGTTTGGGCAACGTCCCGGTGGTGGGTTTGGACCCGGGGGCCCGGGAGGTCCCGGTGGGCCGGGTGGCGCGGGCGGGGACGCGGATGGCGCCACCATTTCCGCCAGTGGAGACCGGGTGAACCTTCAGTTTCCGCTGAACCCAGTGTCGGACATCCTGTCCATCTACGAACGGCTGACCGGCAAGACGATTATTAAGGATACCACTGTCTTTGAGGGGCCCCAAGTCAGCCTGGTCACGCCCACGGATGTGCCCCGGGACGAAGCCATCCGGCTAATTGAGACGGCTCTGCTGGTGAACGGATACGTCCTGGTGGCGGAGCCGGGACAGAAAAGCATCCGCATTCTTTCGGGCCGCCAGAATCAGGCCGCGCAGAATGCCGCCTTCAGCGAGGGGATTGTCATCTACACCACGGCGGATGCCCTGCCTTCCGGAGAGTCCCTGGTGGGCTACTTCTTGCGGCTGAACTACCTGAGCCCGGAGGATGCCGCCACCATTTTCAGCAATCATGTCGTGCTGAATCAGTTCGGCCGCATTACGCCGGTGTTGAGCCCTCGCGGTCTGCTGATCACGGAGAGTTCCTCCATCATCCGCCAACTCATTCAGTTGGCCAAGATCATTGACGTGCCGGCGGATTCCGCGCCTTTGCTGACAGAGTTTGTGGATCTGGAGTACGCCGAGGCGACTGTCGTGTCTCAAATCATCCAGGCCGTGGTGGATGCCCGGGCGGAGGAGAAAGAACGCCTGGGTGAAACCGGCCGGACCATCTCCGGGCAGCGTTCGGGGGACGGCGGCGGTGGAAACAACAGTGGGGGGAGCAATAACAGCGGCGGGGGAGGAGACCAGCGAAGCGGCGGTAGTAGCAACAACGGAGCCCGCAACCCGCAAAGCGGTTCCGACCCCAACACCGGTATCGGCACCGCCAGCGATCCCGCGGCTCAGCTCATTCCGGATGACCGGCTGAACCGCATCATGATCGTCGCGCCGCCGCAGGACCTGGCTTACATCCTGGATCTGGTTAAACAGTTCGACAAGCCACTCAGCACGCCAGACCCGATGGAACGGCCGCTGAACTACGTGAAGGCCAATGACATTTTGCCCGTCATTGTGGATGTCCTGCAGGACACCGGTACCGGTCTGACGGTGCTGCCGGGCGGGCGGCAGATCGCGTCCCGTCCCACACCAGTGGCTTCTTCTCAGTTGGCCACCCTGACAGGCGTGGATCAGAACCAGAACTCAAACCGCACTCAGAATACCGGCGACGACGTGGGGGGGCAACCAGACCAGATTGCGTTTCCGATCGATGAAGTAGCGCCCATTTCCGTGCTCGTGGGCAAGACGCGCCTCATCGCCGACCGGCAGTCCAACTCCATTATTGTGATCGGCTCGCGGGAAGCCCAGAAGATCGTCACGGACATCATCGACCGGCTGGACCGGAAACCGGCCCAAGTCTATTTGGCCACCGTGATCGGTCAGCTCACCCTGGACGATAACATCCAGTTCGGCGTGGACTATCTCCAGAAGTTCGAGCAATTCGACGGCAGCGATCCCGCGGCGGGTGGCATCGCCTCCAGCCTTATCACTCAGCGGGACGACGTTATCCAGAACGTTAACATCGGCGACCTGCGGGACAATCTGATCACGACCGCTTTCGGCCCGGCGGGCGGGTTGAACGTATATGGTCAGATTGGCGAATCTCTGGACGTTTTCGTGACGGCCCTGGAAGGGACCAACCGGTTCAAGGTGTTGTCCCGTCCCGTGGTCTATACCCAGAATGGTAAGCGCGCGGAGATCACTTCCGGCCAGCGGGTGCCCGTGCCTACTCAAAGCCTGACGGACGCCTCTACTGGAGGCAACAACGCCGCCATCAGCACCACCATTGAGTTTGAGGACGTGGTTCTGAAGCTGGAGGTGCTGCCGACCATCAATAAGGACAACGAGGTCACCCTGGACATCGTGCAGGTGAACGACACCGTAGTGGGTCAGCAACAGGTGGCTGACAATCTGGTGCCCATCATCGGCACTCAGGAGCTTAATACCACCGTTACCGTGCCGGACCGGACCACCATCGTCCTGGGCGGCCTGATCACCGAAACCCTCGACAAAGACACGGAAGGCATCCCGGTCCTTTCACGCATTCCCGTGGTGGGGAACCTGGTCAAAAGCACCTCGGACAACAAGAGCCGGTCCGAACTGATGATCTTCATCCAGCCCATCGTGGTCAACAGCCTTGCCGAAGCCAAGGCCGCCAGCTTTGACGAAGACGTGCGTTCCGACATTGGAGCCGATGCTGCCGAAATGTTCCCCGAGCCCGGCGTTCCCACACAGGAACACATGGATGAACTTCAGGAAGAGAAGCAGGAAGACACCAAGAAGAAAGGCTGGCTTCCCTGGTTGAAAGGCGAGACAAAAGGGCGGAACGATCCCAGGGGACGGTAGCGTCTTCCGGGAGAATCATGGAAATTTACATCGCCACCCTTTGCGACTCAGCCTCGGAATATTACGGAAAGCTCTGCATCCTGGGTGCTTTTGACAGCATTGGAGCGCTCAAAGCGCCCGTAGTGAGGCAGGAGTGCACCCTGGCCATGCGAATGGTCTTCCGGCCCGAGGACGAAGGCGAACACCACTTTGGCGTCCGTCTCATCGACGCGGATGGGAAGGATGTCATCAAGCCGTTCAGCCCTTCGGTGAAGGTGAAAGTGGCGGACGACGCTTACTTTGTCTCCCGCAATCTCATGCTGAAGTTTCCCTTTCTGGAGTTTAAGGCGTTTGGTCAGTACAGTATAGACGTCAGCCTGGACGGGCGGGTCCTGGCCAGTGTGCCGCTGCGCGTGGTGAAGATGCGGCAGGCGCGAAGACAAGCGGATCCAGGCGCCGGGCCGGGCGGCGAGACCTGATCGAGCGGAGACGGTCCAATACGCGGCGAACGGTTTTCCAATCAAACGCTCGCGGAGAGGCGGCACAGGATTTACAGTGCGCGTTGCGATGAGCGACGAAGAAAAATCCGGTTTCAGTTCCCCCAAAGTTTACCTGCTGCCAAACATGCTGACGGCGGGCAACTTGTTTTGCGGTTTTCTCGCCATCCTCATGATCTTTGACGGGATGAAGAATCCCGACTACGGGGCGCTGCCCTACTACAAGGCGATTGCCCTGATCTTGGGAGCCTGCCTCTTTGACCTCCTGGACGGCCGGGTGGCCCGGATGCGGGGTCAGGAATCTCTCTTTGGCCGGGAATTCGACTCGCTGGCGGACATCGTGTCCTTCGGCGTTGCCCCGGCGCTGCTGGTCATGGACATCGTCCTGACCGACTTTAGTCACCGGCTGGGCTGGATCATCGCCTTTATTTATCTGCTGTGTGGCGGCATGCGCCTGGCGCGTTTCAACTGCATCGCGGCGGAAGACAAGGAGAGCACCAGCCGGAATTTCGTTGGGTTTCCCATTCCCGCCGCGGCGGGTCTCATTGCGTCGCTTACGCTGTTCATGCTCTGGCTGAACGAGGGTGACAAGACCACTGGCGCGTGGCGCTACGTGTTGTTGTTTCTCATGCTCCTGCTCTCCTTCTTGATGTTGAGCGAGTTTTCCTACCCCAGTTTCAAGCGGATCAACGTCGGGACGCGCCGTTCCTTGCCCTGGGTGTTCGTCTCCGTGGTGGTGTTTCTTTGCGCTGTGGTTTACTGGCAGATTGTGCCCGCGATCTTGTTCACCTCCTACCTGATCTATGGCTGCCTGCGCCCCTGGATTTCCCGGCGCTGGCGGCGGGAAATCGAGGAAGGAGACGAACCGGATCTACACCTGGAAGAAGCAGAGCTTTCCGATAGGGAAGGAAACGATCAGTCGGCGGCCTAAAGCTCGCCTTTCCCGGACACGCAACCCAACCACCGCGGACGCCCGATGCCGGACTTCTATCAGCACCGCTTGGTCACCACGCTGCACCGGCTTACCGAAACCAATCTGGAGGAACAGGAAAAGCGCTTGTGCGAGTATGCCGCGGAGCGGCCTCTGACCCTGGTCATTCCCTCGCTCTTTTCCGAAATGGAAGGAGCGGCGCTGCCCCGCATCCTGGAAACGCTCGCCCGGGTGGGGTTTGTGGAGGAAGTCGTGCTCAGCATGAACCACATGACCGCCGCTCAGTTTCGCAAAGCGAAAGCGCTGGTCTCCGGACTGCCTCAGAAAACCACCGTGCTCTGGAACGATGGGCCGCGTCTTACCTCGCTGGTTTCCCAGTTGAAGATCCGCGAGCTTGACGTGCCGCAGCCCGGTAAGGGCGCGAACCTCTGGCTGGCGATGGGCTACATTTTGGCCCGGGGAGAGGCGCGCGTCATTGCCGCTCACGATGCCGACATCCTCACCTATACCGAAGAGCTTCCGCAGCGGATCTGCCTGCCGGCATTGCATCCCGCCATGGGCTATGAATTCGCCAAGGGCTACTACGGCCGTATCGCGGGCCGGCTCTACGGACGCGTCACCCGGCTCTTCGCCATTCCCTTCCTTCGCGCGCTCAGGCGAATGCTTCCGGGCCAGCCTTTGATTGAGTTTCTGGACTCCTTTCGCTTTCCTTTGTCGGGAGAATTTTCGATTTCTTCCGAACTCGCCGCCATCCTGCATTTACCCGGCCATTGGGGGCTGGAGGTCGGCATGCTGTGTGAGGTCTACAACCAGACCCAGGCCGGGCGCATTTGTCAGGTGGATCTGGGCATCAACTACGACCACAAGCACCAGCGTCTGGAAGCGGACCCCGTCCGTGCCGCCCGTCTGGGGAGTGACGGCGGTGAGGGGCAAAGCATGGCGGAATCTGGCTTGGCACGATTGGCGGGGGACATCGCCCGGACCTTGTTCTCCTACCTGAGCGCGGATGGCGTGGTCTTAAGCCGGGGCTTTTTCGTAACCCTGAAGCAGAGCTACGAAAGCATTGGCCGCGACTATCTCCGGCGCTATGAAGACGACGCCCTCATTAACGGTCTGCCATACTCCCGCCTGGAGGAGGCGAAAGCAGTCGAAGTCTTCAGTCACGCCATGAGCGACGCGGTGGAAGACTACCTCACCGGGCGCTGCGAAATGGCCAAAGGCACCAACTGGAAACGCATTCGCGCCGAATTCCCCGGCTGGGAAGACCAACTCCTGGAGGCTGTTTCCGCCGACATGGCGGATGAATCCGTTTCTCAGTTTGTAAGAAAGCCGTAGGCCGGAGCCGCTGTCCTGGCTCTCTTCCTACAAGCCCCCGTCCCGGCTCTTTCCGTCCGCGATAATCTTGAGGGCCTCTGTTTCCAACTTCAGGGCCCGCTCCGGTTCGTACTCAATGCGGTTGTCGGCCTCCGCCTCGTCCGATTTCAGATTGTATAGCGACCACGGGCGTTCGAAACGTGTCCCGGCGGGTTTTTCCCGGCCGCCGGAACCGTTGCCCAGCACCAGTTTCCACTCACCCTCCCGGATGGCGAACATGCCGGCGGCGGAATGGTGAATGACCGGTGGCCGTTTGAACTCGGCCTCTTTTCCCTGGAGAAGAGTCAGCAGGCTGAAACTGTCTGGCGCCGCCACGTCGGGAGAGGGAAGTTCGGCGCCAATAACCTCCGCGGCGGTGGCGAAGAAATCCACATGGCTCACCGTCCGGTCGCACCGGCTCCCGGCTTTGACGGCGGCGGGCCAGCGCACGAAGAAGGGCACGCGGTGCCCGGCTTCCCAGATGTCCGCTTTCGTGCCGCGGTAGGGGCCATTGGGGGTGTGGTTGGACGGATGATAGCCCTGCACCGACTCGTCCCGCAGGTGGTCCGGGTTCTCTTCGTTTTCCAGCCGATGCATGAAAGATCCGTTGTCGCTGGTGAACACCAGCAGGGTATTGTCTGAGATACCGGTTTCTTTCAGCGTCTTGAGCAACTCGCCCATCGTCCAGTCCACTTGGTGGACAAAGTCCCCGTAAGGGCCGAGCCCGGTCTTTCCCTGAAACCGGGGGTGAGGGATGACGGGCTTATGTGGGGCCGTGAGCGGGAAATAGAGGAAGAAGGGTTCCTGTCCGGCGGCCTGTTTGCGGATGAAATCCTGAGCCTTCGCCAGCAGGTGGTCCAGTACGTCTTCGGGTTCGAAGTCGGGCGCTCTCTCTCCGCCCCGCATGAAGGCGGGAAACTTCCGGGCTTCCAGGGAACTGGTGGGAAGAGTGACCGGCGCGTGGTTTTCTAGGAAGATGTAAGGCGGCATGTCCAGGGAGGCGGACACGATGTAAGACTCGTCGAAACCGTTTTCGTTTGGGGAGTGAGTCAGGCCTTTCGACCAGTCTCTCACGCCGTTCGCCTCTGGCGGCATTCCCAAGCCGAGGTGCCATTTCCCAACGATGCCGGTGTGATAGCCCTGTTCTTTGAGGAAAGACGCCACCGTGGGACGCCACGCTTCGATGAGGGGTTCGTCGTAGCCATGCAGCACCCGGCTCGTCAGCCGGGACCGCCAACAGTAGCGGCCCGTCAGCGTGGCATAGCGGGTGGGGGTGCAAACCGCGGAAGGAGAGTGGGCATCGGTGAAGGTCATGCCCTCCGCCGCCAGTTGATTAAGATTCGGGGTCGGAATTTTCGACCCGGGATTCAGCGCCTGCACGTCTCCATAGCCCAAGTCATCCGCCAGCACGAAAACGATGTGGGGGCGTTCGGCGCCCGTCGCGATCTGGGACAGTCCGCAGAAAGTCAGCAGGGAGAGTAAAAAGGGTAGAAAAAACCGGCGGTGCAAGTGCTTGGCGATTGCGGGGAAAGATGGGGGTAAGCGGAGAGAGACCATTCCTAAGTGGAAGGCCAAGACGCGCGGCGCCGCAAGCGAAAGAGATGGCGCGATCGGGCCCCTGAGACCTGCCCCGCTATTCTACCGTGTGGGAGGCGATGAACGCGCTCTGCCGGGACGGGGCGTCCGACATCGAGGAAGTGTCCTTTTCCTTTGGACCTTCGAGCTTTCCGCCCACCATGAGGGCCTGGTTTTCCTCCACGAATACCAGGCGGATCTCGTTGTAGTCGTAGATCAGGTCCAGGAAATCCGCCGCCAGCGGAATCTCATCCTCCGAAATCTTGGAGACGGAAAAAACCGATCCCGCATAGGGGCCTTCCGGAATGGTGATGCCTTTGCTAAGAAGCCGGATCGTGGCTTCGACGCCCCCAAGAGATTCCGGCAACACGTGCGCCACCCCCATGCCGGCGAGGGCGGAGGAGACCGACTGAACCTGTTTGGCGTTGGCCCGTGCCTTAACGGCTCGAGACGACTCGACAATCTTGCCGACAACAGGCACGGAGATGGAGACCAAGACACCGATTACACCGATCATCATCAGCATTTCGACCAGGCTGATGCCGCGCGGGGTGTCGTGTAGGTAGTTTCCAGTTGGAAATTGGTGTTTCACTTATCAGGGGAGGGAGACAGCAGTAAACAGACGTTGGCTCCGCTCGTCAGTGGTCCGGAAGGAATAAGTCCGCGGTGGCAATGGGAGGAGGGGAAGTGTTCTCAGGGTTGCCGGGAGAATTAACCTGGCCGTGGATCCAATCGAACACCAAGCGAGCGGCCAACTGGTGCGTCGTCGGATCGGGCAGGGGAGATTCATCTCTCAAGTAACGAACCGCCGGGATCGGGAAGGGACGCTCGCGCCCGAACAGATAGTGGGTGGCCAACTGCAATTCGCTGAAAGGGGGAACCGCTAGAGTGCCGTGCGGTGTTTCATTCCTGCCGGACGGTTTGGGCGCCGGTGTGGTCCAGGCCAACTCTTCCAGGATTGGCTGGCCCCTTTGACCGGTGTTGATGTTCTCCGCCGGGGGAGCGGAGCGGGGCTCATTGGCAGGCGTGGGCGGTGGAGATTTCTTCTTTTGGGCGTTTAGTTTTTCAAGGGAGGGCAGGTAGTTCTCTCCCAGGACGCGATACTGCTCCTCGGTGGTGAGCGTGCTCAGGGTACTGGCGAGCCGCTTGGCGTAATTTCTAAACTGTAGGGGGTCTCCACCCGTTTCTTCGGCGATCCGTCTGGCCAGGAATTCAATCGAGTCCTCGGAATCCGTGATTCTTGCATCCGCCATGGCTCCTCCGTGAAGGCACGCCAGCGAAAACACCGAAAGGAAGAAGGCGAGCCGCGGTTTCATGGTTAGGAAAATGAGGAGGGTACGGAGATGCCTTGGAAGAACACCTGCCCATCCAGAAATTAAAAGGAAATTTACCTTATAATTCTGATTGAATCAAATAAATATGATTTTTATAATATCAATAGTCAAGTTATCATAGATATCGTGCTTCATCGTTGGCGGGAATTGTTACGTTCGATTGGAGCCCAAGCGATTGTGTGGATCGTTCTGGGCCCTGCGGCGGCTATGGGACTGGATCAGGGAAACCGGGTCCTGTTCACCAACCTGACCCAGGCTGACGGCCTGGGGGCAGGTGAAGTGACAGCCATTCTTCAGGATATCAGGGGGTATGTCTGGATTGGGACCGAGCAAGGCCTGAACCGCTACGATGGCTACGAAGTTAAGATTTACGGTTACGATTCAGAACGGCCGGACAGTCTCAGTGACAATCACATCACAGCTCTGGCGGCAGGACCTTACGGTTATCTTTGGGTTGGAACCCTGGGGGGTGGGCTGAATCGTTTCAATCCGCGGACTGAGGTTTTCGAACGGTTTCGCTACAACCCTTCCAATCCTCATGGACTGATCCACAATCATGTCACGGCCATTCTGGCCGATTCCGATGGCCGCTTGTGGGTGGGAACGGAAGGAGGGCTGGCGCTGTTTGACGGCACGAGGAACCAGTTCCGGGCCGTGGCGACCTCCACGGGACGGGCTGTTGGGGCCGTCTCCGTCTTGTTCGAGGACCGCTTTGGTTATGTCTGGATCGGAACCCAGGACGGAGAGCTGTTCCGCATGGGACCAAAGTCAGAGGCCGTGGAGGCGTTTCAGCAAGTTTCCGCGGAAATCAGCTCAATTACCGAAGACAAGCAGGGCGACCTGTGGATCGGCACTCAGGGCCAGGGAGCTTTCCTGGTGGAGCGGAGCAAAGGGGGAATCATCAAGAATCTGAATCTGGGTAAGAGTCCGGGGACTTCGCTGATTAGCCGGGATGTGTCCGCGGTGTTGGTGGATTCTTTCGGAGACTTATGGTTAGGAACCGGCGCGGGCTTAAGCCGGTATTCGCCTGGCCAGGAACGGATGACTCATTTCCAACCGGACATCAGCAATCCGCATGGGCTGGTGGGGGCGGATGTGGTCTCTTTGTTTGAAGACAAGAAGCGGGTCCTGTGGGTGGGAAGCGGGCGGGGAGGCGTCAGCCGGCATCCGCTGCGGCAGTACTGGTTTGCCATGCACGGTGTGGAAAGTCCGGGTAGAGAAGGGCTGTCACATCAATCCGTGTGGGGGATGGAGCAGACCGCCGACGGGTCCGTTTGGATCGGGACCGAGAGTGGATTGAACAGGTGGTACCCGTCCTCCGGCAAGTTCGAAACCGTGCCCCTGGACCTGGGGGGTGAGTATGGACAGCAGCCCTACGTGTTTGATGTGGAAGCTGACAGCTCAGGGAATCTCTGGCTGGGAACTCGCGGAGAAGGCGTTGTGCAGTTGGACAGTTCGGGGAAACTAAAAGCGCGGGTCACAAAGGCCTCCGGGTTACCCCACGACTCCATTACGACCCTTCATGTGGATAGCAAGAAGCAGGTGTGGGTGGGCACGATGGGGGGCGGACTGACGCGAATTGACTCTTCCGGGGGCTTGTCTCTGGAACATTTCGTTCACGCGGAAGCCGAGGCGGGCGTGGTCTCGGACGGCTATGTCTCCGATCTTGAAGACGCGGAGGACGGACGTCTTTGGGTGAGCACGAGCGGTAACGGGCTTTATCTCTTCGATCCCGAAAAAAGCCTTTGGCAGCACTACTCTGAACTGGTGGACGAAGATGAGGTCCTGTCTTCCAGCCACATTTGTGTGATGAAGAAGGCGCACAACGGGGTTCTCTGGGTGGGTACCATCGGCGGCGGCCTGAACCGGTTCGATCCGGAAAATCGAACCATTCTGCCCTTTCACCCCTCCCGCAGCCGGATTGCACACACCAACGTCTACGGCATTGAAGAGGACGACAGCGGGTCGATCTGGCTCAGCCTGGGCAGCGGTGTTTCCCGGCTGGATCCGGAGACCGGCATTTTCACGAACTATACCCAATACGATGGGCTGCAGACGGGGGACTTTCACACCAAAGCTCACGTACGCTTGAATAGCGGGCTCCTCCTGTTCGGTGGTTCCAGCGGATTCAACGAGATAGACCCCAAGCGCCTGCCTCAGCAGTTGCAACCGTCCCGGGCGGTCTTGACGGCCCTGGAAGTCCTGGGAGAAAGAATCCGGCCGGAGAAAGGCGGCATTCTGGAGCATCCGATGGCGCTGACGTCGCGGATCGACCTGCCTTTCGCGAAACGGCACCGGGTCGCGTTTCGCTTTGCCACCCTGGACTACGGGTCGCCGAGTCTTAGCCATTTCCGCTATCGGTTGAATGGTCTGGAGCAGGTGTGGAACTTCAGCGGCACGGACACCAAGGCCAGTTACACCAACTTGAGTCCGGGGACCTACACGTTCGAAGTGCAGTCTTCCCCGGATGGCTTCCGCTGGAACGAAGACAGTGCCATGGTGAGTCTGGTTGTGATGCCTCCATGGTACCGGACCTGGTGGGCGCGTGGCCTAATGATCCTGCTGGGGCTGACGGTCGTCTTTATATTCGGGCTTATTCAATACCGCATTCACCGGTCCCGTTTGGAGCGTCAGGCGGAGAAGCTGGACAGTGCCCGGTCCCGCGCGGAAGCCGACTTGGCCCGCCAGCTTCAGGCGGCCATGTTGATCGAGCGGGCCACCAGCGAGTTTCAGAAAATCGACAACGAAGAAAACAACTTCAAGAAAACCCTGGAACATCTGCGGGTGCATTTCGATGTCAGCCGCTGTCACGTCCTCATGCTGCCTCCGCTGACGGAGCGTGCTCATGGCGCTCATCCGGTGGTGATCGCGGAGGCAAAGGCGGACGGACTGATCTCGTTGAAGCATCTGGAAGCCTCCCGGCAGGGCAATGAAGCCTTGGGGGAGGTTCTCGCCCAGGGCGGGGCCGTGGTCTGGAATGACGCTCTCAAGGCTTTTGAAGGTACCCCGGCTCAGGAAGCCCTGACTCGCCTGAACGTGCTGTCCATGGCGGCAATCCGGACCTCCTACCAGGGCGAACCCAACGGCGTTCTGGTTATGCAGCAGTGCGACCGGGTGCGGAAGTGGGACGAAAGCGAATTGCGCCTTTTGGAGTCCTTGTCCTTCCAAGTGGGGATGGCCATCGCACAGATAAACTTCAGGAAGCGGGAGTCCATCCACTTGGAAGCCCTGGAAAAAGCTCGCAAGGCGGCTGAAGTCGCCAACAAGGCGAAGAGTGAGTTCCTCGCCAAGATGACGCACGAGCTGAGAACACCGCTCAACGCCATCATTGGGTTTTCACAGCTTATTGGGGAAGATAAGACCCTTAGCCAGGGTCAGAGAGAGACCCTGGACATCATCAACAACAGCGGCGAACACCTCCTGAACATCATCAACGACGTCCTGGATATGTCGAAGATCGAGGCTGGGAAAGCGGAGCTTGCCATCGAGTCTTTCGATCTGATGTCCATGCTTAAGTCGGTCTACGACATGCTATCCTTTCGCGTGGAGGCCAAGGGGCTGCGGCTGGAGTTCCAGGGGGCGAGTGAACTGCCGGGCCGCATTCGGGCCGACAAGGGCAAGCTGCGGCAGGTGCTGATCAATTTGCTAAGCAACGCCACGAAGTTCACCGATCAGGGCGGCATTACCCTCGTGGTGTGGAGCGAAATGCTCGAGTCGTCGGGTGGAGACAATGGCGACAGCGAAGAAACGCCGCGGCGCCGCCTTTCCTTCGAAGTGCGGGACACCGGCAAGGGCATTGCGGAGACGGAGCTGCCGCGGCTTTTCCAGAAGTTCAGCCAGACCGAAGCAGGCCGCGGGGTCAGCAATGGCACGGGTCTGGGCCTGGCCATCAGCAAGAGCTTCATCGAGATGATGGGGGGTGACATCAGCGTGGAAAGCGAAGTCGGCCGGGGCACGGCCTTCCAGTTTTACGTGGTTTGCGAAGAAGTGGAAGGCAAGGAGCCCGTGGCGCCTGCCGTGGGAGACATGACGAAGGTGCGGGGACTCGCCAAGGACCACGACGAGGTGCGGGTCCTGATCGCCGAGGATCAGCCGGTCAACCGTCTCCTGCTTAACAAGATTCTGCAATCCGCCGGGTTCCGGATCGAGGAAGCTGAAAACGGCATGGTAGCGGTGGAAAAATGGCGCGAATGGCGTCCGCATGTCATCCTGATGGATGAGGAAATGCCCGTCATGCGCGGTAATGAAGCCACCAAGGTCATTGCTGAGGAAGCGGGCGACGACAAACCGGTCATCATTTCCCTGACCGCCTTTGCCATGGACGAAGCCCGCCGCTCGGCAATGTCCTCCGGCTGCACGGACTTCCTGGGCAAGCCTTTCAAGCAGGAAGAACTTTTCCACATTCTGGCCAAGCACCTGCCCATTACCTATGAGTACAAAGGGAAGGCGCCTGGAGACAACGGCAGAGTCACCGCCATGTCGGAAGTGGCCCTTTCCGCTTGAAGCAACGGTCCGCGTTTTCGCTATTGCGGAATGCCTTCCCGGCCACCTTAATAGGGGCATGAGCCCCATGAACCTCCTGAAAACTTCCTGCCTCTTGTTCGCGCTCCTGGCGTGGACAGGCCTTTCCATCCAGGCGGAAGATAAGCCGAATGTCCTTTTCATCTTCGCGGACGACCAGACCTTTCACTCCATTCACGCGCTGGGGGAAGAGGGAATCGAGACGCCAAATCTCGACCGCCTGGCGGAACGGGGAACGACCTTTACCCATGCCTACAACATGGGCTCCTGGAGCGGCGCCGTCTGCGTGGCCAGCCGCCACATGCTGAATACCGGACTCTTTGTCTGGAAAGCCGAACAGGCCGCCAACGCGCTGCGCGGCAAGGGAGGCAAAAAAGAACAAGCGCCAGCTGAGACACCGAACTTCCAGGAGAAAGGCTGGATGTGGAGCCAGCTCATGAAGAAGGCCGGTTACGATACCTACTTTACCGGCAAGTGGCATGTGCAGGCGAATGCGGAGAAGATTTTCGACGTGGCTCGCCATGTCCGTCCCGGCATGCCGGCGCAGACTCCGGAAGGTTACAATCGCCCCATCCAGGGCCAGGAAGACGTCTGGAACCCGGCGGACCCTAAATTCGGCGGCTACTGGGAAGGTGGCAAGCACTGGAGCGAGGTGGTCGCGGACGACGCCACGGAATACCTGGGCATGGCTTCCAAGGATGAAGATCCTTTCTTCATGTATATCGCCTTCAACGCGCCTCACGATCCCCGCCAGTCGCCCCAGGAATACCTGGACAAGTACCCGGTGGAGAAAATGGCGGTGCCGGTCAATTTCCTGCCGGAGTATCCCTACAATGAAGGCATGAAAAGCGGCCGTGGCCTGCGGGATGAAAAACTGGCGCCCTTTCCCCGCACGGAATACGCCGTGAAAGTTCACCGGCGGGAATACTACTCCCTCATCACTCACCTGGACACCCAGGTGGGCCGCGTCCTGGATGCCCTGGAAGCTTCCGGCAAAGCGGACAACACCTACATCTTCTACTCCGCCGACCACGGGTTGGCGGTGGGACATCATGGCCTGATTGGCAAACAGAACATGTTCGACCACAGCGTGCGCGTACCTCTCATGGTCGTGGGCCCGGGGATTCCGAAAGGAAAGCAGATCGACACCCGCGTTTACCTTCAGGACATCATGCGCACTTCGCTGGACCTGGCCAAAGCGGAGGTCCCCGAGCACGTCCAGTTCAAGAGCCTCATGCCCGCGATTGAAGGCAAGGAAGGTAGTGGCTATGACTCCATCTACGGCGCTTATCTGGACGGACAGCGTGCGGTCACCAATGGAGAATACAAGCTCATCCTCTATCCGCTGGTTCCCAAGGCCCTCCTATTCAACCTGAAAGAAGATCCCGAGGAAATGGAAAATCTTTTGGAAGATCCTCAGTATGAGGCAAAAGCGAAGGAGCTTTTCCAGGATCTACTGAAGCTCAAGCCCGCCACGGGGGACGAGTTGGATTTCGAGAGTGCGTTCCCTGAGCTGAATGGGTAAGCGGGGCTCAATCAGCTCGAAGAGCTCTCGAGCTTGCGAATTTCCAGTTCCTGCCCGGATCGAGAAAACTGTCGCGCGGGCCCTGCTCTCAAAGCCGGTCGAAATCTCTACGGCCTGAAAGGCCGTCCGCACAAAGCGAAGGTGTTTGGGCCTGGATAGATTTTCGAGAAAGTAATGCGGGCTGAAGGCCCGCTCGCGAACTTCATAGAGCGAAGAGAATAGCCGTTTCCAAATTGCCAGAACGAGTCACGTTCGCGAGCGCCCTTTCAGGGCGCGGTTTGCGATGGGTTTGTGATGAATTGATTAAGTTCACCAAGGAAGGAAAGCATTTCCTTCTCAAACCTCACGAAAACGCCTGCCCCAGATCGGCCAGAATTTCCTGGCCGGTGATGGCTCGGCTGGCGGTTTGGCTGGACAGGAAGAGGGCCACCTGAGCCATGTCGCTGGGCTGGATCAGGTAAGGGATGCATTGCGTCTTGCGGAGGAAACGCTTTACCGCCGGAGTCACGTATTGCTTGAGTTGCCGCTCCGTCATCACCCAGCCGGGAGAAATGGCGTTCACTCGGATGTTTCGCGGCCCCAGCTCGCGGGAAAGCGTGCGGGTCAGGCCCACAATGCCGGCTTTTGTGGCCACGTAGGCAGACATCTCAGTTGGCGCGATGTGAAAAGTGACGGAGGAGAAATTGATGATCGAGCCGCCGCGTTTCGGGTTCATGCGGGGAGCCACCTCGCGGCAGGTTAGCGCCATGGCCCGGAGGTTCAGGGCGAAGAGGTCGTCCCATTCCGCCATGGTGATTTGGTCCAGGGGGATGCGCGGGTCCCGCGCCGCGTTGTTGATGAGCACATCGATGCCGTCCGGTGAGGCGGCGGCCACTTTTTCCACCCAGCGGATGACCTGAACCTCGCGCCGCAAATCCACTTTGCTGAAGTGCGTGTGCCGGCCAATCTTCGCCGCCAACTGGTGGCCGGCTTCCAGGTCCACGTCGCAGAAATACACTTCGGCCTCCTGCGCGGCAAAGGTTTCCACCATGGCTTCGCCAATGCCGTTGGCGCCGCCGGTGATGATGACAGTTCGTTTCTTAAGATCCGGGTAATGAGGGAGAGGGCTTGTCATCCGATTTCTTTTCCTGCTTGGCTTCCTCCACTTTCTGCCGCGGGACCATGGCGATGAGGATGTCGCCTTTCGAGGGGGGCGAAAGCTCTTCTACCTGCACGTAGAGGTTCTTGTCAGTACGGATTTGAAAAAGGATCAGGCTCTCCGGTTCGTACTGTTCGCGGAAATGCTTCAGCGAATAGGTCTCGGTAATCTGGATCTTCTTGATCGCCGCCTCTTCAGTCTCCATGCGGGACAACTCCTGGAAGGTCAGCGCGGGCTGAAACAGGTAGCGTGCCGTGAGATCCGTCTGCACCCGGTGGCGGGGACTGTCATCCGTGGAGCCCGCCTTCAATTGGAAGACATTGGAACGCCCCAGGATGTGGCTGAAGGCGATGCAGGCCATGGAGTTTACGTTGTCGTTCGGGGTGATGGCCAGGAGCCGTCCGATGCCGGAGTAGTCTGTTTCCTCCGTGGCGGTTTCGGAAAGGATGCTGGCGTTCAAGGTGGGTATGCCGCGCATCCGCGCCTTGGAGGTGCGCACGTAGTTGGAGTCGATCATGAGGACCCGGAAGCCGAGTTCCTGGATCAGGACCGCGGCCTCGATCGCCCAGGGGGTAATGCCTCCGAAGACCAGGCCCTGCGGCCGCTTCGAAGCCAGCTCCAGATAACGCGCCAGCGGACCGGCCAGCAGGCCGTAGAATGCCACGGTGGCGACAATGACCGTGTAGATGACTGGGACGAATTCCAGGAACTCGGCAGGCATTTCCGTACCCTCATGGTGCTTGGCCAGTTCCAGGCCGAATACGGCGGACACGGCGGCGGCCACGATGCCGCGTGGCGCCATCAGGCTCAGGTAGAGCTTTTCCTTGGTGGTCAGCTTTGTCTTGTAGGTGGAGATGAAGACAGAGGCCGGCCGGACGACGATCACCAGCAAGGCAAAGAGCAACAGCGATTTCGCCCACACCGCCGCCAGATCTTCCAAATGAATCCGTCCCGCCAGGATGATGAACAGGCAACTGATCAGCAGGATGCGGAGGTTTTCTTTGAATTCGATGATGTGGCGGACCTTTACGTCCTTCCGGTTGCCCAGGAAAATGCCTAACAAAGTCACCGTCAGCAGGCCGGACTCCGGCTCCAGCCAATTCGACACCGCAAAGACACCCAGCCCGATGGAGAGGATGACGACGCTTTGCAGGAAGTCCGGTATCCAGTGCTTCCGCAGGAGGACGGAAACCCCTTTGGCCACGAAATAACCCAGGGCAAAGCCGACGGCCAGGACCTTGGCCAGGGACACGATGACCTCCACCGTGTTACCGCTCTTGTCCGAAAAGAGCGCCTGATACACCAGCACGGCCAGGATGGCGCCGATGGGGTCGATCACGATGCCTTCCCACTTCAGGACGGAGCCGATCTTCTGAGCGGGCTTCACGGTGCGGAGCAGGGGACCGATGACCGTGGGGCCGGTGACCACCAGGATGGCCCCCAACAGGGCGCACAACTGCCAGGAAAAGCCCAGCGTCAGCCGTGCCGCGATGATGGTGAGTCCCCAGGACAGCAGGGCGCCCCAGGTGACGAGGCGATAAATCGGACGCCCAGCTTCCTTCAGTTCCCGGTAGTGGAGCGTCAGACCACCCTCCAGCAGAATGACTCCCACCGACATGGAGACCAGCGCGAAGAGCGTTTCCTCTTGAAAGTAGTCATCCGTGTTTACCACCAAGCCCAGGCCAAACCCGAAGGCCAAGAGCAACAGGATCGATGGCAGGCGCAACCTCCAGGCCAGCCATTGGGCGAACATCCCGAGAAACAGGATGGTTGAGAAGTAAAGCAGGCGTTCTTCCATTTATCAGGGAGCGAGACTGATACGTCCGCCATAAGGCCCGGGAGCCGATTCCGCAATCGGAATAGCGCCCACGGTTGTCTGATAGTATTCGTCCACCCCTGATCCGCCGATGATGGCGTAGGCGTAGCCTTCTTCTTTCAGGGCGTGCAAACACCTGAGCAGGAGCGCGGCGCCGGCGCCTTTCCCACGCCACTCCTTGGCCACCCCGGTCGGCCCGAAGAACCCCTTGAACGTGGCGTCATAACACGCGAAGCCGACGATCCGGGACGCTTCATCCAGCGCCACGAAACACGAAATGGGGTGCCCTGAGAACGTCATCTCAACCTCGCTCGCCCACCGGTCGCTGAAGTGCGTGGTCACCCAGCCCATGACCAGGTGCCGTTCCAGGGCCAGCGGACGGTGCAGCCGGATTCCTGCCGCGTTGAGCTTTTCCTCCGCCGGTGCGAGAGGGGGAAGCGCGTAAAGTTTTACCAGCAGGTCAGGCATCGTGGGCAATCAGAGGGGAAGAACTTTGAATCAGGAGGGGACTCAAGGCAATGGGTTGATCTTGCGGAATCACATGGTGGGATGCTTGCAGAAAATTCCCTTCCCTTCCAGCGCAGTAAACGAGCCAGTCTGGATCGACGAAAAGTTGATATTGAAGATGCGGTCTTCGTTGAAGACGTTCACCGATCCGGTCCGGGTTTGACTACACGTACTACACGTTTTCCTCTTCATCCGGAGCGTGCCGGTGCAGCCAGTTTAGCAGGTCTTCGCTCCAGGCCGCGAAGATCCACAGGACCAGGGTAGGCACGTAGGCGATCCAGATTCGTAAATTGAAGAGATGCTTGATGCCCTCTTTGATGGCTTCTGCCTGCTCCTCGGACGGTTCGGCATCGGCCAGACCCTTGATAAACTCATAAGTCCGGGGCAGCAGGTAGCCGTAAACGGCGACTTCGATGGAGACCGCAATCAACACGGCCAGGGCCGCGATGGCTGCCATTCGCCGCCGGACCCAAGCCAGGGGCGAGTCGAAGACACAGTTCACCAGTTTGGCCACGGACAGCCAGGCAATGGCTTCGTAGGGAAAGAGGTTCTTCGGACCGCGCAGGGCCCAGATACCGAAAGCCACACAGCCGAGCACGAGCGGCACCAGGGCCCAGCGGACGCCGCGTTTGTCTGCGTCACTCAGAGCGTAGCGACCGGTCTTGGTGGTCATCAGCACCAGGTTGAAAAGAGGCTCGGAAGCCAGGATCATCGCGAAGACAAAGTAGATGAGGACCTTTAGAGCGTTTCCGGCGAGGATCAGGGGCTCGGCTTCGGAGCTCAGTAGCCGAGTGCTCAGCCACTGAACCGTGACGGCTCCGCACAACACGACCCACCAGGGGAAACCGAAGGAGCCAGCCGGCCAGCGGGTTCTTCAGCTTCAGGGCCTGAACGAGTCCCATGCGGGCATCGGCGTTTTCCGGGGTGATGCGGAGCGCTTCCACGAAGTGTCGCTCCGCTCCCGTGCCGTCTCCGGCCTGAAGCAACACCCAACCCCGGGCGCAGTGGTTGTCGGCGTCTTCCGGGCCGTCGCTCAGGAGAGAGACGGATTCCTGGTCGGCTTCTTCTTCCCGGCCCATCTTGCCCAGAATGATGCTGCGGAAGAAACGGCAGGTCTCGTTTTCCGGGTCCAGAGCCAGCCCCGCGTCCAGAGATTCCAGCGCTTCCTTTTGCTTCGACAAATCAAACAGGAGCCGCCCCTGGAGGGCAAAGTACTCGGCATCGTAGGGATCCAGCTTGAGGGCTTCGCGGATGGCGGTCAGTCCCTCCTTGGGCTTTTTCCGTTCGAGGAGGATAGCGGCCAGAATGTAGAAGGCGAAATCGGAATCCGGCTCCAATGAGATCGCTTGGCGGGCGGCCTCCTCGGCCTGCCGGGGGCGGTTCTGCCGTAACTGGGAGATGGCCAGCAGGACGAAGGCGTAGGCATCGTCAATTTCCTCCGCGAGATGCTCCCGGATGGCGGCCTCCGCTTCTGGGAAGCGGCTCTGGTCGATCAGGAGTTTTATCTTGGCGTAACGAAGGTCCATGAAAAGAGACGCGAAGTCCGGAGCAGACTCCAGTCATCCGGCCCCGAATTCAAGCCTTCATGGGTGCCGGGCTTGACATCCGGGTTCGGGAAAGCTTCGTTTTGGGTGCCCGAGGACGGCTTAGTAGATCAGGTCTCGCCAGTTTACAGCCTGTTCGTAGGCGTGCGCGGCGCGGAGGATGTCGCCTTCGCCGAAGGCTTTGCCCAGGAGTTGCAGGCCCACGGGCAGGGGCGTGCCTTCGGTGTTCACCAAGCCACAGGGAACGCTGATGCCGCAGACGCCGGAGAGGTTTGCCGCCAGGGTGTAGATGTCCGCCAAGTACATCTGGAGCGGGTCGTCACTGCGGTCGCCGATCTTGAACGCCGGGGTGGGACAGACGGGGGAGGCGATGACATCCACCTTTTTGAAGGCTTCGGTGAAGTCTTCCCGGATGCGGGTGCGGACCTTCTGAGCCTGCACGTAGTAGGCATCGTGATAGCCGGAACTGAGGACGTAGGTGCCCAGGATGATACGCCGCTTCACTTCGTCGCCAAAACCTTCTTCCCGGGACCGGCGGTAGTGGTCCAGGAGATCGGTGGGGTTTTCCGCGCGGTGCCCGTAACGGACGCCGTCGAAGCGGGCGAGGTTTGCGGAAGCTTCCGCCGGGGCAATGATGTAGTAGACCGCCAGGGCGTATTCGGTGTGAGGCAGGGATATTTCCACCGTCTCCGCGCCGGCCGCTTCCAGTTGGGCGATGGCTTTTTCCACCGCCTGGCGGACGCCGGCGTCGAGACCTTCGGCGAAGTATTCTTTGGGCAGGCCGATCTTGAGGCCCTTCACATCGCCGGTGAGGCCGGAGAGGTAGTTGGGCACTTCCTGGTTCACGCTGGTGGAATCGAAGCGGTCGTGTCCCGCGATGGCGCGCAGCAGGAGGGCGCTGTCTTTCACCGTTTTCGTGATGGGGCCGATCTGGTCCAGCGAAGACGCGAAGGCCACCAGGCCGTAGCGGGAAACGCGGCCGTAGGTGGGCTTCAGCCCCACGCAGCCGCAGTGCGACGCGGGCTGGCGGATGGAGCCGCCGGTATCCGAGCCAAGAGCCGCGATAGCCGTGTCCGCCGCCACCACGAGGGCGGAGCCACCGCTGGAGCCACCGGGAATCCGGGTGGGGTCCCAGGGATTTTTCGCGGGCTGAATGCCGGAGTTTTCGTTGGAAGACCCCATGGCGAACTCGTCCATGTTTGTGCGGCCAAAGGGAATCGCTCCGGCCTCCCGCAGGCGGGTGATGACGGTGGCGTCATAGGGCGAGGTGTATTTGCCGGCCAGGATCTTGGACGCACAACTGCACGGCTGGCCTTTGACGTTGATGAGGTCCTTGATGGCGATGGGGACACCACCCAGCGGCAGGCTGGGGTCGGCGGTCTCTGCCTCGGCCAGCGCGGAATCCAGGTCGTGGCTCAGGTAGCCGCCCAGGTCGCCGTCCTTTGCCTCGATAGCGGCGGCCAGGGATTGCACGGCGTCTTTCGGCGTAAGTTCCCCGGCCTTGTAGGCGGTGCGGAGCTGGGAGATCGTGAGTTTGCAAGGATCCATGAAAAGAAAAAACGGGGCGGAAGGAAAATCTGGGCGATGGAAATAGAGGCGGTCCGTTGCTATTCCACAATCTTCGTTACGCGGAACTGGTCATGGGAGCGCTGTGGGGCATTGCTGAGGGCTTCCTCCTGAGAAAGGCGCCGGTCCGGTTCCACCGCGTCTTCCCGCATGACGTCATAGACCGGGTTCGCGTGAGCCGTGGCCTGAATGCCGGAGACATCCACCTCCTGGAGTTTTTCCATGTGATCGAGAATCTGGCCCAGTTGAGACTGGTATTTCTCGATTTCCTCCTCAGTGAGTTGAAGGCGGGCCAGTTCGGCCACGTAGCGGACGTTCAGGTCGGACATGATGGATGGTGAAAAGAAAGAGTAACAGAACCGGATGAGAGGGAAGAGCAAGCGAAAGCCTCACTCATGTCCCACGGCGGACTTCTTGTTTCCGTTCAACTGCTTAAGGAAGGCGACGAGGTCGCGGATTTCGTCCTTCTTTAGAAGGGCGGCCATGGGGGGCATGGCGGACATGGGCGGGGTGCGCTCGGCGATGTCAGAGAGGGGGATGGTCTGCTCCTCGCCTTCGGGGAGTTTCAGGACAATGGCGTCGCTCTTTTCTTCCACCAACGTGCCGCCCAGGGCGGTGCCGTCTTTCAGGGTGACGAGGGTGATGCCATAGCCGGGCACAATGAATCCGCTGGGGTTCACGAGCGCCTCCAGAATGTGGTTCGCGTCGCGCTGCTTACCGATGGCGCTGAGGTCCGGCCCGGCGGTGCCGCCGTCGCCAAAGATCATGTGGCACTTGGTGCACTGGCCCACGGCGTGGGTGGAGAAAATGGTGGCGCCCACTTTGGGATCGCCACCCTTCAGGCAGACGCGGTAGGGGGCCAGGGGATCGCTGGCGTCCAGGCTTCCCTGATAGGCGGCCAGGTTGGCCTGGAGCTCGGCGTCCTGAGTCCGCTGCTCCACCGCCTGTAGGAGATCCAGTTGCGTTTCTTCCGGCTCGTATCCTTCCACGAAGTTCTGGAACGCATCGGCGAAGAAAGCGGTGACGTCCGGGTGCTCCACTCCGGCGAGCAGGGCGTAGCCGTTCTGGCGGTCCTTCGTGTTCTTCGACTCGGCCATGGCCAGGGCCTCGGCGCGGCCCCGGTCGGGCTCGGCGTCCAGCAGGTAGCGGACGGCTTCGGCATGGACGGCGGGATCGGCGTCCTTCATGAGATCGCCGATGAGGCCGGCCAGGGCGGGATCGTTCCGCTTTGCCAGGCTGCGCAGGGCTTCCACGCGGACTTCGGTGGTGACCGGCGTCGCGGCGGTGAGCTGGCGGGTTAAAATGTCCGTGGGAATTTCGTAGCCATACTTCCGCGCCAGGCGGGTGCCGGAGGCGAGGAGGGCGCCTTCCGCGTGTCCCAATACATCCGGCAGGCCGGTTTTCACCGCTTCAGTAATGTCCCCGCGCTTCGCCGGGTCCAGCGGGCGGTAGATGCCGGTGGTGGCGTCCACGGGGTTGGGCGCGTCCCATTCCTCCAGGGCGGCCAAGGCGTCTTTTCTTAACATCTCGGGCAGTTGGGCGTTCGCCGCGTAGTTCAGCAGGCGGGCGGCCTGCTCCGGCTGGCCGAGGCGGAAGTTCGCGTTGATCATGCGGGTGTGGAGAATGGCGTCCATGGGCGTCTCCGGCAGCGGAGCCTGGCCGTCCGGCGTGGTCCAGAGGTCCAGCTTCGCGGCCAGGGCGCTCTGGGCGGTGGGCAGGTTCAGGTCATTGATGGCGCGGATGGCCTCCGCCACCAGGGAGGGGTCCGGATCTTCCAGGAAATACTTCGCCCGCGGGTCGAGCAGGCGGCGCAGGGTCAGCAAGATGCCGCGCCGCACGGCGGGGGATTCGTCATCCACTTTCTTGAGCATCTTCTCCCGCTCGTTCAGGTAGTAGAGCCCCATCACACAGCCGTGGCGGAGAAAGGCGTCCTGATCGTTGTTCGTGGCCAGGAGTTCCAGCAGCTTGTCAAAGGCAAAGGCGTTGCCGCATTTCCCCACGCCGATGGCGGCGAAGGTCTGGACGCGCGGCGAGGTATCGTCCAGCGCCGCGACAAGGGCCTCCCCGGCCTCGTAGGTCCGGGAATCGCTAAGCGTTTTCGCGGCCTGAGCGCGGACTTCAGCATCTTCATCCTGGAGGAGTGGGATGAGCTTTTCGGTTAGCAGTGCCGGAGTCTGGCGGGCCAGTTGGCCCAGGCCCCAGATGGCGTGGAGACGCTTCAGGAGTGGCTCGCCCGCCTGCGCGGCGGTCGCCAGGTCTTCGGCGGCGTCTTGGGACACCATGGCGAACTGCGCCCGCTGCCGCACCCGCAGGTCCGCGTGGCCGAGCAGGGTGGCCAGTTCTCCAGGCGAGCGCTGGGTGAGGTCTTCGCCCAGGAGCTTCTGGGTTTCCGCCAGCAGGGGATCGTCCAGCTTGTCCGGCGTGTAGAGGGTGTAGATGTTCCCGATGTCCTGCTTGTACCAGCCGTTGTTGTTGAAGCAGCTCAGGTACATCCGCCCGTCCGGGCCGAACTCCACGTCCGTGTTTCCGGAGCCTTTCATGAAGATGTGGTTGTCCACCGTCTGGTAGCCCGCGCCGGCGGGCTCCACGGCAAAGGTTTCCAGGTCGCCGTTCGAGCCGCCGAAGTTGCAGACAAAGAAGTGGTTCGCGTAGCGGTCCGGCAGGGCGGTGGCGCCGTAGTTGAAGACCAGGCCGCTGGGGCCCCAGGACGTCTTCGAGAGCGGCGGCAGGATCCAGGCCGGCTGACCTTCAAAGCGGGGCTCCCACAGGCCCTCCGTCATCCACGGGTTCATGGGAAGGGTCTTGTGCCCCGGGTGCTCGTAGTCCGGCGTGCGCAGGCCCAGCTGATCGCGGAAGTTCAGCAGGGTCTGGTGGCCCTGCACCCAGCCGGAGTCGCCCCCCTCCAGGATGTAGACCAAGCGGCCCGTGTCCCACTGGTCCGCGTCATTATCGCAGGTGAACAGATTGCCGAACTGATCGAAAGCCAGTTCCTGGGGATTGCGCAGGCCGCGGTAAAATTCCTCCACGTTCGACCCGTCCGGATCGCAACGGAAGACCGCGCCCCGAATCGGCTCGTTGTAAGTGCGGCCTTCCTTGGTGGTGAAGTGGTAGCCCCGGTCGCCGACGGACCAGTAAATCTTTCCGTCCGGCCCCCAGACCAGGCCGTGCAGGTCGTGACCGCTGATGCTCATGCGCACGCCGAAGCCGTCCTGGAGCGAGGTGCGCTCGTCCGCCTTCCCATCGCCGTCCGTGTCCTGGAGCTTCCAGAGGTGTGGGATGTCCGTGTAATAAATGACGCCATTCCCGCCGGAGAGCAGGCCGATGCCGGGGCCGTCCAGCGCGTCGTCGAAATCTTCGGCGAAGATCCAGGACTCGTCCGCCCGGCCGTCGCCATCGCTGTCGTTCACCACGCGGATGCGGTCGGAGAAGTCCGTGTAGTAGCTCATCGGAAACTCCGCCACATGGTTTTCGAACATCTTCAGGCGGTCCGCGTTGGTGGTGGTGGCCAGGTCTTCCAGCAGCATGGTGGGCCGCTGGCGGATGTCATCCACCCCGGCGCGCCAGCGGTCGATCTCCGCGATGTAAAGGCGGCCTTTCTCGTCAAAACAGATCGCCGAAGGGTTCCGGGTCTGGGATTCGTCCGCGAATAGCCCCACCTGCACGTCCTCCGGGTGCTCGAAGTTCGCGATGCGCAGCCCGGCCTCTTTTTCCAGCTCGGCGGCCGTCTTCGGCTTCACCGGCGCTGGCGGGTCCGCCGCCCAAGCCGCGGGCGAGAGTCCGAAAAGTCCCGCCATGGCGGGCATCAGCAGAAAAACGAACAGGCGGGCGGCGCTCGCCGAACGGAAGAAACCAGGAAGGCAGTGGGGGTGACCAGGGCGTTTCATGAACATCGTTGTCGAAATGGAACGCCCAGTGTCGGGGAAAGGAGCCGGGAGGTCAACCGGATCGGGTGGGGCGGATTCAGGGGATTTCGGCCTGTTCAATGGCTCCAATTTTTCCCAGCATGAACGCCAGTATGGATGGAGGTCTGGAGAAAGAGGTGCGGCGTTCCCGGGGGCGGGTCCTGAAAGGCGTGTTGGGGGCGGTGATTGCCGCCGGTCTCGCGATTTTGGTTTCACACGGCGAAGAACGAGAAAGATCACGGGAGGAGGTGGATATATTGCTCAAGCATGATCGCCAGTTTGAGGACATGATGGTGGCGTTTTGCAGCAGGCGATACGAGCGGGCTCGAGAGATCGCGCAGGAATTGATCGGGGAGTTGCCCGAGGGATGGAAGGATCTGGGCCAATGCCGGGAAGTCCTGGAAGATGTGCCGCCGGAAGAAGCATGGAATTGGGAATTTTCCGGAGACCCTTGGGGCTTACCCTTTACGGAACAGGAAGCCTTTTTTCTGAACCTTCAGCGCTCCCGGCTTCCGGAAGACTACGACAGTTGGGACGTTGAGCGGAAGATCGCCTTCCTGACCGAGTCATTGAACCGGGTTACGACGGGACACATTTTGATTACACGGGAATACTCCCACAATGGTGCTGTCCTTATCGAGGACGACATTTTTGTTCGGGAACTTATCCGGATAGGAGAACCGGCGGTTCCGGCGCTGATCGAGGTTCTCTCCACAGATGAACGGCTAACCCGTTCCCTGGGGAGCTATGAGGCAGACGTACCAAGAGACTTCGACAGTTTCCATCCCATCATGACTGTGCGCGAGGCGGCTGCGGTGGCTCTCTATCGCATCCTGGGGATTTGGATATTTGGAGGGGAGCCCGTCAACACAGCAGAGGGTGCCAGCGCGACTGCCAATGCGATCCAGGAATACTGGGAAGCCAACCGGCAACTGACCTTCGACGAGCGGATGATGCAGATCCTGACAGATCCAGAAAGGGATCCTGAAGTCAGGGAAACAGCGGCAGAGAACCTGTGCGTTTATTGGAAAGTCAGAAAAACTTCCACTAACGACACATGGACCATCAGAGCGTCCGGCCAGCCGGAACCAAACCCGCTCATCGAGAAGTATTCAATGCCCACTCTGGCGGAGGCCACCTTGAAGGCAATGGATGGATGGAAAGCCCCAGGCACCGACAAAGCTTCAACAGAGGTAACGGTGGTCATGCCAGAAGCTCTCAACGGCCACTACCTTGATCTGCTGGTCATACTGGGAGATCAGCGAATCCTGCCAGAGATCCTGCGCCGTTACGATGCTGAGAGATGTTGGGATTCGCGCTTGCTCTACGCGGATACCGCGGTTCGCATGGGCAACGAAAGGCTGGTTGAGGAAATTGCTGGGGAATTGAAAACTGGCGAATTGATACCCAAGGCCATGTTGGTCCCGAAAAATGATAGTCAGAGATCGAAGAGAAATTACACGGCGAACTACCAGGTAGTGTCTGCGCTGGAATTTCTGTTTCAACATGACGAGAGTCAATTTCTCGACGTCTTCCGGGCCGCCACTGCCCCAACACATCCTCTCAGGGAAGACCTCGCGAAGATTCTGATAACGGAAAGGCAGTCTATGCCCCCTTCTTGGAACGAAAGACACTGGGAAGGCAATAAGGTAGCAATACTCCATGACTTGGCCGTATTGGACTTCGTTAGGTCTCTCTGGCACGAGGTCCTTCAAGAGGCAGAATCGCCTGAGCAGAAACATCGGCTGCAACTCCGTCACCGGGCGGTGAATTTTCTCCGGGGCGAAGTGTTTGGAATGCCCGCCACGGACGAATATCGCGTGGAACAAGACCTGACCTTCCAAACGGCAATCGACTACTTCGACCGATATAGGGAGGGTCTACATACGTTCACGGCGAAAGAAGAGACCGCTTGGAAAGCGGCATGGAATCCGGCAGGTATCACGCCTCCGGCCTACGTTCGGAATCTAGATATCGATACACCACCAACCTATTACCTCCCAGACTACCGTGCCCTGGACCAGCCCGCCACGGAGGCAGATGTAGAGGCTGGTAGAGCGGCATTTCACCTGGAGGGTCAGGGCCGCCTGGTGCCGGACCTTCAGTTGCCCGCGTTTGCCAAATATCATTATGACTCACCACCACAGCTTGCGATTATTATTCAAGCCGAGATGGATGACGCGGATGTGATTCACTATGGCGCCATTATTAACGGGCATGGCCTGGTGCCGGTCATGCCCATTCAATTGACCAAGCTGGTACCGGTAGAGACGGGGGAGTAGGATGGGAAAAGTATAGTGGCAGAGCCGATGCTTTTCTTCTGAATATTTATTCCCATCTGCAAAAGTCTTTTCCGAAATGAAGGGAATCTTGGATATGGAAATCAGCGATCTTTCGGACCGAAGGCAAGTAGAGTTTCGGCCGAAAAATCTCTCAGGCTTTGTTCCCGCTCGGTCACGGATTTCAATCCGCTCCCTCGCTGAGTCGCGACTGACGGCCTTTTCGGCTCGATCATTTCGGAAAATACTTTTGCAAATGGGTATAGCAAAGAAGGAAGCTCATTTGGAGTGCGTGTGGCAGAGCTCCGAAGGAGCGGCGACACCGCTTTGGCGGCGGGCGTCTGAGTGAGCGCGTCTGGTGAACGACCGGAGGGAGCTCGAGAACCCGCATCAATGGGGATTGCCATCACATCTCTATGGCAATAGCCGGATTGTGACTCCTAAGCGAACCATCTATGGGAACACCACCCCAGATCGCTTTGCGCAGCGCACCCGGTGGGGAAAGGCGGTTGACTGCTCCCAAAGTGGTGTCGCCAGCCTTCCAGGCTTCTGCCACCGCAGTCCAAATTTACGCTAGGTCGAGGAGTCGGCCTTGGCCCGCTTCGGTCAATCCGTCTTACTCGTTTTTCGTTTCCTTGCTTTACTAGCTTTTAAATTAGGAATCTTGCTCTTTGTATGGCTTGAGAGTTCCATACATTTCCATCAGTAGGGCGTCGGGCATGCTGCATCGGCTCTCTTGGTAAATGCGGTCTAATAGAGGTCCGATCTTCGGAAAGCCGTCGGTGGAAACGAAGAACAACACCTTGTGGTCACCATGAACGGTGACAAAATGTAGCCACCGGTTCCACTGGATCTTTTTTATGTCTTTCCATGGAATGAGGGATCGCTGGAATGGCCGGCGCAGTTCCAGACCTTCTTGATTGCAATGAAAAGAAATGAGGCCACTTCGCAGATACAACCAGGCCACAAATACTCCAAATAGCAAAATGCCAACCAGTAAGCCTACTTTCGCCAAGAGACCGCCGTTGACGACTTCATCCACATAGCAACGGTAGAACAACCAAGTGCAAAAGACTGGCATGCCGAGTCCAACGATGTGCACGGTTATAGACGGTCTGAAAGTTTCCGGAGGAAGGGTGATGGCGTGTGTTCGGGAAGTCACTGGTGGTTGGGAAGCTTCAACTCTCAGGCGGGATCAACCCGGTCGTTAGAAACTACTCAATGTTATTTCAAGGGACAAGCACGTATCCGTTAGTGCTCGATCTGCTGCACCCCACCCACCCGCTAATTCAAAACCGTCCGCCTTCCCAGGCGGGTGCAGCGCTGCATGAGGTGTTTCTCCTTCTTCGCCAGGGCGGTCAGGGCGGCTTGGCGGTCTTTGTGGGGGAGCGAAGCCATTTTGTGGGTGCGGTGGATCAGGTTGGCCAGGTCGTTTCATTCGCCCAGGTGGGTGCCGAGCCGCTTGATACGGTTGTCGTAGGCGCCCAGGTTGCGGGGGTAAATCTCGGCCATGAACTCGCGTTCGTAGCGGAGGCGTTTCACCGCCTTTCGCCAGTCGTGCCAGACCTCGGGGTCTTTGTCCCGGATGGCTTCCGCCGTTTTCTCGCGGCCCTTGGGGGAAAATCGAAAGATCGACTTCGACCATGTGATACATGGATCATCACGACCGCCAACTGGTAGCTACTGGGTTGAATAGCCAAAGTATTGGCGAGGGTTTCTCACTCTTTCTTTGCTTGAGTATTCAGCGCATCATACACGACGGTAGCCGCTGGTTCGTCGCGCTGGTCCGGGTGTGCTTGTTCATACCGCAGGAAGGCATTTACCAGATCTTCATACACCAGTTCGTCCCAAATTTGATGGTCCTGATTGGTTTCCACGGCTTCCTGCCGCAGCATCATGGCACAACCTTCCAGGTAGGCTCGAGCGAAGATCGACTCCCGTAGCGCTTCCACGGGCGTAATGGCTTCCGTCAGGTCCTGTTTCCGGTCCGCCATGTCCAGACGTTCCAGAGCATCTCGCAGGGTGCCAGCCGTCAGCACCGTTAGCGGTATCTTGGGATCGGTCATGCGCCACCGTCTCATGAGGTCATCCTTGCTGTAGTCTTCCAAGTGCTCGAAGTCGTTCAGCGATTCCCATACCGCATCCGCCGCAGGTCTCTCACTGACCGTTTTTGTGTTGCCACCGGTCAGCCGTTCCATCATGGCAAGCTCTGCGAACGTTACCATGGGATGATCCAGCAGCGTCATCTCTATTAGCGCGTATTGACCTGTTTTCTGGCTCCACATCAGCCGGGTTAGATCCAGGCAACCCGTCAGGTAGCCGGCCGCGCGGTTGCCCAGCAACACTTCTCTTTCCGAGAGTGGTGGAAGAGGTTCCTCCTCTTCCAGCTCACTGTCTGGATTTAGAAACAGCTGCCTTCTTACCTGGGCCTCAAGAGACTCGTCCTTTGCGGCCTCCGCTTCCTCCCATTTCCACTGGCGCAACAGCACCAATTGCGTTCTCAGGTTCCATATCCGGTATCCGGTTAACCCTTCCTCTTTCGGAAAGATGCTCTCTATCGTCAGAGGCGAGCCTATTGGCAGCGGGCCGTAGGGGTCGCCCGTTGGCCAGAGCATTTCGTAGATGAGGTCCGCCGCTGGCTCGTTCACCCGCCGGGGATACAGCTCCGCAAATTCCAGGAATTCAGCGGCCAGATTATCAAAAGTAGTGCCTTCCTTCACTGGTAAGTCTCGCTTTGACAGCACCGCCTCGCCCCCTGCCGCTTGCAGGCAGGCGTGAAAGTAGGCGCGCGCATCCACCGCGCGAATGCGTTCTCTATCCGGCAGTGTGGGCATATCCCGCGCTTCCGGCTGTCGCAACCCTTCCAGTTCAGCTAACCCGTTCCGCACGTAGGCAACGGTATGCCAGTCCAGCGACATATCATCGAAACCCAGGGATCGCTTGATTTTGGCGATCTTCAGTTGGTCTCCCGGGCTCATCTCCGCATAGTCCATGAGTGCCAGGTAGGTGAAAAAGGGGGCGGGCGAGTCCCGTGCCGCGGGCCGGTCCTTGAGATACTCTTGCAGGGCCACCGCACACAGCTCCAGGTTCCATCCCGCGGGAAGCAACTCCTGCCCATGCCTCGCCCGCGTGGCTCGTACCACGAAGTCCCGCGAGCCGCAGAAATAGCCTGCCGTCCGGTGGGCTTCCATGACTTCGTCTTCGGGCCACGTTCCCATTTCCACCCAATCGTCCGGCCACGAGCACACCTTTCGCAATGGCGCCATGCCCTCCAGCAATTGCACTGGGCCAAAGCCCTTCAGTTCCTCCGCTCCCACTGTCTGCACGCGCTCTCCCATCTCCGTACGCTCAGCCTTTTCTTTCGCGCTGAGTCTGTCCGCCCCCAGAATGGCGTCCAGCCCAAGCACCCAGACACCGGCTCCTAACACCAGTACCAGGGCTAAACTGGCGCCGTACCAGAGCCACCTCCGTTTCCCAACCTTCGCCACCACTTTGGTTTCTGGCCCGCCGGCTGGGCCTTCCGTCATACTTTTTTGTGGATCGCTGTCGCTCATTTCAGAATGTATGGAGAAATTTCCTGAACTGTTCGCTTATCTTTGTGGTTTTCTCGAAAAACCCTTAATCCGGTCCACCCCGCTGAATCCACTAAAAGTTTGCATCACTTTCGCTTCTCAGCCCAAGAGATCGCTGGCTGTCTGAAAGTCCGATTTCCAGGCTCTCCAGTTTTCACGCCCCTCTTGTCCATCCGGCAGTACGCGTCCGGCTTCTTTCTCCGATTCGCATCCCCTCATCTCCCGCCCGTCGGCGCCGGACCCCGGAATCCTGCTTCCCGCATTAGGCCGCGGGCCTCACCCCAGAAACGCTTCCGTCACCCATTCGCCGCGCATCCTCCGTTTACCCGGCCCGATTCCTGTTTACTGTCAGGAAGACGAATTATGATGCAGGGAGAAACATTTGAGTTGGAAGTAGCCATTCTGGGGGGCGGCTTTGCGGGGGTCTATTGCGCGAAGGAACTGGTCAAACACGTGGGAGACGCCGGAATCCCCAACGAGCGGAAAGTCGGCGTCATTGCCGATGAAAACCACATGACCTTTCAGCCCATGCTGGCGGAAGTCGCCGGCGGTTCGCTGGCCCCGCGCCACGTGGTCAACCCCATCCGCCTCCTGGCGAAAGGCAGCCGCGTCTACAAGGCCAAGATCAAGACTATCGACTTTCCTAACAAGCAGCTCATCGCCTCCGCCGGCGCCTTCACGCCCGACGTCACCTTCAAGTTCAAGCACCTCGTTCTCGCGCTCGGCTCCGTCGTGGACATGAGCCGCATTCCCGGCATGCCGGAACACGCCCAGGTCGTCCAGAACGTGGGGGACGCCATGAAACTGCGCGCCACCATCATCAGCCGCATGGAGGAAGCGAATCTCGTGCGCGACGCCCACGTCGAAAAACGGCGCTCCCTATTGAACTTCGTTGTCGTCGGTGGGGGATACTCCGGGGTCGAGATCGCCGGTCAGCTCATCGATCTCCTGAATGCCGTCCACAAGTTCTACCGGAACGTGAATGCCGACGACTTCAGCGTCACCCTCATCCATAGCCGCGATGCCCTGCTTCCCACCATGAGCGCCGAGATGGGCGCCTACACGAAAAAGGTGCTCGAAGAACAGGGCGTCCACGTCATCCTGAACTCCCGGGTCAAGTGCGTCACCGCCACCCAGGTGGACCTGGGCGGGGGACACGTCATTCCCGCGGCCACCGTCATTTCCACCGTGGGGAATGCGCCGCACCCGCTGATGCTCCAGCTCATGGCCGACACCGGCGCCGAGTCCGCGCGCGGGCGCATCGTCACAGATGAATACCTCCGCGTTCCCGGCCAGGACGGCCTCTGGGCCATCGGAGACTGCGCCGCCGTGCCCTTCAAAGGCCACGATGGCGAAAGCTGTCCGCCCACCGCCCAGTTCGCCATGCGGCAGGGTGTCTGCGCCGGGAAGAACATCGGTGTTACCCTGAAAGGCGGCGGCTTGAAGGCCTTCACCTTCCAGGGCCTGGGCGAGCTGGCGTCCATCGGTCACTACAAAGCCGTCGCCAACATCATGGGCCTGAACTTCTCGGGCTTCATCGCCTGGTGGATGTGGCGCACCATCTACCTAAGCAAGCTGCCCGGCCTGGACCGCAAGCTGCGCGTCCTTTCCGAATGGACCCTGGACGTCTTCTTCCCGAAAGACATCTCCCTCCTGACCCCGTCCTACACCTCCACCCTGAAAGAGACCTACCTCGAGGCCGGAGACATGCTCTTCGAGGCTGGCGATCCCGCCTTCTCCTTCTACGTCGTGAAATCCGGCTCCATAGACATTGTCGATGGGGCCACCCGCCGCCTCATCCGCCGCATTCCAGAGGGCGGACACTTCGGCGAACGCGCCCTCATGGAGGACCGCATCTGGCGCTACACCGCCATCGCGAAAGAGCCGTCCACCCTCGTCGCCCTGGGAGCCAGCGTCTTCAATCAGCTCATCGCCTCTTGCGGAGACATCGCCAACCTCCTCCGCCAGACCGCCGCCACCTACGCCAGCCAGCAGGAGATCGACACCGTCGTCGAGCGCCTTCCCGAAACCGCCCGCGGCCGCACCGCCCAGGACTTCATGGTCACCGAAGTCACCGTTCTGCGCACCAACCACACCGTCGGCCACGCCATGGCCGAGCTTCGCGAGCACCCGCACTCCACCTACCCGGTCACCGATGAAGAAGGCCACATCGCCGGCGTGCTGAAGCGCAGCCAGGTCTACCGCCTCCTCCGCCAGGACGCCGCCCACGCCACCACCACCCTCGCCGACGTGCCCCTCTCCGCTCTTCCCATCGTAGGCCCCACCCTCAGCGCCGCCGACCTCATGGAAAAACTCATCCGCCACAGCGCCACCAAGGCCCTCATCAGCAGCGACGGAAAGACCCTCGACGGCATCGTCGCCCTGGTAGACCTGCTGAGCGCGGGGGAGGGGAAAGAAGCGGACAATTGATAGAGACAGTCGCGGCAACGGCATAGTACGCTTGGGTAAACATCCCCAATGTTCACCCGCGGACCAAACACCACCCTTAATTGCCAGTTCCGCACGCGGCATCTCCCGTGGAGATGTATAGGCACTCTCATGCCGCTTGCGGCGCTTCTCTTCTGCGTCCTGACCGCAGGCTGCACAACTTACAAGTTTACCGAAAAGACCATGTCCGCGGTGTCAAACACGCCACTGGCCCGAACCGAATGGACCTATTGGAGAACCGGAGGGAGCTTGAGTGTTGCTGAACGTTATTGGTTTTAAGTTAGGGAGCGTTCAGTGGACGCTACTGGATTGACCTTTGACGAAAAGAGCTTCCGTCGATTTGCCAGGGGAAGAATACCTGACGACTTCGAAGAATTGTTAGACCGAGAAATATTTCGAAGTCTCGCCTCAGGCGATCCATTGTGAGAGCAAAAGGAAGAAGTAGGAAAAGAGATTCAATTCCCCATTCTCATGATCCCATCGCCACGGTACTGAGGCGCAGCCTCTCTGGAGTGCGGCGAAGGATCCTGATCTTTACCCACATGTCACATAACCCATAAAGTAAGTCGGAATCCGCTGAAAATGTTCACCAAATCGCAGGTTCTCCGGGGAAGCGAAGCTTCTCTAGAGTGCGCCGAATCTTTTTTCGGCGCTCTGAGGTTGGTAGCCGGAGGCGCGGCGGGGGAAAAGCCGTTCGCTTTCTCTCCAATCCGTTCCCATCACC
>JAUICH010000045.1 GCA_030427505.1 Verrucomicrobiia bacterium
CCCTTAACGCTCTGTCGAACCCCGGCACCCATGACCGAAACGTTAAAGTCCCAACTCACTTCGGAAGAAACCGATCCGTTGCTGAAAAAATCCACGCTCTACCAGGAATTCCTGGCGGAGCGCGAAGAAATCCTGCGGCACAAATGGCTGAAGAGTGAAGAAGCCGGCCGCGACATTGGTTTCGAAAGCGCCCTGGTTGACTGGATGATCAATCATCGGTCCCAGTGGAAGCGCGACCGGACCGTCCGCTAAGGACTTTCCGGCCCGCTTTCCTTTCGCCAGCCAACGTTACCGATCCGCCCGGGTGGAGGTCCTCCACTCGGGTGACGATTTGTCCTTGTCTCCCGCCTGCCGCAAGGCTTCCCTACGAAGGCGGCGGGAAATTGCGCGCGGACCGCATCCGGTCTAGCCTCTGCGCGTGACGCGCGGATTTCCCCTTTATTGCCGCTTCCGGTGGGTGGCCGCCAGTCTGGCCCTACTTCTCGGCTTGTCTGCCTGTGGCTCCAGAGAACCCACGGCAGCCTTACGCGTCTCCGCCGCGGCCAGTCTCCAGGAGGCACTGACGGAAGCCGGGAACCTTTTCGAAACCCGCACCGGAACCCAGGTGGAATGTAACTTCAGCGGCTCCAGCACCCTGGCCCGCCAGATTGAAGCGGGAGCCCCGGCGGATGTGTTCCTCTCCGCGGACGCCGCCAAAATGGACGGGCTGGAGGCTCGGGGATTTATCGATTCCGCGAGCCGCCGGGACCTGCTGAGCAATGCCCTCGTGGTGGTCGCCCCCGCCCACCGGGAGGACGGCCCCAAGATCGCGCGGCTGGAAGACCTGAAGCAGGTCACCCGCCTCGCCATGGCCGAAACCGAATCCGTTCCCGCCGGCATCTACGCCCGGCAGTGGCTGGAACAGGCCGGTCTCTGGAACGCCGTGGCGGATAAAGTCGTAGCCGCCGAGCATGTGCGAAGCGCCCTGGCCATGGTGGAGTCCGGCAACGTGGAAGCCGGCATTGTTTACAAAACCGACGCCGCCTCCACCCCGCGGGTTGCCATCCTGCTTGAAGCCAAGCCAGAGGAAGCCCCCCGCATCGTCTATCCCGTCGCGATCCTGAAACAAGCCGAAGACGCTGACACCGCCCGCGACTTTGTGACCTTTCTGAGTTCCCCGGAAGCGCAGGACATTTTCCGGAAACACGGGTTTATCGTGCTGCCTTAACTTTGCTTCGGACGGTTTTTCTGAACCACAGAGGACACTGAGAAGTTTTCTCGAAAGTTCGCCGAAACCAAGAACGGTTGCCGTTCACTTTTTTCCTAACCACGGATAGCGCAGATAGCACTGATTTTGGACCTGAACCGCTAACTCGCCCCAAAACCATCTGTGCACTTTGACTTCGCGTTGCTCCGTCTATCTCCGCTTCGCTTCGATTGTGTCCTCTGTGGTTCAAAAAAACCGGTTCTGAACGGTCAGACAAAGCGCTTCGAAAGCACGCGAAAAACGAGATGAAAACGGATGCGGCTACCGGAGGTTTCCTCCACTTCGTCCCAGAGATTGTAGGCCCGCTGTAATAGCGGCACGTAGTCCGGGTGCTCGAAATAGGCCTGCCGGATCATCCGGCTGTGCCCGTGGTGAGCCCCCATCGGGTGCGGAATATCGAACTGCTCCAGGCCCAGGACGGAGACGCCACGCCGGGCCAGGTGATGACAGGCCGCCGCCCCCATGGTGCCCACCCCGGCGACGATCACGTCAAAGTTCCTGCGCTGGGCCATGTCAGTTTTCGTACCCTTTGAAGCCCAGCCTTCCAAGGATATTCATCTTTCACCGGCCGAAGGCAGTCAGTCAGGACGAGACCAGCTTTCCCCGGGGCCAGTTTTCGGTATGGTCAGAGGCCATGATGTCGGCGGATGACTGGGGCGTGATCGGCTTCACCCTGTGGGTGGCGGCCCTGAGCGTGCTGCTGATTTTGCCGCCCGGCGTGGCGCTGGCCTGGCTGCTGGCGCGGCGGCAGTGGCCGGGCAAAACACTGGTGGAAACCCTGGTCAGCCTGCCCCTGGTGCTGCCGCCCGTGGCCACGGGTCTGATCTTGCTAATGTTGTTAGGGCGAAACGGACCGCTCGGCGGCTGGCTGCATTCGCTGGGAATCGACATCGTCTTCACCTGGAGAGCGGTGGTGGTGGCGCTGGGCGTGATGGCCTTTCCCCTCCTGGTGCGTTCGATGCGCACGGCCTTCGAAGGCGTGCCCGCGCGATTGGAATACGTGGCCAGCACCCTGGGCGCGGGCCGGTGGCGCATTTTCTGGACCCTCACTCTGCCTCTGTCCGCGCGCGGCGTGGTGGCGGGCATGGTCCTGGCATTCGCGCGGGCTCTCGGGGAGTTCGGCGCCACGGTCATGGTGGCGGGTTACATTCCTGGGAAGACTTCCACCCTGTCCGTGGAAATCTATCACGCCGTCCAGCTGGGCAAAGACCATCGCGCCATGGTGTTTCTGTTAGTCTCCGCGCTGATCGCCTTCGCGGCGGTGTGGTTCAGCGAATCCTTAACCCGGAAACGAAACGCGGCGTAATCTCTCTCGGCGTCCCCACCGGCGGACGGAATTTTCCCTACCTCCCTGATGGTCCTGACCCTGGAACAGCTCACCCTGCCGCTCGCCGAATTTACCCTGGAAGCGGACCTAAAGCTAACCGCCACCCTCACCGGCCTGAGCGGACCGTCCGGTTCGGGAAAGACTTCACTCCTGGAGCTCATCGCCGGACTGCGGCGCCCCAAGACCGGACGCATCCTCTTTGGCGGCCGCCTTCTGGACGACGCGGCGACCCGGCAGCATGTGACGCCCCGCGAACGAAACATCGGTTACGTGCCTCAAGACTTGGCTCTCTTTCCCCACCTGAACGCCCGGCGGAACCTGCTCTACGGCTGCCGCAAACCGGACGGCCTGCGCGATTCCCTGTGCGAAGTGCTGGAACTGGAGCCTCTCCTGGACCGGAACATCGGTCAGCTTTCCGGCGGCGAAAAGCAGCGCATCGCCATTGGCCGAGCGCTCCTGGCGGAGCCGCGACTGCTACTCCTGGACGAACCCACCGCCAGCCTGGACCGGCGGCTGAAGGAACGCTTTCACCGCCGCCTCAAGCAGGTGGTGGAAACCACCCGCGTGCCGGTCATTTACGTGAGCCACAACCAGGACGATCTGGAAGCCGTGTGCGAGGAACAACTGGAGATGGTACGCGGAAAGATCCAATTGGTATCCCCATAGCCACGGCCGCCGTTGGGACAGAGTGAGGCGGGACGCTTTACGCCAGCTTCCCAAACCGGTAGGTTTGACGAAATTCCCCTCTCCTCTTCTCTCCTCTCCTGAAGTGACCTCCCCGGCTCCAGATTCCGTTGCGACTCATGTCCCGCATCACCACCGCCCCATCGGTCTGAAATTTGGCCTGCTGCTGACTTTTCTCTGCGTGACGGTCCTGGCCGGAACGGCCTATGTGGGCGCTTACGTCTGGTGGTTCCGGCCCAAGGTGGAAGTCCTGCGAACCACGTCCGCCGGACCGCCAGAGTGGACCTACGATCTCTTTGCGCCGGCGGTGTGGTTGGACCTCCAGCGCCAGACCCGGAAGACGGGCCGCTATCTTTCCGCTACCTGGGAAGGCACCGTGTGGTCGGGCACCGGCTGGCCGCAACCGCTGGGCGAAGTTTCGCTGGTGCGTTTCGACTGGTCCGGTTCTCCCGGCCTGCCAGAGGGCGCGCCCATCCAATGCGAAATGGTGGAAGCGCCCCTTCCCGTTCCGGAACCGGAATACCGGCTCGCACCGCCCAAAGTTCACCTCGACAACCGCTCCGTCCGCCAACACTCCGTGGGCGAAAGCCTGCGGCAAGACGTTTCCCAAAACGCTCCCGGACTGCTCAAGATGATCCGCCTGGAAGCCGAGACACCCGGCGACCTGCCGGGTTCTCTCGTCTATCGCTACCTCGATCTCTACCCCTGGCCCAAAGGCACGAAGGCCCCCTACCCCGCCCACTTTCTCTCCAGCCGGCGCGACGCCGATGACGATCACGCCGCCTACGCCAAAGCCAAAAACGAAAACCAGGACCGCTTAGTCGTCATCTCCTGGACCGGCGCCAACAACGGCCGCAGCCGCCAAAACGTCCGCGAATGGATCCTGATCCTTAGTCGCGCGAAGGCCAATTGAAAGAGCAATCGGGAGCGGAACACTTTGAACCACAGATGACACAGAGAACACAGATGGACTTAGGGCAAATTAACGGTTCAGGTCCAAATATCAGTGCCATCTGCGCTATCCGTGGTTGATATAAAACTCAGTAACAGCCGCTCTCCTCTTCAACGCCAGCTGAGAAAAATTCTCTGTGCTCTCAGTGCCCTCTGTGGTTGAAAAAAGGCCAACCGCTACCGCCTTCGCTTTCAACGCACTACTGAGGCCAATCCTCTGTGCACTTTGACTTCGCGTTGCTCCGTCTATCTCCGCTTCGCTTCGATTGTGCCCTCTGTGGTCAACACAGGGAAGCGCGTCCGCCAGTCACAAACATCAGTGATATCTGTGTCATCCGTGGTTCTCCCAAAAGGCGAACCTAAGCAGTTGCCGCGCGCATGCGGCGGAATTCTTCTTCGACCTTCTCCAGCAGGAGTTTGTCGAGTTCTTCGTTGCCGAAGCGTTCCAGCACTTCGTTCAGGAAGCCGAAGGTGATCATCTCCCGCGCGGTTTCTTCGGAGATGCCGCGGCTGTTGAAGTAGAAGAGTTCTTCATCGTCGATCTGGCCGGTGGTGGAGCCGTGGCTGCACTTCACCTGATCCGCATCGATTTCCAGGCCGGGCATGGAGTTGGCTTCCGCTTCGCCGCTGCCCATGAGGTTGCGGCACTTCTGGTAGGCATCCGTGTGGTGAGCGCCCGGTTCCACCACGATGAGCCCGGCGAAGATGGTGCGCGCGGTATCGTAGAGCGCGTTCTTATACAGCAGGTCGCTGCTGGTGTGCTGCGCTTCGTGAAGCTGTAGGGTCCGCTGATCGTACTCTTCCTTTCCGCCGGCCAGGCCCACGGACAGCATCTCGCTGCGGGCGCCGGGCGCGATCATGCGGCTGACGCATTCGTTGCGCACCCACTCGCCGCCCAGGTTCACGATGCCGCTCTGCGCGAAGGCGTCGCGGCCCACTTTCGTGGAGGAGATGTGAACGTGCCGGGAATCGCTGTTCCACTGCTGACAGATCAGGTGTTTTACCTGGGAACCTTTCTCGCTTAGCAAATCCGCCATGCTGATGGCGAAGGTCGCGTCGTCTCCGGCGGACTGATAATACTCCACCACCTGCGCGGAAGCGTCTTCCTCCGCCACGATGAGGGTATGCGGGAAGACCGTGGCGTGTTCGCCCTTCGCCCAGTGAAATACTTCAATCGGTTTCTCGATGCGCGCGCCTTTCGGCAGATAGAGAAAAATGCCGCTCAAGTCGGCGGACTGGTGCAGCGCGGCGAATTTCTCTCCGCCCGCGCGGGGCGCTTCCTTCATGAAATAACGCTGAACCAAGTCGCCATGTTCGACGAGCGCCCGCTCCAGGGGCTGGCAGATCACGCCTTGCGCGGCCAGGGCGGATTCCGCGGGTTCGCGGGTGATGAGCCGGTTGTTCGCGAACACGAACCGCTCGCTCACTTCGCTCAGTCCCTGGGATTGTTCCAGGATCTGCTGTTCTTCCCCGGCGGGCAGCGCGGGCGCGGGTTCCATCTCGCCGAAGTTCAGTTTCCGCAGATTGGCGAAGCGCCAGTGCTCGTCCGTCCGGACGGGTTGCGGAAGCTTCTGGAAATTTTCCCACGCGGACTCGCGCAAGGCATGGTACCAGGCGGGCAGTTCCGGGTTCTCCACGCGCGGCGGCTTGGCGAACCAGGCGGACTCCAGAGTGCGCTCTTCGAAATTCAATGGGGCAACGGCCTCAGACATCTTAACTTTGCGGGTATTCGGTAAAAAGTAAAAGCAGCGGAAACAAAAACCGGCCCATCAGCCGACGGAATCTTCCATTTCCAAATCGATCAAGCGCTTGAGTTCCACGCTGTATTCCATGGGGAACTCGCGAACCAGGTCGTTCACAAATCCGTTCACGCTCAGGCTCATGGCTTCAGCCTCGGACAGGCCGCGCTGCTGCATGTAGAAAATCTGGTCTTCGCTCACCTGGCTGACACTGGCCTCGTGCTGGGTGGCGTGCTGATTGCCGCGCACGGTGATGGCGGGATAGGTGTCTGTCCGGCTGCTGTTATTGATCAACAGGGCGTCGCACTCCGTGTTGTTCTTGCACCCCTTCAGGTGCTTCGGAATGTGGACCAGCCCGCGATAGGTGGCCCGGCCTTTGCCCACGCTGATGGATTTCGACACAATGTTAGAGGTCGTCTCGTCCGCCGCGTGGACCATCTTCGCGCCGGTGTCCTGGTGCTGGCCGTCATTGGCCAAGGCGATGGAAATCACTTCACCCCGCGCCTTGCGGCCTTTCATGATGACGCCCGGGTACTTCATGGTCAGGCGGGAACCGATGTTACAATCGATCCACCGGACCTCCGCGTTTTCATGCGCCAGGCCGCGCTTGGTGACCAGGTTGAAAACGTTGGCGCTCCAGTTCTGGACCGTGATGTACTGGATTTTCGCATGCGGCATGGCCACCAGTTCCACCACCGCGCTGTGCAGCGTGGCGGTCTCGAACTTCGGCGCGGTGCAGCCTTCCATGTAGGTGACCTCCGCCCCTTCATCCACGATGATGAGGGTGCGCTCGAACTGGCCGAACTGCTCCGCGTTGATGCGGAAGTAGGCCTGTAGCGGGTGCCGCACCTTCACGCCCGGAGGCACGTAGATAAAGCTGCCGCCGCTGAAAACGGCGCTGTTCAGGGCGGAAAACTTGTTGTCGGAAGTGGGAATGACTTTTCCGAACCAGCGGCGGAAGATGTCCGCGTGTTCCTTCAGCCCTTCCGTGCTGTTCACGAAGATGACGCCGTCCTTCTCGATCTCCTGCTTAACATTTGAGTAGGCCGCCTCGCTGTCGAACTGAGCCTCCACTCCAGCGAGGTACTTCCGTTCCTTCTCCGGAATGCCCAGCCGTTCGAAAGTCTGCTTCACGTCGTCCGGCACTTCGTCCCAGCTACGGGTGGACCGCTGTCCTTTGGACAGATAGTAGCGGATGTTGTCGAAGTGGATGTTCTCCAGGTCCTTGCTCGCCCAATGGGTGGGCATCGGCTTTTTACGGAAGACGTCCAGGGCCCGGTGGCGGAAATCGCGCACCCAGTCCGGGTCGTTCTTTACATCGCAGATGTAGTCGATGGTCTTTTCGGTCAGACCAAAGCCGGCATCGTGCGTGTATTGCTCAGGGTAGCGAAAGTCGCCACTGCTCTGGTCAATACTGACGGCCTCCAAAGTTGCTTCGTCGTGTTGAGGCATGGCTTATAAAATCAGTTAAAGTCTTCGTTTGGTTCGATTCCGGGGAAGGCTCAGGCGGGCACGGCTTCGGCCAGCTCTTCCTTCACCCAGTCGTACCCCTTCTCTTCCAGTTCCAGGGCCAGTTCCTTTCCGCCGGTGTGGACGATGCGGCCGTCATGCATCACATGCACCACGTCCGGCACGATGTAGTCCAGCAGCCGCTGGTAGTGCGTGATGACGAGGAAGCCGCGCTCGGGCGAGCGCATGGAGTTCACGCCTTTGGCGACAATCTTCAGCGCGTCGATGTCCAGGCCGCTGTCCGTTTCATCCAGCACGGCATAGGACGGCTCCAGAATCATCATCTGGAGGATTTCGTTCCGCTTCTTCTCACCACCGGAGAAACCTTCGTTCACCGAACGGCCGGTGAAGGAACGGTCCATCTCCAGCTCGTCCATTTTTGCGTAGAGGCTCTTGTAAAAGGCCACGGCGTCGATCTCCTCGCCCTTCGGCAGACGGGCCTGCCTCGCGGCGCGGAGGAAGTTCGCGTTGCTCACCCCTGGAATTTCGTAGGGATACTGGAAGGCCAGGAAGAGTCCGGCGCGGGACCGTTCGTCCACCTCCAGGTCCAGGAGATCCTGACCGTCCATCGTCACGGAGCCGCCAGTCACTTCATACTCTTCATTGCCGGCCAGAACCTTGGCCAGGGTGCTCTTTCCAGAACCGTTCGGCCCCATGATGGCGTGGACCTCTCCCTTGGGAATTTCCAGGGTCAGGCCTTTGAGGATCTGCTGGCCTTCAACGTTGACAGTCAGGTTATCGATTTTCAGCGAACTCATCTTGGATTTTCTACACAAACAGCTTCTAAAATTTTCGCGCCGCCTCGCCCGCGGAGGATCTCCCGGAGACCGGCGCCGGGTCTAAAAATACAGTTTCGTTCTCAGGCATTCGCCTTGGTTCCGGCGCCGCGGCAATTGGGACAGCAGCCTTTCATCGCGACTTCCACATGCTCCACGATCGAGCCCTCCGGAAGCGCCCACGGCTCCACCGCGTCGGCGGAGGGCCGGAGATCCACGTCGTAAACCTCCTGGCAGTGGGAACAGAAAAAGTGCGCGTGCGGCTTCAGGTTCGGACAGTAGCGGGACGCTTCCCGGTCCACGTTCACCTGCTTCACCAGGCCCGCCTGAGTCAGCGTTTCCAGGCAGTTGTAAACCGTGGCCAGGGAGATGCTGGGCATCTGTTCCTTGGCGCGGATGTAAACTTCCGATGCCGTCGGGTGGTCCCGCTCCGCGTGCAATACGTCAAAAACAGCCCGGCGCTGCTTGGTCATGCGGAAATCTCCGAAGTCGACTTCGGCGGTTTGAGAGTCCTGGGGTTCTTTGAATTTTTCCACCATGGGGTAAAAGCCTCCTGCTCTGTACGAGTATGCACCCAGAAAGTAATATCAAGAATTATTCTAATTAAAATCCTCCAATTCCCGGATTCCCACTGGAGCGCCCGGCGATTTCGCGCCATTCTCCCCCCAGAATGAGCATGAAACTGGGAGTCATCGGCACGGGAAAAATGGGGCGCGCCCTCATGGAAGGCATCTTGCGGGCGGGGCTGAGCCGCCCTTCGGATACTTACGTTCACGATGCCTACGAAGCCGCCGTGGAAGCCGTCACCTCGGATCTGGGGGTAGAAGCCGCCGGCTCCAACGCCGCCGTGGTGGAAAACGCGGACGTCGTGCTGCTATGCGTTAAGCCTCAGGGATTCAGCGAAATGCTCCGCGAAACGGGCGAGGCGGACGAACGGCTTTTCATCTCCATCGCCGCCGGCATCCGCATCGCCACTATCGAAGAGGCCGTGCAGAACCGGCACCGTGTCATCCGGGTCATGCCGAACACCCCCGCCCTGGTCGGGAAAGGCGCATCCGCCTACTCCCTGGGCAGCCGGGCGACGCATCACGACGCGGAACTGGCCGAGCATCTCCTGGGCTCCGTGGGCTACGTCACTCAGGTGCCGGAGAACCTCCTGGACGCCGTCACCGCCCTGAGCGGGAGCGGGCCTGCTTATGTCTTTGCCATGATCGAGTCTCTCGTCGCGGGCGCCGTGGACGTGGGTCTGGATGAAGAAACCTCCCTGGCGCTGGCCACTCACACGGTGGCGGGCGCGGCGGAGTTACTCCTGCGCACCGGTGAATCTCCCGCCACCCTGCGGAAAAACGTCACCAGCCCGAACGGCACCACCTTCGCCGCGCTGGAATCTTTCAAAGCGAACGGCTTGGACCGCATTGTCCGGGAAGCCGTCAAAGCCGCCCGCGACCGGTCCGTGGAGCTGGCGGGTGGAAAGTGAAGGTCATGTAACCAAAGCGTTACCTTTCAGACGTATTGAAACTTGATTATCCCCAAGAGGTAGACTTTCCCTTGCGGCATTAACGCTCGCACGGAAAATACGTGCCTTCAGCTCCCATGATTCATCCCCGTCACTCCTTCGAAGAGGCCGGCCAAGGCCATGTATTCCGTTTTTTTGACACTCTGCCTTCCGATCAACAGGACTCGCTGACCCGGCAGGCCGCGGGAATCGACCTCGCCGAACTATCCCGGTTGATCGAGACGGAGATCCAGGGCTCGGAACACCAGGCGGAAGATTTCAGCGATCTGGAACCCGCGTCTTACCGGCCGGTGCCGGAACACGGTGGCGACAAAGCCGCCTGGATCCAGGCGGAGGAAGCCGGCGAAGCCGCGCTTCGTGCCGGGCGCGTCGCGGCCTTCACCGTGGCGGGCGGCCAGGGCACCCGGCTGGGTTTCGACGGCCCCAAGGGCGCCTATCCCACCACCCCAGTGCGAAACGCGCCTCTCTTCCAGGTCTTCGCCGAAAAGATCCGGGCCGCGTCCGAGCGGTATGGGAAAGCGATTCCCTGGTACATCATGACCTCGGACATCAACCACGCCGCCACGACGGCCTTCTTTGAAGAGAACGGCTTCTTCGGCCTGGCGCCGGAACGGGTGCGTTTCTTCTCCCAGGGCCTCATGCCGGCGGTGGACTTCGATGGCAAGATCCTGATGGCCAGTCCCTCTCAGATTGCTCTGAGCCCGGACGGTCATGGCGGTTCCCTCCGCGCCCTGGTGCGCTCGGGAGCCATCGCGGAGATGGAAACCCAAGGCATCGACGTCATCAGCTACTTCCAGGTGGACAATCCGCTCGTCGCCTGTATCGATCCCGCCTTCATCGGTTTTCACCTGCTCGACGAATCCGAGCTTTCCAGTAAGACCGTTCCGAAAACCTCCGCCGGAGAAAAGGTGGGCGTCTTCTGCGTGCGTGGCGGCAAAACTCAGGTCGTGGAATACAGCGACCTGCCCGCCGATTTGGCGGAGGAAACGGACGAAAACGGCGAACTCCGTTTCCGGGCCGGAAGCATCGCGATTCATCTTTTCGACCGGGACTTCGTCGCGCGCGTCGGCGGCGGCAAAGACGAAGCCTTCCGCCTGCCCTTCCACCTGGCCCGCAAAAAAGTCCCCACCATCGACGAAGCAGGGAACCCCGTGGAACCCACGGAGCCCAACGGCATCAAGTTCGAGATGTTCGTTTTCGACGCCCTGCCCTTTGCCCAGAACCCACTGGTCATCGAAACCAAACGGGCGGACGAATTCAGCCCCGTGAAAAACGCGGAAGGCGCGGACTCCCTGGCCACCAGCCAAGCCGGCCAACGCCGCCAGTGGGCCCGGTGGTGCAAAGCGGCGGAAATTCCCTTGGAAACGGACGACACCGGCCTGCCCGAAGTGATCTTCGAAGTGTCGCCCCTCTTCGCGGACACGGAAGAACGCTTCATCGAAGCCTGGAAAGCCCTGGAACCTAAGCCGGAAGTCGAGGACGGCCTGGTCCTGGGAGAAGCTCGCCGGGCGGGGTGATTGAGTGCCTGAGAATGAGACAATCAGACTTTCAGACAATGAAAGCCTGCCGGCGAGATCGATAACAGGAGACAGTGGATAGGAGCGCCAAGGCCACTCGCCCACTCATTTTTTAATTCTTATCGAGCCGGGACAATAGTCTTGGGCACCACGCTTGAGCGTTCAAATGAGGGCTTCTTTCATTGTCTGAAAGTCTGATTGTCTCATAGTCTCCGCACTCCCTCACTTCGGCGGTTTGATGAGCGGCTTGTAGTCCGGCCACTCGATGCGTTTGCCTTCATAGCGGAGCCACTCCCACTCCGGCCAGGTGGGACTCTCTTCGCGGACCTCGTGGTACATGCGGACTAGCTCTTCTTTCATGCCCTCGAAGCGGGCGGTCTCTTCGTCTTTGAGATCCTTCTCTTCGCCGATGTCTTCTTTCAGGTTGTAGAGCTCGAAGCCGGTAAGCTCCGCCGTCTTGTAGATCCGGCTTTCTTCCGCGGTGATGTTCCCACTGGGCGGAAGATCTTCGCGGTCGATCCGGGCGAGAATCTTCCAGTCGCCTTCGCGCAGGCACACCTTCACCTCACTCCGGGCGCGAAGGAAGTGCCAGTAGAGCGGGGTCTTGCGCTCGATGTGCTTTCCTTCCAGCACGGGCAGTAGGCTGGTCCCGTCAATCTTCCGGTCTTGAGGCGCCTGGACCCCAGCGATCTCACAAAAGGTGGGCAGGATATCCACGCCGCAAATGGGTTCTCCACTGACGGTGCCCGGCTCGGTGTGCCCCGGCCAGCGGAGGATGCCGGGCACGCGAATGCCGCCCTCGTACATTTCCCCCTTTTTCGCGCGGAGCGGTCCGGTCTGGCCGTAGGGATGTTTCCCGGTGATGGCGGGTCCATTATCGCTCGTGAAGAAAACCAGCGTGTTCTCCCGCAGACCCAGGTCGTCCAGCTTCTTCATCAACTCACCAAAGGCGGCGTCCATCTGGGTAATGTTGCCGTGGTGCGCCCGCTGGCTGGGGTCTTGAAACTCGGAGTAAAGCTTCGTGTATTTCTCCGCCGTGGCGATGGGCTCGTGCGGTTCCTGAAAACAGACAAACAGGAAGAACGGCTTCTCTTGGTCCCGGCCGTTTTCCAGCCACTCCATGGCTTCCCCACCGACGAGATCCGCGGAATACCCCTCCAGCGGTCCCACGGGGATGCCGTCGCGAACAAAGTTGTACGGGTTGTGGTGGTTGGGCAGAGCGTTGTTCTGCGCGGAAAACCAGTGATCGAAACCATGATCTCCCGGCTGAGGTTGTCCGGGCAGGTTAAACATTCCGTTCAGGTGCCACTTCCCGGAATGACAGGTGCTGTAGCCCGCGTCCCGTAAGAGCGTGGCCACGGTAATTTCCTCCGCCCGAACATGCATGGGCGACATAAAGGGGATCCAGTTGTGAATGCCCACCCGCCAAGGGTTGCGCCCCGTCATCAGACCGGTGCGGGCCGGGGAACAGTTCGCCGCCGCCGCGTAGCAGTCGGTGAAACGCAGGCCTTCCTCCGCGAACGCATCCACGTTTGGCGTGTGGATGATCTCGTTCCCATAACAGCCAATGTCGCCGTAGCCCAGGTCGTCGCAAAGGACGATCAGGAAGTTAGTCTTTTCATCAGCCGCCGCCTCTTCGGAAAGGCTGGGCGCCAAAAGCGCCAGCAATAACAAGAGCGGCAAGCACCACACCAGCAGCGGAGAGAACGGGGGGTTCTTCGTCATGCCGCCACTCTATGAAAGACGGACCAATCAGCGCAACCCCTCCCGGGAACGCAATCACGCGAGTCTGGGAAACGAAAAAGGGTCGCCTCTATTCAGAGACAACCCTTTCTAAAAATCGACGAGCCGCGGCCCAGGAACCTGCCAATACCCGGGACCGCGGCTACTCCCTCAACTCAGGAGTAATCAGTCGACTCAACACAGAAAAAATGTCGAACCGCTCACTACTACTAGCATCAGAAACTGAGGCGAACGCCCAAACCGTATTCGTTGAGCTCCTCGTAAAACGTAGCCGTGCCGCTGAGGCTGACATTCGGCGTCAGGCGCAGCAGTGCTTTAAAGTCCAGACCCAGATCGGCGTCGCGATCTTCAATGTTCATTAGGGTGAGACCGCCATTCAGTTCGAACATGTCGCTGATCCCGACGCGCACTCCGGGAGAAATATACCAGCCGTAGCCGTCGATCGGATCTTCGAAAGCGTCGGCTTCCAGTTTCTGACGAGCCAGACCGCCATCGATGACAAAGTCGAATCCGTAACCGATCGGCAGACCCACACCGGGACCGATGGCCCAGTCCAGATAGTCCAAGTCTTCGCCGTCTTCAGTCTCCGTGCCGGTCACGGACAGCGACCCGGCGATGTAGAAGGAATCCACGATCGGGACGGAAACGGCTCCGGCAAATCCGCTGGAGTCATCGATCTCTTCATCCTCGAAAGAGAAAAAGCGGTAATCCAGGTCAACAAAACCGTAGGAGAAAGCGGACTCACCGAAAAGTCCCGCCGAGCGATAGCCGCTGGCGGCGGACTCTTCCCACTGCGACCAGGCGGGAGTGGCCGCCAGCAAGAGGAGCAGGGAGACGGCTGGAATGGACAGGTTTTTCATGAGAAGACGATATCTTAATAGTTACGATATTAAAGAATACTAAATTATTAAGATAAACGCAATGCTTTTTCCAAATTTTTACCCTTTATTGGGGCCCGCGACGCGTATCTGAGAAAAATTTAGAAAACGGGACTATTTAAGTTCTCAAATTGAGAGAATCGCCAGAATTCCGGGGAATATCCGCGAGTTTGAAGTCCCAAGAGCGTCTGGACTCATTCGCGGAGCGACCCCTGTTCCGTCTCCAAAAGCGTTCGCCCGCACGGGCGCTTACTGTATTCTCACCCTCCGGGCGCGTGGCAGACAGGGAACCGGGCCGCCGATCAGCGGCCTTCTCTCGCGCTACTCCCCCGCTCCCACGGCAATCATATCTATCAACAGCGTCTTGTTTCCCTGGCCCAAGTCGCGAACGGAAACCTTGGACGCGGCGGGCGGCCGCTCGGGATCATAGAACTGGGGCCGCAAGTCGTTCAGCGCTTTCGAAACTTCCTCATCGGACACGTAGTAAGTCGCCTTCGCCAGATGCCGCGAGTCCGAGCCGAGGGATTCCGTCAGTCCTTTCAACTGAGCAAAAACGCTCCGGACCTGAGCGTCTCCGAAACCGGCTGCCTGAACCTGATCCTCGTCCGCCATGGCCAGTCCGGACGTGTAGATGAGCGTTCCACCCCGCACCAGCGCCACCCGGCTGTAGACCGGAGACGGTTTGTCTCCCGGTGGCGTTTCATAGCTCACCGTCTCCGTGGAATCAGCATTCCCTCCGTTCCGTGGGCCGGTGGCGATGAGTTCGATTTCGGTGGCACGCGAGGGCGAGGTCCATTCCACGCAGACCAGCGGAGGTACCGGGGCTTCGCCAAAGCTCGCCTTGATGGCATCGATCAATTCCTGGGCCCGCTCCACCGGCTGGAGAAAGGCTTTCACCTGAATCACTTGGGAAGGCGAACTGCCGCAATGCTCCAGCACGGAAAAGAGTTCCCGCATGGTGCCGCTCGCGGCCTCGCCCAGTTCGCCGCTCGCGGCGCGGCCGGAGACATAGAGGATTTCCCGTTTCGGCGGCGCGGGCCGGATTTCGCGGCTCTTCGCGTTGCCCCTGCGGACTTCCACGCCGCCGGTGTACACCGCGTCGCAGGCGACGGCCTTGTTTTCGGGCAGCGCTCCTGGCAGAACGGTGATGGCGGGGCGGACGCCTTCCTCTGGCCAATATTCCGCCACCAGCTTTTTCACCACGCCCATGTCCGCGGGATCAGCCAGGTAAAGATTCAGCTTGATAGTCTGGCGCAGCCCGTCGTTGCCGCCCGCCAGGGATCTTAGCTTATCAAGCACCTCGTGAAGACCAGCCGCTCCGGAAAGATCGGAGGTCAGTTGGGTGGTGTGAACCAGAACGCCGCGCGTCACCGCCACGGCCCGGGCGCCGCCGGTCAGGGCATCGATCTCCGCCGTCCGGGTCAACTCGCCCGCCGCCGCGCCAAGGACAGGCGCCTGGGAAAAGACCAGCAACGCAAAAAGAACGGCGAGTCCGGCTGGTTTCATGAGCTTTCGGTTTGGGCGTAAGAAGGCTGACGCTCCGCCGGTGCCAGCCACTGGGACAAATGCTCTTTCACAAACGCATCGTCCACCAACCAGGGATACGCCTGTGTCACGCGATCGAGTTCGGCGGATTGACCCAGCGACAACTTTTCCTCCGGATTCAGGCAGCGGACGGACGGGGCCAGCCCCTGGCGGCGCAGCACTTCCAGGATGCCGGGAATGCACCCGGCGAAGCCGTGCGCCGCGTCGAACACGGCGGCATTGGCGTCCGTGAGCTGCATGTTCCGCTCCAGCCAAATGGGATCGATCCCGCCATTTTGATTAGCCTGACCGCGCACCGCTTTGATCTCCTTCAGCATCTCCGCGGCCCGCTGAGTCCAGACGCCCCACTGCCCTAACAAACCACCCGCGATCCAGCGGGTCTGCCCCGCGTGGGTGAAGGGCGTCAGCAGATCCACGATGATGTTGTCATCGTTTCCGGTGTAAAGCGCCACGTCCTCCCGGCCTGAGTCGATCAGCGCCCGGACCACGTCCCAGGTCTGGTAGCGATTGAAGGGCGCCATCTTGACCGCCACGACGGATTCGATCTCGAAAAACTCCCGCCAAAACGCATAGCCCAGCACCCGGCCGCCCACGGCGGGCTGAAGGTAGAACCCGATAACCGGCAGGACCTGGGACACGTCCCGGCAATGCTCCACGATCTCCCGCTCCGCGTCTTCTTGAAACGCGGCCACGCTGACCAGTCCGGCGTGATAGCCCAACTCCTTCGCCAGGGCCGCTTCCTTCGTGGCCTGGGAGGTGCGCCCGCAAATGCCCGCGATGCGGATGAATCCCTCCCCCATTTCCGAGGGCCAGGTCTCCATCGTTTCCGCCGCCAGTCTCAGGACGGGCTCAAAAAGTCCATGCTCCGGCCGCCGGATTTCGAACTGCGTGGAATGAACCCCCACGGCCAGGCCGCCCGCTCCGGCGTCCATGTAGTAACGGATGACCGCCCGCTGGTGGTCCTGGGACCACTCTCCGGTGGAGTCCAGCATGAGCGGCAGGGCTGGAATGACCTGCCCCTCCCCCAAGCGCTGGCGCCATGGCGCGGAGGCGGGTTCAGAAATTTCCATCGCGGCGTTCGAAATGCGTCGGTTTGCCCAGCGTGGCTCCCCCCTGCTCCACCCAGTCCGCCACCATGTCCAAGAGATCGTCGTTGGAAACTTCCGGCGGGCCGAATAGCCCATGCGCCCGGCTGGCATTGTTCAGCCACGCGGTGGGCGCTTCTTCGCCAGTGAAGGTGACCGGCTTTCCAAACCGTTTGCCAAACCGCTCCGCCAGTTCGCGCACCCGGTGGACTCCCGGGCCGGTGACGTTCAGGACATAGGGCGGCGCCGAGGCCCGGCCCAGGGCCTGGATGGTGTGGGCCAGGGCATCGCCCTGCCAGATGAAATTCAGGTAACCAGTCGAGACGTCCACCGGTTCGCCAGTCAGGACTTTCTGCGCCAGGTCCACCAGCACGCCGTAGCGAAGGTCCACCGCATAGTTCAGCCGAATGAGGGCGCTACGGGTGCCCAGGCGTTCCGCCGCCGCCACAAAGGCCCGCTCCCGCCCCAGGCAGGACTGCGCGTAGTCGCCCACGGGGCCCGTCGCGTCGTCCTCGGTGCAGCCCCCGGTCTCCGGACTCACGTAGGGATAAACGCAGCCCGTGGAAAGCGCCACGATGCGTGACGGCGCGAAGCGTTCCGCCACCAGCGCGGGCAGGTCTTCGTTCAGCCGTTTCAGCAGGGCGGGATCTTCCGCCGTGCCAAACTTGATGCCCGCCAGGAAAAACACGTTCTCCACCTGGGGCAAGGCATTGACCGCTTCCGGTTCGCTCAGGTCTGCGGAAATCATCTCCAGGTCGTAGCCCGCGAACTCTTTCCGCTTGTCCGCTGCTTCAAAACGCGACACCGCCAGCAACCGGCGATCCACCGCGCCCAGGGCCTTCAGCGCCCGCTTCAGCATCAGGCAAAGATGCAGCCCCATCTTTCCGCCCGCGCCGAGCACGGCAATGTCTCCCTGGCTGGCTTCCAGGGCGCACAACACGCCGTCGGATGGCCGGGTCACCAGGTCATCCAATTCAGCGACCGTCCTGGGGGCGAGGGAGATCACGGTTCTACTCTCTCAAAAAATAACCAGTTTAGGCAAGTATTCGCTTCGCCTTCCGGGCGGCCAATGGTGACGGTAAGTTTGCCGTCTTTCACTGTCACTTCGGACGAAGCCTCCCGGAACCGGCCCGCCTGAGTCGACACGTTTTGAACCAGCGGCATGCCCTCCACAGTGACATTCTGGTTGGCCTGTTCGTGGCTGGAGTCGCCCACGCAAACCGTCACCCGGTAGGCTCCATCCGCCACCTGGCACTCCCAGGTATCCTGCCGGCGGGTGAAGACAAAGGAATCGCGATAGTCTTCAGGCACGGCGCCACGTTTGCGGAAGCTGTCCCGGCTTAGGTCCCGGCGCCAGCCATGGCCACGAAGAGGATCAAAGGGCTGACCCGAATCGGTCTCGAACAGGCCGCTGTCTTTTCCGCTCTGCTGACTGAAATTAAACCGCCGGCCGCTGGCGCTGGCGTCGCTGTCCAGCAGGCCGTCCTCCGCCGGGCCTGCCGCAGGGGGCGGGTCCACCCGCCAGACGATGGGTTGATTGGCGGTAAACAGAAAGGCGTCCATCCGGTCCGGGATGCTGTCGCCATCCGCGTCAAACTCCGAACTCCGGTGCGGTGCGGATTGAGGCCGCTCCGCCTGATCGAGGGCTTTCCGGGCGCTCCAGACTTTCATCGCCACTTCTCCCCGGGTGGTTTCGGCTTCCGGCGCCAGGGGTTTTACACTTTCCGGGTTCACAGACCCCAAAGCCTTCTCCGCAACCTTCGCCACCCACGCCGGGTCTGCTTTCTCATCCGGCCGGAAATCCACCTCCCGTTCGCCTAACGGCAAGAGTCCCCGCGCCGCCAGCCGGTTCACCGCGACAAAGGCGGGATGCGCCGGGTCCAGGTCCCGGAAGGGCCAGATCTGCAAGGGCACGCCTTCGCCGCCTTCCTGGCAAAGACCGTCCCGCACTTTTTCCAAGAGCGGTTCCTCCCCATAGACGATCTCCCACGGCGCGATGTCTTCTTTCAAACATACCGCCGCCGTCGCTCCCGCGGCCTGACCGATGTGCACGCACTGGTCATGCAGGCGGATGGCCGCGCTCACGATGCTGGAGTAGCCCACGTTTTTCTGCGCGCCCAGCAGACCTTCCATCTTTTCGGGAATCAAACTGCGGAGGGGAAAGACAGAGCGGTCACTGACGTAGCGGGTGTGGCGGCCCGGTTTTTCGTAATCGATCCACGGGCCCGCCGCGCCTTCATCCGTCAGGTAGGTCCGCCCGGTGCGGTGGAAATCGTAGTGAAACTGCCAGGCGAATAGCCCGTCCGGATACATCACGTAGGAGAACCGTTCCCGCGCGCCGGTCTTCGTCTCCGCGTCGCGATTCCGGCCATCCTGCTCCCGCATCATGTAGAGCGCCTTCAGGCGCAACGCTTCGCGGATGTAGGGCTTCGGCGGCAGGTTGTCCGGCGTGCCGAATTCCGTGCTCAGGTGAAAATGCCGGAAGCTGTTCTCCTTCTGGTCCGCGTGCTCGTGCACGAAAGTCTGGAGATGGTGGAACACACCCAGGGCATGACGTTTGGCGTCTTCGTAAACGATCTGCCGCTGCTCCCGCGTCATTTCGACGATGTTCTTTTCCGAAGCGCCCGGCTCCGTGGCTTCCAGGGCCTCCACCACACGCAGGGGCAGACGTTCCAGCGGGTAGTCCTGGCCGTTCATGTAGTTCAGCAGGATGCTGGTCTTCCCATCCTTGCTGCTGTAGCCATCCACGATCCGCCGCACGGAAAAGACGGACAACTGCCGGGCCGAAGCCTCCCCATCCGGCGGCCAGTGGAGAATGCTGCCCACTTTCGTTTCGCGGTCCCAGGTCAGGCCCTTGGCCAGACGGGTGCTGAGCTTCGAAACACGCACGTAGTTGCGCACGTCATAGTTCGCCGGTTCCGGGATGGGGGTGTCGCCATCGCTCTCCGCCACCACCATGGCCCAGGTGATGGGGTTCATTTCGTTGGGCGGATTTTCGCTGAGGTCTGCCGGCGCGCTCGGTTCGCCGTAGCGGGTCTTCGGGTCCGGGCCGCATTCGTAGGCCGCGCCGGAAACCTGGATCGCTTCGCCCCAGTCGCTGGCGTCGATGGTCATCCGCGCCGTGACGTGTAGATCCGCCTTCGCGGTCTTGGGATTCATCTGTTCCACCGGCGCGAAGTGGAGGCCCGTCAGCTTCGGGTGATCGCTCTTGGGGTCTTCCACTTCCGCGCTCAAAGGGTAGCGGTTCCAGAAAACCCTCACCTGCCCGGAGTCGATATAAGGCTGCAAGAGCTTCCGAAACACCGCTTCCGCCTCCGCCGGACGGAAAGTGCTGGGACCGTGGAACGGCTTGCCCGGCATCGGAGAGCCATACTTCTCCGTGTTCACCGCCTCGATCCCGTCCATCAGTTCCTTGAACAATCCGGACCGGTAAAAGGACCGCTTCATGGGGTGCCAATCAACCCCCCAGCCTTCCTTGCCCACGCCCTTGTTCTCATCCACGCAGACCAGCGACTGTTCCGTGTACTGCCCGCCCAGCCAGGTACCGTCGTGTACGATGGCGATGGACTCCACCCCTTGCCGGGCCGCCTGGATCGCCGCCGCCCAGCCGGACTCCGTCCCGCCGACGATGAGAAGGTCCGTCCGGACCGTTTCTTCTTTCCCTTCCTCCGCCGCGAATGAGAGGCTCTGAAGGACCGGCAGACTGAGAGCCAGCAGGAACACGGCACGCGCCAAGGCACGCCTCCGGCAAAGACGAGAAATCCGGCCGCGCCGGCATGGGGGGTTCATGCTGTTTTCAAACCACCTTTTCCACCCAGGGGTCAAGCCATTCCGCCCCGGGATCGCGCCGGGAATGCGGCTGGAAGTTTGACCAATCCGCCCTCAGGGTGAAACGTTCCCGGTACCGAGACCATGGTTCACAACGAAGCCTCCCCTTTCCAGGTCGTCCTCTATGAAGGCGACGGCAGTCAGAGCCTCGCGGCTGAGTCGCGCCTTAGCGTGTTCGCCGCCCTGCTGGACAAAGGCTATGCCGTCCGCCGGGTGTCCGCCCTGGGGAATGGCGCAAAAACATCCGGCCAGGCGCAGGACCACCTGCTGGTCTTGGGCGACTTCGGAGGCCGCGCGCCGGAACTGGAAGACGCCGCGGGGTCGGTAAGAATCGCAACCAAGGACATCGGCGGCCTGGACGCGGAAGCGGTGCTGAGCCTCGTGGAAAGCTACCGCGACGACACGCCGATGAATCAGCCCGGCAAGTGGAAGCCCTGGTTCCCGGTCATCGACTACGACCGCTGCACGAACTGCATGCAGTGCCTGAGCTTCTGCCTCTTCGACGTTTACGGAGTCGATGGCGATCACCGCATCCAGGTCCAGAACCAGGACAACTGTAAGACAAACTGCCCCGCCTGCTCCCGGGTCTGCCCGGAAGTAGCCATCATGTTCCCCAAGTACGCCAGCGGCCCCATCAATGGCGAGCCCGTCAGCGACAAGGACGTGCAGCGGGAAAAGATGAAGGTGGACATCTCCGCCCTGCTCGGCGGCGATATTTACTCCAAACTTCGCGACCGCAGCGAAGCCGCCAAGTCCCGCTTTTCCAAGGAACGCAGCCCTGACAAAGCGCTCAACGAGCGCAAGCGCTGCCTGAACAAGCTGCAGAAGGACGGCATCATCCCCCAGGAGGTGCTGGCCGAGCTGGATTTGACGAATCTGCCCAGCCAGGAGGAGATCCTGCGCAAGGCCAAGGATGCCGCCGCCAAGGCGGAAGCCGCCCGGCAGGCCTCCGCGGCGAAATCGAATTAGTTGCCCAAAAAGGCAATCATCTAACAGAAAGGCGTCCGGAGCCTCTACCGCGCCTTCGCGTGCTCCGCTTTTCCTTGCACCGGGCTGGTTTTCGGTCACCGTGCTGAGAAAGGTTCTCAATACCCCCCGGAACTTTCCCCTCCCAAGAGAGTTTTGGGTTAAGGTATTGTCCCGAAAACGCGACTCTCCCGAGACCTATGTCTGCTACTGCTTCTTCCTCGCCCATCCAGACTGTCACCCTTCCTGCTTCGGTTCCGGTCACCACCATGCGTTTCCGGCCGCCGAAGAAGAACATTCCGCAAACCAAGCTCGAGCGCGACGCGCTGCTCCAGTCCATTCGCCATTACGTCGAGCACGAAAACCCCGTCCCGCCCATGCCGCAGGACGAACTGGAGGTGCATGCCCGGAAGATCCTGGCGGAGACCGGTTTCGACGACATCTACCTGCACTACACCGCCGTCTGCCTGAACAACGAGATGTGGCGGGAGACCATGGCCACCATCCCCTACGAGCGGCGCCTGTTGCTCATGCCGAAGTGCCTGCGGGTGGAGGACAAATGCCCCGCGCCTTTCGACGAGTTCGGCCTGCTCTGCAAGCAGTGCGGCCTGTGCACCATTCAGGATTTCCAGAACGAGGCCGAGCGCCTCGGCTACGCCGTGCTGGTCGCGGAAGGTTCCGCCGTGGTCATGTCCCTCATCCAGACCGGGCAGATCGAAGCCATCGTGGGCATCTCCTGTCTGCCGGTGCTGGAGCGCACCTTCCCCTACGTGGAAGCCGCCGCCATTCCCTCCATCGCCGTGCCCCTGCTGCAGGACGACTGCATTAACACGACCGTGGATATCGACTGGGTCTGGGATTACATTCACCTGACCAGCGAAGATAAGACGCGCCGCCTGAACCTGAACGCCCTGCACGACGACGTGCGGACCTGGTTTACCCCGGAGTCTATCGATGCCATCATGGGCCCCGCCGCGGGCGAATCCGAAAAACTGGCCCGCGAGTGGCTGGCGCGCGATGGCAAACGCTGGCGCCCCTTCCTGACCGTGGCCGCCTACCAGGCCCTGCGCGAAGACCGCGAAGCGCCCATCCCGGATGACATCAAGAAAGCCGCCCTCGCGGTGGAGTGCTTCCACAAGGCCTCCCTCATTCACGACGACATCGAGGACGAAGACTTCGGCCGCTACGATCAGCCTACGCTTCATGCTGAGCACGGAATTCCCGTGGCTCTGAACGCGGGCGACCTGCTCATCGGCGAAGGCTACCGCCTCATCGGCGAATGCCAGGTGAGCGACCGTCAGAAAACGGAAATGGTTCTCGCCGCCTCCACCGGCCAGCGCGAACTTTGCCGCGGTCAGGGCGCCGAGCTGATCTGGGCCCGGAATCCCGAGCCGCTCAAGAGCACCCAGGTGCTGGAAATCTTCCGCCAGAAAACGGCCCCGGCCTTTGAAGTGGCGCTGCAACTTGGCGCCGCCTACGCCGGCAAGCTCGACGAAGTGAGCGACGTGCTCCACGAGTTCAGCGAAGCCCTCGGCATCGCCTACCAGATCCGTGATGACATGGACGATCTGGGCGAGGACGCCGGCGAAAACGTGCTGGAAAAACTCCGCCCCTCCATTCTCCTTTCCACCACCTTCGAACGCGCCAAGGACGAAGACAAAGCCTTCATGAAGTCCCTCTGGAGCGGCCAGGCGGCGGACGCAGCTGAGGCAACCTCAGACGAAGACTCTCTTTCCCTGGTGGATCGTGTCCGGCATCTCGCGCACGAAACGGAGTCGGACGAACGCTGCCTCTTCCTGATGGAGACCTACAAGGAAACCGCCATCCGTTCCCTCCAGGAACTGGACAACGCCAACCTCAAAGGCCTCCTCCGCCGCGTCATCGGCAAGATCTTCAACGATCTCGAAATCAAGGGCTGGTGCCGCGAGTTCGAAGTGAAGAACGGCGTACGGGAAGAC
>JAUICH010000014.1 GCA_030427505.1 Verrucomicrobiia bacterium
GAGGCTATGTGAATCATAACTGACTGAAGAGCAACGAAGACCCCAGCCAAAAAGACCGGTTCCCGCCCTGCCGCCAGCGGCTCTTTGTTCAGACCAAGCGCTCATCATTTTAAGGCGGTCAGTGCACCAGGGGCCGCCTTTGCGGTTGAGGGAAGAGCCCGGGAGCATGGCCGGCTCCCGGGGACTGATTGAAAGAGACGGGAAGGGGAGGGAAGCGTTTCTCCCTTACCCCCTGAATGCGCCATCAGGATGGTGAGGCGATATTTGACGCCTCCGCCGTAATGAATTAGGCAACTGTGGCGTCCTTCTGCGCTCTTCTATCAGAAGAAAATATTCCCCCTAGCATGCTCATGAGCAGAGACCATTCCCGAATCGCGGTCCCCTGGCGCGGTGGCCTGAGACATTTGTATTTGCCTCTGTTAGCTGGATTGGCGCTTGCCGGGTGCCTGATCCCAGCCGTTTTCGCGAAAGAAGAGGAGAAGGAGAAGAGCGCGGAAAGTGCCGCGATGGAGAGCTCCGCCGAACGGGAGGCCCTGTTGCTGGACGGGGTGCGCCAGCTCACCTTTGAAGGGAAGCGGGCCGGCGAGGGCTACTTCAGCGCGGACGGCACGAAGATGATTTTTCAGAGCGAGCGCGAGCCGGAGAATCCCTTCTTCCAGATTTACCTGATGGATCTGGAGACCGGAGACACCGAGCGCGTCTCTCCAGGCCAGGGGAAAACGACCTGCGCCTGGATTCATCCGGATGGAAAGCGGGTGCTTTTTGCCTCCACCCAGGATGACCCGGACGCTCTAAAAGAGCAGGAAGAGGAACTGGCGGATCGCGCCGCGGGTAAGGAGCGCCGTTATTCGTGGGACTATGACACGTTCTACGACATCTACGAATATGACTTGGAGAAGAAGACCTACCGGAAGCTGACGGACGCCAAGGGCTACGACGCGGAGGGCAGTTATTCCCCAGATGGATCGAAGGTGGCTTTTGCCTCCAACCGGCACGCCTACACCGGCGAGGAAGAGCTGAGCAAGGAAGACGAGAAATGGTTCAGCATGAACCCTTCTTTCATGATGGATCTCTACATCATGGACAGCGACGGCAGTAATGTGCGCCGCTTGACCAAGACGCCGGGCTATGACGGGGGGCCGTTCTTCAGCGCGGACGGTTCGAAGATCTGCTGGCGGCGCTTTTCCCGGGAAGGGGACACCGCCGAAGTGTTCAGCATGAATGTGGATGGCACGGAAGAGAAGCAGCTCACCAAGATTGGCGCCATGTCCTGGGCGCCCTACTTCCATCCTTCCGGCGAGTACCTGATTTTCACCACCAACAAGCACGGTTTTGCCAATTTCGAACTCTACCTGGTGGATGCGAAGGGAGAGAAAGAACCGGTCCGGGTGACCCACACGGATGGGTTTGACGGGTTGCCTGCTTTTTCGCCGGACGGGAAACACCTGGCTTGGACGAGCAACCGCACCTCAGACAAAAAATCCCAGATATTCATTGGCGACTGGAATCACGAAGCCGCCCGGGCGCTGCTGGGCCTGAGCGGGGAAAGTTCCACCTCGGATGTTGCCCCTGGATTGAGCGAGACAGACGCGGCCGTTTCCGCTGACGATCTGCGCGCGCACATTGCCTACCTGGCCTCGGAGAAGTTACAGGGCCGCCTGACCGGGACGCCGGGCGAGAAGCTGGCGACGGAATACGTGGCCGAGTACTTCGGGTCGCTCGGCCTGGAACCGGCAGGGGACGAGGGTACGTTTTTCCAGGAGTTCGAGTTTACCGCCGGCGTGGACTTGGGAAAAGAGAACCGGCTGACCCTGAAGACGGGCGAGGATGAGACCGAATTCGAAGCGGACAAAGCGTGGCGGCCGCTGTCCTTCTCTGAAATTGGCGAGGTGGATCCCACCGGTGTGGTGTTTGCCGGCTACGGCATCGAGATTCCCGAAGAGGCCACCGACGCCAAGGGCGAGAAAGTGGAAATGTATTCCTCCTACTACCACCTGGATGTGGCGGACAAGTGGGTCATGGTGTTCCGCTTTTTCCCAGAGGACGTGGACAGGGAACGCCGCAGGCAGTTCGGTCCTTTTTCCGCCCTGAGGTATAAAGCCATGGAAGCCCGCAAACGCGGCGCGAAGGGAATTATCTTCGTTACCGGGCCGAACTCCAGGGCGAACGACGAGCTGGTGGACCTGACCTTCGATGCCTCCATGGCGAGTTCCGGGTTGCCAGCCATTTCCGTTTCCCGAGCCACGGCGCAAAAAATTCTCGATGCGGCGGGTAAGGATCTGCAGACGCTACAAACCGGACTGGACAGCGGCGAGATGGCGGCGGGCTTCAGCGTGGGGGACATCACCCTGTCCGCGAAGGTGGACATCCAGCAGGAGAAACGCACAGGTCACAATGTGCTGGCGCGTCTGAAAGCGGCAGATCCCGAAGCGCAGAATCGGCCGGATCTGGCCATCGGCGCACATGTCGATCACCTGGGGCCGGACGCGGGCCCAGGTTCCCTGGCCCGGGACGACGAGAAGGACCAGATTCACTACGGGGCGGACGACAATGCCTCCGGCGTCGCGGCCATGATGGAAGTGGCGCAGTACCTGGCCACGCAGGTGGAAGCCGGAAAGCTGACGCTGAAGCGGGACGTACTGTTTGCCGCCTGGTCCGGCGAGGAATTGGGCCTGATTGGTTCGTCTTACTTTGTGCGTCAAGAAGCCAAGAATTTGAAAGGCGACGAAAATGCCCCGCTGGGTGGCGCGTATGCCGCCTACCTGAACATGGACATGGTGGGCCGTCTGTCCGAAAAGCTCATCCTCCAGGGGCTGGGCTCCAGCAGCGTCTGGCCCGGCGTGGTGGAGCGGCGGAACGCGCCAGTGGGCCTTTCCATCGTGACGCAGAAGGACACCTACTTGCCCACGGACGCTACTTCGTTCTATCTGCGGCAGGTGCCGATTTTGAGCGCCTTCACCGGCGCGCACGAGGACTACCACACCCCGCGGGACACGGCGGACAAGATCAATTACGAAGGCGCGGAGGACATCGCCCGTTTCATGGCGCTGGTGGCGCGTGGTCTGGCGAGCGATCCCGAAGCCCCGGACTATGTGAAGGTGGACCCGCCGAAGCAACGGGGCTCCTCTGGCAGCCTGCGGGCTTACTTAGGCACCGTGCCGGATTATTCCCAGGGAGATGTCGAAGGCGTCAAGCTTTCCGGCGTGGCCGACGGCGGCCCAGCCGCCAAAGCGGGCGTGCGGGGCGGAGACGTCATCGTGGGCCTGGGCGGCACGGAGATCCTTAACATCTACGACTACACCAACATCATCAGCACCCTGAAAGTGGGGGAAGAGACGGAGATCAAGGTGAAGCGTGGCGACGAGGTACTGACCCTCAAGATCACGCCCGGCAGCCGGGAGTGAGGAAAGGGGTGCGGGCAGAGCGCTCCGGGAAAAAAGCCCGCGATTGACCGGGAGCGGTTTATCGGGTTCGGTGCGGGTTCGTAGGAAGCAATGTCCGCGAATCCGGAGAGTGGTGGTGACTCGCCTTCAAACTCGGACGCCAAGCCAGAGGCTTGGCTGCGCGACTTTGGCGATCACCTCTACGCCTACGCCATGTTCCGCGTCCGGGACCGGCAGATCGCGGAAGACCTGGTGCAGGAAGCTCTGCTGGCGGCTTGGAAGGGGTATGGGAAATTTCAGGGCCGCAGTTCGGAGAAGACCTGGCTGACCACCATTCTCCACAACAAGATCGTGGATTTTGTCAGAAAGGCTTCGCGCGAAAACCTCGTCTTTACAGAGGACGAATTGGTGGCGGAAAAGCCGGGAGAATTTGATGATGAAGGACGGGTGACTGTGGACCACCGCATCGGCGCGTGGGCCATGCGGCCTGATCAACTGGCCCATAGCGGGGAATTTTGGGAAGTGCTCATGTCCTGTATCGGAAAGTTGCCACCGGACATTGGCGAAGTATTTAAGCTCAGGGAGATAGACGGGCTTTCCACGGAAGAGATCTGTAAACAAAAACGAATACAAAAGAACAATTATTGGGTCATCATGCACCGTGCCCGGAAGGGATTGCGGGAGTGCCTTACCCGGAACTGGTTTGGAAAGACCTGAAACCCGCCCGTGTGGCGATTGGCAGACAACCTGCATTCCCCGAAGAAGCGACATCCGGCCCCGATTGATGAACAAAATGATTCCCAACTGCCGCCAGACCCAGGAACTGCACTCCCGGGGGCTGGACGAAAAGCTGCCCTGGCTCCAGCGGCTGGCCGTGCGGATTCATTGTCTGCTCTGCACCTGCTGCAGCCGCTATGGGAAGCAGTTGAAGTTCATGAGCCGCCTTTGCGATCAGCTGCCGGAATATGGAGACTTCGGAAAGAAAAACCCAATGCCGGAAGAGAGCCGCCAACGCATTGCCCAGGCGCTGAAGCGGGGGCCGGGCGGGGAAGCGGAATAGATATCCCGGCGGGCGGCCTTTTCCCTCACGCGGTGGAGCCGGCCGGTTCCCGGGAAGAGATGCGCAATTCGGCTTCGATGGCGCCGATGAGAGCGTGGAGATTCACCGGCTTGCTCATGGAGGCCACGCCTTGGACGTTCCGGGTGGGCAGGGGATAGATGCCACGCGGCTCTTCCACCAGGCCTGACAGGAAAATGACGGGGATGCCGGCCACCTCCGGGTCGGCGGCGAGCTGATTGTGCACCTGAAGGCTGGAGCATTCCGGGAGCAGCAGGTCCAGCAGAATGAGCGCCGGCTGGATGCGCCGGGCGGTTTCCATGACCGAGGAAGCCTCACTAAGGGTATAGACATGGTAGCGTCCCGTGGTCTCCAGGCCCTGTTTCAGGCTGGCGGCCATCAGGGTATCGTCATCGACGACCAGGATGGAAACCTTTTCAGAATGGCTGGCTTCGGATGACACGCTGGTCGAAGGGTGGGATGGATCAAATTCGCTACAACTTCGCTGGAGATAAGAGCAGTAGACGCCCCCGCAAGGCAAAACCTGAAGTGTGACAATCCCGACTCCGAAACCCGGGCTGGAGCGCGCGGGGAAAGGGCTGAAAAACTACTTCAGCGGCCAGAACCAGGGGAGGGGGATGAGGACCGTGGCGACGAGCCAGAGGATCAGATTCAGCGGCACGCCCACCCGTGGGAAGTCCGTGAAGCGGTAGCCCCCCGCGCCATAGACATAGGTATTCGTCTGGTAGCCGATGGGGGTGGCGAAGCTGGCGCTGCAGCCGAACATCATGGCCACGATGAAAGGGCGCGCGTCCAGCCCCAGGGAATCGGCCACGCCAATGACAATGGGCGTGAGCAGCGCGGCCACGGCATTGTTGCTGATGATCTCCGTCAGCACGGAACTCAGCAGGTAGATGATGGACAAAATGACAAAAGGCGCGAAGCCATCGCACACGGACATGATGCCGCTCACCAGGTGACTGGCCGCGCCGGTCTGTTCCATCGCCAGGCCCAGAGCCAGCATGCCGAAGATGAGGAAGATGATGTTCCACTGGATGGATTCGTAGGCCTGCTGGGGCGTCAGCACGCGGATCAGCACCATGGCTAGCGCGGCCAGAATCGCCAGGGCGGGAATAGACAGGACCCCGAAGGACGCGCCCAGTACAAAGGCCACCACGATGCCGATGGCGGGCCAGACATGGTGCGGCTTGGGCGTGGACTTAGGCGGCTCGGTAATGATGATGAAATCCTGCGAGCGTTCCAGCTGATGGATGCCGCCTTCCGGACCTTCCATGAGCAACGTATCGCCAAAGGCCAGGCGGATGTCTTCCATTCCGGTCCGCAGGTTCTCCCCCTGGCGGTGGATGGCCAGAATCTGCACGCCGTAGCGCTGGCGCAGTCCGGCCTCCTGGAGGTTCTTGCCCACCAGCCGGGACTGGGGGCCCACGATGCCCTCTACCATCTTCAACTCGCGGGTTTCCAGTTCTTTCAGGTTCATCTGCCGCTGGCCGGGCAGGCGGATGCCCTCCGTCTCCATCAGGTCGCCAAAGCTGGCGCCATGCACGGTGAGCAGCAGGCGGTCTCGCTCGCGGATCGCGAGTTCCTCCAGGGGATCTTCCAGCGTCTTGCCCCGGCGGCGCACCTCCAGCACCCGCACGTTGGGGATCTCCTTCATGAGGGTTTCCGTGAGCGGCTTGCCGATCAGCGGGGATCCGCTTTCCACCTGGAACTGGGTAAGGAAGTCGCGGTGCTGATCGGGCTCCAGCAGTTCGGCCAGGGAACTGCGCTTCGGCAGGAGTTTCCGGCCGACGGTCAGCATGTAACCGAAGCCGACCACAGCATAGAGGAGGCCCAGCTTAGTCACTTCGAACATGCCGAAGGGCGCTTGGCCGTGCTTCTGTGCCACGCCATCGGCGATGAGGTTCGTCGAGGTGCCGGTGAGCGTGCAGGTGCCGCCCAGGATGCAGGCAAAGGAAAGCGGAATCATGAGGCGCGAGGCCTTCAGGCCCGTGGCGCGGGCGTGGGCCAGCACCAGGGGTAGAAAGACGACCACCACGGCGGTGTTATTGATGAAGGCGGACAGAAGTGCGGCCATGGTCATCATGACCGCCATCACACGTAGTTCGCTTTTTCCAGCGATGCGGGTGAAAAAGCGGCCCATGAGCTGGATGACGCCGCTGCGTTCCAGCCCCTCGCTTAGGACGAACATGCAGGCCACGGTGATGGGCGCGCCGTTGCTGAACACGCTGAGCAGACCCGGCTGGCCGGCCTCGGGATGGCCAATCGCCGGGAGCAGCCCCAGCAGCAGGATGGCCCCCATGGCACAGATGGCCACCAAGTCCGGCGGACCCCATTCGCGGAAGAATGCCACCATCACCACCACCAGCAGGAGAAAGGTGGCGATGATGGACAGGTTGATCCCGTCTGGGAACAGGGGCTCTAGGAGGTCGATCAGCATGAGTGAGTGAAGGGGACGGAGAGAGTAGCCAGTCGCATTTCCTTGCAAACCCTGCCAGAGAAAAGGGCCCTTATGACAAACGGCACGGGGTCCTGGAATGGGTTACGCCTTTCGGGGCTCCGGAGGGCTTTGAATAAGAGGCTTCCGGATCGGCGGGTGCCGGGTGCCGGGTCCGGTGAGTTCTGCTTTTGATCTGGCGGGCGGTGAGCTAAGGTTTCCCTGTGAACCCTTCCCGTCAGCCCACGGCCTTCGAGCAGCGCGTCTATGACCTGACGCGGACCATCCCGAAGGGCCGGGTCTCCACCTACCGGCACCTCGCCAGGGCGCTGGGCTGCGGCTCCAGCCAGGCGGTGGGGCAGGCCCTGAAGCGGAACCCCTTCGCGCCGGAGGTGCCCTGCCACCGCGTGGTGAAAACTGATCGCGGCCTGGGTGGGTTCGCGGGCCAGACGGAGGGCGAAAAGATTCAGAAGAAACGCCGCATGCTGGAGGAGGAAGGCGTGCGGTTCGAGGCGGGCGGGTGCGTCTCCCCGGCCTGCATGTATGATTTCCAAAACTACGAAGCCATCACGCCGCCGCCCGGCGAGTTGGCTCTGGAAGGCGAATCACGGTGAGCGAGCGCGAACCCGAAGATCCCTCGCCCATGCGGGCCGAGCTGGCGCGTTACTTGGAGGACTTGGCCCGCTACCGCATGCCGTTCGGAAAGTTCAAGGAAGCGCCCCTCTACGATCTGCCCCTGGAATACCTGCTCTGGTTCCGCGACCGCGCCGGCGGCTTCCCTCAAGGCCGGCTCGGCGAGCTGATGTCCTTCGTCTGCGAAACCAAAGCCGCCGGAGCCGAAGAAATCTTCCGCCCCCTCCGCAAAGCCGCCGGCGGCCGGCACGAGCTGTTCCCCCGCCACAAGATGAAAGAATGGCGGGCGAGCGAAGGGAAAGGAGAATAGGAGAGAGGTTAGCGGTGAAACCGGATCTACTGCCGGTATTGTCCCATGACACACCGGAAGGTTGCCTGCGTCGTCACGGGTGCCGATGCTGGGGGCGAACTCCTGAGAAAGACAGATGAATGACGATATCTCTGTGTGGGTGTGGATTGCGATCAGCTTTGCCGTTGGCTTGGTGGGCTTTGCTCTTCTGAGAGGGGTGTTTCGGCGCTTGCGCGATATGGTTGAGAAACCCGCGAAGGATCCCGGGAATGAAAAACTGGAGCCCGAATGCACCTTCGTGGTTACCATTGAGGGCGACGAGGTGTGCCACTTCCGTCCGGACGGTACGGAGGAGAGTTTTTTGTGGAGCGATTTGGAGAAAATCCACGTCCTCACAACGGACGATGGGCCTTGGGCTCCGGACGTCTTTTGGGTCTTCCACGCCAGCGGAGACACCGGAGCGGTCATTCCCCAGGGAGCGACAGGAGAAAAAGAACTGCTCGACAAAATGCTGGCCCAACCAGGCTTCAACAGTGAGAAATTCACCGGGGCGATGAGCTCCACCTCCAATGCGGTGTTTGAGGTTTGGGAAAAACCGGAAGAGGAATCGGCTGGGTAAAATTGATCCACGTCGAAAGCGCTTCTAACAATAGCCCTGCATGCGCAGCCGTTCCGTTGCACAGGCACAGGCACAGGCACAGGCACAGATACCGATAGACTGCCTCCGCCCGGCAACCAGCACCCCGACGGGGTGCCAGGTGATAGCCCAGGGTGACCAACGGGAACCCGGGGAAACCGGTCTTCGCGATCAAGGTGGAACGCGATCTCCGAGCGCGTTCACGAGTGACCCCCGTGCTTTCCGCCGTTCCTCGACACAATCGCCACGCCCCAAGCCGTCCCTTCCTTTCCCGACCGTCTCTTATCGATCCGGTGCCCTTACCAGAGTTAATCTCCGGTAAGGAGCTCGACGCTGCCATCGCCCGGCAACCAAGCACCCCAACGGGGTGCCCGGTGATAGCCCAGGGTGACCAACGGGAACCCTGGGAAACCGGTCCCCAATTCAATCCACCCTGAAGGGGTGGCAGGAGCGTCCGCCTTCCCAGGTGCCTCCATCTCACCCCCCTCGCCAACAAGGTGGAACGCGATCTCCGAGCGCGTTCACGAGTGGCCTCCGCGCTTTCAGCCGTTCCTCGCCACAAACGTCATGCCCCAGGCCGTCCCTTCCATTCCCGACCGTCTCCTATCGCTCCGGTGCCCTGACCATAGTTAATCTCCGGTAAGGAGCTTGACGCGCTGCCTCCGCCCGGCAACCAAGCACCCCGACGGGGTGCCAGGTGACAGCCCAGGGTGACCAACGGGAACCCTGGATAACCGGTCCCCAATTCATTCCACCCTGAAGGGGTGGCAGGAGCGTCCGTTTGTCCAGAAGCCTCCCTATCATCCGCTTCGCGATCAAGGTGGAACGCGATCTCCGAGCGCGTTCACGAGTGGCCCCCGTGCTCCCGCCGTTCCTCGCAAGACACGCCTCGTCCAAAAGCGTCCCTCCCTTTCCGAACTGTCTCTTCTCGCTCTTGTGCCATGACCATGGTCAATCCTCCGGCACTGGGACTTTGCCGCAGCGCGACAACCAAGCACCCCAACGGGGTGCCCGTCGATAGCCCAGAGTGACCAAAGGGAACCCTGGGAAACCCGCCCCGAGTTCCTCCACCCTGAAGGGGTGGACGTGGTGTCCGATCTGGAAGACCAGGACGCGCCTGCGTCTATGCCCCCAAGCGTTCTCCCCATTCCGGCTTTGCACCCGCCGCCGGGCCGCGCATACATTTAGAGCATGCCGACTCCCTCTCCCTCTCCGTCTCCTGCTGACTCGTCTTCCTCCCCGTCCGCCATCGCGCCTTCCTCCGTAAAAATTTTACTGAACGCCACCGAAGCCGCGCCCGAAGTCCTCGTCCAGGGCTGGGTACGGACGAAGCGGGATTCCAAAGCCTTTTCCTTCATCGAGATCAACGACGGGTCCTGCCTGAAGAGCATTCAGGTCGTCGCGGACGCCGTGCTGCCGAACTACCAGTCGGAAATCGTGCACCTGCACACCGGCGCGGCGCTGGCGGTGCGGGGCGAACTGGTCGCCTCCCAGGGGCAGGGCCAAGCGTGGGAAATCGTGGCGCGCGAGGTCACGGTCTATGGGAACGCGGACGAGTCCTACCCCTTGCAGAAAAAAGGCCACACGCCCGAGTTCCTCCGCAGCATCGCCCACCTGCGGCCGCGCTCGAACCTCTTCGGCTGCGTCTTCCGGGTGCGCAGCCGCCTCGCCTACGCCGTGCACCAGTTCTTCCAGGAGCGCGGCTTCATCTACGTGCACACCCCCATCATCACCGGCAGCGACTGCGAGGGCGCTGGCGAGATGTTCCGCGTCTCGCTCTCCGGTGGCGGAAACGGGAACACGAACGGTGACGGCTCAAATACCAAACCGGGAGACGCAAAGAAAGAGCCGGAGGCAGCAGAAGAATTCTTCGGCCGACCCACCTTCCTGACCGTGAGCGGCCAGTTGGAAGGGGAGGCTTTTGCTTGCGCCCTGTCGAACATCTACACCTTCGGCCCGACGTTCCGTGCGGAAAACTCCCACACCACCCGCCACGCCAGCGAGTTCTGGATGATCGAACCCGAAATGGCCTTCTGCAACCTGGCGGGCGACATGGACCTTGCGGAGGAAATGGTGAAATACCTCGTCACCGATACCCTGGAACACTGCGCCGGCGACCTGGAACTGTTCGGCAAGTTCGTGGACAAAGACCTGCACAACCGGCTGAACTTCGTCCGCGAACGCCCCTTCGCCCGGGTCAGCTACACGGAAGCCATCGGGATTCTCCAGTCCAGCGGCAAGACCTTCGAATATCCCGTGGCCTACGGCCTGAACCTCCAGTCCGAGCACGAGCGTTACCTGACCGAGCAGCACTTCAAGTGCCCCGTGACCGTTCACGACTACCCGAAAGAGATCAAACCCTTCTACATGCGCCTGAACGACGATGATAAGACCGTCGCCGCCATGGACGTCCTGGTCCCCGGCATCGGCGAAATCGTCGGCGGCAGCCAGCGCGAAGAACGCCTCGACCTCCTGGAGAAAAACCTCGCCCACTACGGCCTGGACGAAGCCGATTACAGCTGGTACCTCGATCTCCGCCGCTACGGCAGCGTCCCCCACGCTGGCTTCGGCTTAGGCTTCGAACGCATGCTCATGTTCGTCACCGGCGTCCCCAACATCCGCGACGTCATCCCGTTCCCCCGTGTGCCGGGGTGGGCGGAGTTTTAGAACGAAAGATTACCGCCCGCGAATACTGGATGTGAAACTGGATTTCAATATGGTGAACTTGCTAATATAGGTAAGCCAATAGGGCATTTTCACCGTTCTGACAATGAACCCGACGGTCACACTTTACGATCCCGAAACTGAAACCTTTACAGATATTCCTGAGTCCGAATTGGCACCGGGAATGATGCGTGTAGAATTAGAAGGTCGCGACGGAGTTGTCTGGGTAGAAATAGGAAAATTAACACACTCCGAGTATCAGCATTCACCGTTCGGGGCTGAGAGGAGAGACCTTATCGAGATTATTCAGGAATCTTTTCCCGGCGTTTACGACAAGTCCTATAAATTTTGGGAGGATGGATTTCGGAGAGATGCAAATCCGGACAACGAAATCCGAATTTGGCTCCACATCGCGGAGATTTATTCGAAGTTTGCGAAGGGAAAGCCACTCGAATATCGAGGAGAATTGTTTTCGCTGGTGTTAGCCTGCAGCAATTGCGGCCGGGAAAGAATGAAATTTGTTTTCGAGTCGAAGTTGATCTCGGATGAAGAGATTGAAAAGGTAGTAGCCGAGTATTTTGAGTCGTAGCAGTCCTCCAGCTTGGCAGGTCTTCGGAGGCCTCTTGATGGAAGCTCGTGCCTACGTAGAATTCACCGGGATCTTTAGACAGTGTGGAGCGCTGTCGATGGAGTAATTTTCCCAAATCACTCCGGCTTCAGATCCATCTCACAGTCCGCATCCGGCGGCACGGGATCACCCGTTTCTTCCACGGGCTGGGTGAAGAGATAGCGCCAGACGTCTTCGTGGAGGTAGTTTCCTTGGTCGTCTTTGGCGGCGGCTTTGCCGGGTTGGACGCTGGAGTGGGCGCGTTTGGGGTCGTTGTTGACGTCGAAACCGGTGATGAGGCGGCGGGTGTGGCCGTAGGGGGCGGGGGTTTGGTCGACGTTGACGATGGGGCCGAACTCGGCTAAGCCGAGCATCTGCCAGGAACGGCAGTAGTGGTCGCCGGTCCAGCCGCCGTCGAGGACGTGGCTGAAACCGAAATAGCGGTTCGGCGGGGTGGCGGACTCGAGGCCCTGCCAGGATTCATACTGGTCGCGCGGGCCGCAGAACATGACAACGCGGGCGACTTTCTGATACTTCGCGAAGCGGGCGGAGGTGGTGGAGCCGTGGGAACTGCCGGACAAGATGACCTTGTCCCAGAGCAGGTCGCTTTGGTCTTCGTTCAGGAACTGGCCCCAGTTCCCTTCCGGGTGGTTAGCGGCCAGCCATTTCACGAACTGGATGGAACGCTCCGCCATGCTGTCTGGGCGCGGGATATCGACCAACTCGCTGGCGTCCTGGCCGGTGGCGGCTTCCAGGCGAATGTCGCCGAGGGTGTTCCCGTCGTTGATGCGGTCTTTCGGAACCAGGGAGAACCAGCCGTTCGCGTAGTGCGGGCGGATGCCGTGCAGGCCGTAGCTGGAGATGCGCTCGAAGAGGCCCTGGTTGTAGCCCATGAGCCAGATGACGAGCTGGCCCTTCGGCTCCACGCGGGTATCGACCACGGCGTTTTCGACATCGGTGGGTTTGCCGTTCTTTTCGGTAAAGGTGAAGCGAATCTCGGGGTGTTCCTGAGTGCGGGGATCGATCTCGCTGGCCCGGGCGGTCAGGTCGTAGCGGCGTCCACCGAGCCGGGGGGCGAGGAACTTCGCCACCTGCTGGCCGAGGAACACGTTGCCCGGCTCGTGGAAGTGGACGTCCTCCGGCTTCTGCAATTCGTCCAGCAGGGGGAGGATGGCGGTGTAAAGATCGTCGATGGCGACGCCGTGCTTTTCCATGATCGCGGCGGCGGCGGTGTTGCGTTCCACGATGGAGGCGGCGGTGTATTTCTTATCCGGCACGTCCGGGATGGGCGTGGTGGAAGCCCAAATGACGGTGGCGCCGGTCTGCTGAAGGCGCTCGACTAGGGTCTCCAGGCGCTGGGTGTAGTCGGCCAGGGGCGTGGCGCGGTCGTGGATGCCGAAGTTGAAGTGAATGACGTCCCACTTTCCGTCGCCAAGCCAGACGTCCAGCTTTTCCAGACCCCGGGCGGTGGGCCCGCAATTGGCCGGAGCGCGATGCACGTTGGCTTGGCCCGCCAGTTCCTGGCGCACGGTCTGGGTATAGGCGCGGGACACGGAATCGCCAATCAAGAGCACGCGCGGCAGGGCCGAGTCGTCTTCCACAAAATCCCAGGCATTCGATTCCCCGGCGACCTTCTGGCGCTTGTGAATGGGCAGATAGAAGTCCCCCAATTCCGCCTGAAGCACCTTTTCCCAAGCCTGCTGCTCAGGCGGCAGCTTTTTCACCCAGGCCTGGTATTTCTTGTCGAGTTCAGCCTCCGCCTTGGCCTTCTGCGCCGCCGCTTCCTCGGCATTGGTGGGTTCATTTGAAGCGCCGTCCTGCGCCCGCGCGAAGGGAGCGAGCGAAAACGTCAGGGCCAGCGCGGTGAGGGTGAGGATCGAAGAGAGGCGGAGGCGTGGGATGATTCTAGGCATGGGGATTGCGTGGTTGGGCGTTTCGGGGAGAGAATGGAAGATCAGCCTACAGTGGTCCGAGAAGTCCGGCAAGAGTGGTGGAGTGGCGGTCGAGGGTTCGTTGCAGGAGCGTCGCCGCTCCTCTTCTTCATTCTCGCGAAAGCCTCCTTTTCTGGTATCATTCTTCCAATGAGTTCCCTGAGTGAGAGAGCCCTCCAGCGTAAAGACTGGCCGGTGCGAAAGTTCGAAAGCCTTGACGCCATGCGGCGGCGGCAGATTATCGACTGGCAATCCCTCACTGGCGAAGAACGCCGTCAGGCTGCCTGGGAACTGGCGCGGGATTACTGGATAAACGTTAAGGGCAAATCAGAGGATGAACTCCGACTTCAAAGATCTGTTGGTCATTCTCGATCAGGAAGGCGTTAGGTATTTGGTCGTTGGCGGTTACGCCGTTATCCACTACTCGCAGCCTCGATACACCAAGGACCTCGATGTCTGGCTGGAGCCGAGCCCGGAGAACGCGGTGAGGGTGATGAGGGCCTTTGCCACATTCGGCATTTCTACTTTTGGATTGAGCCGGGAGGATTTCGAGGTGGAAGGCACTCAGCTCAGTGTGGGCGTGCCGCCCGTCGCCATCGATTTTTTGCCAGGTGTCGAATTCGCACAAGCCTGGGAACGCCGGGAGATATCGGATATGGACAGCATTCCCGTCAACTACCTATCTCGGCTCGACCTCATCGCCGCAAAGAGAACGGCGGGACGGCCTGTTGACCTCGCGGATCTCGACGAACTGGAACGGTGAGGGAAGCTTGAAAGTCAGTGGGTTCTCGTTTGGGCGACATTTAAGACGAACCGCTATTCACCAATCCCCCGTCCACGAGAAGGCGATTTGGACAGAGAAACTTGCTTTGATTCTGCTCCAAATACCGTTTTGATAGCGGCCCGGTAATGAAATATCTCCTCCTTCTCCCAACCCTTATTTGGGCATCCAGCGCCGGCGCTCCGCTGTTGGCCCAGGAAACTTCCTTCCAGGAAACCATCGAAGCCGAGCCCTACGAGATGTCTGCCCGGATGGGGCGGTCGCGTTTTAAAGACGGTATGGTGATCCAACTGGATGAGAAAGACGCGGAGAAATTCACGTTCAAGAAGCAGGCGTCCGATCTGGGGGCCGGGTCCGTCGCGGTGCAGACGAATGCGAGTAAACTGTGGTTCTTCTTTTCCGATGACGCGCTGGCCTTCGTGGACTGCGTGGTGTCGTCAGGCTATGACGTGACGGGGGTGGATGGGCAGGCGGTGGGCCTTCCAAAAACCGATTCCATATCGCTGACCCTGACCAAACACCCACAGTGGAAGTCGCTGAAGGTTTCGCCAGGCGCGGTGATGGCCGTCGAGGGCACGGGGAACGCGGTGGCGGACTATACCGCGATTCCCTTTACGGACTACTGCTGGGTGTGCTTTGGCGGGAATAGCAAGGACGCCTACTTCGGAATTCTGGCGGTCTCGCGGGATGACGGTAGCGCGAAGTGGCTGGAGTGCCATCGCGTGGGCACGGGACTGCGGCGGGATCAGGCCGGGGCCTACCGGGCCGTGATCCGGTCCCAGAGTAATGACGCGGAATTGAACCGCGCCGTCCAGTTCGGGCGGCTGCCCTTGCGGGCGAAGCGCCCCGTCCTGACGGAAATCGGGGAGCGGTATGTCTATGGCGTTATTGATAAGCGGGACCGGCTGGAGACGCGGAACACGGCCTACCTCTTGAAAGACCTGGGCGCTATCCGCACCGTGACCGGCTACCACGCCGAGGCGGCGAAGTGGAATGAAAAGGAACTCGCGCTCATGAAGAGCCAGTTCTCCAACGACAAGGTGGAGTTACTTTCAGCGTATGTGAGGCTAAGCGGTTCCCTGGCCAAGAGCGGTCAGTTCGAGGCCGCGAAAAGCGTCCTCGTTGAGTCCATGGATCTGTCGGGTGAAGTCGATAACTTCAACTGGACCTTTATGCACCAGCAGACCGTTGGCGAGGTGACTTTTGGCCTGAAGAACTACGCTTCCGCCGTGCAGATTTTTTCGGACCTGGCGGCGAAAGCGGGGGAGGCCAAGTATAAGGTGAACGAACTGCAATGCCGGATTTTCCAGGCCACCGCGCAGATCGCGATGGGGCATCCGGAGGAGGCGAAGGCCACGCTGAAGCAGGCAATCGAGATCGCGCAGAGCGATAAGAAACGGTTCCACGACACGTTCAAGATCGCCTTCGCGTTGGCGGCCGCGGGCGACTTGGAAACCGCCCTGAAATACGCGCCGGCGTCTAACAATAAGAACTCGGTGACCTACATGGAGATCGCGCGGATGGCGATTCTCTACAACCTGGGTAGGACGGACGAGGCCGTGAAACTGGCGACGACTTTTGAGAAGCGGCTGGACGAGCAGGCGAACCTGCGGACGGACATGGACCCCATTCATGTCCAGATGATCAGCGCTCTCGCCAAGCGGACGCCCGAGGCGATCTCGAAGCTTCAGGAACAGTGGGCGATTCATGGGGACACCCTCAGGAAACAGCCCCTGGAAAATTGGAACAGCGCGGTGGTGTTTTCCCAGACAATGAAGCTGCTGTAAAGGCGCTGGAGCGCGGAGCATTCCGCCGGATCGCCCCGAGAAGATCCGGGTGCCGGAAATCACGAGGGCAGACCGCGCCGGGTATTCGCGTTCTTCGGAATGGCCCGCTAACTGCTGCTCCATCCCTACGTGATCGCCTCATGAATGAAACGCCCTGGACATCAACTCCTTATCGGGTCTCTGTTTTTTCTGCTCACAGTCGCCATCTCGACGACTGGCTACATGATGGCGGGCTGGAATTTTGTCGACGCCTTCTACATGGTGATCATCACCGCCTTTGGAGTCGGCTATGGGGAGGTGCACCCCATCGAGGGCACGGGACTGAAGTTTTTCACCATCGGCGCCATCTTCACGGGCTGCACTTCCATCATCTACATCACCGGCGCTTTCATCCAGTTTCTAACTGAAGGCCAAATCCTCCGCGCCCTGGGCGTCCGAAAGATGACCAAAGAACTCAACTCACTGAACAAGCACGCTATCGTCTGCGGCTTTGGCCGGATCGGCCGCATGGTGGCCACGGATCTGACGCGGCACGGCTACCCGTTCGTCATCATCGAACGGGAACCCGCCCGCTACGCCGAACTCAGGGCGGAGGGCTACTACGCCATCCTCGGCGACGCGACCTCAGAGGCCACGCTGAAGGAAGCCGGCATCGAGCGGGCGGCATCGCTGGCCACCGTCCTGCCCAGTGACGCGGCGAACGTTTTCATTACCCTCAGTGCGCGGAACTTAAACCGGAAACTCCACATCATCGCGCGGGGTATCATGCCAGAGACGGAGGGAAAGCTGAAGCAGGCCGGAGCGGACCGGGTAGTGCTGCCTGCCCACATCGGCGCGGAGCGGATTGCCAGCCACATCCTGCACCCTTCGGCGTCCGCCTTCATGGAAGATTCGTTTGGAGATTCCCATCTCGCCGAAAGGCTCTCCGAATGGGGCGTGCACGTGGAAGAGATCCCCATTCCAGCGGACTCCAGCCTGGTGGGATCCTCCCTCGAAACCTTGGAAACCAGGGGCAGCAGTGCCTTTCTCATCGTTGCCATTCGGCGCCAGGAAGGCCTCGTCCTCTTCCGCCCCAGTCTGGATACCTTGATTCGTTCCAACGATGTCCTGGTCGTCATGTGCCATGACGGTACCGTGCCCGAATTCACTAAGCGCCACCTTTCTAAGAAACAATTTCTCTACCGGGGGACTCAGTACCACCGCTGAAGGGAAGTCTATCAATTGGAGCGATACAGCTCCGATGGACTGAGAGCGTAAAACTCTGGTCTCCGCCTTTAGCGGTGTTTCTCCACAATATCGGAAGTGTATTGGATGACCTTGACGCCTTCAAACGCGTCGGTTTCCACGGTGATGGGAACGTCGCCAAAGAGCTTCTGAAGCAGAGTCTTAACCTCCGTGTTGCTGCCATCTGAGCCGGAGTGACGAAAGAGCACCGCGCCGTCGCTCTGCTGGTGCAGGGTCCACTGGGGAAGAGGGAAGTCGCGCAGGGAGTGGGTAACCTCAATATTGTTCAGCCATTCTCCCGTGGCGGTGCGGAAGCGAACGGGAGGACGGCCGGACAGACCGTGCAGCACGGGCTCCGGGCCGGAGCAGTCCAGCGAAGCAAAGTCGCCCGTCCGGTAGCGGAGTAAGGGCAGGCAGAAATTGAACCCGCCCGTTAGCGTGATCTCGCCCCGGCCACCAGGCTCCACGGCGTGATCTTCGGGATCGAGGATCTCGACCCACATGCCGGGCTGCAGGAGGACGTGCCCGCCTGCCGAGGGATCGAAGACCGCGATGGGCCCGGCTTCGTTCATGGAGTAGAGGTCCAGCACGGGGCATTGAAAGCGGTCTTCCAGCGCCGTGCGCAGGGCGGGCAGCAAGGTCATGGAAGTGCTGAGAATGGCCCTGGGTTGGCAAGTAAGAGCGGGAAGGGTGAGCAGTTCGGCAAAGGAAATGGGATCGCCCGCGATGACCTCCGGGGCGAGGGCATTCAGGTAGGGCGCGCGGTCCGCAGCGTCCCGCCAGTCGTCCGGATGCAGATTGATCTTGGCCAGTCCTGCTTCGTCTAGTACCGGCGTGACGGACACGTAAGTAAAACACTTCCGCTGCATGCCTAGCAGCACCACGCCCACCGTGCCGCGGCGGGCGGTTAGGGAAATGCCGAAGCGTTTCAGGGCGCGCATGTGAAAGGCCAGGTAGCTCGCGGCAACAGTCGGGTGCGACGGAAGCAGCAGGGGATGGCCGGAGGTACCGCTGGTGCGGAAATTGATCATCCGTTCCACCGGCACGGAGTCCGGAACGAAGCTGGCGATATCGCGGCTTAGTTCGGAGCGGGAGACGGGTTCAATGTCCGAAAAGCGGCTGGGCCGGGTGCCCAGCGAGCGATAGTAGGGCACCTCGGCAAAGCAGTGGTCCGTGAAGTCGTCCAGCCAGTCAGGTGGTGCGCCGGGCTTCCAACTGATGGGGGCATCCAGTGTGCGCTCGCAGAATTCCGAAATCTGGACGACTTCCTCGGGGAACAGGCGATTGCCGCTCTGGTTGCGGTAAATGGGGGCATTGGGGTGCTCACGCAGGAACTGCAACATCTTCCGGCCGTGCTCCGTGAGCGCCGGGTAGCGGTCTTCGTCCGTGGGCTCAAGGTCGCGCATACTGGCTACTCGCGAGTGTATTTGTCGGCGGACTCTTCTGCAGCCTTGCGGGCCAGGGCTTCGCGAATGGCGCGGGCGCGTTCCTCAGCCATACGGGCGGCCTTAATGACGCGGGCGCGTTCCGCTGCGCTAATGCTTTTCAGCCGGTCCAGGGCCTGCGCCTCCGTTTCCCCGGCGGGCCGGTAGCCCAGCCTCGCCAGGGAAAGGCGGGCGATTTCTTCGCGGCGGTCCGGGTCCTGGATGAAGGCGGTGGGCGGAGCCGGGGCGAGTTCCCTCGCCACCTCAGCCACGGCGGGCAGCAGGTTGTCCTTGGCGCGGGCGATTTCCTGGAATGACTCGTCCGCCAGCAGCCAGGCGAGCAGCAGGGCCACGGACAGGCGGCCGCGCTCGTTCGGGTGCTGGACTTTCAGGTCCGCCAACACGTCGGTGTCCGGCACGTGGCCGTAGCGGCGCGCCAGGTCGGCGAGCACGGCCAGGACATCAACTACCCCACGGCCTCCGGCGATGGGGGTCATGAGAAACTCCTCCGGCGTTTCGGTAATGCGCCGCAGCAGGACTTCGAGAGGTGGGCCTTCGTCTTTCATGAAAGTGGGGCGGGCGCGAACTTCTGGAAAACCTGCGTGCTTAGACAGTCATCGCAAGCCCGGGAACGGCGGCAACGCTGCGCCTGGGCGAATCTTTCCGCGGGCGGTTCCCAGGAACTGGCACTGAGTTCTTCCAGCGGAATGCCGTAGTCGGCTCCCGTGAAGCCGCAGGGAGAGACCCGGCCGGTTTCATCAATGAAAAGGAACCGCTTTCCAGGGCCGCAATCGGACACGACAAGCGGTTCGCCGCGAGTGCTGGCCGCCATGCGGGCTAAGTATGCGCCACCGCCGAGCAGCCGGACGCCCAGGCTCGCCAAGTGATCCCGCAGGCTCGGCCATTCAGAACGCAGCCGGTCGACCTGCTCTGGGAGAAGGCGGTTGGAGGGGTAGAACTCCGGACGGTCCGCGCCGCCGAGTTGATTGCAGGTGATCTCCCGGATGCCCCAGGAGGCCAGTTCCAGGCAGAGTTCCGCGAAATTGTCGATGGTGCCGCGCATGAGGACCACATTGGCGCGAAGTAGCAGCACGGAACCGGCTTCGTTGATTTCGGTAGCAAGCCGCGTCACGTCCCGCCGGACTTGGGCAAACAGTCCGGCGCGTCCGCGCAGAGCGTCGTGGGTGGACTCCAGAGCATCCACGCTGATGGTGAGCTCTGCGTAATGCCGAATGAGGTGCTCGCGAATGGCGCTCCGGGCGAGTGGCGTTCCATTGGTCGTGGTGCTAAGGCGGATGCCCAGACCATGGTAGTGGCGGGAGAGCTCCGCCAGGGGCGGCCAAAGCAGGGGTTCGCCTCCTAACCAACTAACCAGGACGGTGCGGCCGGTTTCATGGCTCCATTGCGCGATTTGCGGGGCAGTCCGTGCGATCAATTCCGCATCCGCCTCGGGACGCGGGATGGAAAGCGTGCGATCATAGGCGCAAAAGGGGCACGCCAGATTGCAGCGGGTGGTGACGCGCCAGACGATGATGAGGGGAAGGGGCTCCGTCATGCTAGGTGCACTCCTTTCCTGCGTTCGTCGCCATACTGGCGCTGACTGAAGGCCCGGGCAAAGTCCACCAATTGATCCCAGGTAGAGACGGAATGCACATCCCAGCCCTGCTCGTCACGCGCGCGCTTGATGTCCCGGTAGGCGCCATTCGAGTTCGCGTAGGTTTCCCATTGCCCATACAGGTTAAGCACCATGGTGCCGCCACCCCGGCCGTTTTCGAGCGCCATGGCGCTAATGTCCCAGCCCGAGTTCGCCAATTCATCCTGGAAGAACAAGGTGTTCACTCCGTCGTCGGAAATGATCAGGATGTGCACCGGCCGGTCTGCCGGGGTACGCTTGGCGAAGGTCTTCCGCAAAACGTGAATGGGAAAGGCGGTGGCCCCGCCGAAGTAACCCGTCATGACGCGGAGGATGGTGTCCTCTTCGCGGACGAAGCCCGGCGTGCTGGTAAACTGGCTGGTGCCGCTCCAGAGCGTGGCCTGCACGCGGGACCCGGCACGGAGCGCGGACAGGCAGATGATGGCTCCGGCGAGGGCCGGATAGGAGATTGAATGCTGTGGATTCGCCATGGAACCGGAGCTGTCGATGTAGATGTCCAGGTCGATGGGTTCCGACCGGGGCCGGTCTCCCTCCTCGGTGCCATACACCCTGCGCATGGTGGTCAGGCCGGGAACGATTTGTGGGCTTGTCAGGATAGACTGCATCCAGTCCAGCGCATCGAGCGGATCTCCGAGATTCCACGCTTCCAGCCCTTCGGGAAGGACATCGTAGGTCGCGGGCAGAGGAAGCGAGGGGAAGGGCACCAGGTGAGGCCGGGCCTGCTCACGGTAGTAGCGCACCGCGACATCGTGATCGGAAAGGGTAAGGCCCGCGGCCCGGAGAAGCTGGCCGTATTCAAAGGGCTGCCGGGCCTGGCCCTGCGAAGAAACCGTGACCTTTGCGTTTTCGGGACTGTCCCTGGTTTCGGAATCCTTACTGTCTCCCGAGTCCAGCTCATCGGCCAGGGCAGGATCGAGCGCCGGGTGGATGATGCCGTCGAGTTCATCAGGGTCCAGGTTCGTGAGCCCGTCAGGCTCGCCGCCCTCTCCCGCGCATCGGGTGTCGTGAACCATGGCCATGAGTTTGGCGGAATCCTTGTCCTTCAGCAGATAGGGCAGCAGCAGGCAGGCGAAGCGCCCCGCGCCAGCCATCCAGTCCCGTGCATACGCGCGAATGAGACGGGCCCCGAGCAGGGCGTCGCCGTCCAGGGCCTCGCCGGTCGTTCCCGACAGCGTACCGGGGTCCAGCCGCCAGAGGTTTTCGTAAATGCGCATGTAAAGCCGCCAGACAGAGCCTGGCTTACTATCTGTGTTCATGCGCCGATAGACCTCGTCCATTCGCAGGCCGGCGCTCCGCTGGAGGCGATCATTAATGAGCAGGTCAGTATAGAGGTTCGCCACCATGGGTGCTTCGTTTTCGATGGTGGGCAGCCCTCGGCGGATACGGGCCAGCAGGCGGGCGTGATCGGTCAGGTTGGCGGGGGCCAGCACGTGGTGACCAATCTCATGAGCCAGCACTTCCACCGGCAAATCACTCACGTGGGCGTTCTTCACCGCGCGTAAGTTGATGACGACGGCCAGGTCGGCCAGGCGAATCATGGCGAAGCTTTCCGTCAGGCCTTCTTGCGCGGCGTGCTGGTGGCTCAGGCAGAAGACCGGTGCCCGCAGCCGGGTATAGCGGCTCCAGGTCTCCAGCGCCTTTGTCCAGGCGGCGGCCCATTGCTCATGCATTTCCTGCAAGTACTCTGGCGGGCTGGCGGTCATCCCTTGGTTTGAAAGAACAGCAGGGCGTGGGTAAAAGCCGTGGTCACGGCCAGGGTGGAACCGTCCGTGGCGAGGCTGGTCGCCTCGCCGTAGTCAGGTGGTAGCGTTAGTCCGTTCAAAGCCGAACGGTCCGGCCGGGAGGGTGGGGGGACGGACTCGCCCGTCAGCCGGTGAAAGGTCGCGCCGAAAGCGTCAGCGGTCACGATCCACTGATCGTCTCCACTGGTGGCGATCCAGTGGCCGTGAGCATGCACCACTTTGGGCGGAGCGATGAAAGGACCACCGAAACCGCGGAAGGACCCCGTGCGCGCGACAATCTTCCCAGGCTCCGTGGAGTGATCCGGATGATACCAGGGATCGGAGCTTAGCTTTTCGAGTAGAGTGGTGGGGTTGCCGTCCGCCACTCCCAGCGCGGCGTGGACGAGTGGCGCTGGAAGTCGCTTGGCGACGTTCAGCGCGCCTTCCCGGTAGTGCGCCAGCCCGCTGCGCCACGCGGCTACCTGACCCGCCTGCAAGAGTGAGCTGACATCCCCGGCCAGCGGGGCAGCTTTTTTCATCAGGGCAATCCATCCCTCCGGCCTCGCGTCCGGCGTGGAGGCCAGGTGATGCATGGCATTGCTTAGGGAACCGATGACCCGCCGCGGATCTTCCGCCACCAGGGCGGGCACGGCGGTCAGGACGGTCTGCCAGGTTTCGTCCATCCACGGGTGGCGGGCGCGAGGCCCGGCAAAACCACGGGCCACCAGTTCCAGCCCTGCCTCCCAGACCGCCTGACCGGTTTCCACCACAGGGAAGACCTTTTCCACCGCGGTTACCACGGGATCTCCACAGTGGCGCAGGAACTCGAAATACGGTTCGGTTTCCAGTTCCGGAAATTCCCGCCGCATGAGGGTGAAGCGGGCATTGATCTCTTCGCGGCAGGCCCGCAGGACGGCGGCGAAGGCGGGGCTGATAGGTTCGTTCACTGCGTCCGGAGCCAGTTCAGGTAGTTGGTGTAGCGCTGGTGGAAATACTTCAGCTGCAGGAGATCGTCGTAGAGATGGCCGTAGAGCTTGCGGCCCTTGGTCAGTTCCATGATGTGCCGTTCGATGGTGACGAGACGGGCGCGCACCTCGCGTTCCGTTACGCCGCTGAGACCCTTGTGGAAGAGGCGCTTCATGTCCGCGACAGGATCGTCGCGGTCGAGATCCAGTTGATCGTACTCCGCGCAACTCAGGTCAAAGAGCCGCCGTAGCCAGCCGACGCGGTCCGTGCGGAAAACGCCGTTACCCGCCGCTTCAAAGAAGGGCGCGTCCGGGTCCTGCACCAGCTTGTCGAACAGGACAAAGCCCAGGATGTGGCGGAGGTCCTCCAGGCTGACGGCGACCGAGCCCCGGAAGTAAGCCAGTGCCTTGGAGAAATGGATGAGCGTCATCAGGCTGCGAACCGACAGGCCGTTGACCGTCTGGCAACCCAAGTCCTTGAGCCGGTCGCGGCCTGTGTCCCGGGCGGTGAGCAGGTGCCATTCCACGCCCGCGAGCCGGGCGGTGTCCTTGGTCTTGTACTCAAACTGATCCGCCGCCGCGTCGCAGAACTCGAATTGGCTGGCAAAAAATTCCAGGCGCCGCCGCACGGGTTCGGTGAATTCCACGGCCAGGATTTCGTCCTGGAGCCGGTCGAGTTCCGCCTCCGTGAAGATGATCTGCCGGGGAACCACGTCTTCCGGCCGGATGCGTTCCTCGATGCGGTTCAGCAGGTCAGACAGGAAACGCGGGTTGAAGGAAAGGGCCTGCACCACGACGTCTATCCGGTCGCGGAGCGCTTCAATGACCTGGTAGGTGCCGCCGCCCCGGTCATCATTCGCGGTGAGGAACCAGGCCGCGTCCGGGCACTCGTGGATCTGGTCGAACATCTCCGCGTAGTTGTCCCCCATCACGGTGAGCAGCGCGCTCTGCGTGCGGGTGGGGATGCGGTTGTATTCGTCGATGACCTTGACTCGCATGCTCAGCCACTGCCTCCACGCGATGCGAATGTCCTGCACGCTCTGAGCCGCGACGAGGTCCGCGGGCAGGGGATTGCCCAGGAGATCCGCGATGGTCATCTGCGGGTGTCCGTGCAGCATGGTACGGCGGACATCCTTGGGAGGGTAACCCGCCAGCACGCCCATGAGCAGGGCGCTGGCCGTCTTGCCCCGGCCAGGGCCGCCGATGAAAAGACACTTCCGCCGCGTGGCAAAAGTCAGCAAAGGAAGTAGGACATAGCTGGAGTAACTCTGCGCGGAGGGCAGCGTCAGGCGGCTTTTGGCGTCACCCACGTTGAAGACCTGCGGCGGCTCGGCATTGAACTCAATGTCATAGTGGGGGCTGATGATGGCCGTGTTGACGATCCAGAAGTAAGCCTGACGCAGCTTTTCATCCAGGCGCAGGCCCTCGCTTCCTGCCGCGGTGCCGTCTGCCTCCGGTACCGGGCCGCTGTAGAGATCCGCGATGTCAAAGTGCCGCGGGAGCTGCCCTTGGTTCGGATTCGTGGGCGCGGCGGACACCCGTTGAAAGAAATCTTTGAAGGCCATGCGCGTTCATACCATTCCGCCTGACAGACGGCCAGCCCTCTGGCCTGGTTTTGTCAGATCTGGAAAACCCGGATCGCCCGCGAAGGGCCCATGAGTCTGGAAGCCAGGCCTTTGGCTAGATACTTAGATCCGCCAGCGAGTGGCGGACCTCATTCTCAGCTGAGAGGACCGGCTCAATTGCTGTTGACCCGCTCCTGAGCCAGGGCCTTCGCCTGGGCTGGCCAGGCGGCGGCTTCCTTGGCCCGGAAAGTCGCGCCGGACTTCTTCAGAGCCTCGCGGAGATCTGCTTGGGTACAATTGGCCAGCTTGGCGAAGGAGTCGATCCCAGCGGCTACCAGAGCTTCTCCGGACTTGGGACCTATGCCTTTAATGCGGAGCAAATCGTCGGGCGGGACAGTGGCTTTGACCGCTTTCCCGTTCTTGGGCGCCTTCGGCAAGGCCGTGGCTTTCGGTTTCGCCTTGCTGGTCTTGGTAGGCGGAGACTTTGCGCCAGTAGCTTTGGACGCCGCGGGCGTTGCGGAGGTAGGCTTGGCCGCCGCCTTCGGTTTCGATTTGGCCGGTTTCTTTGGCTTCTTCCCTTCCATTGAGAAGCGAGGCTTGGCGAGAAGCCCCAGAGAATCCACGTAGCACTCGGCCCGTCCGGCCAGGCCGCGGATCTCGAAATCTTTCTCTACCTTCATGTAGAAGGGCTGGCCGCCCTGGCCGCCATAGACGGGAGAGGAGCGCATATTGGTATGAAACTGAATGCAGTCCAGGTACCAGCCTGCCCGGCCGCTGACAGCCAGGAGGTATTCGCCCTGCTTTAGGGTAAAGACGTGCCGTTCGCCACCCTCTCCACCCACCAGGGGAAAGGAATTCTTCTTATTGGACGGGGTCTTGTAGACCAGTTGGATGCCATCCACATAGTCGCAGCAATGGATGACGATCTCGCTGACGCGGGACTTGTCCGGGACGAGTTGCTCGGGAAACGGTCTGCCACCCGCTCCGCCGACGGGCCCGAGGGTGGTAAAGCCATTTTCTGCGGTGTTTCGCATTTTGAGATCTATTAGAATTACAAGATATCGAGAGGCTCTTAAGGAAGTCTGAGCAACCCGTATGCCAAATGGATTCGTGTGAATTTTTCGCCGATTTGGCTAAGCAATCATCGTCCAACGGGAAACGATTGCCGCCGGTTTGACATCGGCACAGACGGCCGGTTCCCCTAAACTTTCGGGTCTCCCCAATTGGGTAGGAAAGCCTTGATAAGCTCCGCCTTTTCCTGAATGAGCAGCCACTCCGCCTGAAGGCGCTTTTCGAGCGTTTCGAACACGTCCCTTTCGTGCTGCGCTGGCCCATTGTCAATAGCCCGCTGGTAGACATCCAGCATCCTTTTCGCGCAGTGTATCCGGTCGAATTCGGTGGCTCGTTGGCGCGCGCCGGAGGTGAGGCGGTCCCGCAAGGCGGCGTCTTGGTACAGCCGGGACAGAGCGGTGATAAACTCGTCTAGAGCCGCGTGCTCCGGCACCAGCAACCCAGATTGTTCGTGTTCCACGATGTCCTTCGGTCCGGTGGCATTCAGCGCCACCACGGGGGTGCCCGCCGCCATGGCCTCGATGATGACGATTCCCTGAGTATCGCTGTGGGAGGCGAAGGCAAAGCAATCCATGGCCGCGTAAACCTCCGCTACCTGATTGTGCGGCAGAGCGTCCAGCAGAGTGAGGCGGGACTCCAGGCCAGCCTTTCGGAAGGTCCGCTCGATGTCCTGGACCGATTCTCCTTCTCCAGTGAAAAGGGCCCGGGTATTGGGGAACTGTTGGACAAACCGTGCAGTCGCCTCAGCCAGGTAGGAAATATTTTTTGCCGGGATCAGGCGGCCCAGGTGTCCGACGACAAATTCGTCTTGGCCGATTCCATTCCGCTCCCGGAAGGCCGCGCCGTCTCCGCCCTTGAAATAGTCAATCTCAATCCCCGTGGGAACCACCTCAATCGGGACCGTGGCGCCGCGTTGGCGGATGATGTCCGCGATGCTCTGGGTGGGCGCAATAACCAGGTCGCAACAGTTGGCGTAGGCCACGGAAATGGCCTTGGCGGCGCGTTCCAGGCCTTCCATCTCCAACTTCAGGCCCTGCGTGTAGCGTTCGTAGAGGGTGTGGTGGGTGAAGATCAGGGGCAAACCCGCGGAGCGGGCTTTCCGCAGGGCGGTGTCACCCAGCATGAAGGGCTGGTGGCTGTGGACGATGTCGGGTGAAAATTCCTCCAGCCGGTCGCTCAAGGCTGGGGGAAAGGGCAGCTTCACCGAAAACTCGCTGCCATAGAAATTCTTTACCGCCGGCAGCCGGCAGACGAGTTCGTCGGATTCCTCCGCTCCGGCGAACTCTGGCGTTACCACCAGGGTCCGGTGCCCGAGATGGCGAAAATCTTCCGTGAAAGTGGCGATCGATCTTTCTATGCCACCGATCATCGGGGCATAGGTATTGGTGAACATAACGATGTTCATGAGTTGGGGAGCAGCCGGGTTGACTTACGGACGATACGAATGTCCGAAAAGTCCCGATGCGCAAGCCACGCCGCTCCCTTTGGCAAGCGCCAGGAAGATCCGCTGATTGTCTCTACCAGGTGCGGATGTCATCACTCGTGCCTTCTTCTCCGTCAGGCCCGAGAGACCAGGCGGCGACGGAGGCGGAAATGCGCTTTGAGCCCCGCCCGTTCTCGCCAAATGGGTCGAGGAGCCGGTTGTCGAAATTGGTGTCGATCAGGACCCGGTAGTGGTTGGCCCAGGGATCCACCAGGTAACCTCCGCCGTCATTGTTGAAAACGACGCCGCTACGGGGTGGATCGGACTCCGTGGCGTTCCTCTCCGTGAGGAAGACCTCCCTTCGCGGGTTCTCCGGCGCCTCGTCCGAAGGAAGGAGAATGTCGATGAGATCCTCATTCGTCACGAGGACGGTATCGGTCTTGCCTGAGCGCTGGTGAGACTTCGGGATCGGGTAGCGGCCATAATCAGTCCGGTATGCGGAAATGCCCTGAATCAGGGAATGCATGGAGGCTTTCGCCTGGTGGATTTTGGCGGCGAGGAGAACGCGTTTGGCTCCCACAAAGCCAAGACTGGCCAGGATGCTGATGACCGTGATCACGATCATCAGTTCAAGGAGCGTAAAGCCCGGTCCGGACCTGAACGTCCGGGGGCAGGTAGCACGAGTAAGGATTTTCATGGCAAGAATGGGTTACTCACGAGCGATGCTAAGAAAAACGAGCGGGCAGGGCAAGAAAAAATGTATTTACAATGTAAATTCTCAAACTTGGCCAATCGGGTATTGTGAGATAGTTGGATATTCTTTGTAAATACTTTGTGTTTGCTCAGGAAGAGTTTGGGCATCTAAGATGCCTGCCATCGGCTGGAAACACTCTTCAGGACTTTGGTTAGAAATCAGAAAGGGAATCTCCAGATCGCGTCACGTTCTCCGCTGAAGGCTGGGGTTATTGTTTCACCGGCTGAGAAGCGATGTCATTTCCCTCTTGTGGGCGGCCTTGAAGCGTGAAGCGTGAAGTGAAGAAGAGAAAGGGGCGCGAAACCTGCGATTTAGATTTATGAACCTTTCTCGTCTAAGTTTTGGGAAGTGATGAAGAACCGGTGTGCGTGATCCATGGCCAGCTTTTACTATGAAGCCGTCGGAAGTGACGGAACCTCCGCCTCGGGTAGCCTGGACGCCGCCAACCGCAACGAAGCGTTTCAGAAGCTTTCCCAGAAAGGGCTGCAGCCCTATGTCCTGAAAGATGCCGCCGGCGGAAAAGCGGACACGGCGGATCTTCGAGATGGCGTCGAGGCTGCCACCCCGGTTCCCGGAAAGGAGCGGGGAGCCTCTGGGAAGGGAGTGGCCGTCCTGAAGCGTTCTCAGGTTATCCAGTTCACCGAGGAACTCAGCGACCTGCTGGGGGCCGGACTACAGCTGGAGCCCGCGCTGCGTTCCATGGAGGAGCGGGGCGAACTGTCCGGGCTGAAGGTGGTCATTCAAAAGGTCCGGGAAGAAGTGCGGGATGGCGCCAGCTTTTCCCAGGCCCTCCGGAAGGCTTCGCCCAGCTTTGGCGAGATGTATTGCAGCCTGGCTCAGGCGGGAGAGGTGAGCGGCGCTTTGGGAAAAATCCTGAAGCGGCAGGGACAATATCTGGCCACCATCGCGGAGTTGAGGAACCGGGTGACCCTGGCGCTGACCTATCCGTTCTTCCTGTTCGTGTCCGGCGTGGCGGTCCTCTTTCTCTTTGTAACCTACCTGATTCCCAAGCTGACCGTTCTCGTTTCCAGCACGCGTTCGGAGCTTCCCATTGGAGTTCGGTTTCTGATAGGCGCCAGCGACTTTTTCAAGGCGTACTGGTGGGGCCTGTTATTCGTCCTGGCGGTGGGGTGTCTGGCGGTCTGGCAATGGGCCAGGTCGGCGCGCTACCGGCCGGTGTGGGACCGGCTGAAGCTTCAGCTACCCCTGGTGGGAATGGCTTTGCGAACCCGGTTTTACGTGCAGTTTCTCGAAACCATGGCCAATCTGATACAGAACGGATTGCCTCTGATGCACTCGTTGGAGTTGGTCCGGGCCAGCACGCCGAACTTGCACCTGAAACGGGGGCTGGACTCCGTGGCGGACAGCGTCGGTGACGGGACGGCCCTTTCCCGCGCCATGGATCATTCCGGTATCTTCCCGAAGCTGCTGACTGACTTGGTCCGGGTGGGCGAACAGACCGGAAACATGGGAGAAGCTCTGGAAAAAGCCGGGGTCCGCTATGACAAGGAATTGTCCAAGCGGTTGGACCGCGTCTATTCGCTGATTCAGCCGATTATTATTTTGGTTATGGCCGCGCTGGTGGGGGCCATGGTGTATCTGATGATCTCCGTGATCTTCGAAACCATTTCCACCCTGAGAACACGTTAGCGGAAAAGATGGAACGAAAGCCAGACGAGTTGAATGGGGGCCGCGGAACCGGAGAAAAGGGGAGGAGAGCGCTCGTTCAAGTCGTTGCGGGGGCCGGAGAAGAAGGGGCTTATTCTGGAAAATGTATGGAAACCTGGCGCGAACGCGCTGCGTCCCAAGCTTGTGCCCGGTCGCGTTCTAGGGTGTATGGACAAATTCCCGAACCGCCCGGAATAGATGAAAAAGGAAGACAGAATCAGCGCCGCAAGCGGCGAATTTCCCAAACACGCGGCCCATTTTACGCCTGGCTGCGTTCCGCCTCACTCTATTGGGGTCACCCAACGGCGTTCGGCGCGCCTTGCCAGCCGAAAAATGGCCTCGCGCCGGGCAGTCCGCCAATTTGTCCACACACCCTAGTATTCAAACGCTGTGGCACGCCCGGCAGGCGGTTCTGTTAGGGCGTCCGTTCTTCATATGAGCAATCAAATCCATCTACGGCCAAGCGGTCGGCTTTCACGGCGTGGCCTTTTTTTGGGGGCTGGCGGAGGGCGATGGATGTCCGCGAACCCCAACTGGTACCGCCCCGCTTCTGGTAAAGCCCGGACGCCCGTGTCTTCTGGCGCTTCTTTGACTCACATATTCGCAGAATGTTTCGAAGAACCCTTCAACCTCCGCCGCTGGCCGGCTCGATACGAAACGGATGACAAGAAGAAAACCGGGTGTAATTTCCGCCTGATTCAGGGGGCTCACAATGACCTCCTAATTGGATAAACGCCCGCCCGTTTGAAATACACTGGCTTCGGTTCTAGCGGCGGCCCCTGCCGACTTCCTCCTGATCCCCACACTTGAGTGAAACTTGCGTTGTACTTTTCCCTCGTTGCCGCCTTGGGCTTTGCCGCTGGACCGGGCGCCGGTCTGGCCGCGGGTCAAAGTAACGGTTCCGTGTCCATTTCCCTGACTGGAGACGGTGGGAATGGCTCAAAATTCCACGCGGGGGAGGAAAATGTCCTGAGAAGGTGCCGGCCAGGACCGTGGGGGGACTTGGAGTACTACCAAGTTATCCTGGAGCCGCCGGAACGCTTGGTGAAGGCGGCGGCATTTGAAGACGAGGAACTGGTCTGGCGCTTCATGGGGCAGACTCCCGAGCAGGTGGGAGGGCTTCTGGAACGCGCCGGTCTCACTCTCGAAGAAATGTCGCGCCTCATGAATCCTGAGGTGGCTTTCCTGGAGGGAGAAAATTTCCTGATCCGGCCGCCGCTGGACCTGGTACTGGAATTGTCCCGCCCCAAGCGGGAAGTGATCTACGCCGAACTGCGGCGGTGGGACGTGAACCGGTTGTACTCGCGCCCCTTTACCATGACCTGGGGCGGCTTTGGCGACATGGCCGCAGACTCGAATCTCGATCGCGCCGTGATCGAGCAGGTGGAACGGCTCTCATACAACTGGGGCCAGACCAAGGTCTTTTCCGACTTGCCCGCCATCTTCTACGAGGTGCGGGACCAGGAGACCCGCTTTAAGATCATCCGGACCCTGTTGAGAACGCGCACCCACGTGCTGCGTCTGCGGGTGTCCCCGGACTCAGATCTGGATGCCTTGGCGGAATATTGGAGCGCGGGTACCAAGAACAAGGACGTGGTTCCCATCCTCGAATCCATCGCCCGCACGCCTGGGGTGGAGACCCTGGACGTGGTGCACCTGCTGCCGGCCACCCCGCGGAAACTGCTCTACAGCTTTGCCGTGCCGGAGATGAGCTTGAACTGGAAGTTTCCCGACTGTTTTTGGACGGCCTTCAACTTCTTCAACTACGAGCCCTACGACCGGCACCTGGACCTGTTTTCCATCGAAGCCTATCTCGGAACCAAGTACGAACGGGCCTCCAAACCCTACCGCTACGGCGACCTGGTTTTCTTCAGCAATCCCGACACGGGCGAGGCCATCCACGCCTGCGTTTACATCGCGGACGATATTGTGTTGACCAAAAACGGACTCAGCATGCTGCGCCCCTGGGTCTTGATGAACATTGACGACGTCATCGCGGGTTACCTGAAGACGCCCCGAGTCTCCATGCACATCTTCCGCGAACGGGATGAGCCATGAGGATGAAACCGGCCCACGAAAGAAGGAAAAACAGATAGTGCGGAGCCCGCGACGGAAAGGATCAAGCGAATGAGGATAACGACTGCATTGAGAGAGCGATTGGGCGCGGCATTGGCCATCGCGGTGGGAATGGCCCCCCTGGGCGCGGCCAGCCTGGCGGGCGCGGAGGTGTCCATCGACGATCAGGGAATCTCGATTTCCAACAACGGGGTGATGGACCGGCCCGTGGAATTGGCCAAACAAGTCTACACCGCCAAGCAGGGGCCGTGGGGCGAACTGGAATACTACTACACCTTCCTGGAAGCGCCGGATTCGCTGATCTCCGTCATGAACGTGCCGTCGGAAGATTCCATCTGGCGCTTTGAAGACATGACGCCCAAGGATGCCTTCGACTTCTTCTCCAATCTGCAGGACCTGACGGAGGAGCAGAAGGCGATCCTGTTGAACGAAAACAACTGGTTCCAGACAGAAACCGAACTCCGTGTTTACCCCACCAAAGACCTGGTGATGAGCCTGACACCCCAGGCGCGGGCGGAGATCTACGCGGAACTGAGGAAGTGGGACGTGAACACCTTCTTGAAAGATCCGATCGTCATCGAAACGGGCGACGTTCAGGGCTGGTTCGCGGATACGGGGTTGCCGGAAGATCTTATTAATTTGGTTAGTCGTCTCTGCTACTCGCGGGGCGATTCGTTGGTGTTTTCCGACATTCCCGTGGTGCTGAGCACGGTTCAGACAGAAAAAGAGGAACGCATTTTCCTGAAAGCCCTGACCCGTACGCGGACCCTGGTGCTGCGTATCCGCGTTTCTCCGGATTCAAACTTCCAGGAAGTGGCGGACTACTGGACGGCGGGGCGACGGCACACGGACATCTTGCCAATTCTGGAGTCCGTGGCGCGGACCCAGGGGGTGGAGCGGTTGGACATCGCGCACCTGCTTCCCGGCACGGCCCGGAAGCATCTCTACACCTTCCCGCCGGTCTCAGCCGGGTTGACGGGGAGGTACCCTGACTGTTTTTGGACCTCGCTGAACTTCTTTGCCTTCTGGCCGAGCGACCGCTTTGGCGATCCGGACGCGGTGGACCGTTACGTCCGCGAAAACTATTCGCCGGTGGAAGGGGTGTTGCAATATGGCGACATGCTCCTCATCGCGGACCGGGAGTCAAAACGGGCCTTCCACTCCTGCATCTATCTGGCGGACGACATTGTTTACACCAAGAACGGCTCCAGCGTATATCGCCCTTGGATTCTGATGAAGCTCAGCGACATGATGGCCCGCTACCGGCTGGACCGTCCCATCTTTGTGCAGGCTTACCGGAAGAACGAGGAATAACCCGCCGCCATGGAAGAGGAGGACTTTCACGGGAAGCGGTTGGAACTGGCCCGGGAATCCCTGGACGGCCTTTCCGTGGGCGACGCGCTGGGCGAAGCCTGGGCCTACCAATTTTATCGGGCGAGGGATCTGACGGATTTCAGCGTCTTCAGGGATGGTTCGGTGCGTTATACGGACGACACCGCCATGGCGCTCTCCATCGTGAAAATACTGGAGCAGTACCGGGCTATTGAAGAAGACCTGCTGGCCGTCTCTTTTGCCACCCGCTACGCGTGGGACCCCATGCGTGGCTATGGGAAAATGGCGCACAAGATTCTGCAAGAGATCGGGGCGGGGGCCGATTGGAGGGAAGTGTCTCCGGCGGCTTTTGGCATGGGGTCGTTTGGCAATGGAGCCGCCATGCGCGTGGCTCCGCTGGGGGCGTATTTCGCGGATGAGATCGAAAGGATTCCCGGCGAAGCCACCAAGTCCGCGCGGATAACGCACGCGCATCCAGAAGGCATTGCCGGTGCCGTGGCCGTGGCACTCTGTGCGGGGGTGGCGACTGCTTTTCGTGGGCGGCCGAAGGCGGAGGCGGTGGAAGAGATGTGGACTACCGTTACCGAACTGACTCCCGGGAGCACGGTCCGAGAGGACCTGTGCCGGGCTCGTGAGTTGAAAAATGCTTCTACCGGAGAGGTGGCGCGTGAGTTGGGAAACGGTTCCGATATCTCCGCTCAGGACACCGTGCCGTTCTGCGTATGGAATGCCTGCCAGTGCCTGGACGACTACGAGGAAGCCATCCTGAGCACGGTGGAGGTGGGAGGAGATTGCGACACCAACGGCGCCATCGTGGGTGGCATGGTCGCGGCCTTCGCGGGAAGGGAAGCCATTCCCGCGGAGTGGCTCCGGGTGCGGGAGAAGCTCCGGTAGTCAGGCTGGACGGCGAGAGAGCGGCTGGCGCGAATGCGCGGGTCAGGAGCCATGGCTGTTCTTGAATTCGTGGCGGGTCTCCGGCAGGGTGAAATCGGGCGCGGACGTGGTTGACCTGCGTTCCGGCCTTTCCCCCCTGCCATTATCTTTTCCTTAAGCTCCCACTATCTTTACTATGTCTTTTCCTCGAATCTCGCGCCTCTCCGCGAATGGCGGGTTGGGGTCGTTCCTGACCGTTTTACTGTTCGCTCTGGTACCCGCCTTCCGCACCGTCCGGGCGGCGGAGGCAAAAGAGAAAGCCCCCCGGCCAAACGTGTTGCTCATCATGGTGGATGACATGGGGTTTTCGGACTTGGGCTGTTACGGGGGAGAGATTGACACGCCAAACCTGGACGCACTGGCGGCGGACGGTTTGCGCTTTACCCAGTTTTACAACACCGGCCGCTGCTGGCCGACGCGGGCGTCGCTGGTGACGGGGCTCTATCCACATGAGGCGGGGAACGCGATGCGATATGGAGACAGCGCGCCACCCGCCTACCGGGGTACGAATAAGGCCGTCGCGCCCATGGTTTCCGAACTGCTGCATGACGCGGGCTACCGCACCTACCATGTCGGCAAGTGGCACCTCGACAAGCCGAAGGAACCGGAGACCTGGCCGCTAGGGCGGGGATATGACCGGTCATACGCCATCAGGCAACAGGACAATTTCTTCAACCCCAAGATCATGTATGACGAGCACTTCGTGGTAAAGCGGCCCGGCGACCAAGGGAACTACTACGTGACGACGGCGCTCACGGAACGGACCGTCCACTACCTGGACGAACACCAGACTTACCACAAAGGTGAGCCCTTCTTCATCTATTTGGCGCACACCGCCCCGCACTTTCCCCTGCACGCCCTGGCGGAAGACGTGGCCCGGTTCCGGGGCCGTTACAAGGAAGGCTGGGACGCCGTCCGCCAAAAACGGCGGAAACGGATGAAGGAGATGGGCATCATCGACTGCGATCTCTCGGAGCGCGATCCTGACGCGGCAGCCTGGGATTCCCTGAGCGAGGAGGAGAAAGACATGTGGGACGGCCGCATGGCGGTGCACGCCGCGATGATCTACCGGGTGGACGTCGGCGTCGGACAGATCGTCAAAAAACTAGAGCAGATGGGCGCGCTGGAAGACACGCTGATCTTGTTCCTTTCCGACAATGGCGCCAGCGCGGAATACATCGTGCGCGGTGACGGGCACGACCCGAACGCGCCGCTGGGCAGTGGAGACACGTACCGCTGTCTGGAAGTGGGCTGGGCGAACGCGGCCAATACGCCGTTCCGCATGCACAAAATCTGGGTGCATGAGGGTGGCATTTCCACACCGCTCATCGCCCATTGGCCGAAAGGCGTAAAGGCGCGGGGCGAACTGACGCCGCAGCCCGGACACGTGATCGACGTGGTGCCCACCTTACTGGATCTGGCTGGCGTGGAGGAACCGGAGAAGATGAGCGGCCTCAGCCTGGCGCCGATCTTCAAGGGAGAGACCCGGAAGGGACACGAACAGATTTACTGGGAACACCAGGGGAACCGCGCCATTCGCCAGGGAGATTGGAAGTTAGTGTCACAGCACGAGACCGGGGATCAGTGGGAACTCTACAACCTGGATGGCGACCGTTCGGAGATGCATGACTTGGTGGATCAGTATCCCGAGAAGGTGAAGGAATTGAACCGCCTCTGGCAGGACTGGGCTGACCAGGCCGGCGTTGTGAAGTGGGGTTCTTTCCCGGAATCGCTGCGCGGTCCGGGTGGGGAATACCGGCAGAAGTAGCCTGGAAAGATTTCGCCGCGAGCAGGCGGACCGGCTCCAGTGACTGGCGCGATTCCGCGCCTTTGGGGTCGCTTCGTGGCCCTGGGGGACGTAGCTTTCTGGGAAGGGTGTGGATTCTGTTTCTTGCCATTCCCTCGCGCTTCCTCTCTTCTTTTGCTCCCACATCATGCCGGCGACTGTTTTTTCAGCCAAGGGAATCACCAAGGTGTATTCCATGGGAGAGGTGAAGGTTCACGCTCTCCGGGGGGTGGACGTGGAACTGTGGGAAGGGGAGTTCACCGTGTTGCTGGGACATTCGGGCAGCGGAAAGTCCACGCTGCTGAACATCCTGGGTGGCCTGGATGTGCCGACGGAAGGGACGGTGACCTTTCGCGGGGAAGACATGACCGCTTTTGACGAGTCAGAGCTGACCCAGTACCGGCGGGAGCACGTGGGCTTTGTCTTTCAGTTTTACAACCTCATTCCCAGCCTGACAGCCCGGGAAAATGTGGAACTGGTCACGGACATCGCGGCGGATCCGCTGGACGCGAAGGAGGCATTGGGCCTCGTGGGACTGGGCGAACGTCTGGATCACTTTCCCTCCCAGATGTCCGGCGGGGAACAGCAGCGCGTGGCCATTGCCCGGGCCATTGCGAAACAGCCGGATGTGCTGCTCTGCGACGAACCCACCGGCGCCCTGGACGTGCACACCGGCGTGGCCGTGCTGAACGCCATCGAGCGGGTAAACCGCGAGCTTGGCACCACCACGGCGGTCATTACGCACAACGCCGTCATTGCCGAAATGGCGCACCGGGTCATTCACCTGGCGGACGGAAAGATCACGGAAACGGCGGTGAATGAGAGCCGCAAGCGGGCGGACGAACTGAATTGGTAACGGCCATGGTGTCCTCACTCGACCGGAAACTGCTGCGCGACCTGAGCCGGACGAAGGGCCAGGTGGTCGCCATTGCCGTGGTGATCGCCTGCGGCGTCGCCATGCTGGTCATGTGCCTGACCACCCTGAAGTCACTGGAGAACAGTCAACTGACTTACTATGATCGCTACCGCTTCGCGGAAGTCTTCGCTCTCTTGAAGCGCGCTCCGGAGTCGCTGAAGGACCGCATTCAGGAGGTCGAGGGCGTGGCCCGGGTGCAGACACGCGTGGTGGAGGGCGTGGTGCTGGACATCGAGGGCATGAGCGAACCCGCCGTGGGCCGCCTGATTTCCATTCCCGAAACGGGCGAGCCGGTGCTGAACTCCCTGCACCTGCGCAGCGGACGCTGGGTGGAAGTAGGCCGCCCGGGAGAGGTGATCGTCAACGAGGTTTTCGCGGAGAACCACGGTTTTAAGCCGGGGGACAAGCTGCGCGCCGTGCTCAACGGCAGTATGGAAGAATTGCGGATCGTAGGCATCGCCATGTCGCCCGAGTACATCATTCAGATGCCAGAGGCGGCTCTGTTGCCGGACGACAAGCGCTTTGGCGTGTTCTGGATGGGCCGGGACCAGTTGGAGGCGGCGTTCAACATGGAGAGTGCCTTTAATGATGTGACGCTGACATTGCTGCCTGGCGCGAGTGAAGACGAAGTGATCCGCCGCCTGGATGGCCTCTTGGAGCGCTATGGCGGCGTGGGCGCCATCGGACGGCACAACCAGATTTCCAACCGCTTTGTTTCCGAGGAGATTCAGCAACTTTCCGCCATGGCCTTCATCCTGCCGACGATCTTCCTGGGGGTGGCGGCCTTTCTTCTGAACATTGTGCTGAAGCGTCTCATCGCTCTGGAGCGGGAGCAGATCGCGGTGTTGAAGGCTTTTGGCTACTCCCACTGGGACGTGGGGTGGCACTACCTGAAATTTGTCAGCGTCATCGCCCTGGGCGGGGTCGCGCTGGGCACATTGCTCGGCATCTGGTTTGGCCGGGGGATGACGGCCATGTACACGGAGTTTTACCGCTTTCCCGTGTTTGGGTTCGATCTCGACCTTGGTGTGATTGTTATCGGCGCCGTAGTCAGTCTGGGCGCGGCTTTCCTGGGCGTCTTTGGAGCCATCCGCGGCGCGATCAATCTTCCCCCGGCGGAAGCGATGCGGCCTGAGCCGCCCGCGAATTACAACGCCACCTTGGTGGATCGGCTGGGGTTGCGGAAATTGTTGTCCCAGGAGGCGCGCATCGTTCTTCGGGAACTGGGGCGCAAGCCGGGCAAGGCCTTCTTCACCTCCCTGGGGATCGCCATGTCTCTCGCCATCCTGGTGGTCGGAAACTACTCGCAGGACGCCATCAACTACCTGCAGGACTTCCAGTTCCGCCTGGCGGAACGGCAGGACCTGACCGTCAGCTTTTTCGAGTCCGTGACGGGCAACGCGGTGAATCACCTTACAAGTGTGGACGGAGTGATCGCGGCGGAGGAATTTCGTAGCGTGCCCGTCCGTTTGCGCTCCGGCCATCTCAGCAAGGAAGTGGGCATCCAGGGCCTGGTGCCAAAGCCCGAGCTGTTCCGCCTGATGGATGCGGATGAGAACGTTATTCCCGTGCCGGATGAAGGCCTGCTCCTGTCCGCCAAGCTGGGGGAACTGCTGCAGGTCTCGGTGGGAGACGTGCTGACCGTGGAAGTGCTGGAAGACAAACGCCCCATCCGGCAGCTCACCGTGACGGGACTGGTGAATGACTTTGCGGGCACGGCCGCCTACATGGAACGGCGGGCCCTGAATGCCTTCATGCGGGAGGGCTCGAGAATCTCGGGCGCGTATCTGAAGATCGACAAAAAGCTGACTGACGAGATCTACCGTGAGTTGAAGGAAACGCCCATGGTTGCCAGTGTCTCCATCAAAGACGCCGCCATGAAAAGCTTTCAAGAGACCTTCGCGGAGAACCTGTTACGGATGAAGCTGTTCAACATCGGCTTCGCCTGCGCCATCGCCGTGGGCGTGGTGTATAACAGCGCGCGGATCTCGCTTTCGGAACGCAGCCGGGACTTGGGTACGCTGCGCGTCATTGGTTTCACCAGGGGAGAGATCTCCGGCATTCTCCTGGGGGAGTTGGGGGTGGTGACGGCGGCGGCCATTCCCCTGGGGATGGGCATCGGCACCGGTCTGGTCTATTTGATGTCCAAGGGACTGGAGACCGAGCTCTACCGCATTCCCTTTGTGGTGAACCCGCAGACCTATGCCGTGGCGGCTCTTGTCATCATGGCAGCGTCTTTGATCTGCGGGCTGATCGTGCGCCGGAAACTGGACAAACTGGACTTGGTGGAAGTCCTCAAAGCCCGTATCTGACACTTTTTGAGAACCCGAAAACAGCCCTTATCCTTCTGAGAACATGAGAGAAACCAAGAAACGCTGGGGCCGTAAAATCTTCTGGATCGTCGTAGGCCTGATCGTGTTACTGCTGATGGTAGTGGCCTTCATGCCCAAGCCTGTGCCCGTGGACATGGCGGAGGTCGCGCGCGGTGGCTTGATGGTGACCGTGGACGAAGACGGAGAGACCCGGATCCGGGAAAAGTACGAAGTTTCCACGCCTTTGGACGGGCGCTTAATGCGAATCGAGCTGGACCCGGGCGACGAAGTGGTGGCGGGAGACACCCTGCTGGCTGCCCTGGAGCCGATCGATCCTTCGCTCTTGGACACCCGTACGCGGGCCCAAGCCGAGGCCCGGGTCAAAGCCGCGGAAGCCGCGGAGAAGCGAGCCAACGCGGATCTGGAACAGGCCAAGGCCGCGCTGGACTTCGCCAAAAAGGAACTGGTCCGCTCTCAAGCGCTTTATGAGCGGGGCAATACCTCCCGCCAGATGCTGGACGATGCCATTTACAAAGAACGGAGCGCGACCGAGAAATTCCACTCCTCCGAACTGGCGGTGCAGATCGCGGAGTTCGAACTGGAACAGGCCCGGGCGGCCCTGATCCATAGCAAGCTGGGCGATGAAGGTCTGGAGAAGCCTGAGTCCTGGCGCTTTGACATTCCGTCACCCATCAACGGGCGGGTGCTGAAGGTGCTTCAGGAAAGTTCCGCGGTGGTGACGGCGGGGACGGTTCTTCTGGAAATTGGAGATCCAAAAGATCTGGAGATCCAGATCGACGTGTTGTCGCGGGATGCGGTGAAGATCGAGCCCGGCGCGCGTGTCCTGCTGGAGCACTGGGGAGGGGACGATACCTTGAAAGCGCGGGTACGCCTGGTGGAACCCTCCGCCTTTACCAAGATATCTGCCCTGGGGGTGGAAGAACAGCGGGTCTACGTGCTGGCGGACTTTGACGAACCCGTGGAGCGCTGGAAGATGCTCGGTGACGGCTTCCGCGTGGAAGCCCGCATCGTGATCTGGGAGGGAACGGACGTTTTGAAAATTCCCTCCGGAGCCCTCTTCCGAAAGGGAGAAGACTGGGCGGTCTTCGCGGTGGTGGACGGAAAGGCGAAGCTGAAAACCATCAAGATCGACCACAACAACGGGCTGGAAGTGCAGGTCCTGGAAGGCCTGGAAGCAGGCGGCAAAGTGATTCTCCACCCCAGCGACCGGGTGGAAGACGGTGTGAAAGTAGAGCCGCGGGGGTGAGGGGGCGTGTTGGTGGTGTCCTCTGGTAGGGACGGTGGCGGTGCGGCGTGGAGTGGCCGGGTTCCCAGAGGGGGAGACAAGGAATCGGAGTGAAGTCAAATTTGGTGTCTGAAGGGAGTGGAAGCCTCGCGTGTGCCGCACGCGATTTGCCCCTTCGGCCTGGATGCCAATGCAAAACCTTGATTTTTCGGTGGTTTCGTCCCTTCTTTGGCGCTTTCATCCGCCAGAGTTCGCATGAACGAGTCCTCCAGCCCAGCCAGGAAGCACGAAAGACGGGAGTTGAAAGACTACACGCTGTCCGTGGTCATGCCCGTGTACAACGAGGAAGACTCCATCGAGATCTCCATCGCCCGGGTCTTGAACTGCGGGGTGCCGAACATCGAACTAGTCGTGGTGAACGATGCTTCCCAGGACCGGACCCGGCAGATCCTGGAAGAAACGGACTGGGGCGGAAACGTGCGGCTCTTTCACCACGAAGAAAATCAAGGAAAGGGCGCGGCGCTGCGGACGGGTTTTGAAAAGGCAACCGGTGAGGTCGTGATCATCCAGGACGCGGACCTGGAGTATGACCCGGCGGAGTATCCCCGGCTGCTGGCGCCCATTGAGGCCGGGTCGGCGGACGTGGTGTATGGCTCACGCTTCGCGGGCGGGGAGGCGCACCGCGTGGTGTATTTCTGGCACATGCTGGGGAACCAGCTCATCACGCTCATGTCCAACATGTTTACCGACCTGAATCTGACCGACGTCGAGACCTGCTACAAGGTATTCAGGAGCGAGGTGCTGCGGGACGTGCGGATTGAAGAGAACCGTTTTGGGTTCGAGCCGGAGATCACCGCGAAGATCGCCAGGGGAAAACGCTGGCGAATATACGAGGTAGGCATCAGCTACCACGGCCGCACCTACGCCGAGGGGAAAAAGATCGGGTGGAAGGATGGTTTCCGGGCGATTTACGCCATCTTGAAGTACAATTTGTTCCGTTAGCGGCCATCTGGTGAATGGCGAAGCCTGCTCATCACAATTGGTGACAATGCAGGCTGAGGCGCGACGCCTTTGAAGCTTTCTTCAGGGCAAGGCGCTTTCTTCCGAGCACCACACCATCAGGTCTGGGCCATTCGGAAGGGGGACGAGAGTATAGTAAGAGACGACCAGTTCCGTTACGTACGCCTCCGGGTCCAATTTTCCATTGGTCAGGTCTATCTCCCAAAGTTGACCGGAGACATAGTGGACGTTCTGCTCGGTCAATTGGACCGGATGATCGCTCGAAGCGGGAATCCACTTAACCTTGGGCGGTTTGCGCGGATCGTCCTCGGGGGAATAGACGAACAGTTTTTTCCAGTTCGCCGTGCGCTCCAATTTTACGTCGATTAGGAAAGTGCGTTGGGAGGTAGTCCCCGGCTTTTGTTTCACGGTCAGGCTGGCGACTCCCTTGCTGTCTGGTGGGACAAAAGAGACGCGTTGAAAATCCCACCGCAATTGAGGCAGGGTGATGTCGATGGCCCGCCCGGTGAGCTTCTGGCCTTCAAAGCGTATTCCGCTTTCGGGAATCGGTCCGCAATCCGTCACGACCAGGTCTCCGGCCAGGAAGGCTTCTTGGTCAAAGGTGTCCGTCGAAGTGAGTGGCGGACCATGGAGATGATAGTCGAGGTACTCGGACCGTCCGGTGTGGAAGAACGTCTTGGTATTCAGATCGAGGGATTCGATGACTGCGGCGGTATTCCTCCAGGCTTCCCTGGGAAACTTCGGGCGCCGCGCCTCGTGCAGGCCAGTCTGAAGCACAATCAGGCCCAGGAAGAGGGTTGCCATGGCGAAGCGAAGCGTGATCCCCGCCTTGCCTTGAAAATCTTCCAGAATGAAAGAGAGGCTGTCCCCGATGACAAAGGTCATCGGAATCAGCATAAAAGCCAGGTTTCGGAAAAGGATGCCTTTGACGATCAGCGCCAAGCCGAATGCGCCCAGGGAGGCCAGGGACAACAGGCTCAGCGCCAAGGCTTCGGCTTGCTTGGAACAGGCGCTGGCGAAGCTTTCCCCGGAATGTTTTTCAGAGCTCTTATTCACCAACCACCACAGCAGGAGCGGCAAACCGATGAGGGCGGAGAACGAAAGAATGGAAACGGCCGTGATTGAGTCTCCGTTGCCGCCGGGAACGAACATCGCCACCATTCTCAGGGGCGCATCCAGGTGGAAAAAGTCTCCGACGGTCAAGGCGGTGTCGGGGGAAGCCGTCCTCCAGAATCTCAGGTAGGACGGGACATAGATCATGAGAATGGCCGCCAGACTCACGCCGCCCGTGACCAGGGTCCGCCAGTCGCGGCGGAGCAGGAACAACAGCAGGAGTGCGGTGCCTCCAAAGAAAACGAACGGCGGCAGGGTCCATGTGCCCAGTACGACCGAGGCGCCCAGCGGGATCAGAAGGCGATGCCGTTTCGTGGTGACACAGCGCGCAACCAGGATGCAAACCAACAAGGCGAACAAGCCCAGCATGCCATAGCCCCGGGCGGTCAGGGTGATGGAAAACATGGGATTGTCTCCAATCAATACCCAGCCAAAAAGTAAGGCGGCAAGCCAGTGGCCGCGTTTTCCGAAGTAGAAAACGCCAATCACCAGCGTCAGGCCCACGCAGATGAAGGTCAGTAGCCGGGCGCGGAAGGGGTCCATGGTGGCTCCCCCCATGACCACTGTGTTCAACGCGTTGAACAGCATGTGGTTGTTGGGAGTGTGCCAATCCAGGAGACAGTAGAGAGGTCCGCGGCCGGAAAAATCGTGGATCGAGTAGATCTCGTCAGTCCACAACGACGTCGTGGCGTAGTAATGAAAATCGGGGAAGCAGTGGTAAATCAGCCAGGCGATTCCGGTCAGGCACAACACTGCGAACAGGACGCCTCTCCAACGAGAGCGGTCTCCAGCGGAATTCTGAGTGACGGCTACCACGAGATGGATAGGGCCTTGGTTCGAAACCTCTTTGCGTCAGCATTCTGAAAAGCGAAGCTGGAGAGTCAAGCCGGAGTTGGTGAATTCAAGCGGTCGAGGCGAGACGTGGCTGTGTCAGGACCTATTCCTCTTCCGGGCACCAGACTTTCAGCGCGGGACCGTCCGGCATGGGCGCCCGGATATAGTAGGAGAAGGTGAGTTCCGTTACCCCGGACTCCGAGGCGCCGTTGAGTTCCGTGAGATCCAGCTCCCAAAGCTCTTCCGTGACGGAGTGTATGCGCTCATCTTTTAGAGTTCTCCAGGTTCCTGCCATGGTCAGCCATTTGACCTTCGGCGGCTTACGGGAGTCGTTGTTAGGTGAATAGAGAAAGAGATGGCCGCACCCTGCTTTGCCAGGAGTAAGTGTGGCGTGCACCTCGAAGGTGCGGTGCGAGTCCGTGCCGGGTTTTTCCCGGACCGAAAGGTCCGCCACCCCTTGCCGGTCCGGAGGCACGAAGGAGATTCGCTGATATTCCCACCGCAGTTGGGGTACGGTTAGGTCGACAGCGCGGCCGGTAATCTTCCGGCCCTCGAAGCGGCTGCCGTCTTCCGGAGGCGGCCCGCTGTCCACGACGACGAGTTTCCCAGATTGGAAGGCGCTTTCGTCCAACTGCGGGATGGTTTCCGGGGGCGCGCCTGGGAAGTGGAGGTAGAGCGTGTCAGGACGGCCCACGCCATAGTAGGGCTTCTCCAAGAGGTTCAGTCTTTCCAGCACGTCCACCATTTCCCCCCAGGCTTCGATGGGTAGCAGCCGGCGTCCCTGAGTACGCGCGTGGGTTTGGAAGACAATTGCGGTGACGAACGCCAGGGTCACCGCGGCGCGGACCAGAGCGGGCTTCCACCGGACGGCACGTAACAGGCGGAAAAGGCTCTCACCCCAAACAATGGTCAGAGGAATCAGCAGATAGGCCGTGGTCCGGAAGAGGGGACGCTTGAGGATCAACGCGATCGCATACGCGCTCAGTACTCCGGCGGCCAGCAATGCCATCGAGAGGAACTCGGCATGGTCTTGCCGCGTAGTTTCGGCAGGGCCCTTGTTTCCGGAAGAAGATTCGCGTTGAAGATACCAGAACAAGACCGGAAATACGGCCATCCCGGCCAGTAAGATGCCTGCCACGAGGAGGTTGTTCCCCATGGGAAAGAAGCTGGCGATGGCTTTAAGAGGAGCGGCAAGCTCGTGGAACTGACCCGGGAAGAAATTATCCTGAAACTCCGGCCGCTTCAGAACTTTCAAATAGGGGGGCACATAGATGGCGAGTATGGCCGCCAGGGTGGCGCCTCCCGCGATCAAGGTCTGCCAGTTCCGCTTCAAGAGGAACAGGAAGAGCAGGACCGGCCCGCCAAAGAACACAAAGGAAGTGACGGTCCAGGAACCCAATACAACCGTCAGGGAAAGCAGCACGAGGTAAACCGGTTTCCAGGTGGCCGTGTAGAGCGGGACCAGCAGGCAGAAGATCAGGGCGAACAGATTCAACAGCCCATAACCGCGGGCGGTAAAGGAAACATCAAGCATGGCATCGCTTCCAATCAGGACCCAGCAGACAAGTAAGGCCGTAAGCCAATGCCCTTTCCGGCCATGGGCCACAAAGGCGATGGCCAGCGCCAATGCCACGAAGACCATTGAGAGCAGGCGCATTCGCAGGGGATTGAGACTGTCCGCGCCGGGAAACAGAGAGTTCAGCGCATTGAACAGCATGTGGTTGTTCGGCGCGTGCCAGTCCGTGAGGCAGTGAATGAAGCCCTGGGACGTGAACGCGGTGACGGAGTAGATCTCATCCGTCCAAAGGGAGCTGGTGGCGTAGTGGTGAATCTCCGGTACGCACTGAAAGATCAACCAGGCCGAAGTCAGGACGCAAAGCAGGGCTTCCAGGAGACGGCCGCCAGATGAAGGATTCAGATTTTGTTTCAGGAGGGTGCGATTCACGTATTGCTGGGCTGGGACCGGTTTGAAAACAGACCGCTAAGTCTGGTGGGGGTTGGCTTGGGGTCAAGGTCCGGCTTCGGGCGGAACCCCAATTTAACAGCCGGAAAGACAATTTCGCGGCAATCATGCTCAGTAATTACAAAGTAATTACAGTCAATCCTTCCCAAGCCTGGGATTTGTTCTATATTAAGATAAGGAGGAAATACGGAAATGACGACACACCGGAAATGGATTGGAACCCTCTTTGTGACGATCGGGCTGCTCTTTTGTGCGCTCAGTCCGGTCGATCCCACGGGAATTGTCGCGCTGGCTTTTGGAGTCATCGTGGCCTTCATCGGCCTGTCCATGTTGGCGAGACAGCATTTGGACCTGTAGGTTGGGGGAAGGCGTTGGGTGGCATTGACGCTCCGGAGGGAGTTCGCTAGTCTGGTTTGAATGGCGGACCCCGAGAAGCGATCCAAGGCTGGCGAGAGTGTGGTACTCGGCCTGGCCACCAGCTTTGTAATTCTGCGGGTGCGCCGCTACCGCCGGAACCTGCTTTTCATCCTCACCTTGCTGGTGTTGCTGATGTCCTTCGGGGGAGCGGTCTTGTTCATCGAGCCGCTGATGGCGCGCCCCGTGATTTTTACGGTGTACTGGGCGGTCTGTTTTGGGTTGGTGTTCTTGATACTCATGCTCGCGATCTATGACCTGATGCGAGTCCGCGTGGAGGGGCAGAAGTCGATGAGAGAAATGGAGACAAAGCTCGAAGGCATCAAGGCGGAGGCCCTGGAAGCCGCCGCACGGGTAAAGAGGGAGCAAGAGAAAGCCGCAAGGAACGGCAACGAACCACAGCCGCGGCCCAACCCGTCCGGGGAATCAGGGCGGGAATAGCGCTAATCCGCCAGTTCCTGGGTGAAGTGCTCCACCAGCCACTGGAGGCGGTGAATGGGATCTGGTTCTGCCAGCAGATGCTGACGGAGTTCCGTGTCTTCCACCAGGTTGTGAGAGACCACGTCCGCGACCGCCCCGGGATTGTCCAGGGTTTCCAAGTGATCGAAGAGCTTGGCGGTAATCTTGGTCTGTTCCCGTTCGATCAGCAGATTCCGGGTAATGCCGAGTAGTTCGTCCACGAGATGCGCGGTGTCCGCGACGTCGCGGGGTTCCTCATCGATGGGTTCGATGGTGGCGATGCGGAAGGGTTCTTCCTGAGTCCATCCGGTGAAGCGAATGCGCCGCAGGCCCTGCAATATGAGGTGGGAAGTACCGTCGTTTTGCTTCACACAGGCTCGGACGAGACCAGCGGTGGACTCTTCGTACACTTCTTCGCTGTCTTCCGGTTCGTCCGCCCGGATGGTGGCGACGGAGAACATGCGGTCATGGGCCAGGGCATAGCGGACCATGTCCTGATAGCGGGGCTCGTAGATGTAGAGGGGCAGAATGCAGCGGGGGAACAGGTGACAGTTCCGAAGCGCAATGATCGGGATTGTGTCAGGTAGCTCCGTCTTGCTGAAAGGCATGAGTCTGGAAAACGCTTGGAGAGAAAAAGGCCCCAATCGGCTATGTGTTACGTTTGGCGGCAGGAAGCCGTTGAAGAAATTTCTACGTCTGGCGGAAAGGATTGGAGGGAGAAAAAGGAGATGACGTTCAAGGATCCGGAAAGTTTGCCGGAGGGGGGGCAGGGGTGCTTGCCCGGACTTTGCTATCGGGCCGTACCCAAGTGGGGGAGCATGCGGAAGAAAAATTCGGATGTCATGAAATTCATCCCGCGTGATTTTCCGTTGCAAGGTTACTGAAATGTGATTTTGTAGCGCCCACTTACAAGAAGAACAAGAGACAAATGGCGTCAAGGTGATGCCCTTCGTTTAAGGAATGAGTGACGTAACCACCAATATCAAAGAGCTCCAACTGCACGATAGCGACACGGGTAGTGCCGACGTGCAGGTTGCGCGGCTCACGCACCGGATCAACCACCTCACGCAGCATCTTTCCGGCAATAAGAAAGACTTTTCCTCCCGCCGTGGATTGCTGCGCTTGGTCGCCCGTCGCCGTAAGCTTCTGGACTACTTGGCCAGAACTGAAAACGATCGCTACCAGAAAGTAATCAAAGCTTTGAGCTTGCGCCGGTAACCCGGCGCATTTGCGCTTTTAGGGGCCTGCCGTTTTCGAATTGCAGAGCCCTCCAGTCCGTGAAGCCACCGGCGGGAGTTTCCGTTGGGGCTTTCCCTCCAGCTCCGCCCCCCAATTGGAGTCAGGTGTCATGGCAAAAAACCGCCCCTCACCGTGCCCCGGTTCCGGGTCATGGCCTTTTCAGGCCATGTGCCGCGCGTACTGATACGCCGGGGTTTGTTCGGGAATTTACGGGCGGACCGTAAAAATTTTTAACACAGAAAGAAAACACATGAGTATAACTAACGTAACGAGCCAGGTCGGCTCGACCCAAATCACGTTCGAAACCGGTAAGATGGGTAAACTCGCCGATGGCGCGGTGACCGTTCAGACCGGTGAGACGATCGTCATGGTGACGGCCGTTTCCGCAACGAAAGTCAAGGAGGGCCAGGACTGGTTCCCTCTGTCCGTGGAATACAAGGAAAAGGCCGCCGCGGCGGGCCGTTTCCCCGGCGGCTACTTCAAGCGCGAAGGCCGTCCCACTGAAAAAGAGATCCTTACCTGCCGGATGACCGACCGCCCCCTGCGGCCGCTGTTCCCGAAAGGCTACTATTACGACACCCAGATCGTCGCCCTGCTGCTGAGCGCGGACGGGGAAAACGATCCGGACGTACTTAGCATGAACGGCGCCTCCGCCGCCCTGTGCATTTCGGACATTCCCTTTGCGGGACCGATCGGCGCGGTGCGTGTGGGCTTGATCGACGGCCAGTTCGTCGCCAACCCGACCCACGAACAGCGCGCGGAGAGCGAGCTGGACCTGGTCTACGCCGGGACCCGTGACGAGGTCATCATGATTGAAGGCTCCGCCGAGGAATTGCCGGAAGAACGCTTCAAGGAAGCGCTGTCCTTCGCCAAGGAACGCGTGGCGGAACTTTGCGCCGCTCAGGAAGAACTGATGCAAAAGGCTGGCAAGCCGAAGCGTGAAGTGGCTCTACTGGACGTGAATCAGGACCTCCTGAACGTGGCCTACGAAGTAGCGGGAGACCGCATCGAAGGCGCGTTGTTCTTGCCTGGCAAGGTGGAACGCCACAAGGCCGTGGACGCCTTGCGCGGCGAAGTGGAAGCGAAGATCCTGGAACGCTACCCGGAAGCCGGCGGCTTCGAAATGGCCCAGGCTTTCGACTACCTGCAGAAAAAAGCTGTCCGCACCAGTAACCTGGAGCAAGGCAAGCGCCCCGACGGACGCGGCATCGATGACCTGCGCGTGCTGACCGCAGAGGTGGGCATGATCCCGCGTTCTCACGGCTCCAGCCTGTTCTCCCGTGGGGAAACCCAGGCGCTGGCCCTGGCTACCCTGGCCCCGACTGACGAGAGCCAGTTCATGGACAACTACGGCGGAGGTGAAGACACCAAGCGCTTCATCCTGCACTACAACTTCCCGCCCTTCAGCGTGGGTGAAACCGGCCGGATGGGCGGGCTGAACCGCCGCGAGATCGGTCACGGTGCCCTGGCGGAACGTTCCGTCTTGCCGGTGGTACCCTCCACGGAAGACTTCCCCTACGCCATCCGCGTGAGCAGCGAGGTGATGGAGTCCAATGGTTCCACCTCCATGGCCACGGTGTGCAGCGCCAGCATGGCGTTGATGAACGCCGGCGTGCCGCTGATCCGCCCGGTGGCGGGTATCTCCGTGGGCCTGGTGGCTGACTTGGCGGACGACGGCAGCATCCAGCGTTACAACACCATGCTGGACATCATCGGCAGCGAAGACTTCTTCGGTGACATGGACTTCAAACTCTGTGGCACCTCGGAAGGCGTGACCGGCTACCAGTTGGACCTGAAGCTGCCGGGCATTCCGCTGGAGATCCTCTTCGAAGCGATCGACAAGGCGAAGAACGGCCGTGGCAAGGTGCTGGAGGTGATGAACGCCGCCATCAGCGAAACCGGCGCGCTTAGCGAGCACGCTCCGCGCATCGAGTCGGTGAAGATCGACCCGGAGAAGATCGGCGAACTCATCGGACCTGGCGGCCGCGTCATCAAGGGCATCCAGGCTGAAACCGGCGCCGAGATCAACATCGAGGAAGACGGTACAGTGCACATCTACGCCGCCAAGAAGGAAGGGCTGGACCGCGCGCTGGAACTGGTCAAGCGCATCACCGCCGAGATCGAAGTGGGCGCGACCTACTACGGCAAGGTGGTGTCCACCACGAACTTCGGCGCCTTCATGGAAGTGCTGCCCGGCAAGGACGGCATGATCCACATCTCCGAGCTCGCGGACTTCCGCGTGGGCAAGGTGGAAGACGTGGTGAAGGTCGGCGACATGATCTGGGCCAAGTGCATCGGCATCGATGAGAAGGGCCGGGTCAAGATGAGCCGCAAAGCCGCCATGGCGGAGCGCGCCATCGAGCACGACAAAGAGCTGGCTGGGGCCGATTCCTCTTCTTCCGATGATCAAGGCTAAGTAAGCCCAGCAGTCAGCCTGGCCCGGTGGAGTTTAGAGATTCCCGCCGGGCCGCGCACATTCTCCAGAAACAAACGCCCGCGGAGTTTAGACTCCGCGGGCGTTCTTGTTTTCCCGGACAGGGAGACAGGGAGACAGGGAGACAGGGAGACAGGGAGACAGGGAGACAGGGAGACAGGGAGACAGGGAGACAGGGAGACAGGGAGAGGTGCAGTGGATTTTTGGACCACTGATTGGGTTTAACTAGATTTGCCGGGTTTGCGCGGGCTTGGGGTTTCTTGGGTTTCGGCGTCCAGGAGGATGGCGGCCTTTTTTAGAATGAGGTTTTCGCTCTTGAGCTTGGCGATCTCGCGCCGCAGGCGGCGCAGTTCGTCCGCTGGAGACTCCTCGCCTTCGGCTGGGAGCTTGGCGCTCCCGAACCGCGCCGCCTGCGTCAAGCGTGGCTCCTCCTCTGAGCGGGCCTGGCGCACCCAGGCGTAGAGACAACTGAGCTCGATCTCCAGGTCTCGGGCTACCTCCTTCGGCGGCCTGCCGTTCTCCACTATCGCAACGGCCTGCTGCTTGAACTCTGCACTGTAGCGTTTTTGGGTTCTTCCCATCTTTGGTTTATTGGGTTATCCAGTGGTCCAAGGATTTACCGCACCTCAGACCTCTTGCGCCTTGTTGCGGCCAATCCCAATCCCAATTCGCGGCCTTCACCCTCACACCACGTCTTACCGCCGTCTCCGGCGCAGGCGCCTTCTCATCTTGCGGCGCTTTTTCCACCACGCCATCCGGGCGGCCTCCGCTTCTCCCTCCATGGAGATCGAGGTTGCTGGAATATCAGTTTCGGCCGCGGCGCCCACGCTACTCGTTACGGCGTCAGAAGCACTGTCAGCTTCCGCCGCGCCGGCCTGTGCCGCGGCTTCCGCCTCTGCCGCCCTCGCGGCCGCGGCGGCTTCTACTTCCGCCGCCGCCTGCGCGCTGCGTCCCGCCAGCAGTTCGGACACCTCTTCCTGCACCTTTTCCACCTCGTCCAGGCGCAGTTGGGGGTCGGCCACCATGTAAACGTCGCCCGTCAGGCGGTGTTCGTAGAAGAGCATTTTCCGGCCTTCCGTTTCCTTCGTGTCCATGGGCTTCAGCGTCTTCTTGCGCTCCAGCATCAGGGCCAGGATGTAGCGGGCGTTTTCCGTGTGCGGCTCGTCCTCGTCGATCATCCGCCGCAGCATCGTTTCGGCGGATTCCTTTTCGATCACCTCCGGCTTGTTCTCCGGCACCGGCGCCTTGTAGGTCGTCAGCCAGAAAGAGAAAGGCTGTAGCTCGCCCTTTACCTCGTCCCAGGCGTCCACCGAGTAGTCCCGCCGCAGGTAGCCGTCCGACTCCGGATCTTCGAAAATGCAGGTGTAGAAACGTTCTTCGTCTTCAAAGTGCCGCCCGGATTTGGCGCAGATGTTAGAGCGGCGGCTGATCTTCCAGGTTTCCTGAATGGCCATGGCGAAAATTCAAAAAGGCAGGGGGAGAATAGGGAAGGGGGGGACTGAAAAGATTTCGGGGCGGCGTGACGGCGGCGGGGATCGCCTCGCGGGCAGTGCACTAGGGTGTGTGGACAAATTGGCGGACGGCCCGGCGCGAGACCATTTTACGGCTGGCAAGGCGCGCCGAGTGCCGTTGGGTGGTCCCAAAAGAGTGAGGCGGAACGCAGCCAAGCGTAAAATGGGCCGCGTCCATTGAAGATTCGCCGCTTGCGGCGCTAATTCTGTCTTCCTCTTTCATCAATTCCGGGCGGTTCGGGAATTTGTCCATACACCCTAAAAAGTGACAAACCTATGCCGTGGCCGACCGCGACCGGAACAGCTTCGGAAGTTTCAGCCGCGGCAGTGTGCGGTTCCCGGCGCGATAGTAGAGCAGCACCCCGCCCACGGCCCCGTAAATTACGTTCGTCATCCAGGCGGCGATCACGGCGGGGAGGTAGCCGCCCTGGCCCAGCGCCAGGAAAATGCCGTTCAGGAAATACATGGATGCAAAGATGATGATGGACGCCGCCACGCCCCCCAGCACGCCGCGCCGGGAAAACACAATGCCCAGCGGCGCGGACACCAGGACCATCACCAGACAGGCAAAGGGCTCCGCCACGCAGTAGTGCAGGCTGGTCCGGTAGCGGGCCAGCTTCTTCGGGTCGTAGTCTGAATTCGTTCTCAGGTAGGTCGTCAGGCGTGGAATGCCCAGGTGCTCCGCCTCCAGCGACCGGCTCACCACCTTCCACGGCGTCTCCCGCCAGTTGGGAATGACCAGCGCGTTCCAGGACTCGATCTCCGGCACGTCGTCTTCCCGGTAGGTGTAGGTCTTGCCGTTGTAAAGCTTCCACTCCTTCGTCCCGAAGTACCACACCACCGAAGTGGCCCGGAACGTCCGCACCGGCCGCCAGTTGTTGTCGTACTGGACGATCATGACGGACATCATCTTGTCATCTGAAATGTTCAGCGGAATGCGGCCCACGAACCACGTGCGGTGGTCGGTCGGGTTCACATACAGCCAGCCTTTCTTTTCCCACTGTTCCTTGCTCTTGCCGTCCTTCGAGCCGTCGTTAATCGCGTCCATGAAGGCCGCTTTGTAGGCTTCCGACCGCGGCGCCCATTCATACTTGAAGACGAAGGCAATCAGCGAGCAGTACACGCCGATCAAAAACAGCGGCAGCAGAATGCGCCCCATGCTCCGTCCCGCGCCTAGCATGGAGATCAGCTCGTTCGCCCGCGACATCTTGCTCAGGGTAAAGAGCAGCGACAGCAGCAAGGTCACCGGCAGCACGAAGAGGATGACTTTCGGCAACTGCACGATGTAAAAGAAGATCAGCTCGGCAAACCCCACCTTGGAAGACGCAAAGTCCGGCCCGTTGTCGATGAGGTCGAAAATCAGCCAAATGCCGATGAAGGCCAGCAGACAGAAAAAGAACGGCGTCAGGAAGCTCCGCACCAGGTAGCGGTCCATCAGGCTGGACCGGTAGTGCAGCCACATCGCCAGGGGCAGACTGAGGATGAGCAGCGACACCAGCGTCAGCTTGCCCAGATAGGCCAGCATGGAAACGTCCGCGCCCACCCGGTTGTGCATCAGGGTATCCAGGTTGGCCACGAAGTCCGTGGGCAACCAGGCGACCAGCACCCCCAGGGCCGCCAGCACCGCGGCGGACAGGAGGGTCCGGTTCCGTCGCAGAAAGGCGCGCTTCATCTGGAGATTCAGCGTGATCGCGGCGCTGATCACGAGCAGGACGGCCCCCATCCACTGGGCCAGCATGGGGACAATGGGCGGCGAATCCGTCGGCGCCGGCCGGCCCGCCGTCACGGCTTCGGAGACCCGATCCTTGAACTCCTTATACTGACCGAAGAACCCCTCCGTTGTGTCCACGGCAAAGCCCACCATCGTGCCGAACAGGACCAGGATGACCAAAAGGACCACCACGGAGACCTTGTTCCACTGGCGAACGGATTGAAGAGTGCGCTGGAGAATCGGGTGAATGACCGGAGAACGAAAAGCTGGATCTGACGAATGGAAAAGGCGGCGCCGGAAGCTTCCGGAACGGTGGCTGCCGAGTCCGTTAACGGATACCGTCGCCCTCCGGCAGGTCAAGCAGGAGATTTGGAGCCCTTAAATAATTGCGGGTCCGGGCCGGCCCGGCGAAAAAGCCGGAAACCGGACATGACTCTATAAGGCGGACAGGGCAGATCTCGCGAAGCGATCCGGCGCGAACACGGCCCAAAGGCGGTCTCCGACCTCCGGGGGCCGGTCCGGGCTGGCAGGAAACTCGCGAACCGGGCGAGAGAATTCAAAACGGCGGCTCCATCGCGACACAGCAGACCCCTCCCAAGCCCCCAGGCCACTCGCCGAACGCGCTCGGAAATCGCGTTCCGCCTCTGCCCACCGGTCACTTCCCCGAAAGACCCACAAAACCGCATGATCCGTGTAGTGTTTCCCAAGATTCCTTCTGTCTTTTCGGGCCCTTAAATCATTGCGACACCTCCCACGCTGCCGTATGTCAACCCCTTCACGACACAACAAGGTCAGGCACGCGGCGATTCGATGATTTCTCTTGGCAGCACCTTCGGCCCCCTCCGGCTCGGGGAAGAGATGAAGCAGTTCTTTGGCCCGGATGGCGAGCTGTCCGCGTTTTCGCACTACCACTACCGCTCCGAGCAGCAGGAAATGGCCGTGGCCGTGGCCCAGGCTCTGGAAGACAGCCGCGCCCTAGTCGTGGAGGCCGGCACCGGCGTCGGGAAGAGCCTCGCCTATCTGGTCCCCGCGCTGCGTCTGGCCCTGGCCCAGGACCGGAAAGCCGTCATCTCCACCCACACCATCAATCTCCAGGAACAGCTCACCGGGAAAGACATTCCGCTCCTCGCCACCCTGGTGGACGAGCCCTTTTCCGCCGTGCTCCTGAAAGGCCGGCGGAACTACGTCTGCCCCCGCCGCCTGGCCCACGCCCTGGACGGCGCCGCGGACCTCTTCGGCACCGCCGATCAGGAGGAACTGAAAGAAATCTGGGAATGGGCCCAGACCACTACCGACGGCACCCTGAGCGATCTGCACTTTTCGCCCTCGCCCCGCGTCTGGACCCAGGTCGCCAGCGAAGCCCACGTCTGCACCCCCAAAGCCTGCGGCCCCTCCGGTAAGTGCTTCTACCAGGAAGTCCGCAAACGCGTCGCCGGCGCCCATCTCGTGGTCGTGAACCACACCCTTTTCTTCACCCTCCTCGCCTCCCAGGAAGAATTCGACGAAGAAGAGCGGGAGGAAGGCTTCCTCTTTCCGAACGACTTCGTCATCTTCGACGAAGCCCATACCCTGGAGCAAGTCGCCGCCCGCCAGCTCGGCGCGCAGATTTCCCAGGCCGGCGTGAAGTTCGAGCTTCAACGCCTCTACAACCCCCGCACCCGCAAAGGCTTATTCGGGTTTTTGAAGGATAAAGAGGGGATAAACAGCGTGGAAGCCCTCCTCGATGATCTGGAGGATTTCTTCCACGACGTCGAGTCCGCCTGCACCTTCGGCCAATTCGGAAAAGAGTTCCGCGTTCGCCAGCCCGACCTGGTGAGCGACTCCGTTTCCGCCGCCTTCCTCAAGCTGGGCCGCCAGGTTCTCATGGCGGCGGAGAAGGCCCCCAACGAAACCACCCGCCTGGAGCTCATGGACCTGGGCCGCCGCGTCCGGGACGCCCGCCAGACCGTGGCCCTCTTCCTTTCCCAGGACGACGAAGAGTCCGTCTACTGGGTGGAGAAAGAGGGCGCCGACCGCCAGTCCATCAGCCTGAACGTCGCGCCCGTCAATCTCGCCGACCGCCTGCGGGAACTTTTCTTCACCGGTGATAAGCCCTGTGTTCTGACCAGCGCCACGCTCGGCATCGGCGAGCGCGACCTGAACTACTTCCGCAAGCGCCTCGGCGCCGAAGCCGCCGACGCTCTCTGCATTGGCAGCCCCTTCGACTACGAGCGGCAGATGCGCATCTACCTGGTCAACTCCATGCCCGCGCCCACTGATCCCGGTTTTCAGGACGCCCTGGGGCAGTGGATCAAGCACTTCGTGAGGCAGACGCAGGGCCGCGCCTTCGTCCTCTTCACCAATACCAAGCTCATGCACGCCGTCGCTGATGACCTGCGCGGCTTCTTCGAAGAACAGGGTTGGGAACTCCTCGTCCAGGGCAAGAACCGCAGCCGCCGCCTCATGATCGAACGCTTCCGCGAAGACGAACACAGCGTCCTCTTCGGCACCGATAGCTTCTGGATGGGCGTGGATGTACCCGGCGCCGCGCTCTCCAACGTCATCATCACCCGCCTGCCCTTTGCCGTCCCTGATCACCCCCTCACCGCCGCCCGCCTGGAGGCCATCGAGGAAGCCGGCGGCAACGCCTTCATGGAGTACTCCCTCCCCGAAGCCATCCTCAAACTCCGCCAGGGCGTCGGTCGCCTTATCCGCTCCAAGGACGACCGGGGCATCGTGGTCATCCTGGACAACCGCATTACCACCAAACGCTACGGCAAAGACTTCCTTCGGGCCCTCCCTGAAGCGCCAGTCGAGCAGGTGCGTTAGACGCCGGGCAAGCTACACGCCAGCGGGGAAGGGGGCGGACCGAACCACCCGGGAGGGTGTGCGCGCGCGCAGACCGAAGGAACAGGCGGGATGAAAGGTGGCCTCTACTCTTCCGGACCGGTCGCCGTTGGGGCTGGGGTGGGGACGGGAGACGCGTTCTCCGGCGGTGCCTTTTCGGCGGTCGCGCCGCCATTGTCCGCCGCGGGTTTTGCCTTTGGCGCCGGAGCAGGCGCGGGCGTGGCCTCCGCCTCGGGATTGACCTCCGTGGGGGGATCCAGGCGTAGCGGGGTATCGGACTGAGTTTCCTTCAGGTTGGTATAGGGATCTCCCGCGTCTTCCGTTTTGAAATTCGGGAAATGCTGCTGCAGCAGGGTCAGTTGTTCCTGAGCCTTGGCCCGGTCTCCAGCGGCTTCGTAGGCCTTGGCGGCTTTGAAAAGCGCCCGGGGCGTCAGGGTGGGATCCGCGAAAATCTGGCTGATGATGAGGTATTGCGTGGCGGCCTGATCGTACTCCTTCTTCGCGCTGTATAGGTCGCCCAGCAGCTCGCGGGCGATGCCGTTCACCCGGCCCTGTTTCTGCAGGCGCAGCGCTTCCTTCGCGGCGGTGTCCGCCTCTTCATACTGCTTGGCGCCCAAGTGGGCGTAACCCTCCGCCACGTAGGCGCGGGCCCGCAGGGTGGGGTGCTCCGTCAGGCGGATGTATATCTGAAAGGCTTCCAGGGCTCCCTTGTAGTCGCCGGAGTAGAGGCGGCTCTTGCCCAGCATGTCCCACATAGGCGTCTTGGTCCGGGCGGGCTCTTCTGGCGTGGCGGACTTGCCCAGGAAGAAAGCGGCTTGCTTGTAGTCGCCCCGTTCATACAGGCGGACTCCCAGGAAGGTAAAGACCTGCTGCGGAATTTCGATGGTGTGTTCCGTTCCCAGGTAGCGGGTGGCTTCCTTGGCCAGGTCGTTCACCTTGGCCATTTGATAGAGCGCCAGGATGATGCGGAGGGACGCTTTCTCTTCGTAGCCTTCCGGATTTTCTTTCCGCGCGAAGGAAAGGGGCTCGATGGCCGCTTCGTATTCCTTCTGGTCGAAGTGACCGCTGCCAATCCAGTAGTGAGCCTCCGCCGCGCCGCTGGTCTTGGGGAACTTCTTCAGCAAGTCTTCATAGGCCGCGATCATCGCGGGAATGTCGCGCTCCTGGGCGTGCATGAGGGCGATCTGTTGCAGGGCGTACTCCGCGCTCTCGCCGTTGGGGTAGTCGTTGGCGACCTTCTTAAAATCCGTGATGGCGTTGCCGAAGTCGCCCAGCACCTGGTAGGTGGAGGCCCGCTTGGCCAGGGCGGAACCGGCCAGGTCACTGTCGCCGTATTCTTCGAGGAACTGGCTCAGGGTGACAATGCCTTCCTGGCGGTTCGCGGTCTCGGTCTGGGCCCAGCCCAGCTTGTAGAGGCGGATGGCGTGGTACTCTTGATCGATCTTGGTGGGGCGGACTTTGCTGTAGGCGTCCGCCGCTTCGGCCCATTGCTCCTTGGCAAAGTGAAACTCCGCCTTCATCAGGAGCGCCATGTCGAGGAAGTGGGAATCCGGGTTCGCTTCACTTTGCTCCTCAATGTAGTGAGCCGCGTAAACCGGCAGCCCGGCGTCTCCCTTCAGGTGGTAACACTGAAGCTTCCGGAAACCGGCTTCCGCGCCTTCGGACTGATTCCGATACTGTTTCTCAACTTCGTCGTAAACTCCGAGGGCCTCTTCGTATTTGCCCTCCGCGCGGTAGGCGTGCCCCACCAGCAGGAGGACCCGGGGCTTGGACGCGTCCGGCACGCCTTGCAGGCCGTTCTCGTAGATCGCGATAATCTCGGGGTACTCACCCGCCGTGTAGTGGTTGTAGACCAGGCCCACCTGCACCAGCCCCAGCCAGGGACCGGGCTCCTCCAACTTCATCACCATTTCCAGGTACTCGTTGCTCTCCTTGGATTTTCCCAGCTCAGCGGCCAGCAGGCCTGACTTGGCCAGTGCTTCCGCCCGCACGTCGGGGTCGTTGGAGATGCCCGCCAGTTCGGAGTAGGCCTTGAAGGACTTTTCCGGCTGACCCAGGTCCAGCAGCAGCCGGGCCACTTCCAGCAGGGCGGGTTCGCGCAGAGCGTTTTCGCCTTCGATGGCGGCTACCTCCTGATAAACCACCAGCGCGATGTCTTTCTTCTCCAGCAGCTGAAGGCAGCGGGCGTAGTAGAAATTTGCCTGAAGCTTGATCTCCGGATTGGTCAGTTCGCGTTGCGCGATCTCAAAGAAGGGGAGGGCCGCTTCGTAGTTCTTGCCGTTAAACTCCATGGCCGCCAGGCGATAGGCCGCGGACCCGACAAAGGTGCCTTTCTGGTAGGTCTGGACCACGTAGGAGAAGCTCTTCTTCGCCTCGTCTATCTGGGACTCTTTCAGGTAGCACTCGCCCAGGCGAAACCACGCCGCCTCGGCATTGGGGCTCTTCGGGTGTTCGCTCAGGAAAATGCGGTACTGGCGGGCCGCCACGTCAAACTGGTTGTGGCTGTAGAGCAGGTCCGCGTACTGGAGCATCTCCTCCTGGGGCGGCGCCGGCGTGTTGCCCGCCGCGGGAGGGGTGATCGGCTTCGCCTTGATCGGAGGCGCGTCCTGCGCCGAAACCGGTGAAAGCGCGGCCAGGCCGGCGGCGGCAATTAGTATGGAAATTCCAACGGAGGAATCCTTACGGAAAGCCCGCGGCGCGCCTTTCCCTGTCAGTTTGTTTCCGGCTGCCTTCACGCTCTCAGTCAGGGGGTTTCCGCTTCTTCGGGCCGGGTGGTCGCGAAGGCCACGTTCCAGATGTTGGCTTTCTTGCAGACGTCCAGGACGTCGATGATGTACTTGAAGGCGGCTTCCTGATCTCCCCGGAGAATGACGGCCTGGTCCGGATACTCTTTGGCGATGGCCTGGAAGCGGTTCAGGAGATCTTCCTCCGAAACCTGGACGCCGTTTACGATGATGATGCCGTCATTGCGGACGTTCACGATAATTTCGCCGACGGCCTGCTCCGGGTCCGCGCCTTCTTCAGCGGCGGGAACCGCCACGTCCAGGTCGCGTTCCATCCGCGCGAAGTTCCACGTCACGATGAAGAAAATCAGCAGCAGGAACACCACGTCAATCATCGGCGCGAAGTCGAATTCAACCTGCGGAATGTTCGACTGGTCCTGAAACTTCATGTGGGAAAACGAAAATTGGGGGGAGAGGAGAGAGAAAAAGCCGTGCCGGTTTATTGGTTACGCGGGTCGCGGGCGTACTCTTCCATTTCATTGGTTTCGCGGCGGGTGGCGGCCCGGTAGTTGGCTCGCTTGTACTGCGCCGCCAGCAGCGCCATGATGTGCGTCATGGCGGCTTCCATCTCGGAAATTAGCTTCTGCACCTTGCCGCGGAAAATGGAGTAGAACATGAGAGCCGGAATGCCGATGACCAGTCCGCCCGCCGTGGTGATGAGGGCCTGGGCCACGCCGGGAGCCAGCTCCATCTGCTTCACGCCCGCGCCGATGCTGTTGAAGGCCTTGATCATCCCAAAAACCGTGCCCAGCAGCCCCACCATGGGAGCGATACGGCCGATGTCGTTCAGGTAGGTGATCCGCTGGCTCAGGATGCTGGCTTGGCGGGAGCCTTCCGCCTCCGTCACTTCGCGGACTTCATCAAAGCTGGCGGTGGGGTTCTTGGTCGCAAAGTCCAGCGTTTTGTAAACTACGCGGGCAATGCACTCGTTCTCCCGGTTGCACACCGCGATCAGGCCCAGGTAGTCCTGCTTCCGGATCAGCGCGTCCGCCGCGTTCATGAACTTGTCGCTCACCACCGTTCCCTGACGGATGGTCAGGAAGTAGAAAAAGATCAGCAGCACCGCCACAAAGGAGAGCAAGGCCAAGGCGCCCATGAAGAAAAGCCCGCCTTCGTGCAAGATATCCAGGAAAGATTCCGTCGGTATCGCTTGGGACGCTTTGGCGGGCTCCGCGACTGGGCCGGCTTCGGCAGCGGCTTGCCCAAAGGCGGCGGCTCCCGTGAGGAGGAAACTAAGAATGAAGTACGAGAGCGTTCTCATGCGAGTCGGCTGAAGGTTATTGCGAAGAAAACCGGAAGCGCCTTGGGGCGCGGTGGGTCTCAGGGACGAAGTTGCGAGTGGAGCCGGCAAAGGTTAGGATGAGTTTAACAATAGATAAAGCGGTTTCAACGTCCCGATTGGTCGAATCGAAGACCAAAGAAACATCACAGAGCGTTTTTCATGCCTTTAGGCAAGCCTCAGCCCGCTTAAAAAAGAGGAATCGACAGTCATGGCGCCGTCAGCAAAGCCTGATTTGCGAAAAAAACTTCACGATGTTCCGCACGAGCCCGGCGTCTACCTGATGCGGGACCGGCTGAACCGGGTAATCTACGTGGGCAAGGCGCGCAACCTGCGGAAGCGCCTCAGCAACTATTTCACGCCGTCCAAGAGCCGCATGGCGGACCTGAAGACGCGGGCCCTGATTGAGAGCATCTGGGATTTTGAGTTCCATACCGTGCGAAACGAACCGGAGGCGCTGCTCCTGGAGGGAAAACTGATCAAGGACTACCGTCCCAAGTACAACGTCAGTTTCCGGGATGACAAGCGTTTCCTGCTCGTAAAGGTGCACCTGGACGAACCGTTCCCTCGCTTTTCCCTCGCCCGGGTGCGGAAAGAGGACGGCTCGCGCTACTTCGGTCCCTTCGCTCATTCCGGCGCGCTCCGGCAAACCATCAGCTGGATGAACCGTGAATTCGGGCTGCGCAGCTGCCGGCCCCTGCGTCCGGGAGAGAATGACTATCGCCACTGTAGTGACGACATTATTAAGAACTGCTCCGCTCCCTGTATTGGTAAGATTTCTCAGGAAGACTACCGCCTCCAGGTGGAGCAGGCCTGCGACTTTCTCCAGGGCCATTCGAAGGACATGGTCCTGTCCCTGGAAGAAGAAATGCACCGCGCGGCGGAGGCCCTGGATTTCGAAACCGCCGCCGCCCTGCGGGACATGGTGGACTACCTGAAGAAAACCCTCCGGCCCACCCGCCAGTTCCGCCGGGGCAGGGGCGCCCCGCTGGGCCCCGCCATCCAGCCGGAAGAGGACGTCAAAGAGCTTAAGGAAATCCTGGGGCTGGAGACGGAGCCGCAGGTCATGGAGTGCTTCGACATTTCCAACATCTCCACCACTCACTGCGTGGCCTCCATGGTCCGCTTCCGCAATGGCGTGGCGGACAACCAGAACTACCGCCGCTACCGCATCAAGACCGTGGCGGGGCAGGACGACTTCAAGAGCATGGCGGAGGTGGTGCGGCGGCGCTACGCCCGCATCCTCCTGGAGGCGCGCGACCGCATGGGCGCGGAACGGGCGGACGAAACCCAGGAGTCCGCCATGGAAGCCATGCGCCGCTACGAGCGGGAGGTGGAAAGCGGCGAGCCCGCCGCGGCGGAAGAGGCGCCGGCGTCCGCGAAAGGAAAAGGCAAAAAACCCCGGCGGCGTCCCGCGTCCTTTGTCCGGCTGCCGGACCTGATCGTGGTGGACGGCGGGAAAGGGCAACTGAGCGTGGCCTACAAGGAACTGCGGAAGCTGGGCCTCGGCGACCTGCCCATCATTGGCCTGGCCAAGGAACGGGAGGAAATTTTCCGGCCCGGAGAGTCCCAGCCCATCGTGCTGCCGCATGAGACCGGGGCCCTGCGTCTCCTGCAGCGCATCCGGGACGAAGCGCACCGCTTCGCCAACAGCTACCACCAGTTGCTCATGAAACGGCGGGTGGACGAGAGCATCCTGGACGACTGCCCCGGCGTCAGCCAGAACCGGAAAGAGCGCCTGCTGAAGCGTTTCGGCTCCGTGTCCCGCCTCCGGAAGGCGTCCCCGGAAGAGATCGCCGAAGTGGAGGGGGTCAACCGCCGTCTGGCGGAAGAAATCGTCCATTTTCTGGAGACGCACCGCTCCTGAACCGGTTCCGGGAACTTTTTATCAAATCTGAATGTCCGAATTCAGTGGACTCGTGTTTCTCATGAAGGAATTGGTTTCCCCGGACGTAGGTAAGTGCTACGCTTGTGACGAACGGACGGGCCTCCAGCGCGGAAGCATTCCTGCTTTTGGCGGCCACGTTCGATTTATTGCTTAGACCAACAGTGCCAGAGCTTTTCGTGCGTTTCTCACTCTCCCAAACTGGAATCGCGGCCAAACGCCAGGGATTGGCGGTGGTCCTTCTGTCTCTGTCTTTCGGCTTGACCGACCTGCCCGCCCAGGTGTCTGGAGGAGGTGAAATCGCCCCCGTGCCGGCCATGCGTTTGCCCGACGGCGGCATTCCCCTGGAAGCCACGCTGGAGACCCGCACCGAAGCCCGCACCTTTACCCTGACCATCCCCGCGCCCCGAGGCCAGATCCTGGACCGGAACGGCTATCCGCTGGCGCAGACCAAGGTGGCCTACTACGCCGCCATCAATTTTCCCTACCTGCCGAACGCGGCGGACGCGGAGATCCTCCGCTACGCGCAGGAGCGCATTCTCCTGGTCAACCGCCACCTGGGCGCGAATTGGCAGATCTCGCCGGAACTGATCCTTCAGCACTACGAAAACCGGCGCTGGCTGCCGCTGACCTTTTCCTCCATCCTGAGCGATGACGAAGCCCGGGATCTCCGCCCCATTCTGGGCCGCGGCCTCATGCTGCACCCGGTCTACATGCGGACCTACCCGCAGGACAATCTGGCTTCCCATATCATCGGGTATGTCGGGAAACGTCCTCCCCGCAAGACTGGTCCCGTGGGGGACGGGGAAGCGCTCTGGGGCGAGGGCGAAGGCGCCGACGGCCTGGAAGAAGCTTTCAACGAACAGCTCACCGGGAAACCCGGAAAAATCAACGTTCTCTTCGACACGGACGGTTCCAAGCTGACGGAGGAACTCATGCAGCGCCCCATTCCGGGCAACAACGTGGTGACCACCATCGACCTGCGGATGCAGCAGCTGGCGGAGAAAATCCTGTCCCAGCATGCCAAGCGTGGGGCCTTCGTCATCATGGACGTGCGCACGGGAGACATCGTAACCATGGCGTCCTGGCCTCAGTTTGACCTGAACGTCTTCATTCCTTCCATCTCTCAGGAAGACTACCGGGAACTCCAGGAAGATCCTGACAAACCTCTCTTCGCCCGTGCCTTCCGCGGCCTCTATCCGCCCGCTTCCACCTTCAAGGTGCCGGTCGCGCTGGGGTTGTTGGAGTTTCAGGCCGTCACCGAAGAGTCCCTGTTCGATTGCCCGACCAGCTACGCCATTGGCGACCGCGTGTTCCACAACTGGAATAAGAATGGTGAAGGCTCCATGAACGTGGTGGCCGCCATCACGCGCTCCTGCAATACCTGGTTCTACCAGGCCTCCGTCTCCTCCGGTCAGGGCGTGGAGCCCATCGCTTCCGCGGCCCGCCGGCTCGGATATGGCATTAAGACCGGGTTGCCGCTCAAGGCGGAGCCGGACGGTCTGCTGCCCACGGATGCCTGGTCCCGCGGCCGTTTCGGTCATGACATTCTGGATGGGGATCTGGCGAACATTTCCATCGGTCAGGGCACCGTGCTGGCCACGCCCCTCCAAGTGGCCCAGGCCATGGCCGCCATTGGCAACCGGGAACGGCTCATCCGTCCCCGCCTGGTCATGCAGGTGCAGGACGTGAACAACCGCGTCACCCAGACCTTCCAGCCCGATCGCGGCCGCCTGCTGAACTTCGATCCCTACAACCTGGAACTCGTCATCAAGGGCATGCACGACGTGGTGAACGACTGGAAGGGCACCGGCAAGGCCGCCGCCAACGAAGACATCGGCATCGCGGGGAAGACCGGTACCGGTCAGTGGAAACCTCTGGAGGAACAGAACGTGGCCTGGTTCGCCGGCTTCGCTCCCTGGGACTATCCGGTGTATGCCTTCGCCGTGATTTATGAAGGCGAACCCGGCGAAGGCGTCGGCGGGGGCCGGAACGCCGGACCCATCGTGGGCGAGTTTTTCCGCGAGTACCTGGGAGAAGAGGATCACCTGACCTCCATCCAGAGCGCGTCCGAAGACATCCGGCTGGCCTACAGCGAGTCCATGCAGACCCGCCCAGAGATCGAAGCCATCTACAATGGCGGCACCCAGGTGGCCATTCAGCTGAACGTCCCGCAGAACAACGTCGAACAACCCGCGCCCGAACCGTCCCGCGAAAGCGGGTTCATGCGCGGTCTGCGCAAACTCTTTGGCGGAGACCGCTGAGGTTGGTCCGCCGGAGCGCGGCTTCACCTACGAGGCACAAACCCTGATCCCAGTTCATCAGGCCGTGTTGTAGGCGTGTAGGACAAACCCTTGCCTTCCGGGCCGTCAGACCCGGCTGACACCCAAGGGCTGAAGGCCCGAGAGCGCAAATCCCAGGCCTTCAGGCCTGGGAAAAATGCCCCCTTGGAATAGCGGGCTGAAGGTCCGCTAGCGAGCCTACGGATTTGTTTGCCGCCTCCGCTTGTGGTCAGGGCGAAACGAACGGGATCTGGGATAGCGAAGGCCCGCGCGCGACCCTACGGGCCGCTTGTTCTCAGGAGGGGCGTTACCCAGGCCTGAAGGTCTGGGCTTTGCGCGACAAGGGCTTGCAGCCCTCTGAGGATCCGCCGGTTCAGACCATCCGGAAGGGGGGCAAAGTCAGGAGCGGTCGCGGGTATCGGGACGAAGTTGAGGGAAGCGGACGGCGGTTCTCCCCACTTCGCCTCCGGCTGCCTGCCGCAAAGCGCCGACTCAGATCGGCGCACTCCATGGAAGCTTTGCTTCAATACCGTTGCCGATCCTTCAAGCCGCAACGGCAGTCCGCTTTCGGCGCAGACAGAATCGATACCAGGATTCTCGGGCGTGTTCGGGAAAGATAGCCCACACTTCCAACGAATACACTCTAGCGCCAGCAGTGGTGGTATGGGACGCCGGGTTGGATGGTTGTTAGGGAATCAAAGGAGTAAGTTCACAATACCCTGGGTAGAAGGGGAACGGGGGCGAGGCGCGGACCCGCCTCCATGGGGGAGATCAGGTCCCATTCGCGGCGGCCCGTGGATTCCGCGACCAGGGTCGCGATGGCGCCGGCGATCAGGATGTAGAGGGGGCTTTTCATGTCATTGACCAGGCAGTCCACGAAGTAGAGCGCCACCAGCGTTACCAGGGGCACGGCTCGGGCGATGGCGGGCTCGGCCCAGGTCTTCGGGGGATAGCGGCGCAGGAATCCGATCACTGGCCAGGTCATGACCAGGGCAAAGGAAACCAGACCGGTGATGCCGGACTGACCGAAGATGATGATCCAGTAGGAGTCGGTGATGGAAATGTCGTTTCCGGCTTCGTCGTAGATGCGGGACCGGCCCCAGCCGCCCCAGCCAAACACGGGCCGGGCCAGTGCCTTCTCAATGAGCATTTCTTCATTGAGGGCGCGGAACTCAAAGGAGGCGGCGCGTTCCTCGCTGATCTTGCTGAAAAAATTGACCATCCCTTCTCCGGTCCAAAGGCCCGCGACTTTCATCGACACCGCCAGAACAGGAAGCAGCGCCACCAGCTTCAGCGGGAGGCCAAAGCGAAGTTTGCGGCAAAGCGTGATGATGAGGTAGCCCGCGCCCAGCAGGCCAATGGCCCCGAACGACTGGCAGGCCACGGCGGTGACCACCACCACGATGACCAAGGTGCGGAGCGGAAAGCCGAACACGGTTTTCACCGTGCCGTCCCACTTCCAAAGAATCAACCCGGCCAGCGCGCCACCCGCCATCCACATGCCCACCATGAGCCCATGCTGCATGAAGACCGTGGGCCGGTAGCCGATGGGCCGCACCGTCTGGCTGAAGATGTGGGCGTGGTGACCGTAAACCCAGTTGTGAAGTTGCGGGCTCATCACCATCTCCAGCCAGCAAAACGGGCTGTAAACCAGCGCCCCCAGAAAGAGTCCCCAGAGCAGGTCTCGGATGGCCTCGCGGTTGCCGAAGTAAAGCCGCCCGATCAGGTAGGGCGCGAACCAGGTGGTCAGGTAGTTTTTGGCGTTGGAGAACCCATCATACGCGCCGAGCCCATTCGAGAGAGAGGAGAGCATGGGCGTCAGGCACCAGAAAAGAAGCACGCCGTCGTAAAGCCGCCAGCGGAATGCCGCCAGCCGCCCGCGATCGCGCAGGAACGTCGCCAGCAGCACGGCCAGGGAGGCGGCGAAGGTCTTGTTGTAGTCTGGCAGGCCCGGGAAGTAATAGGTGTCGTTAGGCAGAAACATCCACGCCGTGATGAAGGCCACCAGCGCGGCGCGGCGTGGCGGGAGCTTCCCATACAGCCACAGCACGAACGGGAGATACCCGAACATCGCGATGGGGATGAGGAAGCTCATGGGTCTGGCTGGAGGAGCGGGGACGCGGTATCATCAGGCCGCCGCGGCGATGGGGCCGCGGCGTTGTGCGATGGCTTCGGTGACGATCCCGAGGAGCCGTTCCACTTTGGCTTCCCAGGTGTATTCGCGGGCCCGTTCCCGGGCGTTGCGGGCCATGGCTTCGTGAAGCCTGGGACGGCTTGCCAGTTCGCAAAGCGCGCTCGCCGTCTGTTCGACCAGACGGGCCCGCGACTGCACGGGGATTTTCCAGCCGCAGCCTTCCGTGACGTACTCGCCGATTCCGCCATGGTCCGCCACGATGCAGGGCAGACCGCTGGCCATGGCTTCCAGCGCCACCGCGCCGCCGAATTCCCGGATCGAGGGAAAGGCAAACACATCCGCTTCGGCGAACCGGGCCGGCATCTCCTCCGGCGGCACGTATCCGGTTAACGTCACGCGGTCCTGGATGCCGTGTTCCTGGATGAGGGCCTCCAGGTGGGGCCGCTCGGGGCCGTCGCCAATCACGCTTAGCTCGATGGGACGGCTCACCTGTTGGCTCGCCTGGGCCACGGCTTCCACGACCATGTCGGCCCCTTTATAGGGAACTAGGCGCCCGGCGAAGACCACCCGGAGGGGTTTGCCCGGATCGGGCGTTTCCAAGGGGCTCCGGAAGAAGGCTTTGCCGATGCCATTTTCCGCCATCAGTTCGATCTTCTCGCCCGGAATCTCCAGGGCCCGGCTGATCCAGTCCCGGGTGAACTCCGAACCGGAGAGAATCCGGTCGGCCCGGCGGTAGGTGTCCACGTAGCCCGGAATGAGCCGGCCGATGTGGCGCAGAAAGTTAAAACCCGCGAATTCCCGGCTGGCGATCTTCTCGAACCCCCGGGGAAAGGGCAGGCCGCCATTCACCGGGCCGAGGATGAAAGGCACGTCGCGGCAGGCCTTGGCGATCGAGTAAGGATAACGCGGCAGAATGGGGGTGGCGCCGATGACCGCGTCGAACTGGCCGCTTTCCACTGGCTCGCGGTAGCGTTGGTAGACCTGCCGGTTGAACTCTTCGTAGATGGGGTAGGACAGCGCGTGTTGCAGCGGCCAGTTCGTGCCGCCCTTGGAGGTGAGCCGGTGGACCAGCCGGAACCAGCGGGCGGAAGCTTTCGACTCCGGGATGAAGTCGATGGACGAATCCGGGCAACGGGCGCGGAGGGCGGCTTCGTTCCGGGCATGAGTGACCAGGGTGACGTCCGTCAGCTTGCGGAGGTGGTCGAACAGATTGAAAGCCACCAGCGGCACGGAGGGCCAGTCGGGATTGCACTGCTCCATCACGAGCAGCAAACGCAGGTTATTTGTGCGGTAAGGTTTCATGGAAGGTTGTGTGGTTAGGGTGGTGTTTGAGAAATCAGGGTTCAGGCGGCGAGAGCGCAGGTCTCGGCCTCCGGCTGGGGCAGGATCACTTCCGGAAGGTTGAACTGGCCGAGGAATCGGCGAGCGGTGAGCCTGAGGTCGAAGCGCGTCTTCGCGGTGCGGCGGGCGCTGGCCCCAATGCGTTTCCTCAGGACCGGATCGTCTATCAAACCGGCAAGCGTCTCAGCGACCGCTTCCGGGTCGCACTGCGGCGTGAGAAAGCCATTGTTACGGTGGTCGATCACGTCGCGCATGCCGCCAACCAACGAGCAGACCACGGGAAGCCCGCGGGACATGGCTTCCATGACAGCGACCGGAGCGGCATCGCCCATACCCTGGCGGGTCAGCAGGAAAACGTCGGCCCGGTCGAAGAGGCGGTGGACGGCATCCTCGCCCAGGTTTCCGGTAAAGGTAACGGCGTTCTGGAGGCCGAGTTCTTGGACGCGCGCTTCGAGCGCTTGCCGCTCAGGTCCATCTCCGGCGATGGTGTAGTGAAACAAGGCCCCGGTTTTCGCGAGACGATCCAGAGCGATGAGCGCGTCGTGGTGTCCGTTTTCAGGAATGAGCCGGGCGACGGTAACGATCTGAACTGGCCCGGAGGAGGACGCGATCTTTTTCCGGCTGGCAAAGCTCTCCGTGTCCACACCCATCGCGGTCACGGGCACCTGGTCCGGACGGAGCGAAGTGTGTTCCAGGAGTTGTTCCCGCAAGGAGCGCGCCGCCGCGGAGACCCAGACGGCCGCGTCTGTCTTGCTGACATGGTCCTTTCCATTTACCGGCAAATCGTCGTGCAGAGTCAGGCTGTATCGCAGGCCGCAGAGACGGTGGGCCAACGCTCCAAGATGCGCGGCTTTGTCACAGGAGTGGATATGCACCTGCGAGAGGCCCTGTTCTTTCGCCTTCCTACCGAGTTCGGCGGCCGCGGGGATCAGCGGCAGACAGCGCAAACGTTCCTGAATGGAGCTTTCCCCGAGACCGGTCAGGTAAGCCATGGCCCGGAGAAGGCCCACCGGCCGGAACAGCAGCCAGGCCACCGTGCCGGGCCGGACGCGGTTCAGGTAGGTGGTCTGGCGGCGGGCTTCTTCGCCGAACAGATGGCGGCAACTGCCGGGTTCGGGCGGGCGGGTCGAAAAGAGTTCGACGTGGGCGCCAGCTCTGCGCAGGGCATAGGCTTCCCGCCAGAAACACGCGTGGTTTGTGGAGGGGAACTCAGGAACCAGATAACCAATTCGGATCTTCATGGGAATTCAGGCGTAGGTAAGGGATTGAGCAGGGGAGGCCGGAGCGCCCCGGCCGGGGAGAGACTGGTCGAGAACGCGCCAGAGCTGGGTCCGCCAGGAGTGGGCGTCGTCGAAAAAGGATTCCCGTTCCCGTTCCACGGACTCAGATGGAGAGGCTTGGGTGGCGGGGGCCTCGGCGAGTTTTTCGATGGCTTCGGCCAGGGCTTTCGGGGAGTCGGGCCGCACCACGACCACCGAGTGCGCGAGATCGTGAGCCGACGGACAAACGCTGGTGGCGATGACCTTCCGGCCGGAGAGAAAGCCCTCCACGATCACCTGGTTGAAACCTTCCACAAAGCGGCTCGTCGTCGGCACAACCACGGCGTGGCAGTTCCCGAGATGCCGCTGAAACGCTTCGAAAGAACAGTGTCCTTTCAGCGACACGTACTTGCCGAGATTCAGTTCGCGCACCCGCTGGGCCAGTTTTTGAAAAGCCGGTCCAGTCCCACAGAAGTCGAGATGAAGCGGCCGCTTCAGGCACAGTTGCGCGATCTGGAAAGCCTCCAGCAAATCGAACACGCCCTTCTCGTCCACGATGCGGCCGGCGTAGAGGAGCCGGAAAGTCTTCGCGCTTGAATCCGCGGGCGGGATCGCCGCGATCCGGTCGCGCCGGTAGGTGGGTAAAAAGCGCAGCGGCTTCTGCCCGGCGGGCAGTTGACGGTCGATCGCTTCCGAGGCCGAGAGACAGGCGCCGGAGACGGCCCGCAGGGCGAACCTTTCCAGCCGGTCGAACATCCGCCGCTTCCAGGAGCGCGGCGCTTCCGGCGGCCAGAGGACACAGTGGATGGAGGGGATCAGGCGAATGCCCAGGATGCGAAGCGGCGCGATCAGCGTCCACCAGGTGGTGCCTTCCGCGATGACGACCGCGTGCGGGCGGAAACGCAGAAGGTCGCGCCAGAGGTTCCAGGCGGCTTCCAGTTGCGCGAGCAGGTAGCCTTTGCGTCCCTGGCGGCCGCGGTTCGAAAGGGGCCGGTTCACGACGGTGATGCCCTTGGCCGATTCGGTGGCCGCCCGTTCGCAGGTGGACACGGCCAGCGCTTCCGCCCGGGTGGCCAGGGCCACGTCGAAAAACTGGCTGCTATAGGTCAGGGCGAACTGGCCGGGGTCGTCTTCCTTCTTCAGCCAGTGGCGGAAGGTCCCGGCCACGTCTCCGGGACCGGCGGCATAGTAGAGTTTCAGAGGTTTGGGATTCATGGCTAAGTTGTTGAGAGAGTTTCAGAGGGCGATGGTGGGGGTGCCGTGCAGGATCCAGCCGAGGAGCCCGAACAAGCCGACCATTCCGATGAAGGCCGCGCTGTCGTGGGTGGGCTCTACTCCGGCTTTCCGCAGGAGCAGCCGGGTGGGGATCAAGGTAAGGAACTGGCCCGCGACGTACCCGGCGAGGAAGCCGGGCAGCCCGAAGAGGGCGCCGCCAATCGCCAGACCGGAAAGGAGGAGCCCCGCTTCGCAAAGGCTCAGGATCATGCGCGACCGGGAATCGCCCCGCGCCAGCAGCAGCGGCTCGGACAAAACCCGGAGCACCGCGGCGGCGGCGCCAAAGCTTAGGATCTGGAGAAGACCGCCGGCCGGCAGATAGCGGTCGTCATAGAGAAACTCGATCAGCCATGGCCCGGCGATCAGGAACACCGCCAGCGGCAGCAGAGAACCGCCCAGCAGGAGACGGCGGTACCGGTGAAAGTCGGTGCTGCTCCCGGACCGGGAAAGGACCGGAAACAGCACCCTGGTTGCCAGACCACTCACGAAGAGATTCACTGACTGGGAAAAGAAGAACGCGACCGTATAGATCCCCAGTTGTTCGAGGGTCAGGAACTTACCCAAAAGGAGCCGGTCGCCATTCGTGGCGATGAAGGCGAAAATGGTGGCCAGCAGGATCCAGCGTCCGAAGCGGATCAACTCGCCCGCGCTCTCCCGGTCCCAGCAGAACCGGTGGCGGATCTGGCCGGGGAGCGTCCAACTGGCGGCGAGATTGGCCACGGCGGCGGCCAGGCCCCCGGTCACCAGCGCCCAGACCGAAGGATGCTTCGCGGCCAGACCGATGGAAACGGCCAGCCCGAATACCGCCGTCGAAAGATCGATGGCCGTCAGCGGGCCATGGCGCAGGTGGCGCGAGACCAGATGCACCGCGGTCGATTTGAAGCCCATCAGCACCAGGGTGAAAGACGCCACCGGCAGCACGGCGGCCAGCTCGGGCTTGCCGTAGATCCGGGCCAGGGGCCAGGCCAAGGCGCAGGCGATGAGCCAGAGGCCGGTTCCGCGGATCGCCTGCAGCGTCCAGGCCGTCCGCAGAAAGGCGGGGGAGGGCTCCGCTTTCCGGTGCACGATGGAGGCGCCCACGCCCACGTCGGAGAACATCTCCAGACCGACGAGGAACACGCTCACAATCGCCATCAGGCCGAAGGCTTCCGGAAACAGAATCCGGGTCAGGATGAGATTACCGGCCAGCCGGATGACCTGGGCACCGCCCGTGTTGAGGCCTCCCGCGATCAGGCAGCGGAGGAACGCGCCATCCAGACGGGAGCGCAGGAGTCCCAGGCGTCCGATCTGGGGGAGGGTGACTGTCTTGGCGAGATTCATGGCTTCTTTCCGCTCTATAAGGGCATGTGGCATGCCAAATAGGGGTTGTGTAGTTTTAATCAGTTTATCTACAATGAGTTACGGGGATTAACCCGCCGGAGAAGGGTGGCGGTTTCCGGTAATTTTTCCGCGTTTTTCCCTTCCGGGACGGTAGTTTTTACCGTCCTCAGGACGCCTTCCGGGCCATCTGGGGAATGGGCAGACCGGCGCCCGATGCGGTCCCGAATCGGCTGCTGAAGAGGGACCGGAGACCGCCCCGGTTTAGCCGGGCCAGCACGTCATCCTTCCAGGAGATGAGGCGTTCGAGCGGTGACGCGGACGATCCGACCAGGACGGCCGTGAAGGCGGGAATCGACGACTGGTAAAGAAACTCGATACCCGCGCGGAGACGCCCGTAGTGGGTGCGGCGGTCCCGGGCCACCACGACGGACGCGTCGGCGATCTGGACGAGAAATTGCGTCAGATCGCTTTCCAGCAGGGGCGCGCCGTCGATGAGGATGGCGTCGAACCCGGTCCGGGCCTGGCCGAGCAGGATTTCGAGGGCGAAACGGTTGTGGAGCACCGGGCTGGAGACGTCCAGTTGGAGCCGCGCGGTCCGGTTTTCCCAGCGAATCCGCTCCAGGGCGTTTGAGGCCAGCGTCTCGGGAGTGGCTTCCGCGTCCGCGTCGAAGACCGGCGGAACGGGGGCGTCCGCATGGTGCGTGATCTCGAGACACAGGATGCGGGCCCGGTACTGCCCGAAGGCGGCGGCGGCATTCCGGGTCAGGGATGTCGTCCCGGCCTCCCGGTGAGCGCCGGTGAACAGGAAGAGGCTGGCGCCCTCCGCCGGTTTCTCCTGGTTCAGGCGGACGACCAGCTTCCGGACGGCGGCCGCGGCGGGGTGGTCCGCCTGGTGGAGCGTCACCAGGTCGCTCCACGCCTGACTTCCGCCGCCCAGATTCGGGACCGGTTCGGGCGCGGCGGTTCCCAGCGCGTGCCGCAGATCCCGGACTCCCCGAATGCGCGTGTCGAGCAGTTCGAGGAGTCCGGCGGCCGTGCCGGTGACCCCGAACGCGGCAATCGCGATCAGGGCCAGGTATTTCACGAGGTTGTCGCTGACCGGCCCCGCCGGGGGCGTGGCGCGTTCCTCGATCGATACGTGGGTGGGTTCTTTCGAGTCGAGCGACACATCGCGAATGCTGTCCTCGACCAGGGCGAGGCGGTTGCGCAGCAGTTCGATGTCGTCACTCAGTTCCTGTCCTTCGGCGATCAGTTCGGTGCTGCGCTGAAAGGACTGTTCGGCCTCCTTGAGCGCGTCTCCGAGCTGTTGCGTTAGAACGGCGGCGGCTTCCCGCGCGGTTCTCGCTTTGGTGGCGGTTTCGTTCAGTTCGAAGGCCCGCTTTTCGGTCAGGATGCGGTCGAAATCTTCGTGAAGGTCCGTCCTGAAATTTTCCAGGTAGTCCGTCATGGCCGTCATCCGCTCTTCCACGTAAATGCGGTCTGGGTTCTCCGGGGTGAGGCCGTCGATCTTCCCGCGCAGTTCCTGAAGCTTTTGATAGGTCCAGGTGTCGATGAGATAGACGGCTTCGTTTCGGGCGACGGCTTCCTCCGCGTAGATCTCGAGATCCAGCTGATTGACGGCCTTGATGTTCCGGTCCGCGAGATCCACCTCCGAGACCGTTTCCAGTTCCTTCGCCTTCGCCAGGAGGTACTGCTCCTGCATGGTGACGACGCTTTCGAAGTAGGGATTCTTGAACTCGTTGAAAGAGCGGCTGTTCAGTTGGGCCGCGACTTCGTTCTGGCGCGCCTTCTTTTCCTCGATCTCCGCCAGAATGGATTCTTTCTCACTTCTCAGGTAATCGAGCCGGCGCTGGCTCTGTGCCTCCTGCTCCCGCTCCAGTTTGCGGATGTAGGACTCCATCACAGCGTTCACCATTTCGGCCATGCCGCCGGGATCGTCAGACGTCAGGCTGACAAAGAGCAGGTAGCTGTTGTCCACCGGCTTCACCTCCAGGCGCGGGCGTAGCGCGTCCGCCGCGGCTGCCACGCTGTCTCCGCCCCAGAGAAAGGCGGGCCACTCGGTCTCCGGAATGGTCTCCAGCGCGCCAGAGAGAACCTCGCCCGTCAGGAGCCGCTTTGCCTGGGTGTCGGCGAAGTCGCGGAAACTCCCGTGGATGGTCCGGTCCTGCCGGCTGAGAAACTGGCGGATGTTCGGGGAGACCAGCAGGCTGCCGCCGGCGAAATAGTAGGGCTTCCGCTTCAGGAAGGCCAGCGGCGCCAGGAGCATCGCCAGCGCCAAACCGGCCACCAGGATCCAGGCCCCCCGGCCAAGGAGGAAGTTCGCGGCGTCGAAAGGGCGCGCCTTCTTTCCAGGGATGTCTGCGGGATTGATGGGTGCTTTCATGAGGTGGACCGGTTTGAGGTGGGTAGGATGAAGGCGCGGTTACAGACCGGCCACGGCGAGCGCGGCAAGGTTCAGGTAGCTGACCGAGGGCGATAGTTTCGTGATCACGTAGTTGATGTCGGCGAGGGTCCGGGAGCTAACGTAGATGATGTCTCCATCTTCCAGCAGGTAGTCCTGGCGCAGGTCGCCCACCTTGGCGAAGCGGTCCATGTCCACGGGCTGGACGTGGCCCCGGCCGTTCTTGAAGCGGATCAGGTAGGTCTTTGAGGCCTTCGCGTCCCGGGTGGGACCGCCCGAGGCCATGACCGCGTCCAGCACGGACAGCTCGGTCTTCAGCCGGACCGCTCCGGGGCTCTTCACTTCGCCCATCACGTAAACCAATTCGTCGTCGCTCTCGGGAATGAAGACGATGTCGTTGTTCTTTAGCTTAGGATTCATGGCTACGTTGCCGTTTTGCAGCAACTCGCGGAGGTTCACCCAGACGACCATGTCTTCGCCCCGGAAGATCATGGCTCGGGACAGAAAGGCCTCTTCGGCGACGGTCGGAAGACCGCCCGACATGGCCAGCGCCTCCAGCAGGGTGCCGGTGCCGCCAAACTTCACCAGGCCCGGTTTCTCCACCCGTCCGAGCACGAACACCTTGTTGTTGTTGTACTCCTGGACCATCACGGTGACGTCCGGTTTCTCGTAGTAGGTGGACAGCTTTTCGACCACGAGCGTGGTCACCTCGGCCGTGGTCATGCCGCGAACATTCAGGATGCCGGCCTGCGGCACCGCAATCATCCCGTCCGGAGACACCGTGGCTTCCTTCACACTGATCTCAGGCCGTTCCCGGACCTGGATGTTCATGATGTCGCCAGGGCCCACGAAGTACTCCTCCGGAACCGAGTCGGAGAAGCGCTTCAGTTCGGATTCCGACGCAAAGGTCTGCGCTTCTTTCTCAGTCTCGGCCTCGAAAGCGCCTCCCACGTTGAAGTCCTTCTGCTGGCTGATCCGGTCCGGCACTGAGAAGTCGTTCATGCCGGCTTTGAATCCGCTGCTGGCACAACTGGTCAGGAAGAGGCCCGCCGTGAGGGCGGCGGCCATGGCCCCGGCAGCCGGACGGCGGTTGTGGAGGGGGTGGCCGAAGAGGCTGCCAAGACCATAGCGAATCGCTCCCAAACATTCCGGCACCACCACGGCGGAACAGTGCCAGGCATAGGTGCGCGCCTGGGCGCGGTTCAGCGACTTGGCGGCGGCGAAGTAGCCCACTCGGAGCAGCCGGGGAAACAGCACCAGGCCAAAGCCCGGCAAGGCCAGAAGGGCGAGGCTGGGGTGAAGGAGAAGGGCGAGCAAGAGACCGGCCAGCACCAGCGCCGGACCCAGGCCGCCGCGGATGAAGATGCGAATGAGTTCCCGCAACCAGAACGGGTCCGGGCCTTTTCCGTGCCGCCTGGCCACGGCGGCAAATCCATAACCGGTTCGATAAGCGCGCTTCCAATATTGTGGGATGGTTTTCATGTTCAGGTCGTGTTTCGTCATGGGTTGATTGAGTTGGAGGATCTTCCAGCCGGCCTTGCGCACCCGCTGGCTGAGTTCGGGGTCTTCGCCGCCGACGAGTACTTCGTCATAGCCGCCGGTGGTCTCCAGGACAGAGCGGCGGACCAGGACGTCGCCGCCGAAGTCGGCGCATTCTCCGGGCGCGGCATTCCATTCCTGATCGGCAATCCAGTTGAAGACGGAGGCTTCAGGGTGGCTCTCCCTGCGGTGTCCGCGAACCGCGCCAACCTCGGGGCCGAGGGCATCCGCAGCGTGGTCCAGCCAGTCCGCGTCCATCACCGTGTCCGCGTCCAGGAATTGCACCAGGGGCGCCGATCCGGCCCGCCAGCCCGCGTTGCGGCCCTGGCCGGGGGAGGGGTGTTTCGGGTCGAGCTCGATCACCTTCACGCCGGGCCGGGCGCGGGCGATGTCCACGCTGCCGTCGGTGGAGCCGGAGTCCACGTAGATGACGCGCAACTCGCCGCGGCGGTAGTGGCTGGCGAAAACGCTGTCGAGACAGGAGCCAAGGGTGGCGGACGTGTTAAGACCGATGATGACGATGTCGATATTCATGAGGCGATGGCGGTAAGGTTAGGTTTCTTGGGAAGGATGCGGGCGGGAATGCCGACCGCGATGGAGTGGGAAGGAACGTCAGAGAGGACCACGGCGTTCGCGCCGATGGCGACGTCGTTGCCGATGCGGATGGGGCCGAGCAGTTTGGCTCCGGCGCCGATGTCCACCCGGTCGCCAATGACCGGGGAGCGGGGATCGGTCACCTGGCGCAGCCCGACGGTGACACCCTGGCGGATCACGCAGTCGTCGCCAAAGCGGGCATCGCCGCTGATGACGATTCCGCCGAAGTGGTCGATCCGGAAGCGGTCGCCGATCGCGGCTTCGCAGGGCAGTTCGATGCCGGTCAGGATCTGCACCAGCTTGAACAGCGCCTTATAGATAAACGAGGCCAGCTTGCGCAGCGGGGTGAAGCGGATGCCGTAGCGCCACGCGCCGAAGCGATAGACCGTCAGCACCCAGAAGCCCTGGCGCGTCCAGTCCCCGCCGTGGGTGGCGAGGTCGCTGCGAAGATGCCGGAAGAGAGATTTCATCGGAGAAACGCGGTGAAAGGTTGAAGAGGAATGCGGTTACCAGGGTTTCGGCGGGCACACGCTGCCAAAGGAGGTGTCGCGCAGCGCGGTCTCGATCTCCCGCACGACCGTGGCGGAGTAGCGGCACTTCGCGGCGGCGAACTCGTCCCGGCGGAAGCGGTTGACGATGCGGCGGCAGTGGTGCCAGGCCCATTCGAAGCCAGTGTTTCCCAGCACGGCGAGCAGGCCGCCGTTCTTCCGGTGATAGAGGCACTCCGCCCGCAACCGGAACGGCCGCACCTGGGAGCCCGCCTCGTCGAAAGCGTGACGTGTCACCTTGCGGCTGCTGGCGCCACCGGAATGGCGAACCACCGCGTCCGGAATGAAGTGGACCGCCCAGCCAAAGCGCCGGGCCCGGCGGCAGAGATCCGTTTCCTCGTAGTAGAGGTAGAAGCGCTCGTCGAAGAAGCCGATCTGCTCGATGACCCGGCGGCGTAGCGCGGTGAAGGCGCCCGGCACCCAGTCCACCTCCAGCGGCACGCGGTGGTCGTGCCAGCGATAGTCGGCTCCGCCGAGCAGCTTCGATTCCGCGTGCCGTTCCGCGATGCCGGAAAGCATGAGAACTTTCCGGAGGAGAGTCGGGAACCGGCGGGCCGAGGGCGCGCGCTCTCCGTCGTCATCCAGGAGAAGCCCTCCCAGGATGCCGCACTCCGGATGCGCGTCCAGGTAGGTGGCGGCATTCCGCAGCGCGTCCGGCTCCAACTCCGAATCCGGGTTAACTAAAAAGATCAGTTCGCCCTTGGCCTGGGCGAAAGCCGCGTTGTTGGCCGCGGCGAATCCAGCGTTCTCGGAGTTCCGGATCAGCCGGACGTCCGGGAAGCACGCGGCGACCAGATCGGCGGAACCGTCATCGGAAGCATTGTCAGCGACAATGACCTCGAATCCGCCGGGGAGCTCCTGCTCGAGGATCGACCGCAGACAACCTTCAATGCGGTCAGCCGAGCGGAAGCTGACCACGATGACACTGGCAAGCGGCGCCGCCTCGCCGGCCTCAACTGGGGTATTGGGAAAAAATTCGTCTCGCATGGCTTGTGTTGGTTGCCCCTCCCCAAGGGCACATGCCATGCCAGGTGTTTTCGCGCGTTCTTAAGTCTTTAATAGACAGAGAGTCATGAATATGGAACCAATTCCAAGGCTTCCCGGAATCCAGTAATTTTTTCCGGATTTTTCCACCATACCGGAACGATTTACGGTCCCCAAAAACCCCGGGAATCCGGCAGATACCCGCCACTTCAGGCCACCAACCCCAGCCGCGAGAGCAAGAATCAAGAGCCCGAAAACAACCTCGATCACGACTCGAAAAGCGGTGAAAATCCTCCTCTGACCAGAGACGAAACTAGAAGAAAAACGAAACGGTGCCGCTCTCCGCTTCATCCAGTTCGCGAACGGCAAAAAGAAAAAAACCCGCAAGTCGCTAGACCTACGGGTTTCGGAAAGTGGTTGCGGGGGCCGGATTTGAACCGACGACCTTCAGGTTATGAGCCTGACGAGCTACCAGGCTGCTCCACCCCGCGTTTTAGAACCAAATTGAGCAGGTGGGCACTATGGGGGCAGTCCTGGGGCTTTCAAGTGCTTTCTGTGGCAAATCTTAATAAAATCTTACTGAGAACTTAATGGGGGCTTTCGGTAAGTTCGGTCTGGATTTCAGGGGGAATTCGACCCATAGATGCGGCCCTTCGGGTTGCGGGTCCGTAGTCCTGGGGGATTGACTCTCGTTTAACTCACTCTTTTAGGATTTCTTTCATGAGCAAGATCGTCGTCGCTTACTCCGGGGGGCTGGACACCTCGGTCATTCTGAAGTGGTTGCAGGAAACGTATCAGGCGGAAATGATCGCCTACTGCGCGGATGTGGGGCAGGGGGAAGAACTTGACGGCCTGGAGGAAAAGGCGCTGAACACGGGCGCGTCGAAGTGCCTCATCGGCGACCTGCGGGAGGAGTTCGCGCGGGACTACATTTACCCGATGATCCAGGCGGGGGCGATCTATGAGGGCCAGTACCTCCTGGGCACCAGCATCGCCCGGCCCTGCATCGCGAAGGGGATGGTGGACGTGGCCCTGGCGGAAGGCGCGGGCGCCATCGCCCACGGCGCGACGGGGAAGGGGAACGACCAGGTGCGCTTCGAGCTGTCCTCCGCCTCTCTGGCGCCGGAGGTGGAGATCATCGCGCCTTGGCGGCAGGAACGATTCCGCGAGGCCTTTCCGGGCCGGGCGGAAATGATCGCCTACGCGGAGTCCCACGGCATTCCGGTGACGGCCAGCAAAAAGAAGCCCTATTCCATGGACCGGAATCTCCTGCACATCAGCTTTGAAAGCGGCGTACTGGAAGACCCCTGGTACGACGCCACCGGCGCGGACAGCCGGGACATGTATGTGCTGAGCGTGGCGCCGGAAGACGCGCCGGACGTGCCGGAGTATGTCCAACTGCTCTTTGAAAAGGGGAACTGCGTCGGCCTCCGGTTCGACGGCTTGAGCGAGAAGTTAGAGGAATTGAGCCTGAAGGCCGAGGGCGAGCGGGATGGTTACACCTTGCTGACTCCCTACGGCGTGATGCGCCTGCTGAATCTCCTGGGCGGCCGGAACGGCATCGGCCGGATCGACATGGTGGAAAACCGCTTCGTCGGCATGAAAAGCCGCGGCGTCTATGAAACGCCGGGCGGCACCATCCTGCTCCACGCCCACCGCCAGATGGAAAGCCTGACCATGGACCGGGAGGTCATGATGGAGCGCGACCGGATGATTCCGAAGTACGCCCAGCTGGTTTACAACGGTTTCTGGTTCGCTCCCGAGCGGGAGGCCATCCAGGCCTACGTGACCGAAAGCCAGAAGAACGTCTCCGGCGAGGTCCGGCTGAAGCTCTACAAAGGCAACGTCATGTCCGCCGGACGGCGCTCGCCCTTCACCCTCTACAATCCTGACATCGCCACCATGGAGGCGGACCCCACCAACGCCTACAATCAGGACGACGCCACCGGCTTCATTCACCTGAACGCCTTGCGCTTGAAGAACGAAGCGCTCCGCGACCGGCGGGTGGCGGAGTGAGTGAGGTGACCCGGGTGGTTTAGGGAGAGGGGGATGCCTGGTGTTTTCCTCTCGGTTTGCCCCAGACAAGGAGATGGGGAGACAAGGAGACCTGGGGAGCAGAGCCCATTACGGCAGGCGAGCGGCGGCGGGTTGGATTAGCCTTGCTTATGGACTTATCACGCAATTGCGGCGTGGAGCCCAAAATTGCGGCCTTGGGACACCGTAAGGTGGATTTTTGTATTAGTTGAGCTAATACGTCTCCCTTTTCTCACAAATCCCCTTGCAGTCGTACAGGGGCCATCTTAGCTTCGCCTTACTGCTCAATTCTGGGCAGCGAACCTCCACGAAAATCATATTCATGATCAAGCGTTTCGTTCTCGCTTCGTTAGCTTTCACATTGGCCGCCAACGTCGCGGTCACGCAGGCGCAGGAGAGCGCCGCGGGAGACATTCACAAGGGGAACTGGATCTCCTGGCGCGGACCGTTGCAAAACGGCGTCAGCCTGGAGTCTTACCAGAACGGGAGCTTCAATCCCGAGCCTCTCTGGACCTACGACATCGCGGGCCGCGGCACGCCGGTGATCTACAAGGATCGCCTGTATTCCTGGGGTTACCGGGGCAAGGGGCCGGACTTGGAAGAAGTGCTCACCGCGCATGACGCGGAGACGGGCGAGGTTATCTGGGAACGGGCCACGCACGACATCATGAGCGACACGGTGTACGACCGCTACACCATCGGCTCGCCCGCGATCGATCCCGAAACGGAGAACGTTTTCCTGGCCACGACCTACGGTTTGGTCAGCGCTTATAACAAAGCGGGCGACCTGCTCTGGCGGCACTCCATGGTGGAGCGCTTTGGCCGCCTGACCTTCCCGAATGGCCGTGCCGGTGCGCCGGTCATCGACGGGGAGATCCTTATCATCCGCGGCGTCACCTCCTACTGGGGGAAAGAAGGCCCGGCCCGCGACCGCTTCTTTGGCTTCAATAAGAACACGGGCGAACTCATCTGGTCCTCCACTCCCGGCGTGGGCCCGCCGTTCCTGTCCGACAGTTCGTTCTCCACGCCCTACCTGGACACCCGGGATGGGAAGCGCGTGTTCTACGCCGGCACCGGCTGTGGCAACATCGTCTGCGTGAACGTGAAGGACGGCACCCCGCTGTGGCGTTTCCAGGCGGCCAAGGGCGGCATCAACTCCTCCCCGGTCGTCGAAGGCGATCACGTGATCTGCGTCCACGGCGTGGAAAACATCATGTCCACCGCTTCCGGCGGACTGTTCTCCATCAAGATCCCGGAGGACCTGGATAACACCGGCGGCGTGGTGGACGAAGCTCAGGGCGGCGCGCCGGAGATTCCGCACGACACCCAGGACTGGCGGAACTTTATCGAGATGTTCACCAGCTCACCGCTGGTGCACGACGGAGTGGTCTATCAGATCTCCAAGTCCGGCATCCTCTATGCCGTGGACGCGAAGTCCGGCAAAACCAAGTGGGAGTTCAAGCTGTCCAACGAACAGCTCCACGCCTCGCCGATTTTCGTGAACGGCTGGCTGGTCATCCCCATGTTCCCGGGTGAGTTCTACATCCTGAAGCCCGGCGAGGACAAAGCCGAGGTGGTCCACGAAATGAAGCTGGACGGGAACTGCATCGGCTCCGCCGCTGTCTGCCGCGGCCGGCTTTACGTGCACACCACGGAGAAACTCTATTGCTTCGAGATTAAGAACGAAGGCATCACTTACGACGACGTTCCGGCCGAACCGGCTCTGGAGCCGGGCGAGGCGACCTCTCTCCTGACGGTACCCTCGGACGTGCTGCTGAAGCCTGGCGACGCCGTTTCCGTGGCGCTTGAAAAAGTGGACGCCAACGGCGTGACCGTGGGCGAAGCCGGCGCCGCCGAGTGGGCCAAGTTCGTGCCGCCGACCGCCAAGGTGAAGTCCGAAATGGACGCCGAATACACCGGGGGCAAGCTGACCGCGCCCGCCTCCGCCCAGATGTCCGCCGGTATGTTCAAAGCCTCCTCCGATGGGCTGGCGGGTTTTGTGCGGGGCCGCGTCATTCCGGATCTTCCCTACGCCGAAGACTTCGAAGGCTTCGAACTCGAAGAGACCCACGCGGTCGAAGGCGTGCCTTTCGACTACCCGCCGCTGGCCTGGATTGGTGGCCGCCTGAAGTGGGAAGTCCGTGACTTGGACGGGAACAAGGTGCTGGCGAAGACGCTGGACCGCGTGCTTTTCCAGCGCTCCCTGACCTTCATCGGCGATCCCGAAGCCAGCAACTACACCGTGCAGGCGGACGTGATGACGGACGGCAACCGCCGGATCAAGAGCGTGGTCGGCCTCATCAACCAGTGCTACATCATCTCCCTGGTGGGGAACGCCAACATCCTGGAAGTCAGCTCCAACCACGAACGGGTGAAGGAAAGCGTGCCGTTCCCCATCGAGGCGAACGTCTGGTACACCCTGAAGACCCGCGTGGACATCGCCGATGACGGTTCCGGAGTCATTCGGGCCAAAGCGTGGAAGCGCGGCGAAGCCGAGCCCGAAGCCTGGACCATTGAGGTCAATCACAAGAACGCCCACAAGCAGGGCTCCCCCGGTCTGTTTGGGTTCTCACCCCAAAGTCAGAAACGGGTGTTTATTGATAATGTCTCAATTACCGCTAATTAATCCTTCTTGAGGAATTCCTTAACCCTCCAATAACCACCTATGAAATCTCTCCTTCGTTTCTGGTTCCTGCTGGCGGCGACTGCCCTGTTTGTCGTCGCCTGTGGCGAAAAACCCGCGGAAGAACCCGCCGAGCCCTCGGGTAAAGAAGAACCCGCCTCCGCGAAACCGGCGGAAGAAGCTGCCGCGGAGAAACCCGCCGCCGAAAAGCCCGCCGCGCCCACGCCCGCCCCCGAGGCCAAGGCAGAGGAAAAGCCCGCCGCCGCCAAGGCTGAGAAACCCGCTCCGAAGGCCGAAGAGCCAAAGATGGCTGAGAAACCCGCGCCTGCTCGGGCACCGGAGCCCGCGCCCGCAAAGCCGGCCGAGAAGAAGAAGGAAGAACCGGCCGTCGCCGCCTCCAGCGGAAACACCGGCGGTGACTGGCCTGAGTGGGGCCGGGACGACACCAATAACATGATGTCTCCCGCCGATGGCATTCCCTCCGACTTCACGGCTGGTGAAGAAGGGGATAACGGCGAGATCGACCTGAAGACCGCCAACAAGGCCGACTGGATCGCGAAGCTGGGTTCTCAATCCTACGGCACGCCCACTATTTCCGGTGGCCGGGTGCTCGTGGGTACGAACAATGAAGAACCCCGCGATCCCAATGTGACGGGTGACCACGGCATTGTCCTCTGCCTTGACGAGCAGAGCGGCGAGATGATGTGGCAGTTTGTGGTTCCGAAACTTGGCGCCGGTAAAGTGTCGGACTGGGAATACCTGGGGGTATGTTCTTCCACCAATCAGGATGGAAAGTTTGGCTACGTGGTGACCAACCGGTGCGAGATAGTCTGTCTGGACCTCTATGGCATGGAAGACGGTAATGATGGACCGTTCGACCAGGAGGCTAAATACAAGAACGGAGGTATCGAGGGCCTGGCTGGCGCGCAGCCCGGGGAGATTGGCGCTCAGGATGCGGATATCGTCTGGGGCTACGACATGCGCGGAGAGCTGGGAGTTTTCCCGCACAACGTCACCAGCAGCTCGGTCGTTCTGGCGGACGGCAAAGTCTTCGCCACTACTTCCAATGGGGTGGACTGGTCCCACATCAATATTCCCGCTCCGCAGGCACCCTGCTTCATCGCGCTGGACCAGAAAACCGGCGAACTCGTCGGCGAAGAAGGTTCCGGCATCGGCACCCGCATCATGCACTGTAACTGGTCCACGCCCGCGTTCGCGGAGAACCTGGCCGGCACGCCCACGGTCATCTTCGGCGCTGGGGATGGCTACTGCTACGGCTTCGGCACGAAAGCGGAAAAGGACGCGGACGGGTTCGACATCCTGCCGGAACTCTGGAAGGTGAACTGCTGCCCGGACGAATACCGATTTGACGAGCAGGGGAACCCCATCAAGTACGCCACCTACCCAGGCCCCAGCGAGATCATCGCTTCGCCGGTGGTCTACAATGACAAAGTCTACGTCGCCATCGGGCAGGACCCCGAGCACGGTGAAGGCGTGGGCGCGCTGACCTGCATCGATCCGTCCAAGGGCGGCGGAGACGAGTCCATCGTCTGGCAGTTCAAGGACATCGGCCGCACCATTTCCACGCCTTCCATCGTGGACGGCGTGCTCTACATCTCCGACTACTCCGGCCGCGTGTTCTGCCTCAATCCCGAAACGGGCGAAAAATACTGGGAGTATGACACCCTCAGCCACATCTGGGGTTCTACGCTGGTGGTAGACGGGAAGATCTTCATCGGTAACGAAGACGGTGAACTGGTCGTGCTGCCCGCCGGAAAAGACGCGGACAAGAATGGCGACGGCGAGCTGAAGTCGAAGGACGGCGAAGTCCTCAACATCATCGAGTTTCCCTCCTCCATCTACTCCACTCCGGTGATTGCCAATGGCGCGATCTACATCCTGACGCAGACGCACCTCTACAAGTTCTCCAACAAGGGTGGGGGAGTGGCGATGAAGTGATCGTCACTGGACTTCCGCTCCGTTCGTGAATTTACCGGTGAGGGTGCTCGTCACGAGCGCCCTCACTCATTGTCAGAGATCCCTTTTAGCCCCCGTAACCGGAAACCGGAACGATTCCCACTAGCATGAAAGCGACTGTCGTCATCGTGGCATTTCTCATCCTGGCCGCTCTGCATCAGGACTTCTGGCTATGGGAAGACAAGTCGCTGGTCTTCGGTTTCCTGCCCGTGGGCCTGGCCTATCACGCGGCCTACTCCCTGGTGGCGGCCTTGTTCTGGTGGCTGGTCAGCAAGCTGGCCTGGCCCTTCAAGATCGAGCAGTGGGCGGATGAAGAAGGGGACGACTCCGCTTCCTGACCGCTTCTCCTTTCCCGCCGGGCCATTTGCTTCGTTCGGCGCCCCCCAAAAACTGACTACTCCGTTCCCCTTAGCCCTCGTCTGACTGATGGATTCCTCCGTTTCGCTCACTCCGCTTTTCATCATCATCGGTTACCTGGCGTTATTGTTGGGGTTGGGCGTCTTGAGCAGCCGCTTCTTCAAAGGCACCAGCGCGGACTACTTCGTGGTCAGCCGCTCGGTGGGGTCTTTCCTGCTTCTCATGTCCATCTTTGGCACCACCATGACGGGCTTCGCGCTGGTGGGGTCCACGGGGAAAGCCTATACCAATGGCATCGGGGTCTACGGTCTTATGGCCTCCTGGTCGGGCCTCATCCATTCCGCTGTGTTCTTCGCCGTGGGCATTCGGCTCTGGGCCGTGGGGAAACGCTACGGCTACGTCACCCAGTGCGAATATTTCCGGGACCGGTTCGAGTCGAAGACCCTGGGCTTCGTGCTCTTCCCCATCCTGGTGCTGCTGGTTATTCCCTACCTGCTGGTGGGCGTCATCGCGGCGGGGAAATTTATCCAGGCCACCACCAAGGGCATGTTTCCGGAGGCCTTCGCCCTCAGCCTGCCGAATGGCGCGCCGCACCCACTCTCCGGCGGCCTGCCGCCTTGGATGGGCGCGGGCATCATCTGCCTGATCGTGCTGTTCTACGTCTTCTTCGGCGGCCTGCGCGGCGCGGTCTGGGCGAATACCTTCCAGACCATCGTCTTCATGGTCACGGGCGTGATTGCCTTTTACATGATCTCCACCCGGCTCCACGGATTGAGCGCGGCGTCCCATGCGCTGCTGGAAAGTGACTTCGCCTCACCCCGTCTGGCCCGGGAGGGGATGATGGGCAAGATGCAGTTCCTCAGCTACTGCTTCATCCCATTGTCCGTGGGCATGTTTCCCCACCTGTTCCAGCACTGGTTGACCGCCAAGAGCGCAAAGAATTTCAAGCTGACCGTGGTGGCTCACCCCATCTTTATTCTCATCGTCTGGGTGCCCTGCATCCTCATCGGTATCTGGGCCACGGCTTACTTGGGCGAACTAGGCCCCGGCCAGAGCCCGAACGCGGTGCTGGGCCGCATGGTTAATAAACTTGTGGAATCTCCGGTGCTGACCGGTTTCGTGGGGGCCGGTGTTCTGGCCGCTATCATGTCCAGCCTGGACTCGCAGTTCATGTGTCTGGGCACCATGTTTACCAATGACATCGTGATCAAGATTTTCGGGAAGGACCGCTTCTCTGACGGTCAGAAAATCCTCATCGCGCGCGGTTTCATCCTGGCGGTGGTGCTCTGCACGTATCTCCTGGGCGTGGCGCTCATGGACTCCGCGCATGTGTTCGACTTGGGCGTGTGGTGCTTCAGCGGCTTTGCCGGACTGTTCCCGCTGATCTTTGCCGCTGTTTACTGGAAGGGCGTCACCAAAGCCGGCGCCTATGCCTGCATCTTCGCCACCGCGATCTCCTGGGGCATCCTCTTTTACCGCGATATCCTGGCGGAGAAGCCTGCTGGATCGGAGGACGAACTGCTGGTCTGGGGCGCCATGCCGGTCATGTTCATCATCATCGTCTCCACCATCGCCCTCGTGGCGGTGTCCCTCTTTACCAAGAAACCCACCGAAGCCACCGTGAAGAAGTTCTTTGCCTGAAAATGCCAGACGAAAGTTAGGGCGAGACGGACCGTCTCTAAATGCTGAAATCCGCAGCAAATCTGCGGTAAGAGTCCGGTTTTGAAAACCACAGAGGACACTGAGTACACAGAGAATTTCCGTTGCGGAAGCCCTTTAGCCAATCGAAAACCTCAAACTCTTGTTCCACACAAAAAACACGGAAGACCGTCTGAAAGTCCTCCCAATTGTCCGATACAAAAACTCTCTGTGACCTCTGTGTTCTCTGTGGTCAAAAACCCAGGCAGCGGCTGAAGATTTGAAACTCACCGAAGCTACCATGAAGAAGTTCTCTGCCTGAAAATTCCGCACGAAGTTAGGGCGAGACGGACCGCCTCTGAATGCCGTATTCTGCGGTAAGGGTACAGTTTGGAAAACCACAGAGGACACAGAAGACACAGAGAAATTCCGTTGCGTAAGCCTTTGAGCCAATCGAGAAAATTACACTTTTCATCCCCCCCGAAAGCACAAAGGACCGTTTGAAAGTCCTCCCAACCGTCCGAAACAAAAACTCTCTGTGACCTCTGTGACCTCTGTGTTCTCCGTGGTTAAAAATTCCCTCCGCGGCTGAGAATCCAGAAACGCCGCCCCCACCGATTTCAAAAAACTCGAAGATGACAGCAGACGAAGCGAAACAACAACTGGACGATCACCTGCGGGAGATCATTCACTGGCATTTCTCGCCGGAAACGGGTTGCCCCTTCTGGCTGGATTGGGCACAGCAGGCCGGGTGGGACCCACGGCAGGAGATTCAGTCCTTTGCCGACATCGTGAAGTTTCCCCACTTTCAGGACGAATGGCTGCGTGACGAGCCGAACGAACGCTTCGTGCCAAAGGCCTACCAATTCCGGCCCTTCAACGTGTTCGAAACCGGCGGCACCACGGGTCTGCCCAAGCAGCGCGTGGGCTGGGACGACTACAAGCACGACTACGAGATGTTCTCCGACACGCTGAGCGACGAGTTCTTCCCGCGCGGCGGAAACTGGATCATGGTCGGACCCACCGGCCCGCGCCGTCTGCGCCTGGCGGTGGAGCACCTGGCGAACTACCGGGGCGGTTCCTGCTACTTCGTGGACCTGGATCCCCGCTGGGTGAAGAAGCTCATCTCCCGCAAGGAATACGACCAGGCGGAACGCTACCAGCAGCACGTCATGGAGCAGGCCGTGGGCATCATCAAGCACCGCGACATCAAGTGCATTTTCACCACGCCGAAGCTGCTGGCCTCCATCGGCGAGCGCATCTCCATCCCTGGCAACGGCATTCGCGGCTGCTTCTGCGGCGGCACGTCCATGACGCCGGAATACGTCCGCTTCCTCCAGGAAGAAGTGCTGGAAGACAAAGCGCAGTTTGTCCCGACCTACGGCAATACCCTGATGGGTCTGGCCGTGAGTATTCCGGAAGAGCTGAAGGCCAATAACTACAGCGTCACCTACTACGCGCCCCAGCCCCGCGCCGTGCTGCGCATCGTGGACGGGAATGACACGGAAGTCACCAAGGGCTACGGCGAATACGGCCGGGTGGAGCTGACCACGCTGTCGAAGGAATTCTTCATGCCCCGCTTCCTGGAGCGGGACGAAGCCATCCGCCGCAATCCGCACGAGAAGTACCCGTGGGATGGGGTGGGCGATGTCCGCCCCTTCGGCGCCATGGAGAAAACCGTCATCGAAGGCGTCTATTGATCCGCCACCTGTAAGAAAGGAAGCGCCTCCGGGGTCCATTTCCCCGGTAACCGGAAAAAGCCAGTCGCGTTCGTTTCAGAATGGCGCACCTTCTTTCCGGGCCTCCTTTTTCGCGGGTTTAATGGCCCGCGAGCGAACGTTCGCGCCTCACAGCACTCTAATTTATTTCAGCCATGTCCGTTCCTCACATCCCCATCCTCCGGAAAGGCCAGATTTACCAGAGCCTGGATGTCAATCGCCTGATGTCCGTCAGCGGCGAGCAACCCGCCGCGGATATCAGTTTCGCCTGCGCGGACATGATCCGCTACGACCTGCGCTCCATGCACGAAGCCCGCGAGGTGCTGCGGAAAATGAAGTGCGCGGACCTCATCGCGATCACCAAACAAGCCGGCGAATACTTCCTGAACGACTCCCTGCCCATCGGCCTGGAGGGGGAGATGCAGACGCCGGACGACTACGTGATGGCCCTGGCCTCCACCAGCGGGCTGCCGCACAGCCTCATCCGGATGAATCTGAAACGGCTCGGCGGCATCTTCGGCCAGATAGAGGACATCCTGCGCGGCCTGACCCGCGGCCTAGACCTGGACGTTATCGACCAGGGCTACGGCGAACAGGGCGGGGCGCCCGTCAGCTACGTGGCCGCCGCCGATAGCCTGGGCGTCATTCTGCCCTCGAACTCTCCGGCGGTGAACGCCCTGTGGATTCCCTCCATCGCCCTGAAAGTGCCCGTGGTGTTGAAGCCGGGCCGGGAGGAACCCTGGACCCCGTGGCGCGTCATCCAGGCCTTTATCAAGGCCGGTTGCCCGCCCGAAGCCTTCAGCCTGTATGCCACCCAGCACGACGGCTCCGGCGCCATCATCCGCCGCGCGGGCCGTGTCATGCTGTTTGGCGACGACAATACCGTGAAGCAGTACGAGCACGACCCCCGCGTGGAAGTTCACGGCACCGGTTACAGCAAGTTTCTCATCGGCGAAGACGAGATCGAAAACTGGCCGGACTACATCGACTCCATCGTGGAATCCGTGTCCGCCAACAGCGGGCGCAGTTGCATCAATACCTCCACCATCGTGGTTCCGAAATACGGCGATGAAATCGCCCGCGCCGTGGCTGAGAAACTCTCCGTCATCAAGCCTCTGGCGCAGGACGATCCGGAGGCCAAGCTTTCCGGCTTCGCCAACCCGAAGTTCGCCGAATGGATCAACGCCGCCATCGAAGACGGTTTGAAAGCCGGTGGCGCCACGGATGTGACCGCCGAGTTCCGCGATGGCGATCGCTTCCAGCAGCGCGACGGGATGAACTACCTGCGGCCCACTATCGTGCGGGTGGACTCTTTCGAGCAGGAACTCGCCGTGCGCGAATTTCTCTTTCCCTTCTCCAGCGTGGTGGAATGTCCGCAGGCCGAAATGCTGGAACGTATGGGTCCGTCGCTGGTGGTCACGGCCATTACGAAGGATCTCGGCTGGATCAACGAACTTTTCGATTGCCCGCACATCGACCGCCTGAACATCGGCAACGTGCCGACCAACCGCATCCAGTGGAACCAGCCCCACGAGGGCAACCTCTTCGAGTTCCTTTACACCCGCCGTTCCTTCCAGATCGCGGCCAGCGCCTGAGGCGTGTGAAAAAGACCCGCCTTTGAATGCCTGAAGACGCGCTCACGATCGACTCCCTCTGCGCCGGTCTGGATGCTCCAGACTGGCTGAAGCGTTTCGAGCACGCTCCCGGAGGGGAAGTCATCTACGGACCCGGCGCCTTGTCCTGTTTGGGCGACAAAGTCCTCGCCCTGGGCGTGGAGCGCGTGCTCTTGGTGACGGACAAGGGGCTGGCCAAGGCCGGGCACCCGGACCGGGCCCAGGGCATCATGGAGGGCGTGGGCCTGACCGTGACCCGCTTTGACGACGTTCACGAGAACCCCACCACCGAAGACGTGGACCGCTGTGTGGCGGTGGCGCGGGAGGCGGACGCGCAGATCATCGTGGGCCTGGGTGGCGGCAGCAGCATGGACACCGCCAAGGGCTGCAATTTCATCTACACCAATGGTGGCCGCATGCAGGACTACTGGGGCGTGGGGAAGGCCACGAAGCCCATGCTGCCCCTGATCGCCGTGCCTACCACGTCCGGCACCGGCAGCGAGTGCCAATCCTTCGCCCTCATCGCGGACGCGGAAACACACATGAAGATGGCTTGCGGCGACAAGAAAGCCGCCGCCGCCGTGGCCATCCTGGACCCCGAGTTAACGTTGACTCAGCCTCCGGCCGTGACCGCCCTGACGGGCATCGACGCCGTCTCCCACGCCGTGGAGACGGCGGTCTGCACCAAGCGCACGGACATTTCCCTGGCCTATTCCCGCGTGGCCTTCGCCCTGCTGAACCAGGGGTTCGAGCGGGTCATGACCACGCCGGACGACCTGGAGGCCCGCGCCCGCATGCAGCTGGGCGCCGCCTTCGCCGGCACCGCCATCGAAAACAGCATGCTGGGCGCCGCCCACTCCTGCGCCAACCCTTTAACCGCTCACTTCGGCATCGTGCATGGCCAGGCCGTCGGAACCATGCTGCCCCATGTCGTGCGGATGAACCGTCAGCTGGACGAAGCCGCCCGGATTTACGAGAGCCTGAACGGTGGAAACCTGGACGAACGCCTGGAACAATTGCTTCGTCTGGCGCGGATGGACCGCACCCTGGCGGACCTGGGCGTTGGCGAGGACACCCTTCCAGGCTTGGCGGAAGAAGCCGCCAAGCAGTGGACCGCTCAGTTCAATCCGGTACCCATCACCGCGGTGGAAGCGGAGCGCCTCTATCGGGCCGCCATGTAGCGGCGGATTTCCCGCTCCGGGATTTTTTAAGCTTCGCTGAAAAAGCCGAATCTTTTTTCCGTATTCCCGTCTAAGAACTGGAAGGGATGGCGCGTTACAATTTGGGGGGCTTATTGTACTTGAGGTTCCCGGCGTATCTCGCCATTAAATGTTATCGAACCTGACCGGTGGCGATTTCGTCAAAACGGTACAACACATCAGCATGGAAGGGGAGGAACCATGAGAAAACCGACGCTATCTCTAGTTGGGGCAATAACGATCTTGCTAACCGGTGTGCCTCATGTGGGCGCCAGAACCTTCACTTCCACTGATGGGGTGACCATTGAGGCGGAGGTGCTGTCCATCACGGGGGATAACGTGGTGATTAAGCGGGTGGACAGCAAGATCTTCAATATTCCGATCGCCAAGTTTTGCGAGGAAGACCGCAAGTACTTCGACGAATGGAGCAAACAGGAAGCGGAGAACAAAATTCCGAAACTGGACGTGGCGGTTTCCAGCGGGCGTAAGAAAAGCTCGGACCCCAATGGGGACTACGACGACCGGAAAGGCAGCTTTCAGATGAGCGTGACCATCGAAAATGACGAGCGAACTTTCGATCTGAAAGGCGCTACCGCCGCCGTGGTTTCGCTCGGTTTGAGCAGCCAGTACCGCGACGAGTACGCCGTTTTTGAAAAGGAAATCTTCAAAATAGACATTCCCGCGGGGAAGACCTTCAAATGGGAAGGGAAAGAAGTGAACTACCGGTATGACGACAATCCACCGGTTCTCTCCGGGCACCAGTATTATGGATACGTGATGGTGGTGAAGAACTCCACGGGCAAGACCATTCTCGTCAAGTCTTCCAACAAGAAATTCGAAAAGAACGCGGAAGCCGTTTTGAACTTGAACAAGAAGGACCAAGTAAACGAGGAACTCGAGAAGATCTCCCGGAGCGGAGTCTATTTTGGCTTTGATTGAGGACAACGAAAGAAACTAACTGACCCTTTTGGATGTCAATTCCCACGCCTCTTAACCTGACCGATAGACCCATGAAGAAAAGAGTAGGAAGAATGAAGCGGACGCAAATCGGCGGTCTGCTGATCGCAGTGGGAATGATGATTCCGGGGGCCGGTTTTTCCCGGGAATTTATCTCCTCGGACGGGGCGAAGATGGAAGGAGAGATCGTGACGGTGTCGGGTTCCGACGTGATCATCCTGCGTAGCGACAACCGGCGTTTCACGATTCCGATCGACAAGTTCAGCGCCGAAGACCAGACCTACATCAAGGAGTGGGCGGTCAAGGAAGCCGCGAACAAAATTCCGAAACTGGAAGTTGCCGTGAACACCGGCAAAGGCCGCCGCACCGACCGTGCGGACGGTTTCGATGACCGGACGGGCTTGATTCACTTTTCCATCGTCATCGAAAATGAAGAGCGGGACTATGACCTGCTGAATGCCAAGGCGGGTCTGGTGGTCTTTGGCCAGGATTGCCAATACCGCGATGAGTATGTCGTCTTTCAAAAGGCCTACTTTCCCGTGAACGTGAAGGAAGGGGAGTCCCAGGAGTGGACGGGGGAGGAAATGAGTTATCCCTACGACGACCGCGAACCCGCCGTCTGGGGGCACGAGTACTATGGCTACACGCTGGTCATCCAGAACGAACAGGGAAAGGTCATCTTCACGAAATCCCTGCCCAAGAAGTTCGAAGGCAAGGAAGAAGCCGCCCTGCAACTGGAGCGGCGGACGGTTTGTGACGACAACATGAAGAAGAAGACCAACGCCATGGGATCGGTCTATTTTGACTGATTCCGTGGCCGGAAATTGGGGCGCCAGTCGCCTGCCCTATACCGCCGCCTGCTGCACCAGGATGTCCTGGTTCAGGAACTTTCCTTTCACCGTCAGCCGGTGCAGGTGTTCGTCCGGCTTTACGAGCCCCTGGGTCTTGCCTGCTTTCATGAACTGAATGGGGATCTTGGCGGATTCTTCCCATTTGTCCGGGCTCTGCCCGATCCGGGTCAGCCGCGTCATCTTACGCGGCGGGGCCCCTTGGGTGTAGAGAGTGTGGTCGAACGCTTCTTTCGCGTGGATGACGCCGTCGTGAATGTGGACGGTGGGAAAGAATAGCAGCCCGTCCAGCGCCGTGGGAAACGAGAAAGCCATGGGGTGGACTTTCGCAGTGCCCTCCTTCAGCTTGAACACCGCGAAGCCGTAGTCCTTGTATTCGGGAAAGGAAGACCAGGCCGCCTCCGGGAGCCGGAACCGCTCGTCCAGCCGGGCAAAGTCGTCCACCGAAGGGACGTAGGACGCTTCAAAACTGCCTACCGAGTAGACTTCCAGAGGCGCGGCTACCGCCTCCAGAGCGATCCCAAACGCTTCAGCGGCGACCTCGGTTTCCGGAAAGCCTTTGGGCAAGTCGCTGAAAAACTCTTCGTAGTCCTGGAGATTGATGAACCGTACCGCCGCTTCCCCCGCGCCCGGCTTCACCGGCAGGGGCAAGACCATCGCCACTTCCTGGGACGAGGCGAAACGCATTTGATAAGCCAGCCCCTGCCGTCCCTGACCATCCAGCCGGGCGAAGATGTTGGTGTCGCTGACATGATGGACAGGGCCGGTGAAACAACACATTTCGAATGAGTCCTGAGGGTTCGTTCTCTCCCTTGTATCAGGAATCGCGGAAACGGAAAAGGCCTAATGAGCTGAGGTCGCCGGGAGGCTTCCAGTTAGCCCTCCGGAGTCCAGTAGTCCGGCAAGCCAGCCTTCGTCTCCGCCAGGATGTCGCGGATCCGTTCCCGTTCGGACACGGACAGATGCTGGAAGTCTTCGCTGTTGTCCGCGCCAGTGAGCACATCCCATAACCGGCGGTAGATTTGGGCCTTCAGCGGAGCCGGCAGATTGTCGAAAGCCTGGGAATAGATCATGTAGCTGCACCGGTATTTGAAAAGCCGGTCCAGCAGTTGGAACTCCGCCAGGGAGCGGCCCCGGCCGGTGGAGGGGACGCTGTCTTCAAAGACGCTCTGGAATTCGCCCGCGCTGTCGATGCCGCCATCCTTTAGAGTGTATTCCTCACAAAACAACAGATGGCGCAGGATCTTCTCCGCCTGGTTGTTGATGATGCGCCCGGTGGTGCCGCCCATGCCGCCGGTGTCCGGGTTGCCCAGTTCGCGGTCCAGCAGTTGCTTGCGGAAAATGGCGCGGCGCACTTCGTAGTCGCCCTCGATCAGGCGGTTGTGCATGCCGGTCTGGTGCTCCAGCACCATGAGTGCCACGATGTCGCTGGTTGGCGCCGGGTAGCGGGCGGTGCGGATGTAGCCGTCCAGGCTGGTCACGTTCGCGCCTTCCGCGGGATCGAACTCCGCGCCGCCTTCGCCCACCGGCATGGCAAAGGCGTTGCCCATGTGAAAGTCGTTTCCGTGCCGTCCTGTCACGTACCAGCCGCCCCAGCGTTCCCGCAGCGGACTGTCGTGACCGGTTTGAAACGTGCCCGCCGAAAAGATGGGCAGTCCGTTATGGTCCGCGTAGACGGAGCGCACCATCATCCCCGGCCGGTTGCCGGTGCGGGAGGAGGCGTGGCAGGTAAAGCAGTCGCCGGTGTGCTGCTGGATCTTCAACTGGTTCTTCGCCGGTTGGCGGTCCAGCACGTAAAACACCGCGCCCAGCTTCGGGTCCGTGGAAATGACTTCAAAACTGCCCCCCGGCACCCAGCCCAGGTAACAGTCGCGATTGAAATAGATCGCGCGGGGATTGCCGGGATGGATGAGGGAATTTTGGAAACTCGTTTTCGAAAAAACCAGCACCTGGGAAGACTCCGGAATGTTCAGCTCCCGGAGCAGGGCGCGCACGCAGGCCTTTTCGTTCGCCACGTTCAAGTCCAGGCCCCCGGACTCCAGCTTCTTCTTCAAGTTGGCGATCACATCCGTCGGAGCGGTCTCCGCATACCGGATCGGCGGCAGGTCAAAGTCATCCAGCGCCAAAGCGCTACCCTGAAAGCTCAGCAAAGCGCCAAAGACAAGCGCCAGCAATACCCCAAGCGTCCGCCCCCAGCTCATCCAAGTTTGCGCCTCCTGCGCCTTTTTGCGGCCCTTCCTCACGTCTCAAGATTCACGGATTGATTCACCGGCTTCAAAGCCTCCAGGATTTCCTCCCGGTTCGCCACCATGTCGGCCAGGGTGTGGCGGCTGAGTTCCTCAAGAAACGCGTCCCGCGCGTTCGCCAGCACGCCCTTCAGGCGGCACACCGGCGTGATGCGGCAGTGGTTTTCGCCCCGCCGGAAACATTCCGCGATGGGGAAGCCCGGCTCGATGGCGCGCACCACCGCGCCCACGTTGATCTCCGCCGCCGGCTGCCCCAGCTCGATACCGCCGCCCCGGCCCCGCGTGGTGTTCAGGTAGCCCAGCGTGGCCAGGCGGTTCACCACCTTCACCAGGTGGTTCCGGGAAATATCATAGGCCTCCGCCAGCTCGGTGAGCGAGGCTTTCTCCGGCGCCCGCGCCACCACATAGATCAGCGTGCGCAGGGCGTAGTCCGTGAAAGAATTGAGCTGCATGGAACGACCAAATTCTCTTGAAAGTTGTACTTAGAATGCAACAATCGCAACATGCTCCGGCGATTTTTTTTGACCCTCGCTCTGGCCGCGCTCACCGCCCCCGCTTTCTCTGAAGAATCCGCCGCGCCGAAAGGGGCCCCGGGCGAGGAGCCGAAACCGGACGCCGCGCTCTTTGCCCTCGTCTGCGCCCAGTGCCATGGGGAGAAGGGGGAGGGGAGAGCCGACCTGAAGACCCCCGCCATCGCCAGCCTGCCGGACTGGTATGTGGTCGCGCAGATCGAGAAGTTTCAGAACGACATTCGCGGCACCGTGCCGGGAGACACGGAGGGCCCTCTCATGCACGGCATCGCCAAAAGCCTGACGGCCCAACAGGTCCGCGAAGTGGCTCTGGCCGTCGAAGCCCTGCCCATGATTCGCCCCCGGAAAACCCTGAAAGGCGACACGGACCTGGGCCGGGAAATTTTCCAGGAGCGCTGCATGGAATGCCACCGCTATAACGGCAAGGGCGAACTCGTCTTCATGAGCGCCCAACTCATCGGCTTCCAGGATTGGTATATTTTCAATCAGCTCAAGAAATTTAAGGCCGGCCTGCGCGGCGCCCATCCGGAGGACGAGAAAGGCGCCAAGATGCACCTCGTGGCCGGCTTCCTGACCGAAGAAGAAATGCGCGGCGTCGCCACCTACCTCATGGACCTGGCCGAACGCCACGGCCCCTGGGCGGAGCGGGTGCGTTGAATAAAACTGACCTGACCCTACAAGTCACGAAAGAGCCGCGGACGGCGTTGGATTGGGTAGCCCGAGAGGGGTACGAGATGGCGGACATTTACCAGCGGACCTTCAGCCCGCCAACAAATAGGGGCGCGGTTCCCAGGGATAAATCCCTGGGCTTTGCGCTATAGGGCTTTCAGCCCTTGGAGGCCAGCCGGGTCAGTAGACCCGGTAGGAACAGGACATTTTCGAACGATCGAAGATTCGCTCCAGAAGTGATAGCGACATGTGAAGAATGCGTGGGAGCAAAGAGGGCGAGCCGCCAGGGCCGCTCGAAAACAAAACGCATTGGGGAGGGCATTGAGCCTTGCCGGTTTCGCCGCTTGGGCCATGATGAAAGTTCATGCACCGCTCGGTCCAGTGGCTTTGCCGCCGTTGCCGCTGGCTGGTTTTTCTCAGCCGCTGGTACCGGATTGTTCGCGACCGGTTCCGGGCGCCGACGGATAGCTTTTCTCAGCATGGGGAGGACCTGCTTTTTGCTCAGTTGCTGGAAGGGGCGGACATCACGGGTGGTGTCTATATCGACGTGGGGGCGAACCAGCCGACCCATGGCTCCAATACTTACCGGCTTTACCGGCAGGGCCTGCACGGCATCCTCATCGAGCCGGATGATTCCAATGCTCAGCTACTGCGCCGGGTGCGGCCGAAGGACATCGTGATCGAGGCGGTGGTGGGGGCCACGGCGGGTATCAGCCGTTTTTGTCATCATGTGTTTTCCGTGCTCAGCAGCCTGGAGGTGGCGGACATGGATGTGGTGCGGAAGACTGAGTATCTCCCGCGCGTCACGGTGGACAACGTGGTGGCCACGACGGGCGTGCCCTGGGTGTATCTGCTGTCGGTGGATACCGAGGGCAACGACCTGGAGGTCCTGAAAGGCGCGGAGCGCACGCTGCGGCGCACCTTTCTGGTCTGTGTGGAGGCCAATGCAAACCGAAAGAAGGCGAAGCTGACGGCTTACCTGGAACGTCATGGCTTCGAGCTTCGCGAAACCGCCGCCGTGAACCTAATCTTTCAGAAGGTGGGCGGCCTGGACGCGGTGGAGCGGGGAGAGTCGTGAAGCCCGGGTCCGCCCGGTTCGTGGCTCCGGGAGCGAGGAGTTGCTTGCGCGCCTCGTCCGGGCGGCGGAAGGTGCCTTGCCGCCGCTGCTGACTCCCACGCTGACGCCATGTTTTTTCCCATCTCAGACGACGACCGGGAACTGTATAAACCGGCCCTGGTCACCACTGGGTTGCTGGTGCTGAACATCGGGGTGTTTGTGCTCCAGCTTCTGTTGGGGGAGGATTTCATTTATGGCTGGAGCGCCATCCCGGCGGAACTGACGCGGAACATCGACTTGGTCCGGCCCGTGCCGACTGGCATGATGGGGCCGGATGGGTTGCCCGCGGTCATCCCGCAGGCGCCGGGGCCGCACCCGATCTACCTCACGCTGCTGACTTCCATGTTCATGCATGGCGGCTGGGCCCACATTGTGGGCAACATGCTCTACCTGTGGATTTTCGGGGACAACGTGGAGCATCGCTTCGGCCATGTGCGGTTCCTGGTCTTTTACCTGCTGAGCGGCCTAGTGGGCAGCGCGGCGCACATTGCTTTCAATGCCGATAGCGTGGTGCCCACGCTGGGCGCGAGCGGCGCTATCTCGGGCGTCCTGGGGGCCTACATGGTGCTGTTTCCGCGGAACACGGTGTATGCCGTGGTCTTCTTTTTCTACGTGGTCTCCATTCCGGCGGTGCTGGTCATCGGGCTGTGGGCGCTGACGCAGTTTGTGTATGGCTTCGGCTCCATCGCGGTGACGGAGCAGACGGCGAGCGTCGCCTACATGGCGCACATCGGCGGGTTTGTGACCGGGGTGCTGGCGGGGTTGTGGTGCCGCTCGCAGTACCGCCGGGGCAAGGGCGAACCGGACAGCCTGTTCCGCCGCTACTATGCGCGCGATCCCAAAGGCCGCGAGTGGTGGTGAGGGGATTGCCGGTTGGGATACGCCGATGCTTTCTGATTTTTACCCAACAAGTCACAATAGGTCTCGTCAGGCGTCTTTTGAGGTTGGAATGGGCCGTGAGAAGGGGTATGGGGAACGAAACGGGGAGAAAGCGAACGTCTTTTTCCCCCGCCGCGCCTCCGGCTACCCACCCCAGAGCGCCGAAAAAAGATTCGGCGCACTCTAGAGAAGCTTCGCTTCCCCGCAAAACCTGGGATTCGGTGGACATCTTCAGCGGACCCCGGCTTACTGTATGGGTTATGTGAAATATGGGTAACGATCAGGTTACTTTGGCGCAATCCCCATGGGATGCGCCGGACCTTCGGCCCTCGGAAAACCATTCGGGCACGATTTCCCAGGCCTGACGGCCTGGGCTGGTATGTGTTGGGCCTTCGGCCCTCCTTGAGCTTATTATGCAGTGGTTAGAGGCCAGATGCGGCTCTCCCCGTGCTTCTTTCTTGCCACAGGATTCGCGCTGGCCAGGGCAAGATCCGCATAGAGGAAACCCATGCCCCTGGCGGCACTTGCTTCAGCTCAGAGGGAACCGGGAAAACAAAAAGCGCCACCCGGACGGACCGGGCGGCGCTTTTCGAAGACAGAAGTTGAGAAAAATCTACTTCAATGGATGTCCCGTTAGAACGAGACGCTGACACCGATTTCGAAACCGAAATCGTCCAGATCGTCGAACTCGGCGGAAACTCCGGCGATCGAACCGCTGACTTCGTTGATGTAGATGTAGCGAATGCCGCCAGTCAGATGGAAATTCGGGGCGAGTTCGTAGACCAGTCCGGCGAAGGCCTGGGCCGTGAAGCCCTCGTCATCGGCGGAGCCGTAGTCTTCCACGTCCACTTCCACGAAGGAAACGCCCAGTCCGGCGCCAAAATAGGCGGAAAGCGGGCCTCCCAGGAGGACTTCGCCGCGGTAGTTGACCATCAGGGGAACGACATCCACGTCCACATCGGTATCGAAAACGGTCTCTTCCCGGCCCGCGTAGCCGAGTTCCACTTCCACGCCATTGGACAAGATGTCGGTGGAGCTAAACACATAGCCGAACCGGCCCGTGAAAAACTCTTCTTCGGAATCGGTGAGATATCCAAAGGATCCACCGACGTAAGGTTCGGCCTGCGCCACCGTCGCGGTGAAGACCAGGCCGAGAATAAGGAAAAGGGAAGTCTTCATACTTGCATCCATCCTCCAGGAACTCTTCAGGGTCAAGCGAATAGTTAACCTCTGAATGAGCCCAAGAAATTGACTGTTAAGCGGTTCCGAAGATACGGCTGAGTTGTGGAAAACGCCTCAATCTTATAGGTTCCGGTCCCGGGTGAGACGCATTGGTGATGCTAGGCAGTGTGGACAAACTGGAGAACGGACCGGAAATGAAGCAAAGGAAAGAGAACTCAGCGCCGCGAAGCGGCGACTACTTGGAGACGCGGCCCATTTTTATCCCGCCTTTGCGGGCTCTGCCGACACCTTTCGCTTCGCTCCAGGGGGTTGCGAGCCGCTTCGCGGCCGAAGCAGTCTGCCTGGCTTCGTTCCCGCTCACTCTATTGGGGGTAGGCCCAATACCGTTCACGGAGCCTTGCCAGCCCAAAAATGATCTCGCGCCGCTCCGCCCCCAACTTGTCCACACTGCAAAATCCTCGTGCGAAAACTGGTTTGGAAATCTTCTTTTGCCTCGGGTTGGATTCACTCGCCAGAGACCAGTCCCCGCACCTCCATCCAGTCCTCCACGAGGCCGGTCCAGTCTTCGATGGGGTCTTCCGTGTCGCGCATGCCGAAGCCGTGGCCGCCGCTGACGAAGACGTGCAGTTCGGCGGGAATCTTGTGCTGCTTCAGCGCGAGGTAAAAGCGGGCGCTGCCTTCGGCGGAAATGCGGTCGTTGTCCGCGTGGAACAGGATGGCGGGCGGGGTGTCGTCCGTGACTTTGAATTGAGGGGCCAGTTGGCCGGGGGTCTGCTCGTCGAGAAGGTAGGCGGGATACACCAGCACGCCAAAGTCAGGGCGGCAGCTCACGGAGTCGATGGCCTCGTCCTGGGGGTAGGTGCGGGTTTCGTAGTTTGTCATGGCCATGGCCGCCAGGTTACCGCCGGCGGAGAAGCCCAGGATGCCGATCTTGTCCGGATCGATACCCCATTCCGCGGCGTTTTTCCGCGTCAGGCTGATGGCCCGCTGGGCGTCTTCCAGGGGGGCCTCGTAGACCGGACGGCCTTCGCGGCGGGGGACGCGGTATTTCAGGAGGATGGCGGTGACGCCTCCCTGGTTCAGCCATTCGCAGACCTGGGTGCCTTCGTGCTCGTAGGCCAGGATGTTGTAGCCGCCGCCCGGGCAGACGATGACCGCCGTGCCGTTTTTGGGCTTGTCAGGATGAAAGATGGTGATGCTCGGTACCGTCACATCCGTGAGACGAATGACTTTCGGATTTTCGCCCTCCTTTTCGACGAAACGCTCGGGACCCAGTTCGCCCGGCTCACCGGCCAGGCCTTCCGGAAAGAGCTTGATGGGTTCGGACACCTCTCCGGCGGTCGCAATCGTAACGGTTAGTAAGAAGAGACCGCTGAGGGAAAGACAAACGGCGGGAAGGAGAAGGGAGGCTTTCTTCATCCATCCTCGCTACCGAAACCTTTAGGCAAATGCCAGCAGTATTTGGCGCTAATGATTACAAACACCTTGTGAATTTATACCGAGAAAATTCACAAGATATCGAATATAATTTCCCATAGCCTGTCTAAAATATTGAGAAGATTCCTGTAGAACCGGAAACTTTTTTTGAAACCCCAAAAGCCCAAAAACGGCGAATAGCCGCCTGACCACAACGTAAACCAATCAAACCACGGACCCTCCCTCAATGAAGGACGGTCCGGAAAAGTCCCCCCACGAGAGGGAAGCCCAGATCCAAAGCCAGGAAGCAAAGCTTCAATTTCAGGAGAGAACTCGGAATACGCGAAAAGCAGACGGCCATCTGTCGCTGAAGGGCGCACAGAAATGCCTGCGAATACGTCCAGAATCAACGGTCATAACGGTCACAACGGCCATCACAATGGTCAAGATCATCGCACTTCCCATTCCACGGGTTGGCTCCCCTGGAACAAAGTGCAGGATTGGGTGGCCCGGCTGACCGGTCCCGAAGAAGAACGGCCCAAGGTGGGGCTGGCCCTGTCGGCTGGCGGCGCCAAGGGGCTCGCGCACGTCGGGGTCATCCAGGTCCTCGAAGAAAACGGCATCGAGGTGGATGCCATCGCTGGTTCCAGCATGGGAGCTTATGTCGGGTCCCTGTGGGCCGCCGGCTATAATGGCCGGGAACTGGAAGGCCTGGCCGCCACCATGAAGTCCTGGAAGGACGTCATTAGCCTTATGGACCCGGTCTTTCCGCCGCGGCGCGGTTTCCTGAAAGGTCACCGGAACGCCTCCCGCCTGCGCAAGTCGCTGGGTAGGATGCGCTTCAAAGACTTGGACAAGGACCTTTACGTCATTGCCACGGAACTCGATTCCTTCGCCCGGACGGTCTTTCACGAAGGAGACGTGGTGGACGCCGTCATGGCCAGTGCCGCCATTCCCGGAGTCTGCGAACCGGTGAAGTTGAACGGCATCGAATACCTGGACGGCGGCGTTTGCGATCCGCTGCCGGTGAGCGTGCTGAAGCAGGCCGGGATGGACTACATCATCGCGGTGAGTGTCCTGCCCACGGTCGAAGAACTCAACGAAGGCCGATACGGACACCTCGACCCGGACCGGAAACGGAACGCCTTCCAGAAAGCGGGTGCCTGGCTGAACAAGCACCTGAACTACTTCGCCAAGGGCAACCTGCTCGACATTCTGCGGGGCGCGGCGATGGGCTCGCAAATGCGGCTCATCGAAACCAGCGCCGCCCAGGCGAACGTGGTCATCCGCCCCATCGTGAACGATTCGCTCTGGCACGACTACAACAAGTACCAGCGCTACATCCAAGTGGGCCGGGAAGCCGCCACGGCGGCGTTGCCTCAACTGGAAGAATATTTCATCAACCCCCAAAAACAATGCGCCTGAGATCAAAGAAAGTCCTGACCAGGGACTGGGACCAACTGGACCCGTATGAACTGCGGGAGCGACAGTTGTCCCGGCTGAGGTGGTTTCTGTCCACCCGGGTGATTCCCTTTTCCGCCCACTACGGGAAAGTATTCCGGGAGAGTGGCGTGGAACCGGAAGACATCCGGAGCTTTTCCGACCTGGCCCGCCTGCCGTTTACCAGTAAGCTGGACCTGCTGAACACGCCGGAAAATCCGAACCGGGCGCGGGACTTTGTCCTCATCCCGGACGAGGCCGTGCTGCGCCGCCGGCCGGAGGTTATCTTCAGCGTGCTGCGCCGGGGCAAGAAGAAGACCCAGGCGCGGCTGGCGGAAGAGTTCCGCCCCATCCTGATGACGGCCACCACGGGCCGGTCCAGCGATCCGGTGCCTTTCCTCTATACCCAGCATGACCTGGACAACCTGGCCATGACGGGCCGCCGCATGATGGAGGTCTGTAATTCCAAGCCAGAGTACCGTCACCTGAACCTCTTTCCCTACGCGCCGCACCTGGCCTTCTGGCAGATGCACTACGCGGGGCTGGGGTTTAATACCTTCTGCCTCAGCAGCGGGGGCGGGAAGGTCATGGGCACGTCAGGGAACGTCGCCATGATCAAAAAGATTCAGCCCGATGCCCTGATCGGCATGCCCACCTTCCTCTACCACGTGCTGCAACAGGCCGTGTGCGACGACGCGCGGAACCCGAACATCCAGCGCATCGTGCTGGGCGGCGAGAAAGTGCCCGAAGGCATGCGCCGGAAGCTGAAAGCCCTGTGCGCGGAACTGGGTTCCAGCAAAGTGGAAGTGATTTCCACCTATGGCTTTACCGAGGCCAAGGCCGCCTGGCCGGAGTGTCCGGCCCCCGAAGGCGAAATGCCCAGCGGCTTCCACCTGTTCCCGGACCTGGGACTCGTGGAAGTGATCGACCCGGAAACCGGGAAACCTCAGCCGGAAGGGGTGGGGGGCGAGATCGTCTTCACCGCCCTGAACAGCCGGGGCACGGTGGTCTTCCGCTACCGCACTGGGGACTACATCGAGCATGGGCTAACCTACGAAATGTGCCCGCACTGCGGCAGGCGCGCCCCGCGTCTGGTGGGCAAGATTTCCCGCGTGTCGAACTTCCGCCAGCTGAAGCTGGACAAGATAAAAGGCACGCTGGTGGACTTCAACGAGCTGGAGCACGTCCTGGACGACATCGACGGCATCGGCGCCTGGCAGATCGAACTGCGCAAGGTGAATGACGATCCGTATGAGGCAGACGAGATCGTGGTGCATGCCAGCCTGAGCGGCGACGGCGGGAAGACCGAAATGAAGCGCCAGATCGAACGGCGCATGCGCGTGGCCACGGAAGTCAGCCCGAACCGGGTGGAATTCCACGACGCGGAAACCCTGCGCCGCCTGCACGGCGTGGGTGAAAACCTGAAAGAAGAGAAAGTGGCCGACCACCGGCCCAAAGCGGTGGCGCCAGAGAAAACTCACAACGGCTCAAGCCAACCCAAACCCGATAACCACGGGGACAACGAACATGAAATTCTCGAAGAAACCAGTCATCGTTGACGGGGTACGCACCCCGTTTTGCAAGATGGGCACCAGCCTGGCGCGGCTAGACGCCGCGGAACTGGGCCGGACCGCCGTAAACGCTTTGCTCGCACGGACCGGCATCGATCCTGGGCTGATCGATGAGACGCTGATTGGTTGCGTCTCGCAGCCGGTCCATGCGGCAAATGTGGCGCGAGTCATCGCGCTGCGGGCGGGCGTGCCCCAGGACAAGCCCGCCGTGACCGTGCACCGGAACTGCGCCAGCGGCCTGGAGTCCCTGACGGACGCCGCGCTGCGCATCGAGGCCGGCGCGGGTGACGTCTTTTTGATAGGCGGCACGGAAAGCATGACACAGGTCCCGCTCCTGTTCTCGCTCTCCGCTGCCGCGAAGTTTGCCGCCCTCAGCCGGGCCAAACAGTTTGGCGCCCGGCTGGGCGCGATGGCCCAGTTCCGCCCGGAGGACTTCGCGCCCATCATCGGCCTGAAGCTGGGCCTCACGGACCCGGTGTCCGGCCTGAACATGGGCGAGACCGCCGAGCTGCTGGCGCGCGAGTACGGCATCAGCCGGGACGCGCAGGATGAGTTCGCCTTAGAATCCCACCGCAAGGCCGCCGCGGGCCGCGAGCGGCTGGCCGAAGAGATCGTGCCCGCGTATGTGCCGTCCGACAAGGGCAAGGGCTACGCGGACTTCGACAACGGCGTGCGGGAAGATTCCTCCCTGGAAGCGCTGGGTAAGCTGAAGCCGATGTTCGACCGCAAGACCGGCACGGTCACGGCGGGGAATTCCTCCCAGATCACCGACGGCGCGGCCATGCTGCTGGTCATGTCGGAGGAAAAGGCGGAAGCCTTGGGCCTGGAACCGCTGGGCCGCATTACGAGCGCTCAGTACACCGGCTGCGATCCGGCCCGGATGGGTCTGGGTCCCGTGTCCGCGATTTCCGATCTCAGCGAAGCCACCGGGCTGAAACCCGCCGACGCGGACGTGGTGGAGATCAATGAAGCCTTCGCCGCCCAGGTGCTGGCGGTCCTGAAAGAATTGGAAGCGCGGGGCCTGCCCGTGCCGGTGGAACGTCTGAACCCGAATGGCGGCGCCATCGCCCTGGGCCACCCCGTGGGCGCCACAGGCAGCCGCCTGGCCTTGACCGCCCTGAAAGAACTGAAACGAACCGGCGGACGCCGGGCCCTGGTTTCCCTCTGCGTGGGGGGCGGACAGGGCGCCGCAGTCTGGCTGGAATCCGTCTAACCTTTTCCCCAACCCACCATCATGAAAACCACTATCGAACCCACCCCGGCCTCCGCTCCCGAAACGCGGGACCCCTCCGTGGACGCCAACTCCGCTTCGGCGAGTATCCGCCGGGAAGTGCGGGAGGATGGCCTGGTCCTGCTGACCTTTGACCGCCCGGACAGTTCGGCGAATATCTTCGACCGGGAGACGCTCCTGGAGTTGGAGGCGCACTTGGACTGGATCGCGGAGAAGAACGTGCTGCGCGGCCTTATTCTGAGAAGCGCCAAACCGTCTATCTTCCTGGCTGGAGCGGACATTAAGAGCCTTTCCACGCTCAGAGAAGAAGAACTGGAAGCCTTCATCGAGCTGGGGCAACGGGTCTTTTCCAAACTGGCGCACCTGCCGCTGCCGAAGGTGGCGGCCATTCATGGCGTCTGCGTGGGCGGTGGCCTGGAAGTGGCCCTGGCCTGCGACTGGCGCGTGGTGAGCGACGATCACGCCACGAAACTGGGCCTCCCGGAAACCATGCTCGGCATTTTACCCGCCTGGGGAGGTTCTACCCGGCTGCCGCGACTGATCGGTTTGCCGAAAGCGCTCTCCCTGATCCTGACCGGAAAGATGGTGGATGCGCGCCATGCCGTGAAGCTGGGGGTGGCGGATGCCTATGGATTTCCCGAAAAACTGGAGGAACTGGCCCACCAGTATATAGATCGCGGCCAGCGTAAAAAGAAAGGCTTCCCCTTGCTGCACAACCCCTTAAGCCGGGAGATTATCCGCATCAAGGCCAAGGGAGACGTGCTGAAGCAGTCCGGCGGCAACTATCCCGCGCCGGTGGAGGCCCTGAACGTGGCCGTCGATGGCGTGGGCCGTTCCGAGGAGCGTTCCCTGCTCGCGGAGCGGGAGGCGGTGCTGCGCCTGGCCAAGACCCCGCAGGCCGCCAACCTGATCCGTGTCTTCAACTTGCAGGAGCGCTCCAAGAAACGGCGCTACGCCACGGAAGCGGGAGTGGCGCCCAAGACGATCGCCAGCACAGCGGTCATTGGGGCGGGGGTGATGGGTTCCGGCATCGCCCAGTGGCTCAGCAGCCGCCAGTTGCCGGTCATCCTCCAGGACATTTCCGCCGAACGCGTCGCGGCCGGTCTGAAGTCTATTTACAAATTGTATGCCGGAGGAGTGAAACGCCACCTCTTCACGAAGACCGAGGCCGAACGGCGCTCAGACCTGATCACTCCGGCCCACCAGCCCGTGCCGCTGAAGCGTTGCGATCTGGTGATCGAGGCCGCCACGGAAGACCTGGCCATCAAGCGGAAGATCTTCGCGGACCTGTGCCGCCGGACTTCGGACGAGACGGTGCTGGCCACGAACACCTCGGCCCTGCCTCTGAAGGGGCTGGTGACTTCCGAGGGCGTGACCCATCCCGAGCGCATCGTGGGGCTGCATTTCTTCAATCCCGTGCACCGGATGAAACTGGTGGAGATCGTGGTGACGGACACCACCACCGGCGAAACCGTGGAAACGGCCCTAAAGTTCGTCCGCCAGATTGGTAAGCTGCCGGTGGTGGTGAAGGACCATCCGGGCTTCCTGGTGAACCGGATTCTCATGCCCTACCTCATCGAAGCCGGACGGCTCTACGACCGGGGCGTGGACCCCGAAGTCATCGACGCGGCGATGCGCGACTTTGGCATGCCGATGGGGCCCCTGCGTCTGCTGGACGAAGTGGGGCTGGACGTGGCCCTGCATGTGGCCCGTACCATGGAGAAAGCCTTTGGCTCGCGGATGAGCATTCCCGAAGTGTTCACCCGCATCGTGGACAGCGGCAATTTTGGCCGGAAAGCGGGTCACGGTTTCTACCGCTACGGCGGCAAGGGCGAGCCCAAGGTCAGTCAGGCGGCGCTAAACTGCCGCACGGCGCTGGATCGCGAACCGGCGAATTTGACCCGCGAAGACATTCAGGACCGCCTGGTGCTGCTGATGGTGAACGAGGCCTTCCGCTGCCTGGAAGAAGGCGTCACGGACAGTCCGGAAGACGTGGACTTCGCCATGATCATGGGCACCGGCTTCGCGCCCTTCCGGGGCGGGCCCATGCGGTATGCCGAGACCGAGGGCCTGAAGAAAGTCGCGGGCCGGCTGGTCCGCCTGGCCGAGGAGGAAGGCGAACGCTTCTCCCCCTGCGGCCTGCTCATGGAAAAGGCCCAGGACTAACAAGGACCGAAACTTTTACCTCTTTAGAAAGGAAACACACACCCATGAAAGAATCCCCCGAAACCGAGAAGCCGCACGACGCGGTGATCGATACCTCAAAAATGACCGCCGGAGAGCGGGCCGCGCTGGAGATGACCGAAGCGGCGCGAGAACAGGCGGGCGAGCGCAACAGCTTTGCCGGGTCCCTCTTCATGGGGCGGCCCGACTTTTCCTCCCTGGCGCCGTTCCCGGCCCAGAGCGTGGAGGACCGGGACCAGGGCGACGCCTTCCTGCAACGCCTGACCAATTTCCTGGACTCTAACACCGACCCGGACGCGATCGACCGCGAGGGCGAGATCCCGGACGAAGTGTTCGAGGGCCTGGCGAAGCTGGGCGCCTTTGGCATTAAGATTCCCACCAAGTACGGCGGCCTGGGCCTGTCCCAGACCAACTACTCCCGCGCCGCGATGGAACTGGGCGCACGGGACGGGAACCTGACGGCTTTGCTGTCCGCCCACCAGTCCATTGGCGTGCCACAGCCGGTCATCGTTTTCGGCACCGAGGAGCAGAAGGAGAAATACCTGACCCGCTGCGCGGCGGGCGAGGTGTCCGCCTTTGCCCTGACCGAGCCAGAGGTGGGGTCCGACCCCGCCAAGATGAAGACCCTGGCCACGCCCACGGAGGACGGAAAACACTTCCTCATCAATGGCGAGAAACTCTGGTGCACCAACAGCCTGAAGGCTGGGCTGATCGTGGTGATGGCCAAGACACCCGCGCCGGAAGGGAAACCGGAATCGGCCAAACCCATCACGGCCTTCGTGGTGGACATGGACACACCCGGCATCGAGATCACGCACCGCTGCCGCTTCATGGGGCTGAAGGCGCTCTACAATGGCGTCGTCCGCTTTACCAACGTGAAGGTGCCGCGGGAGAACATCATCCTGGCCGAAGGCCGGGGCCTGAAAGTGGCGCTGACCACGCTGAACACCGGACGCATCACGCTGCCGGCGGCCTGTGTCGGCATGAGCCGGGAGTGCCTGCGTATTTCCTCCGAGTGGGCGCGGAAACGCGAACAGTGGGGCGCGCCGATCGGGAAGCATGACGCCATTGCTCAGAAACTGGCGGCCATGGATGCCGATACCCTGGCCATGGAAGCCATGGTGCGCTACACCTCCGCGCTGGTGGACCGCGACAAAAAGGCGGACATCCGCATCGAGGCGGCCTTCGGCAAGATGTGGGGCTCCGAACGCGCCTGGGACATTGTGGATGACACCATGCAGATCCGGGGCGGACGCGGCTACGAAACCGCGGACTCCCTCAAAGCACGGGGCGAAGAACCCATCCCGGTCGAGCGCATGCTGCGGGACTGCCGGATCAATACCATCTTTGAAGGGTCCAGCGAGATCATGCGGCTCTTCATCGCCCGCGAAGCCCTGGACCCGCACCTGAAAGTGGGCGGTCCCGTGCTGAACAGCCGGGCGCCGATGAAGAAACGGCTGACCGCCGCGATGAAAGCCGCCTGGCATTACGCCAAGTGGTACCCCGGCCTGTGGCTGCCGCGCTTTACCAGCGGAGCCTCCGGAGACCTGGCGCCGGAAGTGCGCGCGGAGCTGCGCCGGGTGCGCAACCTGAGCCGGAAACTGGCCCGCCGCCTCTTCCACGCCATGCTGCGGCACGGTCCGAAGCTGGAGAAGAAACAGGCCCTGCTGGGCCGGTTCGTGGACATCGGCGCGGAACTCTTCGCGCTTTCGACCCTGGCCAGCTACACCGGGCACCTCATCGCCTCCGGCGAAGCCGCGAAACACGGCGGCCGCGAAACCCTGCTGAGGAAGCTAAGCTACTTCAGCAAGCGCTCCCGCCTCAGCATCGCGGAAAGCTTCCGCGGCATCCGCCACAACGCCGACGCCGAAGGCTACCGCCTGGCGCGCGGCGTATTGGAGTAGGGAGTGTCTTAGTTTTAATGGTAATCCGGTCAAGCCGGGCCGTTCGACGGCGCAGATTGGCGCTGACAAATCCTGGATGCGGTCGCTTGACCGGGGCCAACGGCCCGGCGCATGCCAGCCTGGGGCGCGAGCCCCAGGAAATCCTCATTCAAATGACGTCCCGAGCCCCGAAGGGGCGACAGCGCTTTCAGCCCGCGATGGGGCTTGACCCGGAGTCCTAGGGCTGACGCCCCAGGCTAAGCGCTGCCGGGCCTTCAGCCCTTGGGATGGGAACTTTTTGCGGCGCTGTGGCCGTATTGCAGAAAGCGTAACCGGAAAAGATATCTGTAAACGCAAGTGAGACGGAGGAAATCCCGGTCACACGTAGCAGGTGCGGCTACGACCCAGTTAATGATGCTCTAACCGGTTTCACTCGGTTACACCTTACATATTGCCGGCGACGATCAGAATCCCGATTAGAATGAGCGAAAGCGAGATGATCAGCATGATGCCGGTAAACTTCCAGTAGGCACGCTGTTGATTCAGCGCTTCTTCCAAGTCTCTGACCGAATAGGAAGATTCGAGGGATTTGATAAATCCGCCGTATTTCCAAAGCTTCATGGCCGGATAGAAAAAGAGGAGGCCAAAGAGAATGTTGATGATGGAGCCTAAGGTTCTGCCGACCATGTAAGGGACCGACCCGGAGCCCGTAATGGGATCGATACCCGTGGAGCTTCCGATGACGAGCATCACAATTCCCCACAGGAGGTAGAAGGTGGCTCCGATGATCCCTAGCACGCCCACAAAACGGACCCAGCCCCTGGTCCTGCGAAGGTGGTCCATGACCACATTGGTGATAAGGGTCGTCTCGCCGGAACCCCCGCGTTGGACGAGATCTGCTTCGGGGCTGGAATATGGATTGTCGCTCATGGCTGTCTTGGATGGAAGCTAGTGGAATGACAGGCGTTCTGTCTAGGCTCGGCAGTACTGTCAAGCCTATATGGGTAACAAGAATTGGGCCATTCTTAGCCTGTCGAGATTTGAAAATCCCCTGAGACGCTGAGAGCCTTACGGTTAGGTCTTGCCGGAACCTCCTGAAACGCCGCGGGGCGGGCGACTTCGCCTTACTGCACGGACCCCACCTGACGCGTCAGGTCGCGGATGTCCTGATCCAGCAGACTGTTAGGCTGGGCCTTGAAGTCCTTGTCCAGATCTTCCAGAGCGGCGCGGGCGTGGGCGGGCTTTCCGGCGTCGAGGCAGCGCTCCACGTAGGGGCGGACCAGGTTGTAAAACAAGTGGCCGCCCGCGTTCGTGCGGAACCGGGCCATGGCGCGGCCGTAGTCTTCCTGGGCGGCGTCCCATTCGCCCTGGTCCAGGCGCAGAAAGATCGACTCCGCCGCCACGGTGATGGCCAGGTCGAAGCGTTCCGATTTGTTCTCCAACTGAATCTCCCGCTCCAGCCGCTCCGCCGCCCGTTCATCGCCGGTCGTGCGGTAGAGGTTCAAGAGCTGCACCTGCCCGCGCAGCCGCAGATCCGTTTCGTCATGGAAATTCGTGGCCCAGCGTTTCCAGAAGGCTTCCATCGTTTCCGGTGGCGCCTGCTTCGCCTCCAGCCAGCCGGCTTCCAGTTCCCAGGTGCTGACCAGGCGCGGCATGTACTTCCGTGCATAGCGGATCAGTTCCGGATAGCTGGCGTGCTCCGTGTTCATCGCCGCCCATTGCAGGGTGAGCTGGCAGCGTTCGTAGTTGAAGGTCCGCGTCAGGTCGGAGATCATGAATCGGAACTGCGCGTCGGTGATGCGCCGCCAGGTCTGAGGATCAAAGGTAGTGCCGACGGGATACTTCGCTCTTGATGCGGTTTACGTCCAGCTCCCACTGGCCGCGCTCCGCCAGGTAGCCCACCCAGGCGTGCCCTCCCGACCGGCCCTGGCCCATGAAGAGGATGGTGGGTATGCCCTTGGCCTTGCCCGTTTCCGAAACGAAGAAGGCTTGGTCCGCGCAGATGCCGCCGCGCTTCCCGATCTCCGCCAGCTTGTACGCTTCCTCGTGCGGCCACAGGAAATGCCCCTCCTGCGCGCGGGGAACATCGTAGCGGATGGAGGAGTAGAGCGCCGTCAGGTAAGACGGGTTCTTTAGCTCGATCTGCTGCACGTATTGCAACTCCGAAAACGCCAAGGGCGTGTCCACCATATAGGTCAGGTCTTTCACGGGAAGGTCCGCCGGGTCCAGCATCAGCCCGCCCGTCCCGGCGGCCTTCGTGAAGAACTCAAAGCGCCGCTCCGGTTCCAGGTCGCCAGCGGGGAGCCATTCTTTCTTGGTGAAAGGGTGCGGCCAGGCGTCAGGGAAGGGTTGATCGAACACCACGGCAAAAGCCACCGCCAGGGCGGGGTAGTGACGCAGCGCCTCCGGCTGGCGGGTGGCGATGCGGCAGAGAATCTCCAGCGCCTTCGGCGCATCGTCGCCGGGGTTCACCGAGCGCACGAAGAGCTTCGGCACCTCGTGCTGCAAGCTCAGGCCGCGAAAAGCTTCCGCGACCGCCGGGTCTGTCTTCAGCGCGGAGCTGTCCGGCGCGCGGAGGTACAGGTCCAGCCAGCGCAGGTGCACCAGCCAGCCCTGGACGTGGTCATTTTCCATGGCGCGCTCGATGCCGTGGCGTTCTTGCGCGTAGAGGAGGGCGTCGTGCAACTCATCCCGCGCCGCCGGCCAGCCGCCAGGGTCCGGGTGCGCCGTCCACCAGTCCACCAGGTGCGCCTCAGTAAAGGTCGTCAGCGTGGGCCGGGATTCCGCGACGGCCCGCGGCGCCGGGCCGGTGACCAGAAAAGCTAAGATAAGAGGAAGGGCCGCGGTAAGGCCCATGGAGTAGGGCACCCGTGCCCGGCGGCGCAGCTGGAACCCTTTTCCCCAAGCCATGCGCGGCTTCCTCTTCACGAAACCGGCGGCTTAACCGTGGGCGCCAGGCGGTTCCACAGGTTGGTCAACTGAAACCCGGCTTCCGGATTCTCGTGCAGATGCTTCTGGGCCTGCCGGTAGAGCTTGGCGGCTTCTGGCACATCGTCAAACTCCTTCAGCAACAGCTCGATGGCCCCTTCATAGGCGGGCAGCTCCGCCGGGTAGAACTGGAGGATCTTCCGGTACTCCGCCAGCGCTTCCTCGTAGCGGCCCTTCTCCACATAAAACTCCGGCAGCTTGTAGTTCAGAACCGGTTTGGAGAACCGTCCGCCGGGAAAAAAGAACGAGTCCACAAGCGCGGAGATCGGCGCCATGACGAGCCGCATCAGTTCAGGAATGACGAACAGCGCCGCCAGGAGGATCAGCGCGACCTGGAGAAACACGAACGGTCCGTCCGAGCTTTCCCGGGCGCGCGGCGCCATGATCAGAAACGAGGCCACGCACGCCGCCGCGAGGACCCCGCGAATAATCTTGCTGACCCACTTGGGTTCCATACCAGCAGTACCATAGCTCCTCCCGGCAGGCTCAGGCAAGCGATTGCTATGGGCGCGGCGGCGGGACACGGAAGCGCTAATGGGACACGGAAACGCCACGCCTTGCGAGCCGGGAGGGCGCGGGTTTGGGGGGCAGGTTCGGCGCATGAGACGTTTTTTCCTTTCGCCGTCTTCTGGCTGATGGCCGCCAGTCGGCAAACTGGACCGGTGGAGACCGTTTCCGTGAGCCAGCCGTTCCGCCAAACTCTCCCGGCGGACAGTCAGGCGCGGGTCTCCATCCGGCTGGGAGAGGGGGACTACTTCATGGGAACCGTGAAACGCCACACCGGCGGGTGCGCTGGCGGGCCTGGAGTTGCTCGGCTCTGGGGGCGCCCGCGTTCGCGATCTGCTACCGGTGCGCCAGCGGGGGGGAAATCCTCTTCACGGCGGAGAGGGCGGAGGACCATCAAGTCCGGATGGCCACGGGCGAGACTGGCGGCGAGATCGTGCTGACCTTGAACCGTGTGTTGTCTCTGGAAGAGCAGCGGCCCCTTCCGAAGTCGCTCCTGAGTCCCCGGCTCGACCGGCGACAGAGGTGAAACGCGATCTCCGAGCGCGTTCACGAGTGGCCTGACAAGTGTGAACAAAGGGAGAGGAGGACCTTGGTCATCCGATGCTAAAGCCCGGCAACACCGCCAGCGGCGGAGCATAAATAGATTTCGCTGTTCGATCTGGATCGCGCAATTCGCGAGTTTCCCACCAGTCCGGCCCGGACCCCGGAAGTCGGCGACCACCTCCACCAGCGACCGCCCTGGCTAAAAAACCTCTGTGTCCTCTGCGCTCTCTGTGGTCAAAATCCCCTGGTTCACGCTGTCCCAATCAGCGATCCCTTAGCTCTCACCCCCCTCCAAAATCATCCGCCGCAGTTCCCCCACCGGCCACTGCCCCGGCGCATTCGCCTCCCGTAAGAACCCATAGTTCAGCACCGACCCCGCCAGCGCCAACCGCGGCCGCGACACCTTCCCCAGCGGACCCATTCCCATCAAGCTGACGCGAAACGCAGCTGGGTCCGGGGCAGGGGACGGGAGGGCTGCCAGCGAGACCTCACCACAAAGGCTGACCATCGCCGCCAGGTCCTCCTCGCGCTCCAGCCACACCGCCAGCTTTCCGATGTCCGCCCCCAGTTCCCGCGCCTTCCCCATCTGCTCCCGCAGCGTCTCCATTCCCGGGAACACCTCGAAATTGTGGTACGACAGCACCGCCTTTACCCCGGCCTCCCGCGCCGCTGCCACCGCCGGGGTCATCGCCACCGCCGAGCGGATCTCCGTGTCCATCAGCATCGCGTAGGGGAGGAACCGCGTGTAAAGCCCCAGCCGGGCCGCGTCGTCCAGGCCGTGCTCGCCCCCTTCCTCCGGGCACCGCGCCGTGATCAGCAGCGGCAGGGCAGGGGATACTGCCGCCGCCACCGATTCCGCCCGGTCCAGGCAGAGCAGCAGATTGTCCAGGCGGAACTCCAGCACGTCACAACTCATCGCCAGCCCGGTGGGCCCGGTAGCCTCCACAAAGTCCAGATCCGCCGCCGAACACACCGGCGCCACCACGGCGGCCCGGCCTTCTGAAATACCCTTAAAATCCATAGATTTCTAATTGATCCTAAATAGAAAGATCATTATAATTTTTAGGAAAGGCATAAATTTTTCGAAGGTTCACGAACGTGACTCAGCGGCAGGAAATCAACCGCAAACTCTCCCAGATCATCGACTCCGTGCTTCTCGGAGCCGTGCTCTTGTTCAGCCACACCCTCCGGGCGTGGGCCGGGGAGACCTTTGCCTCCATGCCAGTCATCCCGCCGTTTCGCGAGTTTTACTGGCTCTTCGCCATCGTCGTCCTCATCACTCCCGTCGTCCTGGAGTATCACGGCTTCTACGATCACCCCTTACGCCGTTCCCTCAAGGACTTACTCCCGCCCCTCTTCCAGACCCTCCTCTGGATGGGCCTCATCGTCGGCGGCTGCGTCATCTTCCTGAAATGGTCCGCCGAAAGCCGCGCCGTCGTCCTCCTCTTCGTCGCTGGCGCCGGCATGGCCCTGGTGGTGAAGGAGTGCCTCGTTAAGCAATACCTCCTCAGCCGCATGCGGCGCGAAGACTTCCGCGAACGCGTCCTCCTGGCCGGGGGCGCGGAGGACATGGACCAGATCCTCGCCTCCCTGCCCAGCGAACAACGCCTCCGCCTGGAGATCGTCGGCCGCGTCGATCTCACCCGCCAGGGCGTCGCCGATCTCATCAAGATTCTCCACGAACAATCCGTCGAGCGCGTTATCTTCGCCGCCGATCACGTCCACTTTCGCCGCGTCGAGGAAGCCATCAACGCCTGCGAAACCGAAGGCGTCGAGGCCTGGCTCGCCGCCGACTTCATGCAGACCACCCTGGCCAAGCTGAACGTGGAAGACATTGGCGGCGTGCCCATGCTCGTCTTCCGCTCCACCCCCGACAACGGCTGGGCCCTCATGGTCAAGAACGCCACCGACCGCGTCCTCGCTTTCGCCCTCATCATCGCCACCGCGCCCCTCTGGCTCCTCACCGCCCTGGCCATCCGCCTTGCCGCCCCCGGTCCCATCCTCTTCCGCCAGTTGCGCGGCGGCCGCTACGGAAAGCCCTTCATGATGTACAAGTTCCGCACCATGTATGAAGACGCCGAACAGCGCCGCGCGGAACTCGAAGCCATGAACCAGATGACCGGCGGCCCCGCCTTCAAGGTCGAGCACGACCCCCGCATCTTCCCCCTCGGCCGCCTGCTGCGGAAGCTGTCCATCGACGAACTCCCCCAGCTCTGGAACGTCGTCAAAGGCGAAATGAGCCTCGTCGGCCCCCGGCCCCTGCCCGTTTACGAAGTGGAGAAAATCGAAAACTCCGCCCAGCGCCGCCGCCTCAGCGTCAAGCCCGGCCTCACCTGCCTCTGGCAGATCAGCGGCCGCAACCAGATCACCGACTTCGCCGAATGGGTCCGCCTCGACCTCGAATACATCGACAACTGGTCCCTCTGGCTAGACTGGAAGATCCTGGCGCGGACCGTGCCGGCGGTGCTGTTGGGGCTGGGGGCGAGGTGATTGGAGGCGAGATGCTGCAAATATCTCGTGTGTATCGAGCCAATGCCAGTTTTTTGTCGGCGTAGAGATTCAATTCGCAGTATTGTCGGTCTATTACAATACAAGGTCTCTTTTGTAGTTGCAGTTTTCGGGCGAATGTCGCTAACTAATGACCCAGAGAAAATTCTGCCAGTATTTCTCGATCTTTGAGTTCCATGGAGGCACAACGACAAAATGAATCTTTGAGAAGATTAGGAGTCACTGTTCTTGGTTTTGTCTTTGGCATCGGCGGCGCTACAGCTATTTCGTTCTTTGCTTATATTCACGCAATGAACGCGCGTAAAGAAGACTTGGCTAGGGAAGATATGAAAATGAAGGCAGAAGCTGCCCTTAGAGAAAAAACGCTTGCTCGAGAAGAAGCGAGATTCAATGAGGAAATGCAGATAAGGAAAGAAGCTTTAGCGAAGCAGGAAGCACAGTTCGAGGCTGAAATGCAATTGAGGGAAGCTCAGTTGAAAAAAGAAGAAGCCAGATTTGAAGCTGAGTTAAGTTTGGGAAGAGAATTCTTGGCCAAAAGAGAGGCAATCGATAGAGAAACTATCAAAGATGCAATTAAAGAAACGAAGGAAAAACTCTTCGTTTCAAGTTATCGGAATGGTGCAGTGGAAGTTTCTAATCTTTCCCTGTTTGAGGTGTACGTAGAGCGTGTGAGTTGGACATTACCTGTCAGAGATCCATTTCAACGAAATTATGAATTTATTTTTGCTGAGCCGGTGGAGATCAAACCTGGGCATAAGGAATGGTTTGAATATCCACTGGAAAACTATGGAGGCTTGTTAGAATCATTAGAATATAAAGTGCATATCTTCACTACTAGAGGGACTATATACAGCGAGAATCTCGAAGTATTGTAAGGTATAGAGGGTGTGTTTGTGGATAAGAGGGAATGAAGGGTTAATGTGGCCTATTTATTCCCTCCGATGTCTCAGTTAGAAATAATCGAAAACTCCGCCCAGTGCCGCCGCCTTAGCGTCAAGCCCGGCCTCACCTGCCTCTGGCAGATCAGCAGCCGCAACCAGATCACCGACTTCGTCGAATGGGTCCGCCTCGACTTCGATTACTTCGACAACTGGTCCCTCTGGAAAGGCCGGAAAATCCTCGCCCGCACCGTCCCCGCAGTGTTGCTAGGGGTGAGGCGAGGTGCGAAAGTAATAATGCTCGACTCAACCCTACTGGTGAATACTTGCTGCGGGCGCGAAGCGTCTCTTGAGTGCGGCGAATTTTCTTTCGCCGCTCTGTGGATGGTAGCCGGAGGCGCGGTGGGGGATGATGATGTCCAATGGCTCCCGGAGTGCTGATCCCAAGGTTCATACAGCAGGTTACCGCTAGACCTGTCCGAGGCGAGATACGTCCTCATTCCTCATTCCTCATTCTCGTAAAATGTATCTTCTATTTCGATCCATTCCCAGTGGGGAAGGCTTTTGAGGAGAGCAATACCTTCTTCAGAAACAGGACGGATGATATTGATTTTTTCCAGGTTTCGGCAGGCGACTATATGCCGAATGTCTTCCAAGGTGAAATCACCTTCAGAGGACTCATGGGTGAGGTAGGTGAGTTTCTCAAGAGCTGGGAGGTATCTGAGGGAATAAAAATTGTCACCCCAGAGTTCGATGGTCTCAACATTGGGAAAGCGGTTGAAGTATTGAAAGCTCTCGTCCGGCATCCCATAGTGAATGCCGATGGTATGCACCTCAGGAAAAGTGCGTAGATCTTTCATGACTTCGGGCGCAATACCTTCAAACGCAATAATTCGGATCTCAGTAACATTTTTGAGGGCGTTGACCGCTCGAATATCTTCGAGGGTGACTTTGTGTGGATCGGTGCCCCCAACCAGCGCTACGAAAGTCCCAGTGTCGTTCTGATGGACATCGTGCCCCCTGGCGGTCAAGTAGTCGATGGCCTGTTGCTCGGAGAGTTGCGGGGCGTCCGGTTTGTCAGCGACAGACTCCAAGTCAGGTTCAGATTGTCGGCAAGAAAGTGCGAATGCGCAGACCCCAAACAAGAAAATACGGGGAAATGGATTCATGAGTACTGAGCTGGAGAAGCTTGATGGGGTAGCTCCTAATTTGGCTTAACTAGATGAGAAGATTTGATGTTAGCTTGAATTTACATCGTTGGTCAACGCTTCGTCGGACGGCTGGACCTGTTCCTACGCAGTTTGGCTATCCAGTATCAAATGGTACCAGATGCGGTACCGCAATTCGGATTGACCCCATCTCCCAGCTATTGAACAGATAGCGCATGAGATTTTCCCCGATCCTCACAGCGTGCCTGGCCGTCTGCTTCTCCTTCGCCTTCCCAAACACCAGCCACGCCGCGCCACCCGTCGAGAAAACCACCGACGTCTGCATCTACGGCGCCACGCCTTCCGGGATCGTGGCCGCCTTGGCGGTGGAGCGGGCGGGGAAGTCGGTGGTCATTGTGGAGCCGAGCCGGTGGGTGGGGGGCATCCTGGGGGCGGGGATCAAGCCGCGGCAGGATTGTCCGAACCCGGCGGCGACGGGGGGCCTGACGAAGGAGCTGATCTATTCCCTGGGGGAAGCGCCGGGGCCCATCCGGGAGAGTTTTCTGAAGCTGCTGGCGGAGCGGGGGATCGAGGTCATCTACGAGCACCGCGTGGCCTCGGTGACGAAGGAGGGAGGACGGATCGCGAGCGCGACTTTTGACCTGGCGCCGTATGACGAACTGGGCTGTCCGCCGGCGGAGCCGAAGGAGAAGGGGACCCTGGTGGTGCGGGCCGGGATGTTCATCGATGCCGGTTACGATGGCGAACTGATGGCCCGCGCCGGCGTGTCCTATCGCGTGGCGCGGGAGTCTGTGGACGACTTAGGCGAGGCCATCGCGGGACTCCAGGAACCGGTGGAACTGACGCCCATCGATCCCTTTGTCACGCCCGGCCACCCGGAGAGCGGCCTGCTGAAATGGGTCACCGGCGAGGCCACGGAACCCCACGGCTCGGCGGACGAACACATCCAGGCCTACAACTACCGCTTCTACGTCACCGCCGATCCCGCGAAGCGCGTGCCCCTCACGCCGCCCGCGGACTACGACCCCCAGGACTTCGAACTCGTGGGGCGCTACGTGGAGTACCTGAAGGAAACCTTTGCCAAAGACGAGGCCACGCTGTTCGTCCGGCTGGCCCGCATCTTTCCCGGCTGGATGAACTCCGGCGAATACAACTACCACCGCGAGTCGCTCATCACCAACGCGCCCGTCGGCGTCAGTCATCTCTACGCGGATGGCGACTATGCTGAGAAAGCCCGCGTCTGGAAACTGCACCAGGACTACCTGCGCGGCCTGCATCACTTCATGAGCACCGACCCCCGCGTGCCCGAAAAATTCCGCGAACAAACCGCCGTCCTGGGCCTGGACGGCACTCACCACCCCGACACCCACGGCTGGCCGCACCAGCTCTACGTCCGGCTCACCCGGCGGCTGGAGGGCCGCTACACCCTGACGGCGGCCGACGTTTACAACCACACCACCGTGGAAGACCCCATCGCCCTGGCCCAGTATGGCATCGATATCTATCCCTGCCGCCGCGTCTGGACTCGCGACGCGGAGGGTCACGTCCAGGTGGGGCTGGAAGGCTGGATGTTCGTCGGCGGCTCCAAGGGCCCGACCAAGACGCCCTATCCCATTCCCTACCGCTCCATCACGCCGAAGGAGGCGGAAGCCGAAAACTTGCTGGTCTCCGTCTGCTTTTCCGCCACCCACCTCGGCTACGCGTCCGCCCGGATGGAGCCCGCCTTCATGATCTGCGGAGAAGCCGCCGGCATCGCCGCCTGCCAGGCCCTGGAAGAAGGCGTCCCCGTCCAGCAGATCGACCCCGCCACCTACCGCGCCGCCCTCGAAGCCGCCCACATGCGCCTCGAATGGACCGAAGAAGCCGCCGCCGAACGCGACAAGCTCGACCAGGAAAAATTCATTGAGCGCTTCCTCTCCAGCATCGACACCGGCAAAGACGGCACCGTTTCACTCGAAGAGTGGAACGGTGCCAAGCCAGGCTGGGAATGGCTCTTCCCCAAGATCGACGGAAACCAAAACGGCCAGATGGAGACGGGAGAATACCTGAAGTTCCAAGCCTACAAGGTAGCCCACGAAGACTGGCAGAAGCGGCTCCGCGCGGGAGAGAAGGTGGGGGATTGAGCCAGGCGCACGACCGAGAGCAGAAGGGAGGAGAGCATTGGGGTAAGGGAACGATTTGAGAGAAGGCGTGCGCCGATTCCCCCCACCGCGCCTCCGGCTCCTGCCGCAAAGCGCTGATTCTGATCAGCGCAGTCCAAGGACACTACGCGTCCCCGTGGGGTTCTGGGGAGAAGGGTGAGGTAGTTGGGAAGGCGGTGGCGAAGCGTTTCGGACCGGCCTCGATGGGGTGGGGGACCCGCCCCTAAACGTTATAAACGGCCTCGCCCATTGTAATAGCGGCCGCGGCCGGAAAATCTTAGTCTTAGCCTGCCGGTTGGATACCGGTTGTTGTTGGTTGAACTGACTGTCTATCTGAGACAGCGCCCGCCGGGCGCCCCATTTTCGCCCATCAGCCCATACCAGGGGTGGTTATAGGTTGAGTAAGGCGAAGCCGGTGCAGCCTGCTGCCTGAGGCGGTGGGCTGCACTCTTATTTGCGGGCTGAGTAATTTCAGAGCGCCATCGGCGCACCGAAGACGTAGAGCGTCACCGGCGCGCCGCATACCAGCCTGGGTCGAAGGCCCAGGTATCAAAGGGTATCAGTTAGGTCAAGGACCAAAAGCCAATAGGCGTCAGGCCTGTTCCCCTTAAATATCTGATAGTCAGTGACTGTTATTGGATAAAGTTACATGACATTGGCCGGAAGCACTACCGGCTTCTCCGGCACCTTATCCTGACGCCTATGGGCCTTTGGCCTTGGGGGATGGGCCGCGAACGGCCTTTTCCAAAGGGTGCGATTCTCGCTAAAGATCCCGGCAAAAAATCGGCGAACTCCACGCCCACTGATCGTTCTTTTGCCGGACTCGCGCGTAGTAATAGTCGCCCTCGCGGCCTTCGTGATCTTCGTATTCCAGGCGGTAACGCCAGTCGTGGGGCATGGGGGCGCGGTTCATCCGGTAGGCGTGGGACTCTAGGCCGCCGACCAGGCCGGAGCGGGCGCCTTCCAGCAGATCGCGCAGCCGCCACTCGATCCGCTGGCCGTTCAGCACCGCATACACCGTTTCGTCAACCGGCATCTCGACCTCGAGGCACACGCCCTGCGAGGTGCTGGTGAAGTTGTTCGGCGTGCCCTCGCTGACCGTCTCGAACGAAACGCTGGTCTCCGTGCGGCCGGTGATCTTCGACTGGTAAAAGCTGGCGTGCTCGCCGGTGCCCTCCAGGGGTGAGACCACCTGCATGCCGCGGAAGCGCGGGTCCAGGCCCAAGATGGCGCCGGAGCCGATGCCCAGTTCCGCCTCCCAGCGGTGGGTCTCGCCGCGCGGGCCCCAGCCCACCTCCAGGTAGAGCTTCGTATGCACCGTCTGGCCCGGCGCCTGGGGGATGACGTCGCACTCCGACATCCGGCAGAGCAGGCGATTGTTCTTGATGACATCCACGTAATCGATGGCGCCGGCAGCGGCCACCTCCACCAGGATGTGGCGCTTGCCCCGGGGCGGGATCACCGCGCCGATGGGGGAGTCGTTAATGGAAAAGCGCAGCTCGATCTTGTCCCCCGTCATCGCCCAGGTGCGCCGCTGGAAAAACGCCTCCCAGATGGCCTCCCGCGAGCCGTCCGCCGCCCAGACGCCCGTCAAGCCGTGCCCGTAGCTGCCCGGGTGCCCGCTGTGGTGATCCGTCCCGCCCGTGATGCCCACGATGTGGCCGTTCTTTAGCCCGTATTGCAGCGTGCCCTCCCAGTCGGACGGCCCCATGACGTGGAGAAACGGGCGCGTGTTGTCGCTCTCCTCCGAGCAGCCATGCATGGACAGCAGCTCCACCAGCGGCTCCAGCGCCGGATCGTGCGACAGCCAGTCCATGCCCCGCGTGCCCTTCTTATACCCAATGTGGTGCGGCTGGCACAGCGTCTCCACCCCCTCCGCCCGCAACTGGCGCAGGTGCCGGTGCAGATCCTCGATGCCCGTGGGATACAGGATCTCGCCCCCCAGGTCCTTATACAGCACGTTCCGGTCGCCACAGGCGCAGAAGTGTACCTCAAACGCCGGAAACACCACGAACCGCCCGTCCTCATCCGCCTGCCGCAGCTCCGCCATCATCTCATTCCACCCGCCCTTCAGCTTCTCAAACCCCTTCAAATGAAAGTCGATAATGTGCTGAATCCGCTCATTCGCCTCCGGCATGTCCGGCCAATGCGCATGCCCCGTGATGGAGACAAAGTCCAGCCGCTCCCGCGCATTCGCCAGAGCGTCCTTCAGCGGCCCATGGCCATAAGAAATGCCGCAGTGGTTGTGAATGTCCCCGTAGGCGGGGCGGAGGTGGTGGTAGGCGAGGTGGGTCATTGGGGAATTGAAGAAAAGAGATTGGCAGGGGGCAGATAACCGGTCCAACCGTTCCCGGGCACTCTGAGGTGCCTTGCTGGGCCCGGCAACTATCATTCAATCTTTACTTGGCCGCAATCTACGGGCGTAGTAAGTAATTTTGAAGAGCAATGAACACCGGATATTCTCTCACTCTTAGAGATTTCCTAATGCTTTGGGACAAACGGGATGGCTATCCGAAAGCGACGAGGGAAGCTCTGGAAAGTGTGGTGCAAGCCTTCGCGCGCCAGAGCAAGCTTGAGACCCTAAGCCGGGCCAATCTCAAAATCATCCACGAGGCAATACAACGATCTTCCAGTCAACGGTCAGTGTATAACATCGCAATGTCGATATGGAGATGAGAAACGACGAACTGCAGGCAGCTTTGGGCTCCGTAATCGACGAAGAAACATTCGTGGTGTTTCTGGAAGCGTTGGCGCTAAATCGCGAGAAAGAAAAAGAAATTGAGAAGCTACATCCGAGTTCCCCGTGGGGACCGGGAACATTGGGGTGGGAGAATGGATCGATTGAATCCTTTCTCTCAGCCGCCGCCACATGGGCTGTCGACTCCAAGGATGGAACAGTTGGAGGTTACGAAATTCCCGATAATCCTTGGAAGCGATGTGCTGACATAATCTTTATGGGGAAGATTTACGAGTGATAGAATAGGCGAAAGTGGGTAAAAGAAATATTGAGATTCGGCGTATGTTCGGACGTAAAAGAAAAAACAACCCACCTCGTAGCTCTGGAGCCTATGTGGTTACCGGAGAGGACAAGGTGGAGGAGATAGAGGGAGTCCCACAGTCGTCTCTTGGCGCCCCTTGCCCTCACGTGATCTGTGGAGAGCAGGAAGTATTTCTAATCTATCTCGCTCAGGAACATTCGGATAAAGCAAATGGAGAAAAAGTCCGGATAGTCGATGGATCTTCAGAAGAACCGGTTGTCACGATTCAGTTTATCGAGCCGTACGCTCATTACCTAGGCCCTCCTAACGATGAGTCGTTGAGAGGTCATCCGCTGGTGGAGCGAGGGTTGACTCCGTATAGCTGTTCTAAGGTGCAATCTTCATCGTGGATAGCCGCGCTTGAAAAAATGAATTCAGTTCATCCGTGCCACCGCAAAGAGTCTTTTGATGGCATTGGTCATTATATATTTACCTTTCATGACTCGGTTTTTGAATGCGTAGCGGATGCCTTCGTGGTTCTTACACACGAGCGAACGACGATTAGAAAGGCTATTGATAATATCTTATATCTTGTGAGCTAGTGGTTCCTTTCGATTTGCGCGGAGGCCGAAAGAAGTAGATTGAGGGGTTAGGGTATGCTCACCCCTTCGTCACCTCCCCAACCAAGTCCAGCTTCCGGTCGGTGAGGTAGGCGTAGCGGTTGATCCAGATGCCGTGTGGGCTGGCTTGCCAGGCGGTTTCGAGGCGTTTGGCGAAGTCTTCGTCGGGGCCGTAGCCGTGGGCGAGGGCGTAGATGGGGGTCTGGCCGGCTTCGGCCTGGGCTTGGCGGATCTTGCGGGTCATGGCGTGTTCGCCGGCGGCGTGGGGCTGGTCCGGGCCGGGGTAAGCGTAGGCAGCCAAGGTGTCGAGACCGGGGCCGTCGTCGATGTCGAGGAGGCGGACGAGGGCGTGGGTGAGGAGTTTTTCGTCGAGCTTCGGATTCGCTTCCATGAGCTGGGTGCCGTAGAAGTTAAGAATCATCATCCAGTGCATGGTATATAGCTTCGCGCTGATGGCGGAGCTGTAGGGAGCCACGCGACCGAAGTCCAGGCCAGTGGCCAGGGTCCACGGCGGGGGGAAGGCGTTGGGCATGACTTCCTTGTCCTGGGCGCCGGAATCGTCGAACACTTTGCGGAAGCCGGCCACGGTGCGCTCCACGATCTCCGCCTTGAAGCGGAGGAAATCGCCGATGCCGGGATGATCGGAAAGCAGGCGGATCAGGGCGAAGCGGCCGCCGTCCCGCTGGGTGAAGGGGCGCAGGTCGCGGTTTTTCAAGCTGCCGTGGAGGTAGGTGTAGAAATCGCCCACCTCGCGGCGCATGCGCTCGAAGTCGTAGCCCATCTTTTCGGCGTCGGCCTGGGCGTGGACGCCGAAGTCCACGAAGCAGGAGTTCAGCAGGTAGGGCGGATACTCCGGCCAGTCGAAGCGGATGCCGTGGATGCCGGGGTACTGCTGGAGCAGGTCGCGGATGAGGGCGTGTTCGTAGCCGATGATCTCCGGGCTGCTGAGGGTGCCGTTCTTCGAGACGCGCTTGCCGGGCAGGCTGCCGTCGGGCAGGCGCGGAGTGTCTTCATCGACGGGTCCGCCGAACTGGACGCGGTAGCCGGGCGGGATGGCGGCCTGGATCTGGAAATACACCTTCAGCCCGGCTTTCCGGGCGGCCTCGACGAATTTTCCGACGATGGGGCCTTCCTTTTGGGTCAGTTCGGTGGCCGGAGCGGGCTGGTAGCGCAGTCCTTTATAGAGAGGCTGATCGGGCACGAAGCTGGGGGCGGTGGTCACCCAGACCTCCCGCTTTCCAAAGAGCGGCCGGTCGAGAAGCCGCACGGCGCCCGCGCCCGCGTCGGCGGGAGGTTCGCGGTTCCCGGTTTCCTGGTCCGCCTCCGCCATGACGTAGGGAGAGGTGGCGACGGCGGTCGCGCCCACACGGTTGATGAGGTTGTCCAGGACGCCCTCGATGCCCTCGCTCTGGATGTATTCCGGCAGGACGGTGACGCCGAGGAATTTGCCGTCGGGGCGGGTGCGTGGGGTGGTGGCGGAGGCGGGAGCGGTGTCCTGGGCATGGAGAGCGACAGGCAGGGCCTGGGCGGCGGAAGCTGCGGCGGCGGCGTGGAGAAAGGTGCGTCGATCGGGCATGGGGGAGGGGGGGTAAAAAGGTTTAGAGAGTGCTGATTACGAGTAGGATACGGAGATTTTTACGTTAGAGAATGTAGAGGGAATTTGTGGGGAAACTAGCGGCGGGATCTTAGTAAAGGCAGGTGAGCTGGGGAAGATCAAGCAAATGAGGGTGCGAGGGATGTTGAGGGGACGTCTCGGAAAGGTGGAAAGCGATCTACCTGCCCGTCCGGCTCGGACCGCGTTCACGGAAGGAGAGAAAGTTTGCCTAATTTGTTTGGAAGGACATAGGCGTGATTGGGCGATGCGGAGGGAGAGCTATCTTGTTCTCTTACTGAGAAGGCAGTTTGCCGTTGTTTCTCGTGAGCCCGGTTCGCGAGTTCCTCGCCCGGAGGTCGAGGACCAGTGCGCCCCGCATGGGCGATAACTATTCATCTGAAAGGAGATGAACGGAAAGAGTGACAAAGAACCGTAGAGAAGCACAAGCCGCCGAGGGCGACCGGAGTGGTGAAGGAAGTGTGTATCAAAGGCACGACCGCAGGAACACGAACTGGCAGAGAGGCCGGGCGCGGGTGATGAGCATGCTGGTGAATGCGAAATCCGACGAAGTCACCGAAAGACGCGTCAGGTAGAGCCAGGCGGCACGGGCCGAAAGTTATCGCGCCTTACCCGGGGAGATCTCCTTGGCCCTCGGAACCGAGAGCTGGGGAGAAGTCAGCAGAGGCCGTAGTAGCGAAGAAGGCGGTGAAAGCCGCTGGAGCCAAGGGCCGAAGAACCAACGAAACAGACGACCCGACCGACTCGGTGGACCGTGCGAGTAGACATCCGAAACAGAGCGGAGCGGCAACTGCGGCAGCTACCGTATTCTGGCGGGGAAAGGCAAAGGCGGTGGATCCGCCGGAGCCCGAACCGTGGATGTCCAGTTTGGACCAGCGGCGGAGGAAGGAGACAAGCAAGTGCTGAATGGACCGGTGGACGCCACCGGTATCCGCTCGGGCCAAGACCCGAGCCGTGGTTCAACCGCCGGATGCTGAAAACGGCATGTCCGGTGGTGTGGGAGGGGCGACGGGCGCGAGCCCGTCGCCTCGACCCGATCCTTTGCGCCTCACGCTTCGGGTTTCTTTAAAGATGGCTTGAATGCGGTGTTGGAAAACCTTGTGAATTCTGCCACCTGTCGCTTTCCTTTCCTCAATACCCATGATGATGAAACGCCCCTATTCTTTTTCCCTTTCTCTATTGGGCAGCCTCTGTGTGATGCTGCTGATCCATTTGTCCGCTGGTTCGTCCATGCTGCGTGCCGAGGAAGCGGCGAAGCCGAAGGCGGCGAGTCCGGAGCCATTGGCGTTGAGCGAAATTGAAGCGGCGCTGAAGTCTGGGAAGGCGAAGGAATTGAAGCCGCGGATCGAGTCCACGTTTGGGAAGTGGGCGCTGGATAAGGGGCAGGTGCGGCAGAAGCTGGAGAAGACGGTCGTGGGCTGGGCGGTGAAGTCGGACGAGCCGGTGACGGTGGTGCGCGTGGGTGAGGAGAGCGGGACCATTGGCGAGATGACCGACCTGGGCGGCGGCCTGCGGGTGCTGGTGACCGAGGTGGAGAATTTCCAGATGCTGAATCACGAACTGCGCACCGCCAGCGGCAAGAAGCTGGGCGGCGGTAACCTGAAGATCGAATCCTACGAATACACACCCGACAGCCTGCGCCACGAGGGCGTGCCGGAGGGAACGGTCACGAAGCACGAGTGGAATGACAGCCAGGTCTTCCCCGGCACGCACCGGGAGTTTCTCATCTACGTGCCCGCGCAATATAAGCCGGAAGAACCGGCCTGCCTGATGGTGTTCCAGGATGGCCTGCGCCATGCGGACCCGGACGGGCCGCTGCGCGCCACAGTGGTGATGGACAACCTGATTCACCAGGAGAAGATGCCGGTGACGATCGGCCTTTTCATCAATCCTGGCGCGAAGGAAGGCCAGAAGCCGGGCGCCAAGCCGGCGAACCGGAGCTTTGAGTACGATTCCCTGGGCGATCAGTATGCGCGTTTTCTCCTGGAAGAGATGATCCCGCAGGTGGAAAAGGACTACAAGCTCCGGCAGGACCCGGAATGCTGGGGCATCGCGGGCGGTTCCAGTGGCGCGGCCTGCGCGTGGACGGTGGCCTGGGAACGGCCGGACAAGTTCCGCAAGGTCATCAGCTGGGTGGGCACGTTTGTCGATATTCGCGGGGCGAATGCCTATCCCTCCCTGATCCGCAAGACGGAGGCGAAGCCCATCCGGGTGTATTTGTTAGACGGCAGCAATGACCTGGACAATCAGTTCGGGAACTGGCCGCTGGCGAACAAGCAGATGCAGACGGCCCTGGAGTTCATGGGGTACGACTACCACTGGCACTTTGGCCAGTGTTTCCACGGGAGCAATCATGCGGGCGCGATGTTGCCGGAGATGCTGACGTGGCTTTGGAGGGGCGTGGAGTGAGTTGAGCTTGCCTAGGGGCGGTAGCGTTGGGGCGCGGCGGTGTCGCTATCCCAGACAAGGAGACAGGGAGACAGGGAGACAGGGAGACAGGGAGACAGGGAGACAGGGAGACAGGGAGACAGGGAGACAGGGAGACAGGGAGACAGGGAGACAGGGAGACAGGGAGACAGGGAGAGGCGGAATCGAAGCGTGGAGGAGATAGACGGAACGAAGTGAAGTCAAACAAGGAGAAGAGGCGACTGGGAGATTGCCTGACGACTCTTTTGATCATGGAGCCACGAGACCGTCTTTGACCATTTGGGCTTTGGAGTGGCGGGGGCGGACGCGGGCATCCGTGGGGATGCCGGTGACGCGGTCGAACTCGTCGGCGGTGCGGAGATCTGGGGCGTAGTCGCCGGTTTCTTTTTCCCAAGTGGTCAGGGCGTCGCGGAGGCGCTGCAGGGTGGCGGCGTATTCGGGATCGGTTGCCAGGTTGTTCAGCTCGTGGGGATCGGCCTGGGTGTCGTAGAGTTCTTCTTCCGGGCGGGGCTGGCGGAAGCAGATGGACTGCTCGGTGGTTAGCTTGCCTTCTTCTTTCAGTTTCAGCATGGACTCGTAAGTCAGGCTGCGGACGGCGTCGGCGGGCGGGGTCAGGGGCAGGTCGGCGTAGTAGTTGCGGATGTACTTGTAGCGTTCGTCGCGCGCGCCGCGGGCGTGGTCTTCGAAGTCGTGCCAGTTTTTCTCCGCGAAGATGTAGTCGCGAATCTTAGCATTTGGGTTGGTCAGGGTGGGGAGGAAGCTTACGCCCTCCAGGGTGTCGGGCGCTTCGGCGCCGGCCAGTTCCAGCATGGTGGGGGCGATGTCCACCGAACTAACCAATCGCTTGGACACGGAACCAGCCATGACGTGGCCGGGCCAGTACACGATCCAGGGCGTCCGGATGCCGCTATCGTAGAGGGTGGTCTTGTCGCGGGGGAAGGGGCGACCGTTGTCGCTGATGAAAAGGATGCAGGTGTCTTCCAGGATGCCCTGTGCTTCCAGTTCGGCCACGACTTTGCCGACGTAGCTGTCGAGCCGGGCGATCTCGTCGTAGTACATCGTGTAGTCCTTGCGGACCTCCGGAGTGTCCGGGTGGTAGGGAGGCAGGCGGACGTCGCCGGGCTGGTGGCCGTTGGGGATGATGTTCTCGTGATAATCCCGGTGGGGATCCAGCGCCGCGAGCCAGAGAAAGAAGGGCTTGTCCTTGGGGCGGTCTTTGAGGAGGGGCACCCACTCCGTGCAACCGCTCTGGGCCTCGCCTTCGAGGGTTTCGATGAACTTTCCGGCCTGGCCGGCCTCTCCGGTGGGAAGCTGGAAACCGGAGGTGTCGGTCTCGCGGATTTCGTCAAAGCGGTCGCGCACTTCGTCGCCAAGGTGCCACTTTCCAGCGGCGGCCGTCCAGTAGCCCGCTTTGCGGAGAAACTCGACAAAGGTCTTCTGGTCCGAGGGAAGGGGGAAGTGGAGTTCCTCCGCGTTCGTGTTGTGCGGGTAGCGGCCGGTGATGATGCTGGCCCGGCTGGGGCTGCAGGAACTGATGGTGAGGAAGGCGTTGTCGAACTTCATGCCCTCCCGCGCCAGGCGGTCGAGGGAAGGGGTACGGATGGAGGGATGGCCGTAGGCGCCGCAGTCGTTCCACGCCATGTCGTCCGCAATGATGAGCACGAGGTTGGGCGGGTGGCTTTCCGCGCCGCGTGCGGCGGGAACCAGGAGGAGACCGAAGACCGCGCCCGCCAGGAGAAGAAGGGGCACAAATGCCCTGAGCGGAGACAGGACCGGGACGAACCAAGGGGAGGGAGAAGCCATGACCAACAATCATTGAAGCAGAGAAAAAGCGCTTCGCCAACCCGGCATGAGAGAGAAGACGAAGAGCGAGGCAAAGCGATTTGACCAATTATGAAAAATAATGGAATTTATTGATTTTATGCATTGCTGGCGCTTTCTGGCTCTTTTTTGCCCGCTAATAGCGATCCTGACGGTTCCGGTCTTGTGGCCGGAAGGAGCTTGGGCGCAGGGGACCAGCAATCCCGAACGGTGGTGGACCACGCAGAGCGGGAATGATTTCCTGGCCGCGCTGGTGAGCATCAACGGAAGCAAAGTACGCCTACAGGATGAGAGTGGCCGGGTGTCCTTTGCCGACATGAGCGAGCTGAGCGAGGCAGACCGGGCCTACATCAGCCGCATGAGCGAGACAGGGCTGGATTTCCGGCGCCGGTCCATGCCTCGCCTGAGCAACATTCCCCAGCCGGTGAAGGTGAGCGGCGGGCCGGAGGTGTGGGAGACGCCGCACTTCCGCTTTCACTGCGCGGGAAGGGTGACGGCGGCGTTTGTGTCCCAGTGCGCTCCGATATTCGAAGGGACGCTGGAAGCGCTGACCGAGCTGCCCATGGGGCTGGATCTCTCGCCGCCGGAGGGCACCCGGTTTGAGACCTACTTCATGGATCAAGCCACCTTCAGCGCTGCCGTCGCGCGGATCATGCCGGGGCGGAACGTGGCCGGAGTGTACGTCCCGGCAATGAAACGCATCCTGGTGCCCTATGAGTCGCTGGGCGCGGAGTTCATCGGGAACCAAGTCACGCTGCGCAGCCGGGGTAGCGATCCGAATACCCTCATTCATGAGATCACCCACCAGGTCATGCACGACTGGCTGTACTGGATACCCGTGTGGATGTCCGAAGGCATGGCGGAGTACGTCGCGGCGATCCCATACGACGACGGGCGTTTTCATTTCGGCGATTCCAAACGCGGCCTCTTTGAGAGGCTGGATGGGTTCTATGGATACGAAGAGATGATGAATGGAAAACAGCGCCGCATGCTGCATCCGGCGGACCTGATAACCGGCCCGTTGACTCAGTGGAAAGGGTCTTCACTGGAATATCAGTCCGCGCTGCTGATGCTTTATTACCTGATTCACCTGGACGGTGGGGGCCAAGGCACCGCGTTGGCTGACTATATTGGGGAGCTGCGCTACGCGCGCACGGACCAGGAGTCGTTCATCTACCAGTATTCGCCCGAGTACGCGGCGGTGGCGGCGAAGCGCCGGAAATATCGCCAACTGGCCACCGAGTATCAGTTGGCCGTGGCTTCTTACCGGAAAGCGGCCCTGGCATACAACGAGCGGGTGCTGATCTACAACGGGCAGGTCCGCGGCGGCGTGACCGAAGAGGAGCGGGTATCCGTGGGGCCGCGGCCATCGGCGCCCACGGTGCCCGCCGGACTGAAGGAGCTCTCAGGTTCCCTGGAAGAGAAGACCCCCAATGTGCGAGTGAATGTCCTGGACTTGGCGCAGGCGCAGGCGCGGGCGTCCCTGCTTGGCGGGCGTGACATTGACGCCCTGGTAAAGGAGATCGAGTGGCGCTATCGGAGCCTGGGCGTGCAGATTGCCTTTGAGCCGCGTGGTTACTATGGGCTGGGACGGTAGGCAGGTGCGGCAAGCGAGCGGAGATGATGCGGGTGCTCTTGGCGCGTGGGAGTATTCGCGAGCGTGCCTTTAGCCCGCGATTTTGGGGAGAGGGCGGTTCCAGCCCTGAAGGGCTTCGCTTTGTGCGGGCGGGCTTTCAGGCCGCCGGAAGTGGTGTGGGCTCTCAGTGGTAGAACGATATTTGGGGTCGAGTGGTTGATGAGACTGTGAAAGAAAGCTTACTGCCAGGTCCCAGGACTGGAGTTCACCGCTTGGCGCAAAGAGTGGTATTGGGTGAGGGCTTTCGGGAAGGTTCAAAATAACCTAACTTGTAAAATAGGATGGCAATCAGGGCCTATTCCGGCCGCGTCATGTCGAAGGTGCCTTTGTCTTTATCCGCGGTGAATTCGGCATGGAAGGCGTCTTCCGTGAGGGTTCCGGTGTGGCGATAGGTGCCGAAGGGGCCGAGATCCTGGGAGCCGGTGACGGAGAGGGAGCCGTCCGGATGTTCTTCCACGGCATACTCGACTTCGAAGGTGCCCTGGAAAAATTTGCCCCAGCGGGCCCAGTAGTGGAACTCGTATTCCTTTTCGCCATCATCGCCAGCGGAGACGATGCAACGGAGGGGGCCGGTATGGCCGGAGGGCAGGCTGGCCCAGGTGCCGGTCCAGGGGCCGGTGGGGAAAGGGCGCGCGCCGGCTTCGTGGGCGGCTACTTCAGATTTCCACTTGGCGTTGTAGGCCGGGCTGGCGCAGTTGCTTAGTAAAAAAGGAAGAAAAAGGAGCAGGTGGGTGGTGAGGTGTTTCATGGTCCGTATGTGAGGATATTCGAGAGGTTGGGGCTCTATTCGATGAGTCCGAAATTCCGGGCGTGAAAACGAATGATGTCCGCCCCCATCACGCCATAGACCTTGGTCGCGCTGTGGGGAATGCCTTCCAGGATGTGGTTCTCGTAAGGAATGCCGAGGGAGTCCAGGTGGCGCATCCAGTCGAGGTTCGCTTCGTAGTTGTAGTCTTCCGTGCCGAAGACGATGAGGATCTTCAGGGGCGGTTGTTTGCCGCCCTTGGCGTAGACGCGGGCGGTGTCGTAGGAATTCGTTTCCCAGTTGGAAAAGAAGAGCGTTTCGCTTTCGTGTCCCTGGGTTTCGGAGATGTCCTTTTCGTGACCGTGCCCGCCGCCCATGGGCGCGGCGGAGGAAAAGAGTTCCGGATATTTGAACATGAGGCGGCCGGTGGCGCGCCCGCCCTGGGAAAAGCCCTCCAGTCCTCGAGAGCCGCGCTCCGGAAGGGTGCGGTAGGTGGCGTCCACGTGGGGGATGAGTTCCTGGATCAGGGCCGTTTCGCCGAAGGAGTTCTTCTCTGGGAAGTCGTAGTGGCTGACTTCACCGCCATTGCTGAACACGTAGATGATACCCGGCAGGTTTTCCTGGCGCGTCAGCCTGGCGATCTCCCGCGCGATGGCGGTGTTCTTCATTTCCGAACCCGGACGGCCGCCGTGCAGGTAGTAAACAACGGGGTAGCGCTTGTTCTGGTTGGCGGAGTCATCATAGCCGGGAGGCAGCAGGATCAAGTAGCCGATGTCTGTTCCGTTTTTCTCGCTGTGAAAGGTGTGGTGTTGGAGCCCGGGAATGTCTTTGGCCTGGTTTGGCAATGGATTGACCCATCGGAAAGGCGGAGTCTTCTTCTGGCCGCCCTTTCCGTTTTCTTTTCCCGATCCGGGGGAAGACTGGGCCCCGGCGCTACAGGCCACGGCCACCACAGCCAGGAGAGAGAAGAAGAGAGTCCGCCCGAAGCGGTAAATGGGGAGGGGGTTTTTCATCGCGGAGAGTACATTGAACGGCCTTGATGAAGGCCGCAAGCGGCAGGAACGCGCCAGTTGGGGAGGGTGACGGCACTCAATGGAGCGTCGCGAACACATCGAACACGAGGCGCACGCCCCGGGTCTCCCAGGTTTTCTTCAATTCAGCGTCCAGTTCCTCCGGCGTCCGGCCGCGGAGGAGGTGGGTTTCCTGGGCCTGATCCGAAGGAATGCCGCGCCGCAGAGCATCCAGGTAAGCGGCGAAGTGAGCGGCGTCGCCCTTTCTGTCGTCGTGGAGGAAGTGGAAGACGAAGAGGGCGGCGGAGTTGTAATGAAGAATGGGCGTGCGGGCGCGGAGTTCGGCCATCCATTCCTTTTCCGAAAGCGTCAGGATCCGGCTCGCGGACATGACGGGCAAGTCGTTGGGTGGTTCGTTGAAGCGCCATCGGTTCACATACTCGTGCAGGCGGCTGGGCATGCGGTCGAAAGAGTAGTGACCGCGCGAGTAACCGGCGGCGGCGAGGTATTCGGCGAAGCCCTCGTCGATCCACTCGGGAAAGAGGGGCATCCAGGCGCTCAGGATCTGGTGGCTGATCTCGTGCTTGAGGACGAAGAGGTTCTTCCGCAGGTCCACGTTCAGCCAGCCGTCCTGTTCCTTCACGCCCAGGTTCGGGAGGGAGAGCAGCGTCTTCCCCAGCCAGGTGGCGTAGTAGCCGCCGCTGCCCGCCGCGCCGCCAGCCCGGGCATAAGATTCCGGGGTGGCGTACAGTTCCACGAGCATTCGCTCACCGTCCGCGGGTGAGGCGAGTCCCGGTCCCGAAAACGCAAAGCGGCCGCGGTTCCGCCCCATGTTCTCCCGCATCCGTTGAATAGGCAGAGGCACGGCGCCGAGACCCAGGGGGAGATCGTGGATGGCGGTGTAAGTAGCCTCAAAGGTTTCGGCAATGGTTTCCACGGTACCGGGGGGCAGTTTCACTTCCGAATGGATCTCGAAATGTTCGCTGAGATAGACGTGTTGGTTGTCTGGAATGCCTTCGGTAACGGGTACGATTTTGACCTCGCCGGGGCTGGATTCCCGGGGCCACGGAGCCATGGCTTCGGGATCGATCCAGGGGGCGTCCGGGTGGGAGTCACGCCACTCCCGCACCCGCGAGCGGTCTGCTTCGGCGAGGGAAGAAAGGGGCACGTTGATCTTTCGTCCGTCCGCTGCCAGTTGGAGCACGCAATGGTGACCGTCTTCGGCCCGCAGGGAGGCTTCCACACGGGTGCCGCTGGTGCTGGTCCAGGCTTCGGCTGTTTCACCGGCGGGCTGAGCGCTCAAACGCGCGGCTCCAGTGAAGGCTAAAGCGCCTGAAAATATCCACGTAAAAAGCCGCATTACAACCTGGGGTAGAAGGCGTAATAGGCCGTGGCCTCGAGTTCTTCGATGCGCATCCGGCGGTTTCGGGCGAATTCGCCCCAGCTTTCCGTGAGGATGACTTCGCCCCGCTCTTCGTTGTATCCGTTCACGACCGAGGCGTGGGTGTAGTCGCTTTCTCCCGGCCAGGTGGCGCGGTCTTCGGCGTTGGGTTCGGGAAGCGTCAGGGTAGGGTCGTCCGCAAAGCGGCGGGCAAAGAGGGTGTGCAGGTAGTCCCGTTCCTTTTTCCAGCGGCGCCAGACCAGAACGGGTACGCCGCCTTCTATGGCGTCCTTGGCTTTGCCGAAGTCGAAGCGGGTGGTGCGGGACATGCGGAATCCGGCCTCCTCGCCGGCGGCGCCATAGATCTCTTTGATCTTCGAGCCCTTCGTGCTGCCGTGGCGGATGCCGGCGGCGGCGGCGTAGTCCTCCGTTTCCAGGGAGGACAGGCCCAGGTACTGCATGGCCATGGCCAGGGCGGAAACGCCGCAATAGGCGCGGTCGCCCTGTGGGGAGAGAGGGACTTCGTCGATCAAGACGTCGCCATTTTCCAGGCGCCGGACTTTGGCGGCGAAGCGGTCTTCCAGGTCGCGGCGGTCCAACTCCGCCAGGGCCGGGTCCTGAAAGGAGGCCGCCTCCGCTTCCGTGCGGTAAAAGCTAAGTTTGAGCAGTTGGGAGTCGATCGCGACAAAGCGGGCATGCAAATCTCCCAGCGCGAAGATCGTGGCCGGCTGGCGGAGCATGAGGTCTTCGCCCAGCTCGATTTCCCGCCCCCGTTCGCCGGAGGCGGCTTCGAGGCGTTCGCGCAGGAGAGCGGCGGTTTCCTCAAAGCGGTGGTCGAAGGCCGCGATCCGGTCCGTCTCCTTTCCAGCGTCTTCACGCGAGACGTAGCCAAAGTGAGTGCCCGAATCCAGGTAGAGCACGGTGATGGAGCGCAGTTCGCCGCCCTGAAAGAGGCCCGTGACCATCTCCGGCTTGGTGCCGAAGACTGCCGGGGGATTGGGGTAGAGCTTGTGCGAGACTTCCGTGGGAGCCGTCTCTGGGCGCCAGGTTTCCAGGAAGTCGGGGTTCGTCCAGGCGTTGGCGGTGTTCAGCGCCACGGTCAGGTCTTCAGCGCGGACCGCCCAGGGCGAAAGTAGCGGTAGGAGAGACAGGACCAACCCGGCAAGGGGACCGCGGAAAAGCTGAAGATCCCGCCACCGCGTTGGGCAATGGGCGAGGCTCTGGCCCCCGTGGAAAGATGGAAGAAGACAGAACACCATCCGTCGGGCGGTCCGGTCAGGAAGCAGTGCGCTCGATGACCACTTCCGTGGCTGATTCTCCCGTTTCGCCGCTGATTTCGCGGAGCCGGATGGTGAGCTGCTTGTAGGGATAGGAAGCACCCCCTTCTGGCGCGTCAACGGGTTCGGAACCGGTGTAGAGCTTGATGTTGGACCTCAGGGAACTCATTAGGCTAGCCGCGTCCCCAGAGTTCCCCTCCGGAACGAAGCGGACGCGGAAGCGTTCCACGGCGTCTTCACGGAGGTTCACCGTCACTTCCTGGGCCACGGCGCCAAAGACCACCGCCCCCATGTTCAGGCGGTAGGTGAGGACCGCGGTGTCCCGGGCGGCAGGCTCCTGCCAGGCCTGCCAGTCGCCCAGCAGTTTCGCGTCCGGTTCCCAGGTGGAAGACAGGGTCGCAAAGTCTTCCAGGTTCATGTTCGCGGACTGGAAGAAAGGGTTGAGAATGGTGGTGCCCACTTCGTTGGGAACCGCGAAGAGAAGGGGGCAGGCAATAAGACCGCAGAAAACGGCGGCCAGCGAGCGGAGCGTTCGTTTCATGGCGAGGTAGGACCGGGGATTGATCGATGAAGCGAGCCAGAAGTTGGCTCTTGCTTCGTATAAGAGAATAGGATCAACCCACGGACGCATCAAGAACGGAAAAATAGAGCCCATGACCGAACGTCGCCTGCCTTTGCCAGTTCCTCCGGAGAAGGGGAGGGAGGGCGCCGCACGGGAAGTCGTCTCCGGAACGCGGGGCGGCGCCACCGCGCCATCGAATCAGACCACCACGCTGGCCCACTTATCCGACCTGCATTTCGGGCGGCTGGACCAGGAAGTGGCGGAGGGTTTGCTGGAGGAATTGCGAATGCGGAACCCGGACTTGATTGTTGTCAGCGGAGACTTCACGCAGAAGGGCAGCGAGAGTGAATTTGAGATGGCGCGAAAGTACCTGCACCGCTTGCCCAGCGCGCCGCTGACCGTGCCGGGAAATCACGATATTCCATCCTACAATCTGCTTTCGCGTTTTATCCGGCCCTTGTCCCGCTACAAGCGCTACATCAATGACGACCTCTATCCCTTTACGGAGCGGGGCGCGATTTCCGTGATTGGGGTGAACACGGCGCGCAGCTATGGCTGGTATCTGGACTGGTCGCGCGGGCGGCTGAACGCCCGGCAGATCGCGCGCATTCAGCAACGGCTGGAGGGCGTGGAGCCGGCGCGGCTGAAGGTATTGGTGACCCATCACCCTTTCATTCATCCGCCAGACGACCGGTCACGGCATACCCTGGGCCATCCCAAGGAAGCGCTGAAGCAACTGGCGGACAGCGGCATCGACTTGGTGCTGGCGGGACACTTTCATAAAGCCTACAGTGACGTCGTGGCCACCCGGCACCCAGAGGTGAAATCCATCGTGGTGGCTCAGGCCTCCACGTCCACCTCCGACCGGCTGAAGGCGGAGCCCAATGCGTACAATTGGATCGTTTACGATTCCGGCGCCATCTCCATCGTCAACCACCAGTGGAACGGCGAACGCTTTCAGCCACTGACGGGAAAGACCTATCGCCAGGAGGACGGAGAGTGGCTCCGGAACTCATGACGGAACAGACTCCATCCAACATGAACACTGGTGACCAAGCTGGCAACGCGCCCAAGCGGTATGAGATCGTGATCAACCGGCGGTCCGGTTACTTCCTGGAGAACGATCCCGATGAATTGTCCAAGCGGTTGTGCGAGGTGCTGTCCGCCTCCGGCGCCGGGGCGAACGCCCACATCGTGACCGGAGCAGAGATCGGGGACACCGTGGAGCGGTGCCTGGAGGGCGGCGCGCCGGACGGGCTCATTCTGTGTGGTGGAGACGGCACGGTCCAGGGCGTGTTGGCGCGGGCCGTGGAGGCGAAGGTACCGCTGGGGCTCCTGCCCATGGGGACGCTGAATTTCCTGGCGCGGGATCTGAACATTCCCCTGGATGTGGACCGGGCTATCGAGGCGATGCCGGGCTTCGTGCCCACGGAGGTGGACGTCGCCTCCGTCAACGGCGAATACTTTGCCTGCGTCGCCACCCTGGGCTTTGGCGCTCGCCTGGCCCGCTACCGCGAGAAAGAACGGGGGAAGAGCTTCTTCTCCGCGGCCGCGAATTTCTTCCGGTCCTTCGACAGACTGGTGCCCGGAAATCAGCGGATGAAGCTGAAGTTGAAGGTGAATGGCCGGGAAGATCCGGTGAAGACCTATTTCATGGCGTTTTCCAACAATCCCTTCGCGGACGTGCCGGGTCTGATCCCCCGGCGCAAGAGCCTGGTGTCGGGCACTTTGGGCCTTTATGTGTCCCAGCACACCAGTCCCTGGTCGGTCATGCACTCCAGTTTGGCCTATCTGAGAGGGAGTTGGGAAGACGACCCCGAGTTGATGTTCGTGGAGGCCGATGAAGTGCAAGTGAGCGCCCGGAGAGACAAGAGGGTCCTGGTGATGGTGGATGGAGAAGTGAAATCCCTTCAGTTGCCATTGAAGGTAACCCTGCACCCCAGGGCCCTGCGGATACTGGCGCCAGAGAGAGAAGCGGAGCCGCCCACCGGAAACGGGGCCGCGGCCTGAGCGGAAGGCTGGTGGGGAGTCTTTTTTCGGTTAGGGCTGGTTCGATAAATAGGCGGGGCGGCGTTGGAGGGCATTTTTTCGCCCCCGCGAGGCGCCGCGACCAGAGATGATTGAATCCTCACGGCGCGAGCGCCTCGTGGCTTCTCTCCAGTCTGGGAATCTTACGGTGGGACCCGCGCAAACGTTCAAGCATTGCGGTGGGGGGCGTTTACCCGTTTGACTCAGCCCCTATCCAGTTGTTGTCTGACTTAGTATATCCGTTTGACTTTGTCGCAACGTTAGGGAAACTACGCTTATGCCTCCCGGCAGACCCAGAGAATTCGACGAAGACGTGGCGCTGGAACGCGCCATGCTCGTTTTTTGGGACAAAGGTTACCGGGGCGTGGGCATGTCGGAGCTGCTCGCGGAAATCGGCATTTCCCGGCAGAGCTTGTACAATTGCTTCGGTAGCAAACACCGTCTTTACGTCAAGGCATTGGAGCGCTATTGCGAGACTCGCTTGAAGGCCACGATCGTTGAGCTGGGCGAAGCTCCGGAACCTCTGGATGGAGTGAGAAACCTGGTTACGCAGTTCTGTGAGTTGACCTGTGGCAAGAATCCCAAGGGCTGCCTCCTGGTCAATGCGCTGGTGGAAAACGGCGGGGAAGACAGGGAGATTTCCACCGTACTGAACCACACCCTGAGCCTGGTGGAAGGAGGTGTCCGGGGCGCCTTGGAGCGGGCGCGCCGCGAGGGAACTTTCAGCCGCCGCAAGGATACGACCGCCGTGGCTAAGTGCCTGGTGCAGGGCATTATCGGCATGGCCGTCATCGGGCGTTCCCAGTGGGACCTGGACTCCCGCCAGATGCGGTGCATGGGATGTTTGGCCTTGTTGGAGTAGGAATGGGGCGGGCTCCCGAAACCAATTCGGCGGACCGCCGGCCTTGCGCGCTGGCAATAGCGGCCTCAGGGTACGGCCGTGGAAGCCGGACCCCCAGAACCGCTGGAACATCTGCTGCGCGAGTTGGAGCGTGGTTCCGTCTACCCCGAGACATCTGAGGAGGGAGAGGTAGAGATCATCCAGACCCATCTTTCCATCGTGTGTCTGGTGGGGGACCGGGCCTACAAGTTGAAGAAAGCGATCCGGTTGCCCTTCGTGGACTTTTCGCGGCTGGAGCAGCGCCGGTATTATTGCGAAGAAGAACTGCGGCTGAACCGGAGACTCTGTCCGGAAGTTTACCTGGAGGTGGCGCCACTACGCCGGACCGGGACGGGCAGTCTGAGGTTTGGTGGCGAGAAAGAGGGCCCGGGGGAGATCATTGACTTTGCCGTGAAAATGCGGCGGCTGCCAGCGGAGGCGATGATGGACCGGCGGTTGGCGGCGGGAATGGTGAGCCGTGAAACCGTGGAAGCGATTGCCCGCCGGATGGCGGCGTTTCACCGGGATGCCTGCCGGGATGAGGAGACGCGAAAGTTTGGCTCTCCCGCCACACTGCGGGACAATGCGCTGTCGAACTTCGAGGAAACGCGCGGAGACGTGGAGAGTGGCCTCTTCGATTCCAGCCTCCACGACCTTCTGGAGCAGCGCTGCCGGGAGGACTTTGACCGCCTGTTGCCCGAACTGGAGCGCCGCGCGGTGGAGGGACGGGTGGTGGACGGTCACGGAGATCTGCACTCGCGGAACATCTGCCTCACCAGCCCGCCGGCGATCTATGACTGCATCGAGTTTCAGCCCGCTTTCCGTTGCGCGGACGTTGCCACGGAGAATGCTTTTTTGGTGATGGACCTGACTTATCGAGGTCATCCGGAGCTGGCGCGGGCGTACCTGGATGCCTACATCGCGGAGGATGGGGACGAAGCGCAGCGCGTTCTCATGCCGACGCTGGTGCGCTACCGCGCCATGGTGCGGGCCAAGGTGGACGCCATCGGCTCCCGGGAAGCGGAGATGGAGGCCGGTGAAGCAGAGAGACTGCGGCACGGGGCGCAGAAGCATTTCCATCTGGCCGCGGCCTCGGCGGTGGAAGAAGTAAGGCCAGTGCTACTTGTGGCCAGTGGGTTGCCCGCCTCCGGAAAGTCCACGGTACTGAAACAACTGGCGGCGGTGGCGGGTTGGCCGGTTCTGTCTTCAGACCGGCTGCGCAAGGAACTGGCTGGGGCAGGAGAGACCGAACGCCTGCCTGAGAAATACTATACCCCGGAGTTCTCCGCCCGCGTCTACAGGGAACTGAACTTGCGGGCGGAGGAAGCGTTGGCGCGAGGACCCGTCTTGCTGGATGCGAACTTCCCCAGCCGGGAAAGCCGGGCCCAGGCCCGGACGGTGGCGGACAAGGTGGGGGCGGGATGTGCCGTGCTGGCCTTCAGCCTGGATGAAAGCGAACAGGGGGAGCGGCTGCGCCAGAGAGAGGAAGAGGGAACCGGCATCAGCGATGCCGGGCTGGACGTCTACCGGAAACTGAAGGCCGCTTACGAGCCACCGGACGCTGCTCTGGAGCGTATACAAGTGACGGAGGTGGATGGCTCGGCCCAAGCAGGTGCGTCCGTCTCTCACGTCCTCCGATTCTTGATGGAGACCGGATGGCCAGACCGCTGATGGTTCTCTGGAGAGACTTGCGGGCCTGTGCGTGAAATCTCTAAAAACAACCTCTGAAAACCGATGAAAAAGACCGTGCTTACCTTGGCGGCCATTCTGGCTGCCGTGTTGTGGTTTGATTCCAGCGCCTCCGCTCAGGTGGTTTCTCCGCTGCCTCCAACGGGAGCGGTCACTCCTGGCTCCGGTTCCGGAAACGGGGGAGGGAAGGCTCCTATCGACATCTCCGTGGAAGTGCGCTGCAAGATCCCGAACTTCGACAGCGCGCTAAAGTCTCCCGTGCCCCGGCTGCTGGAGTTCATCTACCTCATCGACAAAGGCATGTTCGACTACATGCCGTCATTCTATCATCCTGAAACCGCCAATTCCTATGGGCCGACCCGCTTGGTGGACGAATACATCCGTCCCTGGTATGGCGAATTAACCTCCCATGGCGGCCTGCACTATGTGGGCGTCAGCAAGATCGTCTTCGAAGGCGACATGGCGTCGATCTCCTACGCCATCTACATGAAGGACTCCGAGGTGGAGCACGAAGTCACCCAGTTCAAGCTGTCGGACGGGGAGTGGTGCCTCTACGACCGGGATCTGTAGCGCCGAAGAGTCTGCCTCTAGCCTGCATTTCTCAACCAGTTCTCGTCGCGAGACGACGCGAGGCCTGTCCTGACAAGGCGCGCGAAGATTTTCACGCGGAGTTGTATGAGAACATACTGCTCAAGGGAAAATTGAGCGGAACGCAGTCAGGGCGGGCCGTGGCAAGTTGCAGCAGAGAACTGGTGAGAAATGCAGGCTAGACATTGAATCGATCGCAGAGCCCGGTGCCAGCGAAGCCACCGGGGAATAGGGCCGCGTTTCTTCGGGAGACAGGCTGAGCCTGCCCCCTTTTGTAAGATGCCACTAGCCCGCCAAGGTGCCGTATCCCACCCAGAGGGCGGCCAGGAGGATGAGGATGGAGGCGGGACGGGCAAAAGCCGGGCGATACCAGTCGCGGTTCCAGAAAGGCGTGACGACAATGACGGCCGCCAGGAGGACAGCCAAAGAGCCAATCAGGAGGCCCAACTCGTATAGCACCATTTCGATGGCGGGATACCCTGTGCTCGCCTGGAGCAGGGCGTGGGAGGCAAAGCTCAGGCCGTGCGCCAGTCCGAAGACCGAGACCAGAGCCACGCGCCACCAGTGGAGTTTGTGGGTAAAGAGGTTTTCGGCGGCCACGTATAGAGCGCCGGCCACCATTAGAACCATTAGTGTTTTGGGACTTAATGACGTGGCCAAGCCAAAGCGGCCCACTGCTTGAGCGAGGGAAAAGGCCAGGACGTAAGCGGTAATCTGTGGGGCCAGCACGCGGAAACTCCGGCTCAGGAAAAAGAGACCGAGGACGAAGAGCGCGTGAATTCCATTCCCCTGGAAGAAACGGTTGAAGCCGGCCGTAAACCAATTGGGGGGCAGGGAGTTGGCCAGTGTCGTGGAGGGCTTTTCAGGCTCGGGTGCGGGATCGGCCATGGGTTCGGCTGCCGCTGGAGCGTTTGATTCCGGACCGGCGGCTCCGCCGGGCTCGTTCGCAGGGGCCGCCGGGGGGGGACTGGCCGCGGAGTCTGGCTTGGTGCCGGGCTCGGCGAAGGGCGGCTCGCCCTGGATGACGGTCTCCAGGCTGAGTGGGGAACTGAACTCTCCGGGGTAGAGGACCTGCATGCGCCGGGCGATCTTGCCGTCTTTCTCTGTCACGTAGACGACCGCGAACTCCGCTTCGGGTGAGGTGTGGATGGTGAAATGCTCGGCTCCCTCCGGGACGTTTCCCGTCATTGTGACGAGCAGTTTCTTGATGTCCGGGTTGAAGGGCTGGAATTCTCCAGGGTTCGTTCCACCCGGCTGCGTAATGGTCTCCATTTGGACCTCGGGTAGAACCTCCGTGTCGTCGAAGAAGAGATTCAGCGTTTCCGTGGCGAAGCTCTTGGCGGCGTCTTCCGCGGTCACCTCGTCGTCGATGGCGGGATCGCCAGTCGGGGTGACATCGATGGTCATTTCGATGGTGTAGCTGGCCTTCACCGTGTCCAGCCGGGCGAATACCTGGGCGGCGGAAACTTTGTGTGCTTCAGCGGACTGGGGCATGGCCAGCCACAGGCCGGCGGCCAGGCATACGAGAGACGCAAGCCGGCGGGAACAGAGGAAAGGAAACGCGTGCAGCGGGGGCATGGCGGGTAAATCGCTGAATCTGGGCGGGGCCACCCTACGATGGAGAGCCACCAGTTGCAACGACGGCGCGATGACGGATGTCCGGTGGCGGATTTCGGTCTTTCCCCGAAGGAACAGCCACGGTATGAGGGAGTATGACAACCCCCATACCCTCCCGCTGCTCCGTCCTCATGAGGGGCTTGGCGGCAGCTTGCCTGATCTCTTTCACCATGACCTTTCCCGATGAAGACAGCCCGGCGGCTCCGGCGGACGCAAACTACGATGAAGCCAAGATTCCGAAATACACCCTGCCGGATCCGCTGATCGAAGAAGACGGCAGTCCGGTCACCACGCCGGAAGACTGGCCGGAGCGGCGGGCGGAGATTCTGGCGCTGTTCGAAGAGCACGTTTATGGCAAGACGCCGGAGGCCAAGCTTCCTGGTCTGCACTTTGAAGCGCGGAAGGAAGTACCCGGTTTCCTGGACGGCAAGGCGGTGCTGAAAGAGGTGCGTGTCTATTTCACGGAGAAGAACGAGAGGCCTTACATGGACTTGATGCTGGTGCTGCCCGCGGACGCGAAGGGACCGGTCCCGGCTTTTCTCCTGCTGAACTTCAGCGGAAATCACTCCATCCATCCGAGTCCGGAGATTACTCTCCCAGACGCGTGGATGCGGGAAACCAGCAAGACAGGCGATCTGGTGAAGGACCACCGCGCCCAGGAAGCGGCTCGCGGTTTCAAGGCCAGCCGCTTTCCGCTGGAGACCATTGTCTCGCGTGGTTACGGCCTGGTAACGGCCTACTACGGGGATATCGACCCGGATTTTGACGACGGGTTCCAGAACGGCGTGCACCCGCTTTTCTATGCGGAAGACCAGAAGGCTCCCAAACCGGACGAGTGGGGCTCCATCGGCGCCTGGGCCTGGGGCCTGAGCCGGGCCCTGGACTATCTGGAGACGGACGCGGCGGTGGACGCGGAAAAGGTGGCTGTGTTAGGACACTCCCGCCTGGGCAAGACCTCCCTCTGGGCGGGGGCGCAGGACGAGCGTTTCGCCGTCGTGATTTCCAATGACTCCGGCTGCGGTGGCGCGGCCCTGAGCCGCCGCCGGATCGGCGAAACCGTGGGCCGGATCAACGAGAACTTTCCTCACTGGTTCTGCGACAACTTCAATCAATACAGCGGTAACGAAGATGCTTTGCCGGTGGATCAACACGAATTGATCGCCCTCGTCGCGCCGCGTCCGGTTTATGTGGCCAGCGCCGTGGGGGATGAGTGGGCCGATCCGAAAGGCGAGTTTCTATCCGCGAAGCTGGCGGAGCCGGTTTACAAGCTGCTTGGAAAGCCCGGCTTAGGGGAGGGAGTAGAAGGGCAGCCGCCGGTGGATCACCCGGTGGGGGAGACCATCGGCTACCACATCCGCACCGGCGAGCATGACCTGACGCTTTATGACTGGGAGCGGTATTTGGACTTCGCGGACCGGCACTTGGGGAAGGGGGAGTAGTGAGCTGTCGACCTCGTCGTTCCTTGTTCTTAGTCCTGTCGTTTAGCACCAATCAACCGTCCGATTCCGCGCCGGGCGTGAGTCGCGTTTTCCAAGACTTCTGGGCCACTTTCAGAGGTGAGCTGGCCTTTGTGGAAGGCTTCCATCCGGTCATCAGCTTCGCGGACCCACGCTTCTTTCAGATCTTCTGGAACGGGCGAAAGGCTGGAGAGTAGACGGCTGGCCAGATGGGCCCGTTCTTCGTCCGTCAGCTTCATGGCTTCCGACTCGATGGTAGTGGCGTCCATTTGAAACTCAGTCTAGGCAGTGTGGACAAATTGGGGGCGGACCGGCGCGAGGCCATTTATTGTCTGGCAAGGCGCCGCGAACGGCATTGGGCCTACCCCCAATAGAGTGAGCGGGAACGAAGCCAGGCAAAAAATGGGCCGCGTCTCCGGGTATTCGCCGCTTCGCGGCGCTGAGTTCTCTTTTCTTTTCTTCATTTCCGGTCCGTTCTCCAATTTGTCCA
>JAUICH010000015.1 GCA_030427505.1 Verrucomicrobiia bacterium
TGCCGCGCATACGCCGCCGCGCTCAAACTGCTGGCCTCAAAGTCATCCAGGATCGCCTCCCGGCGTTCCCGGCTCACGCGCACCCGCCCCAGGGTGTCCGTTTTCAATATCCCGTCCCGTTCCGTCGTGTCCATCAGTGTTGGTAACTGTCGTAGCTCCATGACTACAACACTTGCCAACGATCTTTCAACGGGTGGCAGACGTGACGCTTACTCTTCAGTTTGGAAAGAAGCGAACGAACAGCTCAGTCATTTCAGCAGCGGCTGTCTCGGCTTGCCGGTTCATCTTCCAGACGACGGAGTTCTGGCGCGGAGCGTCGACGAATGCCTGGCGAAAACCAAACCCGGGAGTCACATCGAGACCGAGCTGCATAGCGCAGACGACCAGTTCTTCCGATTGTCGACGGTTCTTCTAGAGCTTGTTCGGGATGACGACACCGAACGGAATATTACCCCGGATTTCGTGCACCTGTCCGACCACGTAAACAGCTTCGTTTACGGCATTCAGATCGAGAATAAAAGGTCCGCAGGGAATCAGCGCGACATCAGCCACGAACTGCGTGGTTCAGGTCACTTCTCCCAGTCCGGTTGGCACGTCGATGACAACGATGGACTCGGTCAGCAATTTCACTTCGTCGAGGATCTGATCGGTGGCCTGGAAACCCCAAGTCGGAGTCGAAGCATCGACGCGCCTCGCCTACTCGATGGAGGAAGCTGGGCTGAAGGAGCCCCCTTCGAAGCTGGCACTCCCGGCTTCGGAAGTTGCTCTGAACGACAGAACCCTCCCAGCCGCCGAATTGCTTGGCTGCGGCCGGAGAAAGCTCGACCAGAATGTCAACGACCGAAGAATTCCCGCACATCTCATCAGCGGGCGCCTCCGCTTCTACAATCTCGAGGTTTTGAAGGAGACAAAGGTGTCTTAGGCTTTGATAAGAGACCTTCAGAAACTCCATTTGGAGGTCGCATGGAAGCCATTTGCTCTCGCATCAGGGAAACTATACCAGCAAAAGCGTCTGTTCCAGCACGCCTAGCGATCGAGTTTTCGGACATTGTCGAGCCATTCAATTCCTTCCGGAGGTAGGGAAAGCGGAAGAACAGAGAATATGTTTTCTTTCACTTCTGGATGATTCCAGAAACCTGGAAGAGTAACATGCCGGGGGGGCTCAAGGTACTCGATATTGGCGTTCAAGATATTCTTCAGACGCATATTACCATGACCGAGTCCTGATTGGTGAAAAATTCGATTTTTATTCTTTTTCCAGAAATTTGTTTCGAAATTGGGCCTTCGATAATTCACTACTTGCTTCTCAGGGATATCTGCACTCACGGGAACACAGGCAGATTTCGCCCAATCTGCAGTCAAATCCGAATACTTCCAATTCATCCACATTGCCAGCCGCGACGCATGGGCCCAGATGTAGAGATAAGTATAGGGGGTCGCGCCCACCTTTTCATTTAAGGAAACCAGATTGCCCCCTTCTCGAAACTCAACGGAATAATTCTGCTCCTGTTCAGAGAAATGACCTCTCACAGTAAATTCTAAATCATCATTCCAAAGCAGTCGCTGGAGTCTTGGCCAAATGTGCTGCACAAGAGCTTCCAGAACCTTCCCTTTCGTACCAATCTCGTCTCGAGAGTAGTAGAAAAGGTTACTGTTTCCTTGTGCCATAAACCCGCTCCTTCTATCCTCAATAGTAGGATTGTCCGAACTGAACAATACAACCGGAATACCGGCCTTAACGCATCGATTTGCCAATTGAAAACCTGGAAGTTCCTCAAGCCCAGAATCAGAATCCGGCGTTACCGGAGTTCCCTCGAAAAGATCTGTCATTACGAGATGCGGCCAATCAAGAGTTCCACCGGCAATGCCGTCAAAAAAAGACAGTGGCTCCTTCCAGTCTTGGATCGCATTGATCTCAAGGGTAACTCGTCGGTGAACTTCCAATCCTTGTTGTTGACCAAACTCGGCCGGGAACTCAACTCTCCCTACAAATCTTAAACTGCTGGAAAAGCCTGAACCAGGGGCCTTGACAGGCTTAATCAAAATTTCAGGCGGAGGGTCATCAGACAAAGAAGCAATACGCAAAAAGGATCGTATGCAGTCAAGGATTGGCTCAATGACCTCCCGATTGGTGATGTGATCATCAACGATCCATACTCGTAAACGCTCTAGAACTACGGTGTCTTCTCCCAGTTCGAGTGATCTCATGGCTATGGCAAATGGAATGCAAACCGAACGTAGCGAGTTTCGGTGATTTCCCAAGTTAAACGGCCATTAAAAATCCTGGCGAGAGCGATAACCCTGTTCAGACTCTTTCCCACCTTCCGAGAGCCACTCCGGATATTCGCCTGAACCGCGGCCAGTGTCCCAACATCGACCGGATTGGTGACCGTGAAAAAGCCTTCATCGAAACAAATGCCAATCTCTTTTGGAACATCGGGATCGGTTCGCAGATACTTGGCTGCATTATCGATCAATTCCGCAACTATCAGGGAGCACGAACCAACGCCAGCCGCATACCTGAAATTTTCTTCGGCCTCAACTGTAATCCTGGTGTTCTCGTGCGGTTCAGAGAATATCCAACTCAAGGGAAACTCCATGAGGCCAGCGACTTCCGTGGCATATTCCACCTCCTCAAGCTTTTTCAATATCCCTGAAACTTGTGTCAAACACTCAGAATCGAAGCCTCTGTTCTGAAATCTCTCGAGATTATTGAAGTTCTCAGTTTCCAACTTTGAAAACACCCTGGAATAAGCAATCTCACGTTTAGCCTCCTTGATCCTTTTTCCAGTATACTCTGTAATGCCCTTCTCATTTTCTTCGATATAATCAAAAGTACTTTCGAGATAATTGAACGGACGACCAAGAGTATGGAACACCCCCATCATGCTGGCACCGTAATTGAGAACGTTATCGACATGCTCCTTTGATCGCAGATCAGACAGCGCACGCCGAATAACCTTTGGTGCGGCATCGCAAAGAAGCATCGAAAGATTGTCCGTGCTGTCTAGTGCCTCGAAACGGATGTTCTCCCAGTCAAACAGACTCATCTTCATCAGCGGAAGCGGATAGTGCAGAAAAATTCTGGAACAGATTTCCCAAAGCGCATCGAATGCGGGGGATCCATCTCTCCACCCTGCTTGAAAAACTCCCGGATTCGCGTCCGCGTATCGCGTTATCTCAAGGTATAGTGCTGCTTGAAAAGCAGTCAAAAGAGCGAAAGAAAAGTTCGCTGACATCGATCGCATAAATGTCACCAGATCATAGAAGTTCTCGCCGGCGACGCTGGTTTGCCAAGCTATTCTTTCACCAACGGGTACATACACTAAATGGGGATACCGGTTCACTTTTGCGAACTGCTTCCATCGTTCTTTCACCGTTCTGGAAAGATTCCAACTTTTGCTTTCTTGATAATCCCAAATCACTGATGGGAAACCGCGCTCAAGGACTTCATGAAGAATCCCCTCCTCTCCCTCGGGGTTGAGTAGCTCTGGCGCTGTTGGCTTTCTCTGGTCGCCATCTGATTGGTAGAAATAAATTGGCGAATTTTCGTCATCAGAAGTTGGCTTTGCTCCAATCCACGCCCAGCGATTTGGCCGCTGCGGAGCGTTAAGGCCCGCGGTTGAGAGAACCAAATCCAACTCTCCAGTAAGGTGACGGAAAAACTCAGAATTCGGCACAGAATCGCCACCAAACCGGGCGAGCTCTTCCTTTATTCTTTCTCGCTCAATATCGTTTTGACCGCCGTCAAACTGTGCATTTCTCCGAGGCTTCATCAAATTGATCCATGAGAACACGTTCCCGAGAAAGTCGCATTGTAGCTCTATAGAAGTGGATCGACTTCCGAGAATGGCAACAACCTTCCAACTGTCGTCTTCGAACAAATGAGTTTTTATGACCTTGCCATTTTGAGGGCCGTCAGTGGCAACGGAAATAGTTTCGGAGCCATCTCGCTTATCTAGAATCTGAATCGTACTTGGAAATGATGGTGCCTTTTGAGTGTCACAGAAAACCGCCTGAGAACTCTGAAAACCAGCAACAAACACGGCGAGGTGATTCGCGAGAATCTCGAGCATACGATCTACTGAGCAGCACGAACTGAACTCCCCTTCGATCGTTGAGAGAAAATGTCTCACTTGTTTCTCGCTTGCCCAACTCATCTCGAACGTTTTCTGAACTCAAGTAGATAGCATCCCGCATCGTATGGGAACCCGTCCGGCTGCCAGACTAATCTCTCTTCCACGAGCACCCAATCCGCCTTGGAAAAGTCAGATCTTGTTCTAGCAAGAGGCACTTTCCACTCTCCGTTCTCTTCCTTATCAGCGCTCATTGTCCAATCGAGAAATCGAGATGCTAATAATCCGAACTCGTTATCAAAAGGGAGTATTGAAGAGAGCGAAGTATAATATCCCCGAACTTGATCTGGGCTTAGGCAGATTTCGAACACCAAAAGCCGAGCACCTTCTTCTGCCCATCGATTCAAGTTTCTACAAAACTGGGCCTTTTCTTCATGGCGGGAATGGTGATAGGCAAAACTGGAGATTATCAATTGAAATGGTCCTCTAACGGCCGTCGGATCGAGCATGTCGCCACAAACGGGGAGAAAATCACACACGAAAGGCGGAGCCCTATCGAGAAGTCCCTGGTCGAAGTCGAGGCCAACAACCTCTCTAGGACTCCAGCCGCTATGAGTAGCATCTCTTAGAAGTGTCCGCGCCGCGACTGCAGTCCCACAAGCTACATCGAGAATCCGTTGCGGAGCATCCGTCACGTTAATTCTATGTTTTCCGTAATCCTCAAGAAGATTCATTGAAGCGCGATAATCGGCCCGCATCAACTGGAGCGACTCGTAAATCTGTGCCCGCTCGCGCCCCATGAACCTGGTGAACCAATCATTCATAGTGTAATGCGTTGACCATTGATGTCGAAGAACATGAATGCTCCACTTGTAGCGCAGTATCCTTCTGAACCAATAGACCCTGGCATAGATAGCGGAATGTTAATTCGGAGACCTGAATTACCAAGGCGCACTCGTTCGATCTGTTGTCCGCCAATGAAGAAAGTAGCCTCAAACCCAAATTCTAGACTGCTATGGCCATAGTTCTTCCCACGGAATATTTTTTTACTATTAATGACTAGCCTACATGCAGCAGCTGGAACCGAAAGATCAGAGAGGCCAAGGTTCGCCAATTGAAGGGATGGATTCTCAGGTTCGAGTTCTATCTCTGTTCTAAAAAACGGATCGATCGAGAGGCTGACGTGAATGTTCTGGGGTGAGAATAGCAGTTCTTCGGGCGTTCCAATTTGAAGAATTTTACCGTTCCGAAGAAAGGCGATACGTGAGCATAAGGAAAGGACAGAGTCCTGATCATGAGATACCATAATAAATGTCCTACCTTCGTTTGAGTGGACCTCACGGAGACGCTCAGACAGCTCCACCTTAATTAGGGGATCAAGTGCACTGAGTGGCTCGTCGAATAGTATGGGGTCAGATTTTTGTACCAATGCCTTCGCTAGAGAGGTCCTTTGGGCCTCCCCACCGGAGAGGCTTCCGGGGTACCGATGAAGCAAATGTTTGATTCTTAGCTTTCGGGAAAGTCCATCTAAATCGGAGGAGCGATCTCTTGAATTAGAAACAAGAAGAAGATTTTGCTCCACCGTTAGGTGCGGATAGAGGTTGGATACTTGCGAGACAAGGCCAACGCTCCGTCGCCCGGGCTCAAGAGAAGAAACGTCGTAACCGTGAATTAGGACACGTCCAGAATGACTTCCGAGTGAGCGTAGGCGAAATGACCGCTTTGCTTCGTTTTTGCGAATCAGCCCCGCACAAACATTGAGCAATGTCGATTTCCCGCTTCCAGAATCTCCCAGGACTCCGAAGAATTCTCCGACCCCTACTTCAAAGTCATACTCAAAAACCGCCGAATTCCTCTCGAATTCGACTCGGACGGATTCAAATGACACAGCTGAATAATCCTTATGCATTATCAAATCGCTTATGTGTTGCTAATAAATAAATTAACAATACGAGCGCCACCGGCATGCAAATTACCACCGCGGCAGCCATGAGAACACCCCAAGGAACAACTGCTCCATGAAGAATCTCTTGAAATGCTATTATACCCGTACGCAGTTCTGGGGCACCCAACAGAGAGGAGTAAAGGTAGTCGGCCCACACTGCGGAAAAGCAAAAAATAAATGCCAATCCAAAAGACGTTCGGTACCCACTAATATACACGGAAAAGAAAAACCGTGTTGCAGATATGGCCTCTCGCGTACATTGAGCTACATCGGGAAATAGTACGCTCCTCTCCGCTGCTCTGCTGTATAGAACCGCCAAAGGAGATACGAAACCCATGAGACAGGCGGAGACCCTGATCGTCTCGTGTATGTAGTCCATTCCCCCGTATAGAGATCGGGATGCAAATACCCATACAACACTTGGGACGAGGTATGCTATTGCAAAAACGAGATTCACCAGGTTCCGACTTGGGAAGGAATAAAACCGCAGGACAAAGACAACTGGCATCGCGCAAATCACCGCAGCAAACGCGGAGATAGTCGAAATAACGATTGATTCACTAACCGCACTCCCAAAACTATAGTCACCGAAAAGTAAGTGGTATGATTCCAGCGAAAAACCTCCATAGGTTCTCGGAAAATTTGGTGAAATACTTGAACCTAGGAAAAGAATGAAAGGTCCTGCTGTAAGAAGGATGAAAACTGCAAGCGATGTCCATCTAACAAAAGTTGAAAGTGCGGCCGGTACTACAATTCTTGACCGACAAAGCAGTCTCTTAGCAGCAAGGCGCTTAAAATGCCTCTTCAGACATTCGGCTCGGTTGGAAAACGCGATGATCGAGGTAAGGAAAAGACACAACAGGAGGTTGCTAGCCGCGAACCCGCGGCCCAATGAGCCTTTCTGATACCCTTCATTGAAAACGAACAAAGGTGTCGTTTCGACCTGTTGATACATGGCAGAGGAACCAGCCAAAAAATACAGAGTGTCAAACTTCCCAAACGTTATAGCAAAACGAATAAGCAATGCGGCGATGATTGACATGAATATGCTGGGTAGTATCAGGACAATTAGTTTTTGGCCATATGTAAGATTGTCTAACTCTGCTTGGTTTGTTAGCGACGCAGGTATCTGACGAATACCCTCGGCAAACAACAGATACGATATTGGAAAATACTGAGTAGCTGTTATGATGGATCCCAAAAGTAAAACCCTATGACTTGCCAGAAGGGAGAAATTTGTTCCGAATAATTCTTGGGAAACGCCTGATAGAAGGCCATCGGTTGAGTCAAAAAGGATTCGCACTCCTGCGACGTAGGCTGCGGGTGGTATCGCGATCAAGAAGAGAGCCGGGATATAGATAGTGATGCGGTATGCTTCGTATCTTTGAAACGCCAAAGCGAACAGCAATCCCAATCCGATTTGCAAAATGGCGCCCAGTGATCCGTAGAACAGACCTTTTAGGAGAGATGACCAGAAACTCGCATCGGCTACTATATCGAAATAATTATGCGACGGTTGGAAGTCGCTTAATGGTGCAACTGATGGTCCTGAGAAAAAGGACCAATACAGGTTCGAAATTGCCGGAATAACCAAAAAGAGAAGGAGAGTGAGAAAGAAAGGTGCCATCAGGAGAATCACCCGTGGCGACTCCCAGGCTGGCTTCGGCAGATGGCTAGGGGCTCCCATTCTCAGTCCCATTTCTTGAAGCCCAGCCTCTCGACCAAAGCTTCGGCCTTACGTTGCGCCGCTTCTGCCCGAACCTTCGCAGGGCGTCCTTCTGCAGAGACCATGTCCGTTAGAATCTTCTCTTGATTAAATTCCCATAGGAATGGCAAGAGATGATCGTTTGCTGTCGAACTAAGAAGAGGGAGGACGCTCTCTCCTTCTATAAGCTGAGTCTGCAAAGTGACCCAGCTCTTCCATTGATTAAAGACTGGGTCTCGAAAATACTCTTCGCTCAAACTCTTCCTAGAGGGGCAGAGATGAAGCGGCACTGATTTGCAAAAACTCAAATAGTGTTCATCAGAGAAATATCCGAGTAGGAACTCTTTCGCAATCTCAGGTGATTTCGAATCTGAAAAGACAACCCATGGCTCAGCGTCAATGAAAGTGACGCTTCTTTCTCCTGAAGGTCCGATCGGGGTGGGAAATACCCCGAAGAAGGAGTCGTTTGCTTTTTCCTCTGGCGCATCCGTCTTGATTTGATTGACAGTACGCGCGGCTGTAAGCGGCACCATCATTGCCCTCATATTCGCGTAAGTTACGAATGTGTCTTGATAAGGCTTGAGCCGCCAATCTTCGGGTGCGTAACTGGCAAGCTTGTCGAAAAATTCTAGAGTTTCGACTACTTCAGGCGAGTTTAGTAGTGGACGATTCGTAGTATCTTCGAACAGTTTTCCTCCGTTCGATGCAAGGAGGCTTACGAACAGTTGCTCTAGAAGGAAGCTTGTCCCACCACAGAGCTGTACAGGTGAAGCGAACTTTGATTTTGTTGACTCAGCTATCAATAGAGTTGATTCCCAATCTTTCGGTTCAGGTAAGTTTACCAGTTCGAGGAGATCCCTGCGAACTGAGAAATATCCGACACCGTAGGCGTGCGGAACTCCATAGAACTTTCCCTTGAATGTATTGATCTTCCGCAAGAACGGATAAAAATCGTCGATACCGAACGCTTCATAAATGTCATCTAGGGGTTCGATGAGATTTTCCTCAACGAGGGAGGACATCATGTAGGGCTCAACCATCGCTACGTCAGGACCGCGACCGAGTTGGATTGCTTGGGCGAGCTCAGCTCCCACTGTGTTCCAAGCCTTATTGACTAATTCGACCTTAAGTCCCGGGTTTCGTTCTTCCAATTCTGAAGCCAGGTTGTCCAGCGCTTCAACGAAAGCGGGGGTCGGTTCCAAGTGCCACACTACGAGGCTTGTTTTTTCTTTTGAGGGGGCCTTTTCCGAGCATCCGGATAAACCAAGGACGCCACAAAATAAAAGGACAACCGTGATTCTCAGTTTCGTTTTCATGATTGCAATATCCAACCTCCTCGCCCTTCGAGAAGTTAAAATGACCTTAAATTCGGCCCCGTCAGATTCACTTTGATCAGCAGCGCCTCGCTCTACAAGGCTCTCGAAAGACACTGGGCTACCGAGTTCAAGTTCGTGCATTGTGCTATGGAAACGGTCTTATGTTATTCATCTGGATCACTATCCGGCTGTTCCCAACCATTTCTGCGATCCAATCTCGATGCAACGCTGAGCGCCAGCATCAAGCTGATCCAAGTATGGCGAACCCCATCCTTGGGCCATCCCTCGACGACCTAGGCATCCCGTAGCTCCCGGTTAATGTCTCCCTGGCTCTTTCTGCCCGCGACTGGGCCGATCAACTTCAGTTCAGGAAGAAGCCAACTAGCCATGGCGTTCCAGATCTCTGCCGCTGGGTCTTCCGAGAGGCCGCTCTCCGGCTTCGCTGTGAAAGTGATGTATCGCAGCTCCGCCAACTTTCTGGCTGCTTCCAGCCGGATGTGAATGTGGCGGCGTTTAAAGTCGATGTCCTCCCAGCTTAGTCCGTCTCTTTCTCCAGCGACACCTTCGATCTCGCTTAAGAGAAGGCCGGCGAAGGGTCCCAACGCCAAAATGGCAATGCGAGTTGAAGGCTTCCCGTGCAATTGCCGTTGATAGCATTGGAGGCAGCTTCTGAGATCATCGGCGCTCCAGACGCTCGGCTCCTTTCTCCGAACACGGAGGCGGACGACATCCTTAGCAGGATTGAACCCACTCGGTGACCATCCCCAGACACTCGCCCGCTTGTAAAGGTGGCACATATAGCCGAGAGGGTGGGATTCGCACCCTCCGTTACCAAGTTTTCCTGATCAATTCTCGTTCCTCTTCCCCTTTGACGTCCAAGTAGATCGCAGTAGTTGAAATGTTCGAATGGCCCATCCAATCACGGATGAGCGTCAAAGGAATTTTTTGCAGTACGCTCCGGACTCCGAAACCATGGCGAAGACCTTTTGGACTCGCGTGCACTCCGAAAATACAAGCTTCTGTCATAACGGTCTTGATTGTCCTCCAGCCCGTCGATCGCGAGAAGTTCCAAATTCTCTTGTTTCCAGTACTTGTTCCAATTTTCCTCAGTTTTTTCGTTAGTTGCTCTGGAATTGGAAGTCTTCGGATTTCTACTTTTCCTCGCTTCTTTAGGCACCGAAAGACGATCGCGCTCTCTTCTGAATCGATATCTTCGCCGGTCAGATTCAGGGCCTCTGAGATGCGACAACCTGTGTAGTAGATTGTAAGACAAAAGGCTGCCCTTTGGTCACTAAGTGTTCTCGTGGCAGCGAGAAACTTCTGGCATTCCGATCTGGTAAGGTACTTGCGACGACCCCTTGCATCGTAGGCGCTCGCGTTCACGCCTCCCATGAAACACTTCGTTAGCATAATGTTTCATGGTATCCGTAAATCGTTAATAATTAGTTTATTATGGACATCCTTTGGGGCGATTCCGGTCCTTTCTTATGAAAATTTGAAGGCTGGCGAAGAATCGCCGCCTTATTTGGAGCATTTTGACCCCGGAAAGGGCTTCAATCCGGCCCCAACCGGCCTGGCGGACGTCTACCTGCAACTGGCTGGGAGCCTGGAATATTTCGGACACCCATGCCCTTATTTGCGACATGTCCTCGCAGAACATGAGCGCATCTCGGCAGAGTATCGCCGGAAGCTGAGCAAAGAAATGATCCCCTACCTGCCGGCTTACATGACGGACGAATACGTCGACGAAATGTGCCGGAACTGGGATGAATTAGCACGGAACTTGAAGCTCGAACGGCTTGCGAAGGATTCGGGCCGGCTGATGCGGTTGGCCATTGATGGCGAGGATGGAAGGGGCACGTCGCTTGTCCTGTTGTTCAACCGGCATCAGGATCTCGTCTATGAAGACATGGTCTCGGGCCAAAAGCGCCAAATCGGTTTTCAACAACTGAAAGACGAATTGCTGGAATTCTCCTTAGGTGACGAGTCAGGTTTTCTAGCAAGGCGGGAGAAAGACCTCTCTCCCTCCGAACAGGATGTCTTCAAATCGTTGATCCAAAAACAGCGGTTCACCAAAGAAGATTTTGCCGTTCTCGATTCCTTCTACGACGGCCCACACGACCGTCTGAGCGATTATGGCAAGTCACTTCTCAGTCAGCGGGTTTTCGCCGGGCAACGTGGTGAATCCATCGACCAATCCGACGCGGTGAGATACTCGGTCGAATTGCGGAACGAACTCGAAATCCTATTTGGTCACCTTGACCGTGGGCTCTCTGAGGAAACAGCGACGAGCCTGAAGGAATGGATACAACGAGTGGTATTCGATCTTGGCAGAGCGGCATCATCCGAGTTTGAAATGGCAATTCAAGAACGCGCTCTCGAGCAAGAGTAGTCTCAATCCGGAACCGTGAAGCCAGCGACCTCAGATTTGGCGCTCGCCAATTCTACCGGTTTTTTTGGTGCGGCCGTTTCATCCCGGGAATTCGCCTGGGAAATCATAGAGCCTTTCCCGATCTCAATCTGCTTAACAGACCGTTCAATGGCTGGCCTCTCCGCAGATTTCGAGACATTCTCCACGAAACCCTCCCGGTCGAGTATCTCGTAGGCGGCTTCAAGATTACCGGCCTCGTATTGCTGGACAAATTCTTCCCGGTCTTCAGGTGGAATGTTCTGGTAACCTTCTGGTGTTTTTTCAGGATTGGTGAGAAGCCCGTAGATTAGCTCCGCCTCCCTCCTTTTCACGTTGTCTGGAAGCTCGCTGAATTCGTATTCGCCGCGGCGGATACCTTCCCAAAGGCGGTGGCTCATTTGGGTTTTTCCCTCCTCAGTCAATTTGTCCCAGGCTCCTCCGTAGAATTCGTTCAGGGCGCCGAAGTCGGATTTCGAGAAGAAATCCTTCGCGAGGAACCGTCCGTATTGCTCGCGCTCGGCCGCGTTCAAACGGACCTCCTGTTGTAACAGAAAGGCAACGGTGCTTTTCTCGTTGTCGTCTGCCCTCTTGCGGTCCGTGCTGGCAAAAGCTGCTCCGGATTCTTCTAGAGCAGCCATTCGTTCTCGCGCATTCCGAACGAAAGCCGTCAATGCACTGGGGAGGTTTCCCACGCCCTCACCCGCAATTAGGCCCTCGATTTCCGCAACGGCTTTTCTCAGTTTTTCATGTTCCGCGACATCCAGCTCAGACAATTTCGACCTCCACTCGATTCATCTTAGCAGGTTTTTGTTACAGATTTATGACCGGGGAAGCAGGCAGAGGGAGCCCCTTCATGTCCTAACTGCCCGAAGCCCGAAGTTCGGCGGCGCAGCGAAAGAAAACGAACCGACCTCGACCTCCCCGTGTTTGGAATCCTGAAACATACGGACGGTTATGAGCCGAGGGTTTCTGGTGACTTGGAATTTGTTTGGCCTAAGCCCCCGAGGAAAGAGGCGCTGCTTGACGCTTCGAACGGTTTGGTACATGGCCTGGATGACCTCGACATCGCTGGCGGAAACCAGCCGGTCAAAGCCCAGGTAGGTCAAGATGACATCCTTCCGTTTTGCCCTCATGGGACAGGATAAGACGCCGCCGCTAGTAAACAATTCTGAACGAATTTCCATCGGTAGTACCGGTGCGGCAGGATCGAGATGAGTGTGGTCGAAGGAATCTCCTTAACCCTGCGAAGCAGTGTTAAGGGCAGATGTCTGAAGGAAATTTCAGAGAGATTCAACCGGGTAGAAGAAGCGCGATCTGAGGATGTTTTCGGCGGGAATCCGGAGCCAGCTATCGGGCATCACGGGTGAGAATGGAAAGGCATCTGGATTGATTTCGGGCGAAGGCATGCACGGGCGTCGGAACAGAAACACAGGCTGAAAGACGATCCACAGCAAGCCCAACGGAATTGAGGAGGCATCGCGGCTTGGAGGACTCTGCCCCGGCAGTGTCCTCGTAGCTTCGCGGCGGAAGGGGGAGCTTCGGTTGGGGCGATGCGGAACCCGGCCCAGCACAGCGAATGGCCGGAACCGGAATAGCGCCAACGGAAGCGACGTGGAGGACTGGCCGGCAGCCGGAGGACGGTGAAGTCCCGCGCAAGACCGCCGCATAAAAGGAGGGGGGAGGCCCCGGAAGACCTCCCCAGCGAAAACCGTCCCTATTTCTTCCTTGAGAAGAGTTTGGTCTGGAACTCGGAAGGGCTGGCGCCGAGAAGCTTGTCCACCTGCTGCCAGACCTCACGGATTTGCCGCAGGGAAGTAGACAACCACATCGCGTCGAGCAGAGCTCCCTTTTCTTTTTCGATTTCGAGGACCTGCTTTCCGAGCGAATGCTTCGCCAGGAGGCGTTCTTTCACCGCGGGAATCGCCCTTTTAATAGCCCCTTCGATTATCTGATCTGAACCGTAGCTGCCCTTTTCGGCGCCCCCGAGGAGCTTGTTGGCGGTCATATCCCGAAGTATCCACAGTTCATTCCGGACCTTATGGTACTTCGCTTCCAAGGCGTCGATTTTCGCCTTGTTCTCGGTGATACCGAGGCTCTCGATGGCGGCCGGACGGACTTCCGCGTTCACACTCTCGAAGAACTCACGGTCCTTCTCTTTGATCTTTTCGATTTCAGTCCGGAAGCGGGTATCGATGCGTTCCATCCAGTGTTGTTTTTCAGTCATGGTTAAAGTCATAAGACATCTCCTTTTTGATTGGCTGATGCCCCGTCACCTTGAGGGGGCGGACGAAGGAGAAGCAATGCGACCAGGTGCGCCGGTCACCTTTGGTCGGAACGAAGTGGAGAACCCGAATGGGTTGAACGGCGAACCGGCATTGCTAGGACTGGACGCCAACCGAAAGTGACGGGCAGGAACCAGCCAGAAGCGGAGGTGTGCTTGGAAACCGAAAGCCAACCGCGCTGAGAGGCATCAATCGAGCCGCAGGAGCGCGTCGAGCGCGGCCTCCACGGGGCCCGTCCCGAAACGGGAGCAAAGCTGGTCAAGACGGGCGATGAGACGGAGCTTTTCCATATCGGCTTGGGGGAAGCGCGGCAGAAACATGGCGGAAGCGCTGAACAGTTCGGCGTAGGCCAAATAGACGCCGACGCTCATCCGGTTTCGGCCGGCTTCGTATTTCTGGACTTGCTGGTAGCTGCGCCCGGAAGCCTCCGCCAGTTCGAAAAGGGTCATGTCATGCGCGGTGCGCCAGATTTTCAGATGTTTGCCGCAGGCCAGGTCGTGGCCGTTGGCGGTTTGGATAAAATTCACTCATGCCTCCATCAGTTGGTTGTGAAGGGTGGGCATCCCGGCGGAATGGCGCCGAGAGATAACCAAGCCGCATAGCGAGCCCGCTGCCTATTTCCCTTGCGGGTTTTGTATTCGGCAGCCCTCTCGGCAGAGTGCCGAGGTGCATCGTTGCTATGCGGCTGGTTAGACCGCACCTCAGAGTTCAAGCTTAGCTAAAAAAGAAATGCCAGTCAACCCGCTTGATCGGTTCGCAACAGTTGCGGAGAAAATCTGATATATTTGCCGCACATGATGCGGTGAATATTGCCTTTAAGGGAAAACTCCGCTATAATCACCGCAAAAGGAGCGGAGATTATGGGGTATATTCATGAACTGCCCGATTGGCCGAAGCTGACTTGGGACGCGGGTAAGCTCTCTCCCCTATTGGCCGATGTCCGTCACCGCCAAGGACGGTTGTTGGGCCGGATGGAGGGCCTGGGATTTAACCTGCGCTCGGAAGCTCAGCTGACGACCCTCACTTCCGATGTGGTCAAGTCCAGCGCCATTGAGGGCGAAAAGCTGGACGCGGAAGAGGTGCGGTCTTCCATTGCACGGCGTCTGGGATTGGAAACGGCGGGCACGGCAACAGCAAGCCGCGACGTGGAAGGCATCGTCGAGATGATGCTCGACGCGACCCAGAACCATGTCCAGCCGCTCACCGAGGAACGGCTGTTCGGGTGGCACGCGGCGCTGTTCCCTGCCGGACGGAGCGGGATGCAACGCATTACCACAGGCGCATGGCGGCCGGCCGAAGCTGGAGCCATGCAGGTCGTCTCAGGGCCAATGGGCCGGGAGAGAGTGCATTTTGAGGCACCTCCGGCGGAGAAAGTGGAAGGAGAAATGAAGACCTTTCTGGAGTGGTTCGAAAGCCAGAACGGTATCGATCCGGTAATCAAAGCCGGTATCGCCCATTTCTGGTTCGTCACGATCCACCCGTTTGCGGACGGAAACGGCCGGATTGGCCGGGCGATTGCGGATCTCGAACTGGCTCGGGCCGACGGCACGGCGGAACGGTTTTACAGCATGTCTTCCCAGATCGAAGCGGAGCGTAAAGAATACTATCTGAAACTGGAACGAGCCCAGCGCAACGGGCTAGATATCACTACCTGGCTGGAGTGGTTCCTGGGCTGCCTGGGCCGGGCGGTGGAAAAGTCGGACGAAGCCCTATCCGGGGTGTTGTACAAAGCGCGAATCTGGAAGCAGATAAACCGTCAGCCAGTCAACGAACGGCAGCGTAAGGTTCTCAACAAATTGCTGGACGGGTTCGAGGGCAAACTAACCACGTCGAAATATGCCAAAATCGCCAAATGTTCCGAGGACAGCGCGCTTCGGGATATCCGGGTTCTCATCGAGCGAGGGATCCTGGTCAAAAATGAAGCCGGAGGCCGAAGCACGAGTTATTCACTGACCGGAGAAGCGCCTGAGTCCTGACGATGAGCCGGGCCTTACACGACAAAGACGTTCCATCCCAGAAAGGACAGAACGTCTTCCGCCGTCAGGCAGTCTGGCGATCTACCGGATTCGCTGTGCCTTGGCCGCTTCGTCCGCATATTCAGAGAGCGTCTTATCGGCTTTGAAGTAGAGATCGCGCTCGACCGGAAGGCCGAGGGCGCCGCAGATCGTTTCCAGTTCGACCATGGCAACGTAGCCCAGTTCGGGACAGCCCATGCCGAGATCGCAAAGCCCGAAAGCAATTCGGGGATCGGGATCGAGTTCGGTCAGCAGCCAAGTAGCGCCGGCATCAGGCGTGAAAAGCTTTACGACGGGTTTGAAGTCGATGACTTCGTCCCGGCTTCGGGCAGCGAGCTGACGTGAATGGTTTGAGATGAGTTGTTCTTCGATGGCTTGCGTGAGTAGTTTCATGTTTTTCTCCGTTTGGTTTCTCCCCGTTGGGATTGGGGCGCGGAGAAGCGGCCGTCCGGCGTGGCGGCTCAAGGGAGAACACGGGAGCGAAGCGAATGGAGCGGGCCCGGACTTGAACCGCCACGTCAGGCCGCTAGAGGCCCAATCCAACCCAACGGGGAGAAACCAGGAGAAGGCATCGGAACCGCCATCAGTAAACGAGTCAGAAAACCGGTACGCAGAATGGCGGATAGCCGGAGATATTCTTCCAGTGAAGCTCGGCAATCCGAGCGAATGCTTCGCATCGTTTCACGCTAAGCAGTGACAATTTGTTGAGTCAGGTAAGTATTCCTTTGTGAAGTTTGAATGGAAAGAAAGGCCGCGCCGCAATACGCGGCCTATACGGACGGTCAGAGCTTCGGTTTCCTGAAAACGATGCAGGTTTCGTGGCGAACCTTGATTCCATCGAGTGGTAATGTGCCCCTATGGGGGCTGGCGTTGATATCGCTCCAGCAATTTGCCATTGCCTTGACAATTATGGCCCGGATCTGGCCGACCCTACCTTCAAGGTTCTGCACATCACGAGTCAGCGTAATGAACTTTCCCTTCCAATGCATGTCACCGACCAGGACGGCGAGCCTTCCACCCGGATTCAAAGCCGCATAGCATCGTTCCAGGCAAACGGTCAGCTGTTCCAGAAACACCTCATAGGTCGGGGCATTGCTGAGATCGGTTTCACGCTGACTGTAGCGGATGAGATTCCAGTAGGGCGGATGGATCCAAACGAAATCGAACATCCCGGGAATGTCATCGGTGACGAGATTGAAACCTTGGTTGAGATCGCCGCCCCAGTACTGAATGCCCGCACCGTGAGCGTTCAGGTCGCGGACGCAGTCCGCGGTGGTGCCCGAGCCGATCATTGGGTCGGCGACAGACTTTGCGCCATAACGCAGTATCAGGTCAGCAAACAAACGGCCATCGCAATTGCCACGGTAGCGATTGCTGCCCCACCGGTTGTAACGCCTGGAAGCGGGAATGATTGACTTGGCAAGGTTATAGATTGGAAAGTGGTTCCTCATGATTTTCTCCTTTGGTTTGAGGATTGAGTAAAAACCCTGCCTCCGTAGCGAAGGCAGGGTGGATATGGAGCTAATTGTATTGCCCCGGTGGGGTGGACGCGGACGCCTGGACGTCAGAGCTGGCGGAACCTGATTTGGCACTCAGGACAAATCGCCCGGCATCGCGGAGGGCCTCAATCGCCTTGAAGAGGTCGCCACGTCCGAAAGAGTCCGTATCGGACCATTGGCCATCCTTATTGTAAGAACGCGTGAGCTTGATGCTGTATCGCAGCCCGTGCTCGGTCTGATTGCCCCAGACGGTTGCCTTGATGTTGCCGTAGCGGAATACCGCCGCCGGTTTGTTAGAGGTTGATTGGTCATTCATAAAGACTCCTTTTGTTGGTTTCTCCCTCATGGGATTGGGAGCGTGCCGAGCCGCCGGGACAGCGGGGCGTTGTCATGCCCAACACGGACATTCGGAGCGGGCCGGGCATTGACTGCCCCGCGCGGCGGCTAAACCTCCCAACCATCCCAAGTGGGAAAATCATCAGAGGCGTCAAAGAACCAGGGATCAAGAGACCTCAAAACTTCGACAGCCAAGACCTGCCGTACAACAAAGGAGGCAACACAGAGGGTCGCCTAATCGGAGTTTTCGGGTTAGGATTCGGGCATGATCCGGGTGATTGCCAGCCGTGGCGGTGGCGCCAAGGAATATTTTGGAAGTGGGCTCAAGCGCGCTGACTATTACACCGATGAGATCATCGGGCTGTGGCGCGGCCAAGGAGCCGCGTTGCTTGGGCTGTCCGGTGAGGTCACCGAGGAAGCTTTCGCCCGGCTCTGCGACAACCTGCACCCTGAAACCGGTGAGAAGCTGACGCCGCGCAACGATGCCGACCGGATAGCCGGCTGGGATTTCAATTTCCACGGGCCGAAATCATTGAGCCTGATCCACGCCCTCTTCGAAGACCAGCGGATCGTGGCCGCGTTCCGGGAATCCGCAGCTGAAACCATGAGGGAAATCGAGACGCAGATTTCCACCCGGGTACGAGCTGGCGGCGAAAACTTCGACCGCTGGACTGGGAACCTCGCCTGGGCGGAATTCATTCACCAGACGGCGCGACCGGTGGGCGGCATTCCCGATCCACATCTCCACATCCATTCCTTCGTTTTCAACACGACGCTGGATGACGTGGAAGGCCGCTGGAAAGCCGCCAAAATCACCGAAGCCAAGCGGGACATGCCGCTGCACGAAGCCTCCTTCCATGCCCGGCTGGCCAAGCGGATCAACGATCTCGGCTACGAAATCCGGCGCACTCGCCAGGGCTGGGAAATCGCCGGAGTGCCGGATTCACTGATCCAGAAATTTTCGCGGCGGACGGCGGCTATCGAGCGTGAGGCCGATGCACGGGGCATTACCGAAGCCAAGGAGAAAGAAAAACTGGGCGCCAAGACCCGCGAAGGCAAACGGCACGGCCTTTCCAAAGACGAACTGAAGCAAGCCTGGGAAGTCCGGCTGACCGAAGACGAGCGGGAAGCCCTGACAAAACTTGGTTCCAGCCGGAAGAGTCAAAAGCCCGGCCCCTCCCCCGCCGAAGCGCTCGACCATGCCATCGAAAAACTGTTCGCGCGAGATTCCGTGGCTCGAACCAACCGGGTACAGGCAGCGGCTCTCCGCCACGGAGTGGGCAGCGTGACGCCAGAGGACATCCGGGCGGAACTCGACCAACGGCGGATCATCCAGAAAAACGTAAACGGGGAAATGCTCTGCACCACTCACGACGTGCTGGCTGAAGAAATCGCGTTGATCGCCCACGTCCGTTCCGGCAAGGGCCGCCACGCCCCTCTCGTGAACGGTCCGTATCGCCCCCGGCGAGAGTTTCTTTCCCAGGAACAGATCGGCGCGGTCGAGCACCTGCTGCTTTCCAATGACCGGGTGATGGCGATCCGGGGCGGCGCTGGAACCGGCAAAACCACCACCATGGCGGAAGTAGTCGAAGCAATCCAAGGCCGGGGCCGGAAAGTATTCGCGTTCGCGCCTTCGGCCAGCGCGTCACGGGAAACCCTCCGCGAATCTGGGTTTGAGACCGCCGAAACCGTTTCTCACTTCCTGCACAACCCGAAACTTCAGAAAAGAGCCCGCGGCCAGGTGATCTGGGTCGACGAAGCCGGGCTGCTCGGCACCCGTGAAATGTTTCAACTCATGGAAGCCGCCGGGCCAACCACCCGGATCATCCTGACCGGGGACACCAAACAGCACGGGCCGGTTTCACGCGGAGATTCGTTTCGGACCATACAACAGTTTGCGGGATTGCGGGTGGCCGAGATCACCGAGATCCGGCGGCAGAAACCGGAGGACTACAAATCGGCGGTGGCCGCCCTCAGCCGGGGTGATTTGGCCACCGCTTTCGAACGGTTGGACCGGCTGGGCGCAATCCGGGAAATCGAAGAAGACCGGGAACGGTACCGGCAATTAGCCGAGGATTACCTGGCCCTAAGCACACGGAAAGAAGTGCCCCTGGTGGTGTCCCCTACCCGGCGGGAAAACCGGCTGGCCACGGAGGCGATCCGGGAAAGGCTCAAGGAAAGCGGCCGGCTCAAGCAGGAGCGGGAGTTTCCGCGCTACCGGGACTTGCATTGGGAAGCCGCTGACAAGCGCGAGCCAGAGAACTACGAGCCCGGACTGATGGTGCAGTTCCATCAGAACGCGGCCGGGATCACCCGAGGCGAACGCTTCTGGGTGGACTACCTGGACGCCAAGGGAACCGTCATGGTACGCGACCAGAACGGTAAGAACCGGGAACTTTCCCTGGAAACGGCTGACCGGTTCCAGGTGTTCGCCCCCGAGTCGATCAAGCTGGCGCGTGGCGACCGGATCAGGATTACGAAGAATGGCTTCAGCCAAAACGGTAAACGGCACAGCAACGGGAATTTGCGCGAAGTGGCGGGATTTACCCGGAGCGGCGACATCAAGCTAACCACCGGCGCGGTGATTTCCCAGAGGGACGGACATTTCGACTATGGCTACTGCCAAACTTCGCATGCCTCACAAAGTAAGAGCGTGCGGGATGTCTTGATTGCCCAATCGAGCGAATCTTTTAACTTGGCAAGTAACCGTGAGCAGTTTTACGTTTCGGTGAGCCGGGGGAAGGAACGTGTCCGAATATACACCGACGACCGGACCGCCCTGCGGGAAGCGGTGGGAATCAGTTCCGCCCGGACCTCCGCCCTGGAAGTTGCCGAATTTGACTCACCCGAAATCCGATCCGTCATGCGAAAAGAACTTTCCGGCGACCACTGGCGCGAAGCGGTGGCGAAACACCGGGCACGGGACGAGGCCAAGTCATTCGTCGACCGGATCATGACCGAGCGCAAGCAGGCGGAACCCGGAAAAGAGCCCGGCAAACAATGGGCCAACTACGTGGAAATGCGCCGCGGACTAAAGGGAGCGGCGGGACGGCACCGAGCGATTGGCTATCCCGATCAATCCAAAACCAAAGGCAAGGCCAAAGGCCGGGCCTTCCTGAAAGCCGTCGGCCTGCGGCAGAGCGTCAAGAACTCGATGAAGACGGATAAACCCGTTCAGGCGACCGACCACCGGCAAAGAGTCAAAGCCCGGATGAGCGGACAGCAGGTCGATTTCACTCCCAAGAAAGAACAGCGGAAGGTGACCGATACCCTCCGCCATGCCCACCTGAGCTCGAAGAAGCAGCCGAAGGGATCGCCTGACCGGGCCAAGCGAATGAAGAAACAAGGGCTGGACCATTCCCTAACGGCTAAGAAGCCGGTAGTCATCAAACCTCCGACACCAAAGAAATAGGAGAGATGAGCAACACGATCGAAAACATTCTCGAAGAGCGCAAGCGCCGGGGCGAAGCTCCGTCCGGCGAGGAGGAAGGCAAGTTTTTCTCAGTCCTGCTGGGCGAAGGCTTGCAGGAAAGCTTTCTGGAATTGCGATTCCGGAACGGGCTGAAGTCGTGCTTTTCCTATAGCGACCTGACGTGGTTTAACTTCGATCCCGATTCCGGGACGCTCGACCTGGAATTTGGCGAATTCCTGGTGACCCTGACAGGCCGGCGGTTGGGCGAACGGCTGTTTCACGCCATCAAGTCGAAGCGCGCCGCCTGGGTCAAAGAGGCCGATTCGGACTTCGAGGACCACGAAGCGAATGAAATCTATATCGCCGGGATTGCCATCACCCCGCCGGAGGGATTTGGGGAAGAAGAAACCGCGGAATGATCGGCGAGTTGGCCAGACGGTTTCCGAAATGGGCGCTGGCCGTGGCGATCGCGGGCGGTAGTTCGGTGTTCTTCTATTTCTGGTGGAACGCCAAGAAACGGGAGCTCGCCAGCCAGAGCCAACCTCCTGCTCCGCTGCCGGCGGCAGCGACAACAATAGATGGCGAAAGAGAGCCGGCCGCGGCGCCAGGCGAACCGATTCCCGTTCCGGCGCCAGCCGCCCCGGCGGAACAAGACCCTATCGAGATCGACCCGGCCACGATGTTTCTGGGCAGTGATTCGCTCTACCGAATCAGCGACAGTGGGGTTGAATTGGTGGCCGCGCACTGGCTCAATTCGCCCATCCACGAAGGCACCCGGGTAATGTTGTTAGAGGAGGAAGGTGTTCTGGTGGTGAAAGCGAATCACCAATTCTTTTCCTACGATCTGAACGGCAAACTTCTGGGCGCGTTGTGGCTGACCAGCCGGGAAAGCTTCGACGGCTACCTGACGCCGGATTTGAGCGAAGGCATCTATGTCAAACAAGGCGATCTCTGGCGCGGAAAGATCGATTGGAAACAGGCTCTGGTCACCGATGAAAAGCAGATCACCAATTTGGGGTATTTCCAAGGCAGCCCGCTGAGGGGAAGACTGATCAGCGCGACCGGCAAAGCGTTGCTCTACCGGGACGTCCGGCTGGGACTCATTTGGGTGAATTTGGAGACCGGGGAAACGAGTTCAGGCCAGTTGCCCACGGAAATTTCGACGTCACCGGACCGTAAGCTGGTGGTGGGTCAAGTGCTCACCCGCCCGCCCGCGGTCGCGGTATTCAACACGGATACGAAAGAACTGGCCCAATATCCGGTCGAACGCTTATGGCCACGAAACCAGGGGCTGGCCTGGCTGAATGGGTCCCGCGTCGCCCTCGCTCTGGGAGCCCAGATCGTGGTTTACGATCATGAAACAAAGTCGATGGCCGGTATCTATCAGAACCCCTCAGCCCGCGCATCCATACAGATTTTGACGGCTTCGCCGGATGGCAAGTTACTCCTGATCGCCGATTCCGTCAGCGGTCTCCAGCTATTGAACACGACATCAGGCAAAGCCGAAGCGGTACCGACCGGTAATCCCACCAGCGGCATCGAATGGCTCGGGAATAACACCATGTTTCTCGTGGTGGATGTTGCCGACACCAACGCCCGAGGCACTTGGTTTTTCCGAGAGGGCGAATCAGACAGCCTGAAACGGGTTTACGCCCAACCGCTTTACGCGAGAACGGCGAGCGGAAAGCCAGGATACAACGTGTCGAAGATCTTCTTTGATAGACCGGGTCAAACCCTCTTCAAAGCCTTTGGCAGATGGAGCATGCTCGACATCGCTACCTCCAAGCTTCAGGACGTTTCGCTCGATGAGAAAGCCTTAGCCAGACTGGAAACGTCCCCTTGAACCAGGGGCGGCTGGTTTCGACCATAAAACACGAGTCATTATGTTCCAAGAAAGACGGGAAAAAAATGCGGAAGATCCTAATTTGAATGCGCTCATTTCTTATGTTAGCCTTTCGTTATGCTAAGCATTTACTCTTCGCAGAAAGTGTGCTTGATCGGCCTTATTGCCGTAGTTTCTTCCGCTGTTCGGGCGGATGACGTTCCCATCACCACCGATGCCGCCTACCTGGCGGCAGTGGAAGAAGTGAACGCGAATTTCCATCTTGCCTCAATGTATGGCGGACTGGGGTATGTCTGGGACAATCATACAAAGAAGCTCGAAAGCCTGCTAAGCATCGAGGACAGAACGCAATCCGGCGTCGACAAATCGCTCCGGCTTGGGGTGTCCATGGCCTGCGTGCACGACCTGATTGCTTTGAAGATTGCCGACGACCAGACGCATCCACTTACCGGAGCCAAACTGACGCCGATTCAAAACCTTCCCAAGCTTCTCGTCCGGACCTCGCGCTTGCAGGAAATCAAAGATCAGGACACCGAAGGGCTCGTGGCGACCCTATCCAGAGACCGGGTCATGGCTTGGGTCAATTTCGCGCGGTTTCATGCGAATCTACAAGGGCATCAATTTTGGGCGCAATATTTGAAAGAACTTCCCCAACCGATTACCGACCTGCCGGAAGTCGCCCGATGCGATCCCTTCTGGTCATTCTTCCGCGACAAGACCTCCCGTCCAGACACGAGCGACACCTATCCCGAGCCGAAAGAGAAGCCAGAGTTCATAAAAGGTGGCGTAATCGATTTGAAAAACCAAACCGCGGTGCGAATTGAATTCGAACAAATCGATCAGATCTTCGACGCGCTCTACACGATTGGAACCGACGACGATCTCCATATCGACATCGAGATATCCGATGGAAGCGTTTGCGCCATTTGTAGCGGCACCCGCGCTTGGAACAAGGCCGGACCTGATTCATCGGCAATTCCGCGAACGATCGCCGTTCCTCTGAATTCCGACCTATCCCATCGGCTCATCATCAGCCGAAGAAACATCCTGAGGTTCGAAGAAATGAACGTACCGGCCACCGGTTCCATTGTCATCTGGAAAGGAAGCAGCGAGAAAGCGCCGGCGGAGGTTGACGAGATCATTGAGATACGAATGCCATAACACCTTCTTCAGCAGGAATTTCCTGTCCAGACTGCTTTAGCCGAAGATCGTGGATATCATTGGTTCCATCGACCTAGATTCCAGAAATTGACGGCCAGAGCTTTCGACAAATTGCACGGTATCCAATGCTCCCGGGAAAGCCAAAACGGTTTCAAACATTCCACATCGAGATTGAGTTTCCCGAGACCGCTGGTTGATCTTATATAGAACCAGCCAAGGTTAGTTTAGTTCCTCGAACAGAATTGGCTACCAACAGTTCGCTCGTTTTCAAAGACAAAGATTGGTTGAAGGTTCGAAGAGTCCCAAAAATAACATGGGAGGTAGCATCACGATTGGATGCACCTCCCATGTTTTCCCGACAGAGGCTGATTATTTCTGGCAAATGTTCACTCATGCCTCGTCGTGAGAGACCTCCTCTTGTTCAGCATCGCTGGGGAGTTCTCGCTCGGAAACCAATAGCCATTCTAGTTTCCAGCCGGGCAGGACACCATCAGAATGCCTAAAGGGAACTTCGGGCACCTTCTTCCTGCGATTGAATATCCAATTGGGTATTTTCATTTTTTATTCTCTTAGGTTCGTGTCGTATAAATCGAAGTGGTGAAAGCCACTCGACTTTCTACGTGATTCATTGACGACACCAATCAGTCTAATGAGTCATCCGCGCATTTTCCACGCAGATGATAGATGTGGAGTTACTTATCCAAATTGCGGATAATTATTTTCTATTCCTCAGATTTAGGAATAGGCGATAAACTGGAAACCAAGCCGTAATTAGAAGGTTTCGGATATATAGCTACTTCTGAGATCGTCACGGAACGGGAAAAACTAGCATTCAGCGCCGTATCAAAAAATCACCTGGATCAAGTGATCTTGGCGCTTTCCCCAAACGACTCGGTTCTTTTGTCAAGCGCAATTGAACAAAATTCGGAGTTTTCCAAGAATTCCGCAAAAGGCCCAATTCATTTGGCTTTTCGAAAAGCATGAATCATTGACAAAATTGAGAATTATTCCTAACTTGCGAAAATTGCAAATCCGGCAATTGCCGGCGGGAAGGTCAATCCTAAGTCGACAGCCCATTATGGCCGATCTACTTTTCACTCAAGAAGTTGCGGATCTGTTCCAAGCTTGGAGCAATCTGGATCGAAGATGGAATGGGTCGATCGAACAGGCGGACGGTGAAGCGTCAACGGACACCAAGTCTAGGCGTGACCTCCTTAAACTCGCCTCAGACTTTCGAAGTAAGCGGCAGCGAATATTGCGAGTTTTGGCGCATGCGTGGAATCAACGCGAGCATTACGCTTTGAACACCTATCTCGCTGAAAATCTCGTTTCGTTTATTTCTTACGTTCACTCCAAGCCAACCGTGGACCTGCTTCCATCCGACAAGATGCGCGGAAAACGCGAAGCCCGTTTCAAAGGAGATTACGAAGCATGGCTCGGACAAATTCGTGAGCAAAAAAATCTGAGCGATTCGCTTCGTAAAGATCTTGAGAATGCGACCTGGGTTGATCTCGCAAACTGTATTGCTACCGAAGCTGCCCACCATTGGGTCGAGAAAAGATCGTGGCAGGAAAGACGTTTGGAAGAGATTTCTGAAAGTCGGATAATCCAAACAACTGATTTTCCAATTAATTTGGTTTGGGATGAACTAGACCCACGCGAGGAACGAGAACTTTCCAAAGCAACTGAGGACCGCTTGTTCTTTCCGATCTTTCCGGAGTTAGAAAGTCCACTCAACAGTGCTAGAGGAGAATATCATCTCGAAGTCTATCTCTTACAGTTGTTTCAAAAATGGTTTCACCGTTACAGCGAGGTTCCGGAAGACCTTCGCAGTCACAATACGTTGCCTCTAAGGAAGCCAAGTCATGTTACCCCGTATGGACATACAGTGGTGTTAGTGGGAACCTCGCTTAAAAGCCTGATACGAAAACTAAGGGAAAGCGACACCCATACGCACAATGTCATATTCCGGATCGCAGTTGATCAGCTCATTGCCGAAACCAGTGAGGGGAAGAACGATCTTCAAGATTTCGTCGATCGTTCACGGCCTGAATGAAGTAGGACATTCTCTTAGGCCGCCGTTCGATCAGGCTAAGTTCGAGCATTAATCCCGTCACAAATCCTAAGTCGGCATTAAGTTGGCCACTCGCAATCTTTTCTAGTTCGGAACAAATCTCTTCGGTACGGCTAGAAGCACGATAGAAATCAGAGAAAGCGATCATGATTTCCTCCGATACTCTTGTCCTTACTGGCTCGGCCATCAGGTGAGCTTTTTGTTGAACAAGTCGCAGGTTCCTTTGGAATTGCCGGACCGCGATTCTCGCATTCTCCACCGCATCCAAGACTAAGCGGCACGAAACAGAGTCAGAAAAAGGGAAGGCTTCTACCATCCCTCTTGATAATAAAGGTTTGCTAACTAAATTCAACGCAATTTTTCGGTGCGGCTTTTAATCAAGAGGCGGCGAAATTCCAGCTCAGGGAAATTGAAACGAATGCGGCTACCCTTTTCGTAGGAACCGATCAAGCTATTTCCTCGGTCTTTCCGTAAAAGTCGCTTTCGGGCTAATTAAGACATTTCTTGACCTTCCAACAACCGCCCAGAGAGCTGATGCTGGTACGTCGAAGATTTCTACGCGAGCCGCAGGCTCGCTTGCTTGAGAATACGCTTAGTCGTTAGAAAAATCCGGAATTTTGGAAGATAGGCGAGAAGATCGACATTTATTCCGACACCTGAAAAACCAAACACAGGACACCCCTTAAAAGGAGGATTAAAATGGCGTCAGATAGAATCAACGCGCGATTACCCGAACCGTTGGCCCAGCATGTGGCACGGGTTGTGGGCCGCAAGGGGCTTTACGAAACTCCCAGCGAATACATTCGGGAGCTTATCAGGCGCGATATGGAGAGCGACACCTACCGCACTTACAACGAAATCATGGCAGGTTGGGAAGATTTGAAAGAGGGTCGCTACTTTGAAGGTACGGGAGATTTCAAGAAGGACATGGTTAATCTGGCGGTAAAGGCAGCCAAGGAATAGAAGCTGATTGCCAACTATTTACTTACCGAAAGAGCCGCGAGCCACTTAAAGGAAACCCACGAGTAATCCCTCGAAAACTGGGGAGAGGCGATTGTCAGCCACTACGCGGGACAAGCCATCAAGCGGCTGCAAAGGCTTGCCGCAATTCTAGGAAAAGGCAGCAACGGATAGAAACGCTCAACTCCCTTCCTCATGGCACCTACGGAAAAGCGCTTCGCCATCTACAAGCGAAGTGAATGGAGGATTCATGGAGCGGATTGACGAAGGAGATGCGCGAGATCACAATATCCGGAGAGGAGTGAACCAAGCAAGTGACGTCATACTGAAAGCCTTATCGGCTAACTTCAAAAACAAACCTCCGATCTTTCAGCAGCGCCTAGAACCGGCTGACTGGACTTGGAACGGCTTCAAATCCTCCAAAACGTAAGAGTATCGAAGCGGAAGTCCGTTGGGGTTACCCGGGGGAATTTTTTATACACCTTTTTTATACAGTTAGACCCCGAAAAGCGCGGAAAATGGCGAAAATCGGTGCAAAACACCGCAAACAAGAATTCACTCAAGTGGCTGAAAACGAACCCTTTGCAAACCCTTGCAAACCCACGAAAATTTTCGTTTCCCTATTTTAAGTCCGTTGCGTCTACCATTCCGCCACGCCGGCTAAGCTCGGGCGGGACTGGTCAAGAGACCGAATGGCTCTCCTTCCTTTCCCGCCGAATGCCTATTCCGGAGAGGTCTGCCAAGGGCACGTCCCCGCCGGAGGGGGATATTATGGCCGATTTCGCGGCGCTCACAAGGAAAGCTGTCCGCAGTCCCTCTGGATACCGGCCGGCGTAAATTCGCGATCCAAGGGGCATCCTTCCCCAAACCAAGCCACGTTTTTCCGCTTGCCGCTTCCTTCGCGTGCCGTTAAGCCTGCCCTTTTCCGTTTCCCGGCACTCGGGAATTCGGGAGCCCAATCGCAGTCCCCTCTGCCAGTCACCGTGTCAGAAGAAGAAGCGAAAGATCTAGAAGCCGTCCCGGAGGACACAGGCGAGGAGCGGACCGGCCCCAAGGCGGGCGGCCTCTTGGCCTGGTTTGTTCGCGCAGGGGTGGCGGGGGTGTTGCTGTGGCTGATCTTCCGCCAGCCGGAACTGCGGACCCAAGTAATGGCGCTGCTGCGGGACGGAAAGTGGTCCTGGGTGGGGCTGGGGCTGGTTTGCAGCGGCCTGGGCATTGTGTGCAACATCCTCCGCTGGCGGCTGTTCCTGGCTATCATGGATGTCCGCGTCGGCCGGCGGCGGCTGGGGTCGATCTTCCTGGTGGGCTCGTTCTTCAATCTCCTGCTTCCCGGAGTGATCGGTGGGGAAGCCTTTACGGTGATCTACCTGATGCGGGACAATCCGGGGAAGCGGGGCCGCATTCTCATGTCCATCGCGGCGGATCACCTGAGCGGTTTTTTTGCCCTGCTCTTCGCGGCGGCGGTGTTTGCCACGGCTCGGGCGGAGGCGTTTTTGAGCACTCCCACCACGGCGAGCGTATTTATTTTCATGTGGATTGTGGTGGCCTGTGGCGCTCTGACCTTTCTCATGACGCTGATTGGAACTTACCTGACCGCCATCGGCCGCGTGCCGAAGCGGATTCCCTTCCGGGAGAAATTCATCTGGCTGGGTGAAATCTGGAGGATTTTTCTCTCGGACTGGCGGCGTTCGCTGCTGGGCTGCGGGATCTCTTTCTGCATCCTGCTCCTCCACTACACGGCTTTTTTCTGCGCGGGACGGGCCTTTGGGGTTCCAGCGGGAGTCAGGGACGTCTTCAGTGCCATGCCCGCAGTGGATGTGGCCACCATGGTGCCGGTCTCTCTTTCCGGCCTGGGGGTGCGGGAAGTGCTCATGAAGCAGATTCTAGACGTATTGGCGGGCGTCCCGGCGGAACAAGCTGTGCTACTGTCTCTGACGGGTTTTGGGTTTACAGTTATTTGGAGCTTGTCCGGAGCCGCTATTCTTCCCTTTTTGAAAAGGGGTCAGACAAATCATGACGGAAATTGAGACCACCTTCATGGCCGCCCAACCGGCGGTGAGCCTGTGTTCTTCGTTCCTGGGTTACTTCACGCACGCGGGATTCGTGGCGGGCCTGGAGGAGGGCGGGGTTCGCCCCAGCCATTTGGCGGGCGCCTCCGCCGGCGCTTTCGTGGCCGGGCTCCTGGCCGGTGGGGCCAGCCACGAACAGATTCGAGAAATCGTCCTCAGTCCCCGCTTGAAACGTAACTGGTGGGAGTGGAAAAGCCTCCTGCGCTCCTTACCCGCCATCCTGAACCTTCCGGGCACTACCGGTGTCATGTCGGGACAGAAAGTCCTCAGGCTGCTCGACTCCCTTCTGGACGGAAAGCGGATGGAAGACTGCGACACTCCCGTGTCCGTTTCCGTCACGAACCTGACCCGGGGCCGGGTGGAGTGGAAGTCAGAGGGCAATCTGGCCCAGTGGATCATCGCCAGTTGCGCGGTGCCCGGCTTCCTGACCCACCAGGAAATCGACGGCGAACGGTACTGGGACGGTGGCATCGCGGATGCATATCCCTGCGCGGGCTGGTTGAATGAACCGGACGTCCGAACCGTCATTATCCACAGCATTACCCATCCCACGGGATGGAAGAACACCTGGTGGAACATGAGCCGCTCTTTCAACATCGCCCACGAAACCATCGCCAACGAAATCCGTTCCCTGCACCTTCAGCGGATGCGGGCGGCGGGAAAGCAGGTGGTCATCGTGGAAACCGAGACTCCGCGCCTGAGCATATTTCACGACAGAAAGATCAGCGAAGCCTGCTGGGACCTGGGCTTTGCTTCCGGCCAGAAAGCGGCCCAACAGCTCCGCGCCGTCCCAGCGGCGGGAACGAACAAAACGACTTGCGCCCCGGAGCGGCGCTCTGAATAGTCTAGCGTTTTAACCGGCTAACCCATAGGCACTGCAAACAAGTAAGGATGAATACCGTAAGCGGAATGGAGGCCCGATTGATTGAATTGATCGGCGAGGACCTACTCGAACTGGAGGATGATTTCGGACCGGAAAGCAATCTGTTCGAGGCGGGACTGAATTCCATGGCCATCATGCAATTGCTTCTGCTCATCGAGGAGGAATTCGGGGTATCCATTCCGGTGGCGAAACTTTCCCGGGAAAATTTCTCAACGCCCAGCGCGATCGCGACGCTGATCCGGGAGCGGCAGGCCGCCGGCTAAACCTCTCTCCTCGCGATTTCCGTGACCGAACCGGCGCCCCTTCCCCCCCATCTGCCGATGGGCGACACGGACAGCTTTGTCCTGGCGATGGAGCGGGCCATGGAACGCAGCGGCCAGGGCATTCACCTCAGCCAGTCCGTCCTGGAACTGGAAAGCTGCCCGGATCTGGAGGCCATGCGCCAGGCCATGCGCCTGATGGTGGAACGCCACCCTGTAATTACTTGGGAAGGCCGCTACACTGTGCCCGGCGTGCCGCCACGGCTCTACCCCTCCTCGCGGCCCGCTGAGGCCGTGCCTCTTCACTTCTGGCTGGAAAAAGACGCGCCCGAGGAAGCCTTGAAAGGCGTTGAGCCGGGCAACGTTTCCACGACACCTTCTTTGGACGATTTGCTGAGCGATCGTCTCAGCCTTTCGAAAGCGGAGTTTCACCAACGCGGCCACATCAACCTGTGGTGCGACCTGGTGGCCCGGCGGGATGGAAGCTACGCCCTGGTTTTCACGTGGCGGCACCTGCTTTTCGACGGCGTGGGAGCGGAGCTGCTAGCTTGCGAAATGGCCTCCCTGGCCAGTAGCAAGGGAGAAAGCTACGTGACGTCTGGAGTGGGCGAGATCATCCCCCCCGGCGGACCGGACGTTCCCTTTCACGAGCGGTGGCGGCAAACCTACCCCATGGTGAAGCGCTTTTACGAGCTGATGGCCAAACCTTTCAAGAGCCTCAGCGGTCCGCGGCCCACGGCGGGACGCATTTGCTTTAAGATTGTGCCCCTGTCCGTGGAGGACACGGAACGCATCAATGCCCGCGCGGCGGAGCTATGCGGCCCACTGATCACTACCCCCTACTTCCTGGCCTGTGCCACGCTGGCCCACCACCGGGTGTGGGAACATCGCCAGACAGTTCCTGAGAACTACCTGGTCAGCCTGCCCGTTCAGTTGAGAAAACCGGGAGCGAAGGGGCCGCTGTTTCAGAACAAGCTTTCCATGATCTTCTTCAGCGCGGACCGGGAGATGGCGGAGGACGTGCCCGCCATGTGCACGGAGTTCGCGGAACAGCACCGGCGGGTGTTGAAAGAGCGGCTCGGCGACTCTTTCCGGCAGCTTCAGTTCCTGATGCGCCGCATGCCGCCCCGCATGTACGTGTGGTTCCTCCTCCGGCAAATGCGCGGCGAGTTCAATTCCTTCTATCATTCCAATACGGGAGAATTCGCGCCGAACCTGACGGAGTTTTACGGAGCGCCGGTCACCAACGCCTACCATGTGCCCACCATCACCAATCCGCCTGGCAGTGGGCTGTTCGTGAACACCAAGAATGGCTGCATGACGGCGGCGATGACGTGGCGGGACGGGGTGATCGACGAAGAGGAACAGAAGATCCTGATGGACTCCTTTCTCTCCGCTTTGAAGGGAGAACCCTGAGCCGCGGCGAGGATCCAGCGGCGGCGGTGAAGGATTCCCGCGATTCCTGCTTTGGATTTTCACGGGAGTTCCGCCATCATGCATGGCTTTCTTGGTTCCCTGTCTCCGGGTTCTCGGGTTCCTTGGTTTGTTGCATGCGTTTTCGATGATTCCAGCCCCCTCCACCATCCAGCCCTTCGACGTAGCCGTGATCGGCGGCGGCAGTGCCGGCATGGCGGCCGCCGTCTGCGCGGCACGGGCCGGAGCCGCCACGATCTTGCTGGAGCGTCAGGGCTACCTCGGCGGCATGGCCACCAGTGCCCTCGTCCACAGCGTCTGCGGCCTCTACCTATTGCGGGATGAAGCGGGAGCGGAATACGCGAACCCCGGTTTCCCCCGGGAATTCGCGGAGCGCTTGCTCCTTTCCGGCGCGGCCCAGTCTCCCCGCCGGATGGGCCGCCTGGATGTGCTGCTTCACCACCCGGCGGAGTTCGCCCTGGCCGCCGACCGTTTAGTTCGCGAAGAGAAAAACCTGACGGTGCGCTTTCACACCGAAGTCCTGGCGCTGGACGCGGCGGAGCAGGGATTCCGAATCGAAACCACATGCCGTTCGAGCCGGGAAAGCTTTTTCGCGAAATCTTTAGTGGATAGCTCTGGCGACGCCGTGGCCGCTCACCTGGCTGAGTTCCCCACCGAGCGCACAGCCGCGGATCGCCTGCAACGCCCGGCCTACATCTTCGGCCTGGGCGGCGTTCCTTCCGCCTGCCTGGAGGACGAAGGCAGGCTGCGGTTGTCACACTCCATCGTTGAAGGCCTGCGGGCCGGACGGCTTAGCAGAGAAGCCATGGGAGCCCACTTTCTGGCCAGCACCCGGCCAGGAGAAGCCTTCTGCACCATTGACCTTCCCGGCCAGTCCTGGGAGCACGATGCTTACGATCCCCTGAACCCCGAGTGTCTGACCGCGCTGGAATTCACCGGGCGAGAGATCGCGGCCCAACTGGTGTCTCATTTCCGCGCCGCCGTCCCGGAACTGAGTGGTTGCCACGTTACCCACTGGCCGGCCCGGGCCGGTATCCGCGAATCCCGTAGCGCGATCACTCAGCACGTTCTAACTGAAGACGACCTCTTGAGCGGCAAGTCCTTCGACGACGGCATCGCCCTGGCCACCTGGCCTCTGGAAATACGGGAACGAACCACCGGCCCGAAATGGAGATTTCCCCAAGGCCCCAAGCCACCACAAATTCCGCTTCGCTCTCTGGTGGCCGAAGCAAGTGACCGCTTCTTCGTGGCGGGCCGTTGCATGGGCGCCACGCACGAAGCGCAGGCCTCGATCCGCGTCATGGGCACCTGCATGGCGACTGGTGAGGCAGCCGGCATCGCCGCCGCCATCCGGGCCTCTGACAACGAAGCAACCGCCCCTCAAATCCAAGCCATCCGCGAAAGAATTACCCGATGAATATTGTCGATCACATTTTCCAAAGCTGCGACCGCGAAGCCATGGCTCTTGTCCACGGAGAGGAAACCCTGACCTACGGAGAGCTGGAATCTCTCTTGGACGAAGCGGCGGCGGCATTGCGCGGGACCGGCTGGTTCGAACCAGAAGAAAGCCGCGCCCTACTCACGGGGCTAAGCTGTCCCAATGGGTTCGCGCATGTGCTGTTTTCACTGGCCGTGTTGCGTTGCGGCGGCTGCCTGGTTCCGGTTCCCAGCGAGCTAACCCACCGGGAACGCGATGCCCTCGTAGAATCGACAGGACTGGATCGCCTCCTGACGGCGGAAGGTCAGGACTGGCACCGGGAAGCAAAGGAGTCCCGCGCCATCCAGGCAGGAACCCACGGCGCGCTTGTTTTGCGCGGGGTAACGGCGGCGGAGCCCGCGCCACCCACCTACGACGAAGCCGCGCTGGCGGCCATGAACCCAGCCCTCATCCGTTTCAGCTCCGGCACCACTGGCCAGAGCAAGGGCGTGGTGCTCAGTCACGACACCCTGCTGGCTCGCGTCACGGCCTGCAACAGCCGGCTAAAGATCGGACCCGGCGACCGGGTGATTTGGATTCTTCCCATGGCCCACCACTTTGCGGTTTCCATCGTGCTTTACCTGCTGCATGGCGCCACAACGGTTATCGTGGACTCGCACTTGGCGGAGGATCTTTATGCCGCCATCCGGGACCAGAAAGGCACCGTGCTCTACGGCTCCCCTTTCCACCACGCTTTACTGGCCGACTACCCGGAGGGCCGCCCGCTGCCCGCGCTGCGGGTCTCGGTATCCACCGCCGCGCCGCTTCCCAAAGCCACGGCAGAAGCCTTTCAGGAGCGCTATGACCTGCCCATCACACAGGGACTGGGCATCATTGAAGTGGGTCTGCCGCTTTTAAATGACGAAGCCGCGGCCAGCGATCCCCTGCGCGTGGGCCGGCCCCAGCAAGGTTTTGAAGTCACCATCCGGGATGAATCCGGCACGAATCTCGAGGCCGGGAAAACCGGGGAGCTTCTCTTGCGAGGCCCGGGAATGTTTGACGCCTACCTGTCCCCCTGGAGAAAGCGCGACGAGGTGCTGGACGCCGGTTGGTTCCACACAGGCGACCTGGGCCATCAGCATGAAGACGGATCGGTCACATTATCCGGACGGCTGAAAAGCGTGATCAATGTCGCGGGAATGAAGGTCTTCGCCGAGGAGGTGGAGCAAACCCTTTGCGAACACCCCGCCGTGAAGGAGGCCCGCGTATGCGCTCTGCCCCATCCCCAAGTGGGCCAGGTGCCGGTAGCTGAACTGGTAGCCGCCGATCCCGAAAACCCTCCCAAAAAGCCTGCCATCCTTTCTTTCTGCCGCGAACGGCTGTCTCACTACAAAGTGCCTATGAAGATTTCCTGGGTGGACGCTCTCCCGAAGACCGCCAGCGGAAAGATCAAACGGGCATGAGTTTGCCCGGTACGAAGTGCCCGCTCTTGCGCGAACGCCGCATCCATTGAATAAATAAGGCAGGCTTGCCAAGTTTTTTGTCCGGCCCCAAACCCGAGTGTGTGACGTTTTAAGTTCCGTGAATTCCGAAGCCACATCCAGAACTCGAGTCGCCATCGTGGGTGGCGGCCCGGCAGCCTGTACGCTGGGAGCCCTACTGGCGGAAAAAGGCGTCGAAACCGTCCTTTTCAGCAATGGAAAACGTCCCGACCTGATCGTTGGCGAATCGCTGATTCCCGCCTTGATCCCGATTTTCCAGCGTTTGGGCATTGAGGAGGAAGTGGCGGAGATCGGCAACCACAAACCGGGCGCCACTTTCTGTTTCGGACCGGAAGATGAATTCACGCTGAGCTTCCATGCCGTGCGTGGCCTGCTCCCCACCTACGCTTACAATGTGCCTCGCCCGGCGTTTGACGCCATCTTGGCGCGCCGGGCCCGAAAGGCGGGGGTCCGGGAGATTCCCGTCCACGCAAGTATAAAAAAAGGGACCTCCGGCAACGGAAACCGCGAAATTTACCTGGACGAAAACACCCTGGGCCTGGTGCCTGAATGGGAAGGCAAGCAGCCCGACTTGGTCGTCGATTGTTCGGGGCGGGCCCGGATGGCGGCCCGCCTGTTGGACATCCCCACTCGCGTCGGTCCCCGGAAAGACGTCGCCTACTTTGCCCACTACACAGGCTTCGAGCCTCCTGAACCAGCCGGACAACTGGTGGTAGACCGCCTGGTGGATGGCGGCTGGAGCTGGCGGATTCCGCTGAAGGACCGGATGTCCGTGGGCGTCGTGATGAACAAGAAGATCGCGAAGTCTCTAGGCGACTCTCCGGAAGATCGGTTGGAAACCGCGATCAAGCACAATCCCAGCCTGAAAAAGGCCGGGATGAACCGCGAACGGGTCAGCGAAGTACTCACTTACACGAACTACCAATTGATTGCGGAACGGGGATTCGGCCCCGGTTGGGTAGCTCTGGGGGATGCCTTCGGATTTGTGGATCCGATGCTGTCCCCCGGCCTGTTCATCGCCATGTGGGGCGCGGAACGCCTGGCGGATGTCATCCCCGCCCGCACGCCGCTCCTTATCCATGCGGATTTAGAGGACTACTCCCGGAAAACCTACCGCATGATCGACTCCTGGCAGCGGCTGGTCGAAGTCTTTTACGACGGGTCGCTTTTCAGCGTTTACAAGTCCGGCAACAAAATCAGCATGACTTACCCGGGCCGGATCAGCGACATGATCGAACGCCACATAGAGAAAAACCTCTCCGGCATGGCGTCCGGCGCACTGACGGACAAGGCCTACAGCCAGCGGCTGCTGAAGCTCCTCGTCAAGCATGGCATCCGCGGATTTGAACCCGCGGACTTGGCCATCAAGTAAAGTTCGAGAGCGGCTCCCTCATTGGAGCAGAGGCAAGCCGCTATCAGAAGATCATCAGTCCCAGTTGGTGATCCACTTGGACAGGTCCTTTGGATCGGTGGAACCGGGTTCGGCGCCCCCCAGAGACCAAATATCGAAGGTGGGGTTGCGGGTCTGAATCGGACGCTTGTTCGGGGGATCCGCGTGATAACGGATCAGCGACCCAAAGGGGTCCAGCACCACAATCCGGCCCTGACCGTCCCTTTTCACGACGTTGGTGTTCTGGTTGACACTCTTGTTGAAGTCCAGGTCCTCCGTGTAGATTTTCGCGTCTTCATCCACCTCGCCATCACCATCGGTGTCGCCTGACAGTTCTATGTAGAGAACGTGAGCACCTTCCTCGGGCGGTTCGGAAGTGGGATTTTTCGGATAGATACCGTTGTCCAACTGGTAGGCGTTGATGGCACGGGAGAGTTCTTGAAGCTGGGTCTCGCAGTTGTTACGGCGAATGGTGGTCTGAATGCCAGGCCAACCGGCGGCCACCAGACCAGCCAGCGTGGCGATGATGGCGATGACCATGAGCAACTCCATAAGAGTGAAGCCCTGCTCACCGCGCCGGCTAGCTTGAATATTTCGGGGGGTGTTAAATTTCATTGGATCTTGGAGGTGGGGATTCGCCCGTTCCGAATTGAAGGGGATGCCCGGCGGGCGAATCAGGTTTGGTTGTTCATTTCGGAGATGATCGTAATCATCGGCATGAACAGCGCGACAACGATCGTCCCCACAATGAGGGCCAGCATCACGATCATGATGGGTTCGATCATGGACGTCATGGCATCCACGGCATTGTCGACCTCGTCGTCATACACATCCGCGATCTTCAGGAGCATGTCGGGCAACTGACCCGTTTCTTCGCCCACGTCCACCATACTGATGACCATGGGCGGGAAAACTTTACTGGCCTCCAAGGGCGCCACCACGGATTCCCCTTCGCGGACCGCTTCGTGAACTTTATCAATGGCCTCCGCCACGACCAGGTTACCCGCGGTATCCCGGGTGATGTTCAGGGCCTGGAGGATGGGCACCCCACTGGTAACCAGCGTGCCCAGGGTTCGGGAAAACCGGGAAATGGCGCTCTTCAACTGCACGGGGCCAAAGAGCGGCATGTTCAGTTTCATCCGGTCGATGGATTTGCGGCCACCCTTGGTGGAGGAAAAGACCTTCCAAAGCACAAAGGCCAGAATACACCCCGCCACAATGAAGATGATATTATCCTGGAAGCCCCGGCTTAGGTTAATAACAAAACGCGTGATTCCGGGCAGGGGTTTGCCCTGCAACATTTCCTGGAAGATGCTTTCGAACTTCGGAACGATGACGGTCATCAGGAAGACCAAGATACCAATGGCGATGATGATCACGATGATCGGATACACCATGGCCGCGACGATGCGGTTCTTCAGTTTCTGGGCTTTTTCCTGGTACTCCGCCAGACGGGTCAGCACGATTTCCAGCACCCCGCCCAGTTCCCCGGCTTTCACCATGTTGACGTAGAGCTTGTCAAAAATCCGCGGATGCTGGCCCAGGCTTTCCGAAAAGGTCGCCCCACTCTGCACCGAGTCCGCCAACTGATTGATCGTCCGGGCCATGACTTTGTTCTTTTCCTGGCCACCGAGCACCGTCAGCCCGCGCAGCAAAGGCAGACCGGCGTCCACCAGCGTGGCCAACTGCCGGGTAAAGATCATGAGCACTTTGGTGCCGATCTTGCCCCCTTTACCCGAGCGGGAACGCGTCCGGCTCTTCTGTGATTTCTTGGCGCGGCGCTTGGCGCCACCACCGACTCCCCCTTTACCTTCGGCGGCTACCTGTGTGGGATAAAGTCCGCTCTTGCGAAGCTGAGAGATGGCATCCGCCTCGTCGCTCGCCTGAATGGTGCCAGTGGTCTCTTCGCCGCGGGCATCCAACGCGATGTACTCAAAATTGGCCATAGAACAATGTGGGGTGGAAAGGGGTTTAAATGGGAAAGGGGCAACCCTGAATATAGGGAGATTGGAAAAAACTGTCTATGAGGAAAAGCAGTTTTCCCCCTTGTTTCCGGGGGATTTGAGCGTTTTCAGGTATATTTCAGCACTTCTTCAATCGTCGTGATCCCCTCGTAAATGCAGCGAAGGCCATCTTCGCGGAGGGTCTTCATTCCCAGTTCGATGGCTTTCTGGCGCAGCACCACGGTGGCGGCGCGCTCGATGATCAATTCCCGGACGGGGTCGGTGATGTCGAGCAGCTCGAAGAGACCCTGCCGGCCCCGGTACCCCGTGTCGTTACAGCTATCGCAACCCTGCCCCGTGCTGAACTGTTTGCCTCCAATCTGGTCGGGGCGGAGGCCTATCTGCGCGAGCACCGCTTCGCTCGGCGGATAGCTCACCTTGCAGTCTACGCAGATGGTCCGCAAAAGCCGCTGGGCGAGCACGCCTTCCAGCGTGGCGGCCACCAGGAAAGGCTCCGTGCCCATGTCAATGAGACGCGTAACCGCCCCGGAGGCGTCGTTGGTGTGAAGGGTGGAAAACACCAAGTGACCGGTCAGCGAGGCCTGAATGGCAATCTGGGCAGTGGCGACGTCACGCATCTCTCCCACCAGGATACGGTCCGGGTCCTGCCGCAGGAAGGCTCGCAGCACGCGGGCAAAGGTCATTCCGATGGCGTCGTTCACCGGCACCTGCATGATGCCGTCGATGTCGTATTCCACCGGATCCTCCGCCGTCAGGATCTTGCTGTCGATGGTGTTCACTTTCCGCAGGCAGGCATACAGCGTGGTGGTCTTGCCCGCGCCGGTGGGCCCGGTCACGATGAAAATGCCGTTTGGCTTCTGGATAGTGTCGTTGACGTACTCGTAAATGTACCCAGGCAGGTTCAGCTTCTCGAGATCCAGGTGCACGTTGGAACGGTCCAGCACACGAAGCACCACGCTTTCCCCGTGTTGGGTGGGCAGCGTCGAAACACGAAGGTCCACCTGCTTGTCCGCGATGGTCTTCATGATGCGGCCGTCCTGGGGCAGACGGTTTTCGGCGATGTTCAGGTTGGACATCACCTTGATACGCGAAATGATGGAGGCCTGCAGGTGCATGGGCGGCGGCGCCATTTCATATAGCGCGCCATCCACGCGGTAGCGGATCTTGAAGTCGTCTTCGAAAGGCTCGAAGTGGATGTCCGACGCGCGCTCTTTGATGGCCTGGTAGAGCACCAAGTCCACGTAGCGGATGATCGGGGCGGAGTTCGCGGCGGATTCCGCGTCCTCTGCGTCCAGTTCGGAAGCTTCCAGAGAAAGCTGTTGCAGGGCGTCGTTCATGCCCTCGCTCCCGCCGCCTCCGTAGTACTCGTCGATCAAGCCGAGAACGAGATCCGGGCGTGCCACGCCGGGAATGATGGGCTGCTCCACGGAGAAACGGAGTTCCTCCATGGCGTGAGCGTCCAACGGATCCGCCATGGCCACGATGAGCCCGTCTTCCGTGAACTGCACCGGGAAGGCTCCGTGCAACCGGGCCGTGCCAGCCGGAATAGTAGCCAGCACCTGCGGCGGCGGCTGAAACCCGGCCAGGTCCAGATAGTAGCCGCCGATGTCATCGGCGATCAGTTGGTACAGTTGATCGGCGTCCAGGATCTGGTAATCGCCCAGCACACCCACGATGTCTTTTCCAGACTGTTCGTAGGCATACATCAGATCGTCGCGCTGGTTTTGGTCGATGATCTCGCGCGTGACGAGGAGGTCCACCACACTTTCGGCGTTCATAGGGAAGATTTTTTGGGTTGGGTAAGCTAATTCAGAAAAATGGGAACCGGTATCTCCGCGGCTCCCGTGGTGGCGAATCAATCGAAGTCAGACATCGTGACGCGTATCACCTCTTCGGCGGTAGTCATGCCGTTGAGGACCTTCCGCACCCCGTCCTCCCGCAGGGTGCGCATGCCCAGTTCCCGCGCACGCTTTCGCAGAGCGGGCGTTGTCAGATCCCGGTTGATGAGGTGGCTGACTTCCTCATTGATCCGGAAGATTTCAAAAATACCAGCCCGGCCTTTGTAACCCGTCATCCGGCAAATCCGGCAACCTTCGCCTTCGCGAATTTTTGCTTCCGCCATCTGACCGGCATCCAGATGGAGGGATTTGATTTCCTTCTCGGTCAGTTGACCCTCCCGGGCGCATTCCTTGCAGACTTTCCGGACGAGCCGCTGCGCCATGATGGCTCGCACCGCGGAGGCGATCAGGAAACGCTTCACCCCGATGTCCGCGAGACGGGCCACCGCGCTGGGCGCGTCGTTGGTGTGAAGGGTGGAGAACACCAAGTGACCGGTCAGAGACGCGTTGATGGCGATGTTCGCCGTCTCCGCGTCACGAATCTCCCCAATCATGATGATGTTCGGCGCCTGACGCAGAATGGCCCGGAGAGCGGCCTGGAAAGTCATCCCAATGTCCTCCTTCACCTGGACCTGATTGATCCCGGAAAGGAGATACTCGACCGGATCCTCCACCGTGATGATCTTACGGTCCGGCTTGTTGATCTCGTTCAAACAAGCATACAGCGTGGTCGTTTTACCGGAACCGGTGGGACCCGTCACCAGCAGAATACCGTCTGGCAGGCGGATCAACTCGTTGAAGACGTCCTGGTCGTCCGAGAGGAAGCCCAGTTCCGGCAGGCCCAGATCCAGGGAGGACTTGTCCAGAATACGCATGACCACGCTTTCGCCGTGGTTGGTCGGCACGGTGGAAACACGCAAGTCCAGTTCGCGATCGCCCACCGAGGCCTGAATCCGGCCGTCCTGCGGCACCCGCTTTTCAGCGATGCTCATGGAGCCGGTCATGATCTTGATGCGGCTGACCATGGCGGACAGAAGCCGGAGCGGGTGGCTGGCCACCTTATGCAAAGTGCCGTCAATGCGGTAGCGAATACGCAGGTCGTTTTCGAGCGGCTCCACGTGAATGTCCGAGGCGCGGTTCTGGTAGGCCTCCATTAACATCTGGTGGACCATCTTGATGACGGGCGCGTCCGCGTTTTCGGCCGGACTCCCATCGCCTCCCGGCATGGAAAAACCATCCTGATTCTTGGTCTTGGTGACCTGCTCGGCGCCATAAAAGTCCACCAGGGCCTGGCGAATATTGGAAGGCGTGGCGCAGACAAATTCCGCCTCGTACTCCAGCACATGGCGGACGGCGTCCAGGGTATCGAAGTCCAGGGGATCGACCACGGCCACGTACAGGTGCGTGCCGTTGAAACCGACCGGCACCACTTTGTAGCGCTTGGCAATTTCCGGATCGACAGTCTGAATGACTTCCGGCTCCAGTTCCACCCGGCTCAGGTCCACGTAGTCCATGCTGGAACTGACAGCCAGGGTCTTGGCGACATCTTCCTCGCTGACTTTGCCGGACTTGACCAGCGCTTCCACGAGGGATTCCTGAGCTTTTTTCTTGTGGCGGGCTCCTTCGAGATCGGAATCGGTGAGCAGTCCGTTTTCGACGAGCAGCTCGATCAGGTAATCTTCGTTGGCGTACAAATTAGTGAATGGGTGGGAATTTCTCTACTAGGGGAAAACCTTTGTGGCACGGAGCACAGGATACGTGTCCTGACACCTCGTGGGGGCGAGGATTTTGACGTTTCGACATAGAGTCGTCAATCATCAAACCGTGATGCCACTGGGGTTTTTCGGCTCACGACAGCAGTGCGGCAGACCACTCCTGTTCCTTAAAACCTACCAAACCTTTCTCTTTCGTCATTAAAAAAGGCCGTTTGATGAGGTTTCCGTTAGAAGCCAGCAGAGCCAGGGCTTCCTTCTCCGGCATCCCCGGAAGACGGTCTTTCAGACCCAACTCCCGGTAGTCTCCGCCAGAGGTGTTAAAGAGTCGCCTCATGTCTCCCGACAGGAACTCTAACATGCTCTTCAATTCCTTTACCGACGGCGGCGTCTCACGAATGGGGATCTCCTGAAAATCTTCAATCCCGTTCTCCCTCAACCACTTCGCGGCCTTCCGGCAGGTGGAACAGTTCTTATAAGTATAGATTTTCATGGATAGCAGAAGCCTTCTTCCACTCCATCTGATGTTATGAAAAGGGGCAGCACATGGCTGCCCCTTTCGTGGATTTTATGAATGCTAGAGTCTTGGAAGCACTCAAGCGTCGGCCGGACCTTCCACCCCGCCGGTGAACTTTTTGTCCGCCGCCTCATGCCCGGTCAGCACCTGGGCTTTGTAGCCGCCCTTCGACTTGAAGTAGAAGATCAGGATGACGTAGCACACCAACATGAAGAGCGGAAACATAGTGACTTTTTTCAGAGCACCCTGTTTCGCGGTCTTGGCAACTTCGGTAATTTCAGCCTTCTCCGCCTCCGGCAGCGCGGCCACCTTGGCATCCGAAATGGCGGTGTAGTTGCCCAAAACGTAGGAACGGGCCTCGGAGATCGTCTCATAGACACCCGGCTTGCTTTCCTGCAGGGCGTCACGCGCGGACGTTTCCTGCATGCTGCCGATCAGCGGGCCACCAATGATACCCACGGTCAGCATCCCAATTCCCGCGATGGCGTTCAGCGTCAGGGCTCCGCCCTTGGGACACTGTTCGGAGACCACACCCAGCATGGTAGGCCAGAAGAAGGTCTTCCCGATAGCGTAGAGAGTGGCCGCGGCGAAAATCATCGTCATGCCTTCCGCGCCGGAAAGCCAGAACAGGCCGGCGACCGCCAATACCGCGCAGGTCGCCAAAAGACCCAGGGGCGACAGCATATGCACGATGGGACCGGCGAAGAATCGAAGAATCATCATAATGGCCGACGTGTAGATCAGCACCCAAAGCGGGTTGTGACCGGCCGCCATCATCGGCTCTTCCATGATCCCGGTAATGGCGCCATCCGTTCCCAACTCCGTGGTGGCCAAGGGCATCATGATGATGCAGAGGAATATCAGGATGGGGCGTCCCAATGAACGGCAATAGAGACCGTAACCAATCACGACCAGCGCGACCAGGACCCACACGACCGCTTTCGGCCAGGCAAAGACCTGTCCCAACTGCATGAAGATCAAAGAAAACGCGATGGCCGCTCCAATCACGCCAAACTCGGCCAACATCTCACGATAGCTGGTGCCGCTGGCAACACGCTCGTTGACCGGGAAACGCGCTTTGATCAGCATGATCAGATAGACGATGGCCGGACCGGCAATCAGGTAGATCAGAATGCGCCAATCTTCCGCCGCTTTGTCCGCCAGGAAAAGGGTCAACAGACCGCCGAGAACCAGGCCACCCGGCCAGCCAGCGTGCAACATGTTGAGCCATTTGGTCTTATCTTTGTTAAACATGGTCGCCACCACCGGATTGATGAAGGCTTCCACGGTTCCGTTGCCCAGTCCGAGCACCACGGATCCCCAGTAGAGTAAGGTGAATGCACCCGCCTGAGCGGCGGCTAGCTCTTCTCCCTGAAGACCTTCCTTCTTCACCATTGAGTACGCGGCCAGAGCCATGCCGGTGTATATCGCGTAGCACACAAAACTGAAGACCATCGCAGTGCGGTAGCCAATCTTGTCGATGATCAGACTGAACAGAATGATGCTGATCGCGAAGGGCCAGATCCCGGCCCCAAACAGCTCCTGTCCTTGAACGGCATTCAGTCCGAAGTCCGCGGGCCAGAGGTCGGGAATATTGACCATGAAGGCCCGGGTGATGAAGGCGAACGCTGTGGTGATCAGGGCGATAAAGCAGCCCCAAAACAGTGCCATTGAGGGTTTTTGATCTTGGGAATCAATCATAGTGGGTTGAATGGTTTATTGAACTCCCTAGCCATATTCCATTTGCTGCCGGGGGGTAAGAGAGAGGCCTGATTTACCAAACCCTGCCGCATTCACAAGAAGAAATCCGGTTTTGTTGATAGCGTGATGCCGTCAACAATTCCTCCTGCTGCCTTCCCCATCCTGCTTGGCCGCCAAGCGCGGGGGATGGTGCCCCACCTTCTTCGCTCCGCAATTCTATTCAGCCGAACCGCTCGCGGCGGAGGTTTCACCGTCCTGCGTTTCGCCGTCCTCTTCGGGACTTCCCTCCTTCTGCACCCACCGATAGGTGTCCGGCTTACGGCCTTCGATTTCGATCCATTCCCCGGGAAATGACTTACGGTTCCGGTGGCGCCAGCTGTTTTCCCGGATCTCCGCCATCGACATTCCGCGCTCCGTGGCCTCCCGGTTCATGAGAAACTCCCGGTCTTCGTTCTCCGCCTTCACGGTCTTCTCCACGTACTGGCCATACTCCCCGGCCGGCTTTTCCCGGATGCTCAGCAGTCCTTCGTGATTTTCGCCCACCAGCCGGTTGTCCTTCAGCGTCTGGACTTCCTCCATCCGGTTGCGCACGCTGGTGGTTACTTCCTTGTAGCTCTTCCGCGCTTCAGCCGCGTCCTCGTCCGCCTTGCCGTGCTGATACACGTGAACCTCCATGTTCAGGTCCACCTTGATCGGTTCGTCCGCCGCTACGTTTACATCGAACGTATTGCAGCCAGCCCCAGCCACCACCACCGTGGCCAGGACTACGGACCGGATGACGCAGATTGCGGCTCTTCCCCAATCAGATTCATTGAAAGCTTTATTCACTTTTTGCCTCCTCACTTACCTTAGACGCCGCTTCGCCGCTTGCATTCGCCAATCCGTCTTTTTTCTCTCGTTCGTCGTGAAAATACACCTTTAGTCCGCGTTCCCCCTGTTCGCCGGTGAGATCCAGCGTCAGGTAACCGTCCCTCCCTTTCAGATAGACCTCACCATCCCCTTTCTCGAACTTAAAGTCTTTCAGATTCTCAATCAGGAAGGTCACCAACTCGTGTTGCAGGTTGCTCCATTCCTCGGGCAGTTCTTTCATGACTTCGTTCAGCTTGGTCACCTTCACGGTTCCGGGTGTCAGGGTTTCGAAGCTTCCGGTCGTTTCTCCGAGTTCCTTGCCCACGCCCTGGCTGACCAGGGTTGCGCTGATCTTCCCGTCCATCAGGAAATTGTCCGGCGCAATGACTTCCGTGATCGGCTCGGTATCCACCTCAGTGGCGGCGATCCACGCATCCCACTTTCCGGTTTCTTTCAGGTAGTAGTTGAACTCTCCGTCCACCCGGCCGCGGTAGGTTTCTCCGCCAAACTTCCCGTAGATGCCGTTCATGTCGTAGGTAACACCAAAGCTGAGATTCTCGGCCTCATACTGCTTCCACACCGCGCGATCCACCTCGAAGTATTGCCAGAGGTTGTTGCTTTCCTGCTGGATCGGCACGTTGAAGGCAATTTCGCCTCTCAATCCGTAGAGCTCCAGTTCCAGTCCCAATTGGGAAAAGGAGTATACGTACTGCTCTTCGGGAATCTTCAGGTTCAGAGCAATCTCGCCCTTCTCCAGGTTGGTGGAGGCGCTGAACGGAAAGGGTAAAATACCGATCGGATAGCCCGTCGGCGCGATCACCAGTTTCCCATAGTACGCATTGATCTCCTTGATCTTCCAGTCCCGCCCCGGCCCTTCCGTTGACGGAGCTTCCTCCGGCAGTTCGCCCTCCAGTCCAAAGGCCTCCCCTTCGTTCTCCCCCGCGAAGTGCCGCTGATAGTCGACAAACCAAAACAGCCCTTCCCCCACATACAAGACCGGGCTCAGGATATCGATCTTCTCCACTTCCTGACGTGCCAGGCCGGAAAGCGAAAATTCCACGAAGATGGTGGGCAAGAACGCGACCGTCAGTTCCGGCAGGTAAGGATTGCGAATGTCGATGGACGACAACTCGACCTTCTGCAGCTCTTTCTGAGCAAACAGGTTATCCATCGAAAGGGGCACGTCCTTCAAATGGGTTTCCACCGCAAAGAAGACATTGCTGAGTTCCGGGACAGGGGACTCCAGTTCCACCCGGCTTTCCACGATTTCGATGTTGTCCACCCACCAACCGGCATCCCCCAGCGCGGGTTCGGCGGGATCCGGCGTTTTCTCTGGCTCGGGCTCGGCTGAAACCTCGGGAGCCGCGGCAACGGGTCCGGCGGCCTGACCCGCCGGCTCGCTTTCGCTGACCAAGTCAGTCAGGTCTTCCCCCACGCGCACGGAGGCCCCCTTTACCAGGACCCGGCTGATGCGGTGCTCGTCGAACAAACGGCGCAAATCCACTTCCGCCGAAATCTCTCCCGCCCGGCCCAGGGCCGGCGAGTCCGCGTGAGGACCAAAGGCAATGGCGTCTGTAATGCGAAGGGTATATCCCGTTGAGCCCGCGCCCCCCCCTTTTCCCGCGGCTGGCTTCTGCGTGGTCACTGCAAACTTCGCCTCCGCCCGGGGCGAGGTAAAGCCCAGGCTGCGGGCATCTACCTCCAACTTTCCGCCCGTGAGGGACAGGTCCTCCACCATCCACGGGCTAAAGCCCACGGCACCGTCCGGGGATGCTGGGGGTGAAGCAGAGTTCTCCGCTGGCGTGGTGGGAGGGTTTGTTTCAGCCACCTCGGGTACGGCCGGATCTTCCGGAGCCGGAAACCACCATTCCGCCGTCCCGTCCTTCAGATTCACGGTGGGACTTTCGATGTGAAACTGGCGAAGCTTGTTTTCTTTCAATAGTTCCTGAAGCTGAAAGACCGCTTCGATGGCGGGAGCGGCGAAAAGGGAATCCTCCCGGCTCCGTCCCGCCGTGACTGCCACGTCTGAAACCGCCAGCTTAAAAACGCCGCGCTCTCCTCCGGGCTCATTGGTCAAACTGAAGCCCGCGGAGACGCGCGGCACCTGATCTCCCAGCTTGCGGGTATCGACCCGGATGGAACCGCCACGAATAGCCAGATTGTCGATCGACCAGTTTTCGAGTGCATCCGTGCTCCCGGCGGGAACCTTGGGAGAATCTTCAACCGCATTTCCACCGGGCGGACCGGCATCGGCTTCCTTGACCTCCGCGCCGGAGAATTGATCCAGAACGGAGAGCACCCGGGCGGCGGAGTCATCATCCACGGAGAGAGCCAGGTCGTCCACGGTCAGCGAGCGGAGCCGCTGGTCTTCCAGCAATTCGCTCAGAAAGAAGGAAACGCCAATGGAAGACAGCTTCACCAGAGAGTTCTCCCCAGCGCCGATTTTCAGGTCCCGCAATGCGAACTCCAAAGGTTCGCCGGAAGACCACCCGTTTCCGCTGAAGGCAATATCTCTCCAGTCAAAACCGGCCATGAGCGACACGTCTGGCAGAACCGGAACCGAAGGACGCGTCCCGTCAAATCCTGTCAGACTCACCGCCAAGTCTTCCAGTGCCACACGGTCGATGAGTATCACCAAGCCCGCCGGACGGGATGCCGAAGCTTCGGCCACGTCTTTCAACGGGGTCTTTTCCGCCAAGTCTTCCGGTGCGGGCAGGACGGAACCAGCGCCCGCCACCCGTGCGGTGTCCGGCCAAATGTCCGGAGTGATCTTCACGGACGGTCCGGCGAGCTTCAGTTCCCCCACTTCCACGCGGGAGAGATCGGAGGATACGTGGAGGGATAAATGGAACTCGTCCGCCTCTGCCAGGAACTCCCCTTTCCGGGACTCCAGGTTTTTCAGCACGATTTCGATCGGCACCTCCGTCAGGTACTGCTCCGCGCCAAAGTCCAGCGCCCCGGCGTGCACCGCAAAGTCGAAGTGGGTTTCCGGCACGTCAGGCAGCGAGACCGAAACTTCTCCATCATCGATGTCCAGCTTATCCGTGACACGGCCCAAAAAGCTCAGATCCGGAACCCCTCCATCTTCCCCCGCCGAGGCGGATCCGCCAGAAGATCCGGTCGCCGCCAGGGCATCCAGCGTCGTCTCGTTCAGAAAGACATGAAACCCATTCGCCGCAACGGCCTGAAACCGGCGCTCTCGCGAAAGCTCCCGCCATTCATAACTCGCGACAACTTCGTCAATCGTGACGAGCGATTCGCCGGCAACGCCCCCCAGCTTCACATCCTTGAGGTAAACCTTGCCGATCTCCGAGAGGCGAATCTCCCCCACCTCCGCCGGGAAAGGCCCGGAAAGCTCGCGCAGCCCCGCGTTTACGATGGTGGTGAGATTCCGGTAAGCCACGTAGCCCGCGATGGCGGCAAAGACGAGACAGATGCCTAACATGATCCCGAACCAGCCGAGCAACTTGAGCAGAAACCTGCCCAAACGGCGGCGGCGAGTCGCGGGACGCTTCTCTTTGCCAGGCATGAGTGAGTGAAAGAAGAGGAAGACAAGAAATCTTCACCGTCCGGAATCACTCGAAACCGCTCCGGACGATTCAGATAGGATACTTATACCACAGGCCTCACGGATCGCACTCCTCCACGCTCTTCTCCACTGAGACTTCCCCCCCTTCACCTCCGGCTTACTGGGGAGCCTCTTGTCCGATGTATTCGAACACCCGGTAGAAGAAGTCCGGCTCGATGCCCGGAAAGGAGGCCACGGGTTTGAAGATGCGCGGATCGTCCATCACCGTCAGCCCCTCTGCCACGGAGGGGGTGGCCCGGTTAAACCCGCTGTGACCGTAGGCCACATAGAGCGGACGGCCGGTGGCGACAGCTTCCATCATGACCTTCACCAGCGAGTCATGGTCATAGATGAGGGACGCGCCGGGATCGTAAACCCGGAAGTTCTGCGCCCCATGCCCGTACACCGCGCGCAAGGGAGGCTGGCCTTCCACGGCTTCGGAAGCGAAAAAGTCCGTGACATTTCGCTGCGGTTCATAAGGCCGCCTGAGGAGAACGGAAATCTGAGGCGCACTGACCAGGCAGTAGAGCAGAAAACACGCGGCGGGGATACCGAACCTGGCAAAGCGCCAGAGGTTGGTCCCCACCCACTTCCCCATGGCGCACCATCCGGCTGCGACCATCAGGGTCCATGGCACCAGGATGAATATCAGGAACCGGTGGTAAAAATAGGCGCGAGTCACGCCCAGGATGGCCATCAAAAGTCCGCCCGCCAACAGGGTTCCCACCGCCGTCCAGACAATGCGCCCCCGTTCTTTGAGCAGAGCGCGAATGCCCCACCAACCGCCGCAAAAGACCAAGGCCACCGCCAGCCAGAACAAGGCCGGGTGTTCCGTTGAAAGACGCGTCAGCGTGGGCAGTCCCTCCGCCTCCGGCGCGGCCGGCCAGTCGAAGGGCAGTCCAAACAGCCACTGCGAAAGGAAATCCTTGAACAAAGCGTGGGTCAGCGGGTGCCCTTGCGCTTCCAGGTCTTTCGCAAACCAGGTGCTCATCTGGTAGAGGTTCGGACCGAAGATCTGAAAGAAGGCCATCCCGGCACAGACATTCACCACCACCAGGCGGCCCACCGCGATCCAGCGGTCCCGCGCTTTTTTCCAAGCCTGAAAGATAAGGAAAACCGCCACCAGGACCAGAACGCCCGCCAGGATCACCGTCTGCAGGAAGCTCCACACCAGCAGAAACTGGTTAAGCCCGAAGAGCCACCAGTAGCGCCACTTCCCTCCACTCTGAAACAGCAGGGTCAGCCACAGGCAACCAAGCCCGCCCCACAGCACGATGAAGGTGTAGGCGCGGGCATCGATGCCATAGCGGATGTGCCAGGGATGCGCCGCCAGGATGACCGCCGCGACCAGGCCCACCCAGGAATGCCCCCACCGGCGGCCCAGCACCCCAGCCACGGCGATGGCCGCCAGCGAGCACAGCAACATGGGAAACCGGATGGCCAGGTCGCTCACGGCGTGCGGCTCCACCGGCCGGGCCACGGCTCTCCAGACCGAGTCGGAGGCCTTCGCACTTAGGGAGGCTACCGGATGGTTCGTGGGCCGCAGGTAAAACCAGGCCGCGCGGTCCCAGCCCGCTTCGCGAAATTCCAGCTCTTCAGGCTGGTCCTTCTTCGGGGTCCACGCGCCAACGATGGCTTCTCTAACGGAGGCCAGTTCGTCCCACCAAAGGCTCCGGCTGGCCAGTGGCAGGCGCAGCCCCGCGCCCAACACGACCACCCCGGCCAGAAGCAGCCAGAAGGTCCGGGCCGGCAACTTTTTCTCCGCCGGCGGACGGGTGAGAGATTTGGCCCGGGCCCCGAAGTCTTTCGTCCACCACGGAAGTGTTCCCAACAAAATCAGCGTCAGCCCCAAGTTCGCGGCCGCCGCCAAGTATAGCCCAATGGCGATGAAGTGGCGAAGGAAGGGTCCCCGGCCCTGCTCTTTAAGTTCCGCAATCTCCGCCTGCTGATCCCAGGGCTTGTCCGCGGAGATCAAAAAGATCGCGAGGAGCAACAGCACGGCTCCAAAGGCGGCATACCAAGGCCACCGGCTCTTCAGCCACGAACTTACGCCACGATGAACCACGGATTCAGCAGGTCGGGTTTGTTGTAGCGCAAGGGTTCGCCAGTGTCGTGGTTGGTCACGGTTCTCCCGGCCTCAGCGGCGATGGCGTGCGCGGCGCCCGTGTCCCACTCCATGGTGGGTCCGAAGCGCGGATACACATCCGCCGAACCGTCCGCTACCCGGCAGATCTTCAGCGAGCTGCCGGCGGACTGAAATTCCACCATCTTTCCCTGGGCGCGCAGGTCTTCCACAAAGGTCTCCACCTCAGGAGAAAGGTGGGACCGGCTGGCCACCACGGTAATGAAGTCTTTCTCCGTATAAGGCTCCGTGGCCTGAAGCCGTACCGGCTCCACGCCGCCTGCTTCCTTCAAGAAAGCGCCCCGCCCCATCACGGCGGTGTAAAGACGGTCCGGTTCCGGTTGATAGACAACCCCCGCCACCGGTTTGCCCTGGTGAATGAGCGCGATGTTGACGGTGAATTCGCCGTTGCGTTTGATGAATTCCTTGGTGCCATCCATCGGGTCCACCAGCCAGAACCACTCCCAGTCCTTGCGTTCTTCGAAGGGAGCCTGCCTTGTTTCCTCGGACAGGATCGGGACGTCCGGCCAGGCTTCCTCCAGCGCGGAGACGATGACGGCGTTGGAACGCCGGTCCGCCTCCGTCAGCGGAGACTTGTCCTCCTTGACGTCCACGGAGAATTCGGTGCCGTACACCTCCAGGATTGCCCGGCCCGCGTCCCGGGCCACCTTTTCCAACCAGCCTGAATCGACTTGGTCTAACATGATAAATGGTTCAGACGGACCCTGCCAGGATTGCAGAGAGGGAAAATCCTGGCGGTTGCCTTACTGGAGGCCCTCCAGTTGGCGTTTTGACCAGGACAGGCCTTCATTGACCTCTTCGTCTCCGGGATTGGTCCCCGCGAGTTGCTCCCATCCGGCCACGGCTTCGGCGTAGAGGGCCTTCGCTTCGTCTTTGTTGCCGTTCTGTTCGCTGGCGTAGCCCGCCAGACCGCGGGCTTCGGCCAACGTCCGCAAATAGGCCTGTTCTTCCGGATAGGCGTCATGCAGGACGCTCAGGGTGGCGATAACGCCTTTCACCAGTTCCAAAGCTTCGCCAAAATTGCTCGCGTCGATCTGGAGCTGCCCCAGGCTGAGGGACCGCCGTGCCATGGCGGCGCTGGCTTCGGGGGTATTCGCGGGCTGTTCCTTATCGACCAGCGGGAAGAGTGCTTCCTGGGCCCGCTTCTGCAAGGTCACCGCGGCGGCGGACTCACCGGAGTCCCGCTGCCTTTGGGAGAGGGCGTCACACAGATCGGCAAACTCCAGGGCGTAAACCAGATTGTCCGGGTCCCGAATCATCAACTCCTCCAACAGTTCCCCGGCATCCTTGATCCGCTCCACATCGTTCTCCAACTCGCCCAAGGCCCGGAGATTCAAGGCGTAGTCGTACTGGTAGCGGTCCACCGCGCCGTTCTGTTCCACGGCTTTCTGCAAGAGATCGCGGGCCTGGGTGCGCAGAGCCAAGGCGTCTTCCTGGTTGCCTTCCTTCACGATCACTTCCGCGATCTCGCCAAAGGCGCGGCCCAGCAAGGCCAGCACTTTGTGATGGTCAGGGTTCTTTTCCTGCATCGCCACCAAGTCGTCCGTGGCGGCCTGCAATATCTTCACCACCTCGTCATCATCCCCCAGGCTCCGGTACCATTCGGCCCATTTCAGGCGATCTTCGGCCAGTTCCAGTTTCCAATCCAGCTTGTCCGGTTTAAGCGCTACGAGGGAGGCCCAGGCATCCACGGCCTCTTTCAGCATCGTACCGGGATCCACGCCTTTGACCGCCTTCGAGTGCAGCGCCGCATTGGCCAGCCCGCGCTTGGACAAGGCAAGGCCTTTGAGAAAATCGACGGACTCCGGCTCGCTCTGGAACAATTGGGAATACCCGGCACCGGATGCCGAGAAATGTTCCGCCGCCTTGGACCAGTCCTGATCCTCCGCCGCGATGGAGCCGAGGAAGAAATGGGCCCGTGCCACCTCCGGAAGCTTCTGAGGATCGTTCGCGTAAACGGCAATCAGATCGATGTAGTATTTCTGGGCCCTTTCCAGCGCCAGCGACCGCTGGGCAGGAAATCCGGGAAGATCCGAATCCTGCGCGCTGAGGATCAGATTGAAAAATACGTCCGCGTTGGTCTGGCTCAGTTCCAACGTTTCCCTCGCTTTGGCGGCTTCCGCCTCGGCGGCCATACGCAGGCTCTCGGCTTGTTCGATTTCTTTGTTCCGGCCAAAGAGTTGCTTCTGAAGTTTGTCTGTCAGCTTTTCTTCTTCTTTCCTGTCAACCGCCGGTTTTTCCGGCTGTTGAACGACCACGGGCTGGTATTCGCCTTTGCCGATGCTGACCAGCTTGTCCCAACTCAAATCCAGCCGCCAGAACATGAAGGCCAACGTAGCGCAGATTGCCAGGGAAAGGATCCCCATCGCGGCAAAGCCTTTCCGCCAGCGCTGGTGGAACTTCCTTTCCCGGGTCAGGAGGGAATCGGCCTCCGACCTCATGGAGTTGAGCTTCTCGCCCGCGTCCAGCTCGCGCCGGAGTTCCAGCACTTCCCGCATGTCCGCGAAACGCACCCGCGGGTCCACGCGGAGACAGGTTTCAATCAGGTAACGCCGGCTGGCTTCCAGCTCGGACTCGGGCGGAGTCGGCCACTCGACTTCGGCCTGTTGCTGGATGAGCCGGACGTATTCGCCCGGTTCTTCGAAAACAGCGCCCGTGGCCTCGGCGTTTTCCCGGTCCTGTTCGCGGGCCCGGCGGCGATGGACTTGGTAAAGGCTGTTCAGCCGGGGCAGACGGCCGGTCAGAAGCTGGTAAGCGACGACGCCAAAGGAGTAAACGTCCCACCGGTAGCCCCGGCGGCGCGTGAAATCGCCATTGGCCAACTGCTCGGGCGCGCCGAAGAATCCCACGTCGCCCAGTTCCATGTAGTGCAGCCCGGCCACGAAACCCTGGCCCACGTCCCCGACCCGGATGCGGGCGCCGTTCTGGGCGTCCCCGGCAATGAACAGGTTGCTGGACTTGATCCCCGCGTGGCAGATCCCATGTTTGTGAAGAAACGCCAGGGATTCGATGAGCTGGTCCACCAGCGCCAAAGCGTGTTCCACCGGCAGGGCGCCCACAATGTCTTCGATGGTCCGCGCTCTCCAGCGCCCGGTGGCTGGGTCCCGGCCGCCCATCAACTCATAGGCGCAGAAGTAGGGGCTGTTCCCCAGATCGTAGGCCAGCGGAGTCAGGATGCCGGGGTGGCGCGGCGCGTGAACGAGGGAGACAAAGCTTTCACTGATGAAGCCCGGGTTGATGGCCAGAGCTTTCAGGATCTTGACGGCCCGGGCCTCATTTCCCCGGTAGGTGCAACGATAGACGAACCCGCAGGCTCCTTCCCCAATCAGCTCGTGAAAGATATAGTCTGGAATCTCGGGCAGCTTCATTCGCCTTGATCTTTACCCATCTACGTTTTCTAACCCGGTTCAAAGAGACTTACGTGCCCAACTTCTTGGGCCAGAACACCAATGTACCAATCTGCCTATCTGAAAACAAAGAAAAGGTGTACTACTTGCCTGGTTCCTGGACTAGGCATCGTCCATGGCGGCTTTCACAAGTTCCTCCCATTCTTGCGAAAGGTTTTCCCGGCGATTGGCAGGCTTGCCGGCCCGGCTGTACCAATATCCCGCGTTTCCAGTGTCGCCTTCAATCAGGTGAAGGTGAGCATGGATCCACGACCCCATGGGCGTATTGATGTCCTGAGCCACGCCATGCGCGGACTCCCAACGCCCCTTTTTTGTCAGCCAGAGCGCTTTCAACTCTTCTGACAACTCTTCGGGTGGTTGTGAATCCGTCTCCACAGACTGGAGGAATTCTTCGAACGTCATGACATCAATCGGAAATTAGGAAACGCCCTCTATTCCATGAAAAAGTCCCTGTTCGCAAGGGATTTCGGGGTCTAGTGAAGGCATGAGCGCTAAAGCATGGGACATTGTGGGGCTGGGTGTCTCTACTTTGGACTTTCTTCAGGTGGTGGAAAATTTCCCCTCCCGGGAGGGAATTCTCCGGTCGGAAGCTTCCGCGCTGCAAGGCGGGGGGCCGGTCTCCACGGCCCTGGTTTGCGCCAAACGCCTCGGCGCCCGGTGCGCCATGATAGACGGACTGGGCACGGACTGGCGGGGAGATCTGGTTTTTCAGGACTATTCCCACCACGGGGTGGAGACACGCTATCTGCTCCGCCGCCCTGACACCAGCACCACGCTGGCCACCGTTCTCTGCCGCAAACGCGACGGACAGAGATCGATCGTTTACTCTCCCGGAACCGCGCCAGAACTGAGCGAAGCCGAACTGCCGCTGGAAGTGCTGGGCGAAACGGCCTTTCTCCACCTGAACGGGCGGCACTGGCCCACCTGTATCGAAGCCGCGCGAGTGGCCAAAGCCGCCGGGGCCCAAGTCTCGTTCGACGGTGGCGCGGATCGTTTCAAACCGGAACACCAGAGGCTGCTGGCCCTCACAGACTTCCTCATCGTCGCTCAAGACTATGCGGAGAAGCTCGCGGGGCAGGCTGGAGAAGTGGATCTGCTTTTGGATATTCTTCTTGAAACTGGAGCTCATACCGTGGGAATCACCGCGGGCGAAAAGGGTTCCTGGTTTGCCACCTCGGGCGGCGAACGTTTTCATCAGCCAGCCTATCCAGTGACCGTGGTGGATACGACTGGCTGCGGGGACGTCTTTCATGGCGCGTTCCTCTTTGCCTTGTCCCAGGGCCGGACGACTCGTGACTCGGCTCGTTTTGCCAGCGCCGCGGCAGCCCTCAACGCCACCGCCCTGGGCGGCCGGGGCGGGTTGCCCACTTGCGCGGAGGTGGATTCCCTGATTACCTCCCAGCCGTCGCTCCACCCATGAACAAACCGCCGCGAAAAGCGCCCGCCAAATTTCACGCCGAGCCCTTCGACTATCACGAAGAGGTGGATCTCCGGATCGATTCGCTGACCAACCTGGGGCTGGGCCTGGGCCGGATCGACGGCTGGGTGGTCATGGTGCCCTTCACCCTGCCCGGAGAGAAGGTCCGTGCCCGCATTTACCGTAACCACTCAAACTACTCCGAAGGGGATCTTCTGGAAATTCTGGAACCCTCTCCCGACCGGATGGAACCCGTGTGCTCTCTCTTTGGTGAATGCGGTGGCTGCCAATACCAACACCTCTCTTACAAAGGGCAGCTCGACTGGAAACGGCAGCAGGTGGCCGAACTGCTGGAACACATGGCCGGCATCCAAATGGAGGTGCTTCCGCCGATTCCCTCTCCCGCCCAGTACCACTACCGCTCCAAGATCACCCCGCACTTCCAGAAACCGAAAAAGGGGCAAACCAGCCCCATCGGTTTCCTGAAGGTGGGCCGGCGCTTCGATATCGTGGATGTGCCTGCTTGCCCCATTGCCTCGGAAAACATCAACCAGGCTCTCCCCGCCGCGCGGGCGGAAGTTCACGCCAACGCGGCGCGCTACAAGAAGGGCGCGACCCTGCTGCTGCGTGACTCCCAGGAAAAGGGCGGTACCGTGCTGACGGATGCCACCGAAGTGTGCGAGGAAACAGTTGGTGGATTGACGTTTCAATTCCACGCTGGAGAGTTCTTTCAGAATAACCCTCACATTCTTCCCGCCTTTACCTCCCATGTGGCGGAAGAAGCCGCCGGCGATCCAGTACGCTACCTGGTGGATGCCTACTGCGGTAGCGGTCTATTTTGTCTGACTGCCGCCTCGCGATTCGAAAAGGCGGCCGGAGTGGAGATCAGCGAGTCCTCGATCTTCTGGGCACAGCACAACGCCCGGCTCAACGGGATCGAGAACTGCGAGTTTCAGCAAGGCGACGCGAGCGCCATCTTTGCCGGGATTAATTTTCCGCCCGCGGAGACCGCCGTGATTATCGATCCGCCGCGAAAGGGAAGCAGTGAGGCCTTTCTCACCCAACTAAAGGCCTTCGGACCAGCCCGGATTGTGTATGTTTCCTGCAATCCCGCTACCCAGATGCGCGACCTGAAACACCTGGTGGAGGCCTACGCCCTGGAAAAGGTGCAGCCCTTCGACCTTTTTCCCCAGACCCGGCACCTGGAGTGCGTCATCACCCTGCGGCGGAACGGAAGCTGAACGGCTCTCACTCGCCTGGGAGCAGAAGCTCCTGCTCCTCGATCTCGTTCAAGGTCTCTTCCAGCTCGCCAAAGACTTTGCTGTCTTCATCGACGGATTTCCCCTTAGCCTGAGCGGCTAACCAGGTTTGAAGGACGCGCCGCCTTTCGGACGAAAACTTCACGGCATAGCCCAGGCGTTTTTCGCCCTCTCCAAGATGGGAGAAGTCGATCACAAAGTCGTCTCTCCGCCCGTGGGCTCGAACAATCAGGTGGTGGTAGTGAAAGAGAATGCGGTCCAGGAGAATCCAGGGAAAGTTCAGGTTGCTGGGCGGTCCGGCGCAAAGCTGCACGCCCCCCGCCGGGATGTGCCCGGTGGGACTGAGCGGATTGCTGATCTTAATTTCGGCCAGTGCGCGGCCTTTAAAGTGAGCCGCCAGATAGCCGACCCCGGCGCCCAGAACGGTCGCCGCGCCGCCGGTCAGACCGCCGGTGGCGGCGTCGATCGCCAGTCCGGCCCCTCCGCCCGCGATGGCGCTGGCCATGGCCAGTTGATTCCGGTTCAGGCCCAGGACCTTCCAGGTCTCTTCCGCAAAAAGGTCTTCCCCAATGACCAGCGCGCTATCGTCCAGCGCCTCGGTGACTTGCAGCTTTTCGTGCCGGTAAAGCCGCCCCATGCGCTTGTGATGGTCCAGCTCCAATTGCTGGATGTCCTTTTTGTAGCGCTCCTTCAGATCCTGCTCGATACGCTTTCTCTGGTAGTCCCGGTCCAGGTCTCCGCTGCTCACCGTCCGGCAGGTCTTCTTCCGCAGGCAACTGGACAGGAGATCCATGATGATGTCCGCCGCCCGGCCCCGCCGGTCCACCCAGTCTGCTTCCAGGAGCCAGATGGTCCGCTCGATCTGTTCGCGGCCGCGGTCGTCGATTTCCAGCAAGTGACGCAGCAGACGAATGCGTTCCTTAAACCGCGCCTGATGGGCGTTGAACTCCCGGGTCAGGTTAAAGGTTTCTCCCAGCCGTTCCCGCCACTCCTCGCCAAAGTCGGTGGTTTCCGAAATGTTGTTGAGCACGGCCATGCGGGGACGGCCGGTCCACCGCAGGATCTCCATCTCCGCGCCAAAATCAGGCCGAAACGGCTTGGAGGAGTCCACCACATAGACGATGCCCGCGCCATCGAGCACCGGTTCCAGGAGGAGGCACTCGTCCATGAAGTCCGGTTCGTCGCGAAACTCGCGCACAAAGCGCCGCACGGTGTCGATCCGCGCCTCGCTGCCGTCGCTGGGATGGTGGTCCTTCAGCCATTGCAGTGTCTGGCGGGCCCGGCTGAACCCAGGGGTATCGATAAATTCGATCAAGGTCTCCCCCGCCAATTTCAAGGGGATGGAGTAACAGCGGGTGGTCTCGCCAGGAATCGAGCTGATCCGGATGTGCTCGTTGTCCGCTTCCTCCACCAAGGTGGCCAGGATGGAGGACTTGCCCTTGTTGACCCGGCCCACCACGGCGAAGCGCGGGATGGAATGCAGTTCTGGCTGTGGCACCGTGTCCGGCATGTTTGGCACCTAGATTAAAAGGGAATGATAGGGGAGGCAAACCGGGCGCGTTCCGCGATGCCGTAAGCGGGAACTTTCAACCCTCAGCGGAAGTGATCAAGTTCCCCCTAAAAGGGCGGATGTTGAGATGGGAGTCGTTCAGGTCCGCGGCGAAGTCTTCCCACAAGACGCGTTCCGCCTCCGGCACGTCCGCGAACGAGTCCCCGCTCTTGCTCAGACCGGTCAGAAACAGAGTGATGGGGGTCTCCTGGCCGGCGGTTTCGCGCACGGATTTTAGAAAGGGGGTCAGGTCTTTCGGAATCAAACTCCAAGACTCCGCCACCAGGACAATCCGCGGGTTTTTCTTCTTGGTCCTCAATTCTCCGATTCGGGCCACGGCTTCCCGGTCCTGCTCCACTTCCATGCCCCCAGCCGTGAGGACCGCGGCGGGATTCAGCCGCAACTGCTGAAGCACCGCCGCGCGAAGGCCGGTCTCCGGGGGGGCAAATCCGCCCCAGAGAACCACGGCGGCATCGTCCTCCTGCCCCTGGGGCACGGCGGTCAGGGTGTGCTGCTGCCCCACCAGCCGCCGCCAGAGTTCCCGGTGACGCCGTTCGTTGAAGCCGTAGTTTTGCCGGGAACGGCGGGCAAGGACGGAAAACCACAAGGCCAGCACCAGCCGGGGCATCGCTCCCCAAAAAACCAGGCTGGCGGTGAGAAAAGGCACCCAAGCCTCCGCCGAAGGCCCGTTCAGGGGGTAGAGCTTCTCGGCATTCTGAATCTCAATCCGGGTATCTTCCACTTGCTGGAGCGTGGGCGCCCAATGTGGTGAAAACCACACCCAAGGCGCGGACATGCCGCGAACCACTCCGGTCAGCGCATCCGGCGCCGCGGCATCCGTGGATTCCCAGAAAAAGCCCAGGTCCAGGACCATCAGGCTGCCGGCAAAGGCGGCCAGCAACCCGAGGTTAAAGACGACGGCTGCCTTCTGCGTCATCGCCACCACGGGCCACCAAAGGTAAGGACGCCGCTTTGCCTGGGCCCAAAAACGCGCCGCCTGGGCCTTTCGCTCCTGGCCGAGCGCTTTCTGGACCAGGGCTCCGATCCAGTTCTCCGCCAAGCCCTGCAGGAACCCGGCGGCGCCGGTGGCCCGTCTTCCCTTTAAAAGCCAGCTTAGACCCAGCACCAACAGGAGAAGCCACTGGGGCCCCAGAGAGGCGACCAGGAAAACCGGCACGTTAAAATAGCGCTCGTCAAAATGCAGCACGGAGGAAATCAGGCCCGCTCCCACGCAGAAAAGAATGACGGACAGCAACACGCCCACGAAGGTGAGGGCATGGGCATAGGCTTCGCCCGGCCAAACGCCCCGGAACGCCGGGGAATGTTCGTCCGCCCGCCTGCGCTCCTCCAGCCAGAGCCGCAACCCGTGGCGGCGCAACTCCGGAGACGGATCTCCCCCCATGGTGGAACCGAGCGCCGGCAACAGTCGCTCCCGGCCAATCTGCTCGTCCCGGGCATGCAACGCCGAGGGCTCCGCATCGCTGTCCATTTCCAGGAAATAGTCCAGATCGATGAGATCGGCAGCCGTCCATTCGGGGGACGAGGTCAAGGCCGGTTTATCCTTTTTCATGAAATCCCAAGAGGGTTGAAGTCTAACCGGATCTCCCGGCGTCCGCCAGTCTGGCCAACCGGACGTCTGGGCTTGTTGCTATCTACTCTTCTAACCGGCGACTCCGAGGACGTCCCCCATTTTCGCATAGACTTCCCTGCCCCGCTGTCCGTGCTCGTTCAGGTCTTCTGACAGGGTAACCGCTCCGCGTTCGAAAAACAGGGCAACGGCGGAGCCGCCAAAAGCGAAGTACCCTTTCTCCTGACCCTTCTCCGTTTCCTGCCCCGGGCGATACGTTTGCACCACGCTGCCCACGTTGGTGGCGCCGATCTCCACTATGGTGACCAGCCCCGCGTCCGCCGTTTGCAGCCGGGTAATAAATCGCTTGTTCGACACAAAGTATCGCAACGAACGGCGCAGGGCGATGGGATTCACCGAATAGAGAGGACCGCGAATTTTTTCCGCTTCGGCAGGCGTTCCCGCCAGGCAAAAGTGGAAGCGGTGGTAGTCCACCGGGCATAAGCGGGATATTACCGCCGTGCCTTCCCGGTAGCGGGCCGCGAGAGCGGCGTCTCCTAGAAAAGTCTCGAGGTCCAGCCGCTGCCCCTTCGCCCACAGGCCCTCTACTTTTCCCAGGTCCGGCAGGCCGAGGTGACGCCCATCAGCGGGAAACACGACCGCGTCCGGCTCAGGAGCGATGGGCCTTGCCCCTTCCTTCAAGCGCCGGAAAAAGAAGGCATTAAAGTTGGGAAAACGGCCCGGATCCACTGCAAACTCCGAAGCGTCCACGCCAAACCTGCGGACAAACCTTTCCACCTCCGGACGGCTAACCGGGGAATTGGCCCATGCGCCATAAATCCGCGAAAAAAAGACCCGCTTGACCAGGCCCTCCAGGGCCACACGACCGGCGGGCCGTTCGTAGGCAAAGCGCAGGAAGCCTTCGCCGTACACGGCCTCGGTCTTCACCCGGCCCTCGTAGCGGTCGTAGTATTCGACCGGCTGCGGGGGCGGCCCGTCTTCGCCTCGCGCTTTTATGGCTACCGCTGTTGATCGAGTTTCCGGTTCCAGAACTTCAGGTTGTCCTCCTGGTGGGCGAAAAGCGCTTCCGTGGAACCCTGGATCTCCACGTCTTTGATTTCGTCACCGATGCGGAGTTCCCGTACCACCTCCATGCCCCCGGTCACTTCGCCAAAGGCGGGGTACATGCCGTCCAGGTGCGGCGCTGGCCCCAGGGTAATGAAGAACTGGCTCCCCGTGGTGTTCGGAGGTTCCTTTTGGGCCATGGAAAGAATGCCTTCCTTGTCATGCTTCGCGTCCGGGTGGTGTTCGGCGGGTACGAAGTAGTTGGGCCCGCCTTTCCCCGTGCCGGTGGGATCGCCCCCCTGAACGATGTAACCCGGATCGACGAAGTGGAAGATCAGACCATCGTAATAATCTCGCTGGCTCAGATTCACGAAATTGGCCACGGTCATGGGCATCTTCGTAGCGTAGAGACGGACTTTGATCGTGCCCTTGGACGTCCGAATGATCGCTTCCAGATCCTCCGCGGGCATGGGAGCCGGGGGCTTCGGAGGTTCCGGCGCTTTCTGACCGCCACAGCCGGAGAAGAAGGCGCAGACGGCCGCGACTGCCAAGATGCCGAGAAACCTGCCGGGGGGACGAGTCATCTTCAGAACCTATGAAGGCGCCGCCCTTTGTCCATGGCGAATCGTTCCACGCGACATTGACAAGCCACTTTTTACAAGGTTCCCTCCTTCCACCATGCGGTGGCTTCTCACGAACGACGACGGCATCGCGGCACCCGGTCTTGCCGCCTTGGAACGCGTCTGCCGGAGCCTGGGCGCCAAGATAGACGTGGTGGCTCCGGCCCGGGAAATGTCCCAGGTCGGGCACCGCGTCACGACACACGAACCCATCGCCACGCAGGAGGTCGGGAAAGGACGTTATGCCGTTCAGGGCACACCCGCGGACTGCGTGCGGCTGGCCCTGACCCGGCTGCTGGACCAGCCCCCGGACTTGGTACTGTCGGGCATCAATTTTGGCGGCAACATGGGTCAGGACATCCACATTTCCGGAACCGTGGCGGGCGCCCGGGAAGCGGCCTATCACGGCCTTCCCGCGATCGCGGTGTCTCACTACCACCGCGCGGACCTGCCGTTTACCTGGGCAAAAGCGGAAACCTGGCTGGGCCCCATCCTGGAAGAGCTTCTCCAACGAGCGCTCGATCCGGGCCATTTCTGGAACGTCAATTTTCCTCACCTGCCTGAATCCGGCCCGGAGCCTCAACCGGTCCATTGCCACCCAGAGAGGCAACCGCTGCCGATCGCCTATGACGACCATGCGGACGGCTTCGTTTACGCGGGGCGTTATGGGGACCGGCCCAGGAATGCCGGCACGGACGTGGATGTCTGTTTCAGCGGCAACATCGCCGTAAGCAGGCTTTCCCTATAATCTTCCAAGCTCTTCCGTGATTTCCCTGTTCCGGCCCTTCAGCAAACCCGGCAAACTGACTGCCCGGGCACGGAGGATTCTGGAGGCCTGGGACGCCGTCATGAAACCGCAGGGGTATCCCCCCTACTTCGAGCACCCTGACCCACCGCCCTTTCACCCGGCTTCGCTGAAGTTCGATCCTGGCACGGCCTGGTGGCTGAGCGAGCTCTGCCGCCTGGTTTACACACCGGACCATCGCGAAGGCACCCGCCCATGGAGCCCCAGCGTCCGCCACGACTATCTGGAGGACTCCGTTTTTCGCGAAACGGCCTCCTTTCATCGAACGGGTTGCCACGCCGCGATCTTCGAAGCGCGCGATCCCTCCCCCGGGACGGAGAAGTTCAGCGTGGTCTGCTTTCGCGGTACCAGCAAGATCCGCCAATGGCTCTTAAACCTGACCGCTCTGCCGGAGCCCTTTCAGGAAGATAAGCCGGACGCCTATGTGCACAAAGGCTTCAAGCTGCTGTTCGACTCTCTCTGGCCCGAGGTAGAGGCGGCTTTGGAGGAGGTTCAAGAACCCCTCCTATACACGGGACACAGCCTCGGCGCGGCCTTCGCCACCCTGGCCGCCGCGCGGCGACGGCCCTATGCCATGTACACCTTTGGCTCTCCCAGGGTGGGAAATAATAAGTTCCTTCAACCCCTGGAAGACCTGCTTTACTTCCGCGTGGTGAATCATCACGACCTGGTGACCCTGGTACCGGATGTCATCACCACCGACCGCGTCTATCCTTTTCATCACCTGAAGCGGTTCATTTACCTGGATGAGAACGGCGGCTTTCACGAAAACCCCACCCTGGAGGAACTGGGCCCGGACGGCTGGCAACCGCGCGACCCGCTGAAGTTTCTCACGCAGTCCTTCCGCACGCCGCACCCGCCGGACTGCATCATGGATCATTCGCCCATTCGCTATGTCCGCCACCTGGCGATGCTGAGTCAGAAAGGCAAGTCCGGGACAGAAAGCTCGAACATCAAGGCGTGAGGACCCACCTCACCTGAGAGTCAGCAGGTCACTTCATTTGGCGGACGAATCCGTCACAAGCTTACCTTCTTCGCGACCGGTAAAGGCCGTCCGCTACGGCCGGTCTTCCCGCTGAATGCGGAAGATGAACTCGCCCTCGCGCTGCTTGTCCAGCTTGTCTCGGGCCACGGCTTCGAGAAATTCGGGATCGCTACGGAGCCATTCCAGCTCGTTTCGGAGCCGGTCGCGCTCGGCGGCCTTTTCGTCCCGGATGGCCGTTAGATCCTGCACGTCCGCGTTCAGTTCGCGGGCGCGCTGCACTTCGGGCCAAAAGAAACGCAGGATGACCCCGAGAGCCCCCAGGAACAGAATCACCAGCATGAGCTGGCTGAGCCGCTGCCAGACGCAGGGGCGCAGATCCAGCTCATCGTCGTCGCCGGTGAAATGGGGATCTTCGAGTATGGGTACGTTTCTTTTTCCCATGGCAGCGCGCTACTCAGGCGGCGCCGCGGTCTTTCCGGAAGTTTGCCTTTCAGACTCTCAATTTTCCGCCATAGACCGCGTCGTCTCCCAGTTCTTCTTCGATGCGGAGAAGCTGATTGTACTTGGCGGTCCGGTCGGAACGGCTCAGGGAGCCGGTCTTAATCTGGCCCGCGTTGGTCGCCACTGAAATGTCCGCGATGGTGCTGTCTTCAGTTTCGCCGGAGCGGTGGCTGATGACCGCCGTGTAAGAATTGTCGTTCGCCAGTTCCACGGCATCCAGGGTTTCTGTCAGAGAACCGATCTGGTTCACTTTCACCAGGATGGAGTTGGCCACGCCTTTTTCGATGCCCTTGCGCAGGAAATCGACGTTGGTAACGAAGAGGTCGTCGCCGACCAGTTGGGTGGAAGCGCCGATCTTGTCGGTCAGAATCTTCCAGCCGTCCCAGTCGTTTTCGTCGCAGCCGTCTTCGATGGAGATGATGGGGTACTTCTTCTGAAGCTCCGCGTAGTAATCGACCAGCTCGGCGGCGCTACGCTCGGAACCGTCGGACTTCTTAAAGACGTATTTGCCCTTTTCCTTGTCGAAGAATTCGGAAGAAGCCACGTCCAGGGCGATGAAGATATCTTCACCCAGTTTGTAGCCCGCGTTGTCGATGGCGGTCGCGATGGCGGCCAGCGCGTCATCGGCGGAGGCCAGATTCGGGGCGAAGCCACCTTCGTCTCCCACGGCGGTGGAGAGTCCGCGGTCCTTCAGCACTTTCTTCAGGGCGTGGAAGATTTCCGTGCCGTAGCGCAGCGCTTCGGAGAAAGACGGGGCGCCTTTCGGCATGATCATGAACTCCTGGAAGTCGATGGGCGCGTCGGAGTGCGCGCCACCGTTCATGATGTTCATCATTGGCACGGGCAACACCTTGGCATTGGGGCCGCCGAGGTACTTGTAGAGCGGCAGGTCCAGTTGAGAAGCCGCCGCCTTGGCGGTGGCGAGGGACACGCCGAGAATGGCGTTGGCGCCCAGGTTGGCCTTGTTCGGGCTGCCGTCCAGCTCCCGCATCAGGCGGTCCACCTTGGCCTGTTCCGTGGCGTCAATGCCGCAAAGTTCCACGGCGATCTTTTCGTTCACGGCGGAGACGGCTTTCAGCACGCCCTTGCCGAGGTAACGGCCCTTGTCGCCGTCGCGAAGTTCCCAGGCTTCGTGCTCGCCGGTGCTGGCGCCACTGGGTACGGCCGCGCGGCCCACGGCGCCGCCTTCCAGCTCCACGTCCACTTCCACAGTGGGATTACCGCGGGAATCAAGAATTTCGCGGCCAATAATATTGACGATCGTTGTGTCGAGCATGCTCTTTACAGGATTATTAGTTTCGTAGTATTTAGATTTTCCGCAATATCAAAGGTTCCTAAAAAAGGAACAACGGGAACATGACAAGCTGGTCACGTCCGCCAGCCACAGCAAGTGACGTTCCCTTCAGGAAGCGTAGGCTCTGATGCCTGTGATCTTGTATTCGTGGGGCTCGCCCGTCTCGGTCAGCTTTAGGATGACGGTGTCTCCCACCTTGGTTGTCAGCAAAGACTTACCGACTTCGGAAAGATAGGATATGACGCCGTTGGCGGGATCGCTGTCCCACGCACCGAGGATGGTGAAATTCTGCTTCCGGCCGTCGGCGGTTTCGAGATCCACTACCGAGCCGATGGACACTTCAGCCGTGTCCGCGCCTTTAAAGTCCGTGGGTTTGGCGACGTTCAGGTCGTTCTCCCACTCCGCTTTCCGGCGCATCAGCACGCGCTGCTGCTCCTTGGCGGACTTATATTCGAAGTTTTCCCGAAGGTCCCCATAGGAGCGGGCAATCTGGATGTCCTTGCGGTTTTCCGGAATTCGCTTGTTGACGAGTTCGTCGTAGTCGCGCTTACGCTTCTGGAAGCTGTCCCAGGAGACGATCAGCGTAATGTCTTCGCGCTCATCCGGTTTGCCGGTAATGAGTTCCTGAATCTCAGGATGAATTTTGACGATTCGCGCCAAGAGGGAACGGCGGTTGAGCTCCTCGAAAACGGGAGTCATCAGAAGCCGGCGGGCAAAGTGGCGGACGGTATTCAGGTTGGCACCGCGCACGAGATCGGGAATCAGCTCGCGGTCGTCGATCAGCAAATCGTGAATCCGGTTACTCTTCTTGCCCTCTTCGTCGTAGTGCTCCGCCTCCAGAATGTTCATGAGGGAAGCGGCCAGCTCCGAATCGAACACCGGTTGCGCGGCGCCGGAGCGCTCTTTGCAGATCCAGGCGAGCGCTTCGGAACTCAGGCTGCGCTGTTGCAGGCTCTTGACGAGAAATTCTTCAAACTCCGCCGTCTTGCCCTGCTCGATGAGAAGGTGAGCGATTTCGCTGATGGTCCGGGCGGTGCATTCATTCAAAAGCCGGTAGGCTTCGTCCATCCACTCGTCTCCGAAAGCGGACGGAAACTCCTTGAAGACTTCGCGCTGCTTCGACACCGCCAAGGCGTTCAGCATTTCCGCAAGCCTTTCGCGCTGCGTCTTTAGCACTTCCTCCAGCGTGATCTGGCTTTCGTCGAACTTCAGTTCGGGAACTTTTTCCTGAAGTTCGTTCCGGGCCAGCATGAGTTCCACCGAAGGCCCGAGATTGAGCTTCAGGCCCTTGCGGGCGGCGTCGTTGATGGTTTCAACCACTTCGAGGAGGTCTTCCGCCGGTTTGTCGAAAATGGACAGATCCTTGATGATGGCCTCGACTCGTTTGGCCTTCTCCTTTAAGTCGCGGGTGCCTTTAAAGTCGTCCAGCAGTGCTTCCGAAGGAGAAAAATCCGCGGCACGCAGCTCCAACGGCTCGGACCTTTTCGAAGGCACCACAAACTGCCGGTCCGCGCGAAGTTTCTTTTTCGCGCCATCCCACCAGTTTTTATACCGGCCCTCGGGGATGATGCGGCCCTTCAGCATGTCATCCAGGCTGTCGAGTTTCAACGTTCCCCCGCTGCTTTCCAGGGCCAGGCGGACCAGATTGGCCGGTTCGTCTTTCGCCAAGGCCTGCAGGCCCTCCAGATCCGTCAACCGGCGGGTCAAAAAGTGGTCGTCCGGCAGTATCTCCAGGGAACTGGCGGCAAACTTCAAGGCCATGAAGTGTCCGGGTTTGTCCTCGAAGTCGACCTTCAGCTTAAGACCCAGCAGGTCCCACTCCTTGATTCGGCCTACGCCCCAACTTTTGTGGATGCAGAACACCCCGGGCCGGAGTTGATCGATCTTTTCGGCGGAGGTTCGGTCTATCTTCCCTACAGCAACTAAATTTTCCAAGGTGGCATCCATTCGCGAACCGAACATAGGAGCAAAGTCTTAAGCGCCAAGTAAAAATTAGGGGTTGCCAGGGAAATGCCGATGTGTTTATCCTCACGCCCGACATGATGAAGAAGCTTCTTCCCCTCATTCTTTTGGCTGGCATGGTGACCACGGTTTCCGCGGATATCCAGGCTCCTCCGAAAGATCGTTACAATTCGGTCAGGAAACTGAGCCGTGGTCTTGCAAACATCGTCTATGGCCTGACGGAAGTTCCGGCTTCGATGGTGCGTGAGCATCAGATGCACGGACAATCGACCGAAATTGCCTTTTACGGTTTCATCAACGGCTTGGAGCGCGCTGGTAACCGCTTTGCCTACGGCTTCTACGAAGTCGTTAACTTCCGCAAACCGCTGTATAAGGACAGCTTCCGCGCGCCTTATAAGGGCTCTTACAAGGACCTGGAAAACGGTTACTCGGAATTCCCGCCCCAAATCGGGTACCTTTCCACTGCCGACTACGTCCGCAGCGTCTCCTACTAGACGGGAAGCTTTCCTCCGAAACTCGAAAAAAGCGAAAAGCACCCTCCCCGGGGTGCTTTTCCTTTTTCTGGTGCTGAGCTTGGGCTCTTCGAAATCTTCGAAAGGATCTGCGTCCCCCCCCGGCCACAAGCCACGCTACTGAGCCACGCTTTTTTCGATCACGGCGTAGGCATTGTGGTTGTGAATGGACTCGAAGTTCTCCGCTTCCACCCGGTACCACACGATATTTTCCTGCTCGTTCGAAAGCGCGGCGACGTTCCGGACGAGGTCTTCCACGAAAACGGGATTGTCGAAGGCGATTTCCGTGACGCGTTTTTCATCCGGCCGTTTCAGAACGCTATACAGCTCGCTGCTGGCACAGCGTTCCACCAGGCGGATGAGGTCCTCAATCCAAATCGGTTCCGCAAACCTCACGGAAAACCGCACGATACCACGCTGATTGTGCGCCCCGCGTTCGCTGATGGCCTTGGAACAGGGACACAAAGTGGTCACGGGCACGCATACCGTGAGGACGAAATCTTCTGCTTTGTCCCGAAAGGCCTCGATCTCAAAGATCACCTCATAGTCCATCAAGCCGGGCGATTTTGAAACCGGCGCACGCTTTTGGAGGAAAAATGGAAACCGGACCTCCACATGTGCCCGCTGCGCGTTCAAGCGGTCGAGCAATTCCCGGGGAAGGTTTGAAATGCTGTGCACGTCCAGCACGGGACCGTGGGAATTGAGCACTTCGATAAAGCGGCTCATGTGAGTGCCCTTGTACTGGTGAGGCAGATCCACCGCCAGCGAGACCGTGGCCACCGTGCCTTGCAGGTGTTCCTCCTTGTCCTGAATCTGCACGGGATAACGCAGATCCTTCACTCCCACCCGATCGATCGGCAGATTGCGCAAGTCCGGCTCGCTCTGTGTGTCTTTCAAACCCTGCATGGAAATGAAGATAGTACTCCCACCATTAACCCGCTTCTCCCAGCCTTGAGAAGGCTGGGAGAAAACAAATGAGCCACCGTTCCGGGTGGCTCATCACTACAAATGCCATTCTCGCCCGAGGGGGCGGGAAGCAATGCTTTAGTACATCAAGTTCAGAGCCCGAGCCCGCTTGATCTCCCGCGTGATGCGGCGATGCAGCTTGGCCGACACGCCTGTCACGCGCCGGGGATAAATCTTGCCCGTCTCGCTGGTAAACTTTCTCAGCACATCCGGATTGAGATGGCTCACTTTTTCCGCTGGCAGATCCAGACGGCGGCGAGGCATCTTACGATTCGCGCGGCGCAGATTCGCCGCTCTTTCCTTGGTTTTCGGTCCCATAAGATCAGTCCGTTTACTTTCTTTCCCGGTGCAGGGTACGCCGCTTAAGGAAGGGATTAAACTTCACCTTCTCCAAACGGCCGGGAGTCCGAAGGCTTTTCTTGTTCCTCGTGGTCACGTACCGCGAGGCCGTGGCGCCTTCTTCCTTCGCCTCGGTGCATTCCAGGATAATAACTTCGCGTGGCATTTTGTTAGTGTTCTTAAAGGTTCCGTGAACCCAGGGGATTCACTTCGTGCTTACCTCAATCTTCCTCTTCATCGTCACCCCCGCCCTTGGCGTTGGAGTCCATCAGCCCGAAGAGAGAGGTCACGGGTTGACGAAAATTCCCCCCGAATTCCTGATTTTCAAGTTCTTCCTGACAGCGCACGGTCAAACGGGCAAAAGGAATGGCTTCCAGGCGCTCCACCGGAATCTTGTCTCCGGACACTTCGCAGATCCCGTAAGTGCCTTGTTCTATGCGTTTCAGGGCCTCTTCGATCTCGTAGAGAGCGTCTTGTTCTTTCGAAATGAGGTTCAGGGCAAAGTCGCGGTCGTAAGCATCGCTGCCCGCGTCGGCCTGGTGCATGCCAAAGGCGGAAGCCTCGCTTCCTTCCGCGCGGGAGCGCAGAGCGTCTTTCGCGACACCAGTCATTTGATCGAGTAGCAAGTCCCGAAGGTCCAGCAGCTTCTGCTGCTGACGCTTCAAGAAGGGAGTCATTTTCTGGGCGCTCTTTCCGCTGGCGGAAGCGGTGGCGGTTTTCGTGGTCCGGGCCGGTTTCTTATTCGGTTCTGGAGTGGGTTTGGCTTTAGATTTGGGTGCGGACGGCTTTTTCACGGTGGTGGTGGTGGATCCGGCGGCTTTCTTCTTCACCGCGGGTTTGGAAATCGTTTTCTCTACAGCGGCCTTTTTCGTGGCGGCTTTCTTTGTGACGGTTTTTTTCGCCACTTTCTTCACGGCAGGTCTTGCCGCGGTCTTTGTCTTGGCTGTTGCCTTCTTTTTCACTGCGGCAGCCTTCTTCTTCGCCTTGGCGCTTCCAGCAGTTGCCGCGCCGCCCGCCTTCGTCTTCTCGCGGACAGCGGCTTTCTTTTTCACGGTAGCCGCCTTCGTCTTGGACGGCCCTTTCTTTGCGGCCTTCTTAGCCATGACTCGGGGATTCGTTTGGGGGTTTCGTCAGGTTTGCAGACGACCCCAGCGATCTCCTTTTTCGCCATTCTACACGTGAGCCGGGGTGCCGCCGGAAAAATGGAGCGGATTATTAGTTCGCTTTCTCCGAGTCCGCAAGGGAAAATCTCCCAATCGGCGTAAGCACCGCATGTTCCACTTTTTTCCGGGAAATCGCCTAGAACGCCCAGATTTTCGGGATCAATAAACTGGCCACCAGCCAGAGCAGCACCGCCAGGGGAAGTCCGACCTTGGAAAAGTCCGAAAACCGGTAGCCTCCCGCCCCAAAGACGTAGGTGTTGGTTTGATATCCGATGGGGGTCACGAAACTGGCGCTCGCCGCGAACATGACCGCCACGACAAAGGGACGCGGATCCACATTCAGCGACTGGGCCACGCCGATGGCGATGGGGGTCACCAGGGCCGCCACGGCGTTGTTGCTGATGAGTTCCGTGAGGATGGCCGTCAGCAAATAGACCATGCACAGCATCACGGGCGCGCCGTGCACGCCGAACCACTCCGTGCTTTTTTCCGCCATCAGCCGGGCGGTGCCGGTTTCTTTCAATGCCAGGCCCAGTCCCAGCATGCCGAAGATCATGAAGATCACCCGCCACTGAACGGCTTCGTAAGCTTCCGCTGGATCGATGCACCGCGTGGCCATGACGACGAACACCGCGGCCAGGGCGAGGTATTGAACCGGAATGAACTGAAAAGATCCAAACACCATGAACGCCGCCAGGGCCGCCAGCGCGACCGGCGCTTTCGAGCGGCGCAGGGGCCGGTCCTTAGGCCGGCTCAGGTTGATGAAGTCTTTCTCCTCGAACAACTCGTTCATACGGTCCGCCGGACCTTCCACCAGCAGGGTATCGCCAAAGTTCAGCTTCACTTCCTCGAACCGTTCCCTCAGGTTTTCCCCCTGGCGGTGCACGGCGAGGATCAACACGCCATAGCGCTGGCGAAAGTTCAGGTCCCTCAGGCTGCGTCCTTCCAGGCTCGAACCGGGCCCCACAATGCCTTCCATGATGACGGCGGACTGGGTACTGACGGGGCTCAGGCCCAAATCGGACTCCGGCAGCAGGTCCAGTCCCCGCGTCTGACTGAGTTCCATGACTCCCGCGGCGCGGCTCTTTAGCAGCAGCAGATCCCCTCTCTCAAAGGTCACCAGATTCAAAGGCGTCTTCAGGGTCTCCCCGTTCCGGACAACTTCGATGATCCGAAGCTCCCGCATCTTGGCCAGGGGAGACTCGGGAAAAGGTTTGCCCACCAGGGGCGACGCTTCCGAAACGATGGCCTGGGTGAGAAACTCTTTCCCTTCTTCCGCTTCGAAGAGAGTGGAAAGGGTAATCCGGTTCGGCAGCAGTTTTCGTCCGAACAGGAGCAGATAGACGATCGTAACCGCCACGAACACGATCCCCAGCTTTCCGACTTCGAACATGGAGAAAGGCTCCAGCCCCACCTCCTCCGCCATGCCGCCCGCGATGAGGTTCGTGGAGGTGCCAATCATGGTGCAGGTGCCGCCCACGATGGCGGCATAGGACAGCGGGATGAGATAGTGCGAAGCCTTCAGGTCGAACTTCCGGCAATGCCGCAGCACAATGGGCAGGAAGACCACCACCACGGGCGTGTTGTTCGCCACGGAAGACAAGGTAGCCACGATCAGGAGGAGCACCGCCAGCACCCGGAAAGGCGACTTTCCCGCCACTCTCTCGAAGAGACTACCCAGGGCTTCGATCAATCCGGTCCGCTCCAGCGCGGCGCTCATCACGAACATGCAAGCCACGGTGATGGGCGCGCCATTGGCAAAAACGGTCATGCCCGAGTCCGGGCCGATAACTCCCACCAGCACCAGCAAAACAAAGGCCCCCATGGCGGCGAGATCCGGCGAAAGCCACTCTTTCAGAAAGCAAAAAAAGACCGCCACCACGACGGCGCAGGTCAACAGTTGCTTCCATATTTCCACTTCCATCGAACGGGTCCAGGTGCTTATTTAGCGTTTGCGCAAACGGGAAACGGACTCTTTACCCATAACCCCGGAAAAAGCCAACCGATCATGGAAACCCTCGCAATCGCTCTCGGTGCTCTGATTCTATACATTGTAGCCTACAACACTTACGGAAAGTGGCTGGCACGGAAGATTTTCAAGCTGGATCCGGAGGCCAACGTCCCCAGCGTGGCGCTGAATGACAACCAGGACTACGTCCCCACGTCGAAGTCGGTCATTTTCGGTCACCACTTTACTTCCATCGCGGGCACGGGCCCGATCGTCGGTCCGGCGCTGGCGGTCATCTGGGGCTGGGTACCGGCACTGATCTGGGTTCTTTTTGGCTCGATTCTGATTGGCGCGGTGCATGACTTTGGCTCGCTGGTGGTTTCCGTGCGCAATCGCGGCCAGACGGTGGGCGACATCGCGGGCCGCGTGCTGGCCCCGCGGACCCGCGTCCTTTTCCTGACCATTCTATTCATGGCCCTGACGATCGTGCTGGCTATTTTCGGGCTGGTCATCGCGGCGGTGTTCCGGAGCTACCCGACCTCCATCTTTCCCTGCATGGTGCAGATCCCGATTGCGGTGATCATCGGCCTCTGGCTGCACCGCAAGGGGATGAACATCCTGATTCCATCGCTCATCACGCTGGCGATCATGTATCTGACGGTCCTATACGGAAACGTGGGCTTGCTGGGGCAGTTCAACCAAGCGCTGGCCGGATGGCCCACCATTGTGTGGGTGGCCGTGTTGCTGATCTACTCCTACGTGGCATCCGTCCTGCCGGTCTGGCTGCTCTTGCAGCCGCGGGACTACATCAACAGCCTGCAACTGCTCTCGGCCCTGGCGCTGGTGGTGGTGGGCCTTGTGGCCGCGGCCTTCATTGGCGGGGCTCCCGTGGTGGAAGGCGGCGCGCGAACCTCTCTGGAGATTGTGGCGCCGAGTTTCAACCTGCACCCAGCCGGCGCGCCGATGATCTTTCCCTTCCTCTTCATCACCATTGCCTGCGGCGCGATCAGCGGCTTTCACTGCCTGGTCTCCAGCGGCACGTCCAGCAAACAGCTCAAGTGCGAGACAGACGCTCAATTCGTGGGTTATGGCTCCATGCTGACGGAGGGCTTCCTGGCCGTGCTGGTGATCCTGGCCTGTGTGGCGGGCATCGGGCTGGGCAGCCACGATCCGGCAAACGCTGGAAACATGCTGACGGGCTCCGCGGCCTTTACGGCCCGCTACGCGGACTGGGCCTCGGCCGGCGGTCTGGCCGCGAAAGTGGGCGCCTTTGTGGAAGGGTCCGCCGCCTTTCTGCGCGCGCTCGGTTTGCCCGCCGGTTTTGGGGTGGCCTTGATGGGGGTCTTTGTGGCGTCCTTCGCGGCCACCACCCTGGACACGGCCTGCCGTTTGCAGCGTTATGTGGTTCAGGAACTGGCCTCCACCTTTGCTCCGAAAGTTTCCGCCACGGCCCTGGCTTCGGAGGCCTACGACCTGGACAACAATGTCAAAGGCGCGGACCGCGCCACCGGTGAAGCGGCGGACCACAAGCCGCACGCCGCGAATCCTCTGGTCTGGCTGACGAACAAGCACGGCGCCACCATCTTCGCGATCGTGGTCGCGGGTTTTATCGCCTCCCTGAAGGCGAGTCCCACCGCGGACATGGGCACCGGCGGCATGATTCTCTGGCCGCTCTTTGGCGCCACGAATCAACTCCTTGCCGGCCTGGCGTTTCTGGTCATCACCTTCTGGATGTGGCGGCGAAACATTCCCATATGGTTCGTTGCCATTCCAGCCGCCTTCATGCTGGTACTGCCAGGTATTGCCATGATGATGAACATCTTTGGCGAAGGCGGCTACATCGCGAAGGGCAACTACCTGCTGACCGGCATCGGTCTGGCCACCATGGTCTTGGAAGTCTGGATGATCGTGGAAGCCCTGGCCGCTTTCCCGAAGGCGAAGGGCGTTCTGGAACCTTCTCTTCCGCCGCTGCCTGCCGTGGCTCCCTCTAGCGAAAGCGCCTGAAGTTCGCGGGGAGTTTTCTCCGCCCCGCCCGGGTCTGGATTTCTTACCGGAACCGGCGGCTCGCCCACTCAGGAGGACGTCAGTTCGCGCCGCATGGACTCGTGCAGCTTCTGGGAGAGCTTCTCCACGGCGTAGGGTTTGGGCAAAATACCGGCGTACCCATCCAGGAGGAAACGTTCCTCGGCATCTTCGTCAAACCAGCCACTGGTGGCGATGATGCGGGCATTGGGATCGATCTTCCGGATTTCCTCCATCACTTCGTCGCCACAGAGGCCGCCGGGCAGTGTCATGTCCAACAGCACCGCGGAAACGGGCTCTGAAGTGTGCGTCTTTTGGCGATAGAGATTGATGGCCTGCTGGCCGTCCGCGGCCGATACGGTCTGGTAACCCAGTTTTTCAAGCATGCGCTCCGCCGCCAGGCGGACGCTGTCCTGATCGTCCACGACCAGAATGCAGCCGTCCCCGCCGATCACGCTGGGATCGGACTTGGGCGGTTCCTGCCGGAACTGTTCGTCCACCGGGCAGGCCGGCAGATAGACCCGGAATACCGTGCCCACATTCACTTTGGAGTGCACCGTGATCGAGCCGCCGTGGCGCTGCACAATGGTGCGGCAGGTCGCCAGGCCCAGGCCGGTGCCGTCTTCCTTGGTGGTAAAGTAGGGTTCGAAGATCTTCTCCAGGTTTTCCTCCGCAATGCCGCAGCCACGGTCGCGCACGGAAAGAACGACGTAGGGCCCCGGCCGGAGCCCGAGGTTCATGGACTCATCCACCAGGATGTTTTCCACCGAGGCCTGGATGACGCCGCCCTGGTCCATCGCCTGACAGGCGTTGATCATGAGGTTGTGCAACACCTGGCGGATCTGGCGCAGATCGACTTCGATGCCCCAGATTTCATCCGAAGCGTGCACGTCGCACCGGACTCGCGAACCCATGGTGGAAAGCCGCGCCACTTGCCGGATGAGCCGGGAGGGATCCACGGTCTGAATGGTCGAGGTGCGGCCCTTGGTGAAATCCAAGATCTGCTGGGCCAGAGATTGCGCGTTCTGCGAGGCCTCGATGGCGTCCTCGATGTGGTTCCGCACCGGCACGCCGGGCGGGGTCTCCAGCTTGGCCAGAGACAGATTGGAGATAATGGTGGTGAGAACGTTGTTAAAGTCGTGCGCGATGCCGCCCGCCAGCAGCGCCATGGATTCCAGGCGGCTTTTTTCCAAGCTTTGTTCGATGGAGCGTTCTTCGTCCGTCTCCAGGTCTTCACCAGCGCCCATGCGGGAGCCGGAAAGCTTGATCCCCTCCGTTCCTGGCCGGTGCGCGCCGTTGGTGGACTCGATATTCGCTGGCCGGAAGGTCACCACAAAGTTCACGGTGCGGCCCGCGGAGTCCCGCACGCCCCGGATGGTCCAGCGGAAGGCCTTCCGGTTGCCCCCCCGGCAGACGCACTGCTTTTGCATCTGGTAGGTTTTTCCCGTTTTGGCCACGGCGGGAAGCCGGACGAGAAGGGCGTCCAGACTCTCGGGTTCGTAGAGCAGACCGATGGGCTGCGAAATGATGTCGTCCGGCGCGTACCCGCAAAGGACACCCGCGGCCCGGTTGGCAAAAACAATACGCGGACCCAGTGAATGGGTCGCCTCTGCCTCCACGATGACAACGCCTTCACCGACTTGGTCGATGGCGTAGCGAAGGTGGTGATTGATCGCGCGGATCTTTTCGACTTGGTCAATGGACTCCATACCGCCAGGTTCCGGTTACCTGAAGCACTAGATTAGTGGCATGTACCGTTTGGAAAAGTTTAAAATTCCAAAACACTAATAATATTCCAAAATTTGCCTCTCAAATTTGAGAAAATCCCTAATACACCATAAGTATAGCAGTAAATTCCAGATAGAGAGTTACTACTTTCCATAAAGAAAGTCATCATCAATAAGGCGCCGAACCGGTTTGGCGGACCACCAAAGTCCTCAAAAAATCAATTGCGCTTCGGAAAGGCCCGGATATCTTCACCGCCCCTATGGCAAGAGTCGGAGGTAAAGCAAAAACGCGTAAGTCAGTGGCGAAACGCTTCAAGGTGACCGGCAGTGGTAAACTGGTCCGCCGTCGCCAGGGCAAGCGTCACCTCTTGCGCCGTAAGAACTCAGGCCGCAGACGCCGCCTGGGTCAAGACGCGGTCGTCGCCGAATGCGATCAGCCGCGGATGAAGGAATGCCTTCCGTTTTCCTGAACCAGGATCCATGGACCGCTTGAGCGGTCCGTCAGGATATTGGCTCGGAAATCCAAGAAGGAATCAGAAATTACGATTACGCCGGCTGGCTTCGCTGAACGAAAGATTAAGCGGGGCCTGAACTGAACGGGTGAGCCAGCGGATCGAACCAAAAATAACAGCCCGTTAGGAGATAGAAAATGCCAAGAGCCACCAACGCGCCGGCCAGCCGGAAGCGGCGCAAACGTATCCTCAACCGGGCCAAAGGTTTCCGCGGCTCGCGTTCCAAACTGTTTCGTTACGCCAAGGACGCGGTTTACAAGGCCGAAACCTGGGCCTATCGCGACCGGAAAAACCGGAAGCGCAATTTCCGCCGCCTCTGGGTACAGCGGATCAACGCCGCCGTCCGCGCCCGCGGGCTGACCTACAGCCGCTTTGTGGAAGGCTTGCACAGCGCCGGCGTCGAGCTGGACCGCAAGGTCCTGGCCGATCTGGCCGTCAACAATGCCGCGGGCTTTGACGCCGTTTTCGCTCAAGCGAAGGCGGGTCTCGAAAACAAAGCTCAAGCCTCGGCTTGAGGCAGGCAGGTTTTCTCCCCTGAATAGGGAGAAATCTTTTCGAAGCCGGACTCGCCTCCGCAGGCGCGGTCCGGCTTTTTGTTTTTTCACTTCCCATCCGAATTTCATTCCCCGCCCGAATGACGCCGTATTCAGTAGTGGAACCTTCCCCTGCCGCCGGGCTGAAAGCCCTGGCGCACAAGGCACAGGTCTTTAGGCCTGAGTTTCTTGCCCGTTTGCTCATTGGCGGGCGGAAGGCCCGCGAGCGAGGGCTCGCTGGCGCCAAGGGTCCCCACGCGGCCCGTGCAATTGCGGCGCCTTGGAACGATTCGGACGTCCGCTCGCGGACCTTCAGCCCGCAAGGAGATTCGGTCGCTAACCCAGGGTTGAAACCCTGGGCTTTGTGCGGCAGGGCTTTCAGCCCTGAACGTGAGGGAACGTTTTGGGATTTTCGGGCAACGTTTTGGGATTTCCCCGGACCTTTCCGGGGTCTTCCCGCAGCGTTCTGGATATTTCCGGCCGCTATCAAGGTCTTCGGAAACAAGGCATGCGGCCCCGTAGTGTCTAGCGGTAAAATGTCCGGCATCCCCGAAAGCAACCTCGCATCCTAGTGCGGCTGTCCTAAAGGCTTTCCTTTTTCTTATCTAACTGTCTCACCCCTTCTCCCACCACACCACCATGTCCCTGCTCACGGAACTAGACTCGATCCAGGAAGAAGCCGTCGCCGCGTTGAACGGCGTGGCCACGGAAGCGGACCTCGAACAGTTCCGTCTGGCCTACCTGGGCAAGAAAGGAAAGGTCACCGCCGCCAGCGCCGGAATGCGTGACGTCCCAAAGGAAGACAAGCCCCTGGTAGGGCAAAAACTGAACGAAGTCCGCACGGCTATTTCCTCCGCCATTGACGAACGGCAGTCGGCCCTGACCGCCGAACGGGACGCGCAAGCGGTGAAGGGCATTGATGTCACCCTGCCGGGGCGGCGTCCGCTGACGGGTTCGCTTCACCCCCTGACTCAGGTGCTGGACCAGGCGGTCAACACGCTGCGCCGCATGGGCTTCGCCTTGGCGGAAGGTCCGGAGATCGAAACGGAATGGCACTGCTTCGATGCCTTGAACACGCCACCGGATCACCCGGCCCGGAACGAGACAGACACTTTTTACTTCGAGAATGGCAAGCTGCTGCGGACCCATACCTCCACGGTGCAGATCCGCACCATGGAAACCCAGGCGCCGCCGGTCCGGATCATCGCGCCGGGCAGCGCGTTTCGCCGGGACGAGATCGACGCCACTCACCTGACGGTGTTCAACCAGTTGGAAGGGCTTTACGTGGATGAGAACGTCACCCTCGCCGACCTGAAGGGTACGCTGGAGTATTTCCTCCGCTGCGTGTTTGGCGACGATACCGAGGTACGGTTCCGTCCGCACTTCTTCCCCTTCACGGAGCCCAGCTTCGAAGTGGACATGAAACTGCACGCCACGGGCAAGGACGCGAAATGGATCGAGATCGCTGGCTGCGGCATGGTTGACCCCAACGTCTTCAAGGCGGTCAGCCAGACCCGCGGCGACGCGGCTTATGATCCTGAGAAGGTCACCGGCTTCGCCTTCGGTATGGGCCTGGACCGTTTGGCCATGCTGATGTACGGCCTGCCGGACCTGCGGCTCCTCATCGAAAACGACACGCGTTTCCTGAAGCAGTTCGCCTGACCCTTTTTGCCCTCCCTGCCCTGATTCGTCCTAACAGAATTCCTTTTATCCTCCCCTACCCGTGAAAGTTTCTCTCAACTGGCTGAGCGACCATCTGGATCTCTCCTCCTACACTACCGCCGAACTGGACGACCTCTTGACCTTTGCCGGCGTAGAGGTGGAAGGCATCGAAGACACCGGGGTCGATATCGATCACCTGGTGGTGGCGGAGGTGCTGAGTTCGGACAAGCACCCGGACGCCGACAAGCTGAGCGTATGTCAGGTGAATGATGGCTCCGGCAAACCCCGCCAGATCGTTTGCGGCGCCAAGAATTACAAGGCCGGCGACAAAGTGCCCCTGGCCCTTCCCGGTTGCGAACTGGGCGGCGGCTTCAAGATCAAGGAAGGCAAGCTGCGCGGTGTCCCGTCGCTCGGCATGCTGTGCAGCGCCAGCGAGTTAGGACTGGAAGCGGAATCTGATGGGCTGCTCATTCTTTCTCCTGACGCCACGCCCGGCCAACCCATCCGCGAGCTCTTCGATCGCGACGTGATCTTCGACCTGGAGATCACGCCGAACCGGCCCGACCTGCTCAGCCACCTCGGCATGGCGCGGGAGCTGGCCGCCCTGAGCGGCAAGGAGTTGAAAGGCGTCAAGGATCATACGGGGTCCGAGACCCCAGTAAAGACAGCGGAGAGCAGCGAGATCCGTATCGAGGATGAAGCGGTTTGCCCTTTCTACACCGGGCGTTGGATCCGGGGCGTGAAGATTGGTCCCAGCCCGGAATGGCTGGCGGACAAATTGCGGGCCATTGGTCTGCGTCCGATCAACAACGTGGTGGATATCACCAACTACGTGCTCATGGAAATGGGGCAGCCGCTCCATGCTTTTGATCTGGCGAAGCTGGACGGCGGCATCGTGGTCCGGCCCGCGAAGGAGGGCGAGACCTTCCTGGCGCTGGACGAAGAGACTTACACGCTGAAAGCGGGCGACCTGGTCATCGCGGATCAGTCCAAGGCCGTGGCTCTGGGCGGTGTGATGGGCGGCGAAGACAGCGGCGTCACGGACGAGACGACGGATATCCTGTTAGAGTCCGCTTACTTCAATCCGTCAGCCATTCGCCGCACGGCCCGCCGCCTGGTGTTGCATTCGGACTCCAGCTACCGCTTCGAACGTGGCGTCGATCCAGCGCAGATCATCGGCGCGTCCGACCTGGCAACTCGCCTTATCGTCGAACTGGCTGGTGGCACCCCTGACAAGGAACTCGTGGTCTGCGGCGAAGCTCCCTCGAATCCGGTTCCCGTTTCTCTCGATCCCAATCATTGCCGCCGCCTGATGGGTCACCATGTGAAAGACAGCGAGATTGACGGCATTCTTTCTTCGCTGGGACTTTCCAAACTGGACGGGAACGAATGGGAGATCCCTTCTTACCGCCGGGACCTGGAACGGCCCGCCGATCTGATCGAGGAAGTGGCCCGGGTCTATGGCTTGGAAAAAATTCCTTCCACCATTCAGGCCTGGTTTTCCTCCCCTTCCAAGACCGACGGAGACTACGACTTTTCCCGGACGCTGAAGCTGCGCCTCTCCGGCATGGGTTTACACGAGGCGGTAACGCTGAAGCTCATCTCGGACAACCAGCTTGCTGACGGCCTGGGCGTGGCGGGCAAAGGCCTGTCGCCCGTTCGCGTCAAAAACCCGCTGAATGACGAGCAGTCCATCCTCCGGCCCAGCCTCATCCCCGGGCTTCTCGCTTCCGCGGAGCGTAACCTCCGGATGGGCAACGCGGACCTGCGCCTCTTCGAGATCGGCCGCGTCTTTTCCGCGACGCCCAAGGGGCAGGAGATTGAAAAAGACCACCTCGGCGTCGTGATGACCGGTTACGGGCAACCGACCACCTGGCATCAGACCAAGCCCGCTGCGCTCGACATTTTCGATCTGCGCGGCGTGCTGGAAGCCCTTTGCCCGGGAGAAGACCTGGTGCTTGCCCCCGTGGAAAACGAGGGACTCATCCTGGCCGCGGAAGTCAGCCTGGGCAAAGGCGCCAAAGCTGGTGTCGCGGGCATTCTGACCCCAGCACGGGCCCGGGACCTGGGACTGGAGGCCCCGGTTTTTGTGGCTGAGTTAGACCTGAAGAAGCTGGCGTCCGTGCTGCGGAAGACGGTCCGATTTGAAGAACTGCCCCGCTTCCCCGCCGTGACGCGGGACGTGGCGATCGAGGCCCCCATGGACCTCGACAACGGCAAGGTGGTTCAGTTCCTGAGGACCCGTCAGGAACCTCTGCTGACGGACTTCAGCCTGGTCAGCGTGTTCTCCGACCCCAGCGGCGAGAAGATCGCGGCGGACCGGAAGTCACTGGCTTATTCGTTGACTTATCGCTCGGCGGAAAAGACATTGGCCAGTGGCGAGGTAGACGGCGCTCACAGAAAAATCCTAGAGGCCTTGAAAAAGGAATTGCCCGTCGAGTTTCGATAACTACCATACCCACGAAACCGGTCTTGGACCGGTGACACGAATTCCGGAGGAGACTTTCGGTAAGTTTTCCTGCTGTGTTCGACCATTTTGGCAAGTTATGGGCCCGGACCGTACGTACGTTGACGGGGGCTTAGCCCGGCGGCGGCTGTCAGGCCTTGACTGGAAGGCAAAAGGCGCCACGGCGGCTCCCTCCCTGTTGAGAAACGGGAACGGTAGCCCCAAGCCAAGGACGGCACGAGTGGGACCTATCAAAAAAGGCGTTTCGAGCAGGATTGCCGGGACGCCTTTTTTGCAATCCGGCACTGGCTCCTTTTCCGTAATTCACTCACAGGCCGAGCCTCCACTTGCAACCGGAGCGCTTTACGGCATGCTCACGGAACCTCTCGCCCGCAGCTAAAGACCAATCTTGTGAAAGCTATTCTCGCCCTGGAAGACGGCACCGTGTTTGAAGGCACGGCATTCGGCGCCGCCACGACGGCCACTGGGGAGTCCTGTTTCAACACTTCCATGACCGGCTATCAGGAAGTGCTGACGGACCCTTCCTATCGCGGCCAGATCGTGGCCATGACCTATCCTTTGATCGGAAATTACGGCATCAATGCCCTGGATTCCGAAAGCGACGCCCCGCACGTCCGCGGCTTTGTCATCGAAGAACTCTGTGAGATTCCGAGCAGTTGGCGCAGCGAAGAAACGCTGGATGCCTACCTGAAGCGAAATAACATCCCCGGCATCCAGGGGATCGATACCCGCTCTCTCACGAAACGCCTGCGCACGGCGGGCGCCATGCGGTCCGCGCTGTGCACGGACGGCAGCCTGGACGCGGAAGGCGCGGTAAAGGCCGCCCAGGACAGCGATTCCATGCAGGGCGCGGACTTCGTCAAGGAAGTGACCGCTCCGGCCTCCTACCGCTGGGACCCGGAAGACAAATTCAGCGGGGAATGGTCCATCGTGAATTACGCGGTGCAGGAGTCGTATTCCGATGGCGCCGCCTCGGGCGACAAGCAGGTCTTTAGGCCCCTACCGGAACCGAAATACCGCATTGTAGCCTACGACTTGGGCATCAAGCGCAACATCCTCCGCAGTTTGCGGCAGCGTGGCTTCGTCGTGGAAGTGGTCACGGCCAACACCACCGCCGAAGAAGTTCTGGAGATGAATCCGGACGGTGTGTTTCTCTCCAACGGACCCGGCGACCCGGGCGCCCTTCCGTATGTCCACAAGGAAGTGGAGAAGTTGATCCCGAAAAAACCCATGTTTGCCATTTGCCTGGGGCACCAGATGCTGGGCCACGCGATGGGCGGCAAGACCTATAAACTGAAATTCGGTCACCGGGGTGGCAATCAGCCCGTGAAGGATCTCCGTTCCGGGAAGGTGGCCATCACTTCACAGAACCACGGCTTCGCGGTGGACGCGGATTCCCTGCCGGCTCACGTGGAGGTGACCCACATCAACCTGAACGACAATACCGTGGAAGGCCTGCGGCACCGCGACTACCCGGTATTCAGCGTTCAGTACCACCCGGAAGCCGCTCCCGGACCGCATGACGCGAGCTATTTCTTTGATGAATTCGCCAAACTGATTGATCAAAGCCGCTGAACTTTCTTAATATCTCCCCGTTATGCCCAAATTGACCATTTTTGTGCCCGACCAAGAACCCCTGAAGGTCGCGTTTGAAGACGAAGCCGAAGTTTCCATCGGGCGCGCCGAGGACAACGATATTGCCGTGGATCACCCCTCCATCTCCAGCCACCATGCCAAGCTGGTGCTGGGAGCGGGGGGCTATACGCTGGTGGATCTGGATTCCACGAACGGCACCTTTGTAGATGGCGGACTGGCGGACAACACAGTCCTGGGTCAAGGTGCCAAGATTGTGTTCGGCCAGGTGGATGCCCTCTATGAAACCGAGGAAGCGGCCGCACCCGCTTCCAGCCCCGCGCCTGCCGCCGCCGCCGCGACCCGGCCAGCGCCCGCCGCCGCGGCTCCCTCCGATGAGGAGATTGTCCGTCCCATGGCGGTCCGCGCGGAAATTTCTTCCACTTCCAACCGTCCGGCCAATTTCAAGAACCTCTCCCCCATGCCGGCACGGAAGAAAAAAGACGCCGCCGCGCAGTTGATTGCTTTTGTCGGATTCATTGGCGCTTTGGCCTGCATTGCCCTGATTGGAGCGGTTCTGACCATGAAGATCTCCTGACAGCGGGGAAACCGGCTTTATCGCCGCGAGTCATTCCGTCCCGATTTCGTTTGAATTGGCCCGAAGGCTAGTTCTTCTTTGCCGCTGGCCCGGCTCCGCCTTCCATTGAGATCCCGAATCGGTCTGGATGATTACGGGACGGAAAAAAGGGAGGCACGGATGGCTCAGATAAGATTATGGCAAATATTGTAGTTTCAGGCGCTCAATGGGGCGACGAAGGTAAGGGTAAGATCGTAGACTTTCTTACGCAGGCTTCTGACGTAGTCATTCGGGCTCAGGGGGGGAACAACGCGGGACACACCGTTATCAACGACGGGGAGAAGTACATCCTGCACCTCATCCCTTCCGGCATCCTCTGGGCGGACAAGTCCTGCGTGATCGGCAACGGCGTGGTGATGGATCCCGTGGCGCTCCTGAAGGAGATCGACGGGCTCATTGAGCAAGGCATCTCCGCTGGCCCCGAGAAGCTGAAAATCAGCGACCGTGCCCATCTCGTGCTGCCCTACCACCGGGAACTGGACGCCCAGCGGGAGTCCGCTGGTTCCAACGGCCAGAAGATCGGCACCACCAAGCGCGGCATCGGCCCCACCTACGGGGACAAGATCGACCGCACCGGACTACGGGTGTGCGATCTGTATCTCCCGGATGTTTTCGCGGAGAAGCTCGCCGCCAAGGTGGAAGACTGCAATGTCATTCTGGAAGCCGCCGGGCTGGAACTGCTGAACGCCGAAGCCATTGGGAAAGAATACCTGGCCGCCGCCGAACGCCTGGAACCGTACGTCGGCGACACCGTGGCCTACCTCCACCAGCAGATTCGCGCGGAGAGAAACCTGCTGTTCGAAGGCGCTCAGGGCACTTACCTGGACGTTGACTTCGGCACCTACCCCTACGTCACCTCTTCCAACACCACTTCCGGGGGCGCGTGCACCGGCTCCGGGGTCCCGCCGCAAAAGATCGACAAAGTGGTGGGCGTCGCCAAGGCCTACACCACGCGGGTGGGCCTGGGCCCCTTCCCCACGGAAGACGACGGTTTTGGCGACAAGCTGCACGGCATGAACCGGGAGTTTGGCGCCACCACGGGCCGCGCCCGCCGCTGCGGCTGGCTGGACCTGGTCCTGCTCCGCTACGCGTCCATGGTCAATGGCATGGACGAACTGGCCATTACGAACCTGGACGGTCTGGACACCTTGGAATCCATCCCCGTCTGCACCCACTACGAAGTAGATGGCGTCCGGATGGACCTCCCACCCGCGGCCATCAGTCAGTTCGAGAACGTGAAGCCCGTCTATGAGACCCTGCCCGGCTGGCAGACGGACATTTCCGGCGCCCGCGACTTCAAAGACCTGCCCCCGGCGGCCCAGGCCTATCTGGACTTCCTTTCGGATTCGCTGGGAGTTCCGGTCACCATGGTCGGCGTCGGTCCCGACCGGCTGCAGACGCTTGTGAAGTAAGTAAAGGCGTCCGGCCTTTTCGCAGTGGCGTTATCTCGACGCTTACGCAAAAAGGAAAACAAGCCCATGGCAGCCCCTCTCCAGACCGTCCCCAAGCACATTGCCGTGATCATGGACGGCAATGGCCGCTGGGCCCGCGAACGCGGCCTGCCACGGCGGGAAGGCCACCGTGCCGGGGCGGAATCCGTCCGCGAATGCGTGGAAGCCTGCGAAGAAATCGGAGTCGAATTTCTGACCCTGTATGCCTTTTCCTCGGAGAATTGGAACCGTCCTCAGAAGGAAATTGATGCGTTAATGCGCCTTTTGGAAAGTTTTCTACGGGAAAAAACCCCTGAAATTCACGAACGAAACGTGCGTCTTCAGGCTATCGGCCAGCTCAACCGCCTGCCGGACAGTTGCCAGAAACAACTCCATAAGGCCATCGAGCAGACCGCAGAGAATACGGGACTTACGCTGATTCTGGCCCTCAGTTACGGTGCGCGGGAAGAGATCGTGGACGGCGTGAAAAGCATCCTCCGCAATCTGGAAGAGGGCCACTTGGACAAGGCCATGATCACGCCAGAACTCTTTGGCAAACACCTCTACACAAGGTATTATCCCGACCCGGACCTTCTCATCCGTACCTCGGGCGAGATGCGTCTCTCCAATTTTCTTCTTTGGCAAGTCAGTTACGCAGAGTTTTACATCACCAAGAAATTTTGGCCTGATTTCCGAAAAGAGGACCTGCACGCTGCCGTCGAAGAGTATTCTCGCCGTCAGCGACGCTATGGAGGACTGTAGAGAGTCCGGCGCTGTATTCCCTCCCCTAAATGACATCTCCCAACAAACAGACGGTAGTCGTTGCTGACCCCGACTCGGACTTTTTGGCGTGGGTGGAAAAGCATCTCGCCGCCCCCAGCATCGAGATCCTGACCACCAGCCGGAGCGACGAGGCTCTGTCGCTTTTCGAAAAGAAGCAGCCGGACGTACTCGTGTCGGAAATCCGGATCGCTCCTATTGACGGTCTGGAACTGTTGAAGCGCGTCCGCTCCAATCACCCGAATGCCGTGGTCCTGCTGAACACGGCTTTCCCCTCGACGAATGCCGTGATCGAGGCCACCCGCCTGGGCGCCTATGACGTGCTGCGCAAGGAGTCGATGAACTTCGACCTCCGGCCCACCACGGAGGCCGCCCTCCAGGCCGCCGAGCAGATCAAGCGGGCCACGGTCTTGACCGACCGGGAAAAGGGCAAGGAACGCCCGCCGAACCGCGACCTCATTGTGGGCGGCTCTCCCGCCATGCAGGACGTCTATAAGCTGATCGGCCGCGTGGCGCGCTCGGATGTGCCCGTCCTCATCACCGGGGAAAGTGGCAGCGGGAAAGAAGTCGTGGCCAACGCGGTGCACAAGTACAGCCAGCGGGCCAACGCGGACTACGTGGCCATCAACTGCGCGGCCATTCCCGGCAATCTCCTGGAAAGCGAACTCTTCGGACACGAAAAAGGCGCTTTCACCGGAGCCATCGCTCAGCGCATGGGCCGCTTCGAACAGTGCGACGGCGGCACTCTCTTCCTCGATGAAATCGGTGAGATGCCGCTGGAGGTGCAAAGCAAGCTGCTGCGCGTGCTGCAGTCCGGAGAATTTTCCCGGGTGGGCGGAAACCAGACGCAGCGCTCCAGCGTCCGCATCCTGGCCGCCACGAATAAGAACCTGGAAGACGAAGTGGTGCACAACCGCTTCCGGGAAGACCTCTTTTACCGCCTGAACGTGGTGCGCATCCACATTCCGCCACTGCGTCAGCGGCGGGAAGACATCCGGCTGCTGGCCGAGTTCTTCCTCCAACGCATTTCGGACAACGCCATGGGCCGGAAGGTCCGCCTTTCAGACGACGCCCACGAGATTCTGGAGGAATACGACTGGCCGGGCAACGTGCGGGAACTGGAAAACACCATTCAGCGCGCCTGCGTGCTGGCCACCGGAAACGTGCTGCTGGCCAAGGACCTGCCGCTGGGACAATCCCCCCGCCGTTCTCCGGCGAAGGGAGCATCCAAGGAGGAGTCTTCTCAAGCAAGAGACGGCGCCTCACCCGCCGCGTCCTTGGAACAGGCTCTCGCCTCCGTCTATACGGCAGCAAAGAAAGGCGCGGGCACCGGTGGCGTCCTGTCTTGGGTGGAACGGCAACTGATCCGGCTGGCGATGGACGACTGTGGAGACAGCCAGGTCAAAGCCTCCAAGCAACTCGGCATGACCCGCGCCACCCTGCGCAAGCGCCTCGAACAATTCGAGCTGGAAGAAGAAAAAGCAGAAGCGACCCAGGACGCCTGAAAAACACACGTCCCCGCCCAGCTGCTCCGTGAAGAACGGATCTTCTCCCAGCGATTGCCATGACTCCGGCAATCCTCCAGTCCTCTTTGGCTCCGGCTGAGCTGATTGACCGGCTCAGCGCGTCAGCGCGCGTACGGGAGAAACTGGCACTCCTTTCCGGCGGGGTCCCGGAGAACCCGGTGGTTTTCGGGCATGTAGCCGGGGCCGGACAGGCGTTCTACACCGCCGCCCTCTGCCGGGCGCTCATGGAGAGCCAGCCTTCCCGGCGCGTCTGGCTGGCCTGTCCCAATGTCAAAGTTCAGGAGCTGATCCACGCGGAGCTGGATGTCTGGGGTGTGGAGTCCCGCCTGCTGCCGGAAGAAGATTTTCCGGATTTGGAAGGTGCCCTGCCCGACCCCGAATCGGCGGCGGAGCGCCTGGCGGTACTCCAGGCTCTGGAAGATCCTTCAGAAAAGGGAGAAATCGTGGCGCTCTGCGAGTCGAGTTTTGGCGACTCGGCCCCGAAGCCAGGTTCGCTAAGAAAACAAACGCTCACTTTATCCACGGGCGACCAACTGAACCTCGCGGAACTTTCCAAACGGCTCACCAAGGCGGGATTCGAAAAGGCGGCCCAAGTCTATCAACGCGGACAGTTCGCGGTCCGGGGGGGCATACTGGACGTCTTCGCCTGGCAGAGCAGCGCGCCCGTAAGGATCGAACTTTTCGACGAAGACATCGAGTCCATCCGCGAATTCAACGTGGACGACCAGGTGTCCTTCAATCGCCTGGAAACCTGCGAACTGCTCCTGGAAGCCGAACCCACCGGCACGGGCACGGGCAAAGTGGCGGACTACGTGGGAAGCGAGGACTTCATCGTGGGGATTGAGTGCGAGCCCGCGAGCGCACGGGTATTGGTTCTTTCCGGACCCGATCCCTTCACGGAAAACGAAACGGCGGAAGAAGACGACTCGGGCGGGTGCTTCGACAATCCCCTCGGCACCTTCGACGCGGGCGACTTCATCCTTCAGCAAACCCGGCGGGACTCTTTCATTCGCCAAGTCAATGAGTGGAGCACGGCGGGCTGGCTGGTCAGCATGGGCTTCAACTCAGAGGGGGAAGTCGAACGCTTCGCCGAACTGGTGGATTCTCAATCGATCGCTGACGGGGTCTTGATTCCCTTGATTGGCCAGATCAACCGGGGGTTTACCGTGCCGGACGCGCGCCTGGCCGTTCTGTCCGACGCGGAGATCTTTGGCCGTTATCAGCACCAGCGCGCCCGGCGCATCCTGAAGCGGGAGCGCCAGCGCCGCATGGGCCGCGCCCCGGCGGACCTGAAAGAATACCAGGAGAGCGACCGAGTGGTACACGCTGACTACGGCATCGGCATCTTCCGAGGCATCGTGGAAAAACGGGCGTCCGCGGATGCCGAGCCACAGGAGATGCTGGAGCTGGAATACGCGGAGGAGTCCCGGCTCTTCGTCCCTCTGGATCAGGCTCACCTGGTGTCCCGCTACGTGGGGGTGGGCAAAAAAGCGCCCAAGCTGGACAAGTTGGGCGGTACCCGCTGGGGCCGGACGAAGAAGCAGGCGGAACGCTCCATTCTGGACTACGCCGCCCAGCTCCTGTCCGTCCAGGCGGAGCGGCAGACGGACCGGGGCGTCGTCCACGAACCGGACAGCAAATGGCAGTGGGAATTCGAGAACTCCTTTCTCTACAAAGAAACGCCGGATCAGATCTCCGCCATCGAAGACACCAAGCTGGACATGGAATCCACCCGCCCCATGGACCGGCTCATCTGCGGGGACGTGGGCTTTGGCAAGACGGAGGTGGCCATCCGCGCGGCCTTCAAGGCGGTCATGAGCGGTTTCCAGGTGGCGGTGCTGACTCCCACCACGGTGCTGGCCCAGCAGCATTTCCAGACTTTCCGGGAACGGATGTCGGAATACCCGGTCACCATCGACATGCTGAGCCGCTACCGGTCCGCCGCCGAGCAGCGAAAGACGGTCCAGAGCCTGTCCACGGGTAATGTGGATATCGTAGTCGGCACCCACCGCCTGATTTCCAAGGACATTGTTTTCAAGCGCCTGGGCCTGGTGGTGGTGGATGAGGAGCAACGCTTCGGCGTGAAGCACAAGGAACGCTTCAAGGAACTCTTCCGCATGGTGGATGTGCTGACCCTGAGCGCCACGCCCATTCCGCGCACGCTCTACCTGTCCCTGATGGGGGCGCGGGATATGTCCACCATCGAAACGCCGCCCCCCAACCGCATTCCCGTGAAGACCACGGTGTGCGGGTATGACGAACGGGTCATCCGTTCCGCCATCGACCGGGAGCTGAAACGGCAGGGGCAGGTCTTTTTCCTGCACAACCGCGTGAAAACCATCGAGGGCATCAAGCGCAAGATCGAGACCCTCTGCCCGGGCGCGCGGGTCGGGATCGGCCACGGCCAGATGGACGAGGACACGCTGGAAGAGGTGATGACCCGCTTCATCAACGCCGAGCTGGACGTGCTGGTCTGCACCACCATCATCGAAAGCGGGGTGGACATCCCCAACGCCAACACCATCATCATCGACCGCGCGGACCGCTTCGGGCTGGCGGATCTCTACCAGTTGCGGGGGCGGGTGGGCCGCGCGGACCAGCGGGCCTATGCCATCCTGATGCTGCCCCGGGACATGATGACCGTGGGCGACGCCCGCAAACGCATTAACGCCATCAAACAATACGGCTCCCTGGGCGCGGGGTTCAAAATCGCCATGCGCGACCTGGAGATACGCGGCGCCGGTAACCTGCTGGGCACCCAGCAGAGCGGTCACATTGCTGCGGTGGGCTTCGACCTTTATTGCCAGTTGCTCAAACAATCCGTCGCCCGGCTGAAAGGCGAAACCGTGGGCCAGCGGGTGGATCTACCTTTTCATGTGGACTTCCTGGTTACCAACGAGGCCGCTTTCCTGGACGGCCCGTCCCGTTCCGTTCCGGCCTATATTCCCGCCCTTTACATGCCGGAGGCTTCCCTGCGAATTACCGCTTACCGGCACGTCGCGGAAGCCACTTCGCTGAAAGAGTTACGAAAACTGGGCACCCAGTGGATAGACCGTTTCGGACGGCACCCCGAGCCCGTGCGGAATCTTCTCATATGCGCGGAAATGAAGATCAGAGCCGCGAATCACGGAATTTCCTCTTTCGAGATCAAAGAAAATAAGCTAATGCTCACAAAGCGGGGCAAGTATCTGCAAATTAACGGGCGCTTTCCTCGTCTCACCCGTAAAACCGAATCCGAAAAGCTCCGTGAAGCCCTGGAGCTGCTGAAGATCCTTTAGTTACGATTCCGTCATGAAGAGACTGATTCAACCCTTACTAGCCGCCGCCTTTTTCTGCGCTGTCTCCACTGCTCCCGCCGCCGATGAAGTGGCGAGCATCGCCGCGGTGGTAAACGGAGAGGTCATCACCACTACCGAAAGGGACTCCGCCGTGCAGACCCAGATCCGGTTGCTGGTCCTGGAGAATCCGAACATGACCCAGGAAGAGGCCAACAGCAAGATGGCGGAACTCAAACAGAAGGCTCTGGATGACCTGATCGACCGGAAGCTCATCATTGCCAGCTTTAAGGAAAAGGGAGGCACGATCCGCGCGCAATACATCGACCAGGCCATCGACCGCTTCGTCGAGCAGCGCTTCGACGGCAACAAGGAAGATTTCATGGCTGAATTGAAGAGCTCCGGCCTGACCTTTCCGCAGTTCCGGTCTATTCAGGAAGAACAGATCATCATCCAGGCGCTGCGTTCCCAAAACTCCGGTCCCAAGGAAATCATCAATACCCCCCGGGAGCGCCAGGAGTACTACAATGAGAACAAGGGAGTTTTCGAAGAAGAGGCCTACGTGAAACTGCGGATGATTTCCATTCCCATGCAGTCCAATGATGGGCCTTCCTCCGAACCGGCTCAAAAACAACTGGTGGAGGAAATTCGCCGCCAACTGGTGGAAGGCGCGGACTTCGCCACCATGGCGCAGACCTACTCCCAGGACAGCTTTGCTTCAGACGGAGGCAGCGTGGGCACCATCGGCAGCGGAACGCTCAACAAGACGCTGACGGAGATCGCCTTTGGCCTGAAGCCCCGCCAAGTCAGCGAGATCATCGAGGACGGCACCTACTACCGCCTCCTTTATGTGGATGCGCGCCAGGGCGGCAAAGCACAACCTTTTGCTGAAGTGGAAAGCGTGATCGACAAATTGCTGAAGCAGGAAAAGCGCAAGCAGGCCGTCGACCAGTGGCTCAACAAGCTCCGCCAGGACGCCAACATTAAGGTCTTCGGCGAAACGCAGGCTTCTTCCATCTCGCAGCGCTAGTGCGGTGATTGCGAAATAGGTGGACGAAATTCGCGAGGATGCTTTTTCAAATTCAAGGCGCGAGGAGGGAGTTGAGCATACTCAACGACTGATCGAGCCACGCGGAAATTGGAAAAGAAGACCGCGATTATCAAAATATCCGAGCGAAGCGAGCCAATTTCCGGCTCTAAAGCTTAATTGATTTCGTCTAGATATTTCGCAATCACCACACTAGGCGTGCGGACACTCCAACGGCACTCCGTTGGGGTTTTCCGGTTGGGGGCGCTTGCCTTGGTTTCGCTCCTTCAAATGCCGGCCTGGGCGTGACCAGAGCCCGGTGCTGTGGTAGGGTAATCCTCCGGCTCGCTTCGGGTCCGTTTCGGGAACGCGAAGGGTCGCCGGGAAGAGGTTCCCGACATGCGCGTCCGTCATCTCTATATATCCCCCGACCACAATTTCTTCGGCCACCACGGGCAGCCTGCCGGCACCACGCCGATGCGGGAAGTGGACGCAGTGGAATGCCTGGCGGGCCGGGGCATCCGGGGCGACCGCTTCTTTGACTACAAGGAGGACTACAAGGGCCAGATCACCTTTTTCGACTACCGGGTTTACGAGGAACTTTGCGAACGGTTTCAGGTTCACGACAAGCAACCGGATGTGTTCCGCCGAAACGTGATCCTGGAGGATACGGACCTGAACGCTCTGATTGGCAAGGAGTTCGAACTCCAAGGCATCCGCTTTCTCGGCACTCAGGAGTGTCGCCCCTGCTACTGGATGGATCAGGCCTTTGGCCCCGGAGCGGAGGAAGCCCTGAAAGGCCATGGCGGCCTGCGGGCCAAAATCCTGAGCAACGGCACTCTGCATTCACAACCTCAGTTCCAGGCGGCATGAAACGGCCGGATCTGACCACCGCGCTGCTCGCCGGAGGCGAATCGGCCCGGATGGGCACGGACAAAGCCTTCCTCCATCTGCCGGGCCGGGAGGCCCCGCTCTACCAACTACAGCTTGAGAAACTGGCCCGGCTGGAGCCAAGGGCGGCCCTGCTATCGGCGCGGCCGGAGCAGGATCTTGACGTGGAGGACATGGAGGTCCACCTGGTGCCGGACCAGGACCGGGATCTCGGGCCTTTGGAAGGCCTGTGCCGCTGCCTGGAACGCTGCCCCACCCCCTGGCTCCTGGTGCTGGCGGTAGATCTTCCCTGCATGACTGCGGCTTTTCTCGAACGGCTAGCGGACCGGGCCCACGAACATGCCATTGGCTTGGTTCCGGAATCCGCCCACGGGGTCGAGCCACTCTGTGCCGTCTATCCCAAGTCTCTTTACTCCCTGGCGCGCCTGCGCCTGCGCCGGGAGCAACGTTCGCTCCGCGGCCTGACGGCGGAAGGAATCGAGCACGGCTTGCTCCAGGCAATGCCTTTGAAAGAAGAGGAAGAAGTGCTCATGACCAACGTGAATTGCCCCCGCGACCTGGAGCAGCTCACACAGTATTTTCCTTCATGAGCCCGCACCCGGCCAGCCCCGCCCGCCCGGATTCGTCCGTCGCCACTGAGGCCGCAGTGGAAACCCGCCGCCTGAGAGTGGAAGCCGCCACCGGTTCCGGCGCCATGAAACGGCGGAGCGACCTGGACCTGCTGGCCGCCGAAGAGCCCCTGGAAATCCGGGTGGAAGGCCGCAGCGTGGCCGTGGTCATGCGCACCCCGGGGCACGAGGAGGAACTGGCGGCGGGATTTCTCCTCACGGAAGGCGTCATCGCTTCAGCGGATGACTTTTTCGAAATGACGCAATGCCCTACCCTGGAAGGCAATGCCCGGGGCAACGTGCTGGAGGTTCTCCTGCGGCAAGGCCTGAACGCCAATCTGGACCGGCTGACGCGCCACGTCTTCAGCGCCTCCAGTTGCGGGATTTGTGGGAAGGCCACCATCGACTCTGTCTTTCAGTCCTTCCCTCCCCTGGCGAACGAGGGGAGCCGGATCTCCAGCGAAACGCTACTGTCGCTGCCTGGAACCCTGCGGAAGGCGCAGGAAACATTTCAACAAACCGGCGGGCTGCACGCCAGCGCCGTGTTCGATCCGGCGGGGAAGCTTCTCTGGCTCCGGGAAGACGTGGGACGCCACAACGCGCTGGACAAGGCGATCGGCCACGCGGTGCTGAACCGCCGCCTGCCTCTGGAAGACACGGTACTGCTGGTCAGTGGCCGGATCAGTTTTGAGCTGATGCAGAAGGCGCTCGCCGCCCGCATCCCCATCGTGGCTGGGATCTCCGCGCCGAGCAGCCTGGCGGTGGAGTTCGCGGAAGCTTCCGGGCAGACCCTGGTGGGTTTTCTGCGGGAGCGGAGCTTCAACGTTTACGCCGGCGCGGGACGGGTTTACGATGCGGAGTGACGCCACCAAGCTCTCTCGAAGATTTCTGCGAAGACATTCTAAACAAGGCCATGCGGGGCTTGAGCATGACGGAAGCCGCGCTGAGCCGCCGCACGGGAGTCCCGGAAAGCGACATCCGCGCCTTTCGCTCTGGCCGTTGCGATGACGACCAGCAACTGAGGAAAGTGGCCACCGCCCTGAATCTCGATCCTGAAGCCCTGGTGCATTCCGCTGCCAAGAGCTGGCTACCCGCCCCAGTAAGCCTGAAGGGCTTAGCCATGTTCACCTCCCTGTACCGCTCGGACATGACGGTGAATGCGTACCTGATTTGGGACCCTGAAACGCACCTGGCGGCGGCCTTTGATACAGGAACGGATACGCGTCTCCTCACGGACTTCATCGGGAAACATGACCTGAAGCTGACGCACATCTTCCTGACCCACACGCACGGCGACCACGTAGCGGGTCTGGACAATCTGCGGCATGCCGCACCCGACGCCACGGTGCATGCCAACAAAGCGGAGCCCTGGCCAGGCGCTCAGTCTTTTCTGGAGGGCACGGAATTTTCCCTGGGAAAACTGACCATCGGCACCCGCACCACCAGCGGCCATTCCCAGGGCGGCACGACCTATGTCATTCAGGGGCTCGCCCGGCCCGTCGCGGTGGTGGGAGACGCCCTCTTTGCCGGTTCCATGGGCGGGGGCATGGTGTCATACGCGGACGCGCTAAAGACGAATCGGGAAAAGATCTTTACCTTACCGGACAACACCGTGCTCTGCCCCGGCCATGGCCCCATGACGACCGTGGCTCAAGAGAAACAGCACAACCCGTTTTTCCCGGAGTTCAAAAACTGACGCCTCCCAAGCCCCCCGAATAACCCACAGCACTGATGACCCCCTCTTCCCCAAACCGCCTGAACCGCCGTCATTTCTTAAGAACCACCGCCGCCGCCACGGCGGGCGCCGCTTTGGGCGGGCCGCTCCGGGCGGCTGAAAATGGGAAGCAGCCGAACATTCTCTACGTCTTTTCCGACCAGTGGCGCGCCACGGATCACGGCTACTCGGGAAACGCGGTAGTCATCACGCCGCACCTGGACGGGCTGGCCAAGCAGTGTGTGAACTTCACGCATGCCGTGTCCGGAATTCCCGTGTGCTGTCCGCACCGGGCCTCGCTCCTCACGGGCAAGCGGCCTTTGACCCACGGGTTGTTTCTGAACGATCTCTACCTGGCCCCCACGCACCGTAGCGTCGCCCATTGCCTGAATGACGCGGGTTATCAGACCGGTTATATCGGCAAGTGGCACATCGATGGGCATGGGCGCATGGACTACACGCCACCGGAGCGCCGCCAGGGTTTCCAGTTCTGGAAAGCCCTGGAGTGCACCCACGACTACAATCACTCGCACTACTACACCGGCAGCAATCCCAAGCGTATGCCCTGGGAAGGGTACGAGCCCATGCCGCAGACGGACGCCGCGGATGCTTACTTAAAGAGTTATGCCCAATCCGGCCAGGAAAACCCCTTCGCGCTGTTCCTCTCCTGGGGGCCGCCGCACGCGCCTTACCAGACCGCGCCGGAAAAATATCACCAGATGTATCCGGACGGCAGCATCACCTTGCGCAAGAATGTGCCGGAAGAGCAACACAAGGCAGCCCTGGAAAACTACCGCGGCTATTACGCCCACATGACCGCGCTGGACGAGTGCATGGGCCAGCTCCTGAGAACCCTGGAGGAGACCGGTCTGGCGGAGAACACCATCCTGGTCTATACCTCGGACCACGGCGACATGCTGCACTCCCGGGGGTTCATGAAGAAACAGCAACCCTGGGACGAATCGCTTCGCGTGCCTTTCCTGGTCCGCTGGCCTTCCAAGCTGAAGAATCAGCCCCGGGAAATCGACTCCCCCATCGACACGCCGGACATCATGCCCACTTTGCTGGGCCTCGCTGGCGCTGCTATTCCCGGCGAAGTCGATGGGCGCGACCTGTCCGGCGTGGTGCTGGGTACAGAGACCGCGGACCCGGACTACGCGGCCCTTATCACCTGCCCTTCCCCCTTCGGCCAATGGAGCCGGGATCGTGGGGGCAGAGAGTACCGGGGCCTGCGCACGACCCGCTACACCTACTGCCGCGACCTGGACGGCCCGTGGCTGCTTTACGACAACGCCGAGGACCCCTTCCAGATGAACAACCTGGTGGGAAACGCCGATTTCGCGACGCTACAGAAGGAAATGGACGAACGCCTGAATGTCCAACTGGCGGAAACGCACGACGAATTTCTTCCCGGCCCCGAACTCATCCGCCGCTGCGGCTACGTGGTCAATCCCAAGAACGAAACGGTGGACTACCACACGGCGTTCAATCCAGCCAATACCACGAAGAGTCCCCTGGGGTGAGGCCGTCGCCTCTACCCGGTCCTTCCGCCACTTTCGGTGGCCATGGCCGATACATGTTTCAGCTACAGTTTTTGAAAACTGCTCTAGCCCGCATTTCGGGGGCCGAAAGCCTCATTTGCCGCAAAGCACAGGCTTTTCAAGCCTGTGTGGGTGGTTCGCGAACCTGAGTTGGCCCGAAGGGTCGCGTGAGGCGCCAGCCACCGTTCCAAGCCCTATTCCCTCCTCCGGCCTTTCCTTCACGCGCCCCTTCGGATCGCAACCGAATTGTGTGGATCAACACAGGCCGCAATAGCCTGTGCTTTGTGACGCGCGGGCCGACGGCCCGCATGAGGGAGACCTCGTATTCGATATTCGCATTTAGCGAAGGCAAAAGACTTCGCCGGACACTCTACGAAACAATGTCATGCACCACATGCCCGTGGACGTCGGTCAGGCGCATGTCGCGGCCGCCGTAGCGGTAGGTGCTGTGGGTGTGCTCCACGCCCAGGAGGTGCAGCATGGTGGCGTGCAGGTCATGGATTTCCATTTTGTTCTCGATGGCCTTGTAGCCCCAGTCGTCGGTCTGGCCGTAGCTGATACCGCCTTTCACGCCACCACCGGCCATCCACATGGAAAAGCCGAAGGGGTTATGATCGCGGCCATCGGCGCCTTGAGCAAAGGGGGTGCGGCCAAACTCGCCGCCCCAGACCACCAGCGTCTCGTCCAGGAGACCGCGGCTTTTCAGGTCCTTTAGCAATCCGGCGATAGGCTGGTCCACGGTCAGGCAGTTTTTTCCGTGACCCGCCACCAGGCCGCCATGCTGGTCCCAGCGGTCGCCATTGCCGGAGGGGCAGGTCAGTTCGATGAAACGCACGCCGCGTTCCACCAAGCGCCGGGCCAGCAGACACTCGAGACCAAATGTCCGCGTATTGTCAAAGCCCGCGTCCAGGCCGTAGAGCTTCTTCGTGGCCTCACTCTCCCCGGAAAGGTCCATCAGTTCCGGCACCGCCGCCTGCATGCGGTAGGCGGTTTCGTAGTTCAGGATGGCGCTTTCCACCTGGGCTTCGTGCGCGTAGCGATCCAGCGAGGCTTCGTCCAGGTCATTGAGCAAATCCAGTTTCTTCCGCTGAGCCTCGCGTGAGGAATCGCCAGGCGTGAGATTTGCGATCGGCTCGCCGGAGGGCTTGAAAATGGAGCCCTGATAGGAGGCGGGGAGGAAACCGGAATTGAAGACGTCCATCCCGCCGGGAGGCACCAGGCCGCCATTGATGACGACGAAACCCGGCAGGTTCTGGTTTACGCTGCCTAAGCCGTAGCCCACCCAGGCGCCCATGCTGGGCCTGCCCTGGATGCCGGAGCCTGTGTGCAGAAAGTAGTTCGCCGAAGTGTGCTCGGGAAATTTCGAGACCACGGACTTCAGCACGCAAATGTCATCGATAACCTTGGAAATTTCCGGAAACAGATCGCTCACCCACAGGCCGCTCTGGCCGCGCTGCTTGAAGTTCCAGGGCGACTTCATCACGGTGCCGATGTTGTCGAACTGGGTGGGCTCCAGCCGGCCCATGGCCTTGTGGGGGTCCTGGCCGTTATACTTTTCCAGCAGCGGCTTATAATCAAAGGTATCCACCTGCGACGGTCCGCCGTCCATGTAGAGGAAGATCACGTTCTTCGCCCGGGCGGGAAAGTGCGGCGCTTTCGGCGCCAGGGGATTCCGCGTGGCGGAGGGCCGCCCGGTATCCACCGCGCCAAAGGCCCGGTCATTTAGCAGCGCCGTCAACGCTACCGCGCCAAAACCATTCGCGCACTGCCGCAGCATGTCGCGGCGTGAGAGAGAGGGCCTTCTGTAGTTCCGGCAGTGCATGATGCTTGAGGCGTAAAGATTCAGACCGCTTTCGGGGACGATCAGTTCAGGAAGATGAATTCTTTTTTGTTAAACAGGACGTGACAGAGGTCGGTCCAGATGGCGGCCTCTTCGTCGCCGCCTTTGCGGCGGGCCGCCAGGTATTCCAGGGTACGGGTCACTTCCGCCGCCTCCGGTTCGCGGGAAAAAGCGCTTTCGAAAAGGGTATGCAGTTTGGCTTCGTCGGAGGCGTTACCCGAACCGGCATCGGCCAGGAGGTGTTCCGCCCAGGCCGCTGCTTGCTGGGACACCAGCGGATCGTTCATCAGCGCCAGGGATTGCGCGGGGACGTTGGAAACGCTGCGGCGGCCCATGGAACTGAAGGGGATGGGCATGTCGAAGGTCATCATGAAGGGCGGCAGGAAGTTCCGCCTGATTTCCTGGTAAATGCTGCGCCGCCCGTCGCCGTCCAGCGGACCACTGCTCTTCGGCCGGCCCCGCCCTTCCATGAAACTGGTCAGGTGAACCGGCACGCTGGGCCCATACAGTTCGGGTTCCAAGTCGCCCGCCACTGACAGCAGGGCATCGCGAACGGCTTCAGCCTCCAACCGGCGCACCGGCGCGCAGTGAAGTAGAACATTGTCAGGGTCCGAAGCCGCGATCTGGGCTTCGGTCACACCATCGGCAGGCGTGACGGACATGCGGTAGGTGCGGCTCAGCACGATCTCTTTCAGGAGCGCTTTCTGGGACCAGCCCCGCGCCTGGTACTCCGACGCCAGCCAGTCCAGCAGTTCAGGATGCGAAGGCGGCAGGCCCATCACTCCGAAGTCATCCACCGTGGGCACGATGCCCCGGCCAAAGAGGTGATGCCACATCCGGTTTACCGCCACGCGGGCCAGCAACGGATTTTCAGGGGCGGTCATCTGCCGGGCCAGATCCAGCCGGCCACTGCCGGTGGCGGGAGGTTCCACATTGGTTCCGCCCAGGGCTTCCAGGAAGCGGCGCGGCACGGTCTCGCCCAGGGCTTTGTGGCTGCCCCGGATATGGACCTTCACGTTTTCCGGCGTGCCATCCAGCATGGCCGTGACGAACTCCGGCCGGGGTAAAGCGCGTCCCTGGTCTTTGATTTCTTTCTGCAAGGCGAGCAGGGCCTGAGACTGACCGGGCAGCAGTTCTTCCCGCCAGACAAGGTTCAGCAGGTTCGCGTCTGCTTCGCTGAGTTCCGCTCCTGTGGCAAGGCGGGACAGCGCGCGTTCCCAGATGGCTTGGTAGGCCTGGCTCAAGCTATCCGCGTCGCCGGTCTTGGCGGTTTGGAGAATTTCCAGGGCCACGGCGTTGGCGGGCTCTGGCGGCAGGGCTTCGTTCGCGCCCCGGATTTCGTCCAGCGCGATGTAGCCATCTTCATCGTCGGTAACTTCCAGGTAAACGCGGTGGCCGACATATTTTTCAACATCGCCCGCCATGGACTTCCAGCGGTTGTAGCCATCGGTGTTCGAGTCCTTTGGCTTCAGGATGGTGCCCTTCAGCAGCAGGGTGTGGAAGTTGTTCATGTAGTGGCTGTCGATCACCATGCGCACCGTGGCGCCGGTGGCGTTCAGCCGCAGGTGCAGTTGAGGATTCTTCAGAATGAAGGTGGGCGAGCGCAGCACGCCGTCCAGTTGACGGGTAAGCAGGCCGCTGTGCGCCGCGCCGGTTTCCAGCACCAGTTCGCCCGTGGCCAGAGCGGGCTCGCCCCGCCGGGCTGCGTCTCTTCCGGCAAAGGCGAATCCGGTGTTCGTCCAGCCGTCGAGGGACCCCCCCTCGAAATCCGCGATGAGGTCCATGCGATTGACCGCTGTTTCAAACGCTTCCGCTTCCTGGCTGAGCCGATTGGTCAGGCTCGCCTTCTTGTCCGGGTGATTCTCCAGCACCAGCGCGGCCCAGGGATACAGCGGATGCCAAGGTTGACGAGTTTCCTCGTCGCGCAGCACGGTCACCCAGTGCCGGAGGAACTCCGGTGACAGGCCGCGCTCCGTCGCTACCTGGGTGATGAGCCCTTCCGGCACTTCATCCGACACAGTGCCGAAGCCGGGGCGTTCTGAATTCGAAAAGACGACGTGATCGAAGTTCACATGCCCCCAGCCACCCTGGGCCCGGTCCACGATCTGGATGCGGGCGCGTTTGCCTTTCAACTCCGTGACGTTCCACGTCTGGGCTTCCAAGATCTCTAAGTTCCGGCCCATGGCGGTGCGGACGACGTCGCCATCCACCACCAGGTTCGCGCAGGTCTTTTCGGCATGGGCACCACCACCGATAAGGAAGTGGATAAAGGGATGCTGGATGACAAATTCTGGCGATGTCAGGGTGCCTTCGTATTTGTCGCTGCCCTTGTAGCTGTTCACCAGGCCCTTCCCCAGGTAGCCGGTAACGGGCTGCTGGTGATTGAAGGTGCCGGCGGCGGGCATTTCGCCAAAGGCCTGGCCTTCCGGCTTCCAGTCCCCGTAGCTCGGCGCTTCGAAGTCGGCGAATATCTCCTGCTCGCTGTCCCCGGCTCCACCTTTCGCGTGGGCTTCCAGAACGGCTTGAGACGCCATCAGATAAGGAAGAAACGCGCCCTTCGCCTCCGCGCCAAAGGCAGTTGAGAGAGCCGGAGCGGCTTGCTCACGAAGCTTTTCCAGCGCGGGAAGTTCTGCCGCGATCCGTCCTTCCGGATCCAGAGCCGCTTCCTGACGCCGAGAACTGTGCAGGTAGCCCGCAAGCGCGTAGTAGTCCTTCGTGGAGATGGCGTCGAACTTGTGATCGTGGCAGCGCGCGCAGGCGATGGTCATGCCCAGAAAGGTCTTTCCGAAGACATCGATCTGGTTGTCCACGCGACCGGCTTCGTCGCCGACAATGTCCGTGGGCGCGTGGACGGCTTCGTGCAGAAACCAGAAGGCGGTGCCCTGGATGGATTCGTTCACGCCGGTCTTCGTCTCGCGGCGCGGCTGGGCCAGCAGATCGCCCGCGACGTGTTCGGTCACGAACTGGTCGTAGGGCAGGTCACTGTTGAAAGCGCGGATGAGGTAGTCGCGGTAGCGGTAGGCGTAGGGAATGGGGTAGTCGAACTCGTGGCCGCAGGTCTCGCCGTAACGCACCAGGTCCATCCAATGCCGCGCCCAGCGTTCGCCATAGTGGGGAGAGGCCAGCAGGGAATCCACCGTTTTCGCATAGGCGGCGTCTTTACCCTCCACCGCGATGTCCCGCAGGAACGCGTGCAGTTGCTCCACGCTGGGCGGCAGGCCGGTCAGATCAAAGCTCACCCGGCGCAGCCAGGCGCTCGATTCCGCCTCACCGGCGGGAGTCAGTCCGGCGGTTTCCAGCTTGGCGAGGATGAACTGATCGATCGGCGACTTTGGCCAGGCTTCGTCCTTCACCGCGGGCGGGTTTCGCTTTTCCACGGGCTGCCAGCTCCAGTGCTCGGCGCGGCGCTTCTCCAAATCAAAACTGCTTTTCTTAGCTGCCTGGGGAGGTTCTGGGGCGGCTTCTTTCGGCCAGGGAGCGCCCAGGCTGACCCATTCTTCAAAGCGGGCGATTTCCTCATCGCTCAGCTTGCCTTTCGGCGGCATTTCCAGATCCGGGTTTTTGTAGCGGATGGCCTCAATGATCAGACTGCCATCCACGTCGCCCGGCATGAGGGATGGGCCCGTGTCGCCTCCGTTCAATAGACCCTGGCGGCTATCGGCATAGAGGCTGGCTTTCAGCTTTTCCGCACCCACGCTATGGCAGTCATAGCAGCGCTCCGCCAGCACGGGGCGAATGTGCTTCTCAAAGAACTCGAGCTGTTCCGGCGGGAAGTCCGCTTCGGCCACGGCTGCCTCCGTGCCCGCTTCCGCCAAGCCCCGGCCTGACGCAAACACCAAAGCACCGAAGACCAGCGCGGAGGCCAGGTTACAATGGAGTCCGGCGCCTCCGGTTCTGAGGCCGGAGCCGTTCGTCACGGCTGGTTGTTGGGACAATGGGACACGCATAGCCTATCGGGGCCACCGATTGAAAACGTTTTCTGGTTCGGGAGTTCCGAGTTGGGGTTTTGGAACGTAATAAAATACTTCTTCCCGCTCCGGCTTCCACCTCATACCGGACAAAAACCGATACTTTCCTGACAATCTGGCCGGTTTTCTTGCTCAAAAAGGGCTATTCTGGTATCGGCTGGGCATGGCCCAACCCCTGTTTGAGCTGGTCCCGACCGGCGAAAATCGCGCCTTCATCTTCAAGATCGACCGCGATCTGTGGCCGGTTTACCACTACCATCCGGAGTTCGACATCCTCCTTTCCCTGAAAGATCACGCCGGGGAATTCATCTCGGGGGATCACATCGGCCCGCTGGAGGACGGCACGCTGTTCATGAACGGGCCGAACATTCCCCATGTGGTTCACTCCGGGATTCCGGACGAAAAGGACTGGGCCCGACCCTCACTGGCGGTCATCCAGTTTTCCGCCGAATCGCTGGGGGATCAGCTTTTGGCGAAGCACGAACTTGCGCCCGTGAAGCAATTTCTCCACGACGCCCGCGACGGTTTCGAGTTCCATGGCGAGACCCGCGAACGCGCCCGTCAGATGATCCTGGCCATGCGGGACATGGACGAAATGGAGCGCTTCCTCCAGCTCCTGCGCCTGCTCCGTCTTTTTGCGGACTCCATAGAAAAGACCCGGCTCGCCAGCCCGGCCTACTCCCCTTCCCTGCGCGACCGCGACATCGACCGCATGGGCGCCGTCATTCAGTACCTGCGCGAACGAAAGACCGAAGAGGTGACTCTGGAGGAAGTAGCCTCACTCGTGAACATGTCGCCGCGCTCGTTTTGCCGATTCTTCAAAGCCAACACCGGCAAGACTCTGACCCGCTACCTGAACGAACTGCGCGTCGGCGAAGCCTGCAAGCTCCTCCTGGAAACCGAACAGCCCGTCACGGAGATCGCGTTCGAAGCCGGGTTTAGCAACCTCTCCAACTTCAATCGCCGTTTTCGCGAGATCAAAGCGCTCTCCCCCCGCGAGTTTCGCGCCCTCCGCCGCATCGACGAGTCCCGGCAGTCCGAGCCGCTGCCCGCGCAGCAGACTTTTGCCTGAAGCTTTCCCTCCCCCCATTTGCCCGCAATCACGTCTTTGCCACCCGCCACCCTTTCTGTCACCCTGCCCGCCATGAATCCCTTGCGACTTTTGCGCCTCTTCGCGGCTATCCCCTCCCTTCTTTGCCTATCTACCTTCCTAAGCTCATACGCTTTCGCCCAAACTACTCCCAGCCCGGACGACATCTGGCCCCGCTTTCGTGGCCCGAACGGCTCCGGGCTCATGGAAAGCGCCAACCTTCCCGCCGAGTGGACGGACGCGGACTATAAGTGGAAGATCGACCTGCCCGGCATCGGCCATGGTTCGCCCGTGGTGTGGGGCGACCGGATCTTTCTCCTCTGCGCGGACGAAGCCACCAACGACCGCCTGCCGGTCTGCGTGAGCACTGCCGACGGCAAGATTCTCTGGAGCCACACCCACCAGACTGGGAAGTTCAAAGGCCACCGCTTCAACAGCCCGGCGTCCACCACGCCCTGCGTGGATGAGCAGCGGGTGTATTTCACCTGGGGCACCGCCGAGAGCCTGACGGTCATCGCCTTCACTCACGAAGGCGAGAAGGTTTGGGAAGTCGATCTCGGCCCCGTGGTCGGCGGACACGGTTTCGCCGCTTCGCCCATGATCCAGGGCGACCTGCTCGTCCTCAATAACGACCAGGAAAAGGAAAACGGTTTCCTCATCGCGCTCGACAAAGCCACCGGCGAGCAGAAGTGGAAGGTTAGCCGGAAGAGTCAGCGCATCTCCTATTCCGTTCCTGTCGCTTATAACCCCACGGGCAATCAGGATCTCCTCGTCTTCACCAACTGGACCCACGGCTTCACGGCCATCGATCCCGCCGACGGCAGCGTGGTGGCCGAGAAAAGCGTCTTCGACACCTCCACCAACGAACGCGCCATCAGCTCCCCCATCGTCGCGGGCGACATCGTGGTCGGCACCTGCGGGTTCACCGGGTATCCGAAACACTGTGTGGCCATGAAGCTCAACGGCGCGGATTGGCAGGAACTCTGGCGCGTCGAGAAATCCGTTCCCCACATCCCCAGCCCCATCATTGTCGGCGACCTCATCTTCCTCTGGGACGACGCCGGCGTCGTTACCTGCCTGGAATACGCCACCGGCGAACAACTCTGGCGCGCCCGCGCCGAAAGCGAAGGCGAATTCTTCGGCTCCCCCGTCAGCGACGGCGAAAAGATCTTCTCCATCGACAAAGAAGGCAACGTCTCCGTCATCGCCGCCAGCCGCGAGTTTGAACAACTGGCGTTTAACCGCCTGGGCGAATTGTGCCGGACAACGCCCGCGATCGCGGATGGGGATCTGTATTTGCGGACGTTTTCGAAATTGTATGCGGTGAAGGGCCGGTGATCGACAGACAAATGGTTTCGAAATTCTATTCTTTCTCTCCGCTTTCGTCAGGCTCTTCACCAACGTTCGATCGGCTTCGAAAGTTGCTCTGCATTCTGCCGATATCGCTTAAACAATTCTTTGGATCGACAACGAAGCGAAGCGCTTTTGATGTCTTTGCTTTCTCTAGTACGTCGAGCATTTCGGGCTGAAGAACTTCCCCCGTTTCTTCCCATACCACCACACATTGAAATTTCCTGGCGATGCGAAGAACGGAATCCAATATTTCAAGATCCGGAGCTCGAACGTCCCACCGAAACTGCACGTCGTCTGATCTAACTACCAAACTATTTCCTGACTTTTGACCAAATACCTGTTCTTCGGGAAGCTCACAACATTCGGAGAAAACCTTCGCCGCTTCTTCACGTAATTCGCCTACAGCATTCTCACTGTCCCAATAGTCTATCCACTCAATCTCGTCGAAATTGGTCTCGAGAGTGGCAGGACGAAAGTCGTCCAATTCATTCGGAACACTTCCATGTATTCGAATGAGCCCTTCTACAGGAAGCAATGTCAGTTTAATTTGCCAAATTGCCATCTTCTCCGCAGCGGCCTTTCCGACTATTCAAAAGCCTTGGGATCTTTCTCCAATTGGCGTAGGGCCATCACATCCAGCTGATCCTTTTCGCGCCCTGTCCGTTCTTTCCAGCGAATCAGTGTCTGCTTGGACGCAACCAAAATGGTACGCCCACCTACTTGGTGGCGATCCGCTTGTTCGATCACATCTGAGAAGCGAATGCCTCCCATTCGTGTGAAGATGTCGATTTGCATTTGCTCCGATTCTTCTACTACCCGGATCGCTCCTTCTTCATCCGTAAAGTCTTCGGGAGAGAGTTCTCGCGCCAGCCCCTCTCCATAACCGGCCAAGACCGCAAGCAAGCGCTCGATGTTTTCCCGGTTATCTTCCAACAGGATGTCCAGATCTTCCGTCAGCCGAACGTAGCCTTGGATTGTCACCGCAACCCCTCCCACCACGAGGAACCTGACATCGCCTTCAGCGAGTCTTACCAACAACTTTACGAACGTAGGTTCCATCGTCTTTCGGTGGCTCCCAGCAGCCACCGCGGAGCGCGAGGGCATTGGCGCGAAGCATATCCAGCCGCTTCAGCGGGTCCAGGTTGGACAGGGAACCGCCTACCTTCTTCTTTACTGGTTCGCGCAGGGAATCCTTCACGGTAGTGGAATCTATCGCTGTTTGATGAACATCGCTACCATTTGAATTCCAAACACCAGTCAGACGGCGGGGCTCAATACGCCCCCACCATCCCGCCGTCGATAAGGATGTTCTGGCCGGTGAGATAAGAATTCGCCTGGCTGCAGAGGAAGACGGCGACGCGGCCGAAGTCGGCGGGCTGGCCGTAGGCGCCGAGGGGGATGGTGGATTGAGAGGCGGCGCGTTGTTGTTCGTAGGTGATGCCTTTTTGTTCGGCCCAGAGGGTGTCGAGCTTGGCGACGCGGTCGGTGTCGATGCGGCCGGGGCCGATGGTGTTGACGAGGATGCCGTCTTTGCCCAGCTCGCGGGCGAGGGTTTTGCCGAAGCCGACGAGGCCGGAGCGGAAGGTGTTGGAGAGGAGGAGGCCGTCGATGGCTTCCTTGGTGGAGGCGGAGGTGTTGTTCAGGATGCGGCCTCCGCCGCCGGCTTTCAGGTGCGGCAGGGCGGCGCGGATGGCGCGGACGTAGCCGAGCGTGGTGACCTCAAAGGCGCTTTGCCAGGCGGCGTCATCGAATTTCTCGAAGGCGCCGGGCGGCGGTCCGCCGGTGTTGTTGAAGAGGGCCCAGAGACCGCCGAAGGTTTCCACGGTTTTCGCGACCACGCCCGCCACGTCATCGGCGTTGGAGATGTCCCCAGCATAGTAAGCCGGTTCGTTCCCGGTTTCTTCGGCGATGGCAGCCTGAGTCGCTTTGAGCTTTTCTTCGGTGCGGGAAAAGAGCATGACCTTCGCGCCTTCACGGGCGAATTCCGTCGCCACCCCGCGGCCGAGGCCGCCGCTGGAGGCCATGACGAGCACGCCTTTGTCTTTGAGTCCTAGATCCATGGTTGGGTATGTTGAATAGATTTGAGTTCTGTGTGTATGAGCGGAAGTGCCCTTCGAAATTCGTGACCGGGCTGAAAGCCCGGCCGCACAGAGCCCAGGTCTTCAGGCCTGGGTATTGCGCACTCTCTTGAAAAGCGGGCTGTAAGTCCGCGCGCAAGCATCCGATTGCTCGAGCGTATTGGATATGCCGATTCGATACCTGGTTGCCCCGCGATCGTCCGCGCTCGGGCCTTCAGCCCGCAACGGAGACGGGCCCGCAACCCAGGCCTGAAGGCCTGGGCTTTGCGCTTCAGGGCCTTCAGCCCTGATCTGAATGGCTCGTGGGCTTGGCTCATCTAGGGCGATACCGGAGTGGTGGATTCGAGAGGAACAGGAAGCGTTTACTTACGCGAATTGGTTTGGGTTACGTAAAACGATCCTAACCTGACAAGCCTCAGGTCGCTGTCGCGGATTCTATTTTTTTCAGATCTACCACCGGATTGGCGAGGGTGAGACTGGTGGGCATGTCAGGGGTTTCCAAACCTTCGATGCGGCATTCGATGGTGTCTCCGTCTGACAGGGCGGCAGCGCCGGGGGTGCCGGTGAGGAGAAGGTCGCCGGCTTCGAAGGGGAAGATGCGGCTGTGGTATTCGATGAGGACGTCCGGGGTGAAGGTCATGTGGGCGGCGGTGTTTTCGGCTTTTACCTCGCCGTTCAGGACGGTCTGTACGTTCAGAGCTTTCACGTCGGGGACTTCGTCCGGAGTGACGAAGATGGAGCCGAGGCTGAGGAAGGTGGGAAAGCTCTTGGAGGCGGTCAGGTTGCGCACATTACGCCGGAGGAGGTCTTCGGCGCACATGTCGATGGCCGCGACGAAACCGGCCACGCCCTGGAGCCAGTTTTCGCGGGTGAGGTCGCCGGAATGTTCGCGGAGCACCAGGGTCAGTTCCCCTTCTCCGGTGGTCTTTTCGGAGGAACGCGGAATTTTGACTTCATCGCCGGGACCGATGAGGGAGTTCGCGGGGCGCATGAAGCTGCCGGGCTCCCCGGTGGGCGCGGCGGTATCCAGGTCGGCGGCGTGCTCGCGATAGTTCAGGCCGATGCACCAGATTTTGGGCGGGCGGCGAAACAGCGGGGCGTATTCCACTTCGCTCTTGTGAAGGGAATATTCCGGCAGGCGGGACAGCCGGTGCGGACCCTCGGCGGCATACCATTTCCGCATGTCGTCCAGTTCGCCGCTTTGCAGCAGGGGCAGAAACTCGTCCGGGAAAAAGGTGCCGAAGACGGTGTTCACCGCCGCGACGGGGATGAAGTAGTCCCCGTCCTGGTAGTGCAGTTTTTCGCCAGAATCGGTGCGGAGGGTGGCCAGGCGCATGAGAGGCAAGCTGAACGGATCGCGCTCTACAATCAATCTTAGAAATGGGGCACGAGACAGATCGAGCGTCGCTCCAAGACCCGCCTATCCCTCAGGCCACAGAATGTTCCGCAGGCCCACGATGAGAATGAAGACGAAGACACCGAGCTTCAGCGCGGGTTTGGGCAGGCGATCGAGCAGCTTTCGCCCCAGGAAGATGCCGAGGAAGGCCGGCCCCGCCGCAATGGCGACCATGGTGAGGATGCGCGGGGTGTATTCCCCCGCCCCGGCCATGAGCACGTTCCGCGTCAGCCCGGCGGACAGGAAAGTGACCTGGAGCACCGCCACGGTTTGCGTCTTGCTCCAGGGCTGGGCGTAGGCGTAGGCCACAATGGGCGGGCCGCCGACATTAAAGGCGCCGCCCAGCACGCCGCCGAAGATGGAGAGTGGGAAGGCGGTCCATCGGGGAATTTTCTGACTCGCCGCCTCAGACAGGCGCAATCCCAGCACGGCAATGAGCACGAGGGTCACACCCAGGCTCCGCACCAGCACCACGCGGTCCGCCGAATGCAGGAAGTAATACCCTATCGGAATCCCCAAAGACATGCCCAGGGCCAGGGGCCAGGCGGACCGCCAGCAGAAGCCCAGCCGGTTGAACCACAGCGTCACCACGCAGACCAGGAGATTGAACACCGCGATGAGCGCGATGGCTTCCCGGAGGTCGAGAACCAACTGAAGCGCGGCGACGGCCACCAGCGCCAGCCCGAAGCCGGTGGCGGACTGCACAAAGGCCGCCACCCCCAGCACGAGCGCGACCAGCAGGAATTGGGGCCAATCCATGATGGTATGAGGAGCAGCCGCCACCGCCGTAGCCGCAACTTCGCGCTATTCCTCCAGCTCGATCCCGCGCGTTTCTTTCGCGAAGTAAACCACCGCCACGCCCACCAGGTAGAGGGGTGACAACAGCATGGCCTTTTCGCTGGGTCCCACAGGGAACATACCAAACAGGAAAAACGCCAGCGCCATGGCCAGGCGGCCCATGTTGAAACAGAAGCCCGAACCCGTGCCGCGCAACCGGGTGGGATACAGCTCGGGGAAATAGACAGCATAGCCCGCGTGCATGCCCAAGGTAAAAAAGCCGAAGACCGGCAGAGTGACGACTAATAGCCAGGCGGGCGCGTGATGAGGGATGAGTCCTTTGAACATGATCAGCACCATTACAAAGGCCACCGCGTGGTAGAGCACAAAAGCTCCTTTCCGTCCCAGACGGTTGGAGATGGCGCCGAACAGGACGAGGCCGAGACCGCCGCCGATGGTGTTCAGTGTCATGCTCAACATTTCCGCATTCTTAATGCGTGACTTGTGCTTCTCAAAGGCCGCGGCTTTCTGCTCTTTGTATTCCTGGGTAGCGCTCAGGTCTTCTGGGGCGGGCGGCATGTTTGGCACGCCTTCTTCCACCATCACTTCAGCCTGCGCGTTACGCAGCAGGGCGTCTTTTCCGTAGATGTGAGCGCCCCAGAAAGTCACCAGGCCGATGGAGGCCAAGGTCACGCCCACCAGGGTGTTTCGCAGGTTCTTTGCATTGAACAGCTCGCTGATCCGGCCGGGTTTCAGATTGGTATCGGCTTTGGCTTTTTCCCGGGCCTTGGTCCACTGCTCCGGCTCTTTCATTTTCCAGCGGATCCACACCGTAAGCAGGGCGGGCAAGACACCGATGGCGAATCCCCATCGCCAGCCCAAGTCTTCATTCCCCACGATGAAAGCGCCCGCCGCCGCCGCGAGCAGAGTGCCGAAGACGCTGCTGGCGTGGAAGATGGAGCTCATGACCGGGCGCGCCCGCGTGGGCATGACCTCCGCCACCATGGCGGAAGCCACGGCCCATTCGCCACCCACGCCCATGGCCACCACGAAACGCAGGGCGATGAGCTGCCAGGCCTCCTGCACAAAGGCCTGCATGAGGGTAAACACGGAATAAAAAAGGATGGTGATGATGAGCGTTTTCGACCGGCCTATCTTGTCGCTAACGATCCCAAAGACCACGCCGCCCAGCGCTCCGCCGAGGGCAAAAGCGGCAAAGCCGTAATCCGCCCAGCTCAGAAATTTCGGGTGATCCGGCCCCACGCCGAGCAGGTCGGGAAAGACGTCCCGCATCGAAGAAACGAAGATTTGACCCTCGAAAATGTCGAAGATCCAGCCCAGGGACGCGATCAGGAGAACGAGCCATTGATACTTGGTGATGCCGCTGTACCAGGCCTGCTTATTGGGGTCGTTACTCATCGTGGGTTCGCTGGGGTAGAGTTGGGGGTGTTTCGACAACGCGGGCAATCCGCCCACGGAAGGAGCCCTTTCATAGCCCAAGAGCCGGGCAGGGCCAAGGGCGCTTTCGCGTGATCTTTGAGCCGGGGCGCGATTGGAAGGAAACAGCAGCTCTGATAGATAGAACCGCTGGCGAAAGATCAAAGGGGAGGCTTCCTGTATTTTGTTAGTTCGCGAGCGGGCTTCCAGCCCGCGAACCCTCATGGCGCCGGGATTCCAGGGCTGAAGCCCCTCGCTTTGTGCGGCCGGCCTTCCAGGCCGGTAAGACACACGCGAAACCAACGGGGTTCACCCGGGGGCAATATCCGATGAGCCGAACCTTCTACCAGCCCAGCGGATTGCTGAAGGGATTCATGGATCCCCCACCGAAGCCACCATTCCCGGCCGGGGCTGGCGTTGTTGGGGCAGTCTCCCATTGAGGGGTAAAGGCAGGGGCAGGTTCGCGACGTTGCTTGGTGGGGGCTTCATTGGAAGCGGCCTTTGCCTTCGGGGGCGCTGGCGGCGCGGGACGGGCCGGGGCGGTCACGTTCACGATTTGGACAGGGGTTTCCTGAGCCGGACGGGAAGGGCGGCGGACGGCCGTCTGGGGGGCGGCATCGGCGCTCATCCAGGCCGGAGGACGGAGGGTCTTGGGCGTCGCCGGGACGAGGCGGGCCAGGTCGCTGCCTTCCAGGGTGTCCACCAGCTTGCCAGAGGCGGCCAGCATGGCGTATTCGCCGCGATAGAGGTTGAATTTTTCCACCACGAACAGGCTGCGGGCTTCAAAGAGTTCGTCCTTCAGGTCCAGGAGATTCAACACGGGCTGCTTGGTCGCTTCGTAGTCCGTTTCGAGAGCACGGATAGCGTCTTCCAGGGTATCCGCGTAGCGGCGATGGGTCCGCATGCGCTCGATGGCGCTGACGCGCAGTTCCTGGCCCTGGCTCCACAGTTGCTCGGCATCGAGCTGAGCCGCGCCGATCATTTCGTAGGCTTCGGCGGCTCCGGCCTGGGTGCGGTTGATTTCGGCCCGGCGGTAGCCGCCGTCCAGGATGTCATAACTGGCCACCACCAGGGCGGAGAACTCTTCGCGATCGTTTCTCAAGTCACCCGTCAGGGCATCACCAGTGCGGCCGCCGAGTTCCAGATCCACACGGGGCAGGCGCAGGGCTTTGGCGGCCTTTTGATCCAGCTCCAAGGCGGAGAGCAACTGGCTGGCGGCCAGCACTTCCCAGTTCCCACCGGTGTCCAAAGATTGAAGGTAGGCCGGATTGGCCCGCGGCGGACGCGCGGAAGCGCCGCCAGTGGCGCGGGCCACGGCCCGGTAGCGCGCCAGGGCATCGCGGGCCATCAGTTCCTGTCCCTGCAGGAGAGATTGTGCCCGGCTCAGGCGGCTGGCGACGAGATCCACATCTGACTGGGAGCGCAGCCCGCGGTGTCGCTTGTCGCTGGTCTGATTGAGCAACGCTTTGTGAACAGCCACGTTTTCGCGGGCCAAACCTGCGATTTCCTGGGCCTGCAGGAGATCCAGGTAGGCGGTGCTGAAATCAACGGCCACCAGCTGTGCCGTGGAGCGCGCTGAATATTCCGCCGCCCGGGCGCGGGCCTCCGCCGCCCGCTGGGTGTTCCGGGAACGGAAACCATCGAACAGTTGCTGGGTTAGCACCAGCCGCACCTCGTGGCGTTCCCTCCAGCCGTCGAAGGCGCTCGACCCCCTGCTGCCGCAGGAACCGGAAGACTTCCCGCAGGAGCCGTAGGACGAACTGTAGGAGTTCCCGCAGGAACCTCCGGAAGAGCCGCAAGAGCCCCCTGACGAACTACGGGAAGACCCGCCATACGACTGCCCGTAGGCGGCCTGGACATACAGGTGAGGCATCCGCTCCGAACGAATGGCCTGGGCCTCCTGATACAGGGCCTGGGAAGCGTAGCGAGCCGCATTCACCCGGGGGTGATTCAGGATCAAGCCGCTACCGCCGGTGGAGGCAAAGGAAACGGGAGCCAAAGAGACACGCGGGCTGGGCGCGGAAACCGGAGCCTTACCCGGCGAGCTGGGAGCCCGAAAGGAAGGGCTCTTCGCGGAATACACGACCTCCGCGCCCCGGATTTCTTCCGCCGTGTAGGACGCGCCCCGCATACCCCCAGGCAGCGAACAACTGGTGGCCAAGAGCAAGACCGGAAGCGTCAACAGCCAGCGGCATGGGAACCGGGACGGCGGAGCAACAGTAGCACCAGAGGCGTCTCGGGCCACGGCGCGGCCGGAGGGGGTGAGGCACAAGAACGGGCGTGGACGGGCAGGTGTCATAGCAGGCACTAAGAATTATGGTAATTCAATTTAACTCAACCTTGAGAGGACTTGCAATGATAAAAATCAGAAATGAAATAAGTTTTGAATCTATCTGAAATTATCTTGTAATTTCTTGTATTTAGATTTAATGCGGTATTTTTCGCAGGCATGAGATTTAACTTTGCGAATTCAGGTTGGCTCGCCTCCGCGCTCTTCACGACCGCGGTCTGCCTCTCCGTGCCAGCACTGGTGCTCCTGACCGTGCCGGATCGCATTTTCGCTCAGTATCGCGAGGCTCTGTTCGTCATCGGTTTCTTCGGCGCATGGCGCTACAGCTGGTTCTTGTTGAATGCGTTGCGCAGCGCGTTCTTCAACCTGGCGCGGTATCCCGCGCTGCGCCGGGCCTGCCTGAAGCTGCCGCGCCCCCTTCCCCAGCGGCTCTACGTGGTGGTGCTGTCCTACAAGGAACGGGCCGACACCTCGGAAGCCTGCTTCACCGCCATTACCCGGACGCTACGGGAGGTGGACTGCGAAAAGGTGGTCGTCGTCAGCGTCGCCACCCCAGAGGAAGCCCACTTCATCCGGGGCGTGGTGGAGCGCAATGGCGGGCACGGCATCGACCTCCGTTTCACCAAGCAGGCCCACGGAAAACGCTACGCCATCGGTCACGCCCTGCGCTTCCTGCGCGAACACCGGAAAAACCTGCCCCCCAGCAATCCGCACGGAGACGTGGTGCTCCTGATGGATGGAGACAGCGTGCTGGGGGACGGCATTTTTTCCAAGTGCCTGCCGCATTTCAACCTGGACCCCGGCCTGGGCGCCCTGACCACCAACGAAACCGTGCGGCGCTCGCCCCGCTGGATCATCACGCAGTGGTTCCGGCTGAAGTTCGCGAAGCGGCATTTCTACATGTCCTCCCACGCGCTGTCTTACCGGGTCATGACGTTGACGGGACGGGGCTCCTTCGTCCGCGCCAGCATCGCGCTTTCGTCTGAGTTCATTCGGTACCTGGAACAGGACTACATCGACCACCCCCTGCACGGGCGCATCCGCTTCCTGCTGGGGGATGACAAGAGCACCCTCTTCTGCGTCCTGAAACAGGGCTGGCGCATGCTCTACGTGCCGGACGTGATGGTTTACGCAAACGAAGACCGGGAGGTTCCCTTCGGCCAACTGACCACCACGCTGATGGTGCGCTGGTATGGGAACATGCTGCGGAACAATGCCCGCTGCCTGAGCCTGGGCATCGGTCGGAGACGCCTGCCGCTGTTCATCTGGCTGGGATTTCTGGACCAGCGCCTCTCCATGTGGACGGGTCTGGTCGGCCCGCTGAGCGCGCTGCTGGCCGGTATATTCAAGAGCATCTACCTGATCCCCATTTACTTCGGCTGGGTGTTCTTTGTCCGCGCCATTCAGCTGTGGGTGTTCGCCAGCAGTGGCGTGCGCATGTCTCCCGTCATGATCCCGTTGATGCTCTACGATCAGATCGTGGGCTCAGTCATGAAGATCCACGGCATCTTCCACCAAGGCGAGCAGCATTGGTCAAAGGGCGATCACAGCTCTTCGGAGATTTCCGGCGAAAGCGTTTACCAAGTGCTCCATTCCCGGCTGGCCATGACGGCCAGTTGCCTCCTGTTCGTCGCTTTCCTGCTGATCGTCCTGAAGGTGGTCCCTTCCCCACTTGGCTAAGCCCCAAAAACCTTCCTCACCGCACATGCATTCCCGCATCCAACACGATACCCGCCACGAAAATGGCAATTCCAATGGCAACGGCCACGGCCGTGGGTTCGGCACGGCGACGCATTCCAACGGGCACGGCCCGTTCGTGGATACCAGTCACTACCCGTTGCCCGGGGTGCGGAAGGACGACATCGGACGCGAACCGCAAAAGCCAAAGCCCCATGCCCTGACAGCGGTCTGGCTCATCCTGATCTGCGCGTTTTCCGTGGCGGCCATCTGGTTTGTTGGCCGGGAGTTTGGCAGCGCCACCAGCCTGCAAGCCGTCTCCATGGGTAACCTGGTTCACGTCCGCGCCGAGGCGCCGGGCCTGGTGAAAGACGTCTTCACAGACACCCAGCGCCCCGTGAAACCCGGCGACCTGCTTCTGGAGTTGGACCCCTCCAGCCTGCGGGAACAACTGGACCAATTGGAAACGGTGCGCGCGTTGAAAGAAGCCGAAGTGGCCCAGCTCAACCGGGGCATCACGGAGGAGAAAAAACGCATCGCGCTCCTGCACGACATTTCCGCCCGGGAAGAAAGAATGATCGGGCTGGAGATCGATCGCCTGAAACTCCAGTCCGAGCTGACCGCCGAACGCGCCGCGGAATTGAAAGGCAGTTTCGGCCATGGGAGCGCCAATCGCTTCGAGTTCATTGAGGCGGAAAGTCAGCGCCTGCAAGCCGCCAAGAACCTGGAGGAAAAGGAACACCAACTGGAACTCCAGAAGCTGATCACCCAGAATGCCGCCGAAGGGCGCTACTATCATGATGGGGAAGTACGTCGGGTGCTGGACGACCTGGAAGTGCAACAGGCCGCGATCGCCACGCAGCTGGGTGAAATCTCTCTACAGACCTCCGAACTCCGTTCCCGCCTTCAGCAGACGAGCATCCGCGCCACGCGGGAAGGCGAGGTCTTTGCGGTGCACTACCTTCCCGGCGCCTCCGTGCAGGCCGGCGACCCATTGGTGACCCTGGAGACCGGCGACAAGCTGTGGGTACTGGCCAGCTTTCAATACAACGAGGCGGAACAGATCGCCTACGGAGATCAGGCGGAGGTGACTTTTCCCTCCGTGGGCCGGACGCTGCACGGCGTGGTCCGGGCCATCGGCCATGAAGCGCTGGGCGCTCTGGACGCGAATTCTCCTTTCCTGCGCCTCACGCCGGAGGAGGTGCTCGTGAAAGTGGAACTTTCGGAACGTCCCTCCAATCTGCGGCCCGGCATGACCGCGCATGTCCGGATTGGCACCTTTCATTTCTTCAAACCGAAGTTCCCGGAAATCGAGGCGTCACAGCCCGTGCGGCAGACGGCCCCGGCGCCGCCGCGGCCGGAAGAAAGAGTCTCTCCTCTGCTGGAGCCGGAACCAACGCCGCCGGCCCAAACCCATCTGGACCTCACCTCTCTGGAGTCTACCGAGCCGGACGGCGGGCCAGCCTACAAGATCGACCCCAAGCCCAAACCCGAGGTGGAAGCGGAATGGGAGCCTCAGGATTCCACCAAGCAGACCGAGCCATTGGCCACGAGCAGCCATCCTCACGCCCCTTCCACTCCGTCTCCCCTGACCGGCCACATCGCCTGGGAATAGCTCACCTCCTTCTACACCACCAACAACCACCAGACTTACCCGCCATGATCCGACTGGAAGAAATCTATAAGAACCGCCGTGTCCTCATCACGGGTGGCTTCGGCTTTGTGGGCAGCCACCTGGCCAAGCGCCTGGTCGAATGCGGCGCCGAGATCACCGTGCTGGACATTGCCACCGACCTGATGCGCCGCTCTCTGATCAATTGCCCGGTGAACAACGTGAGAAGCGCCGTGCGAGTGATCAAAGCGGACGTCAACAACCGCGAGTTTCTCTGCGAACTGCTCGCCGACTACCAGTTTGACTACATTTTCAACTGCGCGGCGCACGCCGCCGTGATCGAAAAAGCGGTGGACGAACCCGCCGCCACCATCATGACCAACACGCTGGGCGTGGTTTCCCTGCTGGAAGCGGTGCGGGAAACGGGCTGCTACCCGCGCGGCATTTTCCACGCCTCCACGGACAAGGTTTATGGCGAACTTCAGGGCGCGGACTACGAAGAAGAAAAGACCCCGCTCCGGGCCATTGGGGTGTATGACGCCTCCAAGCTGGCGGCGGATCTCCTGACCCGCACCTATCATGAGGTCTTCGAGATCCCCGTGACGATCCTGCGGATGTGCAATCTCTTCGGTCCCTATGACTTCAATACCGAATACCGCCTGATTCCCAAGTCCTTCTCCAGCATCTTTACCGGCGAATGTCCGCAGCTCTACATGGACTCGCTGGACCACTACCGGGAGTATCTCTACATCGACGACGCGGTGGAGGTGATTTTGGAAATGACGGTCCGGCAGAGTTGCGTGGGAGAAGCCTTCAACCTGATGGGCAGCCAATACATTTCCACGGGATCGGTCATGCAGAAGATCGTGGATGCCGCTTCCCAAGTGATGAACTATCGCAACACCAAGGACGCGGAAATGATCCGGAGCCGCCGCTATGTAGTGGTGGAACGGGTGGCTGCTGGGAAGAAGATCATTTCGTTGAAGAAGCAACGGCTGAACGCGGAGAAACTGAAGGGAGCCATTGAGTTCCGGCCCCGTGTCAGTTTCGAAGAAGGGCTGGCCCGCACGGCGGAATTTTACCGCTACTTTTACCACGACGTGTTGGCGGCGGCCTGAGGCTCCCGCCCGCTACCCACTATGTTAAACGGCGTGCACCAGTTCCAACTCGAGTTTCCAAAAGAGGCCGGGATTTCCTGGCGGGGGCGCTGTTGTCTGGTGACGGGCGGATGTGGCTTTGGCGGCGCGCACCTGGTCCGGCAACTCGTCGAACGTGGCGCGGAAGTGGTGGTGATCGACCGCTCGCCTCCAGAGGGCAGCAGCCTGGACCTGCTCGGCCTGTCCCGCGGCGTGGCCTACATCCGGGGCGACCTGTCTCAGCCCGGCCTCCTGCGCCATGTGCTTTTCGAGTTCCGGATCGATTACGTTTTTCACCTGGCGGCGCAGCCCCTGGTGCCGCTCAGCATCGAGCAGCCACGGGAAACCATGGAGTCGAACTTTCACGCCACGCTGGAACTGCTCGAAACTCTGCGGGACACGCGGCCACAGTGCGGGCTCGTCTATGCCTCCAGCGCCGCTTGCTACGGGGCGACCCGGGAGCGCCGCCCCATTCCCGAAGACTACGCGCCGCAGGCGTTCGAGAATCCCTACGCCGCTTCCAAACTGGCCGCCGATGCCCTGGTGCGCACCTATGCCCGCTGCTATGGGCTGCGCGCCGTGGTCTGCCGCTTCATGAACACCTACGGGCCCGGCGACCGGAACTTCTCGCGGCTCGTTCCCGGCGCCATCCGCCGCCTGACCGAAGGAAGGCCCTATGATTTCGGGGACCGGGACGACGGCCAGACGGAGCTGGATTTCCTGCACGTATGCGACATGACCCGCGCCTACCTGTTGGCCGGTCTGTCCCTGGACACGGTTTCGGGACACGCCATCAACTTCGGCAGCGGCAGCCCCCTGAGCGTGGACTGGGTAACGCGCTGCGTCAGCCGCGCCTTTGACGGCAAGGAACGGACGCCACTTTTTCGCGGCAAGCGGCAACGCATTCCACGGCGGAAGTCCCTGGACATCGGCAAGGCGCGGGCCCTCCTGGGCTGGGCCCCGCAGATTGCTCCGGAGATGGGCTTGGCGGGTACCGTGGCGTGGTACTGTGAGAACTGGGAACGCGTGCAGGCCTTTGCGGAAGCTTCCAACGAAACCTCCCCTCACGAGGAAAGGCGGCTGGAACATTCCCGGCTCAACGGAATGGCACGGTAGCTTTTCTTTCAAGAACCGCCGATGGCCGAGATCGCCAGATAAAGTCCAAGCCCGGTGAAGCAAAGCACGGAAAAGATAAGGAGCAGGTCCCACAGGCGGCCGGGTTTCAGACGCGAGTCGATGGTCTGGTAACGAAAATACAAAGCCGCGATTCCAAGCAACGGCAGAAGCAGGGCTTGCATGAGGCCGGACACCGCTATCAGGAACACCGGCCGGGGATAGAACAGGTAGATCGCCAGGCACAGCAGCGGAAAGCCAACGCTGAACCCTTTCACAAACCGGCGGCGCCGGTCTTCATCCAATTTCACAAAGCCGAACACGTCCAGAGCGTCCGTCATGAGCCGGGACTTGGTGGCATTGGAAACGAAGAAAGTGGAAAACAGGACGGCAAAAGCGCCTATCAGCAGGATGGTCCGGCCCAGGGTACCAAAGACGGGCTCGTACATGACGGCCAGGGTGCGGACCATTTCACTCTTCTCAGGCAGCAACCCGTTGGGGTGCAACACCGCCGCGCCAAGGAGGTAGAACGCCAGGGTGGAAGTGGTATAGATGACCATGGAACCCCAAGCGTCCCACTGCATGACGCGCATCCAGCCCCGGGCCCGAGACGCCCAGGCAGGAGATTCATCCCGTGGACCAGTCCAGCGGCCGTAGCCTTTTTCCAGACACCAATAGGGATAGGCCACCAGTTCCGCCGCGCCCACGCCAATGATGCCAAAGGCCGCCATGGCCGTGACCAAGGACCAACTCCCCTTGACGCCCGGAGAGCCAGCCTCCGGACCACCCAGGCCGAAGCCCCTGAGCAAATCGGATCCGTGAATCGCCCAGTCACCCTGAAACTGGAGCGCCACCAGGTTTCCCACGGTGGTAAAGGTGAAGGTCCCCACCAGGAAGATGCAAAATACTTCGATAAATCCAAAGCCACCCCGGACCAGCATGACGATGGTCACGACGGTCAGGACGGCGGACCAAATGGCCGCATCCGGCGGGACGGGAGGGAGAGTGGGCTTGGCAAGCTGGCTACCTTCTGTGCTGGGATTAGATTTTCCAATGGCTTCCCCACTTTCCACGGCAGCGATCTTTTCCGCCAGAAGCTGGTCCGCCGCCGCGTTGTAGGTTCTCCCGGCTTCAGTGAGCGGAAAGCTGATGGCCAGCGCCTGGCCCACGCCACCCACAATGCCGCCCAGCTGCCCCAGGCCGGTGAGGAAGGTGATCAGCCAGAAGATCGCCGTAATATGGCCCCCGGCTTTACCCCGCTTTCCCAGAGGCAGGAACAGCTTCGGGCCCGGCATGCGGTTCAGGGCAGAAACAGTGGTCTCCCCGTGGGTGATGCAGTGCCGGGCCAGTTCCACCTGGGTAAACACCTTGATCACGCAGCCCAGCAGGATCAGCCAGAGAAAAGAAAAGCCCGCCTCCGCGCCGGTCCGCGTGGTGGCGATCAGTTCGCCAGAACCCACAATGGAACCCGCGAGGATGAGGCCTGGGCCCAGGTGTTTGAGTATGCCGCTCAGGCGAGTGGGCGCGTCACGGGGGCCTTCGGGTTCCATCCTCTCTTTCGAAATGGTTTAAAGATTTCCCCGCCGGAACGCGGCGGTCTTCCGGCCACTCTGGAGCCGCCACTCTAACAGAACCTCCAACAGCTCCGTCTTCTTCGCGGCGTGCTCCGGGGTATTCCAGAGGTTGGTGGTTTCTCCGGGGTCTTTTTTCAAATCAAAGAGCTGCCCCTCGCTGGCGCCATCCAGGGCATCGCTGCCGAGGACGTGGACCAGTTTCCAGTCCCGCTCGCGCACCATGGTCAGATAATCGGCGGTGGTGAAGTTTCCGTCCCGGGTCTGCTCCGCAAAGACGTAGTCCCGCCCTTTCCAATCCGGCTCCGCACGCAGAGCGGGCAGCAGCGACTCCGCCTGGAATGACTCGGGCACCTCCAAGCCCGCCAGTTCCAGGATGGTGGGGCCGAGGTCGAAGAGTTGGACCAATTCGTCCACCTGTCTCCCGCCCTGGAAACGTCCCGGCGTCCAGACGAGGCAGGGCACCCTGGTGACGGGCTCATACATGGTCCACTTTTGCGAATGCCCGTGATCGGTCAGACAATCTCCGTGATCGGAGGTGAACATGACCACGGAATTCTCCAGGTAACCCCGGCGTTCCAGGGAATCCATGAGTTGGCCCACCTGGGCGTCAATCATCGTCACGTTTGCCAGGTAATGAGCCCGCTGCCTTCGGCGCTGTTCTTCAGTAGGGTCTAACAGAAGTACCACCGAGTCGTGGTCCACCTCGTGGTTGTGAGCCCGCATGCCCTTGAAAGCTTCGGGCTGTCCGTCCATGTCCGGCTGGCTGACTTCCTGCAGCGGCAGGTCCGCGTCCGCGTATTCCGCGAGCGCTTCCGGCGTGGGATCGTAGGGTGGGTGCGGACCGGGAAAGCCGACTTGAAGAAAAAGCGGCTTCTCCAGAGGCGGCCGGGTGTCCAGCCACCAGCGGGCCAGGTTACCCACGAAGTTGTCCGACTGCGTGTCCGCCGGAAGATCCCAGGTAAAGGCCCCCAGGCTTTCGCGGTAGTCCGGACGCTGTCGGTAGAATTCCCGCTGCTGTTTCACCAGGCCGCGAGCCGCCAGGGCCTTGTCCCACTCGTCAAAAAACCAGCGTCCTTCCAGGTAGCGGTCCTTGTTTTCCACCACGTAGCGTTCGTGAAAGCCGCAGGGCGTGGTGAAAGGCCAGGTATGCATCTTGCCCACGTTCACACAGTGGTAGCCCGCCGCGGCCAGGCTGGAGACCCAGCTGTGTTCCCACTGGTCGGCATTCTTCAGCACGCCATTGGTATGCGGGTAGTAGCCGGTGAAAAGACTGGCGCGGGACGGCGCGCAGGACGGCGCGGTGACGTGGCAATTGGTAAAGGCCACCCCCTCCCGCGCGAGGCGGTCCAAGTTCGGCGTGCGGACGTGCGAGTGCCCCAGCGCCGCGATGGTGTCGAAACGCTGCTGATCCGTGAGGATCAGAATGATGTTTGGGGGAGTGCTGTTTCCGGTTCCGCTCATGCCGTCCGCCTCGGGGTAGAGCGGGGATCATAGCAGGCGATGACGGAGATGCGATCAGGAATCCACGCCACCGGAAAGGCGGGCCTGGCTGGCGAGGATGGACTTGATCTCGGAGGCGATCTTCGGAATCGGGTCCTGGCGCTTGGGCAACACGGCGCGGGTGCTGTCCTTCAGGCGGGCGGCTTCTTCCAGCGTCAGTTCCTGACCGGACAGCACGATGATGGGCGGACGCTTCTCCACCGGCATTTCGCGAAGGTGATCCACAAACTGGAAGCCGTCCATCTGCGGCATGGAGAGGTCCAGCAAGACCAGGTTGATCTGATATTCTTTCAGGATCTGAAGCGCGGCCTGACCGTCCGCCGCTTCGATGACCTGACAGTGATCGTCGCTGAGAAGCTTACGGATGACCATGCGGTAGCGTTCGTCGTCTTCCACCAGCAGCACGTTGATCCCGCCCTCTGGGGCGGCAACGGGCTCGGATGAAGCCACCAGTTCCTTCGCCTCGACTCCAATGACCGGCAGGAAGAGGTCGATGCGGGTGGGCTTCTCTTCGTCCGCTTCCGTGGCCAGGAAACCGCCCAGCCGCTTCGCTTCGGCTTCCGCCTTCTGGAGCGGGTGCGTGGCCTCCTCACCAGCCTGAGCATAGATATTGACGTGCTTATCCAGAATGAGGCGGAAGCAGTACCAGTCGTCCTTGGTTTCCGGGTGCTTGAAAACTTTCGCGGCCAGGGCAGCCTGAGCCCGCTGGGTGGAATTCGCCGCGTAGGTCAAAATACCCAGCAGGAGTCCGCGAATGCGATTCCGGTCGCCCGTCATGATGCCGAGATCGGGCGACCAACTACGATTCAGGTGACTGCCGCGGCCATCAAAGATGGAATGAACGGAGTCACACAGCTGATTGAGCAGCTCTGGCACCACGATCGGTTTCAGCGATGAGGTCTCTTGTTTCTTGGCTGGCTTCTCTGCCTGAGCAGGCTTTTTGGGAAGCCAGGCCACTCCACGGCCTTCCACGTTTTCCCGGAAAACGGTGACATAGTGCGGACCATCTTTGAGCAGCGCTTTCGTGAAGCAGAAGGTGGCCTTGAAGTCCGTGCCGTTAGGGCGCACCACGCGGATTTCCACCGGGCCACCACTCTTGCAGCACCGGTCCAGCCACGTCACGGGTTCCACGGCTTCTCCATCGGGACCGGGAACGGATTTGAGGTCGATGAAGCGGGTGACTTCTCTTCCCGCGATGCTCTCCGAAGGCGCTCCCAGGATGACGCCTGCCGCGGAGTTCAGCCGCGTGACGCGCAGGGTATCCACGGAAAAAGCGATCACGCCGTCCGGCACCGTGTTGAACAGCGCCCGGGCAAAGCCCGAGGAGTCCACCAGCGCATCCACCACGCGTTGGTAGGCAACAGCCAAATTTTGGATGCCATGGGCTTCAGCATTGGGAATGCCTTCGTCCAGCGACTTGTACTGGGCATGCAACTCCATGATCTCGATGATGTCGCTCATGGGGTCGGCCACGCCGTGTTCGGTCTCGTCGAGCCCCTCTCTCTGCGCTTGTTCCGACGCCCAGGGGTTCACAAACAGACTGACCACGCGCAGCAGCAGGTAAGGAATGCCAAAGGCCAGAATGCCCGTGGTAAACACCCCCACGGCCTGAAGGGCGATGCGCTCTCCCACCGTGCGCTCCAGGCCGAGCACCTCGGGATCGCCATACAGCGCGACGGCGACCACCCCCCACGCTCCCCCCACCAGCAGCGCGGGAGTGATCAGAGTGGAATCTTCCACTTTGATGCGGATAAGGAAACGATCCACAAACGGCACCAGAATACCCGCCACGCCCCCGATGAGAGCCGCGCTACCCGCCGGCACAAGGTGGGCGGAGGCCGAGATAGCCGCCAGTCCCGCCAAGCAGCCCGCGATCATGTAATGCAGGGGCGCGGTCCGGCGGATGAGCAACGAAGGCAGGAGAGAGAGCACCAATCCCGCGCCACCGGCGAGGAACGTCACGGCCATCACCCGGCCCACGGACTCGTGCATCTCGAAAAACCGGCCGCCCGTCATCCCGGACCAGCCCAGCCAGAGCAGCAGCACGCCGCAGGCTTTCCAGGCCAGGCGCTGCCGGTCCACGATCAGGGCCTTGATGTTCTTGGTATGAACGGGCTTGGAACGGCCCGCGCCCACCAAGAGCGCCAGCGCCGCGCAGGCAGCCACGAAGCAGACGGCCGAAGAGCCCCCAAAGTCAATGAATCCGCTGGTCAGAAGCCAGCCGCCGGGCAGTTCCTTGTCCACACCGTTCCACACCACATGGGCGCAGATGGGGTAAACCAGGCCAGCCATGAGGGCCGACCAGCAGAGGTGCGATCCAAAGCGCAAGCGGTTCGCCACCGGCGTGGAGGAAAGAAGGACGACGATGGCGGCCGTGAGGAACTGGTAGATGAAAAACGCCGGATACGTCGGCGCGGAGTCCATGAAGCTGGGAATGAACCCGGACCACCCAAAGACACCGCTGAAGCTCTTACCGAAACTGATCCCGAACCCAACAAGCCAAAACGCCAAGACACCCACCGCCAGCCCGGCCAGGGTCCGGCTCACGGCATTGACCCGGTTTCCAAAAGACGCCTGCCCAAGAGTGAGGAACAGCAAACCGGCGATAACAAACACCAGCAGGCCGGAAGCCAACAACTGCCAAAACAGATCGACCTCGGTTTGAATGGACATATCGGGAGGTTCCGCGTTCGGTTACAACGGTAAAACCTAAAAATTATTCGTCGCGAAGCATAGCTGAAATTAGTAAAAATTTCAATTATTATAAAATTTCTAGTGAATTTAACACTCAAGGCCGTGCTTTCAGAGTTCTCAACGCTCTCCCAGCGTATTATGGTCGCCCCATGATTCGCCTCCTTACCCCTCTCCGTCTGGCCATTTTCCTCAGCCTCTTCGCCACACGCGGTTTCGCTCAGGACGCGCCCATTCAAATCACCCACGGCCCCATCCTGGGCCGTCCGGCTCCGGACTCCATGAGTCTGTGGATGCGGTCCAGCCAGCCAGGGAAAGTCTGGGTCACCTACGGACGGTCCGCGGAAACCCTGGACCAGACCTCCGAACCCGCGGCCACCGCGCTGGAAGATGACAATACGGGCATCGTCACCCTGAGTGGCCTGGAGCCTGACACCACCTACTACTACCAGGCGCAACCCGCCGGCCCCGCGGGCTCTTTCCGCACCCTGCCCTCTCCCGAAGCCTTCAAGCACCCCGAATTCAATCCCGACGGCCGCTTCAACCTGCGCTTCGAGTTCGCCTGCGGCAACAACCAGGCGGGCGGTGGCGACAGCGTGGGACCGGAACTGCCGGTCTATACCACGATGAACCGCGAGATTCGCGACACCATCCAGTTCGCGATTCTGAATGGCGACTGGCTTTATGAAGACAAGCGGGAGTTCACCGCGCCTGAATGGTTTCAGCAGGTGGGAATCGAACAGGACGCCGCACCCGGGATTGTTGATCTCGATCCTTCTATTGTGGGAGTCTGGGAAAACTACAAAGTCTATCTGGAACGCGGTCAGAACCTCTCCGAATGGCACCGCCACGTCCCGTCTTTCTACACGTATGACGACCACGAAGCGCTGAATGACATCTATGGCACGGCGGAAGCGGGCTACGTAAACCGCCGCGCGGTGTTCCGCGACATCGGGGTGCGGGCTTGGTTCGACTACCTGGCCTGGGCCAACCCCGTGGAACACAGCGTGCCCGCCCACTTCGGCCGGGCGACCCTGGAAGCGGGTAGCGACGTGCTGACGGATGAGTCCGCCGATTTCACCCAACTGAAGCTGGATGAAATGGCGAACCTGCACATCCATTGGGACACGCCCACCGCCGGGGTGAAAGACATGGATCTTGACCTCCAACCCGGCAATCCCAACTCAGCGGTCTATGACCTCGTGGAAGTGCTGGGCCCCCACCAGGTGCGCATCCATCCCGCCGCGAAAGCGGATGGAACCGCGCCCTACTCCATCGGCCGCCGCTGTTATGGAAAGTTCTCCGTTTCGAACTGCGACTTCTTCCTGCTGGATACCCGTTCCCACCGGGATCTGCACGACGTGAAGCACCCGGACAAACCGGGCGTGTCCATGCTGGGCAAACAACAACTGGAATGGCTGAAGAAAGGTATCTCCGAAAGCCAGGCGGACTTCATCTTCGTGGTCTCCTCGGTGAACTTCATGGTGCCTCATGTGGGTAGCGGAGGCGGTGGAGACATCAACGCGGCCGTGGCCAAGGACGACGCCTGGACGGTCTTCCTGGAAGAACGCGAAGGCCTCATCGATTTCTGGGACGCCCTGGAGAAACCGGTCTTCGTCCTGACGGGCGACTTGCACAACAGCTTCGCCATCAAGATCACGGACAACGTCTGGGAGTTCGCCAGCGGTCCGCACAATTCCATCAACCACGCCCCGGAGAAAGACGAAGGTAATCGCCCTCCGAACGGCACCTTCCAATATGGCCCACGCCCCTGCGAGATCCGCTGGTCCACCTATGTCCTGGCGGACATTCCCCGGGCCAACCGCACCTTCCCGCAGTACTGCGTGGTCCAGGTAAACAACGTGTTCGATAACCCGGTGGAAAAAGACGGCAGCCACCGCTGGGTGGCCTACTCCCGCCCGCAGGTCATCTTCCAATACTTCGATGCCTTTACCGGAAAGCTGAACTACAGCGAAACCATCCTGGGACCGGAGTCAGGGTGGAAGCCCTGAAGCAATTAAGACAGACCTGCTTGCTAATGACGTTTCTCCTGTTCATTGCCGTCATTTTTTTCCTGGCCAGCACCTTGGCCGCCACTTGGTTTTCCGCCAGCTTGCGGATGTTTTTCGTCTATCCAAAGATTAAGCAAGTCCGGCCTTCCCGGCTCGGCCCGTTTTTCCGTCTGAATTGGGACGGAGATATTGAAGCCTATCGGGACACCCATCCCGATGGCAGGTTTGACCGGACTGTCGCTCTGATGCGGACGGCAGACCGGATTGGCAATGTTTGCTTAGCCTTCACCGCGATTCTGACGCCTTTGTTTTTGTGGATGGCTTCTTGAACCTGATGCCTGCGCGGCGGCGAAATCCTCTTTCCCCTCAACGGCAGAGTCTTTTCCTGGGCGAAACGCAAAGAATCGAATGTTCAGCCTTAAGATTTTTGATATCCTCAAGCTTGGCCAAAGATGAGCGACTTTTGGGTTCGGAAGGCGAGATGGGACGAGGACCACGCTGGACTGCGGGCGGTCCGGTATGAGGTGTTTGTGTCCGAGCAGAAGGTGCCTGAGGAAATCGAAGTCGACGAACAGGACGCACTGGCGCTGCACGTTCTGGCGGAGGCGGAAGACGGCCAGGCCATCGGCACGGGACGGCTCTTGATGGACGAGGCGCGCATCGGGCGCATGGCGGTGCTGCTGCCGTGGCGGCGGCGCGGCGTGGGCGGAGCCATGCTGCGCTTTCTCCTGGAAGAAGCCCGCGCCCAGGGTCTGCGGGACGTGCGGCTGCATGCCCAAGTCTCCGCGATGCCTTTCTACGAACGCTTTGGATTCGCCGGAGAGGGCGAGGAATTCACGGAAGCCGGCATCCCGCACCGGACCATGCGGCTACGGTTGCGGAATTGACCTGAAAACAACGACCCCGCTCAAACTTGGCGGAAACGGTTGATGAAGATGAAGGCCACTGGCGCGAGCGCCAGGGTCCCCTCGCCAACGCTCAACAAGGCGTCTCGAATAGGGAGTTCCCAAGCGGCGAACAGCAGCACGGTACCCACCAGGACGGTGGAACCGATCACAAAGATTCCCATGGGTGAAATGGTCTGGCTCCGCCCGCTGACCCGGAACTGCTCGGCCACTTCCAGGTAGCGATAGGCCAGGGCGGCGAAAACGATGATGTATAAGATCTCATAGTCCACGAGTTCCGGAGACATCAGGAGAAGGTCATACACGCCGTGCCCGGCGACCACGAGGATGAATGTCGCCAGAAATTCCTCCCACCTGCGCGAGGGGTATTGGGTGAAGCGGTACAAAGCGCGCCCCAGCAAACCGGTCAGGGAAAGGTGCAGAAAGTTTGCGGTGAGAAACCGCACCCAGGGCGAAGAGTGAGTCCCTGCGTGGTAGTAGTTAACATTCTCCAAAATCGCGAACCCGAGGCCCACCATGGAGGCGGCCACGAGCGCTTCAATCTCACTCCGGCCCCGTAGCAGTAGGAGCAGGGGGGCAAACAACAGGAGTTTGAGAGTCTCCTCGCGCAGGCCGATGCCCGCGACACAATAAATGAACTGCTGCACCAGGTCTCCGCCCATGGTGAACCCGCGAACCTCCTCCTGGTACAGATAAACCAGCAGCGTGAAGCTGGCGCTGACCATGCCGAAGACGACGGCCAACAGGCAGGTGAAGATGGCCCGCTTTTCAAACCCAGCCATCTGCACGATGATGACAAACCAGATGCCCCCCGCAAAAAGGCTGAGTAAGAAATAGCGTGAAAAGAGAGAGTCCCACTCCGAGGCAACCAGGTTCCGGAACACGGCCGGCCAGTCCCTGAACTTCAGCGCCAGGTTCATCCGCTCCGTGTGCGACAATTCCTGACGGTAGCGGTTGTCCCGCAAGAGTTGGTCCAATTCGTCCTGGCGGTTTTTCTGGGCCAACAGCCTGATCGTTCTCTTTCGGGCGCGTCCCGCGTCCTCAAAGGTGTCCCCCTCTACCTGATAGTGGGGCAGCGCTTCGGACGATTCCTCCGCCAGCATCAGAACGTCCCCGAGGAATTCGTTGGCAAATCGGATCGGCGGCGACACGGCGGCGCGCTCTTCTAAGAAGGCGCGGGCTTCTTCTTTCTGCTCCTTCTTCCCGTACAGACCGCGAGCCAGGTTCTCGAGGAGGGCCTTGTCCTCATCACTTACCTGGGAGCGAGCGACCATCTCTTCCATGCTCTCCAGGAGTTGGCCATCGGAGCCGGCCAGCATCTCCGTGATTTTTTCTGGGTCCACGGTCAGCAATCCATCCAACCCCATGAGTCCCAAATAGGGACCCATGCGAATCCACTCCGCCACCTGAGCGGTATCGGCATCCGCCTCTCGAAAGATCTGCTCCAGGAACTTTTCACGCTGCTCCTCCCGCCCCTCGTCCGATGCCATCAGGAATTCCGGAACGGGTTCCCGCGGCGCCAGCCGGGAAAGCAAGAAGGCTCCTAGCAGGAAGGAGATCCCCAAAAACAAGCTGGCCCGGACCAGGAACGTCCGGTCGCGGGAGAGCGTGTAAAGCCGTTGGTGGCTGTTTCGCATGGTCAGGGCTTAGGCTAGGTGACGGTCACCAGCCTAGCAACGGAGGAATTGCGACAGTCCAGCCGGGTTCGCCCGGTAAGCAGAAACCGAAGCAGTTCAATAGAAATGGTGCGTGCGGAGCCAGTCGAGCTGAAGCGGTTCGTACTCCAGGCACAGTTCGGGCTCGATGGGCAGATCTTCCAGAAACCGCCACCGGGCGAAAGTCACGGTGACGAGGCGGGCCGTCCAGCGCGGATCCCGCCGGAGCACTCCGATCGACGCCACTTCGCCATTCCGCCCGGCCGAGAGGGTCCGGGGCCGGAACTGGAGAAACTGCTTGGCACGGGTGAGCGAGTCGAAGGGCGACTGCCAGCTCAGTTCCGGCCGCCGGATGTAGTCGATCCGGGCCGAGGCCTCTCCCCCGGGCGAGATGATCTCGATCTCCGTGCGGCACTCATTGCTGTCCAAATCAACCTCACAGGGATTGAAGCGAAAAGGCGTGAGCAGATTTCCAGCCCGGCGAACCAGGGGCGCGTCGCAGTCGCCACGCAGGACATACATGCCCTCCAACTGCCGTCCGCGGTCCAGCCTGGTTTTGGCATAGAGCCGGTAGAAAACCTGACGGAAGGTCAGGCCCGTGGCGCCCGGCAGACCCCGGGGCCGGAGCCTTTCCACTTCGGCCACTTCCACGTTCAGGAAAGCCTGGCCTCCGGCGGTCTCCGGCTCGAAACGGGGTGGGAGCAGGTCCGCGGCCGCCTCGGGCCGGGTGCGGTAAACAAAGACCCAGGCCCGGCGGACGGTGCCGCTCAGAGAGAACGGCAGCCAGTACTTTTTCCGGGGCTCAGGCTTCGGATGATGGGTGAGGTTCATGGTCACTCCTTCCTCTTGGGAATGGGAACAGGGATGGGTGGTGGAGTCTGAGGGCCCGAGGTAACCGGGCAGGCGCCGGTCGAACACGGCAGTCCCCGGGCGGTGGCTCTACGGCGCAGTTCCGGAATCTCCTCAGGTCGCAGGCCGAAGATCCGCGAGATCGAGTAGCGCCGCTCCGAGATGAGCCGGTATACCGTGGCGGCATGCTTGCGGAGATGACCGCCGGCTACCCGGTATGCCAAGCCACGGTACCGGGCCAACGCCCAGAAGCACATGATCCAGCCATCGCTGCCCCGGTACAGTCCTCCCTGGTCGCTCATGACCACCATTTCTCTTGCGGCCTGGAGTTGGGGAAGCATGGGACAGATCCGCGCGGCTTCCGGTGACTGGTAGGCCAGCAGTTGCAGCGGCACCCATTGTTCCTGGCTCTCCAGCCAGGCCTTGGCGTGGCGGCAGAGGCCGCATTCGCCATCGTAAAAGACATAGAGTTTCCGGATCATGGCAGTGGCGGACAAGAGTAGGCTTAGGTTTCAAGACACCTGGAACCGCTTTCCTTAAGTTCAAGGTTCCACGGGCAGGGTGCTTTCGGGTTCGATGGGCGGCAGGCCGTACCGGAGCTGTGCGCGGCGGCGCATCCGGGCGAAGAGGAAAAGGTTGAAGAAGTGCATGCCGCCCAACACCAGGAGAACAACGCCAATCTTGGTGCTCAGCACTTCGAACACATCCGCCGTTACCGCCACATCCGCCCCAATCTTCAGATAGAGGCAGACAAAGCCGATGTTGATGAGGTAGAAGCCAACGACAAGCAGATGGTTGATGCTGTCGGCAAGCGCCTCATTCCGGACGAAACAGTCCAAGAGAAAAGGCCGGCCATTTTTGTGCAGGGTACTGGCCACCCAGATGGTCAGGCAGACGCTGATGACGAGATACAGACTGTAGGTGATGACGAGGTAGTTCATGGCATGGGCTGGTTGAGTTTCGGATTGATCTGAGTTGAGAACGTGAAGATCGAATGACGTCTTCACCCGGGATTACGTTCCGTTTCTTCCGAAAGTTTCAGTAAAAAATGAAAATTAATAGGCGGAACCGTGGCGATTCCAATCCGGCCCGCGGTGTTGGGCCGCGAGAGGTGGTCCTGAATCTCCGGGCGAGGAACTCGCAACCCGCCCTGGAACTCCATGGCGGCGCTGCCACACGCTACCCGGATGAACGAGCCGGGCTTATTCGCCGCAAAACTAAGGTCCTAAGAAAGATCACTTCGGGCCTTCCCCTGCTTCCGTGAACGCGCTCGGAGATCGCGTTCCACCTTTGCGGAAAATGGGGCAGCTACTGAGATCTTGGGAAAGCTGGTTCGCCCTGCCGGGGCCGGTGCAGACTCTCCGGCTCCTTACCGGAAAAGCTTCCGGGCCAGGGCCACGGCTTTGCTTTCTTCCATGGCCACGGCTTTCTCCAGCAGGGTTTCGCCCAGGCGAAGGAAGTCGCCAATCTCTTTCATCTGGCGGGCGAACTGCCGGGACTCCGCGGTTCGCAGCCCCCGGGTACGCTGGCGGCACTCCTCCAGCACTTCCACGGTGGGAGACACTTCGCGGCGCTTCCGCTCGCGGGCGATGAGGCAGAACATTTTCCAGACGTCTTTCTCAGCCTCGAAATGTTCTTTCCGTTCGCCCCGGATCATGACACTGCGGATGAGCCCCCAGCTGGCCAGTTCGCGGAGGTTGGTGTTTGCGTTGCCCCGGCTGATCTGGAGTTCGGCCATGATGCCGTCCGTGCTCATCGGTTCCGTGGCGGTGAAGAGGAGCGCGTGAATCTGCGCCATGGTGCGGTTGATCCCCCAGGCGCTGCCCATGGCGCCCCAGTGGTTGATGAAGGCCTCGCGGGCTTCCTTCAGAGCCTCGTCGCCCCCTCCGCCAGCGGAGCTGTCGCCGGAATTCATATTTTTCAGTATTTACTGAAAACGGCTGGCCGCAACCTTTGATCGGCGTCAGCCGCCCACTGATCTGAGATTTCCCAGTACTTGTGGAACTTGAACCTTATTGTGGTTGAAGTTGGCTTCGATGACGGGCATCTTTTTCTTTCGGCTTCCTTCCCTTCAACACGATGCCCTTTGAGTCAGGAACGTCTTCCATGGACGCTTTCAGCGCCATTTTATTGCTTGTCGCGGAACTCGCGCCAGCAGAGGGTCCGAGTCTTCCGGCTTGGCTGTCACGCATGATGGAATGGCTTCCCGTGACCGCCGCTTTTCTCTCCGGCATTTTTCTGGCTGCCCTTTTCCTGGGGAGAGGCCTCAAAGGGAAGCAGGAGGAGAAAAGTGCTTCCCGCCTGGAGGACCGGGAGCCGGGCGACACCGTCAGTCCCGGCATGACCCGGCTGGGGCCGTCTCCAAAAGACGAAGCGGAAGAGTCTGTCGGCGAAGTGATTGGGGCGGACGATGCGGAGATCTTTGACGTACCGTTTGAGACTCTGGTGGAAAAGGCGCGGGACCTGGACCTGCCACCGGAGAATCCAGAGCCCAAACCCCAGCCGCGGGAACGGCCGGACCAGGAAGGCGTGACGGCGGCGCGCCAGGACTCTCGCGAAAAAGACCTGGAGAAGGATCTGAAAAACGCGCACCGCCGCCTGGAGTTTCGCTCCTCCCTGGAAGACCACTTGACCAAAGCGCAGCGCGAAGGGCTGGCGGCGTGGTTTGACTTTCTGCTGCTGGACCTGCAATGGCACGAAGCGGCCCGCGACCACATCAACGCTTTGAAAGACGGGCTCGCGGATCAGGCGAAAAAGTCCGCCCAAGCCATCCCCGCGCTGGCGGGCACGGACAACGCCACCCTCGCGCGCGAGCGCCTCGGCGCTTTTACCCAAGCCGCCAAAACCGGTCTTGGCTGGTGCGGAGCCGTGGCGCATGCCGTGGAAAGCCGCCGCCAGGAAGCCGCCAACGCCATGAAAACCGTGGAGACTCTGGCCAAAGAAGACGCCGCCGTCACCACGGGAGCCCGCCGGAAGTGTCTACTCCCCTTGATGGAGGGCGACGCCGAACTTCACCAGCGGCTCAAGGAAGCCCTGGAGCTTTTCACCTGGCTGGAGAAGGACGCCCTGTCCCGCCTGAACAATCTGTCCCGCCACCCGGCCATGACCAGCGTGCACCGGGAAGGCAGGAACATCCTGGACAATACCCGGGAAGCGCGGGCGGCCCTCTTTGGGAAATTACCCAGCTACCACGCACCCGGTCTGGACATCGACGAACTCTTTCGAGCCAGCACGGACCACCAAGGGACGGCGACACACGAGCCCGGCAGTTCAGAGGATCCTGCCCCGGAAACCACGCCGGAGCCAGTGACCGGGGAAACAAACCCGGAGCCCGGGCCGGAACGTCCCCGGCTGCGTGTGCGTGACATGGTGACCGTGGCGACGCCGGAAGCACGCCGGGAGGCGGAACTCGCCCGGCTCAAGCAAGATCACGCCCGGCTGGTCGGCACCCTGACGGACCGGGAAACCGAGCTGTCCACCCTTCGCGAAGAGCTGGAACAGGCGAAGAAAGAGCAGGAAGAAGCACGGGAAGCCGCCGCCAGGGAAGCTGCCGCGGCGGCGGCGGCAGCAGCCGCCCAACCCAAAGAGCCCAAGCCCTCCGGCGCTGACACAACGGCCAAAGCCGGGGACTTGCCCGCGTGGAAACTGCCGGTTCTGAAATTCACCGGTGTGATGCCGGGCACCCGGGTGACACCCGCGCGGGACGAGATGGTGATCTTTCGGGGAGACAACCCCAAGTGCTGGAACCCGGCCGAGGAAATCAACCAGCCAGACACCTTTGCCCTGCCACTGAACCAGGTGCCGCGCGGCATTTCCTACCTTCGGCTCCGCCGTCTGGACACGGGGGAATCCGTGGCCGTTCCGGTCACCTTGGAAAGCCTCACGAATGGCCTGGCGGATCACGGCGGCTATGGCTGGAACTCGCGGGGCGAGCGGGAATCCGGAGGCTACCACCTGGGAATCTTTGACCGCCGGGTTTCCAGCCAAGTGGCTACGCACGATGACGCCGGCGGCTGGGGCTTTGGCCACAGCGGTGTGGCGGGCAGCGGCCAGGCCTATGCCTGGGAAGGCGGCGAGATCTGGCCCACTCAATTCGAGATTCTTGTCGGAAGCGATCCGAGAGACGCCTCCGGCGTAGGACCAGAACCCGAGCCGGAGGTGGAAGGACCCGTGGAACCAGTAGCGGCGCCAACCCCTGCCCCTGCCCCTGAGTCCGGACCTGCCGCCTCCGCGGTCAGCGACGCTGGCCAGGAGGCCGCCCCTGGACTCGGCGTGGTGGAAAGCCCATTTGAGGAAGACACCGGCCCGGAGCCGGAAGCCGCGCCAGCACCGGTGGCCGAGTCCCCACCAGAAATTGCCCCCGAACCCAAAAGATCCATTCCCCCAGATCCCTTCGGTCCGCCGCCGGAACCCATTCGGGAGACCGGTCCCAAGTCAAAGACCGCGTCCGGACCCGCTGCTTCCATCGCGGCCGTGGCGGCCCTGGCTGAGACGCTTCCCAAATCACCTCCCGAGCCCCCCACCCTGGCCATGGGAGAGGAACTGGTGATTTTCCGTTCCAACGATCCCCTGCTCTGGAACCAGAGCGTTTACCGGGGTGCCAACCAGCGGGCCCGGTCCCTGGGCGATCTGCCGAAAGAGATCAAGTACCTGCGCTTGCGGCGTTGCGACACGGGCGAATCCGTTCTGGTGCCGGTGAATCGCGAACACCTCCTGCGTCCCGCTCTCCAGCAACTGAACGAAAATGGCGCGGACAATCGCCGGGCCTTCGGCTTCAACGCCACGAACGAACACTTCTACGGCGCCTACCATCTGGGCGTCTACGAACGGAGCCTGCCGCAGGAAGTAGAGACCCGCTTTACCTATGGCGGCTGGGGTTTCGGCCATCTGAATGCACGGGAGGAAGCCCAGGGCTTTGCCTGGGAAGGCCGCGCCATCGCGGCGGGAACCGTGTTTGAAATTTCTGTCAGCCGGGAACTGCCGGAACTGACGCCGAAAGACCGGCTGCTGAGGTAAGCAGCCAGACCCATGCGTGGCGTTGGGAACGGCCGGCGGCCTTTTTTGGTAAGAAAATTGCAAATCCCGGCGTCCCCCCCTAATGATGTTCCGAGGCGCGATTTTGCGGTTTATCCGCGCCCCTCGCGTCACCCAGCCCGGCGGGTTCCAGGCCACACACCTGGTCTCGAATCCCAGACGTAACGCTTATTCACCCAAACCAAGAAAAACCGACTACCTCATTACTATTATGGCTCACGAACTACCCGCACTCCCCTACGCTTTTGACGCGCTGGAACCTCACATCGACGCGAAGACCATGGAAATCCACCATGGCAAACACCACGCCGCCTACGTGGCCAAGCTGAACGACGCCATCAGCGGCAAGGCCGACCTGGAGTCCAAATCCATCGAAGAACTGATCTCCAACCTCGGCGCGGTGCCGGAAGACATCCGCGGCGCGGTGCGCAACAATGGCGGCGGCCACTTCAACCACTCCCTGTTCTGGACCATCATGGGCCCGGGAGGCGGTGGCGCCCCCACTGGCGACCTGGCGGCCGCCATCGACAAGGCTTTCGGCGGCTTTGACGCCTTTAAGGAAAAATTCGCCGCTGCCGGCGCGGGCCGCTTCGGCTCCGGCTGGGCCTGGCTCTGCGTGGGTTCCGACGGCGAACTGTGCGTCTGCTCCACCGCCAACCAGGACAGCCCCGTGATGGGCGAGATCGCCGGCTGCACCGGCACTCCCATCCTGGGCCTGGACGTCTGGGAACACGCCTACTACCTGAACTACCAGAACCGCCGCCCGGACTACATCGCGGCCTTCTGGAACGTCGTGAACTGGAGCGCCGTGGCGGACCGCTACGCCGCCGCGAAATAACTGACCCAGAAAACCCGATTCACAGTCAAACGCTGGCGCGGTCCGTTCTATCCGAACGGGCCGCGTTTCGCGTACGGGACCCAGGCGGCAAGGGCTCCACGGAATTTTGGCTTTCACCTTGGCATTTCCCGCCTATTGATTCCCCTCTCCCCCCAAGAAAAGCGGAAAACCTCAAAGCAGACCTCAGCTACATGGCACGGATCAACGAAAACTACCTGAAACTGAAAGCAGGCTACCTCTTCCCGGAGATCGGCCGCCGCGTGACCGCCTTTACCCAGGAAAATCCCGAAGCCGCGAAAAAGCTGATCCGCTGCGGCATTGGCGACGTGACCGAGCCCCTGCCCGAGGCCTGCCGCAAGGCCATGCACGAAGCCATCGACGAACTGGGTAACCGCGACTCTTTCCACGGCTACGGTCCGGAGCAGGGCTACGCCTTTCTGCGGGAAGCCATCGCGGAGAACCAGTTCCAGAAGCACGGCATCAACGTGGCGGCGGACGAGATCTTCATTTCGGACGGCTCCAAGTGCGACACGGGGAACATCCTGGACATCTTTGGCGAGGGCAACACCATCGCCATCACCGACCCGGTTTACCCGGTATATGTGGACACCAACGTCATGGTGGGTAACACCGGCGACGCCGCGGCCTCCGGCGCTTACGAAGGCCTGGTCTATCTGCCCTGCACGGCGGAGAACGACTTCGTCCCCGCCATCCCGGAACAGAAAGTGGACCTGGTCTATCTCTGCTACCCGAACAACCCGACTGGCGCCACGGCGACCCGCGAGCAATTGGAAAAATGGGTGGCCTACGCCAAGGCGAACGACGCCATCATCTTCTTCGACGCCGCTTATGAGGCCTACGTCCGCGACCCGGACGTGCCGCGCTCCATCTTCGAAATCGAAGGCGCTCGGGACTGCGCCATCGAGTTCCGCAGCTTCTCCAAGAACGCGGGCTTCACCGGCGTGCGCTGCGCTTACATCATCATTCCCAAGGAGTTAAAGGGTAAGAAGGCCGACGGCACGGAGCAGGCCCTGCATCCCCTCTGGTCGCGCCGTCACAGCACGAAGTTCAACGGCGCCAGCTACCCGGTGCAACGCGGCGCCGCCGCCGTCTTCACGCCCGAAGGCCAGGCCCAGGTACAAACCCTGGTGGATCACTACATGGGCAACGCCGCGCTTTTGCGCCAAGCCTGCGAAGACGCCGGGCTGTCCGTCTACGGCGGCACGAACTCCCCCTACGTCTGGGTCGCCTGCCCGGAAGGCATCGACTCCTGGGGCATGTTCGACAAAATGCTGAACGAACTGAGCGTCGTGATCACCCCCGGCGCCGGCTTCGGCGCGGCGGGCGAAGGCTATTTCCGCATCAGCGCCTTCAACAGCCGCGAGAACGTGGAAGAAGTCTGCCGGCGGATTAAGGAGAAGCTCTCGGCTTAGGGCCAAAGGCTCTGATGCGGGATTCAGGATGCAAGTTTTCGAATTGCATTTGGGCTAACGAAGCAGTCGTGAAGCGAAGCTTCTTTGGAGTGCGGAGATCCTTCTCCGCTTTGGGAAGGCGAGTTCGTTAAAGAACCCGCTCACCCCGTGAGGCCAACAGACGTTCGCCCTCTCTCTACCCAAACCGCTGACGCGGCCGGGGAGCGCTCTGTCTTCCTCCCGCTAACCTGACTTTGTCCGTATGTCCCAGAGCGAGGGAAAGCGGAGAAAGATCTCCGCACTCCAAAGAGGCTGCGCCTCAGTATTGGCGGAGGTCACTACAACAGTAACTATCATACCGCAGCCGACGCCTGCCGTTCCCCCACATCTATTATCCTGTAACCCGTATCAGCCACCAAAGGCGGCCCGCATCCCGACACTTTCTCTAGCCGCGTCCTCCTTCCTCCCGTAACTTGGGTCGAAGCAAGATGGTCTCCTCCGAAAAACAGCGTGAACTCGACGAGCGCATGGATCGCCTTGGCATTGCCGAGGACGATTTGGAGGAGAAGTTTATCCGCGGCTCAGGACATGGCGGGCAAAAGATCAACAAGACGTCCTCTACCGTTTACCTGAAGCACGTTCCGACCGGCATCGAGATCCAGTGCCAGGAAGAGCGTTCCCAGGCCCTGAACCGTTATCGCGCCCGCGTCCGCCTCTGCGAGCGGATCGAGGACGACCGGCGCCAGGCCCGCCTGAAAAAACGCCGCGAACAGTCCCGCAAACGCGCCCGGAACCGGAAGCGCACCAAGGGCGAAAAAGCCGCCATGATCCGCGACAAGCGGATCCGCGGGGAAAAGAAGAAGATGCGCGGACGGGTGCGGGGTTCCGGGGACTAAAGGCAGATGAATCGGTCCACCGACAGCGAACTTCTGTTGCCCCTGATCGTCGTGATTGCGCTGCTGTCAACTGGGACCTTCTGGTTGCTTCGGCTTTTCCTCTAACCAGTTCGAGCCCGGTCGCTTCCCAAGCGAATTTGGACTGCGTGTGGCAGAGCTCTGAAAGAGCGGCGACACCGCTTTGAGAGCACTCGATCGCCTCTTCCCAAGCGAGAGCTCCGCGGAAAGCGGTCCGAAACCGATCTCAAAAGGAATGAGCTAAGGCCCGAGTTCCTTTCTGCTACCTGGTGGCCAACAGAAGCCGGCTCCCAGCTCCCTCCGGTCGTTCACCCGGCGTTCTTACTCGTTCTCGCCGCTTCGCTCTGCCACACGCAGTCCAAATTCACCTAGAGCCTGGGGAAGGTGTAAGCCCAAAGCTTGCACCTCAGTCCACCCACGATACACTGCCGTTTACCGCCGCACTTTCCCCTCTCTTTCCATGGAAGAATACCACCGTCTGCTCCGCCTCGTCCTGGACGAGGGCAAGCCGCGCGAGGACCGCACGGGGGTGGGCACGCTCAGCCTCTTTGGCGCCCAGTCCCGCTATTCCCTGCGGGAAACGTTCCCCGTCCTCACCACGAAAAAGCTGCACCTGCGCTCCATCATCCACGAACTGCTCTGGTTTCTGAAGGGAGACACGAACATCCGTTACCTGAACGAAAACAACGTCACCATCTGGGACGAATGGGCCGACGCGGAGGGAAACCTGGGTCCCGTCTATGGCAAACAATGGCGCCGCTGGCAGGGCGCGCCCGGCGCGGAGCCCATCGACCAGATTGCCCTGCTGGTGGAACAGATCAAGACCCAGCCGGAAAGCCGCCGCCACATCGTATCCGCCTGGAACGTGGCGGACGTGCCGAACATGGCTCTGCCACCCTGCCACGTGCTTTTCCAGTTTTATGTGAACGATGGCGAACTGAGCTGCCAGCTCTACCAGCGCAGCGCGGACCTCTTCCTGGGCGTGCCCTTCAATATCGCGTCCTATGCCCTGCTCACTCTCATGCTCGCCCAGGTCTGCGGGCTAAGGCCTGGAGACTTTGTCCACACCTTCGGCGACCTGCACCTCTACCTGAACCACCTAGATCAGGCAAAACTCCAGCTCACCCGCGAACCGCGTCCCCTGCCGGTCATGAAGCTGAACCCGGAGGTGAAGACCATCGATGGATTCAAGTTCGAGGATTTCGAACTGGTGGGATATGACCCACATCCGTCAATCAAGGCGCCGATCGCGGTCTAACTTGGGATCTTTCCCCGCTGCTCGATTCGCTTGATGGAACCCACCCGCCCGGAATACAAAGCCATCGTCGCCATGGCGTCAAACCGCGTCATTGGCCGGGACGGCGGGCTGCCCTGGCGCTTGCCGGAGGATTTGAAGTGGTTCAAGAAACTCACCCTGGGCCACCCCATCATTATGGGGCGAAAGACCTGCGAGTCCCTGCCGAAAGCCCTGCCCGGCCGGCGGAACCTGGTCCTGACCCGCTCCGGCGCGGCGCTGCCCGAGGGCTTCGAAAGGGCCAGCAGTATCGAGACTCTGGAAACGGAACTGAAGCCGGAGAGCCCGGCCTTCATCATCGGCGGCGCTCAGATCTATGAGCTGTTTTTTCCTCTCCTAAGCGAGCTGTATCTCTCCTACGTGTTCGAGCCGTATGAAGGCGACACCTTCCTCCCTCCGTTTGAAGAGAGCTTCGAACTAGCGGAAGTGATGGCGGCGTATCCGGAATTTGAGCTGCGGCGGTATGCGAGGCGGGGATAGCGAGAGCTGCCTCATCAGTTCTTCAGTTCCTCACCGCTTCGGCCTGGAAGGCCGGTCGCACAAAGCGAAGGCCCTCAAGGCCTGGTACTTCGCAAGAAAACGATTCGCGGGCTGGAAGCCCGCTCGCAAGCAAGTGACCGCCAATGACTGGAGCCGTTCGCTTTAGGCGGCAGGCACCATTCCGGGGACGTCCGCGAGCGGGCTTCCAGCCCGCGTCATCTGTTGGCCAATTGTTTCCAGGCCTGAAGGCCTTTCATGAGAAGGCAGTCAAAAAGAAAATCAAAAATTCATTTTTGGTAGATCCAAAGAGCCAGGCGTGGATTGAGGTTTAAGGATGGGGTCATGACCAGAACAACGGAATCCT
>JAUICH010000016.1 GCA_030427505.1 Verrucomicrobiia bacterium
CAATACCCTCAAGCTCTGGGACGCCAAAAGCGGACGATGCCTCCTTACTCTTAAGGAGCACAGTGATTGGGTAAACTCCTGCGCCTTCAGCCCGGATGGCTCCCAGGTGCTCTCCGCTTCCTATGACAAAACCCTCAAGCTCTGGGACGCCAAAAGCGGACGATGCCTCCTTACTCTGATCAATGGGCCGGATCTGGAGACAGCGGCCATCAATGAAACCGAAGGCCGGTTAATCTGGGCTTCGCCTGACGCCTGGAAATTTCTGGGTTGGCGTGTCTGGGACAAGGACCGGGATTTCTGGCGAATCCTACCCGCGGAAACGTTTGGACCGCTGCCGGGAAATGAGACGGATAAAGTAGCCCTGGCGGTATTGGCTTAGGAGCTTGGGGTGGCCTTTTGGCCCTACATTCCCCCTCACTTCAGCGTCTCCAGAAACGCCACCACGTCCTCAAACTCCTGCGGCTTTAGCAGCACGCCCATGGGGGGCATGGGGGAGACTTCGGCCTGGAAGCCTTCGGCGATCTTGGCGCCGGGGTCGGTGAGGCTTTCGCGGATGTAGGCTTCGTCTTTGCGGGTGGCGATGCCGTCCAGGGGCGGGCCGATGGGACCGCCCGCGCCGTTCAGGGTGTGACAGCGGATGCAGGCGGCGATGGCGTGTTCGTAGAAGATCTTCCGGCCGCGCCCGGGGTCGGCTTCACTGAGGAGCGCAGCGGCGGGGTCTCCGTAGGTGACTTTTTGCAGGGACACGTCGTCCCACCAGGCGGCGCCGGTGGCGGTGCCCCAGCCGCCGAACAGGGCGTTGATGCTGAGCTTCTTGTGGTTGCCGCTGTTGAAAAAGACTTCCACCTCCGTCCAGTCGTTCCGCTTGGTCAGGGCGCGGGTGCGGGCGTGGTTTTCGCCCTGGATTTCGTGGACGTTCAGCAGCGCGCCGCGCGCGCCGGACAACCCCTGGGTGCGAATCCAGCCGGAGAGGCGGTAGTCCGTATCTGGCTCGACCTCGACCTTGGCGAACCAACTGGTGTCCGCGCCGTCCTCAGACTGAATGCGGAGGGCGTGGGCGCCGGAGTGGGCAATCTTTGTGTCCAGGTCGTGCCCGGCTTTGCCTTTGTAGGTGCGAACCTTCCAGCCGCGAGGCTCGCCGGTGTCGGTCAGTTCTTCAAAGGAGGGATTGGGCAAAAGATTCGGGCCGAGCTTGCCGGGGCCCAGGCCGCCCTGGCGGGTGCCGATGGCGCGCAGGGCTTCCAGGAGCCATTCGTCCTCCCGGTTCATGGGGTCTTTCATGAGCTGGCTGGCGGCCAGCTTCACCGCATCGCTCTTGGGGAACTGGGCCATCTTCTCAAAGGCGGCCAGGCGCACCAGCAGATCAGAGTCGGTAATCACGGCGGTGTCGAACAGGAGTTGCATCGAGGCTTCGTCCGTGCCCAAGGCGCGGATGCCGTTCCGCCGCAGGGCGGGGTCCGGGCTGAGCAGGGCAAGCTGATGGGTGGCCGGGTCCAGTTGCCCCAGGCCGTCCAGCGTCCACAGGGCATGAATGGCGCCCACGCCTCCGGCGGCGACTTTCTGTTTCAGAGCTTCCGTGGTGGCCTCGCGGTTTCCCTGCACCAGCAGCCGCTGGGCGGTGAGGCGCCAGAACTGATTGTCGCTGTCCAGCGCGGCGAGGAGTTGCGCGTCCGTGGCGTCCGCCAGGCTGGCGATGGCGGGGGTGGGGGCCTTTTCCCAGATGACGCGGTAGATGCGCCCGTGCTCGCGGTCGCGATTCGGGTTTACGTGGGCGTTGCCCTTGCCGAGTTCCGCGTCGTAACCGCCGCGTTCCATCTTGGGCGCGGGGTTGTGCTGAATAATGAAGTTATACCAGTCCGCCACCCAGAGATTGCCGTCCGGGCCCACTTCCGCCGAGACGGGGGAGAACCACTCATCCGCTCCGGCCAGGAAGGACGGGCCGCTTTTCGCCACATAACCGGCGCCCTGGCGCACCAGTTCGAACCGCCCCGTCAGGTCGCCGGTGGGGCCATTCACGAAAACAGTGCGGTCGCGATAACTTTCCGGGAACGCGGCGGAGGAGGCCAGGGCATGCCCGCAGCCCGCCGTGTAGGCACCCAGGCAATCTACCTGCCGGATATTCGGCGTGATGGGGTGAAAGACCGGCGTATCGGCGATCATCTTGGCGCTCATGCCGTTGGCGCCTTCCGGAAAGACTGTGGCGCGAAGGCCGCCGAAGAAGCTCGGGTTATTATTCGCGGTAGACCCAAAGGCGTCGCCCGCCGCGTTGAAGCCCAGGCCCCAGGTGTTGTTGTTGAACTGGTGGAGAAACTCGATCTCCGAGCCGTCCGGTTTCATCCGGAAAATGCCCATGCCGAATTTGTGCGCCTTGCCGCCCACGGTGCCTTCGAAACCCGAGTAGCCTACCGTGCCCCAGATCCAGTTGTCGAAACCCCACCGCAGATTGGACGGACCGGCGTGGGTGTCACGGGTGCCCCAGCCTTCCATGAAGACGGTCTTCACGTCCGCCACGCCGTCCCCATCGGTGTCTTCCAGGAAGAGGAAATCCGGCGCCTGCGCCACGATCACGCCGCCGTTGGCGAAGACGATAGAGGTCGGGATGTTCAGCCCTTCGGCAAAAGTGGTGACCTTGTCCGCCCGGCCATCGCCATCCGTGTCCTCCAGGATCTTGATGGTGTCGTGACCGTGCTGGCCGTCGAACATTTCGTTTGGGTAATCCACCGTTTCCGCCACCCAGAGCCGCCCGCGCTCGTCCCAGGCCATGCAGATGGGGTTGATGACCTGCGGCTCCGCCGCGAAGAGTTCGAGGTGAAAGCCCACCGGGGCTTGGACGTATTTCAGGCTTTCCTCCGGCGGCAGAGGATGCTGGTAAGGCAGTGGTTCGGGACGCTCTTCGTAGTTCGGGATGTTATCCCGTTTTTCGTAAGTCAGTGGCTGGCGTTCGCTAAGGAATTTTTCGTAGGCGGCTCGCCGCGCGTCGCCCACCGCCCAGAGGATGCCGCTTTTCAAAAGGGCGTGAAACTCCGGCCGGCTCCAGGTGCGCTCGTCATGGCCGGAGGCTGTGTAGAAGACCCGGCCTTTCCCCTCCGTCCGCACCCAGGTCCAGGGCTCCGGCGCGGTGATGTTGTCGTCCGGGCCTTGCGGCTCCCGCACCATCAGCACGGTGCGATTCGTTTCATTGTGGTTCTGGTGAACGTAGGTCTCGTCCCAGGCTTCGAACTCACTCACGCCGCGCATGGCGGGATGGTCTGGCGCGACGATCTTCGTCTTGAAGACCGCCGTCTGGTGCCGGGCGAACTGTCCGCCGAGCAGGGCGATGTAGTCGGGATTGCTGGTGAAGCAACCGCTGGCGCAGTGCACCGGCACGAAGCCGCCGCCGTTTTCCACGAAGCCCTTCAGGTTCTTCCACTGCTCCTGGGTGATGACGTCGTGATTCGCGTAGAGCAGCACGGCGTCGAAATGATCCAGGTAGTCCGCGTCGCCCATGGCTTCCTCCACGGAGGTTACGTAGTCGAAATAGATCGCATCCCGTCCCAGCGCCTGCGCCAGCATGGGGTAGTAGGCATTGGAGTTATGGTGCTCCTTTTCATGCCCCAGAAACAGCACGCGGATGGGGCCGTCCGCCGGACGCGCCCGGACGGTGGAAACGGAAGCCGCGAGAAAGAAACATCCGGCAAGCAGGAGGGCGGCGAAGGGAAGAGGGGGGAATTTCATGGTGGGGGCCCTGAAACGGTTTACAAAGACTATGGCCGGGCGGCGAGGCTTGTCTTGCCCGGATTGCCATGAAGGATTGGAAAAACCCTGGGAAATTTCGTTAGATTTACGGGCTTCCGGCAAAGAAACGGTAGAAACCCATCATGAGTCCGAAGTCCCCCGAGCCCCAGGAAAATGAAGCCGCCGCCGACGCGTGGGAAGGCTACGTGACACTGGTGACTGGGGCGCAGCCGGGACTGCTGGCTTTTGTCCGCAGCTTGCTGCCGCGTGAGGCCGACGCCCGGGACGTGGTTCAGGAGACGAACCTGGTGCTGTGGAAAAAGCGGGCGGACTACGACACGGCACGGCCCTTCATGCCCTGGGTCTGTGGCATTGCCGCCAATCAGACCAAAGCCTATCTAAAAAAACGCTATCGGGACGACTGGATTCCCTTCGACGAAACCCTGGTGGAACAGATCGCCGAGCAATCCCTGGCCCACGCGGAGACGGTGGAAGAACGGCGGCGGCTCCTGAAAGAATGCGTGCAAAAGCTGCCGGAACGCCAGCGGCGGCTGGTCGAACTGCGCTACACGGATGGCGCCTCCGTGAAAGGCATCGCCTCCCTGCTGGGCCGCTCGGTGGACGCGATTTCCATGACTTTATTCCGGGCCCGGCAAAACCTGACGGACTGCGTGGAACGTCTCCAGGCGGGCGCCGCGGAATGACCCGCCGATCCCCTTACATACAACCGTGATAACCGACGCACAGTTTGACGATCTGCTTCGCGCTCTGCTGGATGGGGACGAATCCCGGTCCACGCTCAGTCAACTGGCGTCGGCTTTGGAAGGGAACCCGGAGCGCATCCGGCGCTACGTGGCCCTGCGGGAAATGGACGCTCTGCTGACGGCGGATCTGGGCTTGGGCAAGGCCGGTTATTCTGGAGAACCCGACGCCGAAAGCAGCACGGCAGGAGAGGGGAAGATCGTGGCGTTTCCCAGGCTCACCTGGGCATTGGCCCTGGCGGCCTGCGTGGCGCTTTCCGCCGCCATCACCGCATTTTTTCTGAACCGGCCGAACGGAAACGCCGCCGGCTCAGGCCAGGCCGTGGCGGTGCTGATCGATGGTGAAGACGCCCGTTGGGAAGGCTCTGCGGAGCCAAAGTTTTTCGGCACGCAAGTCCTGGAAAACGAGCCGATGAAGATCGAGTCCGGCGTGGTGCGGCTGGCGCTACGCGGTGGCGCGGGCATCGCCATCGAGGGACCGGCGGAGGTAAAGTTAGTCTCCAGCGAAGAGGCCCAGGTCACATACGGCCGGGTCAGCGCTTACGCGCCGGAGGAAGCTATTGGGTTCAAGATCACCACACCAGAGATCGAGATCACGGACCTCGGCACCCGCTTCGCCACAAACGTCAGCCAGACCGGCCAGACGGAGGTGCATGTGTTCGAAGGTGAGGTGGCGGTAAAAGGTCGGCAGAACTCCGGTGAAGATAGTCGCGAGATCCTGACCGGCGGCGCGGCGCGGCGCTTCGAAAGGGGAGGACAAACCCGGCAGGCTATTGCGATCGATCCCGCTCTTTTCGTGGAGCCGCCAGCGCTGGAGCAATTGCTGGCCACTTCCGGAGAGATGAAACCGGTAATTACCATCGAAGACGAATCCGGTGAAGGAGCGCACGTCTACCGGCCTGGAGTCATCGCCTCCCATGTGTTTTCCGGGTTCGAGGGAGAGATCGACGGCCTGGGCGCAGGCACCGGGTTTGGGAATTCCCACTGGCGCGGGCAGCGGCCTTTTACCCACCTCATCGCCGTGCCGGGATTGCTCAGCGAACATCCGGACTACACGGGCCGGTCGTCGTTTCTGCTGCTCCGGGGCCGGAACTCAGCGGAACCCTTCGTGGTCAACCGGGTGGGACGGCGCCTGGCGGAGCCTCTGCCGGACGAGTTTTTCTTCAGTGTGCGTGGCCAGTACCGCGGGCTGGATGAGGACGACTTTTTCTGTATGTGGCTGGGCGATACCGATCGCGAGGACTCCAGCCATAGTCGCGAGCCGAACATGGGGATTCTGAAAGGAAAATTCTTCGGGCGGCTGGAACTGGAGCGAACGGTCGAGTTAGACGGAGCCGCGCCGGGCGAACGGTTTCTCCTGGTCGCCCACTACGCCCGCGATCCGGAGCCCGACGGCGTGGAGGCCGTGACCCTGTGGGTCAATCCCGGGGCGTCCGGGGCAAACGGCATGCTACCCGAGCCCGTGGGAACCGTCACGCGGCCCCTGTCCGAACCCGGCACCCACACTTTCCGCTACCTGGGCCTGCGCATGGGGAAATACACCGAGGTGACGGACGAACTGGTCATCGACCACGTCACCGTGGCGGAGACCTTCGAGGCGGCGGTGAGTCCTTTGGCGAAATGACCTGCCTGTTCTGCTGAAACACTATGATCGAAGGCTGGCACCACGATACCTAGCTCATTCTTTTTGAGGAGCAGGCAGACGCCAACGCGATGACGGAGCGATATGGACTACCAGATTTGCTGCCGGGGTTCGCGGTAGCTGGCTTGAGAGGGTGAGATGATCTGATCGTTCGAGATGCTGAGGGGCGACTCTTCACGGTTCCTACCGTCCCGATCACTCAGGAGCAGTTGGAGCCATACGCAAATGGGTATAAGGCAGAGCGAAGCGAGTTATGCCGGATCCGGTTTTCAGCGGAATTGGAGCCTTGTGGTATGGAAATCACGAAAACTACGAAAGTGGCTTTCCACACGAAACAGCGGAAAGCCAACATTTTCGGGCCGTGGCCACCCGATACGATAAAACCGATCTCATGTTCCTTTCCGCCCTAACTCTTACGGCCATCGTCGATTACATCAATTAGGATTTATTGAACCAGCCCTAGCATGCGCTAGACGCGATTTGCAAAAAGCAATTAAGCCATAGATTTTATTTCGCGATTGATAAATATAGGGCAGATCTCCCTGAAACTTAATGTCGTTCGAGCACACATTCGAAGTAGTCGATCCTGACTCTCAGTACTCGGGGCCGCTCCGAAATCAAATTGTGGCACTACGACGCCATGACGGAGGCTTAGATGTTATTGCGTATTGCATGCTCAACTCGGCGTGCTCGATCACTGGTAGCCGTGTTACCTCTGCTTTGGGCACGACCAGATTGATTATCCAGTCAGATTCAGAGTCGGGGGTGGTTTGTGAATCAGTGCGTTTTTGGCAGGCACGATTTCGATTTGAAGACGCTGGCGGCATGGCTACGAATTTCGAACTCGTTTGCTGACCCGGAATGAAACAGGAGAACAGGCCGGCGCACCGAATCGCCCACCCGCTATGTTGTTGACGGTCTGAGGCGTTTCGATAGGCTTTGGTGTAGGCCACCCTCGCTCATGAGGGGCGATTCGGTGGCCTCGACGTTAGCCTAAGAAAATGCCTTCAAGATCCTTGTTACTTGTGAGTTTGATTCTGCTTTTCGCTACACTGGCAGGTCTTTTCTTCATTGTTCGGATATACCCCGATCACGAGCAAACTGAGCTGTATCTTGAGTCGATGGGCGCATCGGATGAGTTTAGGGAAGCGCTCACAGCCTCAGAAACTGTTTTGGCATCAGCACTTCGAGGATTTGGTATTTTGTTGGGAGCGTGGTCCGTTTTTGGTCTTGCAGTAGCGATTCAGCGGTCACGATCTTTACCGAGTTCGGAGGCGGCTAACAAGCCGACGCTGGTAAGCCAGATCCCGCCGCGAGTTGATTGACTTCACTGATTCGAATCCTTACCCTGTTTCGAGGTGGCGCTCCCAGTAGCCGCTGCCACACCTCTGACGTTCTGTCTTGAAATGAAGAAGCGAATTCTATTTGGAAGCGTTGCGCTGCTCTTCATCGTGTTCGCGCCAATCGTTCCAGTCCCGAAATCGAAGTCGGCTTGGTCTCCTGCCGTTTTCGAAGCGAAGAAGGACGAAATCGAACGGGCGACAGACAAGATCAACGCCTGGACATCCAGATTGCGAAGTCAGCCCGCTTACAAAGACATCGAGACATTCAATCTCATCTGTAAATGCGAATCTGGAACTGTGTTCAAATCAATTGCGGGTCTCGAGACCGGATTCCGGAAGACTACTGAATACGCGTTTGGAACTTGGATCATCCCGACCGTTCCGTATCTGGAATATTCAGAAGACTCAAAGGCATTTCTACGTCCGCGGAATTTTGAAGAATTTATCCATTGGGTTAATGAGCGAGAGCGCTACGAAACGCTTCCGGACGCTTTACAAAAATCCGGGACAGAACATGTCGGAGATAGCAAGCCCGATCCCGCATCGAGTTGATTGACTTCCCTTATCCGTATCCTTAACGCTCCAAGCGTGGCCGCGCCGTCAGATCGGGCTGCCATTCCTTAAAAGTTCGACAGAAAATGGATCTCGAGATCATCCTTTGCGTTCCCGGCCCGTGGTGTGACCGACGCGAGCTCCTCGAGACCATCGTGGTCCGCAGTCAGGGCAAGTTCATGTTTGTGGGTGGAATTCTCGCATGCCCTACAGCGAAGGATCATGTTCCGCTTGATTTTGAGCCCCATACCGCAGCGATGGAGGAAGCATTTCGATGTGCCGGACAGGGAAAGATTTCGGCAAAAACTCTGGAAGCAATTGGTCAACACAAGGGAGTGGCCTACCTCCATTTCCCGATAGAGTTCATCGTTCAGCGAGAGCGGATCAAGATGTTCACCTCAATCCTTCGAGATTGCGGCGGCATAGGCATCAAGAACGAGATCTCCGGAATTGCCCACGAGTGGGATCGGTGGTTTGAGCTCATTGAGTCAGAGAACCTCTTCGACGCATATTGCGCCTGCATTGTGCTGGTGGCAGATGACGATGTTTACTACTCCTGCGGGATGCATCATTTCAACCTCTCCGAGGTGCAGATTTCACGTGCTTTCGAAATTCAGGAGGCGGCGAAGTTCATCAACGACTTCAACCTCTATCAATTGATCGAGGGGCCCAAGATTGCCGCTGGGCATACGTTCGGCCTCACGCCTGACGGACCGAAGTTTCGGATTGGCCACGTCGCCGACGAGCGCCATGACTCCGAGGATCTATTTCACAATCCAGCGGGCGTCTGGTCACTCGAAGAGGTCGAACAAGCCGGAGCGCAGAGTCCCTGACCCACCGCGAGTTCGATTGGTCATGGTCATTCCACTATCAACTCCCAGTCAAAGCCGCGCCCCCGGTCAGGGGGCCTGTGTCCGTTGACGTTAGCCGAAAAAATATGATTCAAGAACAACAGCCCGAGCCAAAGAAGGAACGATTCATCTTATTGAGAGTCGTGGTGGCCTTCTTCCTTTTTGGCATGGTCAAGAATCTAGTCGATATCGTGATCGATGATTATCACTTTGAATGGATTCTCTGGGTCAAATATTTTGGGCTGATTGTGGCGTGTGTATCTCTATTTCTGCTTTTTCGCTGGGGGTATTTTCTTTTCCTGGCTGTTGTTCTTTTTACGATCATTGCCTTTGCAGTTGTTGATCCCGATACGAGATCGGCGATGTTTCTCGGCTTGATCGGTCCGATCATAATTTCCGCTGTCGTCTTACCGAAGTGGAGGCGGCTTCGAGGGTGGCCATCCCCGACGGCGGCTAACGAGGCGGCGATGGACAAGCCCGATTCCGCTGCGAGTTGATTGAGCCCACTGATTCGAATCCCCAATCTCCCATCGAGGCTTCGCTCCCGGATCGTGCTGCCATGCCTCTGACGTTAGCTGAAGAAATCCATGGCGAACTACCTTTGCATCTTTCCTGCTCCTGACTCTCACATCGACTTTCTGACGAAAAGCCTCAATAGCGGCGACATTACGAAGTCCTACTCCGATTCTCTTAGAGCGAAGATCGACAAATACCGCTCGGCACCTAACAAGGCGTCGTGGCCAATTCACACCCGCTCCGAGTCGAAGTAATCTTCCTAGACTTCACATTCAACATTGTTTCGAGCTGGCGCTCTCCGGTGTGGGTCGGCTAGACTCGGACGTTCGCTCTGAAAAATCTATGAAACCAACCATCCTAACTGCGGCACTTTTTTTTGTGCTATTTCTTCCGAGCTGCGTGATGTCCAACATGGAAGAGGGCCTGAACGCATTGAATGGCAAGCCCATCACAACAGCGGTCAGTGTTCTCGGCTATCCGGACGGGCAGCAAGAATTCGGAGGTGACAAGATTTACATCTGGTCCCGCAATTTCCAAAGTAGCTATACTCTTCCTCAGACGGCTACAACCACGGGATACGTTGGGAATACGCCAGTTTATGGGACGACCACCTATTATCAGACCCACACTGCGAACTACAGTTGCAAGATCAAGCTGGCAGTCGGGCCAGACGATCGCATCAAACATTGGGAGTATCAAGGCAATCCGGGTGGATGCGGAGGTTACGCACGAAGCCTCAAAGCCTATGCCGACAGCCAGAAAACTGAATAGGCGAACAAGGCGTCGCTCTCAACACCTGCCCCGCCGCGAGTTCAAATCGCCATGGCCATTCCAACCTCAACCCACAGTCGAAGCCGCGCCCTTGGGCAGGCGTAGGAGGACTTTCACAATCGGCATCTTTTGATCTTGATCGTGAAAGGCTCATCTCCTGATTTAGCGGGGAGAGACCAAGGGGACGGAACGCGATCTCCGGGCGCGTTCGGGAATGGCCCTGGTAGGACCGCGAATTCTGGCTTTGGGGGTAAACTCCCGGTGCCTTCCTTTCCGCCGCTAAGGTGTCGTGAGCCCGGTTCGCGAGGTCCTCGCCCGGAGGTCGAGGGCCATGTCGTGTTTCGATTCCGGATTTGCTTCTTTATCGCCCTCCGAAAAATCGGCGCAGTTTTCCAAAAAGCCCCTCCGCCGGACGGCGTTTGGGTTCTTCCTGCTGGGTGAAGCTGTCCCGGTGATTGCCCTGGCAGACGCCTTGGGGGACCAAGTCTTGCGGCAGAGAAATCGCGTACGCTTGGCGGGTGTAGCGGGAGGCGCGCAGGCTGCATTCCCGGCAGAGACTGACGTTCACCAGTTCCACCGGCGATTGGAGAGCCTGCGCCTGGAATCTTTCCTCCGCCCCAGCGGTCTGCATGAGGTCCACCCATACCGGGAGGGCCAGGGTGCTGCCATACCCGCGTGACATGATGGTCTGGGGCCGGTCCAGGCCCACCCACACGCCCGTGGTGATCTTGTCGGTGAAGCCCACGAACCACGCGTCCTTGTAGTCGTCCGTGGTGCCCGTTTTCCCATAGATCGGGCCCTCCATACCCAGGGTGCGGGCGCTGGCGCCGGTGCCGCGATTCATGACTTCTCCCAGCACGTCCGCGGTCAGCCAAGCCACGGAGGGTGGAAAGACGCGGTGGCTCAGGACCTTGGACTGGTAGATGACTTCACCCTCCGCCGTTTCGATACGGTCGATCAGGTAGGGCCGTTTCCGTTCTCCCAGGTTGGGGAAGACGGTGAAGGCACTCGTCAGCGTGAGAGGCGTGGTTTCAAACGCGCCGATGAAAGAGACGGGCGACTCGGGAATGTTCTCGCCCAGGTTCAGGGCTCTGGCATAGGCCAGCACGTTTTCCACACCCGCCGTCATGCCCACCCGGATGCTCATGGTGTTGCGGGAGCGAACCAGGCCAATGCCGGCGGGTTGAAGGCCCAGGAACTTTCCGTCCGAGTTGCCGGGACTCCAGGTTTTCCCGTCGCCTCCGGGCATGGAGATCGGGTCGTCACTGACCAGCGTGCCGGGCATCAGCCCATTGGCGAAAGCGGCGGCATAGACAAAAGGCTTAAACGTGGAGCCGACCTGCCTTCTGGCCTGGGTGGCCCGGTTGTAGGGGCTGTCTCCAAAGTCCCGGCCTCCCACCATGGCCAGAATGCCTCCGGTTTGGTTGTCGATCGAAACGACCGCTCCCTGGAGATACTGGGTGTATTGCAGGCGTTCTTCCACTTGGTCCGCGCCTTTCTTGGGGTGGGGGAATCCTGGCTGGCTCTCCACTTCCGCGAGGTGGGCTTCCAGGGCTTCGGTGGCTTTCTTCTGCAGATGGGAGTCCAGCGTGGTGAAAACGCGTAGTCCGCCGCGGTCGATCCACTCCTGGTCCAGGTACACCTCCAGTTCATCGTGCACCGACTGAAGCGCGTAGTCCGCCGGCGCCAGACGCTGATCTGGTGGCCGCAGCCAGAGGGGCTCCTCGCGGGCGGCCGCTTCCTCTTCCTTGGTGATGTAGCGCTCGTGCACCATGCGGGCGAGGGTGTCGTTCCGTTGGCCCACCGCGGCCTCCACGTCGCGGAAAGGGGAAAACCGGCTGGGCGCCCGGATAATGCCGGCCAGCATGGCGGCTTCGCTCAGGGTCAGTTCCGAGGCCGGCTTCATGAAAAAGCCCTGAGAGGCCCGCTCGATGCCGTACATCCCGGAGCCGAAGTAAATCCGGTTCACGTAGGATTCCAGGATCTCGTCCTTAGTGAACTCGCGCTCGATCCGCGCGGAAATGAAGGCCTCCAGCAGTTTCCGGTCAAAGCTTTGCTCCCGCATGCCGAAGGTATTCCGCGCCAGCTGCATGGTCAGCGTGCTGGCGCCCTCCGCAATCTCTCCGGCGCGAATGTTCTTCACCGCTGCCCGAATGACAGCGATGGGGTCGACTCCCTGGTGATCGTAAAAACGCGAATCTTCCCGGGAGAGCAGGGCATGGATGAAGTTTGGCGAAACGTTTTCCAGCGGAATGACCTGCCGGTTCTCGCCATGTCCCCAGACAGAGCCCAGCCGGTTCCCATCCCGATCCAGGATCTCGGTGCGTTCCCGCATGGCCTTGAGTTCGGACAGGTCATATTGAGACGCCCGGTTCACATAGTAGAAATAGACGCCCACCCCAGCGGCCACGGAAAGACCGGCCATTACCAGGAGGAAAATCAGGAAGCCTCTGAAAAGCGGGGACCGGCGGGCGGTTTCAACCACCCAGGTGCCCGCGCCGCGGACCAATTTTATTGCTTTGTTCATGAATCAGCCGTCCGCGCGGGCCGGAAGAAAAAAGTAGCGTCGGAGTGTGTGGTTCGTTTGCGCCCTTCGGCTCTGCACCGGGGCACCATTGAAAACGTCTCACGATACCCCGTTCTATCTACTAAAACGATTGAAGCGTCCGATTGGGTCGGGTGGCTGGAGTCTGCCAGACAGCAATTTGCGGGCAGACTGGGCGATTTTTCTTGTCTCTCCTCCCTGGGCGGAGGACGTTCCTTAATAGGTGAAGCCAGAACCTTCCGACCAGGTGCGGCTGCAACGCGGGCCGCGCAAGAAGACTAAGAGATCTTCGCCAAACCTCCCCATGTTGCCCTTCTTCCTATCGGCTGCCGGTGTGGCAATTTTCCTGGGTCTGACAGCGCTGGGAAGCCGGTTCATTATTCAGTGGTTGAGCAACCGGCCGGACTCGAAGCCGGAGTGGGACCCCATTAAGGATGAAGACTTTCACAAGCCCTTTCCCGAGCCCGCCTCGCTGGCCATCGTGGTGGGGCTGGAGTACCTGCCGATCGTGCTGGATAACCTCCGGGCTTTGATTGAAAAGGGCTTAGAGCGGCGCCATACCGAGAGCCTGCGCTACCGCATTGAAAACCACCGGCGCAATGAGATACGGACCGCTGTCTACCCGGTAACCTACAATGGCACGGAGACCGATCTTCATCTCCAGTGGAGATGCCCCAGGCAAGATGAGGTGAGCTTTTTCGTTATCGGGCTGCCGGAACTGGTGAACGATCTTCGGACCAGTCTGAAAAAAGTGCCCACCTGCGCGGCCGCGAAAGTGTGAGCGGAGCGAAACGGAGCCGCCGCACCGGCGAAAGAAAGAAAAAAGACTGGGTTTCCCAGTAGAGAGGAAAACCCAGTCTTAACCACAAACGGAGGTCCGGTGACTCGCCGGCCCGGTGCTTATGCAACTGCCATGGGGGAGGTCGTTTCTCCCACGGAAAATGTCAGATTGCTCGCCACTACTTCCTGAACTGAGCGCTTGCAGGATCCCACACAGGCGTTCAACTCCAGCGGAAAGCCTTCTTCCAGGATGAATCCGGGATACAGGAAGGTTTCGCCGTGCACCCGGACGTTGCAGACGCAGTTCTTGCCGAACTTGTAGAGTAGGATGTTGCAGGAAATGGGGCTGTGGGGCACCAGCGGAGAGGTAGAGAGGTAGAGAGGTAGCCGATGACGCCTCCTCCATTGATCAAGTCGCCCACTTCGCCGGTAGCCGGGTGGATGGAAACCGCGATGCCGCGTTCGTTCGTGCGGTCCATGATCCCGAAGAACATCTTGTCCGAGATGTGACTGTGCTCCAGAGAAACCGAAAGGGCGATCTGGACCGGATCGGACTCGAGACGGACAGACTTAACTTTCCGGATATTGAAATCGCTTACGCTCAGACAGCTTTGGATGGTATTCATAGGCAAAATCTCGGCAGGTCCTTCCAGGGTGTGGGCTGTTCCCTGAGAAGCCGTAAGGGCAGGTAAGAAGTCCAAAATTTTGGAAGATTTCATAGGATGCTTCGCCGTAGAAGGTATTGAAATTATAGAAAATTTAACAAAGCGAGCCAAAAACCGCAAGCATAAATATGAAAATTATAAATAAATCCAAAATTTATGAATACGTGTGAGTCTGAAGGTTAGGATCAGCGACGTGGACGCGTGAAGAGGTCTCTCCATGTTCCCGCCCTCCCAGCAGGGGCTCTCTGAATGCCGGGACACGGTCCCTGAAAATCAAACCGGTTGGCATAAGAATCGCGGCGAAAATGGTTTCAGAGTCCGGGACATTGAGATTGTGGAGTTGGCGCGGAAAATGTTAAGATACCTTAATTAGATGTGCCGGAAAAGTCACTGTTTTGCCCTTCAGGTGCTTAAATCTCCAGCAAAGCTGTAACCAAACATACAGCCTATGAAATTCGAAGATATCTCCTCTAACTTCTGGTGTGTGGCTCTGGGAAGGTGCGATCGGGAGGATCTGGAAGCGGCAGTGGAATTGGAATCGGAACGGTACCTGATCCGGCGAATGCAGTTGTCAGAGAGTGGCCTCTACCTCCTGCAGATGGCTGACAGCGTGCAGGGGGATCCGTTTATTTTGGCGGACGTCCCGGTTTCCATGGCGTCGGTGGGACTTTACTGCCGGGAAGAGGACGACTTTCATTTGGGGACGGCGGTCATCATGCGGGACGATCCCGCGTTGGCTGAGTACATTGCGGTGGGAGACGCGGTCCTGCGCAACCGGCTGGAGGGATGGGAGAGCTGGGCGGACCTGGTGGAGATCGGGATGATTAGGCTCAATCAGACCCGCAACGACCGGCGTGGAATCTTGGCCCGCTCCCGGGTGGACTTGTCCATGCTTTCCCAGGCGGGTGAGAGCGAAGAAGAGCTGGACTAGGGCTGGTTCAATAAATAGGCGGACCGCGGCTTCGGAAAATTCACCGTTTGCGGTGCTGATTCAGTCTTCCTTTCTCATTTGATTCCACGCGGTTCGGGGATCTGACCGCACACCTTGGCTGCTGGCCATTTGCCTGAGCGCCTGTGGTTCAACAGGTCGCAGAGTTCAGATCCGGCAAGGGGCGCCGAGTCAAACGGGGCATCCATTATTTTAAAAATTTCCCCAGCCAGGAGACGCGAAGTTTCACCGTTTTTTTCTGGCATTGTTCAAGCGACCTTATAAGGTCCCGCGCAGTCGCCAAACCGTGCACGCGGAGCGGCGGCTGGTAACGCGCCGTCACATGAGCCTCAGGTAATTGTGACAGCAATGTTACAACTCAACGGTGGTTTGCTTTCCCGTCAGGAAGTAAATAACCCGCGACTCAACTCAACCAACAAAGCTTAATGAAAAACAACGTTATGTTCAGGAAAAACCAACTCAGCATCTTTGGTGCAGCCGGTTTTTCTCTGGCGATCGCCGGTAGCGCGATGGCTGGGGATTCCGGTAAGGTCGTGGAGATGGAACCGGCTCCGGCTCCGGAACCGTGGACCATCTGCAATATCTTTGATTACGCGACTCTTTACGAAGATTCCGACAATCCGTTCTTGCAGGAACTGGCTCTGATCGGTCGTTACCACGGTCAATGGCACTACGCCGACAGCGACCGCGGTGAAGACAGTGGCTGGGAAAACCGCCGTTTCCGTTTCGGTATCGCGGCGACCTTCCTTCACGACTTCGAGTTCGAAGGTCAGTTCAACCTGAAGCGCGACTACTCTTCGGACGGTCGTTTCTTCCAAGACGTGGAAGACTTGGCCATTGTTTACAGTGGTGTCGAAAACCTTGAGCTCACCGTTGGTAAGTTCAAGCCCGCCATCACTCAGGAATACGCCACTTCCTCCAAGCGCATCATCACCTTCGAGCGCTCCCTGCTGGTCAACCAAATCACCGCTGAGAAAACCGGTGGTGTGATGGTGACTTACGAAATGGATCCGATCACGATCGACTTGGCCGGTTTCTCCGGTGACCTCAGCGACGACTGGGCGCTGCCCGAGTTCGACGCCGGTTACGGTCTGATGGCTCGCCTTGGCTACGCCCTCGGTGACACCGACATCCGCTTCGATTACATGTATCAGGAAGAAGACGACGACAACGTGGCCTTCTCCGACTACGACAACATGTTCTCTCTGAACACCAGCAGCCAGTGGGACAAGTTCGGTCTCAACACCGACATCATCTTCGCCACCGGTATGGGTGACACCGAAGACGTGTTCGGTATCGTGATCATGCCTCACTACCAGCTCACGGACAAACTGCAGGCGGTGTTCCGCTATCACCTGGCTACCTCCGAAGGCAATGACGGCATCCGCCTTCAGAGCCGCTACGAGCGCCGGACCGTCGAAGACGGTGGTGGTACTCGCGGTGATGTCTACAACAGCTTCTATCTGGGTCTGAACTACCGCATCTGCAAAGACAAGCTGAAGTTGATGACGGGCGTCGAATACGCGACTCTTGACGGAAAGAGCGAGTATAGCGGCTGGACCTACTTCGCCGGTGTTCGTACCTACTTCTAAGAATTCCTAAGAGTAGAGTTCGAGTCATTGAATATCTAGCATGGCGGGGCTTCCGGAAACGGGAGTCCCGCTTTTGCGTTCTTAAGGGTCCGGAAGGGGAGCGGTCTCGCCGGACCTTGACGCATGTCTGAAAGAATCGTCTTCTTCGGCGCCGTCCGCGGGAGTCCCCTTCTTTGCCTTGGGGCCGGATGGGGGACAGCATCCGAAGGCTGGAATGCTTCTTGGCTCCCCTCCTGAATTTTCTTTTCGGGGTCGCCCAGTCCCTATCGCCGGGAACCCCTTGTTCGAGGGGAGCAAAGGCGAAGACGGGAGGTTCCGCGCTCCGCCACCGATAGCCGGGCCGGAGTTCCCGCCATTCCAGGCGAGGCGTGACGGAAACGTAACCTTCCGCTCGTTTACGGGAAGGGGTCAAAAGCGCATAAGACTTCTGTTCTCCGCGATGTCGTTCCCGGGTTCGCTGAGAGTGTTTATTCAACGCTGTAAACTGCGTAGGGGTGCTGATAAGTAGGGCAGTCGCCTCCCGGGAGGTGACTGCCCTATCTTTTGCCGTTTTCTCACGGCTCTCTTCCGCTCCTTTCCTTGGTTTTAGCCGGTGTGGTTACGGAATATTCACACGCCGTATCTTTATCTTGGTTCGGAGATACTCCTTGTGAGAGGCGACCCTATTTCACTTCATCATTAATGAAAAATCCGATCCTATCTTTGAGGAAACTCTTCTCTACCACTGCCGCGCTGGCGCTCCTCCAGGTGCTTCCGTCCGCGGAAGCGTTGGAACTCAAGCACCTTTCCACCGCGGACCTTGGCGGCTTTGACGAAGGCGCCGCCGAGATTGTGGCCTTTGACGCCGCGACCAAACAGATCTTCGCCATCAATGCCGAACGGAAGAGCATTACCGTCGTGGATGCCAGCGATCCGGCCGCGCTGAAAGAGGTGAAAGACCTCGACATCAGCGAACAGGGCAAAGCGCCCACCTGCATCGCGGTTTACGGAGACCTGGTGGCGGCCACCGTCGAAAACGAAGACAAACAAGCCAACGGCAAGATCGTCTTCTTCAGCACGGCGGGGGACTTCCTCTGCACGGTCGAAGCCGGTGCGCTTCCGGATAACCTGCATTTCTCTCCGGACGGAAAGTACCTGGTGGCGGCCAACGAAGGCGAGCCGAGTGACGACTACAAGAACGACCCCGAGGGCTCGGTGACCATCGTGGACACTTCAGGCGGCGCGGCGGGAATCAAGGACGCAAAGGTCTGGCAGGTCTCCCTGGCCAAGTTCAACGACGCCGAACTCCCCGAATATACCCGCATCTTCGGCCCGGAAGCCACGGTCGCGATGGACCTGGAACCGGAATACGTGGCCGTTTCTCCGGATTCCAAGACCGCCTACATCATCCTCCAGGAGAACAACGCGGTTCTGATGGTCGATCTCGAATCCAAGGAAGCGACCGCGATCGCGAGCTTCGGTGTCAAAGACCACAGCAAGGAAGGCAATGGCTTCGATGCCAGCGACAAGTCGGACAAAGTCGATATCCGTCCTTGGCCGGTGCTGGGCTTTTACATGCCAGACGCGGCCGTGGCCGCTGAGATCGGCGGAAAGACCTACCTGCTGACCGCAAACGAGGGGGATTCCCGCGACTACGACGGTTATAGCGAGGAAGTCCGCGTGAAAGACCTGAAACTGGACGCCGAAAAATACCCAAACGCGGCGGAACTTCAGGCGGAAGACCAACTCGGCCGGCTTAAGACCACCACCGCCAATGGCGACACTGACGGTGATGGCGACTTCGACCAGATCTACAGCTACGGCGCGCGGTCGTTCGCCATCTGGGACGCGGAAGGCGGCCTCGTTTACGACAGCGGCGACGTCATCGAGCAATACACCGCGAAGGAACTGGGTGAAGGCTTCAACGCCACCAACGACGAGCAACCCTCCTTCAAGAACCGTAGCGATGACAAAGGTCCGGAACCGGAAGCCATCGACACGGGGGTGATCGACGGCAAAACCTACGCTTTCGTGGGACTGGAGCGCGTCAGCGGCGTGATTGTCTTCGACATCACCGATCCCACGGCCCCGAAAGTGGTTGGCTACGGCAGCAACCGGGACCACTCCGCTCCGATCGACACGGAGGCCGCCGGCGACATCGGTCCGGAATGTGTGGTCTTTGTGCCCGCGGACAAGTCCCCCAATGGAAAGAATATCCTCATCGTGTCCAACGAAGTGAGCGGCACGGTCTCTACCTACGAGGTGGTGACTGAGTAGATCCCGCCCGATCAGATTGCGGAATGCCCGCCCCCAGTTCCTTGGGGGCGGGCTTTTTTGTGAGTTATATGCAATTGACAGAATATTCAAAATAGAGAATAAAACAGCCATGGATTGCGTGGCGGTTTACAAGTGCCTGTGCGATTCCGTCAGGCTTCGCATCCTCAATCTCCTTAGCCGGGGGCCACTCTGTGTGTGCCACGTTCAACAAATCCTGGACGAACCGCAGCCCAAGATTTCCAAGCAGTTAGCCTTCATGAAACGGAACGGACTCATCGAGTCCACCCGCCACATGAACTGGACGATTTACCGGATTCCGGAACAGCCAAATCCCTTGCTGGCGGAAAACTTGAAGTGTCTCCAAGAACTGGCTTTCCAAGACCGGGTCTATAAGAAAGACTTGAAGCGCTTCGAAAAGACGGACACCGCCGCCGCTTGTATTCCCGCGGTTCCCCAGCCGAGATCAACGTCTTCCAACTCCTCTGGTAGTGCTTGTTCTTGTTAGCCGGGAAACGCCATCCAGATTCGACCCCTCATGAGCGATACCCACCGGCCATACAAAATTCTCTTTCTCTGCACGGGGAACTCCGCCCGCAGCATTATGGGGGAGTACCTCATCCGCCTTGTTGCCCCCGGCAGGTTCGAGTCCTACAGCGGGGGAGCAGCCCCCAAGGGAGCCGTCCATCCCACGACCATCCGCGTGCTGGACGAAGTCCATCGGCTGGATCTGTCGGATGCCCGCAGCAAGTCTTGGGAAGAGTTCAAAGATGTCGAGTTCGACTTCGTCATTACCGTTTGCGATAACGCCCGGGAAACCTGCCCAGTTTGGCCGGGGCAACCGATTATTGCGCATTGGGGTTCTGAAGATCCCGCCGCGGCGGAAGGAACCGGGGAGAAGGTGTACGAGGTCTTCAAGCGCGTTTCTTTCCAGATCCGGCGCCGCCTGGAGCTGTTCACCTCGCTGCCGCTTGAAAAGTTGGACAAGCTTCGCCTTGAGCAATTGACCAAGGACATTGGAACCTCGAAAGAGACCACCGCTGGCGCATGAGACTGCCCCGTTGGTTCTACTCAGAGTTGTTGGGGACCTTCCTGCTCGTCTTTTTCGGCTGCGGCAGTGTGGCCGTGGCCGTGACGATGGGAAGCCTGGTGGGCGTGTTTCAGGTGGCCATCGTGTGGGGACTGGGGCTGTCGGTCGCTATTTTCCTAACCGCCCGGCACAGCGGCGCGCATCTGAATCCAGCCATTACCCTGGCCTTTGCGGTCTGGACGGACTTTCCCATGCGCCGGGTGGCGGGCTACGTGGCGGCCCAGTTTCTGGGCGCGTTCCTCGCGGCGCTGGCCGTTTACCTGGTCTTTGGGGGGGCGATTACCGCTTTCGAAAGCGCTCATGGCATTCAGCGCGGAGCCTTGGGCAGCGAGGCCAGCGCCATGATCTTTGGCGAGTACTTTCCGAACCCCGGCGGCACCGCCCTGAGCGAGAAAAGCCGGGTGATGGTTTCCATGCCACGGGCGTTCTTCGCGGAAGCATTGGGGACCGCGTTGCTGGCCCTGGCCATCTTTGGCTACATTGCCCGGCAGAATGACGCCGGACCTTCGCGGGGCACGCCCTTGGCCATTGGGTTGACTTTGACGGCCCTGATCTGCCTGTTTGGTCCCGTCACCATGGCGGGGTTCAATCCCGCGCGGGACTTGGCGCCGCGTTTTTTTTCCATGCTCATGGGGTGGGGGACCCAGGCCTTTACCGTGAATGGCACCGGCTGGCTGACGGTCTACATCCTGGCGCCCTGCGTGGGAGCGCTGGCCGGTGGCTATGCCGGGAAACGGCTCTTTGAGTAGTAGCCCGCGCCGCTCTTACCGGAAGATCGCGTCGATCCCCATGGCGCTTTTCCGGGCGAATTTGGGAATCATCTTTGGCCGCGTTTTCTTCAGGAACCAGTAGCCAAAGGCCAGCAGGTGGATGCCGAGGATGCGGTCGATCACCCGGTAGCCGCGATGTTCGCGCACTAGCACGTTAAAGAGCCACATGGCGTAGCGGGGACTGAAGTGGAAGGGCTGGAAGTCCAGCTTGATGGCGTAGCGCATCCGTTCCTTCTTCGGAAACTTTTTCTTGTAGGCCTTCTTGGCGTCCCGGATCTCTTTCTCCAACTCTTCGTCGGGCTGGGTCAGGAAATAGGTTCTCGCCAGGAGAAGAATCCTGAAGGTCTCGTACATGAAATCGATGTCTTCCACCGGCAGTCCGCACCGTTCGGCCAGGTGTTTCATCCGTTCGATGTTCTCCAGGGCCGCCTGCCCCGCCAACAGGCACTCTTCAGGATCCACCACGAACTTGTGGAACACCCGGCGCAGGGAGTGGCTGATGAAAATGTTGTGCCAATAGACCGCGATCAGAGGCGGAATCCGGACCCGGCGGAAATACAGGTCGTGCCGGGCAAACTCCGGGGTGTAGAGCAGCTCTTTGACGACCTCGTCAGACAACCGCAGGAGTTCCAGCCACGCGGAGGGGTCGTTACATCCCGGATATTGGCGGATGGCTTCCTCCACCGAAAGGTTTTCCCGGAACACTTTAAGAGTCACGAAGGTATTGATCTCGGTCCAGATGGCTCCGTCTTCCAGGTAGGCCAGCCGGCGGAAGGGGAGCCAGCCGCCTGTCTGGCACCACACGGAAATGCCGATCAGGTTCCGCGCGTGCCTCAATTCCCGCGCGAAATGCGCGTAGTCCCAGCCCACAAAGGAAGGGTACTCGCCACAGCCTTCGTATTCCCGGCGGGTCTGAAGTTCGACTATCTTTGGGACATTGGTCCGGAAGAAGCACTTGTTCAGCGGCAGATAGCGGAAGAAGTCGGACTCCCCATACTTCATGGAGAGCACGAATGCCGGGCTGGAAATGTCTTCCACGGTGCGGGTCAGAGTATCCGGCCGCCAGATCAGGTCGCCAATGCGGTGGGCGCCGACTGTCCAGGTGCGGAAAACGCAGAGCCGCTCGTGCTTTTCGAAGACCGGGAGCAGCTCTTTGAGGAAGCGATTGAGCATTTTGGCGCTCTTCAGGTGCAACTCGCTACGGAAAGAGCCTTTGACGTCAATGCCGTCGCTCTCGCCGATTCGCAGAATCAATCCGGTAATTTCGGGAAAATCACGGAAGAACCGGTCGAGCAGTTCCTGGAGAAACACCACCGAGTGGCGGGGGCTGGAGCCGAGCCGTTCCTTCAGCGCCGGAGTAAAGGTCATGACATCCATCGTGAGGTAGATGTCCAGGCCGTGCCGGCGGATGATCTTGAAGATCTCCGCGAACTCTTCCCGGAATGCGTCAATCTGTTCGGCGACTTCCGGTTCGTACCATTCGTGTCTGGCCAGGTGGGACACGTCATCCAGGCTGACGGCGTTGAAACCGACCGCGGCGATTTCGGAGCAAAACCGCTCCATGTCTTCCCGGATGCGGTCGAATTGCGCTCTCCGCTGGGGACCGGGAGTGGACAGATGTTCCCAGGGGATCTTTGACCAGTTGATGCGCGTGCGGTCGTAGCCCCGGAAGAAGGGGCCGATGGCGTCGATCAGGAAAATTTGCCTTTCGGAAGCGGGGAGCATGAAGGTTTGGGGAGAGGTTTTTCTTATCGCTTAAGAATCAATGAGTTATAGAACTAAGTGTGACGATTTCGTTACGGGAAAGGATTTTGAAGGTTTTGGGCCTGTGTCAGATTCAAGCCGTTCTGGGACACCAGACAAACCACACAACCCAAATAGTACTGACTCAAATCTACCCATGAAAAAAGCAACCGCTATTCTAGCTGCTCTTGCCCTTAGTTCGGGCTTTGCTGTAGCCGCTGACGAGATCGTGATCAAGGGTTCTGACACGCTGGGCGCCAAAATGGTTCCTCAGCTGAAGGACGCATACGTTGCCGCTGGTAACGACGTTTCCATGGATATCGCCGCTGAAGGCTCCTCCACCGCTTTCACTGCTCTGCTTGACGGCAGCGCTGAAATCGGCATGTCGAGCCGTGACGTGAAGAGCGAAGAAGTGGACAAGTTCACTGCCGCTGGCATGAAGCTGAAAGAGTGGACCGCCGCTTACGATATGATTGGCATCATCGTGAACGAAAACAACCCTCTGGAAGACATCACTCTGGAGCAGGTTGAAGGCATCTTCACCGGCGACATCACCGACTGGAGCCAAGTGGGCGGTCAGCCCGGCGAAATCTCCGCCTACACCCGGAACACTTCTTCCGGCACCTACAAGAGCTTCCAGGAAATGGCGATGAACAAGCGTGACTACGGTTCGAACACTCAGAAGATGGCCGGTAACGAGCAGATCGCTGAAGAAGTTTCCAAGAACCCGAACGGCATCGGTTACGTTGGTCTCGCCTACACCACCAACCCGGGCATCAAAACCCTCAAGGTTGACGGTGTCGAGCTGAAGCCGAAAAACGCCAAGAAATACCCGATCTCCCGCTCCCTCTACTACTTCACGATCGAAGGCAAGCTGTCCGACGCTTCCGAGAAGTTCCTGAAGTGGGCGACCAAGGACAAAGCCGCGATGAAGATCGTCGACGAAGTGGGTTTCATTCCTGCTAAATAAGTCCTTGCTGAACCTCTAAGTTCATCAGTGCAGAGAAGCGTCCGAAGTAATCCTTCGGGCGCTTTTCGTTGAGATAGAGGGGGTAACGAAGATAGTTCGAGAGGGCGATACGTTACGGAATCGTTGCCGTTGAATTCACGCAATTTGCTCATTACTGCGATAGGAGACGGCAGAACAAACGACAGACACTCGAAGATTTCACCGGACCATGGCTACGACAACGGGCAACGACACCTCTAAAGTTCCGAACGCATTCAAGCGGAAGGGAATCCGCGTTTTTGGCCTCGGAAAAGCGGAGTTTATTAAGTACTTTTTCGGCGGGAATGCCAGCCTCGCCATTGTCGTGCTGATCCTGATCTGCGTGTTCCTCATGATCGAGGCGGCGGGATTCCTTCCTGGTAACCGCCGCGGGCTGGAAGATTACCGGAAGTCCGGCCAGGAATTTGTCGATTTCATCCGCGACGAAATCAATCAGCACACCGCCACCACCACCAAGCTGTCCATCGCCTACTATGCGGAAGTAAACGAAACTTCCCGGCACGAAGACCAGTTGGTGGGCGCCTTCATTCAGGTGCGCAACGCGGTTCAAAATGATTCCGGTAAGGTTTACGAAGGCTTGGAACAGGTCATCGACCGTGTGGACGAGTTGAAGGACGACCTCGAGGAGGCCCGTGAAGAGGCGGCTGAAGCCGCGGAGGCCGCCAGCGCCAATGCTCCGGCGGATCCGAACGCGGTCGCGGCAAACTCACCAGCGGCGCCGGAAAGCGATGAGATCAAGGAGCTCGAACGGAAGATCGCGGCCGCGGAAGCCTCGGTGAAGGAGGAGCGGAAGCATTACCTGACGGTCGCGGAAGCCTTATTGAAGGAGGAAAGCACTTGGGACCTCGAGCAGGCGGGTCTGCATCTCGGTGAAGAGGAGAAAGGGAAAATTTCCGAGGCGGTCCTTTTCTATCTGCCGGATACCGAGGGAGATCATCCCTACATTTCGGAGTTGAAGAAGATTTCATCCGACAAAAAGAAAGTGGCCGCCGAGGAGCATGCGGACTTCAAGGCGGTGGTGGACGAGTTCCGGGCCGCGGTACAGCCGATGAGAGACTTTGTGAGTCCCTTGAAGGACAAGGCCGAAGAAAACCGGGCCTTGGCGACCTCCTTTCTGACGGCGGGAGCCCGCAGAGAGGCCCTGCTGGCCAGTGCCAAGAGGGTGGAAGACGAAGCGAAAAAGCAGGACATCCTGGCCCAGGCGGAAGAGGTGAACATTAAAGAGCCTCCGTATGACAAGCTGACCGAAATTTTCTACGCCAGCATTCCGCAATACCACGAACTCTCTCCGGCGTTCCTCGCGGCCTCGGAGGCGGCCATGGCGAAGGTGCCGGAGAAAGTGAGTACGGACTCAGCCCGGGAAAACCTGGGAATGGCCAAGTCTGAGTTCAAAGACCTGAAAAAGATCGGGAAGAAGAACGATAAACGGGTGGATAACTGGCGTCACGACCGTCCGGTTTCCATGATTGGGGCGTTCTTCTCTTTCCTGACGGGGAAAGACTGGGTGACGAACAGCTCGTGGCATGACTCTTACGGTTTGCTTCCGCTCTTTACTGGTTCGCTCCTGATCTCCCTGATCGCGTTGATTGTGGCGATTCCGTTCGCGGTGGGCGCCGCGGTTTACGTGAACCAGGTGGCGCCCTTCAAAGAGCAAAGCTTTATCAAGCCGACTATCGAATTCATCGAGGCTATTCCCTCTATTGTGTTGGGCTTCTTCGGGATTCTGGTGCTCGGCACGGCTTTGCGCGAGTTGAGCCAGGTGCCTTACCTGTCCTGGGTGCCCGGTTTTCCGATGTCAGAGCGTTTGAACATCCTCACCGCGGGCCTCCTACTGGCCTTCATGGCGGTCCCGACGATCTTCACCCTGGCGGAAGATGCTCTGAACAACGTGCCAGCCACCTTTACGGAGAATTCCCTCGCTCTTGGGGCCAGTAAGATTCAAACGGTTTTCCGGGTGGTGGTTCCCACGGCGGTCTCCGGGATCATGGCGGCGGTGCTGCTCGGCTTCGGCCGCGTCATCGGGGAGACGATGGTGGTGCTGCTGGTCGCGGGTAACAAGATTCAGATTCCGGACTTTAGTAAGGGGATCGGCGTGGTGACCGAGCCTGCTCACACCATGACGGGGATCATTGCCCAAGAGCTGGGCGAAGTCAGTCAGGGAACCATCCACTGGCAGGCGCTTTTCATGGTGGGCATGGTGCTCTTCGCCATCTCCCTCATCATCAACTTCAGCGCCCAACAGGTGCTGCGCCGGTTCCAGAAGATCTGAGGGGTTTTTGTCATCCCTTCCCTGTTTTCAAACTTTTTGACCCTTTCCTGTAAAAGCCATGCACGACGTCGCTACCGACACCGCCATCAAGAACGCCTTCGCCACGGTCTCCTTCAAGCAGAAGCGGAAGGATGCCGCGGTCCGCTGGACCATGCGGATTGCCACCTACTTCATCCTGGCGTGTGCCTTCTTTGTATTTATTGACATCATCAGCAAGGGAGCGCCCGTCATTCTAGACCGGGGCTTGGACTTCTTTACGAAGAATCCCGAAACGCTGATGGTTTTCGAAACCGCTGACGGCACCGAGCACCAGTTGGGGTATTCCGATTTCGTGGTCTGGAAGGACAACAACCCCGATCAGGAGATCGTGGAGCAGCATGGCTACACCTATTGCGGTGGCGGTATTCTGGGCCCGGTGGTGGGCACGGCCTTCCTGACGATTATCTGTATTGTTGTGGCGCTGTTCATTGGGTTGACCTCCGCGATTTACCTCAATGAGTACAGTGGAAAGGGTAAGTTCATGGACATGATCCGCCTGGCCATTCTGAACCTGGCCGGGGTTCCCTCCATTGTCTTTGGTCTGTTTGGCTTGGGCCTGTTCTGTTTGGCGGCGCCGGTCATTACCAATGAGATCAAAGAAGGCGCCTGGCACATTCCGCTCCTGAGTGGGTATGCCATCAGTTTCCAGGGGTGGGGCACTTCCATGATTGCGGGTGGCTTCACGCTGGCGGTCATGATTCTGCCGGTCATCATCACGGCCTGTGAAGAGTCCCTGAAAGCCATTCCCATGGGCTTCCGCGAAGCCTCCCTGGCCCTGGGCGCCACCAAGTGGCAGACCATCCGTAAAGCGGTGCTGCCCTACGCTTTCCCGGGTATGTTGACCGCTTCCATTCTTGGAATTACCCGGGTCGCGGGCGAAACCGCCCCGATCATGTTCACCGCCGCCATGGCGAGTAAAGCAACCTTGCCTTGGCAAGGATTAGAAGGCAATGTGTTCGAGAGGTTCTTTGGCTTTCTCTCACAGTCGGTTCAGGCGTTGCCTTATCATATTTACACGGTTGCCGCCCGAATTCCCCAGTCCGAGTACACCAAGCCCATGCAGTATGGTTCGGTCTTTGTCTTCATGGTGATAGTTATGGCGTTCGCCGCGATGTCGATCTTCATGCGCATTCACTACCGGAAGAAATTGAAGTGGTAATCCGCTCCCAGAATCAGAAACTTAAAGAATCAATTTTCAGCAAAAAGTAATCATGAGTGCCATCTCAGCCGGAACCGAAAAGACCGTCGGCAGCCAGAAGACGGAAAAGCCCGAAGGAGCGAAGAAGAGTCTCGTTATTGAGACCAATGAAGTGAGCTTTGCCTACGACGGGAAGAAAGATGTTTTGAAGAAGATCTCCATGCAGATCTTCGCCCAAGAGGTGACGGCCTTCATCGGACCCTCCGGTTGCGGTAAATCCACTTTGCTCCGGAATTTCAACCGGATGAACGATCTGATCCCGACGGCCAAGATCACGAATGGCCACATCAGCATTCTGGGTTCGGACATTTTCGACCCGATGGTGGACGTGATCGAGCTGCGGAAGAAAGTGGGAATGGTATTCCAGAAATACAATCCCTTCCCGAAGAGCATCTACGAAAACGTGGCCTATGGCCTGCGCATTGCCGGCGAAAACCGCAAATCCGTCATCGACCAGGCTGTTGAAGAGAGCTTGCAGCTTTCGGGTCTCTGGGAAGAGGTGAAAGATCGCCTGGACGCCAGCGGCATGGGGCTGTCCGGTGGCCAGCAACAGCGTCTTTGCATTGCGCGGACCATCGCGGTGCGGCCTGAAATCATCCTCATGGACGAGCCCTGCTCCGCGCTCGACCCCATTTCGACGGCCAAGGTGGAAGACCTGATCACCCAACTGAAAGAGAAGTTCACCATCGTCATTGTCACGCACAACATGCAACAGGCGACGCGCGTTTCCGATCGCACGGCCTTCTTCTACCTGGGCAGCCTGATTGAGATGGATGACACCACGAAGCTGTTCACCAACCCCACTCAGAAAGAGACTGAGGACTACATTAGCGGCCGGTTCGGCTGATCCTCAGATTCCACGGGAGTGGAAATAAGGGGCTTGCATAAAACTTGCTCCACCGGATTTTTTGGCATACACCCAGTCGCGGGTGTAACATGGGACTGATTTGGCCCGGCGTGAAGAATCCTTGGAGTAAACCACGCGGTAAAGAGGACCTTTCCATCGTGTTACGAAAACGGAACAGAATCTCAATTGTGCGAATATTAAAGCTTTTTTAAGCTTTTAACCGATTTCTGGGAGCTATGAAGATCACGTTTGTCACCGATACCTATGCTCCCCAACCCAATGGCGTAGCCACCACCCTCCACCGGCTCGTGACCGGCCTGAGGGGGCTCGATCACCAGGTGGATGTCATCCGGCCCGCGGTTTTGGCCTGTGACGAAGAAGGAATGCGGGTCCCTTCGGTGGCGCTCCCGGGGTATCCGGAGGTCCGGATTGGCCTTCCCATCCGGCTGGTGCTTCAGGCCCGCTGGTACCGGAACCGTCCAGACGTGATCTACGTGGCCACCGAGAGCCCGCTGGGCGCTTCAGCCATTAAGGCGGCGCGCTCCTTGAGAGTCCCGGTGGCTTCCGGATTTCACACCAATTTCCAGCAGTATGTGAGCCACTACCAACTCCCCGGGCTGGAGCGTGCCACGCTGTTCTACCTGCGGCACGTCCACAACCGCTCGCAGCGGACCTACGTGCCTTCCTACGACGTCATCGACGAACTCGACCGCCAAGGGTTCGAGAATCTGGAGATTTTGCCCAAGGGGGTGGACACCAAGCTCTTCAACCCGAAGAAGAGAGATCTCATTCTGCGCTCGGAGTGGGGCGCGGGGGACAAGGCCAAGGTGGGCATTTATGTGGGACGCATGGCGGCGGAGAAAAATCTGCACCTCGTCGCCAGGACCTTTTCGGAAATTCAGCGCCGCCTGCCGGACTTCAAGGCGGTGTTCGTGGGTGACGGGCCGAAGAAAGAAGAACTCCGCCGGCAGTATCCGCAGTTCATTTTTGCTGGCGTTCGCCAGGGAGAGGACTTGGCCCGCCATTACGCGTCCGCTGACGTGTTCGTTTTCGCCAGCATGACGGAGACCTTTGGCAATGTCGTGCTGGAAGCCATGGCTAGCGGCCTGGTGACGGTGGGGTATGACTACGCGGCTCCCCGGCAACACATTTTGGACGGGGTTACCGGATTCAAGGCGCCTTTTGGAGACGAGGACGCTTTCGTCCAAGCCGCCATCAGAGCCGTCACGGCCTCCAATCTCCCCGAGATTCGTGAAGCCTCCCGCCGCGCGGCGAAGAAAGTGCGGTGGAAAAAGGTCGTCCGGCGGTTCGAGAAGAGCCTTTCCGAAATGATCGACAAGTACGACACCGAAAGAAACAGGACGCTACCCGAAGCGGAAATCGCATGAAAAAGTCCGAACGTATCCAGTATAAAACGCTCTTTCTCTCCGACATTCACCTGGGTACGCCTGACTCCAAGGTCGACGAATTGATCGACTTTCTGAAGCTGACGCATTGCAAGCGTCTGGTGTTGAATGGCGACATTGTCGACGGATGGCAATTGAAGCGGGGAAGCTCCTGGACCGACAAACACACCAAGCTGGTCCGCACGGTCCTGAAGAAAATGGAGAAGGAGGATGTGGAGGTGATTTACCTTCGCGGGAATCACGATGACATCCTGGAGCGTTTTCTGCCGATCAATTTCGGGAAGCTCATCATCGAACAGGAATACGTGCATCAAACCGCTCACGGAGACTACCTTGTCGTACACGGCGATGGTTTTGACGCCGTCACCACGAGCTGCAAGTTCATCGCCGAACTGGGGTCCGTGGGGTACGAGCTCTTGCTGCGCCTGAACCGGCTCTACAACAAGTGGCGCAACTGGCAAGGCAAGGAGTACTTCTCTCTGAGCAAGGCCGTGAAGGCCAAAGTGAAGTCCGCCGTCAGCTTTGTGGGCCGGTATGAGGAGCAATTGCAGAATCTGGCCCGGGCGCGGGGCTGCGTGGGTATTATTTGCGGACACATTCACAGTCCGGCCGATAAGAAAATCGGAAACATCCACTACCTGAACTCAGGGGACTGGGTGGAATCTCTGACCGCCATCGCAGAGCATCACGACGGCCGTTTCGAGGTGATTGAGTATACCGAATTCAAGAAACAGTTTCCGTCCGAAACTCCCAAGTCTGACAAGGATGCTTCCGGAGATGGCGGCTCCGCCGTGGAAGACACGGAAGAGTCCATGGTAGCCGCAATGGCTTGAGGACGAGTGCCGTCCGGCGCGTCCCTCCCCTTTGGGAAGCCTTCCTTCGCGTGGAAAGGGGGAGACTAGGTTGGCCCGAATGGGGGATGGCTAACCTCGGGGGCTTGTGACGAAATGCTTGCAAAACCTCACCTGCGAAGTCCGCGGCTTCGGCTTATGGTTAGAAAGATTATAGTGAGTAAACCCCTCACGAAGTCTTCACGCCCCCATTCCGCTGAATGAATTCCCCTTTTAATTTTGGAGATCTCCTGTTTATTTCAGGAGACCTTGATTTCCCCGACCTCTTGCGCCGGAAGGTGGAGAAACCGATGATCGGGCAGATGATTTCGCTTATTCCCTCTGGTCCGGGGAAGGCGGGAGGCCGTTAGAGACGGCCGGTTTTCCCACGAATTTGCAAGACTCTTCATAACCAGGTATCCCAAAGTGGTCAGATCCAATAACATTGTGGCAACCCAGACAGCCCATACGCTGAGCACCTTCAACGTGGCGATGAAGGAGATCAGAAATTCCGTGCTGACCATGGCGAGCATCACTCAGCAAAATATGGAATTTGCCATCCGTGGTCTGCTGGAACGGAGTCAGGAAGCTTGCAACGAAGCTATTGCGGACGACGACGAAGTGAACAGCTTCGAAAAGGTGGTCGATACCGAGGGCATGCAGATCCTGATCCGCTTTAGTCCCGTGGCCGCCGATCTGCGCCACGTTTTGGCGGCAATGAAGATCGCGGGCAACCTCGAACGGATTTCCGACCAGGCCCAGAGTGTTGCCCGCCGGGCGCGTAAGATTATCAAGCATCCGGAAGTTTCCGAAACGCGCAGCGTGGAGCCGCTTTTCGAGATGGCCATCAATCTCTACAAAGACTCCATTCGCTGTTATGCCGAAGGAGACGTGGAGCTGGCGCTGTCTCTCTACGAGAGAGATCAGGAGCTGGACAAGGCCCACTCCAAGATGATCAAGGAGTTAACCAAGACGATGGAGCGGCAGCCGTCCAATCTGAAGACCTACCTTCATCTGATCTTCATTCTGCGGTGCCTGGAACGTATTGGCGATCACGCGGTAAACATTGGTGAGGACGCGGTCTTTGCGGAAAGCGCTGCCGATATCCGGCACGTGGGCGCCCGGGCCTTGACGGACAGTTGAAGTCCGGGGATCCGGCTTTCTTAGCCTTGAGAGGCAGAGGTTCCCGGGTTCCCGGATTGCTCTTTCCCGCCGGCTTCTAGCTCACCGGGGCGGTGACGGGCGCTTCCGCTTCCGGTCTCGCGGGAACTTTGATGGAGAAAACGGTTTCGATGCCGGGACGGCTCTTGACCGAGATAGTCCCGCCGTGAGCTTCCACCGCGCGTCTCACGATGGACAGGCCTAACCCCGTTCCTTTCACCTGCTGCGTGGAGTGGTGCTTCTCCACCCGGTAAAACCGCTTGAAGATGTGGGGCAACGCCGTGCCTGGAATCCCCACGCCGTTGTCGAAAACGTCTATGATGAACTGATTCTCCAGGCACTTCAGGCGGATCTTTATCTTCAAGCCTGGGGAGTGATTCTGTTTCAGGGCGTTTTCGACCAGGTTGAAGAAGACCTGGTCCCAGTAGAAGCGGTCGCCATAAAACGAGCGGTCGCCCTCTGGAAAGTCGAGAATGATTTCCGCCTCTCGCTGCTCGATCAGGGGGTGAAGATGCTCGGTGATGCTGGCTACGCAGTCCGCGAAATCGAAGTAATCCCGGTTCAGGAGATCCTGGGGACTCTCCAGTTTGGAGATGGTCAGCATGTCCTCCACGATGCGGGAAATGCGGTCGCCATGTTTACGCATGGTGTGGATGGCGCGCTTCGCGGCGGCAGAGTCCGTGACGTCCTCTCCGTCCAGCATTTCGAGGTAGCCATTGATGATGGAGAGCGGGGTCCTCAACTCGTGGGAGGCGTTGGCGATGAAGTCGCGCCGGATCTGCTCGGTCTCCCGCTGGAGCGTGATGTCGCGCAGCAGGATCCACGTACCCGGCTCGATGCCGAGGCCGGTCTGAAGCGGCTCCGCTTCCATGAGGTAGGTGTGGTCCTGGCGGTCCAGGCCCCGGCGGCTCATGTTCAAGGTGTCTTTGTAAAGGGTGCCAGCTTCGGTCGCCTGATTGACGGCATCCACAATGCGGTGGTCCAGGCAGACCTCGATCAGGGGCCGGCCTTCATGCGGGATATCCGTGGGAAACACGACTTTCGCGGCCTTGTTGGAAAACCGGATCTCCAAGTGCTCGTCCAGAATGAAGATCAGGTCCTCAATGTCGTTTAACACCGCTTCCAGGAACCGGCGCTGATTGGCGTCCGCGTTGCTCCTCATGGAGGCCTCGGTCACGAGGTCCAGGATGAGTTCCCCCAAGTCAGCAAGAGGTTCTGGCTGGGGGATACTGGCCACGTCCCGGAGGGAGGGAGGGGTGTCGCTCTGGAAGAGTTTGATCTGTTGGCCGACCGCCCGGCGCCACCGGTAGCAGCGCCACCCCAGCAGCAGGACCGCCAGCGACAGGACAATGAGCAGAAAAGTCTCCAAGTGGGGAAGTCTACGATGCGTGCGTCGTGGAAACAAACCGGTAACCGACTCCGCGGACGGTTTCGATACGGGAGCCGTTTCCGCCTAGTTTCTCTCTCAGGCGCTTGATGTGGGTGTCCAGCGTCCGGGTTTGAATGAGGTCGCTGTAGCCCCAGACTTTTTGCAGCAGTTCCGAGCGCTCCCGGGCCACGCCGGGAGATTCGATCAGGCTGAGGAGCAGTTTAAATTCCGTCGCCGTCAGGTCCACGGGATCGCCGCTGAGGTAGAATTTCAGGTTGTTCTTGTCCAATCGAAAATCACCGATTTCGACCACGGAGGCACTGGGGCCTTTCTCCGTGCGGCGCAGAATGGCCTTCACCCGCAGGATCAGTTCCTTGGGGCTGAAAGGTTTCGTGATGTAGTCGTCCGCGCCCAGAGACAGGCCGGTGATGCGTTCGTCCAGCTTGCCCTTGGCGGTCAGCATCAACACGGGAAGCTCGCTCGTCCGGGTGTCGTTCCGCAGTTCCTTGAAGACCGCGTAGCCGTCCATTTGGGGCAGCATCAGATCCAGAATGATCAGGGCGGGAGCCGATTTCCGGGCCATCTTGACGGCGGTAATGCCGTCAGGGGCCTCGATAGACTGGAACCCGGCCCGGTGAAGATTCAGCGCAATGAGTTCGCGGATATCTTCCTCATCATCGACGATCAGGATAGTGGACATAGGACAGAGAGAAAGAAGGAGAAGGTGGAGACAGACGAAACGCTTGAATTTGGGGTCCGAAAGTGGCGTGATGCAACGAAATCGTCACCCCCTCCGGACCACGGCTCAATATTCGTCCGCCGGTGGAATTCTGGACGAAAAAAAGTGTAAAGAATTGTAAAGCGCGGCCGGCCGGGAAAAGACGAGCGAAACCAATACCCCGGAATAAAGTGGAGAAGTGTCTCAGTAGCTGGGTCAAATTCGCTGGAAAAGCCCTGAACCGGAGATTATGAAGACAAGGTCTTGAAGCTGTGGAAGTACGTCCCCGACCGAAGAAAGTCCATGTGATCATCAACCCCGCGACGGCCCGCCGGGTGGCCTTGCTGTCGCTGTTGAACGATCACTTTCGGCCGAAAGGCATCCAGTGGGATGTCTCGGTCACGCACGGGGAGGGGGATGGCGTAGAGCTGGCGCAGCGGGCGCGGGAGGAAGGCGCGGATGTCGTGGGCGTCTTCGGGGGAGACGGTTCCGTCATGGAGGTGGCTACCGGTCTGGTGCACACGGACACGCCACTGCTGATTCTCCCCGGTGGCACGGGAAACGTGGTGGCCATCGAGTTGCAGATGCGAAACGAACTGACGCCGATCGCGCGGGACATCGCCCGGGCGTGCAACCGCGTTTGTGGGGATACCTTCCGCGTGCGGAAGGTGGACGTGGGCAAGATTGCGGAACACTACTTTCTGCTGCGGGCCGGCTGTGGAATCGAAACCCAGGTCGTCCAAGACGCCACGCGGCAGCTCAAACAACAGTTTGGCAAGTGGGCCTATATGTTCGCCGCTATCCGGCATGTGCAGGAGCAGCCATCCGCCGACTACGAACTGACCCTGGACGACCGGGATGTTATTCGCGACCGGGGCGTGGCCTGCGTGGTGGCCAATACGGGGGCCGTGGGATTGGGTACCCTCAGTCTGTCGCCTTCCGTGGACATTGACGACGGGAAGCTGGACGTATTTTTCCTGCGGAAAGCGAATCTGGAAGGGCTGCTTTCCGTGGGCGCCAAGATGATTGGGCTGGATCGCGACCTGCCGGAAAAAATGGAGCCCTCCGCCTTGAGCGCGACAAAGCTTATCGGTCATTGGCAGGTCAAGAAGATCAAGATCTCGACCGATCCGGTGCTGGACATTCAGATTGATGGCGACGTCCTCAGCAAGACTCCGCAAACGATTGAAGTGGAGGCCCAGGCGCTGGGCGTGGTGGTCTGAGGAGAATGCCCTTTGAGAGTGTGGGGAATCCACGTTTTCTCCAGAAATCTTAAACGCCGGAAACAGGCGCGCGGTCCAATCTCGTCGGCGGTCACCCCCTTTACCCCCCCATGGGGTGCTCCGCGGATTTTTCTGACTTTGCTTTCGATCTCCTGCTTTCCTAGGATGCATTCCGGTGATGCGACGATCCGGCCGGTTTCCGAGGATCGCTCGCGAGGCAGAGACAGACTGGATCCTCAAAAAACTCCCCGCAGGTAAGTAAACTCCATGAAGAAATACCCCCTTCGTCAGGGACTGTTGGCCTGGCTTTCCGTCTTGTTGGCCGCCCCCATGCTGGTCCGGGCGCAGAACGAAGCCGTGACCCCGAATGAAAGGATCGACCTGATGGCCGATCCGGAATTCGCGGACTTCACTCCTTATTTGAACCGGCCCCGGTCCGTGACCATGGATCCGAAAGAAGTCTGGTCCATTCAGGACGGGCTGCTCCACGTCAGCGGGAAAGGCTGGGGCTACCTGCGGACCAACCAACGCTACCGGGACTACCACCTGGTGCTGGAATTCAAGTGGGGGGAGCACACCTACGCCAGCCGGGCGGACCGGGCGCGGGATTGCGGGCTGCTGGTCCATGGTTACGGAGAGGACGGCGCCTACGCGGATACGTGGATGAACTCCATCGAAGCCCAATTGATCGAAGGCGGCTCTGGCGACATCCTGGTGCTGGCTTACCGGGGTAAAGACGGTCTCAAAGCGCCAACCTCCCTGACCTGTGAGGTCACCCCGGACCGGGATGGAGAGCCGGTGTGGACCCCGGGAGGGAAGACGCTCACCTTTCCGGAAGCGGAGAAGCAGAATCAACGGATCAATTGGCGGGACCGGGATCCGGACTGGACCGACGTGAAAGGCTACCGCGGCGCGAAAGACATCGAAAACCCCGTGGGCGACTGGAACCGCATGGAAGTGGTCTGTAAGGGCGGTCACGTTCAGATTTTCCTGAACGGAGAGCTGGTGAACGAAGGCGCCAAGGCGAACCCGGACGAAGGATTCATCTGCCTGCAAAGCGAAGCCGCGGAGTGCTGGATTCGCCGGTATGAACTATGGCCGCTGGGAGGATTCACCGAAACCTGGGACCCGGAGAAAGCTTCCACCGACACTGGCTACAGCCCCACGGGGGACAGCCTCCTGCCACGCCGCCTGCCGTGGAGCCCGGAGGAATCGCTGGCGGCCTGGGAGATCGATGGGGACTACGAACTGCAACTCGTCGCCACGGAGCCGCTGGTGTGCGATCCGGTGGACGTGGTGTGGGACGAACAGGGGCGGATGTTCGTGGCGGAGATGCGGGACTATCCGTTGCCGCCCGAATCGGGATCGTTTCTCTCGCGCATTCGCCTGTTGTCCGACCAGGATGGAGACGGCCGGATGGATCAAGCCGTGACCTGGGCGGATGAGCTGGATCACGTCCAGGGCCTTCTGCCCATGAATGGCGGTCTGCTGGCCACCACGCGGACGGCGGTGCTCTTCCTGAAAGACACGGATGGCGACAATGTGGCCGATGAGCGGCGGGTGATTTTCGGAAGCAACGAACCCCGGCACAGCCAGCTGCAGATTTCCTGCGCGCGGTGGGGCCTGGACAACGCCATCTATCTAAACAACGGCCTGGACGGGAAGGAAGTGTATCCCGGCGGAGAGGAGAGCGGCAAGCTCGACATTACGAAAACGAACCTGCGCTACGATCCGCGCGCGGATCTTATTACGCGGGTTAGCGGGGTGGGGCAGTTTGGCGCGACCCAGGACGACTGGGGCCACCGGTTTTTCTGCAGCAACCGGAATCCCACGATGTTCGCCGTGATGCCGCTGGAGGCGGTGACCCGCAATCCCCACGCGGGGCTCACCACGGGCCACGAAGACATCGCGCCGGAAGGCGGAAATGCCAAGGTGTATCCTCTTCAGCTAAGTCATACCACGGCGGACGCGCATGCCGGAACCCACACGGCGGCCTGCGGGCTGGGCGTTTATCGCGGCGCGCTGATGCCAGATCTGAAAGGCAACGTCTTTGTTTGCGAGCCGACCGGCCAACTGGTCACGCGTTCCAAACTTTCGCCCGATGGGGCCAGCCTGAAAGCGGAGCGGGTGGGGGACCACCGCGACTTCCTGGCTTCTCACGATGAATGGAGCCGGCCGGTGAACGTGCGCAACGGACCGGATGGAGCGCTCTACATCTGCGACATGTACCGGCGTTTCATCGACCACGCGCGCTTCTTTCCCGAGGAATTTTCGCAAAGCAACTACATGCGGGCCGGTTTCGACCAAGGCCGGATTTACCGGCTGGCGCCGAAGGGGTACAAAGCCCCGCCAGCGCGCGTCCTTCCCGCTGCCAGCAAAGAGTTGGTGGCCCTGCTGGAAAGTAGCGACAACTGGCCGCGGCTCACGGCGCAACGTCTCTTGGTCGACCGGCAGGCGAAGGAAGTCGCGCCTCAACTGGAAGCCATGTTGAAGGATGCAACGTCTGCTCAGACACGGGTCCATGCGCAGTGGACTCTGGATGGCCTGGGCTTGGCCACGGTGGAGCATGTGCTGACTGGTCTAAAGGATGCCGAACCTGGCGTGGTGGAAAGCGCTATCGTTCTGGCGGAACGAAAATTTCCGGATCGCGCGGAAGTTGAGAAAGCCTATCTTGAATTGACCCGGCACGACAGCCGCCGCGTGCGTTTCCTGGCCGCCATAGAGCTGGCGGATGACGAAAGCGAGGCCGCGACCGAAGCCCTGACTGCCGTACTGGGCGACGACCCGGGCGATGAGTGGATTCGCAAAGGGGTACTGAGCGCTTCGGAGAAACGCGCCGGCACCATCCTGGCGGCCTTGTTAGAACAGGATGACTTTCGGGCGCATCCCGGAGATGGACGGGCCGACCTGGTGCGGGAGTTTGCCTCCGCCGCGGCGGCGCGGGCGGACGAGGGAGAGATGAGCGCTCTAGCCTTCGTGACGGTCACGAAGGAAGAGGGCTCCGGAGCCTGGTGGCAGTTCGCGGTCATGACAGGCTTTTCGGATGGTTTCCGCCAGAGCAGCTTCAAGAGCCTGGCGAACTTTCTAAGCAAGCCCCCGGCGGGAGCCGCTCCTCAAGTTCTGGGTCTGAAAGCCATTATTGCCGAAGCGGAAACTCTGGCCACGGACGATTCCAAACCCCTGGCGGATCGCCTGGCGGCGTTGCCTCTGGTGCGGCAGCAGGGGCTGGAGCGGACCTTGCCGATTGTCGAAAAGCTGATCGATCAGAAACAACCGGTGGAAATTCAGGAAGCCGCCTGCCAGGCCTTGGCGCGGTTTGACCGGAACCAGGTGGCGGACTTCTTTTTCGAGCATTGGAAGACCTTGCCACCCACGCCGCGCCGCGAAGCCCTGGCTCTGATCAGCGCGAATCAGACCACGGCCCTGCGGCTGATGCAGAAGATGAAAGCCGGGGAGATCAACCCCGCGCTGATGGACCCCATGAGCCGGTGGCGTTATGCGCGGAGTAATGACGAAGAAGTGAAAGCGCTGGCCCTGGAACTCTTTGGCCAAGCGTCCAGCGACCGGGCGGAAGTGATCCAGGACTACCATGAGGCGCTGAAGCTGGAGGGCAGCGCGGCGCGGGGACGGGAAGTATTCACCAAGGCGGCCTGCATTACCTGTCACAAGGTGGGCGACTTGGGCGTGTCGGTGGGGCCGGACATCACGGATGTGCGGATCAAACCAGCGGAAGCGCTGTTAACGGATATCCTGGACCCAAACCGGGCCGTGGAGGAGCGCTGGGTTTCTTACATGATCGAAACGAGTGAGGGGAACACCGTGGTGGGCCTGGTTACTGGGGAAACAGCGGACACCGTGGTGGTGACAAGTCCCGGCGGAGCGGTGGTCACGGTGCCCCGCAATCAAGTCAGCAAGATGGAAGCGAGTGGCTACTCGCTGATGCCCGTGGGCATGGAGGCCGCCATTACCAAGCAGGACATGGCGGACCTGATCGCGTTTTTGAAGAAGGGATAAACGGCGCCAGCCATAGAGAGGATCTGATCGCAATGAAGAAGTATGTTTGGATAAGGTGGTTGCTTCTGTTTCTAAGCCTGACATTGCTGGGCGAAGCCGAAGCGCGGGAAGGGAGGCCTAACTTTATTGTTATTTTCTGCGACAACCTGGGCTATGGCGACATAGAGCCGTTCGGTTCCACGGTGAACCGGACCCCGGCCCTGAACCGCATGGCGGCGGAGGGGACGAAGTTTACCCACTTTTACGTGACCTCCGGGGTGTGCACGCCCTCGCGCTCCAGCATCATGACGGGCTGCTATTCCCAGCGTGTTCAGATGCACTACAATCCCCGGGACGTACATGTGCTGCGCCCCATCTCTCCCTATGGGCTGCATCCGGACGAGGTCACGGTGGCGGAGGTGCTGAAGGAACAGGGCTATGCCACGACCATCATTGGAAAGTGGCACCTCGGGGATCAGCCGGAGTTCTTGCCGACCCGTCAGGGCTTCGATTCGTTTTTCGGCATTCCCTACAGCGACGACATGACCGAACGCGACTGGAACGACGGCACCCACTGGCCACCGCTCCCACTGATGGAGGACGAGAAGGTCGTGGAAGCTCCGGCGGACCGGGACACCCTGACGAAGCGCTACACGGAAAGGGCGCTGCACTACATTGAAGAAAACCGGGACCGGCCCTTCTTCATTTACTTCCCGCAGGCCATGCCGGGCAGCACGAAGGAACCCTTTTCCAGTGAAGCGTTTCGCGGAAAGAGCGCGAACGGTCCCTGGGGAGACTCCATCGAGGAACTGGACTGGTCCACCGGGCAGATCCTGGACAAGCTGGTGGAACTGGGCATCGACAAAGACACGCTCGTCATCTGGACCTCTGACAATGGCGCACCCATCAGCCCGAAGCCGGACGATCCGAGCCGGGGTTCCAACCTGCCGCTGTTCGGCCGGGGCTACACCACGGCGGAGGGTGCCTTCCGCGTGCCCACTATTGCCTGGTGGCCAGGCCGGGTGCCCGCGGGCGAGACGTGTGAGCAACTGGCCACGACCATGGACCTGCTGCCGACCTTTGCCCGCCTCGCGGGGGGCGAGCCGCCCAGTGACCGGATCATCGACGGTCACGACATTCTGCCCCTGCTCGCGGGAGAAGCGGGCGAGCAAACGCCCTATGAGGCTTTCTTCTACTACTATCAGGATCAGTTGCAGGCGGTGCGCTCCGGTCCGTGGAAGCTCTTTTTGCCTTTGGAAGAACCGCTTCGGCATCCCCACCACCGGGGGAAGGGGCCTTCACCGGTCCTGTTGTTCAACGTGGAAGAAGACCTCGCCTCCGAGCACAACGTGGCGGCGGAACACCCGGACATTGTCGCGCGGCTGACCGCCCTGGCGGAAAAAGCGCGGGCGGATCTGGGCGACAAAGGAAAGCCCGGCTCGGGGCAGCGCGTCATCGGTCACAAGGAGAATCCGGTCCCGCAGGTTTTGAGCGCTAACTGACGAAGGCCGGTTCGCGGCAGTACGCCGAGGGGTCCAGGGAGTCAGGCGGCTCCGATTCGGGCTGGACGCGGCCCGTTTCCTGAGAAATGTATGCTCCATGCCGGCAGACACGCCCGGTGACAAATTCAGCAGCTATTTCCATGTTTTCGGCCAAGTCACTCAGCGAAGAACAGGTCAACACCATCCGGCAGTGGGCCGAAGAAGGCGCCACCATGGGCATGATTCAGCGGAACCTGGACGAGGAAATGGGCATTCGCCTGACCTTCATGGATACGCGGTTCCTGATCGGCGATCTCGGCATCGCCCTGAAGGACGAGCAGAAGGAAGAAAAACCGAAACCTGCTCCGGTTGACGAGGATGGCGTGATCGATGTGGAATCTGAACCGGCGGACGAGTCTTTGGAACCCGGCGGCGAAGAAGCGATCCCGGCGCCAGCGGCCACGGGAAAAGTCACGGTGACGCTCGATGAGATTCAGCGGCCCGGAATGATCGCGGGCGGTTCGGTCACGTTTGGAGATGGCGAAACGGCGGAATGGTACCTCGACCAATTGGGCCGCCTGGGCCTGAATCCCGCCAAGCCCGGGTATCGGCCCAAAGAGTCCGATGTCATGGCATTTCAGCGAGAGCTCGAACGAGTCATTAAGCAGAAGCGTCTATTTTAGAGAGGCGCGGGCCCGGCCATTGTGACGGGACCCGGTCTCCAAATTAGTCCTCCTCAGGCCCGAGGCATTGTGTATCATGCCCAGGTCCACTTCTTGAGAACTTAACCACAGATCCCCAACTCAAACCCTCACCAAAGCATCATGGGATATAAAGTAGGCGTAATCGGATACGGCTGGGCCGCGACGGCTCACATTGGAGCGATTAACGGAACCACCCAGGGAGCAGTGTCGGCGGTGTATTCTTCCCGCCCACTGGACGGCGCCGCGCTGTCCGCCGAGCATGGCGGCACCATCCAGCCCTATCAGGACGTAAAGGCGATGCTCTCTGACTCCGGGGTGGATGTGGTGTCCATCACCAGCTACCCCAACCAGCACCGGGAACAGGCCGTGGCCGCCGCCGAAGCCGGGAAGCACCTCATCATCGAAAAACCGCTGGCCCTGACTTGGGAAGACTGCAAAGCCATCCATGAAGCGGTGAAGGCGAACGGCGTGAAGGCCTGTGTCTGTTTTGAACTCCGCTTCATCAGCCAGTTTTTGACGACGAAGTCCCTGCTCGACCAGGGCATGATCGGCGACGTGCATTACGGAGAGATCGACTACTACCACGGCATCGGGCCCTGGTATGGCCAGTACCGCTGGAACACCACGCGGGAAAACGGTGGCACCAGCCTGCTGTCCGCCGGCTGTCACGCGCTGGATGCGCTGCTGCTCTGCATGGGGTCTGACGTGGAAGAGGTCACGAGTTATTCCACCACTTCGAAGCACGAGATCTTTCAGAAGTACGAGTACCCCACGACGACGACGTCCATCCTGAAGTTTGCCGGTGGCAAGGTGGGTAAGGTGGCGTCCGTGATCGACTGCCTGCAGCCTTACTACTTCCACACCCACCTGGTGGGGAGTGAAGGCAGCCTCCTGGACAACAAGATCTACTCCACCAAGTTCGCGTTGCGGGACAAGAAATGGGCGGAGTTACCCATGGCCATGGCGGATTCCGGAGACGTGGCGGATCACCCGTATCAGGCGCAGTTCCAGGCATTCTTCGATGCGGTGGATGAAGGCAAGAACATGCCCCTGACCAGCCTGGATGAGGCCATCCAGAGCTTCAAGGTGCTCTTCGCCTGCGACAAATCCGCCGCCGAAGGCCGGCCGGTGAAGCTGTCGGAACTCGACTAGTGCTCTGACCGCCCGAGCCCCGGTTGAACCCCCACCGACAACCCTGACATGGCCACCAAAACCGCCCTTGCTGTCGCCGCGCATCCGGACGACATCGAATTCGTCATGGCCGGCACCCTGCTGCTTCTCAAGGAGAAAGGGTACGAGATTCACTACATGAACGTCAGCAGTGGGAACTGCGGCAGCACGGAGATGGACTCCCAGCAGACCCGCATCGTCCGGGCCAAGGAAGGGCGTCAGGCCGCGAAGATCCTGGGCGCCACATTTCATGGCAGCATCAGTGACGATCTAGAGATCGTCTATTCCGTGGATCTGCTGCGTAAGCTGGGTTCCGTGATCCGGGAGGTGGGGCCGGAGATCGTGCTGACCCACTCGCCCCAGGACTACATGGAAGATCACATGAATACCTCGCGTCTGGCGGTCACGGCGGCGTTTACCCGGGGCATGCCAAACTTTCCGGCCAACCCGCCCCGTCAGTCTGTCCAGGGAGACGTGACCGTTTACCATGCGCTACCGCATGGTTTGAGGGATGGGTTGCGCCGCCGGGTAGCTCCGGGCGCCTGGGTGGATACCGCCACCGTGCATGAAACGAAGCGGGAAGCGCTGGCCGCGCATAAGAGCCAGAAAGAGTGGCTGGACAAGAGCCAGGGCATGGATTCCTACCTCGTCTCCATGGACGAGATGTCCGAAGAGGTGGGCCGCCAGTCCGGAAAGTTCAAGCACGCCGAAGGCTGGCGCCGGCACCTGCACCTGGGATTTTCCACCAAAGAGGTGGACCCGATGAAGGAAGCCCTGGGTGACCTCTACCTCGTGAACGAAGCCTACGAGAAGGGCCTGGAGGAATAGCCCGCTTTCGGGACGGAGGATCTGTCCGCGGGGCGCCCGGTTTTAGGAAGCCAGGGCGATGGGCAGGTGGATCAGGAGATCGGAGGGATTGAAAGGCTTGGGCACCAGGGTGAAGCCCGCGGTGGAAGGCGCGTTGCGGACTTCCGCGGAAATGATGTCTCCCGTGATGAGGATGTACTTCGCGTCCCGGCTGATGGAGTCGCGTAGTTTCTGAAAGAGATCCAGCCCACTCATGCCGGGCAGATGCACGTCGCTGACGATGATGTCGAACTTCGTGTTGAGCGCCAGCTCGTAGGCTTCCTCCGCCGTGCCGGTGGTGACCACGTTGCAGGAGTAATTTTTGAAGAACCGGCCGAGCATGTAGCAAATGGGTTCCTCGTCATCGACGATCAGGGTGCTGAATGCCTGGGTGGGAGTCGTGGTCCGGTGGTGAGGGGACACGCAGCCGTTCTGCTGGTGGAGGGGATTGACTTTCCGGGTTTCCCGCACCGGAGTGGCCAGGGGAAGGCTCAGCGTAAAGGTGGTGCCGCGCCCCTGCTGGGTGCAGCAGGTCAGGCGTCCGCGATGTTCGTAAATGGCTTCCTTGACGATGGAAAGGCCCAGCCCCGTGCCGACACCTTCACTCTTGGTGGTAAAGAAGGGGTCGAAGATCCGGTGGCGAACTTCCGCGGTCATCCCAATGCCATTGTCGGTAATCTGGATGTGAGCCCATTCATTGTCACAGTCCACCAGGACATGGAGCTTTCCGGGCCGGTGGTCCATCTTGCCGCGTTCGTCGATGGCCTGCTGGCCGTTGGTGATGAGGTTCAGGATGACCTGTTGCAGCTTGGTCTTGCTGCCGCTGACCGTGGCGGACGGCTTGGAAACGGAAATGGATAGCGTGGTATTTTTTAGTCTGAGCTGAGGCTTGACCAACTCGCAGGCCTCGATAACGACGTCATTTACCGCCAGGACTTCCCAAGGTTTCGCCGCGGACTTACGGGAAAAGCTAAGCAGTTGTTTCACCAGGTCGCTGGCGCGGGCGGCCTGTTGTTCGATGACTTCCGTCGCTCTCCGGGCCTCCTGATCCATCAGATCCAGGCGCAACAGAGAGGCGCTGCCCATGATGGCGGTCAGCGGGTTGTTAATTTCGTGCGCGATACCGGCGATCAGCTTCCCGACACTGGACATCTTGTCCGCTTGCATCAGTTCCTGCTGGAGATGCTGTTCGCGTTGCCATTTGAAGTGGACGTTGATCGCGGAAGCCGTCAACTCGGCGAAGAGGGTCATCTCGCGGAGCGTGTCTTCGTCGTATTCTCCAGGCTGCGTTCCATCAATGTTGATAATTCCCCAGACGCGGCCATCGACGAAAATGGGTACCGCCATCTCGCTTCGCACGTAGTCGAAGAGTTGCACGTAGGTGGGGTCCGCCAGGGTGTCGTTGCAGACGTACGGTTTACCGGAGGCGGCCACCGTTCCGGTGATGCCTTCACCCACCCGGAGGTGGGCGGTTTTCTTTTCATCGGTCCAGTCGGGTCCGAAAGTAGAGGTGATTTGGAGCACGCCGGTTTCGTGGTCGATCTGGATGAACGAACCGTGAATGCTCCCTGAAAGCTGGCAGGCGAAGCGAAGAATTTGCCGCATGACGACATCCAGAGAGGACTTCGCGTGGATGTTGCGAAGGAGCTCAGTGATGACCTCTAATAGGGCAGCGAAGGGCATGGGCCGTAATTTATCTATAAAATCCGTAAATACCACAATTAAAAGGTACCGAAATGTCTGAATTCACATGAATTTTTCCCGAAGGAATGCGGGGTTCCGCCCGGGTAATTACGTGACAGGCTGATGCTCAACGAGCAAGTCAGCGCGGGGCCTGTCTAGGTTTGAAACGGCGGATCGTCACCGGAGTCGCATTTTTTGCGAGTTTCCCGGAAAAAATGGGCATAAACAGGGGCAAAGTCCCCCATCCGGGCACGAGTGATGGGCGGTCGAGCGGGCCGGGGCCACCAAGTGTGGTGGAGCAACTCCGGACCGCGTCGGGGCGGCGGATAAGGGGCATGCTGCCGCGGCACGGGCGGCAGGCGGCTTCCGATCAATTGGGAAAAGGGGAGAAGAGAACTCCTACTGAGTCAGTTCCTCAAAGGCCTTGGCGAACCGGGCGCCCAGTTCCCGTTGGCTGGCGCTGTCGAAGTGAGCTTGGTCCATCGCGGTTAGCTCATCCGTTTTGACGCAGGCGGTGTGTGGGATGTTTGCCGGTTGTTCGACGATCATTTCGTTGAAGGCTGCGTATTTTTCATTCCACTGGCCCACCTGGCTGAAGATGAAAGGCAGGCCGGGCGCCTCCAGATCAGCGCGGAAATTCGCGATGAGCTTGGCGAGTTTGTCAGGATAGGCGCCGGCGGCGCCGGAGTTACTCTCTCCCTGGTGCCAGAGAATTCCCTTGAGTTCGCCGCCTTTGGCGAGGGCTTGTTGGGTCGCGGCAAAGGCGGTGTCATACAGGGGCCACGGTTCCTGGCGGCCTTTGTCCCATTCTTCGATGCTGGTCCCGCCCCGGGCACAACAAATGATGCCGACCGTCACCTCGGGGTGCTTCTTGAGGTAAGCTTTGACAAAACCCACTCCGGGATTCAGCCGGGAGGGTGTCTGAGTCTTGCGGTGCGGCGAGTAGCGGTTGAGCGGCGCTTCGGCTGGTTCCCAAGCGCCGGTTTCGAAATTCCACAGAAAAGCGCCGGGGATGATTCCCTGATCTTGTGCTTCCAGGACGGCCCGTCCCGCCATGTTGGACTGGCCGACCAGAAGGAAGAGGTGGTCGGGGGCTTCAGGCTCGGCCGTGGTGTCTTGAGCCCGCGCGGATCCCGGGGCTAACATAGCAAGAACCACCAGGGTCAGGGAAACAAGGGGGCGGGAAAAGAAGCGTGGTGAGACAGGGGAATTCATTTCCAGAAACTAGCGGCGGAAACCTCGCCGGGCAAGGCGGGGGAGTTCGTGCCAGAGGCGGGAGGAAGATCCAGGTCTGAGAGAGCGCCGTGGGGTCAGGGCTGGGAGATGGCCGGGGGCGCGTTTCCAGTGACCAGGGTGGCCGTGGAGGTGGCGGTCTCTTCTTCCTGAGGCAGATCCCCGGACGCGAGGCGGTTTTTCAACTCGTCCAGCGCGCGCCGGTAGTTGTCCGATGCCTTGGTCCGGTCTCCGGTGGCCATGTAGAGATCGCCCAGAAACATGAGGGCTTCGGGATCGGGTTCCTCAAGAAGGGCCAGATAGCGTTGCTGATGAGCGAGCGCCGCGGTGGGATCGCCCATGGCGTAGGCGCGTTCCGCCAGCATCCGGGCGGCATCGCCTTCTCCGGCCGGAGTGGACTGGTAGATCTCGAGCGCGCGGGAGGTCTGTCCCGCCTCTTCGTAGAGGGCGGCGAGATCGACTCGCTCGCTGCCGGACCATTCCTGGTAGTTCACGCCGTCCACATCCAGGAAGTCCAGGACCTCCTGAAAACGGCCCGTGTCGTGTGCCAGACTCACCAGCCGGTCGGCAAAGCGTTTGTCCTGAGGCTTGCCGCGCCCGATCAGCACGTTCAGCGCGGCATCCAGGTTTCCCAGCCTTTTGTGGGTATCCGCGAGGGCCAGCTCCATGGAGGCGCTGTCCGGGAAGGCCCGCACACCGTCGCGCAATACGGCCAGCGATTTTTCGAAGTCGCCGGCTTCCGCCCAGGCGTCCGACAGTTCCTGGAAGTGTTCCGGAAGCTGTTGCGGGGCGAGCGCCAGCTTCAGTTCGATGGCGTGGACATAGTCTTTCCCTTCGTCCATGGAGTGGGCCAGCAGCGAGTAGTCCTCCAGGGTCTTACGGGTGTGCAGGTCGGTGGAAAGCGACCGGTAGGCTTCCAGGGCCGCGTCAAAGTTGCCCATGCAGGTATAGAGACGGGCGGTTTCCCGGTGCAGCGCGGACATGGTGGGCTCCAAAGCCATGGCCGTCTCGTAGGCCTGCACGGCGCCTTCGAAGTCCTGTTGTTCGTCCAGCACTTCTCCCAGTTCCCGCCAGATGGAGGCGTCCTCGGGATTGTCCTTCAGCCAGTGGAGGTAGAGAGTCTCCGTCTGTTCCAGATTTCCTTGTTCGCCCTGGAGCCGGGCCAGCAGCAGGTTGTAGTCTGGCCGGGACTGGACCGGCGCGATGGCGGTCAAGAGCATGGTTACGTCATCCTGCCGGTCGATCCAGGGATACATGGTGACGCAGCGGTCCAGTGCTTCCTCGTCTCCCAACGCGGCCAGCTTCAGATAGATGTCGAAAGCCGCGTTGATGTGGTTGCTCCACTCCAGGTTGGTTGCCAGCAGTTTGCCGTACTTGAGAAACTCGGCGTCCGAGGGGTGGGTGACCCGGCGGCTGTCCAGGAGCGCCTTCCAGCCGGAGGAGCCCGCGTCGGTCTCGCTCAGGTAGCGGTTCAGGAGGGGAAGGCTGTCGCGCACGCGGTCGGACTCCTCCGCCGTGGTGGCCAGTAGCTCCAGGATCTTCCGCCGTTCTTCGGGGTCGTGCTCGGAATCAAACTCGGCACAGAGCAGTTCGAAGGCTCCGCTGCCGTCATTCACCTCGCGGTGCAGGCCGACCGTCAGGTGGCGCATTCCTTCCGGGAGTTGGGTAAAGGGCAGATGCTTTTCGTCCAGATAGCTGGAAATGACCTCCAGGGCACGCCGGGGCTCGCCAGCGTAGCGGCAAGCCGTGACCATTTCTTCCAGGCGCTCCAGATTGGGCGGCTCCAGCTTCCAAAGGTCTTCGTAGACATCCGCGGCCAATTCCGGCTTGCCCAGTTGGAGGGCCCGGACGGCGAGGGATTTTTGAAATTCGATTTTCGCTTTCTTGGAGAAAGCCCGGTCGCGGTCCTGGATCTGGCGGCGGGCGGAAGCGACGTCTTCCGACAGCTTCAGCAGGGTATTGATCTGCTGGATCGAGCTTTCGTCAAAGGTGCGGTTTTCCTTCCGCAGCATGATCGACAACAGGGCATCCGGGCGGTCTTCGGGCGGCGCATTCTCTTCTCCACCGGCGGCCAGGACGTCTTTCGCCGTCACCGTGGCCTCCACGAGTTCCAGGGCGCGGTTGTGGTTGCCGTCTTCGACGAGGCGTTGCACCAGTTCGGTTTCTTTCGGGATGAGCAGGTAGGCACAGCCGATGGCGAGCAGGACCAGCAGAACGATTTTCCAGAGGGAGAATACCTTCGCGCGCGGTGCGAGCCGGTCTATGGTGGTGGGCGTTCTCATCTTCGATCAGTTGGAGATTTTCAGTGAAGCACGTTCGCTGGCCGGGAGGGTGAACCTTACCGTCCCCTTCTCGTCGGCGGTCAAGTGCGAAACTCCGCCGCCAAGAGTCAGAACTGTTTCAGTTCCTGGTTCCAGGCCGCCGAACTGAACGCCGGTCAGGCGGACGGTTTTGCCGGTGCGGAACAGAGCGGTGGTGGGCGTGAGGCGTTCGAACTCCAGTTCCGAGGAACTTTTGATCAGTCTCAGTCCCGGTTTGGGGTGGTCCGACAGGGCGATCTCCACCCGGGGCTCGCCGTTGGTGTGGATGTAGTGCCAGTCCCGGACCGTGTTGTAGCCGGTGACGTTGGTGGAAGCCGTCACATCGGGCGTGCCCAGGCTGGTGGGGATGCGGAAGGTGCGCAGCTTCCCCTGGTTCAGGACGATCCAGCGGTTCTTTCCCGCCTGGAAGAGGCGTGTGAAGTGACAGTCGCGGGTCAGGCGGGCAAAGTCCGCCGCGACGATGGGGTGCAACTCCTGCTGCTGACACCAGTCGTAGATCTCGTGGATAGCCCGGAGCGCGTCGGCTCGTTCGGCGCTGTAAAAGTGGTAGTAAACGTTCACTGGCTTCAGGCGCCGGGTTTCGTCCGTCTGTTCGAAAGTCTGGATGACCTGGGCGAACCCGCCAAAATAGGGACCCTCCCAGCCGTTCGTGTACATGAACTCATTCTGGTTGGAGGCAAAGACCTGTAGCTCTCCGTCCCAGGAGATCACTCGCGGGGCGACGGCGGACAGGCCGGGGTAGCGGCGGCTCAGAATGGTATTGCCGCCGTTCATGTTTTCGACGCCCTGACGGCTGGCCAGTTGCAGGGCTTCCGGCGAGGGGCGGCAATTGCCGGACCAGAGCATGAGTTCCGTCTGTTTCCCTTCCGGCGCCAGCACCTTGTCGATGAAGCTGATGGAGCCGGCGACTTCCCGTTCGGCTACAATGTCAGGGTATTTCGCGGTCAGTTTGAGCTCCAGGTTGCTGGTTTCGAACAGCTCCGTTTGTTCCGCGTCGTCCGAGATCCAGATATAGGGATGAGAGAACGAGTGTGAGGCCAACTGCACATTCGGCAGCGCGAAAATTTTCCGGGCCGCCTCAATGCAACGCTGCCGTTCCTCAGGTTTCTGCAGGAGCATGAGGCCTTCGATTTCTGACTCCACGATCGAAACAGTGATCGGGTAGGGGAGTTCCTTGAGCACGTCCTCGTAGAGCAACTCGGCGCACATCGTATCCGGCACGACATTGCTCAGGGAGGAGAAGCCATCTCCGTCGATGTGAGTGTAGAACAGGCGCAGGCCGTCGCGGGTAGTGGTATCCGGCGCCGGAAATTGACCGTCCGGCCAGATCTTCGCCAGAAGGGCAAAGGGGTCCACATAGCTGAGGGCGGTTTCTTCCGAAGCCTCGAAATTGATGTAAGGATCGAGCAGCGTGCCGCCCCAGGGAGCGACGTAGATGGGGTCGAAGCGGAGCCGGACCTCCTCCGCGCCGGTAACTTCCGCGGGAACCCGGGCTTCCAGACTCAGGAGGACATCGCTTTCCGGGGGAGCTTCCAGAGCCAGGAAGTCCCGTGACGTGGGCCGGACCCGCGCTTCGTAGTTCAACAGCGAGCCGTCCAGCTTGGCGATTTTTACGTCGCCTCCGATCAGTTCGTCATCCGTGCCTCCCAGGCCCAGTTCCTGGAAGAGTTCCTGACGCACCCCGGAGTCACGAAATCCGTAGCTTCCGAGGAAGAAGAGCTTCTTCCCTTCATCCCGCCGCGCGAGGAGCCACTCGAGAAACGCGGGTTCCAGGCGGTAGGGAAATTCGAGTTCCTCATCCAGGATCACGCCGGCGTAGTCGTCCCCCGTCCCGGAGGTGGGGAGCCCCTTGCCCACGTCGTGGTAGTCCAGCTCGTAGCCCATCCATTCCAGGGGCATCTGAAGCGTGTTTGTGGTGGTGGTGTCCGCGGGCCAGATACGGGGAAGCTCCGACTCCGTGGCATCGTGACCGAACAGGACCAGAATGCGCCGGGCCTGCTGCCTGACGGGACCGGTCAGGTTTCCCTGAAGTTCCCTGGTGGAAACAAAGGGGACACAGCCCAAGGCCGCCAGCCGGGCGTGGGTCCGTTCCGCCAGAGCGGTGTCTATTGCCTCCACATAGTCGATGACATAGACAGGCAGCCCCTGGCTCCGGACCGTGGCGATGGACTCAAGGAGTTGGCGCGACGTGTCTTCGGCGACGGGCTGGTAGCTTCCGCTGGCGGGATCGAAGGTCTGAAATACGGATTCGACGAGCACCCCATCTACCTGGCCGTTTAGGCCGGAGAGCAGGTCGAAGCCCCGGTTCAATACAATCTGCTTGTCCGGGAAGCGTTCCCGCAGGGCGCGGATCACGTTTTGCAGTCCCTGGCGAAACTCGTTGGCCCGGCCGGGGGCCGAGGCCTCCAGGAGTTCCAGGCTGGAAACGGTGTCGAGGAAGAACCCGTCGAAACCCTTTTCGGCGGCGCGGGACGCCAGAGTCTCGACCACAAATTTCCGCCACTTGGGATTGCTGACGTCCACCAGTTGGCTGTTCCACTCCGGGTTGTGGCCGGCGAAGGGAATCCCCAGTGAGGCGAGCTCGTCCCGGTAGGCCGCGTCCGGGGCGACTTCCACCACGCTCAGGTAGGCGAGATACCGGTTCCCCAGTTTGTGACCCGGCTTCAGATCCACCTCGGCATCCGGATTCAGAATACCCAGATCGAAGGCCAGCAAGTGGTCCGGGTTCGGAGTCTCGGAGTAGTCCACATACAGACGCTCATTCGTTTCGCCGAAGGCCAGGCCTGAGGCCGCGAAAACGAACAGAGTCGCAAGAAATTCAAGGATAAGGGCGAAGCTGAGGCGGCGCTGAACCATGGAACGTTTTGGGGCGAAGAAGGGTGAAAGGTGGGGGCGGGATGATTTCTTAAGTATGAAAATTACTCACACCGCTTGAATTTCAGTTTGCATAAAGAATCCATGAAAAACAGAGAATGTATGGAAAACATAAGCGTCAATTCTCAGTTATCTAACTATTGTGACTCAATCAAGAGAATTATTGCAAAAACGAGTAGTGGATAAGAATTTTTAGAAATTCAGACGTTATGAGGCATCTTTTGGCATGCTGCCTCTCGGCCTTCCTTTTCAGAACCCCCACTGGGTCCTCCGTCCGCTCCTGAATCGCCTGTTTTCGGCCTCGAAAGCGGGACTCGAGAAAGTGCCCCTGGCCCTAATGCCCCTAGGCGCGATTCTGGTGTCCGGATTGTCTTTAGCCGCCGCGGGACCGGCTCACGCAGGAGAGACCTATTATGTCTCGACGGACGGCAGCGATGACTCCCCTGGAACGGCCCAGTTCCCCTGGAGAACGGTCCAGAAAGCCTGCGAGACCCTGGAAGCCGGAGACACGGCCTACGTGCTGGAGGGCCTCTACAACGAAAAAGTCTACGTGGAAGTGCAGGGGGACTCCCGGCGGGGACCCGTGACGATTGAGGCCAAGGGGAAGGCCGTCATTTCCGGGCAGGGGAAGAAAGGGGAGAATATCTTCTACATCGAAGACAAGAGCCATCTACGCATCATCGGATTCGAGATCCGAGACCTGGATACGAAGGACGGCTCCGCGATCCGCTTTGAGGGTTCCGGGGACAACATCGAGTTCCGGGACAACGTGATTCACCGCATTTATGGCAAGAACGCCATGGGCATTACGGTGTACGGCACGTCGTCCAAGCGGCCGGTATCGAACCTGACGATCACTGGCAATCACATCTACGATTGCGAACCGTCACCGAGTGAGGCGCTGGTGCTGAATGGGAACGTGACGAACTTTGTCGTTAGCGGTAACAACGTTCACGACGTGAACAACATTGGGATCGACTTCATCGGCGGCGAGGATTCCATCGTGGAGGACCCGGCCAAGGTGGCCCGGAACGGCGTCTGTCGTGGAAACCGTGTTACCCGCGCGCGCTCCAACTATGGGGGCGGTTTTGCCGCCGGGATATACGTGGACGGCGGCAGCCAGATCGTGATCGAAAACAACACCATTACCGAGTGCGACATGGGCATCGAAATCGGTGCGGAGAATCAGGGGACCATCACCCAGGGGGTGATTGTCAGGAACAACCTGATTTATCAAAACGACAAAGCCGGAATCGCGATTGGGGGGTACGACAAGAGTGCCGGCCGGGTTTTCGACTGCGGGATTTTCAACAACCTTTGCCGGAACAATGCCTCGCACAAGAAGGCGGAAGGAGAGCTGTGGATCCAGGTGGCGTTGAACAACCAGATCAAGAACAACATTCTGATTGGCGGGGGAGATAAGCCGCTCCTTTCCGTAGTGCCGCTGGGGCAGAGCAACGTCCTGGACTACAATCTCTGGTTCCACGAAAACCCACGGTGCGAAGAGCCTTTCGTCTGGCTGGGGAAATCGTACGGTAGCTTGGATCGCTATCGCGCCGCGTCCGGTCAGGATCCGCATTCTCTTTACGGTTCTCCCGTTCATGGGATGGACCGGGTGCACCTCAGTGCGGGTTCGCCCGCGATAGATGCGGGCGATCCTGGCTATCAGCCAGGATCGGGAGAAACCGATATCGACGGCCAAGACCGCGTGTCGCGAGGCCGGGTGGACATCGGGCCGGACGAAGTGCCCTGAGAAAGCTGGACGGCGCGCGGCTGATGGTGGTCCTCGACCTCCGGGCGAGGAACTCGCGGGCCGGGCTGGGAATTGACGGCGGCGGAATCGGTAGAGGACGGCGATAGAGTTTGGACGGAAGCTTGGAACCCGGAAGTAGCCGATTGGGATGTCTCAGCGATGGATAAGCGTAGCCACAGGGGCCATTCGCGAACGCGCTTAAAGATCGGGTTCCACCTTTGCCGGAGGGTACGCTTTGGGAGTATTCAGGAGGTCTCCCGCCGCGGCATGAAGATGTAGTATTCCAGGTCCGCCGTGCGTTGGTTGACGCGGATGGCGGCCACCAGAACGGCGGCACCGGCCGCCGCGACGAACCCGAATCCATACCAAGCCTCGTTCGCCAGCAGGGTGGCAAAGCTCAGCACCGCGTTGCCGGCGCCGAAGATGAGCGTGCATACCAGCGCTCCCCGCCGGTCGTCAAAGTAGAAGAGGATCGTCAGCACCGAGAGAAAGAGGATCAGCAGAAAGGCTCCCACCAGGGTGACCCGGAAGATCCCGACCTGAATGGCGCCGATGCCGAGCCAGCCGCCGAGTTGGTTTGCGTAGATCAGCAGGGCCAATGTCACGACCCCCTGCACGGCCATGAGGTGGGCGAAACCGCTTTTCAGGACCTGAACGATGTCGCTCCGCGCGCGGACGATTTCCACCAGGGAACCCTGGCGGTTGACCTTGTTGAAGAAGGACTGGTAAACGTCCGCGAAGTCCGTCTCCAGCTTCAGAAAGAAGACCGTGATGCCGGGCACGATGGAAAGCAGGCTGAGGTAGATGGAGATGTCGTATTCGATGGAGGCGTGGAGAAAGCCGCTGACCTGTACGTGGTTTTGGGAATGCCACCAGAAGAGCATCTTATCGATCCAGATACCCAGGTTGTAAAAGAGGCCGCAAAGCGCCAGATCCCAGAAGCGGCGGTACTCCTTCAGAAAATTCCAACTGGCCATGGCCCGGCTGCCCAGTTCGTTCTGCAAACACCAGAGCAGCGAGATCAGCAGGATAAGGTGGCCAGTGGCAAAGCCGAACAGAGCCGCTTCGAAGCCCCACCGCTGCGCGGACAGGTAGGCGGCCAGTCCGCTGACCACGTAGCCGATGAAGAAGGCGGCGACCACCTTCTTGTAGTCTTGCAGCACCGTCAGGTAGTTCGCGGTAATGAAAATGCAGCAGACATAGACCAGTAGAGAGATGGCCGTGAAACGGTAGAACAGGTTTTCTTCCGTGAAGAAACCGAAGAGCACGATTCCAACCCCGAGACTGACGACCGCGGTGATGACCAGGGCCGCGATGCAAGAGGCCATCACCTCATGGGTTCGCTTCTCGGACAGCAAGTCAGCGGAGTAGCGGGTCAGCAGGAACTGAAGGGGACCCACCAAGATGAGGCCCAGGGCGTAGGCGTGTGTGATGGTGACCGAAAAGAGAGTCAGCTCCTTTTCATCCATCAAGGTTCCCAGCAGGCGGTGCAGGACGATGATGGAGAAGATGGAAATGATCCAGGGACCGCTGCTGATGACGCCGGCATACACATAGGCGCGGGTCAAACCGGAGAAGGAGTGTCCGTCCAGGAGTTTGCGTAGTTCGAAGCCAATGCCCGCCATGGAAAGATGAGGTCGTTGATTAGGCCGATTGAGAGATCTCCTGGCCGCGGCCAGCCAGATCGCAATAGAGGTCGTGGTATTGTCCCGTCACCGAACGTTCCGTGTAGTAGCGCCGCAGCCGTTCGAGCCCGGTGTTGCCGTACTGGTCCTGCTGTTGGCGGTCGCGAAGCAGGCGAATCAAGGCAGCGGCCAGGTCCGCCGGTTCGCCTACTTTGACAACCTCCCCCGCGGGTCCCAGCCGGGGAATCTCTCCCGGTTCGCCGAGAACGAGATCCGGGCAGGAGCCGACGTTGGTGGTTACCACCGGAATACGGCAGGCAAAGGACTCCAGCACCACGAAGGGCAGCCCTTCGCTGAGGCTGCTGAGTACCATCACGTCCAGATCCGGCATGATCTCGTCCAGCTTTTTCGGTCCGGTGAAAGTCACATGGTTTTCCAACTCCAACCGCCGCCAGAGATTCAGGCAGTCCTGAAAGTATTCCGGCTCCTCCTCGGTGGGTCCAATGATCAGGAACCGGGCTTCCGGCAGTTGCTCCGCCGTGAGACGGGCGGCCCGGAGCAGTGTTTTCACGTCTTTGATCGCCACGACACGGCCAATGAAGCCCACCAATTTCCGTTCCGGATGCTGCTGCCGCTGCTCTTCCCGCTTCTCTAACAAGTCGGCGAAAGTCTCGGGATCTATCCCGTTCGGAATTACGCGCACCCGCTCGGGCGGGGCGCCGAACTCCACCTGGTAGTCCGCGTTGCGCCGGAAGAGGGCCACGATCTCGCTGGCGGCGCCGTAGCTGAAGCGGCCGAGTTCGATAAAGAAGTCGATCCACAACTGGCGAAGCGGGTTGGCGCCGGTGCGCCAGCGGCTCAAGCTGTTCTTGGAGGGAATCCACCGGGCGCGCTGGAGTTCGGCGATTCGCTCGCGCACGTAAATGCCGTGTTCGCTAAGGAGAAAGGGCTTCTGCCGCTTGTGACTCAGCACGGCTCCCAGGGCACCGGCGTAGCCGGTGGACACGCTGTGATAGACCGCCGCGTCCGGGACCACGGGCTCGGAGGCCAAGAGGCGCCATAGAGGTTCCAGGATGAAGCGGGCGGTCCAGAAAAAGTCGATGAACGACTCCCCGGCGAAGTGCCGTTGGTAAATCGTGGAGACCAGGTTCCAGGCACGGCGATCCTGCCAGAAGCGCGGGAAACTGCACTGCGTGGCAAGTTCTGACATGGCCAGCAAGAGGCCGGACATTTCGCGGGCTTTCCGCTCCGGATCGCCCAGCTTCACGGAAAGTTCGTCCGCCGCCGACTGGAGGATTTCCCATTCGCGGCGGAATTTGGCGACTGGGCGGAAAGGCTGAGTTCCCGGGTCGAAGAGGTAGATTTCTTTCAGCGAAAGGACGTTTTCCGGCAGGTCATAGCGGACTGGGCCGCGTTCCTTTCGCTTGGAGCCAATGTAGACGATGGCGAAATTCACCTCCGGCAGGGCGGTGATGATCTGGTGAACCCAGGTGGAGACCCCGCCGCGAACGTAGGGATAGGTGCCCTCCAGCAGGAGACACACGTCGATCTCGGCGTTGTGCTTAGTTTTGGCCACTAGGCGTTGGTCGTGATCAAGGTTCGGGGGTAAAGCCAGAAGAGCTGGGCGCCTTGGGGGAGCTGATGCCCTTCGACGAGGGCCCGGCGGAAGGTCTCGGTGCCGCGCTGCCAGTTTCCGATGCGCGCAAAGTACTCCATCTCCACGGCGGTGGCCCATTTCTTGGCGTGCGGCAGCGCCAGGAGCCGGCCGTACAAGTCGGGAATCGCATCGGTCCGCCCGGCCTTCAAAAGACACAGGGCTTTCAGGTAGAGCAGGCGGCCACTTTCAGGACAGGAATGAAGCCCCGTATCCACTCGCGCGACGGCTTCTTCCAGGAGGCGGTGGGCCTCATCCTCCGAATACACGCCCACGGCATGGGCGTGCAGGAGCACCTCCACCAGGCGGATGTGAGCCTGGGCGGCCTTGGGGCATTCTTCCACGAGTGCCCGTGCTTTTTGCAGTTGGTCTTCCAGGCGCTCCACAATGGCCGCCAGGATGCCCTGGGCGGTCAGTTGGACATGGGCGTCTTCGTACTCCTGAAGGGCGCGAAGCAGGCGCACCTCTTTCAGGCTAACCTGCCGCTTCAGCCGCAAGACGGATTGACGCAGGAGGGACGTCTGGCCCGCGCTGAGCTGGTGGGCGATGGGCGGGTAGGGGGTGCGCTTCATGGCCGGCCCGCGCTCCGGGTGTTCGAGCAGGGGGTTGCCCAGGATGAAGCGGCCGTCCTTTTCCTGGCGGTTGCCGCGGGAAGAATTGGTCAATATCAGGACGGAACAGGCCAGCGGCCCAATCACGGGCGTCAGGTAGAAGAACAGAGAGAGCAGAACGGCGTAGGTGCCATTTCCGGGCCGGTTCTTGAAGGGCGGGTAGACCAGAAGGCAGAGCAGAGCCAAGACCGTTGCCAAGGTGTGAAGGGTCAGGGCGATGGGAAAGGGGGGCAGGCCGGTGGTGCCAATCTGGCCGTCGTAAATCAGCACGGCGGCGGCGTCCAGGCCCCCCAGGATAAGCAAGGCGATGGTCAGGGGAACGTTATACATTCGGCTTCGCCTGAGTACGGAGTTCTTGCCACTGCTGCCGGAACTGAGCGGCGTCCTCCACCTGGAGAATGCGGTAGTCGATCAATTCCGGCCCACGGGGAATGTGGGAAAGGAGACGGTGCGCCAGGCCCTTGGAGCCCACGGTGGTGCCCGCCGGCCGCAGCACCGCGATGGCGTAGGCGGACTGGACGCCCTTGACCGGCACGGCTCCGATAACGTCCAGAGGCTGTGCCGTGGATCGCAGGGCGCGGACAAAGTCCGCCTTCAGTGTGTCGGGGGCATCCGGCGCGGACTGGAAGATCACCAGGCTGGAAGAAACCGCGCGTGTCGTGGCGTACTCCAGGGCGTGTTCGATAGCGGCTTCGAAGTCATCGGGCTGGAGAATGGAGCCAGGGTCCGCCTCCGTGACGGCTTTCGCGGCTTCCACTTGCATGGCTTGTTCCATGGTCCAGGAAAAGAGCGCTTCCAGCCGGGCGAGAGATTCCCAGGACACCAGGGTCACTGGGATGTGGCTGACCAGCAGGAGCGCGCAGGCACTGCCTCCAGGAGCAAACCAGGGAATGGCCGCCAGGTAGGCGGAGTCTTCCAGGGACTCGCCCCGCCACAGGTGCCGGCAGGTGGCCAGCTTCCGGGCGGTGAGCGCCGCGGCCACCATGGGGGTACCGGAAGGGCGCATCTCTTCCTGGAACGCGGAGCGGTTGCCGATGACGGCGGACATTTCCAGGGGCGAGCCGGGCCGTTTGCCGGTGTAGATGGCGGCCTCGGTCACGTCAAAGAACTCGGCGGCCAGCTTCAGGAAGCCCTGCTCCGGCGGCGGCGCGCCGGGAGCAAACAGACGCCGCATTCTTTCATCGAGGGGCGCGAATTCCGCGCCATGATCCAGGAGCACATCCGTCAGAGAAGCTTCGTTCTCTCGATAGACGGAAATCTCCCGTTCCATCTTCTGATTGGCCTGAATTAAGGTGTCCTGCAGTTCCTTCTCAGGGCCCAAGGTGCTTTCCAGCAGGAAGTGAATCAAGCTGCCGCAGGCGCCCCCGATCAGGAGAGCCAGAAAGAAGTAGGGCTCCTCCCGGAGAGCGAGTCCTGGTGGGGTGCCGTTCAAAAAGAACTGAAGCGCCAAAATGGCGCCGATGGCGAGGATGGTTCCGGAGATTCCGCCCCGGCTGCCGTAGCGCCCCCCTAGAAACACGGGCAGCAGTAACCAGGGAGTGGGGTTGAGGCCGGTCCATCCCGGGTCGTCCCGGTTGATCCAGAAATTGGTCGCCGCCAGGGCCAGGAAAATAAGGGTGGCGTCCAAGGGAGCGCCAAGCCAGCGCTTGCCGGTCTTCTTGATCCGAGGGGTGGGGTTGGCGTTACGACGACTCATCCGCTGGCCCGCACTTTAACCAGACCGCGCGTTTAGTAAAACACTCTCAACCCCACGGAACCAATAAGCACGGAAGAGTCGCTGCTGGCGCCGGTGCCATTGGAGTAATACGCCCCGCCCAACTCCAGCGCGGCGCGTTGGGAAAAATCATAGAGCAGGCCGGCGGAAAGCTGGTATTCGAGACCCTCACTCTCGAAGTCATAAAACAGTCCGGCATTCGCATAGGCGAACAGTTTTTCGGTTACGTCGAAACCCAGGTCGATGTAGAAGCCCTGCTGATGGTAGGTGGGGTCGATAAAGGTTTCGCCGAGCAGACGGCCTTCCGCCGGGTCGTCTCCGATGAAGCCCAGCCGGTCCAGGTCTTCGGCGTTCAGGCGGTCCGCGTCAAATTGGGAATAGTCCAGGCGGTAGCCCACCTTGGTGACGAAGGTCTCGGTAACTGATTTCCTAACGACCCTGGAAATGTCCAGCTCTCCGCCGAAGCCGTTACCCAAGTCCACGCCCTGGGCGGAAACGGACCGTCCGTAAGCATTTGCGCTCACCTCGTATTTGCCCGCCACCATGCCGGCGGCATCCGCCTGGACCCGGTCTTCCGAGCCTTGGATGGCCACTAGCTGCTGGCTGTCGATGGCGCGTTCGTTTGCGGCATAGGAAAGAGAGTAGCGCCACTTGCTGGAGTGAAGGCGGTCTTTACCCGCTTGAGCGCCAATGCGGACATCGTCCCCAGAACCGCCGCCGACCCAGGCTTTCAAGTAATGCTGGTCCGGAAGGCTGTAGCGAAACAGGGCATCTCCGTACGCGTTGGAAGCACTCTTCCGGTCGATGACGCCGCCTTTGTTGAGGTCCACATGATCGAAGTAGGAGCGGACGCCCACGTGAACTTTGTCCGAGACTTTGTTCCAGGCCTCGAAAGAGGTGGCGACCATGGTGCCCTCGTCTTCGTCGAGAACTTCGCTGGACGCGGAAGCCCAGTCCGCGAGTTGCCGGTATACTTCCATGGCGCCGGAGCGGGCGTCCTTGATTTCCTGGGGAGTCAAACCGGTCTGAGCCAGGCCCCGGCCGTAGGCTGCCTGGGCGTCCTCCAGACGGCCCGCGGCCCGCAAAGACTCGGCCAGTTCGAATTCGCCCGTGAAGGGTTGGCCCTGATAGACTGGATCGGCCCGCAATTTCTCCAGGAGAGGCAGGGCCTCGCCGTACCGGCCGTTGGCGGAAAGGCACTCCGCGTAGAGGAGTTCTACCTCTGGCTGGCCAGGGTTGGTCTGCCTTAGATTCCCGGCCAGCGCGAGGGCCTCCTTGTGCCGGCGCAGGGCCAAGTTCGCATAGGCTTCTTTGATCTTTTCGTTCCGGGCAAAATCCTCCAGCCACTTCTGGGCAGCGTCCTGTTCTGTTTTTGGAAAGGCAGCGTTTCCAGCGATGGACTCGTAGAGCGCCTTGGCTGTCTCGGTTTGACCGCTTTCCGCGTAGGCGTCCGCCAAGTCGGGCTCGAAGCGGAAGGGTACGCCGTTGAAGTCTCGCTTCTTCAGGTCTTCCAGTTCCTGGATGGCTTCATCGTAGCGCTTGGAATTCATGAGAAGCTCCAGCCGGTTCTCAAAGGCGTCATAGGGATCGTCCGGCTCCTGGATGCCGCCCGCGAAGTCCTCCGTGCTTGGGAAGGTGAATGGCGGGGCGCCCGTGGGATTGCGCCGGTTGATCTCGGCGGTCAGGGCCTCCACCATTTTCTGGTTGTCCAGACGCTGGTAGAGCATGACGAGCTCGACGAGGCTGTCCATCGACAGCAGCGACATGCGCTCCAGCACGTCTTCATCGCTCATGGAAGCCTGAGCGGCGGGACTATCTTGAGCAAAGCTTTGAGGGGCCGTGAAGGCGAAGGCCAGCGCTACGAGAAAAGCCGTCAAGGCGACGGGGAGAGCCCAAGAGATCCAGCGGGATCGTACCGGTGGCGGAACCGGCATTCGGGGAAAAATTGGTCTCATCGAAGCATGGATTATTCGTCCAGCTTAGTAAAGAGACCTTAAATATCAAGGTATTTGAGAATTTTATTAGTTTTAAAAATTTTATTTGAGTATTTATGAAAATTCCCGAAAAACTGCGAAAAACCGGGGCTTCATGGCGATTGTTCCCTGTTCCACTCCGCCAAGGAAACGCAACCGGGCAATCCCGGGAAAGGCAAAGCGATAGCCTCTCCAGGGAAGCCGCCAGTGTTTCCGGGCACTGATGCCCGCTGTGGGGAAGGTGGGCGGGAAGCCGGGAAGCCTAGCGCTTCCGTTCTTCGGAGCCGCCGCCCGCGTTGCCGAGTTCGGCGTGTTCGGGGGGCAGAGCGCTACGGAACCGGGTTTTGTCGATGGCCTTCATGTAGGCCTCGACGGCGCTGACGGTGCCGTCCACCATCTTGGCCCAAATGGCGTCGTCCATGAACTGCATTCCCGCTTCGCGGCCGCCGGAGATGATGTCGTAGAGCTTTTGGGTAGCGCCTTCGCGGATGACCGCGCCGACGGCCGGTGTGGCCACAAGCACTTCGTTCACTGCCACGCGGCCGCCACTCTCTTTCCTCATGAGAAGCTGAGCCACGACTCCACGAAGGGAAGCGGAAAGCATGGTGCGCACCTGGGACTGTTGATCGGAGGGGAAGACGTCGACCAGACGGTCGACCGTTTTGCGCGCATTGTTCGTGTGCAGAGTGCCGAACACGAGCAGACCGGTTTCCGCGGCGGTCAGAGCCAGGGAAATGGTTTCCAGGTCGCGCATCTCACCCACGAGCACGATGTCCGCGTCTTCACGCAGAGCGGCGCGCAGACCGTCGGAGAATGTCGGGGCATGAATACCGACTTCCCGCTGGGTGACGATGCTCTTCTTGTTTGAGTGCACGAACTCGATCGGCTCTTCCACCGTGATGATGTGGCGAGAGTAGGTCTGATTGATGTAGTCGATCAGAGCCGCCAGGGTGGTGCTTTTTCCGGAACCGGTCGGGCCGGTGACCAGGACCAGGCCGGACCGCATGTCGCCGAAGCGTTCGACGGACTTGGGAATGCCCAGGTCATCCAGCGAGGCGATCTTGGTGGGAATCAAGCGGAAGACCGCGCCCAGACCGTTGTTCTGCTTGAAGTAGTTGCAGCGGAAGCGCGAGTCCCGGTCCATTTCATAGGCGAAGTCCAAGTCGCCTTTTTCGAGAAAGCGTTCGTAGGCCCGTTCCTCGCAGATCTCGCTCAGCATGTGGTTGAGCGTGTCTCCTTGCAGGGCTTCGTCCGCGATGGCCTGAACCGAACCGTGCAATCGTATCTTGGGCGGCTGACCTTCGCTGAGGTGCAAGTCGGAGGCGCCAGTGGCGACGATGTGTTGAAAATATTGGTCAATGACAGGCATGGAAATTTTGGGGTATTCGGATTTTGGGGCGCCGGTGGATCAGGCGGCTAGTACTTTGCGCATTTCGATCTGATCGGCGGCCCGCGAGATACATTCCTCGCGCGTGATGATGCCGGATTCGTAGAGTTCCAGCAGGGCGTCATCCATCAGGATCATGCCGACGTTCTTTCCGGTCTGCATGATACCGGGGAGCATGAAGGTTTTGCCGTCGCGGATGGTGGCGGAGACGGCGGGGGAGTTGACGAGCAGTTCCAGCGCCAGAGCCCGGCCCGAGCCGTCCGCTTTGGGCACCAACTGTTGACTGACGACGCCTCGCAGAGATTCACTGACCATGATGCGGATCTGTTCCCGCTGGTCGGTGGGGAACACGTCCAGCACACGGTCCAGGGTACGGGCGGCACTGCCGGTGTGGAGGGTGGCGAGCACCAAGTGACCGGTTTCCGCCGCGGTAATGGCCAGAGAGATGGTTTCCAGGTTCCGCATTTCACCCACCATGATCACGTCCGGATCTTCACGAAGAGCGGCGCGCAGAGCGGCGGAGAAAGAGTCAGTGTGGGTGTGAACCTCGCGCTGGTTCACATGGCAGCCTTTGGACTCGATGACGTATTCGATCGGGTCTTCCAGGGTGATGATGTGATCCGTGCGCTGTTTGTTGATCCGGTCGATCAGGGAGGCCAGGGTGGTGGACTTACCGCTACCGACCGCGCCGGTGACCAGGATCAGGCCATTGTGGAATTCCAGCAGCGGCTTAATGGCTTCGGGCAGGCCTAGATCCTCCATGGTGCGGAGGTTGGTGCTGATGACACGGAAGACCATTTCCCAGCCCAGGCGCTGCTTCACCACGCTGGCGCGGAAGCGCCCGAACCCGGGATCGTAGGCAAAGTCCACGTCGCCCTTTTCTTCGAGACGCTGCAGTTCCGGCTCCGGCAGGTAGCGGCGGGCCAGCTTTTCAGTGTCCTCGGGAGTCATGTCTTCAGCGTTTTCCCAGATCGGCTGAAGGAGGCCGTAGCGGCGCCAGGTAGGTTTGCGGAAGGGGGAAAGGTGGACGTCCGAACATTCGTACTCCTGAGCCAGCCTCAGGTATTCATCAACGTGATCGAGAACAGGAACGGTGTCTGACATGAGAGATGTGTAATTTTTGGGGGTGGGTAGAGGCAAGCCTCAATCGGTGATTCGCGGGGCGAAGGGGCGGCTGCTCAGCCCCACCGGTTATCCGGTATGTCATCATCGGATGACAGGGGGTCCGGGAGTCTGCCCCACCAGCTATCAAGCTGTTTCAGCGCCAGGTTTTTCAAGTCTGGCATGTAGTGGCGGAGTATTTGTTTACCGGCAATTCCTAGCAAGCCAAAAATCGTGGACGCGGCCAGGTTTTGCAAGGCCCCGGACTTTCCTTTCTCCTTGGAGCCGCCCTTTGTCCGGATGGTGATGGGCAGAAATTTGGAGATCAGAAAGCCTGCCGCCAGGCTGCCACCCAGCCACATGATGAGGTGATCCTGAAAGTTTGTCTGGATCCGTTCCGGGACATTGATCTTTCCGCCGAGACGGTCGGCCTGGCGGGCCAGTCCGGCGCGGGATCTCGCCAGTTCGGCAATCAGCGCCTCGCGATCTACTCTTTGTCCTGTTGATCCCTTAGCCATTGGCGATCTTTTTCGAATTCTTTGATAGTGTCCTGAAACAAGGACTTGGCGGGCAGGTTTTTGGCCGCGACGAGCAGACCGATGCCGAGGCCGGCATGAAGACCCGCCCCGTAAAGGGCGATAACCGGCCAGGGTTTGTCGAGGGCTTTCGCGATGAGCGGCACCAGTCCCGTGGCCAGGCAGACGTAGGCGAAGAAGAAAAGGAGGACGGCTCCGGCCACCAGCGCGATGCGGTGGCCCACGGTGGCTCCGGCTTCGCGGGCTTCCAACCGCAGCAGTTCGGTCCGAGCCTTCAGGTAGTCCGCCAGGGAACTCAGCAAGGCCATCACGATGCCGCGGACGCCTCCCGGCCCGGTCTCTCTGTAGCGCGGATGACGGCCGTCAGTCATGGGTTCCTCTAGGATGCGTGGACCAATTGGCGGACTGCCCGGCGCGAGACCATTTTACGGCTGGCAAGGCGCGCTGAGCGCCGTTGGGTGTGGTTCCAACAGAGGGAGACGGAACGCAGCCCGGCGTAAAATGGGCCGCGTTTTTGGAAAATTCGCCGCTTGCGGCGCTGATTCGATCTCCTCTTCTCATCCCATCCGGGCAGTTTGGGAATTTGTCCACACGTCCTAATGTGGCAAAGAGTCCCGGCGCCATCAAGGCAACGGGACTCGGGCCGCGCGATTTGCGCTGAGTGGGTCAGTATGAAGTGAGGACGATGTCCGGCGGAATGATGCCAATGGCGCCCCTTTCCGGCGTCTTTACTTGAAAAGGCGGCCGATCAGGAAGCCAATGCCCAGCGCGATCAACACGGACTTCGCGGGATTTTCCCGGATGTAGTGTTCGCTGTCGCTGCGCCAGTCATCGAGACGCTCCCGTCCGTGGGCGTAGGTTTCTTCCGCGTAGTCGCGGAACTCGTCCGCGCGGTCGTGGGCGGCGCGGCGCAGTTCCTCGGCTTTCTCGGTCGCTTTTTCTTTCAAGTCGTTCACCCGGTTTTCAGCGGCGTGGCGCAGTTCGTCGGCCTTCTTGATCGCGGCCTCGCGCAGTTCGTCGGCGGCCTGCATCGCGTGGGCTTTGCCCGCTTCGAACTCGGCGCTGGATTCATGGTCTGTCTTGTCGCTCATGCCTATGGGTATTGATGGTTTTCCTGGAGGATTTCGTCCGATTGGAATCTCTCCTTATAAAGTATACGTTCATCGTGCCATATGGATATGCGAAAGCAAGCCGAAGCGGGCTGAGCCGGCATGAGACAGAGGCCTCGGAAAAGGCCGCGGAAGCCAGCGCCAAGCCTAACCGCCCCAACGGACAATGCGGCCGCGGCTCATGTCGTAGGGGGAGAACTCCAACTCGACGGTCTCTCCTTCCAGGTCTGTGGAGGGAGGGGGAGGGGAGTCACCGGTCAGGTAGGCCCTGGTGCGAAACCCGTTGGGCATCTCCACCTCATAGAGCTTCCTTTCCAATAGAGTGGCCCGGACTTGGCCTTTTCCGGGAATTGGGGGGCGTTCGGACATGAGCGGTGGGAAAAAGTGGGTGGATCCGGCGGATGGAATGAGACGGCATTGTCAGACAAGTCCCTTTGTTCTGGTATGATGCCACGAATAGAGACAAGAAAACAGGGGGGAACCGTAAGAGAGCCCAAAACAATGAGTATGAGCGAGTACCGGCTATCACTGCTTGATTAATTGGTTCAATGGAACAAATCGTGCACAAAATTGACAACTGTTGCGCAGCCTGAATTGCGGAGCGGCGTAATCTGTCTCCACACAGCCCCAGGGCTTTCTCTGCTGCTGCGTGCCACCAACCCAAGCCAATCCGATAGCCTGTTTCTTCGAGTCATGGAAGTGCTCGCGCTGACACTTTTCCTCAGCCTGTTATTTGCCGTCCTGTTTCTCTTTCTCTTTGTGAGGGAAAGAAAGCAGCGTGGCCCGGGCGGTGTCGAACGCGATTCCCTGATTCCGTTTGACGGCGACGACGACTTTTCGGCCCCCTCCGGCCACCAGAAAGACCAATGAACGCATATAAGACTACCATCGAATACGACGACCGGTCCGTGCGCCACTTCATGGTGGCGTCCATCACCTGGGGCCTTGTGGCCATGCTGGCGGGCGTGATAGCCGCCTTTCAGCTGAACTTCTGGGAGATGAACGGGAAGTTTCTGGAAACCGTTACCTTTGGGTTGTTCAAGTCCGAGGGGCTCCAGTACATCACCTTCGGACGGCTCCGGCCGCTGCACACCAATGCGGCCATCTTCGCGTTCGTGGGGAACATGATGTTCGCCGGGATTTATTACTCCACGCAGCGGCTGTGCAAGTGCCGCACGGCGTCGGATCTCCTGACAAAGATCCATTTCTGGGGATGGCAGGCGATCATTGTCCTGGCCGCGATCACTCTTCCCGCCGGCCTGACGCGCGGCAAGGAGTACGCGGAGCTGATCTGGCCCATTAACATTCTGGTGGCGGTCATCTGGTTGACCTTCGCGGTGAACTTTTTCTGGACGCTTAGGAAGCGGAACGAGCCTTCCCTTTACGTCGCGCTGTGGTTCTACATCGCGACCATCATTACCGTCACCATGCTTTACGTGGTGAACCACCTCTCCATCCCCACCAGCTTCACGCACAGCTACCCCATCTTTGGCGGGGTGCAGGACGCGCTGGTGCAGTGGTGGTACGGGCACAATGCCGTGGCGTTCTTCCTGACGACGCCCATCCTCGGCATCATGTATTACTTCATCCCGAAGTCGGTGAACCGGCCTGTTTACTCCTACCGGCTTTCCATCATTCACTTCTGGTCGCTGGTGTTTATTTACATCTGGGCGGGGCCGCACCACTTGCTGAATACCGCCCTGCCCAAGTGGCTGCAGGTGCTGGGAATGTTCTTCAGCCTGATGCTCTGGGCCCCCTCCTGGGGTGGCATGCTGAACGGTCTGCTCACCCTTCGCGGCGCGTGGGACAAGCTGCGCACCGACCCGGTCGTGAAGTTCCTGGCGGTCGGCGTGACGTTTTATGGCATGTCCACTTTCGAAGGGCCGCTGCTGTCCATCCGCGCCATCAACGCGACCTCTCACTACACGGACTGGACCATCGGCCACGTGCACAGCGGCACGCTGGGCTGGAACGGCTTCATGGCGGCGGGCATGTTCTACTGGCTGGCCCCGCGGCTTTGGGGAACCAAACTATGGTCCAAGGACCTGGCCAACGTTCATTTCTGGATTGGCCTGGTCGGCATTCTCCTCTACGTGGCTTCCATGTGGGTGTCGGGTATTTCCCAAACTCTCATGCTCAACCAGCTCGACGAATCCGGCACCCGCGTGGTGAATGAGTTTGTCGATACGGCCATGGCGCCTTCGGTTTGGGGCATGATGCTGACTCGCGCCATCGGCGGCACGCTTTACCTGACGGGTTTCATCCTGCTGGCCATCAACATCTTCAAAACGGCCCGCGCCGGAAAACCGGTCAACGAAACCCGCGAGGTGTATGTGGAGCGTCCGGACATTCAGGACCGCATGTCGTGGCGGGATGCCTTCCGCAACGACCCGATCACCTACACCGGCTGGCACCTCCTGTTTGTCATCCTCTGGTTCTTCCTGCCGCCCGGCGCGGACTTGATGAGCCTCCTGGGGGCCGGTGTCATGGCTTTCCTGGCGATCCGGGCCTTCCGGCGGAATAAGGAGGGCTGGGTTGGTTGGCACGAGCGCCTGCTGCACAATTATCTGCCTTTCTCCGTCTTCGTGCTCATTGCGGTGGCCATCGGGGGCATGGTCCAGATCATTCCGGCCGTGACGGTGAACCGCGCCAAGAACGTGGAAGACCGGCTCCAAACGCTCTACACGCCGCTGGAACTGGCCGGACGCGACATCTACGTCAGTGAGGGCTGTTACAACTGCCACTCTCAGATGGTGCGGACCCTGGTGCCCGAGGTGTTGCGGTATGGTGACTACTCACGCCTGGGCGAGTCCATCTACGACCACCCTTTCCAATGGGGTTCGAAACGGACCGGACCGGACTTGGCGCGGGAAGGCGGCGCCCGCAGCAATGACTGGCACTACAAGCACCTCATGAATCCCCGCAGTCTGCAGGGGTCCACCACCAAGTCCCGCATGCCAAACTACCCCTGGCTGGCGGAGGAGAAGATCGACTTCAAGGCCCTGCCGAAGAAGATCGCGGTTCAGACTCAACTGGGCGTGCCTTACCCGGCCATGACCCGCGACGAGATCGAGCAGGACGCCCGCGAACAGGCCCTGGCCATTGCCGCCACGCTGGCGGAAAAAGGCGTGGAGATTCCCGTGGAGGCGGGCAGCCCCGAAGAAGCCAGAGACTATCTGGCCGAGCGGAAAATGGTTGCCCTGATTTCCTACCTGCAGAAGCTGGGCGCTTATGATGACGTGGAGCCGGGATCCGTTCCGGACAACCGGCCCTCGCCCATCATGCCGGACATTCCGGACGATCACAAAGAGCAACTGACTCTCTCCGAGGCCGAATGAACAGCGCGTCCCGCGAAAATCAGAAGAGAGAATAACTCAATCCCAAAGAGCTAACTACTAAGGAAAATGTTCAAACGTCTTGTCATCGAAGATTGGCAGCAGGTGCTCCCCGTCATCGCGTTCAGCCTGACCTTTGGGATCTTCCTGGTGCTTTCCGTTCGTGCTTTGCTGATGAAACGAAGCAAAGCGGACTACATGGCTCACTTGCCGCTGGGCGAGAATGAAGAATCTGAACAGTAAGTTAACCATGCCGGATTCCACCTCAGAAAACGATTCACACCTTGTCACCCCGGATGAACTGCCCGAGGGCGTGACCCTTCGGGAACACGTCTACGACGGCATTCAGGAATACGATCAGCGTCTGCCCAACTGGTGGCTTTTCACCTTTTACGGCGCGATTGTCTGGTTCGTCCTCTTTTGGTTCATCTACTACCAGACGCCGTTCTTGAAGAGCGACCGCCAGAAGCTGGAAACCAAGCTGGCCGTGGTGGATGCGAAGAAGTCGGAGGAGATGGAAAAGGTCCTGGCCAGTCTGGATAACGAAGCGCTGCGCAAGATGTCGCAGGACGCCAGCGTGGTGCAGAAAGGAAAGGAGATCTTCTCCGCCAAGTGTGTGGCCTGCCACGGAGCGGACCTTTCGGCGACCCTGAATGGGGTGCCGCTGCCGGGGCTTCCGCTGAATGACAATGTCTGGAAGTTCGGCTACGAGCCCATGGACGTTTTCAACCTGGTCACCAACGGATCTCCCGACCCCACCAAGGGCATGATCGCCTGGAAGGCTCAGCTCGGCGCGACCGATATTCTTCAAGTGGTGTCCTTTGTTCTGAAAACCAACCAAGAGGCAACCGGAGGAGCGGAGCCCAAGTTGGCGCCGGACTCGCCAAAGCTTCAAGAACCCGCCGCCGAGACCCCGGGGGCAGGCGATCAATAGCTCTCCACCGCCAAAAGAGGAAAAAAAGTACAAATGAATGCGTTCCCCCAACCGCCGCCAACGTATCGTTGTTTAGTTATATAGTTATTTTCGTCAACCTTTGCTGCCACCTCCCATGCTTGTCCTAAAACGTCCTAATACCGCTTCGGTCACCACCATCAATCAGGATGGTTCGCGGTTCTTTCTCCACCCCTCCGATGTGTCGGGGCGGTTCACTCTCTGGCGCCGGATCACGGGGTTCATTCTCCTGGCCATCTACGTGTTGCTGCCGTGGATTCCCATCGGCGGGCATCCCGCGGTGTTCTTCGATCTGGCGGCCCGCCGCTTCCACTTCTTCGGAATGACCTTTGTCACCCAGGACCTGTGGCTGGCCTTCTTCCTTCTTACCGGTCTGGGCTTTGGCCTGTTCTATGTCACTTCCTTGTTCGGGCGGCTCTGGTGCGGCTGGACCTGTCCCTACACCGTTTTCCTGGAGCACCTTTACCGCCGGGTGGAACGCCTGATCGACGGAGACGCGGGAGCCCGGCGCAAGCTGGACGCGGCGCCGTGGACGGGAACGAAGATTGCGAAGCGCGTCATCAAGCACGGCATCTACCTGCTCATTTCCGCCATCATCGCGCACGTCTTTCTTTCCTACTTTGTCTCTATCCCACGCCTGTATGAGTACATGAAGCAGTCGCCCCTGGCGAACGCCAAGGCCTTTGGCGTGGTGGCCTTCTTGACGGCCTGTTTGTATTTCGCCTTCAGTTGGTTCCGGGAGCAGTTCTGCATCATCCTGTGCCCCTATGGCCGGATTCAGTCCGCCCTGACCGACGACAACACCATGGTGGTGGGCTACGACGAAAAGCGGGGCGAGCCGCGGGGCAAGGCGTCCGATTCCTCGAAGGGCGACTGCGTGGATTGCCTGCGCTGCGTGCAGGTTTGTCCCACCGGTATCGACATCCGCAACGGCCTCCAGATGGAATGCATTGGCTGCGCGTCGTGTATCGATGCCTGCGACACCATCATGACCAAGCTGAAGCGGCCGAAGGGGCTGATCCGCTACGATTCTCTGAACGGCCTGGCCGGGAGCAAGACGAAGTACGTCCGCCCGCGCACCATCCTGTATTCGGTGCTCATGCTCTTTGGCGCCGCGGTGCTGTTCGCCTTTCTCAGCCAGTTGCATTCGGCGGATGCCTCGATCTCCCGCATGGCGGGCGAACCCTTTTACGTGACTGAAGACACGGTGCGAAACCAATACGAGCTTCAACTGGTGACCAAGCGGGACGTTCCCACAACCTTCACCATCACGGTGGAAGACGCGCCGCCGGAACTCCTGGTCAGCGGATTTGACGAACCGGTGGTACTGAAGCCCCTTCAGGAATCTTCGGTGACCTTCTTCCTGCAGATGCCGATCGATCACTACAAGGGAGGCTTCAGCGCCAACCTGAACATCCATGTGGAACCGGGAGATATCGATCTGAAGAAGGAACTCGAATTCCTCGGCCCTAGTTCGTATATTTTCGCGGACCGCAAGCAGGCGGCGGAAGGAGAAAAACCTGGCGTAACTCCAGCCACGGCCCCGGCCGAGTAGCTTTAGAACTCAGCCCCTCATGAAACAGTTTTTCGCGCAACGCCCCTGGATCTTCTTCATCCTCGCCTTTGTGGTGCTGATCGCCGCGTGGACGGTGTTCATCATCATCGCGGTGAAGAACCAGCCGGAGGCCGTCCCTCTGGCCACCCAAGCCCAGGAGCAAACCCAGAACGAAACGAAGGCGGAGAATCATGAGCACGCTCCCTGAAGTCAGCGGCCTGACTGGCGCCTTTGTGGCGGGCCTGGTGACGAGTTTGCACTGCGTGGGCATGTGTGGACCGCTGGCCTGCGGCTTAGGATTGCTGGGTGGCCGTCAGGGGGATGGAGCCGCTTTGCAGGCCTCGGTGGGCTATCAGGGCGCCCGGATGCTGGCTTACACCACGTTGGGCGCCATCGCGGGAGCGGTGGGCTACATTCCCTCCGTGTTGTCCGGCCATTCGCTGGTGTCGTATCTGCCTTGGTTCATGGTCGTGGTTTTGGTGGTGATCGGCTTCGGTTGGGAAAAGCGGATTCCGCGTATTCCGGCGTTTTCCGGCATTCTGACGCGTTGGCGGCTCCGCTTTCACCAGGCGCCGCCCTGGAAGAAAGGCGTGGCTCTGGGCGTGGCCACGCCGCTGCTTCCCTGCGGTCCCCTGTACGCCATGGTGGGTATCGGGTTACTCAGCGGCTCCGCCGTGCGGGGCGCGGAACTCATGCTGGCCTTCGGCCTCGGCACGCTGCCGCTTTTGTGGGTGGCGCAGACTCAGACGAGCTGGTGGGGCCGCCGCCTGAACCCCACGCACCTGAGCATTCTCCAGCGCGGGGTGGCGCTTCTGACCGCCGCGGTCATTGCCTGGCGTCTCCGCGATACGCTGCCTTTTGTTGAAACCGGCGGCGGTTGCTGCACGATGTAGGCAGTTTCCAATTTCCGGATGGACCGGTCATGAGCGTTGTTCTGGAAAAGACCGAGTGCCGCCACTGCGGCACGGTGTTTACCCCTTCGAAAGATCACCGGGAATTTTGCTGCACGGGGTGTCAGTTTGTTTACCGGATGATCCAAGGCGGGGGGCTGGATCATTTCTACGATCTCAAGGGCGCCAAAGAGCTGGTGCCGGTCAAGTCCCTGGTCTTCGAGAAACGGGACTACGGCTGGTTGAAAGACGCCGTGGCGGAGGCGGAAGCCAAGGTTCGGGAAAGCGGTCAGGCGGCCACTTTGGAAGTGGATGTGCAGGGGCTGTCCTGCGTGGCCTGCGTCTGGCTGATCGAGCGGGTTTTCCGGAAGCAGCCGGGCGCGTTGCGCTGCCTGACAGACGTACAAGCCGGCCGGATGGCCTTGACGTGGTCGCCGGGTGAATTTGATGCCACGGCGTTCGCCGGCGAACTCCAGCAATTTGGGTATGCCCTGGGGCCGGCCTCGGCGGACCGGCGGGAGCGCGGCGGGCACCGGGGCCTGACCACCCGGCTGGGCCTCTGCGGCGCTTTTGCCCTGAACGCAATGGCTTTTACCTTGCCGAGATACCTCGGCATGGGGCCGGATTTTTTCCTGGCGAGTTTGTTCGACCTGGTGGTGGTGGCGTCCGCCACGCTGGCCCTGCTGGTGGGGGGCGGCTACTTCATCCAACGGGCCTGGCGGAGCCTGCGGCTGGGAGCCATCCACATGGACACACCCATTTCCCTGGGGCTACTGGCGGCCTATGGCGGATCGCTGGTGGGTTGGGCCTTGAAGGTGGAGAACCTCATGTTTTTCGACTTCGTGGGAATCTTTGTTTTTCTCATGTTGCTGGGCCGTTGGTTGCAGGAGGGAGCGCTGGAGCAAAACCGCCACCGGGTGCTGGAGTACCGCGGGAACCTGAAAGCCGTGACCCTGCTCGAAGGCGCGGAAGCCATTCCCCGGGAGGCGCCCGCGGAGGAGCTGAATACCGGCCAGACCTACCGCCTCGATCCTGGAGACACCGCGCCGGTGGCCTCCGCGCTGGAAGGCGGGCCTGGGGAGTTCAGTCTGGAATGGATCAATGGCGAGCCCGAAGCGCGGCTCCTGGAAGCGGGAGGGCGCGTTCCGGCGGGAGCGGTGAACGTGGGGCGGGCGCCGGTGACCTTGCAGGCCCGGGAACGCTTTGAAAATTCTCTGCTCAGCCGTTTGATGAAGGGCGGGGAACTCACGGCCACGCGCCGGGCCCCGGTGGAGAGGGGCTTGCAGGTGTATCTTTTCCTGGTGCTGTTGGCGGCCCTGGCCGGGGGCCTGTGGTGGTGGCTGGTCCGGGTGGATGGCGGCGCCGTTCAGGGCTTGCAGGTCGCCATCGCGGTGCTGGTGGTGTCCTGCCCCTGCGCTCTGGGAGTGGCCTTGCCGCTGGTGGATGAAATTTCCCAGGGCCGCATGCGGAGCCGGGGGCTGTTCGTCCGGTCGAGTGATTTGTGGCGGCGGCTAAAGGCTATCCGGCGGGTCGTCTTCGACAAGACCGGCACCCTGACGATGGAAGCGCCGCGGCTGACCAATCCGGAAGCCCTGAAGAAACTGGATGGCGAGGCCCGTGGCAGATTGGCCCTGCTGGTGCGGGACAGCCTCCACCCCGTGGGCCGGGCCTTGAGGGAAGCCCTGGCCGCGGGTGAGGGGTGGACGGAACCGAGTGGTGACTTGGTGGCTCCTCTGGAGGACACCCCGGGGCAGGGCGTGGTCTTTCGGGATGGAGAGGGGCGGTGCTGGTCCCTGGGCCGTCCGGGTTGGAAGGACATGGCGATGGACGCTCCGACTACTGGTTTCACCCAGGCGGACGCCGTGTTTGCGGTGGATGGCAAACCGCTGGCAACGTTCCGCTTTGAAGAATCGCTGCGTGAAGATGCGGAGGTCGAAATACAGGCGCTTCACCGGTCGGGTCTGAAGCTGGCCATCCTGAGCGGAGACCAGGAGTCCCGCGTGGGCGCGCTGGCGAAACGTCTCCAAATACACGATTGGCATGCCGGGCTGTCGCCCGAGGAAAAGGCGGACTGGATCCGGGCACACGAACCGGAGCGAACGCTCTACATCGGGGATGGCGGTAACGACAGCCTGGCCTTTGATGAGGCGGGGTGCCGGGGAACGCCCGCCGTGGGGGCGGGACTGCTGGAGGGGAAGGCGGACTTTTACTACCTGGGCCGGGGCCTGCATGCCGTGAGCCGGATTTTCCAGGTGGCCAAGGAGCGGCGGAGCATTTCCGCCGCCGTGGTCTCCTTTGCGGTGACCTACAATGTCGTGGCCGTCACGCTTTCCCTGGGTGGACACATGAGCCCCCTGCTGGCGGCGATCCTGATGCCGCTTAGCTCTCTGGCTACGCTGTTTATCGCCTCCCGGCATTTGGAGCGCCGCCGCCGCATGGCGAAGTGAGGGCTCTTTTTTGGGTCGCCGGAACGGGAAAGTCGAAAATGCCTCAGACCAGGGAGTAGAAATTTCCGGGACCTTGAAACATAGTGTGGTCTGTCTATCGAACGATCCTTTTTCCCCCTCCCATGCCGGTCGAATATAGAGACTACTACGAGATCCTGGGTGTTTCCCGGGACGCGAGCGAAGACGAAATCCGTAAAGCCTACCGCCGCCTGGCCCGGAAATACCATCCTGATGTGGCCGAGGACAAGGTGGAAGGCGAGCGCAAGTTCAAGGAACTGAACGAAGCCTACGAAGTCCTCAGCGATCCGGAGAAGCGCAAGAAATACGACCGTCTGGGCGCGAACTGGGCGCAGGGCGCGGACTTTACGCCGCCACCGGGCGGATTCCCCTTTGGCGGAGGGCAGGGCGGCTATACCTGGAGCACCGGCGGCGGTGGGGGCGAAGGCTTCGACTACCACTTTGAAGGAACGGGGTTTTCCGACTTCTTCGAACAGCTTTTCGGTCAGGGCGGGAGAGGGCGTTCCCGTGGTTTTTCCTCCGCCGGTGGCGCCGGAGCCGGGTTTGCGCGGCGGGGAAGCGATGTGGAGACGGACATCATGGTGACTCTGGACGAAGTGTACCGGGGCTCCACCCGTACCCTGCGCCTGCAGAAACCGGGGCACGGGGGCGAGCCCGCCCGCCTGCAGACCGGCACCGTCCGTGTTCCCGTGGGGGTGCAGGACGGTCAGATGCTGCGCCTGAAAGGCTTGGGCGAGCCGGGCACCGGCGGCGCGGATCCGGGCGACCTGTATCTGCGCGTGCGCCTGGAGCGGCACCCGGATTTCCGGGTCCGGGGCCACGATCTTTACTACGACCTGGAACTTGCGCCCTGGGAAGCCGTGCTGGGCACCGAAGTCCACGTCCGGCCCCCCAAAGGACAGGTGAAACTGAAGGTGCGCCCCGGTTCCGCGCAGGGAAGCGAGCTGCGCCTGGGTGGCCTGGGACTTCCCAAAGGAGACGGCACCTTCGGCGACCTGTATGCCGTGATCCGCATTGTCGTTCCGGAGACGGTGACTTCCGAGGAGCAAGCGCTTTGGGAAAAACTGCGGGACACGTCTTCCTTCCGGCCCCGCTCCTGAACCCATTGAACCCCCAGCCTGGATTGGCCATGGAAGAAAAACACTTCGAGATGACAGTCCTTCGCGTCAGCGGCGGAACGGTTTCCGGGATGGCGGACATCGAAGAAACCGCCGAAGACACCGGCCTTCACCCGGACTTGATCCGGGACTTCTGCCACGCCGGCTACATCCAGCCCCATGTGGTGGAGGAGACCGGCACTTTCTATTTCGACGAACGTTCGCTCTATCTCCTGCGCCGGATACGGGAACTGCGCGACGCCAAGGGGGTTAACATGAAAGGTATCCGCATCATCCTCGGGCTGATCCGGCAACTGGATGAGGCAGAGGTGGAACTGCGCTACTTGCGCGACCGGCTACTCTGAGGAACGCATCTTGGAGCCGCAAATGCGGAAAGGTTAGCAATAAATACGGTGCGGAATATCCAGGCGCGGGCATCTTTACCTTTGATGCCCCAGACTAGGACAGTCCGTATCTTGATCGTGGATGATCATCCCATCGTTCGCTATGGGCTGAAACAGCTGATCTCTTCGGAGCCGGATCTGGAAGTCTTTTGTGAAGCCGGCAGCGCTGCTGAAGGAGTCCGGGCGATTGAGGATGCCGAACCGGACCTGCTGATTGCCGATATCAATTTACCGGACAAGAATGGCCTGGAAATGGTGAAGGATCTGAAACCCAGGTTCCCGAACCTCAAAGTCTTGATCGTTTCGATGTACGACGAAGGACTCTATGCGGAGCGGGCGCTGCGGGCGGGCGCGCGCGGTTACATCATGAAAGAAGCGGCGGCGGTGAAATTGATTGAAGGGATCCGCGCGGTCCTGGGCGGGCGCATTTTCCTGAGTGCGGAGATCTCTTCGCGGATCGTCGAAGCCTTTGCCAATCAGGCGGGAGACAACCGGTCCCAGATGGAGCGATTGTCCGACCGGGAGTTGGAAGTCTTCAGGCTCATCGGGGAGGGAAAAGGCAGTCGCGCCGTAGCGGAACTTCTGAATGTCAGCGTGCGTACCGTGGATGCTCACCGGGCTCACATCAAAGAGAAGCTTGGCTTGGCGGATGGGAACGAACTGGTGCGCAATGCCGTCCGGTGGGTGGAGACTGGAGCCCTCGACTGAGACCCCTCCCGCTTACTCTCCGCGGCTCGACGCCCTGGTGAATGCCAGGGCGGTAGCGGGGTGTACGCAAATTCCGTACGGTGGTTCTTCAGGCCTACGCTAGGCCACGTCTGGCAACGCTGCCAATTTACCCGTTCAGGGAGCCCTTTTATGTTGGAAGTGCTTTCACAACCCACTTCGAACATGACGAATTCAAACTGCTCACAGAACTGCCCGGATGCCTTTGATGCTGCTGTGCAAACGTCTCCCATTGTCGAAAAACTGCGCCAGTCTTCGCTTTTCTCCGCCTACCGCGATGCTTTTCAGGCGGCGACCGGCCTGAGTCTGGAGCTGTGCTATCCGCCCGAAACCATGCGGCATCCGTGCCGGAGCGGCGCCAAGCCCAACGCCTTTTGCCGGGCGATGCGCGAAGATGGAGCGCTCCGCGAGGTTTGCCGCCGGACCAAGTGGGACCCGGCCAAGAACGAGAGCGCGGCCTGTCCGCGCAGCGCGGAGTGCTTCGCGGGACTGCGCATCTCCACCGTTCCGGTCACGGTGGGAAATGACGTGGTGGCTCACCTGCGCACCGCCCCGGTGCCCACCCGGGAGCCTTCGGAGGCTGAGTGGGCGGCTATCCGCTCCTCGCTTTCCCTGAAAAGTTCCGATTCGGAAAAGGAGGAACAGCTCAAGAAGCCCTTCTGGGAGTTGAGCGTGGTGGACGAAGCCCGCTATCGGGGCGCCATTGGCCTCCTGACGGCCTTTGCGGCGCAATTGGGAGAGTTGGCTAATCGCTTGACGCTGAGCCAGGAGCAGGCCGAGCCCACCGTGGTGGCGGAAGCGCGGCGCTTCATCCTCGAAAACCTGGAGGAAAAGCTCACTCTGGACATGGTGGCGGACCACGTGAATGTCAGCCCCTTTTATTTCTGCAAGATCTTCAAACGCACCACGGGCCTTTCCTTCACGGAATTCGTGAACCGGAGCCGCGTGGAATGGGCCAAGAAGCGGCTAAAGAATCCGAACGTGCGCATCACTGAAGTGGCCTACGACGTGGGCTACCATTCGCTGTCTCAGTTCAACCGCTGCTTCCTGAAATATGCCGGAGAGTCTCCGACGCGGTTCCGCGAGCGGCTTTTCCAGCGGCGCCAGACGGCTTTGGCGGCGTAGCGCGTTCTCTGGCATGGACTGGCCGCCGCGATTCGGCGGCCGGGCAAGAGAAAGCGCTTTCCGGAGACCGGTTCGTGGGGCCGGGCCGTAAAATTTACATGGCGCCGCCATGTTTGGAGGTGCATGTTGCCTCCATGACCCCACCAAGAATGAGACGCGCGGGTATCACCGTTTTGACCCTACTTTCCTTAGGTTCCACCCTGAGCCGCGCGGACGATCCGCCCCAGAAGATCGATCTCAACATGGCCCCGGCGCAGCTGGTGGATGACGTCATCATTCCCATTCCGCAGGAAGTCTTTACGTCGCTGGACAAGCTGGGCCAGCAGAACTGGCGGGGCCAGATCCGGAATCAGGAAATCGTGCTGGATACCAGCCGGTCCCGTTCCGCGATTCTCTTTGGCCTGGTCATCGCGGAAGGCTTCATCGCCGTGCAGGCGGAGGACCGGGAAGAAGTGAAGCGGATCGGCCGGGAAGTGCTCAAAGTTTCCGGGGCTCTGGGCGTGAAGGACGACGTTTTCGTCCACGCCCAAACCATCATCGACGGCGCTGACACGGGGGATTGGCCGGGCGTTCGCCGCGAACTGGACCGCACCCGCCAGACCGTTATCGATACAATGGAACGGATGCATGACAGCGACTTCGCGGAAATGGTCAGCATTGGAGGTTGGCTGGGCGGCACGCATGCCCTGGCTTCGCTGCTGTCCGCCAACTACAACGCGGAAGGTTCCGAACTGCTGCATCAGCCGGACTTGGTGGAGCGCATGGCGCGCCGGTTTGAAGCCATTCCGCCCCGCACGCGGAAAGGGCGGCTGCTCGACGAAGTGGGTGGCGGATTGCGCACGCTGCAGACGCTGATGAGCGTGGATGCCAATGGCGCGGTCAGCGCCGAGAAGGTGAGGGAGATTGAACAATTGACCAGTTCGCTTACGGACCTTGCTTATGCCCGCTGAACTCCCCCCAAGAACTCGTCCTTTCAAGAAATTTCCGGCTTGGCCCTGGATGGCCGGGGCGGTGGCGGTGTTGCTTTCTGGCGCGCTGACCGTCTTTGCTCTGGTGCATGATGGCCGGTCGTTCGCGATCGAGGCCGCCGTGCCTCAGCTGGAGCTGAAGGAAAACCCCTACGTGCTCCGGGAAGACTGGTGGAACGGCGATCTCGCGGCCGGCGAAACCAAACTTATCAAGCACCTGCTGTTCAAACGGAACGAGTATTGGTTCTGGGTGGGCTGCTCCCAGGAAACCGCGGAAATAAACGTCCACATCTACGACAGCGAAGGCGTTCTGGTGGAAAAGGAAAGCTGGCAGAAAGGAAACGTCGCGGCCGCCCGGGTCTTGCCCGATAAGACGGACAGCTACTACATCCGCGTGGAGGTCACTTCCTGCCCCGATCCCGAGGCGGAATGGGCCGTGGTCTATGCTTTCCGCTAAGAAAAGCGTTTCCCGTCCGAAAAACGGCGTCTTTCTCTCCAGCCGGCTTTGACAGGTTCCGGCGCGTGCCCAACCTTCTGACCCGTGAAGGTGGCCGTTTTCAGTACCAAGCCGTATGACCGTGTGGCCTTGACTGGCGCCAATGAGGCTTTCCAGCATGAATTGACCTTCTTCGAGCCCGCGCTGGAAGAACGGACCGCCATTCTGGCGCAGGGCGCGGATGCCGTGTGCATCTTTGTGAACGACGTGGCGGATGCCGCCGTGCTGCGGCAACTGGCTGACCTGGGAATCCGCGCCGTGGCGCTACGGTGTGCAGGCTTCAACAATGTGGATCTGGCCGCCGCGGAAGAAGCCGGAATCCCGGTGGCGAGAGTGCCGGCCTATTCGCCCCACGCCGTGGCGGAACATGCCGTGGCCCTGCTGCTCGCGCTGAACCGGCACATTCACAAAGCCTACAACCGGGTCCGGGAGGGGAATTTCGGCCTCAATGGTCTGCTGGGTTACGACCTGCATGGAAAGACCGTGGGCGTGGTGGGCACCGGGCATATCGGGCAGGTATTCAGTCGCATCATGGTGGGTTTCGGCTGCCGGGTCATCGCCTTCGATGTCCGGGAAAACGAAACCTGCCTGTCCGACGGCGTGACGTATGTGCCGCTGGAGACTCTGTTCGCGGAGTCCGACATCATTTCCCTACACTGCCCGCTGAATCCTCACACCCATCACCTGATCAACCTGGAAACCATCAGCCAGATGAAGCGGGGAGTCACGGTGATCAATACGAGCCGCGGAGCGCTGATCGATACAGTCGCCGCCATTCAAGGTCTGAAGTCCCAGAAGATCGGAGCGATGGCCCTGGATGTGTATGAGGAAGAAGCGGAACTGTTTTTTGAGGATTTGTCCGACCGGATCATCGACGACGACTACTTCAGCCGGTTGCAGACCTTTCCCAATGTGTTGATCACTGGGCACCAGGCCTTCTTCACCCGGGAGGCCATGGGGAACATCGCCGCCACGACCTTGCGGAACCTCTCCGAAATGGAAGCGTCCGGCACCTGCGAGAACGAAGTTCGCGCGATGGGGTGAATAGAGGGCGCTACATCGCCGCTGTCTTCGGCAGACGAGTGATGCGGCTGGCTGCTTCGTCCTGACCTTCCTCCATCTTCACCACGGGAGGACCGCTGTAGTCGAGGTCTTCCAAGGCCTCCTTCAGCGTGACCACGCGGGCATAGCGGTCGCGCAGGGTCTTGATGGAGGCTTCGTGAAGGTCCGGGGTGACGGTGGCGCAACAGTCTTCCACCACGGTTACCAGGTAGCCCAGGTCACAGGCGTCGCGCACCGTGGTGTCCACGCATTCGTTCGTGTAGACCCCCACCACGAAGAGGGAATTGATCCCCACGTTCCGCAGCACGTAGTGCAGGTTGGTGGAGGAAAAAACGCCGCTTGCGGTCTTGTTCACCACGATCTCGTCATTAATCGGCGCTACTTCAGGCAGAAACTCCGCTTCCTTCGAGCCGGGAGGGGCCAGCAGGTCCAGCCGTTTGTGCCCTTTGCTCCGGTCGCGCCCGTCCATGGTCAGGGACTGGATGCGGGTGTGCATGACTTCCAGGCGCCGGGCGCGGAAGGAGTCCTGCAAGGTTCGGACATTAGGCAGTACGTAGCTTTTCAGGGAGGTGAAATAGAAACGTTGTTTGCTCTCGGAAATGTTCGACCGGTCCGGATCGGCGAAGATGCCGTAACCCTCCGCGGCGTCCAAGTATTGTAAGTCAATGCAGAGTAGCGCGGTATCCCGGGTTTCCAGGGCCTGAAAGTGGGCCGGATTGTCCGTGATGGATTCCCGATAGGTTTCCCGGAGGGGATCGCTGAAGGAGTCCGCGCCTCTGCGGCGGTCATTGTTCTTTCTTTCCATGTTTGAGTCTAAGTATAGACCGCTTTGAGAGTTTGTTCACTCACGCAGAGGCGAGATCGGTCAGAACGTCCAGAGCAACATTTGCGCCAGCTTCGATGTCGTCCCACGCGGTCCACTCGTGGGGTGAATGACTTACGCCGCCGCGGCTGGGCACAAAGATCATGGCCACGGGTGCTATGGTGGATACGATCTGGGCGTCGTGAGCGGCGCCGCTGGGCATGCGAATGCTGGGGATTCCCCGCCGTTTAGCGGCGCGTTCCACGGTATCGACCATGTCCGCGTTGCAGGCCACGGGGGTGATGTTGCCGTGGAACTGAAGGTCCAACATCAGGCCCCGGCGGCGGGCGATGGCGGACAGCGCCCGCCGCATGGCGGCGCGGAGTTGCTCCAGCACTTCGGTGTCAGTGTCGCGGACGTCCAGGGAAAACTCCACAATCCCGGGCACGGTGTTCACCGCTCCGGGCAGGATCTGCGCTTTCCCCACCGTGGCGCGGCTGAGTTCGGAGCCGTTCTCTTCCAAGATGCGCGGGATTTCCGCGGCAAATTCCGCCAGGCCCATGAAGGCGTCTTTCCGCTGGTCCATGGGGGTCGTGCCCGCGTGGTTGGACTCGCCATTGAAGCGGATGCCCCAACTGAAAAGTCCCGTGATGGCATCCACAATTCCCACCTGGCAGTTGCTCTTGTCGAGGACGGGTCCCTGCTCGATGTGCAGTTCCAGGTAGGAATGCACTGTCTTGGGATCGCGGCGCGCGTCCAGAGCTTCCAGAGGATCCATGCCGCGCCGCCGCATTTCATCGCCCAGGACGATCCCGTCCAGGTCCTTGGAGTGAAGCTTTTCCGGGGTTATCTGGCCGCAGAATGCCTGGGAGCCGAACATGCCGCCAAAGCGGCCTTCCTCGTCAGAAAACGCGATCATTTCCAGGGGCCGCTTCAGTTGCCGGCCGCTTTCGTTCAAAGAGCGCAGGCACTCCAGTCCCGTTAAGACCCCCAGCGCGCCGTCGAGCATCCCGGCGCAAGGCACCGTATCGATATGGGAGCCAATCAGGGCCGAAGGCAGTTTTTTTCCGGACTCGCTCTGCGGCGACAACTTGCCAAAGAGGTTGGCCGCGCCGTCGCGCCGGGTTTCCAGTCCGCAGGATTCCATGCGGTCCGTCAGCCAGCGGCGGGCTTTCATGTCCGCCTCGGTAAAGGCCATGCGATAGATACCGCGGTCGTCCTCGTTGCGGCCGATTTCCGCGAGGTCGAGGACGTCTTTCTTCAGACGTTCCAGATTGATGGAGAGATTTTTCGTTTTCATGACTCAGGCAGCCGGCGCCGCGGACGGCGGGGTGGGGGAGACGCGCTTGCGGAACCAACGGCTACCGCCCTCGCTTTCGTAGTGCAGGCGCTTCCAAAAGTCCCGGGCTTGAAAGCGGGCAAAAAGCCTGATGCGTATGACACCGCCCAAGCGGGCCGCTTCCTCTACCGCCCACACCAGGCAGGAGCCCAGACCCCGGCCGCGAAGGTCGGGGCGGACCTCCAGGTGGCCGAACCAGACCAGTTGGGACAGGGGAATCCATTGCAAGCGGACGATACCGGCGGCGACCGGTTTTTCGTCCGAGCCCTCCGCTCCCTCTTCCGCCCAGGAGAAGTTCACGAAAAGCCGTTCCCCGTTCCAGGTGGTTTGTTCCTGGCGCGGGGCTCCTGCAATCCGTTCCGGGAGAGCGGTTCTCAGCCGGTCCAGCCAGGCGTTTCGTTCGCCGTCTGGAAGAGATTCCATCATCCCTCACGAAACAGGCCGCCAGCCGGGTCTGTCAATTGCAAACCTTTAAGCTTAGTAGGTAGGTTAGAAAAAGTGACGGCATCGTTGGTGCGGTATGTTACGAAACCCGGCCGGAATCGGTTGGAGCCGGTGGCTCTTGGGCCGTTACTCCGATTCTCCAGAAGAGGCGGATTCCCTGGCGTCCTCCGTGGGGAAAAACAAGAGGGCCGCGCCGTTGATGCAGTAGCGAAGGTTCGTTGGGGTGGAATAGCCTTCGCCCTGGAACACATGGCCCAGGTGACCGCCGCAGATACTACAGAAGACCTCCGTGCGAATGGTCCCGAATTTGTCATCCGGACGAGTGCCGACGTTAGCCTCCTTCGAAGGAGCGAAAAAAGACGGCCAGCCGGTATCGAACAAATACCTTTCGTTCGAAGAGAACAGTTCTGTTTTGCAACCCGCGCAGTAGTAGTAACCGGGCCCGTGATTCAGGTAATCCTGGTAGAGCGTGCCGCCAGCCGGTTCCGTTTTGGAAAGACGCAAGATGGCAAACTGCTGTTCGGTGAGAAGCTTGTGCCACTCGCGCTGGCTCTTTTCCACCTTTCCCTGAGGCGCCTCGGGCGCTTTTTCCAGCACGGGGATCCGAGCGTCTTCCGCCAGTAGCGGTCCTCCGATGTATGTCATGACGACAGCGCCCATTGCCAAGACTCCCGCGGTCATTCCAATTCCGAAAATCATCTTCGAGGACATGGTCGAGAGGGGGGGTAGTACGGAAATTCTCCCGCAATCACATCGACGCCATCCCGGCCAGAATCCTTACCAGAGAATGCCCCGCGCTACTCCACCCGCTTGGTGCCGGGGCGGACGGCGGGAATTTTCTCCAGCCACTCGGGGAGCTGATCTGGAGCGTAGATGGGCAACACGATCTCCATGCAGGCAACCAGGGGAAAGCCTCCAATGGTGTCTTTGCCTGACCGGTTTACGATCACGAACACGCCGGCGATTTCGCCGCCCTGTCCGGTTACGAAGTCAGTCAGTTCCAGAAAGGTGCCGCCGGTCGTGATGACGTCCTCTACCAGCAAGACGCGTTCGCCCGGCTTGATTTCGAAGCCGCGCTTCAACTCCATCTTATTGGTTTCCGCGTTGCGTTCCGCGTAGATGGTGCGCGCGTGAATGGCCAGACCCACTTGTTGACCGACGGGCACGCCGCCCATGGCGGGGCTGAGCACGACATCGATGCCACCCAGCCCGTTCAGCGCCTCCACACGCTGCTCGATCATGCGCTGAAGCTCCCAGGGATGCTGCACGAGCTTCCCTTTCTTAACATAATAGTTTGAGTGATTGCCGGAGGCCAGGATGAAGTGTCCTTCCTCCACCGCTCCGTAGTCTTTCAGTACCTCGATAGCCTCAGCCGAGGACGCTGGCAATTCGGTCCGCATAGTGTTTCGCTTTCTCTGAGTAGGTCTTGTCCGGCTCCTGGTAGAGGATGCCGCGAGAAACATTGATGACGTTCGGCGCTTGGCGGTTCTGGCCCGCCAGGGTTTCCAGATCGCCGCCCTGAGCGCCCAGTCCGGGGATGAGCAGCATGACGTCCGGCACGCGCTCCAGCACGTCCGCGGAAGCATTGGTCAGCCCCACTACCAGGCCTGCCTGCTCTGGGTGTTGGGCCGCCATGGCGGCGGGCACTTCGTAGACCGAGCGGCCGTCCTCTAGCGACAGAGCCTGAAGGTCGGCGGAGCCGGGATTGGAAGTCACCCCCAGGAGATACAGGCCTTTGCCTTCATAAGCCAGGAAAGACTCCAAGGTGTCCGCGCCCAGGTAGGGGCTGAGGGTGACGGCGTCCACGTCCCAGTTTTGGAAGTAGGCCTTGGCGTAGTAATCCTGCGTGGTGCCGATGTCGCCGCGTTTGCAGTCCAGGATGACGGGCACCTCATTGGGAATCCAGCCGATGAGGTCTTCCAGGAGCTGGTAGCCCGCCGCGCCGAGGGCTTCGAAGTAGGCGATGTTTGGCTTGAAGCAGGCCGCGAACTCCGCCGTGTCGTCCACCACGTTGCGGAGGAATTCCGCCAGTTCGCCTTCGCCCGCGTGTTGTTCGGGCCGCGGGTCCAGGCCGACGCAGAGGCGGGAACCGGTGTCCTGGATTCTCTGGCTGAGTTTTTCGCGATAGGTGGGCATCTTGAGCAGTCAGTTTCTCTCCAACAGAATCTCTCCTTCCCGTAGCACCATCCAGACCTGTCCGTCCAGGGTCTGGTCCAGGAATGGAGTGTTGACGCTTTTCGAGCACATGAAGTCCCGCGAAAAGGTGGTGGTGGCGTTGGGGTCGAACACGATGAATTCCGCCGTCCCGCCTTCCACGATGGGCACCGGGTCCAGGCCGATGAGACGCCGGGGCTCCGCGGAGTAGCGCTTCACTACGAGGTCCCAGCCAAATTTTCCGAGCTTCACAAAGTAGTGGTAAAGTGAAATCACCGCCGACTCCAGACCGGTGATGCCGAAGGGCGCGCTCACGAAGTCGGTCTTCTTCTCGAACTCCGTGTGGGGCGCGTGGTCGGTCGCGATGACGTCGAACACGCCGTCGATGAGGCCCTGGAGCAGCTCCGCGTTGTCATGCGCGGTGCGGAGGGGCGGGTTCATCTTGTAGTTCGTGTCGTAGTCCTGAATGTCTTCCTCGTTGAAGATCAGGTGATGGGGCGCGACTTCGCAGGTGACCTTCACACCCTGGCCTTTGAACCAGCGGATGGCCTCCATGCCCCGTGCCGTGGTCACATGCTGAATGTGCACGTGCGCCCCCGTGTACTGGGCCAGGCGAATGTCGCGGTCCAGGCAGATTTCTTCACTGATGGCGGGTATGCCCGGCAGGCCCAGCCGGTAGGAGACAGCGCCTTCGTTCATGGCGCCCCGGCCGCTGAGTTCCATCGTTTCGCAGTGCGAGGCCAGGATGAGTCCAAAGTCTTTCGCGTATTCCATGGCCCGGCGCAGGACGACCGGATTGCTCACCGGCGAACCGTCGTCCGTAAGGACCGGCACGCCTTTGGCGTGCATGCCGGCGATCCCGGCCAACTCTTTCCCGGCGCGGCCTTTAGTGATGCAGCCGCTGGTCAGGATCGGGATGCGCGAACTGGCTTCCGCGATATCCAGGACCGACTGCACCATGGCGCTGCTGTCGATGGCGGGAATGGTGTTCGGCATGAGCACCATGCCGGTCACGCCGCCATTGATGGCCGCGTCCGAACACGCCGCGATGGTTTCCTTGGCCTCACCGCCGGGTTCGCGGGCGTGTACGTGCACGTCGTACATGGCCGGCATGAGAACCTTTCCCTGGCAATCGATGACGCGGGCGTTGGCGGGTGCTTCCACGTCTTCACCCACGCGGGTAATCTTGCCGTCTTCGACCAGCACGTTCGCGGAGAAGAGAACTGGCTCGTCCTCCGCGGCCAAGTGGCCGCCTTTAAAAAACAGTGGGGTCCGGTGGTTGTCGTCACTCATGAATCTCCTCCTCTTTCATCGGTACCCGGTCTCAGCCAGTAGAGGGCGGCCATGCGCACGGCGATGCCGTTTTCCACTTGTTGGTTGATGAGGCTGCGCTCGTACTTCATGGCGTCGTCGGCGATTTCCACGCCGCGATTCACCGGTCCGGGGTGCATCAGGTAGATGCCTTTTTGCCGCAGGATCTCCACGCGGCGGTTCGTCAGCCCGTAGACGCCGTGATATTCCGAAAGGCTGGGGAAAAACTGTTCCTGCTGCCGTTCCAACTGCACCCGCAGCAGGTAGACCACGTGGGGTTGCCAATCCAGGGCATCGCCCCAGTTGGTAAAGGCATGCATGAAGGTGTGCCGGGCGGGGGGCACCAGGCTGCCCGGGCCGAGCACGCTGACCTCCACGCCCAGTTTGTTCAGGATAATGCTGGTGGACCGCGCCACGCGGGAGTGCAGGATGTCGCCCACGATGAGGACGCGTTTTCCGGCGCTCTCGGGATACACCTCACGCAGGGTAAAGGCGTCCAGGAGCGCTTGGGTGGGGTGGGCGTGGTAGCCGTCCCCCGCGTTCAACACGGAAGCCCGGGTATGCTTTGCGACCAGTCCGGGAATGCCCGAGTCACCGTGGCGGATGACGATGTAGTCCGTCCGCATGGCCTGAAGGGTATCTACCGTGTCCAGGATGGATTCCCCTTTTACGACTGAGGAGGTGGAAACCCCGAAGTTCGTCACGTCCGCGGACAGGCGGTTGGCCGCGATTTCGAAGGACGTCCGGGTGCGGGTGGAGGGTTCGTAGAAAAGCGTGAGGACCGTTTTCCCACGCAGGGCGGGCACCTTCTTCACGGAACGGCTGAAGAGTTCCTTGAACGGACCGGCGGTCTTCAGAAGAAATTCGATCTCCTCGAGGTCGAGGCTCTCTATGTCGAGCAAGTCCTTGCGCGGCTTCAGCCCTTCTTCGGTCATTTTGATGAGTCTCTGAGGAGAAATACGCCCTCTTTATCGTCGTTTTCCTGGAAACGCACTTTTACATATTCCCGCATGGTCGTGTCCAGCGTGAGCGCGACGTAATCGGGCTGGATGGGAAGTTCGCGATTGCCCCGGTCCACCAGCACGGCGAGTTCGATCCTGGAGGGGCGGCCAAAGTCGATGAGTTCGTGCAGCGCGGCCCGGATGGTGCGGCCGGTGAAAATCACTTCGTCGAACAGGATGATCCGCGCTCCCTCGATATCGAAGGGAATGTCCGTGTGGCGCAAGACCGGGGTCGAACCGAGGTTGTCGAGATCATCCCGGTAGAGGGAGATGTCCAGGGTGCCGAGCTGCATGTCCGGCCAGGGTTCTTTGAGAGCCTCCTGGATCCGCTGGGCCAGGGTGACTCCCCGGGTATAGATACCGATAAACGCCGCCGGAGGATCATCCCGGCACGCTTCCAGAATGGACGAGGCGAGTTCCCGGATCTTTCCGGAAATCCCGGCTTCGTCCAGGACGCATTCTTGGGTCAGCTCGGGTTGGTTCATGGCGTGGTGTTTCGCCCTTTTTGGCCGGCTATCTGAGGATGCAGCGCATGCCCACCCTGACACAGGACAGGCCCCGCGCCATGGCAAACTTGCTTAGTTTTCAATCAGCTTCAGGATGCGGTGGGCAAACATGCAGGCATTCAGCGGCGCCTGGCTGTGCAGGCCCACGCTGGTCACGGGGACTTCGCCCGGCGCTTGGCTGATGGCCAGCAGGGCGTCCAGGCCATTCAGCGGGCCGGCCGGAACCGGCACGCCGATGCAGGGAAGCACGCTGTTCGCCGCCACCACGCCCGGCAGCGCGGCGGAAAGGCTGGCCACGGCCAGGATGACGGCTTTCTCGCCGCTCTTTTCGAGTTTGTCGAGGAACCCAATCAGCTCCGTCAGGTCCCGGTGAACGGACAGCACATGTTCCTCGTAGTGGACGCCCTGTTCCTTCAGGTAGTCTTTGCCAGCCTTGAGGAAGTGGATGTCTTCTTCGGTTTCATAAATGATGACGGCTTTCATGGCGGGTGAGGAGGAGAGCCCGGGGTGGGAGGCTTGGCGGAACCAGCGGACGGCCCGGGTTCAGAAACCGCGGGTCCCGATATCACTACGGCGCTGCCGCCCTTCGAAGGTGACTTTGTCTGATTCTTGGTAGGCTTTTTCGATGGCTTGTTCCCGGGTGTCTCCGTGCGCCACGACGGCCAAAACGCGGCCTCCGGCGGTTTCGAACTGCCCATTGCTGTTCAACCGGGTTCCGGCGTGATAGACGCGCGCGTTTTCCAGGGCGTCGAGACCGGAAATGACGTCACCGCTGTGAGAACCTGCAGGATAGCCCGCCGAGGCGGACACCAGGCACACACTCCAGCCATCGCGAAACGAAATGAGGTCCGGGTTCAGCATACCCTTTGCGCCATCAAAGAGGTAGGTCACGAAATCTCCCTGAATCATCGGCAGCACGGCTTGGGCTTCCGGGTCGCCAAAACGGCAGTTGTACTCCAGGATCTTCGGCCCGTCCGCCGTCAGCATGATGCCGAAATAGAGAAACCCACGGTAGGGCAGCCCGTCTTTTTGGAGCCCTTCCACCGTGGGGCGGACGATTTCGTCTTCGATCCGCTTCATGAGGGTGGGTTCCGCCATTTCCCGGGAGGACACCGCGCCCATGCCGCCGGTGTTGGGTCCTTCGTCGGCGTCAAAGATGCGCTTGTAGTCCCGCGCTGGCGCCAGAATCTGGTAGGTGTCATCCACGACGGAGGCGAAAATGGAAATTTCCGGCCCTTCGAGGTACTCCTCGACCAGGACGCGACCGAGGCCGAACTGCTGTTCTTCGAAGACGACTTTTAAAAAGTCTTCCGCGCTGTCTTCGTCCGGGCACACGGCGACGCCTTTTCCTGCCGCCAAGCCGTCAAATTTCAATACGGTGGGATACTTGCCGCCGATGGCTTCGCGGGCGGCCCGCAGGCTGTCCGTGGCGGCATAACCGCCAGTGGGGATACCGTGGCGGACCATGAACTCCTTGGCGAATTCCTTGCTGGCTTCCAGCTGGGCGGCCTCCTTGGGTGGTCCCCAGCAAGGAATGCCAGCGGCCCGGCAGGCATTGGCCAAGCCTTCACCCTTAACGAGATAGCTCTCCTCGCCCGCCACGCAAAGGTCGATCCCTTCGCTGGTCATGAACGCCATAAGGCTGTCCAGGTCCGTGGCGGGAGTGTTCGAGGCCAGCCGGAAGATGGCGTCGTTTCCCGGAAAGGAAAAAATGGACGTTTCGGTGGGAGACTCATGCAGGGCGGTAATAAGCGCATGCTCGCGTCCGCCCTTTCCGACAACCAGGATCTTCATAGCGCTGCCAGCTTTAGACCGGGAGATTTGGGATGGCAAGGGGGTTTGTTGGGAAAGACCCATGGGCCGGCGCACAGGGTTGCGGCGGGATCGGAATGTGAAGAACCTGGGAAACAGATGCCAATAATTATGGAATTTTTGGGTATAAGTGATAGACACACCCGGGAATTAATTTTATAATAATTATAAATAATATCATATTTTAGATTCTCACTTTGGAGAATCCATTGATCCACCAACTTCTCACGACCTCTGCTGCCACGAAAATTCTTACCTTTTCACCCCAGGAAAGATGAATTCTCTCGCGAATGGTATCCGGCCACTTCGTTGCCTCATCCTCTCCGTATTCATTTTTGCGGGAGCGATGACCTTGGCGGTACGTACTGGGAACCCGACCTTTGCCGTTTCGGAGATTCTCGTGGTCGCGGCGGCAAGCTGGACGTTCCAGCTTTCGGGTGGAGTGATCGCGATCTTGCTCGTGAATACGACGCACATGGCGCTTTATCACTACGCCATGCCCTCGGGTTCTCCTCATCACATTATTGCGATGATGCCGTTCGGAACCACTCCCACCGTGATTATCGACATCATCATCACGATTGTCATGAGCCGTTTCAGAACCACCCAGGATGCGCTGGATGCCGCCAAAATGGCTCTGAATACCGGGGACAGAGACGTGGAGGAAGTGCTGAGAGAGATGCACGAGCTGAGGGGGCAACTGCCCGTTTGTTCCGGGTGCCGGAAGGTCCGGAACGAGGAGGGGGGCTGGGAACGGCCCGAAGACTTCCTTAGCCACCATACGTGTCTGCAGGTGAAGCATTCCATCTGTCCCGAGTGTAAGGCGGAAGCGTCTCGCCTGTCGGAGATCGGCCATCCCGCCGATATTTCCAGGCGGATCTACCGGTTCCATGGTGAACTGGCCGAACGGCTTCGCTCGGGAGAAGGCCAATCCGATCTGGAAGCGAAGAAACGCGCCAGCTAGAGACTGGGGCGTTTCGTTGCCGTCTTTGCCGGTCCCAGGACTGAGGGACCGGATCGCCGGCCGGGATGAAATTCGCGGGTGGTTTCGAGGGGGCGCAGGTATTTTTCCGTTCGCGGGTAAACGTGTTTGAGGCATGGTCGCGCCAATGGAAGGCCATCCGGGCCGATCCGTGAAATCCCCCTCCCAATACCCAATGTGTTCTCCCACCGGTAAGCGCTTTCTGTTGTTTTTTATGGCCTTCGGTTCGCTGATGGTTGGGGCGGGCAGATTGGCCGCGCAAACCCCGCCTGCGGGTCTGGATGACTATGTTCCGGGACCCGATTCCATGCCTCAGGAAGGCGTTCCCCAGGGAAAGACGTTTTCGTTTCCCTTTGAGGACTCGAAGGGATTTCCGGGCACGGTGCGTACCATCACCGTTTACGTGCCGGCGCAATACACCGGTGAAAAGCCTGCCTGTGTATATGTGGGGTTGGACGCGCTGGGCTATCGCGCTCCGGTGGTATTTGACAATTTGATTCACCAGGGAGACATGCCGGTGACGATTGCCATCGGGATTTCTCCGGGCGAAGTCCTGTCCCGAAACGGAGAGGAGAACCCTCGCCATAACCGTAGCTTTGAGTTCGATGGTCTGAACGGCTCTCTGGCGCGGTTTGTGACCGATGAGATTTTCCCCGCCGTGGAAAAGCAGCAGACGCCGGACGGTTTGCCGATCCGCCTTTCACGGGATCCAAACGACCATTGCGCGGGTGGTGGAAGCACCGGTGGCATTGCTGCCTTTACCCTGGCTTGGGAGCGGCCGGACCTGTTCCGCCGGGTGTTTTCCTCAGTAGGCACGTTTGTCGGGATGCGGGGAGGAGACCGCTATCCTGTCCTGGTGCGCAAAACCGAACCAAAACCGGTCAGGGTCTACCAGCAGGATGGTGAGAACGATCAATGGATGGGGGGTCCCGAGGTGGGCGACTGGTGGATGAGCAATCAGACCCTGGAGCGTGCCCTGGCATTTGCCGGATACGATCATCAGTTCGCCTGGGGAACCGGGGCGCACAATGGCAAGCACGCGACGGCCATCTTTCCGGAGGCGATGCGTTTTTTATGGAAAGACTGGCCGGAACCGGTCCGTGCCAACACGGCTGGCACCCAAAACGTATTCCTGAAGGCCATCCTGGATCTGGAATCCCATTGGGAGTTGGTGAAAGAAGCTGGAGAGGATTGCGGACATCTGGTGGTGAATCCCCAAGGAGAAATTTTCATCCAGAGCCGTGAAGAGAACGCCGTCCGGAAATTGGGTGTGGACGGAACAGTGGAGATCGCCACCGGTGTTCCCTCCGGGCGGGCCTTCGCCTATTCGGCGGAGGGGAAGGTGGTGACGGTGGACGGAGAAGGGCTGGACCTCTCCTGTCTGGCGGTCACCAGCGGTGGCGCCGTTTACGCGACTGACGCTGAAGCTGGGAAGGTCTGGTTTGTGGCGTCAGATGGAACGAAGACTCTCCTGGACGAGGGGCTGATGTCTCCCACGGGCATCGGACTTTCTCCCGATGGCTTGTGGCTGGCGGTCATGGAGCGGGAAGCCCACTGGGGATACAGCTATCGCGTTAAAGCAGACGGGAGCGTGGAACTGAAGCAGCGCTTTTACTGGATGCACGAGCCAGATTGGGCGAGTGGAAGCGGCGCTGGGAATCTCTGCTGGGACCGGGAAGGCCGTCTCTATGTGGCGACTCACCTGGGTGTTCAAGTGCTGGACCGGAATGGGCGTTCCCGGGCGATCTTGCCCGTGACTCCGGCACACAATGGAGCGGAGAGCGTATGCTTTGGAGGCGAGAACTTCGATACCCTGTTCGCGGTTTGCGAAGGCAGGCTCTATCGCCGGCACTTGAAGGCCATCGGCGCCCCCGCTTTCCTTCCGCCGATCAAACTTCCCTTTTGGGGGAAAGGCTGAGGCCGCTTTCCGCGTATCCCCCGGAGAGAATGAGGCGCCTTCACTCCTCAGGAGTAGATTGAAGAATTCCTGTATTCACGGGGAAAAAGTATAAAAAGCCCGTGTTTACATAAGACACCTTAACAATGTGTGCGACAGTGCACCGCATGATGCGCCTGAGATACCTAAAGGCCCTGGCCTTCCTGGGCTTGGTGTCGCCCATCGCGGCGAAGGCGCAGGAGACTTCAGTTGGCGAGGGCGCTACTACCCCCTCGCCTCTCAGAGCACCGGATGTGTCCTCCATCCGGGTGGGGGACCTGCTGATGGTGATCCCGGTTCCGGAGGGATATGTGAGGATCGACGGCATCGATCGCCAGTTCGACCGGCTGGAAGAATCCAGCATCAGCTGGGTAAACCGCTTGCTGGCCAACTACGGGACTCCGGAAACGAGGGCGTCCATCGAGGAAGGGAAGATTCCTTATCAGCCCACGGGCTTCAATCTTCAGATCGAGAGAAAGATGGAGGGCCAGTCCTTCACGCTGGAACAGTTTGCGGAGATCAAGGAGATGATCAAAGGCGGCCTGGAAAACCTGACGGAGAAGTATGAGCCCGCTGTCGGGAAGTCCGAGGTCGCTGTTTCGGACTTTCTGCAGAACAAAGCCAAGATCGAATTCGACACGGCGGTGCCGATGGGCGTTTTCGAAGACGAAGAACACTCTCTGGGTTTTTCCATCTTTTCGAAGGTGAAGCTCGTTCAAGAGGAAGGGGTTGGCGAAGAGCTAGATGTCACCAGGATATCAGCTTGTTGCGTAACCTTGGTCCGGGGAAAGCCGCTCTACCTGTACGCGAATTCCGAGATCGACTCGGAAGCGGAGCGATCCTGGGCGGAGAAAGCGGTCCGGGCCTGGAGAGACGAAATCCATCTGATCAACGGCGGTCCCATACCGGCCAGTTCCCAACCCGTGGCGGTGAATGGGAAGAATTCCTCCGCACCGGGAGGTTTGGACCGGCTTGAGATGATCATCCTGGCCGCCGGAGTGCTGGTCCTCGGCGGCGTGGGCGTGCTGTTTTTTCGGGCCAGGAACTGATCCGCGCTCCTTTCCCGCAGGGAGGCCGTGGCGCCTTACTTTGGCTTCGCGATTTGGTCGTAGTCTTCCAGGCGGATCCCCAGTTTCTTTAGCTCGGCCAGCTGGGCCTTGGCCGGATCGCCATCAAGCGGATTTCCGGCCAGGTAGACGCGCACATAAGGGGCGAAACGCTTTTCGCCATTCAGATCCTCTTTCATCATCTCGACCAATGGAGCCAGATTGGAGATCTGGTTGTTCTCCAGGAAAATGAAGCTCATCGGTTTGGTGCCTTTGAGTGGCGCAATGTCTTGAATCTGGTTGCCGCGAAGTCCTATGCTCCAGACGCGCGTCAACTTTTCGAGGCCCGCGATGTTTTGGAGCTGGTTGTTGTCCAAGTAGAGCGAGGAAAGCTTGGGCAAGTCCACAATGGGGCCGATGTTCGCGATTTGATTGTCCGAAGCATAGAGGGAAGAGAGCCGCTCCAGGCCCCGCAGCGGTTCCAGTGATTTGACCTGGTTGCCCGAGACTTCGATGTACTGAAGCGCGATGGTGTCTTTCAGAGGGGTGAGATCCGCGATCTGATTTTTGCTCACGTCCAGGAGTTGGATGTGCTTCAGGTCCTTGATGGGGGAGAGGTCCTTGATCTCGTTTCCGGATAGCTCCAGAGAGGCCAGCATGTGGCAGTGTTCCAGGCCCCGGAGGTCTTTGATGCCCATCTTGTCACCCTTCACGGTGGAGATGTTCTTCACGTCGTCCGCCGTGATGGGTTCGTTGTTGTTTCTCTTGGCAAAGACCTGCTGGCGGACGGCTTTCTCCAGGTTCTTGTCCGGGAAAATGGATTGGGCCGGAGCGGGTTTCTTTTCGTCCGCGGCTTTCTTCTTGTCATCCTGGGCAGAGAGATTTCCCGCTCCGCAAACGAAGGCAAAGAGGGTGATGACCAGGATGCTGTGACGGGCTGTGGCTGCGATGTCGGTTCTCATCGTGGTTCTTGGGTTTTGGGTTGTAAGAGGGTTTCCAAGGGAAACCTTCCCCCAAGAGTACGGTGGCGCCGCAATTTTGGGGGTAAGAAAAAATAGCGAATCCAGCGGGATTTCAAGGGTCGGCCGGGGGCGGGAAAACGTGATCGACACACCTGTTCCGAATAGAACCGTTTCGGGCCGGGTTTCTTCAGGTTGGAAAAGATTTCAGGATTTCCGCTCGGGAGGGGGTGGACAAGGTTCCTTCTTGAGATAAGATTAGATCGTCTTGAACACGATGTTCCCAATGTCTCCTCTGAATAGGAGTGGCATGAAGCCCGCCAACAACTGGCGGAGTTTCGGGGTGCGTCGTGGGTTCATCGTCTCTGACGCCATGGTTGCGGTCGCGGTATCCGATATGGATGGCGGCCGCGAGGGCGCCGGACGAGAGGGCCGCGCGTAGGCAGTAGATCCAGGTCGGGGTCGAAAAAGCTGCGCGGCACCCTTTCTCCCAAGGGGCTTTTCTTTCTCTTACTCCGCCTTGGGAAATCTGTGCACAAACGCGGCGACTCGCCCCGTGGCTCCCTATTCGGTGGGCCAGCCTGATCGATCTTCCGGGTTCGCGAAGACGCTAACAAAGAAACAAAGAAAACGAAACAGACACCGGGTGAATGCAGGACCTGCCCGCCTGGGCCGGAACCGGATCCGCCGGGAATAACCAACTGAAGATGAAACGACGCCTATAGAAAGGACCAAAACCATGAACACGCATACTACGAACACCACCCAGGAAGAACCCCCTTCACAATCCACAACCGCCGCCTTGCTCGCCGAACTGCGCCGGGACGCGGTCGCGCTGGAGCAGGGGGACCGGGTGGGTGACAGTGGTGTGCGCGCGCCGCGAATCGACGGAGCGGAAGACAAGCGTTACGGCACGGGCCACCAGTTGGCGCGGGCCTTGTTTCCGCGGGTGGATGAAAACCGCGTGGGCTCCTACGTGAAGTATGGCCAATTGCTGGCGAAGCTGCGCCGTGCTTATCTGGCGCAGCAGGCGGCGGAAACGCCATGTCCGAAGGGCCGGAATCCCTACCGCCTGGCGCGTTTGCCGGGAAATCGCGCGGTGTTTGAAGCGCTGCTGAAGGCGCCGGTGTCTGACGCCGTGGCGCATCCCACGCCCATGCCGGTGGACGTGGCGCCGGCGGAAGAGCTAACGCCCTTTTTTGACCACATGCGTCTGGGCACGCCAGCGCCATATGCCTGCACGGAATTCATGCGTGGAGCGTACTACGACGACGGCCGCATTGACATGTGCAAGCAGGTGGTGGGTCCGCCCTTCATTGGGGACCTGACCCGCTCCGTGCAAGGCAACGCGAACGTGCGCCATTTCCTGATCGGAAATAATATCGTGGGAGATGGCGGAGCGCGGGACATCGCGCGCCTGGTGGCGAATCCCGCTACCCGGGCCAAGCTGGAAACGCTGTATCTGGCGGGTAACTGCATTGGCGAAGCCGGCGCAAAAGACCTGGCGGACGCGCTGTGCCATGACACGCGGGCGAAGTCCCTGTGGCTGAAGCGAAATCCGCTGGGCCCGGCGGGCGTGGCGCATTTGGCGCGCATGCTGGAACAAAACCAGACGATGGAAACGCTGGACCTCGTCAACGTGGCGGCGGGAGACGAAGGCGTGCGCGTGCTGTTCAGCGCGCTGCGCCGGAATACTTCGCTACGCACGCTCTACCTGGACGCGAACGCCATTACCCCGGCAGGCTGCGAAGTCATTGCGGCGTACTTCGATTTCCTGAAACAGCAGCCAGGCCGCGTGGGTCTGACGGGTCTGTTTCTGGGCATCAATCGACTGGGTGACGAAGGAGCTAAGCTGTTAGCCGAAGGCCTGAGCGGCCACACGCCGATGGTGCGCCTGGACGTGGGTTCGAACCGCATTCAGATGGCGGGGCTGGAAGCCTTGCTGCGTGCGGCGGCTACCTGTCCGGAACTTCGTTACCTGGGCGTAGGCTACTACAAGTCCACCACCGACATGGGCGAACTGCCCAACTACCTGGACGGCGAAGGCGCGGACCTGCTGGCGGCATTCCTGCGGGAAAATCCGCCGGTGCAGGTCCTGGACGTGTCGGAAACGAACCTGCGCGAAGGCGGAGTGGCCCTGCTGACGAAAACGCTGGAAGAAGCCAATACCCACCTGCTGGACCTGACCCATGCCCAGATTGGCCGGAAGATGGACCCGGCGATGTCCGCACGGCTGAAAGCGGTGCTGGAACGCAATGTGCAAGCCGCCTTCGGCACGACGCTTCAGACCTTTCGCGGTGAACCGCTGCGTTACCTGAAGCACACGCCGGCGGTGCGCTATATTGACTCCATCTATCGGAACACCATGTAAGGGCCGGTAGCGGAGAAACCATGAAGCCAGGCTCTCAGGCAGATCCAAACGCGACCTTGAGGGAAGTGCTCCGGTCCGGTGCGTTTCGCATCGGACTGGGTACTTACCAACTGGGCGAACAAACGCGGGAGGTTTGCCTGAGGGCCTTTGGGCTGGGCTACCGGCACGTGGATACCGCCGCGCTCTACCGGAAAGAGCGGGCCGTGGCGGAAGCGATCCGCGATTCAGGGTTGCCGAGAGATGCGTTCTTAGTGACCTCGAAACTCTGGCTGGATGACATCCGCCAGGGACGCGTGCGCGAAGCTGCGGTCCGCTGTCTGGATGCTCTGGAGGGACGGGTGGATCTGCTTCTTTTGCACGGCCCCGCCGGAGACTTTGTACGGGCGTGGGAAGATCTTGCCGCTTGCGCGGAAGAATGGCCGGATGGCATCCGATTTATCGGAGTGAGTAATTTTGGGGTGATGCACTTGCAGGCGCTGGGTTCTCTACCCGTGGTGAATCAGGTTGAAGTCAGCCCTTTTGGGCAGAGGCGGGCACTGGTGGATTTCTGCCAACAGCGTGGAGTCGCGCTGGTGGCTCATTCATCTTTGACCAAGGGACGTAAACTGACTCATCCCGTGTTGCGGGAGTGTGCGAGCCGTCATCCGGGCGCGACGGAGGCGAAGATATTGTTGGCCTGGGCGCTGGCGAAAGAGGGCGGGGGAGTGGATGCGGTCATTCCGCGCTCGTCCCGGATCGAACATCTACAGGAGAATCTGGCGGCGGCAGAATTGGTGGACCGGTTAGGGCCGGAAGATCTTGAGGCGCTGGCGGCCTTGGAAGAAGGTTACGCGACGCATCCGCGAGCCATCCCGTGAAGTCACATCCTCAGCCCTGATCCTTCCGCGGCGGCTTGTCACCGTGGAGCGTGTAGGTGCGGAGCTTCTCCGCGATCTCCAGCGCGCGCTTCAGCCGGGTTTCGGGTTTTTTCGCCCCATTCAAGTGAACGGCCAGCGAACGCTGCCGGCCCTTGGTAAAAGTCTCCCACCGGGCCCGGGCCTCCGGGTCCTGCTCCAGCACGATCTCGAACTCTTCCGGCACTTCGATGAAGTCCGGATCGGGGTCTGGTTCCAGAATGACTTTGACCGTCGAACCCAGGCGGGCGCCGATCTGTTTCATGAGATCCTGGCCGGCAATGAGGTAGCGGCCGCCGTCCATGGGGCCCATCAGGGCCCGGCTCACCGGGTGACCGTTCAGGGTCGCGATCAGCCGGCGGATGGAATTTCCGTCATAGACGGAAGCCACCTCATCCGGCACCGGCAGCACATGGAAGAGCATGCCGGAGTCCAGGCGTTCCACCTGGGTGGAAAACGCGTGACGGAGTGGGTCTTTTTTGGCCTTTGCCATGACAGCGGCCAAGGTAGGCGGGCGGCGAACTCAGGTCTGATGTTCGCCGCGGGCCATCACCACCTTGCCGGTGCGGACCGTTTCGATGATGTCATAGCGGGAGAAGAGACGCACGGCGGCGTCCACTTTGTCCGAGTCTCCCTGGATCATGACGATCATGGAGGCATCCGTCAGGTCCACGGTCTTCCCGCCGAAGTGCTCCACGATCTGGAGCACCTCCGAGCGGTCATCGGGTTTGGCGGCGATCTTGATGAGGATGAGTTCCTTCACCACTGCGTCAAAGGCCGTGTGCTCGAAGCAGTGGATGACGTCCACCAGCTTGGTGCACTGCTTGATGATCTGCTCCAGGCCTGTGGGGTCGCCGCTGATGCCCAACGTGAGGCGGGCGTAGCGGGGGTCGCGGCCCTGGGACACCACCAGGGAATCAATGTTGTAGGCCCGGCGCGCAAAGACCTGGCAAATGCGCATCAGGACGCCCGGCTTGTTGCTGACGAACATGCTCAGCGTATGGCCGCCGATGATGTCCGGCTTGGGCGCCGGTTTCTTGTCCGTGGTGGTGATGGTTTGTGCGCTCATGGGATCGAGACTAATGAGTTAGGAAAAGGTGACTGTGATTGGGTAATTACGAGGAAGGCAAAAGGCGGGCGCCCGCGTGCGGGTTTTGAGCCCGCGAATAAGAGGGGGCGGTCCACACAGGCCTGAACGGCCCGTGCTTTGCGAACCCAGGCTTTTCAACCCGGGACGGGATGTTTCCGCCTTGTCAGGTTCATTTTTCTTCCGCGATCAGGTGGAGCCGACCGGTTTGGCCATTTTGGTTTTGGGCGGTTCCGTCAGCATGTCTTCCAGGGCGGCGCCCGCGGGAATCATGGGGAACACGTTTTCCGTCTTCACGCACTCGGCGTTGATGAGGACCGGGCCCTCATTGTATTCCAGGGCCTTTTCCAGCACCTTCCTGACGTCCGCCGGACGGCGGATATGGAATCCCTTGGCGCCGTAGGCTTCCGCGAGCTTCACGAAGTCCGGGTTGCCCAGGAGATCCACGCCGCTTTCGCGGTTGTCGAAGAAGAGTTCCTGCCATTGCCGGACCATGCCCAGGTAGTGATTGTTCAGCACCAGGATCTTCAGCGGCAGCTTGTGGATTACGGCGGTGGCCAGTTCGAACAGGGTCATCTGGAACCCGCCGTCGCCCACCACGGCAATCACGGTATCCTTGGGCCGGGCAAACTGCGCGCCGATGGCCGCCGGGAAGCCGAAGCCCATGGTGCCCGCGCCACCGGAGGTCACCCAGTTGTATGACTGGTCGCAGCGGTAGAACTGCGCCGCCCACATCTGGTGCTGGCCCACGTCCGTGGTCACGATGGCCTTGCCTTCGGTGAGCTGGTAGATTTCGTCCAGCACCTGCTGCATGCGCAGGCCACCCTGCTTCCGGTAGGCCAGCGGGAATTTCTTCTTGTACCCGTCCAGGTGAGCCAGCCAGTCCTGAGTGGGCAGCGGCTCGACGTATTCCTGCAGGGCCACCAGGGCGGCCTTGGCATCGCCGATGATCTGCACGTCCGGGCGGATCATCTTATCCATTTCCGCCGCGTCGATGTCGATGTGGATGATGGTGGCGTTCTTTCCGAACTTGTCGGCCTGACCGATAATGCGGTCGTCAAAGCGGGACCCGACGTTGATGATCAGGTCGCACTCGCACATGGCTTTGTTGGCGTAGGCGGTGCCGTGCATGCCCAGCATGCCCAGGGACAGCTCGTGCGTCTCGGGGAACACACCTTTACCGAGAAGGGTATTGGTCACCGGGCATTGCAGGGTGGTCGCCAGTTGCATCAGTTCCGCGTCCGCTCGGGCGATCATGGCGCCGTGACCGGCCAGGATGACCGGCCTGCTGGACAGGCGGATAGCCTTGGCCGCTTCCTTCACGGCGTCTTCATCAATATTGAAGGCTTCTTCCGGGTTGTAGCCCGGCAGGTCCAGGTCCGGATTCATGTCGCCGGAGAAGGGGCTCTGGCTCACGTCCTTCGGCACATCAATCAGCACCGGCCCGGGGCGGCCCGTGGTGGCAATGTAGTACGCTTCCCGGGCCACGCGCGGCAGGTCGTTGGTGGCGCGCACCAGGTAGTTGTGCTTCACCACCGGAATGGTGATGCCGAAGATGTCCGCTTCCTGGAAAGCGTCTTTCCCGAGCATCCAGGTCACCTGCTGGCCGGTAATGATGATCATGGGCACGGAATCCATCTGCGCCGTCATGATGCCGGTAAGGGTATTCCCCGCGCCGGGGCCGGAGGTCACGAGCACCACGGCGGGCTTGCCGGTAACGCGGGCGTAGCCGTCCGCCATGTGTACCGCGCCTTGTTCGTGCCGGGTCAGGACGAACTTCATGTTGCTCTTGACCGTCTCCAGAGCATCGAAGATCGGCAGCGCGGCGCCGCCGGAGTAGCCGAAAACATACTCAATGCCCAGATCGTCCAAGGTGCTGATCAAGGCCTGGGCGCCATCCATTTCGGTAGTTGTGCTCATTTGATAAAATAGCGAATTGAGGCGCAAGTATCCGGTTCTCTTCCGAGTTTCGCAACGAAAATTGAGAAATAATCTTCAAAAGACACAATCGGTGGTGAATTGAGGGTCAAAAAGTGGCCTGATGATAGGCAATTTCCGGTCTGTCTCCGTCGCGGGTAGTGAAAAATTGTGTTTCAGGGCGCCTGTTCACGTTTTCATGGGAGGCTGGAAACAAAAAAAGACTGCCATGTGCCGCCCTTTGGACGGCTCATGACAGTCTGGTATCCTGAACTGGAACGTGGTGGAAAAAAGCCGCCCAGATCAGCTGGCCGCGGTCTCTTTGGCGACCTCTTCGGCCTGGCTGGTACCGATCTGCTTGGTCAGTTGTTCCAGGCGGAAGCGGTCCAGCTTTTCAAAAGGCAAAGAGGTAAACAACTCAATGCGCCGCCGGATTTCGATACCGACTTTCCGGAACACATTGAATTTCTCTTCGTCGGTGCCCTCCACGGCGGCGGGGTCCTGGGAGCCCCAGTGGGCGATGATCGGCTGGCCTGGCCAGGTGGGGCAAGTGTCCCGGGCGTGATCGCAGACCGTGATGACGAAGTCGAACTCGGTGCCGTTGTTCTTAAATTCGTCCCAGCTCTTGCTGCGGGCGTCGCTGGCGTCCAGGCGGAAGACTTCCTTCAGGACCCGGATGGTCATGGGATTGACCGCTCCCTTGGGTTCGGATCCCGCGCTGTAGGCTTTGAAATCCCAGGGGGAGACAAGACCCATGATGTATTCGGCGAGAATGCTTCGCGCGGAGTTGCCCGTGCAGAGAAACAGGACTTTGTAGCGTGGCTCTTTCTTCATTGGTGTTTTTGTTCTGAGGTAGGGGAGGAGAGGGGAAGTCCAGTCAGGAGCCCGTGGCCTGCCCGGGTGAGTCCGGCTGGCTGGAGGGAAAGTCCTTTAGCCACTGGCGGATTCTTTCGCTGAGGGTGTCCCGGACCCGGCGGAAGCTTTCCAGTTCTTCGGCCTCCGTGGCGCCTTCGGGAAGGGAAGGGGGATCGATGATCCAGCGGCTGTGGCGCCGGGCGAAAGGGTAGAGCTGCGGACAATCTTCATGGCCGGACTGGCAGACAAACACCGCGTGGTGGACGGTGGTGAGGCCCATGAAGTCCCGGAGCGATTTGCTGGTCTGGTGGCGGATATCGATGCCGGCTTCGTCCATGACCTGGACCGCCATGGGGTGGACGGTGGTGGGCTCCAAGCCCGCGCTGTAGGCCAGGAGCGTGTTGCCGGAAAGTTGGCGCAGGAGGCCTTCCGCCATCTGGCTGCGGGCGGCGTTATGTTTGCAGATGAACAGGACGCGCTGCTGTTCGGCCTCGGGCGCTGGCGGTTGGGACTCCGTTCCGCATACCTGGATGGGAAGGCAGGCGGCGGGATTGCCCAGGCAGCAGTCCACGCTGAGGAAGCGGAGCAGCCCGCTGACGCCTTCCACATGAATGGAATAGATGATGGACCGGCCTTCGCGCCGGGACTGAACCAGACCGGCGTGGGCGAGATCTTTCAGGTGAAAGGAGAGGGTATTGGCCGGCATGTGAACGCTGGCAGCCAGTTCGCCGGCGGCGACGCCATCTGGGCCATAGGCGGACAGGGCCCGGAAAACGCGGAGGCGAGGCTCGCTCCCGAGGGAGGCGAGACCTTGGGCGGCGGACTCGAATTCCATATTTCCAGAATTATCGAAATAAACGGTTGAGTCAAGCGGTTTGGAGGTTCAAGATGGCGGAAATGACCGGGAGCGAAGTGCGCTCTGGCCCCGAACCAAGGGGCAAGGAATCGCTCCCAGCCCTGACCGGAAAGAGAAACTGAATTGGCAACAGCTATGAGTATTCGAGTTGGCATCAATGGTTTTGGCCGGATGGGGCGCCTGGGCTTTCGGGCCGCCTGGGACTGGCCGGGATTGGAGATCGTTCATGTCAATGAAGTCAAAGGGGGCGCGGCATTGGCGGCGCACCTGTTGGAATTCGATTCCGTTCACGGACGATGGGATCGTGGATTGGAAGCCAGCGCGAATGGATTCTCCGTGGAAGGAAAAGAGATCTCGTTCAGCGAACACGGCGATCCAGGGGAGATCGACTGGAAGAGTCTGGGTGTGGAGATTGTGGTGGAAAGTTCGGGTAAATTCCGCACTCCCGAAACCCTTCAGCGTCACTTGGATGGCGGAGCACGGAAAGTCGTGGTGGCCGCGCCGGTGAAAGAGGGGGCCCTGAATGTGGTGATGGGCTGCAACGATCATCTCTACAATCCGGACGAACACCACCTGCTGACAGCGGCTTCCTGCACGACTAACTGCCTGGCTCCGGTGGTGAAGGTGATGCACGAAAAGATCGGGATCGTCCACGGTCTCATTACCACCATTCACGACGTGACCAATACCCAGGTCATCGTGGACGCGCCGCACAAGGATTTCCGCCGGGCGAGGTCCGCGCTGAACTCTCTGATTCCCACGTCCACGGGATCCGCCACGGCGATCACGATGATTTACCCGGAACTGAAGGGAAAGCTCAACGGCGTGGCGGTGAGAGTGCCGCTGCTGAATGCTTCCCTGACGGACTGTGTGTTTGAAGTCTCGCGCGAAACCAGCGTGGAAGAAGTGAACGGTTTCTTGCGGGAAGCCACTGAAGGGCAACTGAAAGGCATTCTAGGCTATGAGGAGCGCCCGCTGGTTTCGGCGGATTTCCTGAACGATCCGCGCTCCGGCATCGTGGATGCTTTGTCGACCATGGTGGTGGACGGCACGCAGGTGAAACTGCTGGTCTGGTATGACAATGAGTGGGGCTACGCGAACCGCATGATGGAGCTGGTTCGCAAGGTGGCCGCTTCTCTCTGAACCCCTAACCGCGGGAACTCATGGACGTGCGCAACTACTCATTGGTCACCGCCGCCTACTGGGGGTTCACCATCACGGATGGCGCCCTTCGCATGCTGGTGCTGCTTTACTTTCATGAAGAGGGCTACACACCGGTTCAGATTGCCTTTCTTTTCCTTCTCTATGAGTTCTGCGGCATTCTGACCAATCTGTTAGGTGGCTGGATCGGTTCGCGGGTGGGCTTGAAGATCACGCTGTTCGCGGGGCTGGCCCTGCAGATCGTCGCGTTGGTCATGCTTTCCTTTGTTAGTCCGGAGTGGGTCATGGCCTTGTCCGTGGGTTATGTCATGGCTTCACAGGCTCTTTCCGGCGTCGCCAAGGATCTGACCAAGATGAGTTCCAAGAGCGCGGTGAAGTTGCTGATTCCTTCGAAGGAAGAAGTAACGGACTCCGAACGCCGCTTGTTCAAGTGGGTGGCGCTTCTGACCGGTTCGAAGAACGCGCTGAAAGGCGTGGGCTTTTTCCTCGGCGGGGTATTGCTCGGCTGGCTGGGATTTGCCGAATCTCTCTGGGCCATGGCCGGCGGACTGGCGGTCATCTTCGTCTCTTCCCTGATCTGGCTGAAAGCAGACATCGGGAAGGCAAAGACGAAGGTAAAATTCACCCAGCTTTTTTCCAAGAGCCGGGAGATCAATATCCTGTCCACCGCGCGGTTCTTCCTGTTTGGCTCCCGGGACGTGTGGTTCGTGGTGGGGCTGCCGATTTTTCTCTACGAAGTGCTGGGGTGGAGCTTCTGGCAGACCGGGGCTTTCCTGGCGGCCTGGGTCATTGGGTATGGGTTCGTCCAGGCTTCGGCACCCATCATGGTACGCTCCAAGCCGGGTGCGGGCTCCGAGTCCGGGGCGAAGGCAGCGCTGATCTGGGGCGTCATTCTTTTCGTCGTCACGGCCGCGATTGCCGTGGCCGTGGAGTTCGACTTTTACCCGCATGTTGCCATCCTGGGCGGGCTGGCCCTGTTCGGCTTGGTCTTTGCGGTTAACTCGGCGGTGCATTCTTACCTGATCCTCGCGTATACGGACGCCGACCAGGTGTCGCTAAACGTGGGTTTCTACTACATGGCGAATGCCATCGGCCGGCTCGTGGGTACCCTGCTTTCCGGCGCGATGTATCTGTGGGCCGGGCTGCCGGGTTGTCTCTGGGTGAGTGCCGGTTTCGTGCTGGCCGCCGCCCTGCTGACGATTCCGCTTCCGCGGAAAGCGCTGCCGGTTCCGGGAGCGACAGCGCCGGTGGCATAGATCCACCTAGATGTCCAACTGAGTGGTCAGATCCGCGATCGCGCGGCTGGTTTCGTAGCGGAGGGACTGGATTTCATGCCCGTTGCGGCCGGGGCCGTACTGGAGATTTCTCAGGTAGCTGTCAGCCGTTTGCCAGGCGTTGGCGAGTCTGCCTCCTTCTTCCCGCAGGTTCGGAGGGTAGCTTCTGGAACCGCCTGAGGTGAATTCCTGAAAATGCTCCGCCTGAAAACGGAAGGCGTGGATGGCGGCCAGGGAGTCCTGATAATTCCCCCGCCGACTCCAGGAGTTGCGCGCCAAGTCTTCCAACTGATCGTCCAGAGCGGTGGCCAGTTCCACCATCAGTCCGGCCTGTTCCTGAAGCGCGCGGGAGTCGAAAGGCGCTTCGAGGCGGCGGGAGAAACCGCGAACGTCCCAGTTCCCGGGAGTCTGAGGACCGGGGCGGTACTCCTGGTAGGGGACCGGACGTTCGTGGGAATCTTCGTGGGAGTACCGCTCTCCGTGCGGACCGTGACTGCCGTTCCCATCCAGGTACTCTTCCAGGACCCCGACACAGATGTCCACGCGTTCGATGAATTCTCCAGCTTCTTCTTCCACGCCCCGGATGGGCAGAATCTGATCGAGGATGCGTGGCCAGCCGGAAACGATCTGTTCCATTTCGCCTTCCAAAGGCCGGAGGTCCCAGGATTGCGCGGAGTTCAAATTGACGCAATTGATGGGGTCTTTGAATGCCTTCACGGCCGGCATGACGCGCCGGATGGGCAGATTATATTTGGACATCTTGTCCAGTTTGAAGGCCAGATCGCCGTAGGCGCGGCTGAGACTGCTGGCGACTTGCTGGAAGTCACCGGGAGCAGTTTCGTGGACGTGAGAATGGCCCCGGTCATTCCTTTCGAAACGGCCGTTGTCTTCGAAGCGGCCGTACCGGTCGTAGCCTTGGGCGGATGCGGTGGAAGGACCCGGCGCTACGGCTACCGCCGCGCAGGCGGCCAGCAGAGCGGGCGTCAGGCGAATAAGAGAAACATTGGTTTTCATGACAAGAAAGGGGTATCAGCTTACCGTTTGACGTATCTGGCCCGGGATTTAATCGATGGGGAATTTCGGAGCGGTGAAGAATTTTCCTTCCTGGGCTGAAGACTTGAGCGTGTGACTGAATGGAAAAATGAATGTACCGGCGCTGGCGGAACCTGACCTGGACAAACGCTTTGGCGGGATCGCCCGCCTGTACTCTCAGGCTGGGTTGGAGCGGCTGCGGGCGGCGCACGTCTGCGTGATCGGAATTGGCGGCGTGGGGTCCTGGGCGGCGGAAGCCCTGGCGCGCAGCGGGATCGGGCAGCTCACTTTGATGGATCTGGATGAGGTGTGCGTGAGCAACGTGAATCGCCAGCTTCACGCGACGGAGGATGAAATCGGCAAGCCGAAGGTGACCGTGATGGCGTCACGGATCGCGGGTATCAATCCCGGTTGCCGCGTGAACCCGCGTTGCGAATTTTACACGGAGCGCAACGCGGACGCCATCCTGGCGGAGGGCTTTGACTTCGTGGTGGATGCCATCGACAGCGTGAAGCACAAGTGCCACCTCATCGCGAAGTGCCGGGAAACGGGAACTCCCGCCATCATCGCGGGCGGCGCTGGCGGGTTGCGGGATGCCACCCAGATTCAGATTGCCGACCTGGCGCGTTCTTACAATGATAACCTGCTCGGCATGGTGCGGAAAAAGCTGCGCGGCGATTACGGGTTTCCCAAGGGCGAGAAGAAGAAGTTCGGCATCGACTGCGTATTCTCCACGGAGTTGCCTGTCTTTCCGCAGCGGGACGGCACTGTCTGCGCGGAACGTCCGGAGGGCGAAAACCTGCGGCTGAATTGCGACTTCGGATTTGGGACGGCGACTTTCGTCACCGGCACGTTTGGCTTCGCGGCGGCGGGCTACGTGGTCAGTAAGTTGACCCAGGCGGCAGGGTAGTGAAGCGGGAAGCTTTGCTTACTTTAGAAAGAACCGCTCGAAGTTTTCTTCAATCTGGCTCACTACGTCTTCCAGCGGTTTGCCCAAGCGTTCAGCCGCGCTCTGGTAAACCGAGGTGATGTTGGCGGGGTGATTGGCGCTCTCTTTGGGTAGCCGGTAGGCGATACGATTGTCTGGGGGCAGAAGGTTGGGCGCGTCTGTTTCGAGCAGCAGCCGGTCTGGCGGCACTTTCGTAAAGGCTTCCAGGGCGCGGGTCTTGTCGCTGTACAGGATAGTCGCGCCGAAAGAGAAATAGGCTCCCAGAGAGGCGAGTTGATCCACCATCTCGGCGGAGCCGCTGTAACTGTGCAGCATGAAGCCACGCTCGGGGAGGGGCCCTTCCTGGAAAATCTCCAGCAGGGGGCCCCAGGCTTTTACACAGTGAATGCTGGTGGGGAGATTCTGGTCCGCCGCGATTTCGAGTTGGCGGCGAAAAATGGGCACCTGGCGATCGAAAGACGCTTCCGCCCGGCCTCTATCCAGGCCGATTTCCCCAATGCCGCAGCCTTCTTCGATGTGCCGGATAAGAGTGCTTTCCCACTGGGGGGACGTTTCGTGAATGTTCCAGGGATGGACGCCGTAGCTGGGGAGGACCCAGTCGATCTCTTCGGCCAGGTCGTGGACTTTGGTCCAGTCCTCCTCTGTGGTTCCATTCACCACGGCCTTCCGCAGGCCGATCTCCTCCAGGGTCTGGAGAAGCTCCGGAAGACCGGCTTCCTGGATGATGGGATAGTGGAAATGGTTATGGGCGTCAAAGAGACGCATGGCTGCTGGGGTTAAGATGAAAGGTTTCCGGGGTGAGGTCTTACTTCGAGTTCTCGGCGAACTGGCGAATCGTGTTCCAGACGATGTTCATGCCCTGACGGCGGGTCTGGCTCAGATGGGCGGACAGGCCGAGTTCATCGAGAAAGGTGGGCGGGTGGGAGATGATCTCTTCCGGGGGCGCGCCGCTGTAGTAGTCGCAGTAAAGCCCCGCCAGGCCTTGAACCATTGGCGAATCCGCCTGCGAAGCAAAGTGACAAAACCCTTCACGAAAGGACGGGACCAACCATAACTGGGAAGTGCAGCCCGGCACAATAAACTCGTCACGCTTTAATGCCTCATCCAGCGGAGGCCGGCGGGCGCCGAGGTCCACTACATAGGAAAAGCGTTCGTAGCTGTCCGGGAAGATCGAGAGATCCTCCATCAGTTGGGCCTGTTTGTCGGCCAGCTTCATATTAATAGAATAGCACAGCCATCAAGGGTGGGTCAGGGATGATCCAGGGACTCGGGGTCCACATGGAGATCGTGGCAGGCTTTGATGTAACTGGCCGCGGACCAGGCCTGGAAGGCTTTCCCCATGGGACGGCCGGTTACGCCGTGGTGCCATTCATTGAACTCCCACTCGTTGGAAATGCCCTGACGGCACATGACGGCCAGCTTCACCAGTTCCCGCCGGGCCAGGTCTTCCATGCCCAGCTTGTGAATGGCACGGACCCACATACCTCCGACCAACGGCCAGATACCACCATTGTGATAGTGGTTGGGCAGGTTCATGAGGTTCACCGTGTAGTAGCTGCGCCACTCGGGGTCGCCCGCTTGTACGGGCGGGTAGAGGTTTTTCACCAAGCCGGGCTCATTGACGCCCGTGCCCCAGAGGAAGCGGAAGGTCATCATGGCCCTTTCCTTGTTCACGAGGTCCGTCAAATAGGCCAGCAGGTTCCCGAAGACGTCGCAACGCCAGGAAAAGCTGAAGGGCGAAACTTGGGCGACCAGGTAGCGGGCGTCCCCCAATGAGTACTGGGTGTCGGTAAACGCCGGCCCATCCTCCATTTGCTGCCCCGCGGGAATGGTGCTGGGCCAGAACTTTCGCAGGAACACTTTCTTCACGAACTCGGAGTGGCCCAGGTAGTCATTGGCCCGCTCTTCGTCACCTAACTTCTTCAGCATCTGGCCGAAACAGACCAGCGAGCGGTGCCAGAGAACCTCGTCGTAAAGGACGTGGTAGCTGTAGCCGAACAGGTCTGCCCAGTCGCTGGCCTCGGGAATTTCGAGGAGTCCGCAGTTGTTGGAGTCATGAGCGGAAAGCCAGTCCATGACCCGCTGAATGCGTTCGATATGCTTGTGAACGATGGACCAGTCTCCGGTAATCGTCGCGTAGCGGCTGAGGGCGATGACCAGCCACATGGCGCTGTCGATGGAGGCAATGCCGCCCACGCCGCTGTAGTCCGGCACATCCGTATCGATGCGGACATTGGCGGGAATCTGGCCGGTGGGGGATTGGTGCTTCAGCAGGGTCTCGAAGGTATCGAGCTGGGCCTGGCGGATGTCGTCATCGTGAAGCTCCAGCGTGTAAATGACGGTGATGCTGCCGTCGCGGGCCCATACGGAACGGTAATTCTCATCCGTGCCATAAACAGTATTGTCCGCCAGCGAACAGGCTGAGAAACCGCGGGGGGTGATATTCCGCTTGATCGTATCGATGGCCTTGTCATAGGACAATGCCAGGAGGGACTGATCCTGCTCAGTAAGTTCGCGGTATTCTTCGGGACGAAATCGGATGCTCTTCACGACGGCACTAGGAGTGCGGATTCTGTCAGGAATCCAGTCTCAATCAGGCAAAAAAAAGTTTGAGTAGCAGGTAGCGGCCCAAATGGGGCCCCCGGTTGCCGGAACTGACGGGAGTTATTCCGATAGGTCGTCAAATTCGTCGTCCTGCTCCGCCAGTTCCGCGTAGCGGCCGATGAACTGCTCGAAGACGCGCAGAGTCCGTTTGGCCACCCCGGTCCAGCCGAAGTTTCTGCGGGAAAAACGCGCGCCTTCCACGGAGAGTTTTTCCTTCAGGTTCGGGTAACGCAGCGGCATGGCGAGTTGGGCGGCGAATTCCTCCGGACAGTTCGGGTCCGCGTATAGCCCGTGGGTACCGAAGTCGATGACTTCGTGCAGGCCGCCATTGGTGGTGACCACGGTGGGCGTGCCGCAAGCCATGGCCTCGATGGCCGTCATGCCGAAGGGTTCGTAGCGGGAAGGCAGGGCAAACACGCCGCCCGCGCGGTAGTAGTTGGCCATTTCGTCGTCTTCGATGTAGCTCAGCCACTTGACCTGACGGCCCACGCCGAGGTCTTTGGCGAGTTCTTTCCAGGATTTTACCCGTTTCTTGTCCCGGGGGTTGTTGGCGCCCACGGCCAGTTGGAGCCGCGCTTTGGGAACGATCTTGCGCACATGTGGCAGCGCCTGGATGAGCAGGTCGATGCCCTTGTTTGTTGCGGCCCGGCCAACGGTGTAGATGTCGGTTTCCTTGAACTTCAGCTCGTCCCGGAGCTTTTGCAGATAAGCCGGGCGCACTGGCGTGTAGCGGTTTTCATCGATGCCCGGCGGAATCAGCGCGAGGTGATCGTGCGGCATGCCGTACTCCTCCATCAGGATATCCACTTGCTGCTTGGTGGTGGCGATGATGTGGTCGCAGTTCCGGTAAACGAGGAACTCTTTGTCGATCCGTTCTTTGAAACGGTAAATCGTTTCCTGCTCCGCCATATTGCCGCTGGCGGCCATGTCTTTCTTCTTCCACACTCCCAGGGAGTGGGGGGTGTGGACGTGCGGGATCTGCATTTCCTCCGCGATGCGCTGGCCGCCCCAGCCGGCGTCCCAGTAGTGGCTGTTGACCACATCGTAGCGGAGTTTTTTCCGGTTGGCCTCGGCGAGGAAGTTGGTTACGAAGTCCCGCAGGTGATCGTGCATGTCTTCCTTCCGGACAAAATCCGGACCGCCGAAAGGAATGCGCAGGACGCGAAGGTTGGTATTGATGCGGTCGATCTTTGGCTGGTCTTCGAACTGGCGGGTCACGACGTCCACCTTGTAGCCGAGGCGGGAGAAGCGCTTTGCCAGTTCCAGGACGAACACCACCTGGCCGCCGGTGTCGGGTTTCCCCAGCTCCGGTTCGGCGGCCACGTAGCCGTGGGTGGAAATCATCAGGATGGAACCTGCGGTTTGGTTAGTGCTTGGCATAGTCGTTTCAGTTAGAAATCTTGGGGGAGAGGGACGCCCCAGTGGGCCAGTCCCTCCAGCAGACCCAGGGCGCGGGGCCGGGTGCAGAAAAAGACCCGCTGGGGATCGACCCGCTGTTTCAGTTCCTCGCGCGCGTTGCCGACCACGATGCCTTGCTGGCAGACGTCGAACATGGCCAGGTCGTTCGCGGAGTCTCCGCCCACCATGAAATCCTGCTCCGAAAGTCCCAGCCGGCCGACCACGTGCAGGGCCGCGGGACCTTTGCCCGCGTTGGGGGGCGTAATGTCAAAATCTGACGCTCCGGAGGCCAGGACAAAGCAGTTTTGTCCGGAGGAACGCACGGCTTCGTGGGCTTCTTCCCGGCGTTCCGGCGGCACCGCAAAGCTGGCTTTGAACGGTGTCTGGAATTCGTCGTCGTGAGGCGTGGCGCCGAGGCGATTCATGATGTCGTCCAACTCATTACGACTCCAGCCGCCGAACCGGTGGCGCCATGCGCTGTCCGGCTCTCCGAACAGAGAGATCTCCGTGCCCATGGCGCCAATGATGCCGAGGGGTTGGAATTCTTCCGGTGAGGTTTCCTGCTCCAGCGTTTTACGGATGCTGGCGATAGGGCGGCTGGAATTCAGGACGACGGCCAGTTCAGGAACTCGCGCCACGGTGCCGGCGAAGGTCCGGAAGGCTTCCGGGTCACCCATCAACGTGTCGTCCACGTCCGTGATGAGCACCCAGCGATATGAATCGGGGCGGCTCATGTTTTAGCGCTATCCGGCCGAAGGAAAATTGGTAGAAGGGTCCCCTCCAGCCGGGAGCAAATGGCCGAAATAACGAAAGATCTAAGCGGCGGAAAACCGATGTCGCTGGAGATGGCGATGCCCATGCATAGGGCATGCCGGGGAAAAAATCAAGAAAAGCCCCATTCGCGCGAATGGGGCTTAACTGAAAGGTTACCTGGCGCGCGGCGGATCCGGCGCTGAAATGAGGGTGGAGGCGAATGTTATTTCACCACCAGTTCGCCCTTCATGACCAGCCAGTGGCCGGGGAAGGTGCAAAGGTAGGGGTAAGTGCCTTTTTCCTTTGGCGCGATGAAGCGGAGGGTCTCTTCCTCAGTCGGGTTCAACAGCTTCGTGGCGTGCAGGATTTTGGGGGATTCCGGAATGAAACCCTTGGTGAACCCTTCGGGAGACTTCGCCATTTCGTTGGCGGCCATGCCGACTTCCTCCAGCGCGCCCGGTTGCACAATGACCAGGTTATGCTGAGTGGCATCGGGATTGGAGAACACCAGTTTCACCGGCTGTTCGGGCGTGACTTCGATCCGGGTGACGGTGAAAAGCAAACGCTCCGGCACCGTCCCCACCTCCACGACTTTCACGTTGCCCTGATTATCAAACGCGGTGTCTTCTGCCCGGGCAACGTTCTTCTTCTTGTTCCAGGTTTTCTTCTGCGCCAGCTTTTCGCTTTCCTTGAGAAACTCGGTCAACTCCGGGTGACCTGTCAGGAAGGTCTGGTTGTCTTCCCATAGGGGTTTGAGAGTGTAGGCATTGAGGGAACTGAGCAGGGCGTAGGTGGAGTAGTTGTCCATTGGGTGCTTCAGGATTTCCAGGGCGGCTTCCGCCGCGGGCAGGGTGCCGATGTAGCTGGCCGCGATGGCGGCCTGGAGGCGGACCACGCCGTTTTCGTCATTGGCGCGCTCGCGCAGCAAGGCGATGTGGTCTTCCATTTCAGGGTACCAGTAGCGAAGTTGTTCCACCGCCGCGGCGCGAGCCATGTGCTCGTCGCAGGTGATCAATTCGCGCAACAGGTCCGGGCGGACTTCGCGTAGATTGCGGTACATCCAGACCGCTTCCAATTGATGATGGCGGTAGCGGTCTTCCTGGGGATCCAGGTGGGTCACCCACTGGTCCAGGGCGGCCAGGACTTCCGCCGGGTCCCGCTCGCGGAGTTCCCGCTTGGTCCAGTAGCGGGTGCGGTATTCGTACCTCTTGAGCAGGTCGAGCAGTTCCGGGATGGAAGCGCCATCGATCTTCGGCGGGTCCAGCAGGGGGCGGCCCTTTGCGGTGACGCGCCAGATGCGGCCAGATTTCTTGTCCCGGCGGGTGTCGCGCAGGGAGTACTGCATGTGGCCCTTCACCGGATTGTACCAATCGCAGATGTAGAGCGCGCCTCGCGGCCCGAAGCGGATGTCCACGGGGATGAAGGAGAGATTCTTGGAGAAGATCAGGTCGCCGAGTTTTTTCTCTTCAAAGTGATTCTCCACTTCGTTCCATTCGTGGATCTCGATGTTGTTGGTGGGCTTGTAGCGGTTCTTGATGAAGTGGCCCTGGAGTTCGTCCGGGAAGTGGGGATTGTAGACAAACTCGTGACCGCAGGTGCCGCTGTAGGCGTCGATGAAGTTTCCGGCGGGGGCGTGCTGGGCGGGATATTTTGCGTTCAGCGCCTGAACGGCGGTGGCGTAGATGGGGTGACTGCCCATCTGCTGACCCCAGTCGTCGTAGGTCATGCCCCAGGGGTTCGTGCTGAAGTAGCTGCCGTAGGTGATGAGTTTCTCCGTGGCCGGACGGTAGCGGAAGTAGCTGCTGTCCCGGGTGCGCACTGGGCCATAGGGCGTTTCCACCTGGGTGTGCAGGAAGATGCTTTCGCGGAACACCAGGTCGCCATCCGGAGACCAGGTAAAGTCGTGCAGGGAGTGGTGGGAGTCTTCCGTGCCGAAGCCGGTGAGGATCTTCTTCCGCAGGTCCGCCTTACCGTCACCGTCCGTGTCTTTCAGGAAGGTCAGGCAAGGCTGCTCCGAAACGTAGAGGCCACCGTCGCCAAATTCGAAAGCCAGGGGGATATCCAGGTTCTCGGCAAAGGTGCTGCATTTGTCCGCGTGACCGTCATGGTCGGTGTCTTCCAGAATGATGATCTTATCCACTGGCTTCTGGCCGGGAATGACCTGGGGGTAGGTCTGTGAGGTGGAGACCCAGAGGCGCCCCTTGGCATCCCAGCGCATCTGGATGGGGCAGGCCAGTTCCGGGAAATCTTCCTCCGAAGCGAAGCAGTTTACTTCAAAGCGCGGATCGATGTCGAAAGAGGCCAGTTCGTCCGCCGGGCTCATCCACTCGTTGATGGGGCGGTCGCCGGTGATGACGGGCAGTTCCGGCGTATTGCTGTCGTCAATCTGCGGCGGCACCTGCTTGCCCTGCGCCAGGGCCCAGATGCGCTGGTCGCGATTGATCAGCATGCTGTCCAGCTTCTCCATTTCGCGGGGGAAATTCACCACGCCGTAGGGTTCCGCGCGGCCGCCGGTGATGTAGTAGCCGTTCATGGGGCGGTAGCGGACGAAGAAGGTTTCCGCCTTGTCCTTCACCGCGTCCTCCAGCCCGGGGTTCGGTTTCGGAGCCGGTTGGCCGGTCAGGCTTTCGATGAGGATCTTCGCAAAAGCCTGATAGCCGCCGTCCGCCAGGTGAATGCCGTTGATGGTGAGCGGCGCCTTTTTGTCTGTCGCCTCCATGAGTTCCCGGGTGGGGGCAAACGCGTCCACAAAGCTGACGCCTTCCTCTTCGCCAGCGATCTTTTCCATGGCGTCCGTGTAGGCCTCCAGGCGGTAGTTGTTTTCCTTTCCGTCCGGCAGGGGCGCGCCCAAGTCTTCATGCGCAATGGGTGAAATGAGAACGATCTGTGGCGGGTTCTTGCCGTTGTAGTGATGGATGCGCAGCTCGGTGATAAAGGCTTTCAGGAGCGTTTCGAATTCCTCCACCTTTTCCGTGCCCGCAAAGGACTCATTGAACCCGTAGGCCGCCAGGATGATGTCCGCCTTGGCGTCGGTGAGATGTTCGTGGATGTTGCCGAATTCGTCCGGCCGGGGATGGAGCTGAATCTCGTCTCCGGACCACGACAGGTTGCGCAGAGTGATCTCCTTGTCCGCGAACTCCTGCTGCAACATGGCCTCGAAATACGGGAAGTCCCGCATGCGGTCGAACAGGGTGTTTCCGATGAGCGCAATGTGAGCGCCATCGGCCGGATTGAGAATGGGTTCCGCGTTGTTTTCCTGGGAATGGCCAAAGCCAGGCAGGCAGATGAGAACCGTGGCGGCCAGCGCCAGAAAGAGACTGCGGCGACTGCGCCGGGACAGACAGGGGGACAAAGACATGACTCTCGGGTGAGGAGGTTGGATTGAGTTGAGTTCTGCCGCCCCAAAATCGGGCCTGAGACGAGGATTCCGGGCGGGGCTAGAGCCTGTCATGAAACCGGTTGGCAGGCAACCGGCGTAGTTGCGTTAAAATCCGCGCGGGCCAAGCTGATAAGAGAAAAACCGGTCACGCTGGCGATCATCACAGATGTCTTCCTTCAAACAACACGCCATCCGGAGCCTGCTGCGCGCTCTGCCAGAGTCCTTGGCCCTGAAGCTGGGGGCCCGCCACCGCCGCCTGGCGCGGAACCTGCCGCCCGGCCTGCGGTTTCACCGGGAGGATTACCTGGGCGATTTCGCGGTGGATCTGGACACGACTTTTCCCGTGGAGGCGGAGATGTGCTGCGGCATTTACGAACCGGAGACCGTGGCCGTGATCCGGGCCCATGTGCCGGTCGGCGGCGTCTGCATCGATGCCGGGGCCAATATCGGGGCTCTGACTCTGGCGCTGGCGCAGCAGGTGGGAAAGAGCGGGCGCGTGCTCTGCTTTGAGCCGGGGCCGCCGAATTTCGCGAAGCTGGAGCGCAATATTCTAGGCAATCGGGACCGGCTGGGGCAAGTGGACCTGTACCCGCTTGGCTTGTCCAACCGCCCCGGCGAGTGGCTCTGGGAGGAGAGCGACGTGAATCGCGGCAACGCCAAGCTGTCCCAAACCGTGGGTCAGGAGACCGTAAGGGTCGTAACGCTGGACGGACACCTTGTTTTCCTGAACCACGGACCCGATCCCATCGAGCGCCTGGACTTTATCAAGAGTGATGTGGAAGGCATGGAGCTGGAACTCCTGAAAGGCGCGCGGGACACCCTGCGCCACTACCGGCCCAAGATCTTGTTCGAAACCATGCGTGGCTGGATCGAGGAAAAGGGGGAGACCTACTATCTGGACCTGGAAACCTATCTCCAGGAATTGGGCTATCGCCTCTGCCGCCCGGCCCCCGTGCCAGACGCGGAGTTGGAGACGGTCAGCATTCTGGAAGCGGGGGACAGCACGCTGGCGGTGCCTGTTTAAGCTAAGCATCAAACCCTGGCGTCGAGCGAACGGCGCGGATGGTGGTCCTCGACCTCCGGGCGAGGAACTCGCGAACCGCGCTTGCGAGATAGAACGGCAGCCACTTCAAGGAAGGTTCGGAATTCGATTTAGGCAGTTTTGGGCCATCGGGAACGAAACCGATGTCCTAACAGAGCCAAAGCGCTGCCTCTTTCTGCTTCCGCGAACGCGCTCGGAGATCGCGTTCCACCTTCAGCTTCTTCCCGACCGCGCCAAAACGGTCGCTGTATGGAGCCGTGAATTACTTCAGCTTCCAGACCTTCACGCCGTCCACCGTGGCGGCTTTGTTCACGGCCAGAGTGATCATGCGTTTGGTCGGGTGGGCGATGCCTTCGGACTGAAACTCGCCCACCAGTTCGCCGTCGATGGTGGCCCGCATGGTGTCGCCTTCCACCACGATGATGGCTTCGTGCCATTCGCCAGCTTTCAGATCCAGGGGGAAGTTCTGGGACTTCGTCTTCAGCATTTTGGCGACTTCCGGCGACAGTTTGCCCGCCTTGCGTTGTTCCTGGATTTCCAGTTTCATGGCTCCGGTCTTGGAGTCCTGGAGGTTGACGCCTTTCAAGCTGATCTTCGCCATGCAGAGGTGACCGGCATGGACGGACTTTTCCTCGCGGTCCACGAAGTCGATCCCGAAGTCCTCGCCCTCGTTCAGTTTGAAACGGATCTGCACCGCGCCGTCCTGGAAAGCCACGTCGTGGAAAATCGCCACGCCATGGTTCGCCTCCGGCACGCGGATCACGCTGAGCGTGCCGTCCAGGAGGTCCGCCTGTTTCTTGCCCTGCGCGCGCCAGGCGCTGTTGGTGGTCCAGCCATTGCCGATTTCCTCCTTATCCGGAGTGGGTTCGTCCCGGTCGAAAGAATCTTCAAAGAGCAAGGTGCCCTTTTCCTTCAAAAGCGCGGCATCGTCCGCCGCGGACGCCGGTTGGGAAAGAAACGCGAAAGAAGACAAGGCAGCACAGGCAGCGAGAAAGATGGGGGAAGGTTTCATGTGATTGGAATGCGGGGTTGGGGATGGTACTCGATCACTCATAGCGAATCCGCCCACCACGGCAACGGCGCGTGGCATGGCATGATCCCGTTAGAGTCACGAACTTTTCAAGCTGGACCCCGGCGGGCCCTTTCACAAGAATCCTCCCCCAATCATGAAAACACCCCCCAAGGTTTTCCTGGCGGCGTTTGCCGCCGTTTCGTTCACCTCGATCATCCTTCCGCCTGCGTCGCTTCAGGCGGATTCCTCCGAGCCAGTCGAGATTGGCGACCGCCTGCAAATCGCCGCCGATCCGGCCTTTCCTATAGAGAGCCTGGAGGGCGATCTGGCCCTGAAGCTCCAACTTCCCGAGCCGAAGGATGTGGTGTTCAGCGCGGACGCGCCGTGGGAGGGGAATACCAGCGGTTACTTCACGCTGTTTCAGGACGGGAATCTTTTCCGGCTCTACTACCGGGGCTGGGCGCACGATCCGGAATCCAAGAAGGAACTCCGGAAGGAGGTCACCTGCTACGCGGAAAGCCGGGATGGTCTGTATTGGAAACGGCCGGAGCTGGGGCTGTTCGACTTTGAGGGCTCCGCGGACAACAACATCATCTGGCGGGGACCTGCCTCGCACAATTTCACGCCTTTCCGTGACGACAATCCAGATTGCCCTTCAGAGGCGAAGTACAAAGCGCTGGGGGTGGGGAAGGGGGTGCCTGGCGGTCCGAATAAGAGCGCGCTGTACGCCTTCCAGTCAGCGGATGGCATTCATTGGTCGCCGCTGGGAGAGAAACCGGTGATCGAAGACGGGGCCTTCGATTCCCAGAACTTGGCTTTTTGGGACCCGGTGCGGAAAGAATACCGCGCCTACTGGCGCTACTTTGGGAACGGCGTCCGGGCGATCCGCACCGCCACATCGAAAGATTTCCTGACCTGGGAGAATCAGGCGGACCTGACTTACCCCGAGGGCACGCCCACTCAGCACCTCTACACCAATGCCATTCAGCCGTACTACCGGGCTCCCGGGTTGTTGGTGGGGTTCCCCACGAGGTACTTGCCGGACGAAGGGCAGCGGGTGGAGCCCATCCTCATGACCAGCCGGGACGGTGTGCTTTTTCACCGGTGGAACGATCCCGTGGTGCCCGAAGCCGCCCCCATGGACCGGCAGGGCAACCGCAGCAATTACATGACCTGGGGCCTGCTGAAACTGCCCGGAAAGCCGGGCGAACTTTCCGTGTACGCCACGGAAGCCTACTACGCGCACGAGCCCGGCCGCCTGCGGCGCTTTGTGTATCGCCTGGATGGCTTTGTGGGACTGGAAGCCGGCGAAAAAGGCGGCGAGGTGGTGACCCGGCCGCTGATCTTTTCCGGAAATCACCTGGCCCTGAACTTCGACGCCTCCGCTGGAGGAGGAGTGTTGGTGGAGATTCGGGACGCCGAGACGGGCAAGCCGCTGGAAGGCTTCGGATACGATGAGGCCCTGCCGCTGACTGGAGACAGCGTGAAGACCACTGTGCAGTGGAAACGTGGTCACGATGTGAGTTCTCTGGCGGGAAAGCCGGTTCGCTTGGGCTTTCGGATGAAGAAGGCAGACCTGTTTTCCTTCCGTTTTGGCAGCCAATAGCAGGAACCGAGGGCCGGATTTAGTTTTTGGCGAAACCAATTCCGGGAAGTGGGCGTGGCAGCTTGTCAATCAACTCTGCTAGGGATCTGGGGCCACGCCCCGAATAAAGGGGCAAAAAAGGCACAACCAAGCACGAAAATCTTTGGGTTAGATTGAACCCGCGCCAAGGGGCCGAGTCTAAGAAATTACTGCGAGGGACTTTTACATGGCGCAAGTGCGCCAGTCCGGTCTCTTTACTTTCCGAGTCGGAGGAAGTTTATTTTAATTTACCAACTGTACTACCGTAAAAAGACGAGCCATGAAAAAACGTAGCATCTGTATCGGACAACGGGCTTCCCGGCGCGACTTCATGCAAGTGGGTTTTGCCGCTGGCTTGGGGTTGACTCTCCCGGAACTGCTGAAGACGGAAGCGCGTGGCGCCGCCAAGTTTTACGAATCCAAGGAAGGGGTCGCCAAGTCCCTGATCCACATCTACCTGCCAGGCGGCATGGCTCACCAGGAAACGTGGGACCCGAAACCGCTGGCTCCGTCCGAGTACCGTGGCCCCTTTGGCTCCATTAAGACGAACGTGACCGGTATCGAGTTTGGTGAAAACTTCAAGAATCTGGCCAAGGTGGCGGACAAGATGTGTGTCATCCGCTCCATGCATCATGGTGAAGCGGCTCACGAGCGCGGCACGCACAACATGTTTACCGGCTATCGTCCGAGCCCGGCGCTGGCATACCCCAGCTTTGGTTCGGTGATTTCTCACGAGTTCGGTCCGCGCAAGAATCTGCCTCCTTACGTCTGCGTTCCCAATCAGCCGAACGAATACGCTGGCACGGGTTACCTCAGCTCCATGTATGGCCCCTTTGGTCTGGGTGGTGACCCGGCTGACAAGGGCTTCTCCGTACGGGACCTGACTCTGCCCAAGGGCGTGGACGATTCCCGCTTCGCTCGCCGCCGCACGCTGCTGGAGGCGGTGGATTCCCACTTCCGCAGCATGGAAGAAGCGGACGAGATCGAGGCGATGGACACTTTCTACAACCGGGCCTACTCCCTGATCAGTTCCAAGGAAGCTCGCGAAGCCTTCGCGATCGAGAAAGAAGAGCAGAAGGTTCGCGATGCCTACGGCATGAATCAGGCCGGTCAGCGGATGCTGCTGGCCCGCCGCCTCGTGGAGTCCGGTGTGCGTCTGGTCACCATGACCTATGGCAGCTGGGACCACCACAACGACATCAAGGGTTCCATGAACCGGAGTGTTCCGGACTTCGACAAAGCTCTGGCCCGTCTTTTGACCGACCTCAGCGAGCGCGGTCTTCTGGACTCCACGCTGGTAATGGTTTCTTCCGAATTCGGCCGCACGCCGAAGATTAACAAGACCGATGGCCGCGACCACTGGCCTCGCGTGTTCAGCGTGATGCTGGCGGGCGGTGGAGTTAAGGGCGGTATCGCCTACGGAACTTCCGATGGCCTGGCCGCCGAGCCGGACGAAAATCCGGTCTCCGTGCCGGACTTTGCCACCACGGTCTACAAACAGCTCGGCATCACGGCGGACAAGGAGTTGATGGCGCCCGGACCGCGCCCGATTGAAATCGTGGCGGGTGGTTCGGTAATCAGTGACATCCTCGTCTGATCGCTGGCTCGAATCTTAAACCATAACGGATCCATTCTCATGAGCTGCATTCTTAAACAGAGTGTGGCCGCGAAGAGATTGTATCGCGTCGCGCTGGCAGCCTTCGGGCTGCTGGTTTGCATCGGCGGATCGCAATTGATTCACGCGGCCTCTCCCGAATTGACTACCTCCTTGCCGCGCGGCGGCAAACGGGGCACGGAGTTGAAGGTTACCTTCTACGGAACCCGTCTGAATAACGCGCAAGAGCTTCTCTTTCACGAGCCGGGTCTCAGCTTCAAGGACCTGAAGCCGCTGGATGACAAGAAGGTGGAGGCCACCATCGTGATCGCTCCGGACTGCCGTCTGGGCGAACACCATGTCCGCATTCGTGCGACTGACGGCACCACTTACGCGCGGACGTTCTGGGTTTCCCAGTTCGACAACGTGGCGGAAGCCGAGCCGAATGACGACTTCGACGCTCCGCAGAAGATCGCGAACAACGTTACCGTGGAAGGGGAGGCGAAGCCTGAGGATGTGGACTATTACCAGATTCAGGCGAAGAAGGGCGATCGCATCAGCGTGGAAGTTGAAGCGCTGCGTATCAATACCCTGCGCCAACAGGTGGCGGTCGATCCGTATGTGGCCATCTTGGACAAAGATCGTTTCGAATTGGCGGTTTCCGATGACTCGGCTCTGCTCAAGCAAGAGTCCGTGGTCTCCATTATCGCTCCTGAAGATGGAAACTATGTGGTGGAAGTCCGCGACAGCGCCTACGAAGGGCGTGGCCGTTATCGCGTTCACATCGGTAGCTTCCCGCGTCCGCTCGGCATCTATCCCGCCGGTGGACAGGCAGGCAGCGAAATGGAATTTACCCTGATCGGAGATCCCAAGGGCCAGTATAAACAGAAAGTAAAACTGCCGGAACAAACGACAGGCGCCTACGAAGTCTTCGGTCAGAACGCCGGATTGTATCCGCCTTCTGGCAACAAAGTCCGGGTCACCAGTTTGGAGAACGTCTTAGAGACCGAACCGAACAACAGCATTGGAGAACTGAAGGAAGCCGAAGGGAAACCCCTGCCGCGGGCTTTTAACGGCATCCTCGCGACCGAGGGCGACAATGACTACTTCAAGTTCACCGCCAAGAAAGGCCAGAAGTTCAGCTTGAAGGTTTACGCCAACACCATCGGCACTCCGGTGGACGCCTTGATGGTCGTGTATGACGCCAAGGGCAAGAGCCTGGGTTCCAATGATGACGCGGACGGCAGTCCCGACAGTAAAGTGGACTTCACCGCCCCCGAGGATGGCGAATACTTCGTCCGGGTGAAGGATATGTTGAACCGTGGCGGTGAAGACTTCGTTTACCGTATCGAGTCCCAGACATCGGAGCCCGAAATCCTGGTTTCCATGCCGGAAATGCAGCGACGGGACACGCAGTACCGGAAGCAGTTTGATGTTCCCAGGGGAAATAGCTTCGCCATGGTGGTGAACACCAGCCGCCGCAATTTCAGCGGGGACTTGGTGTTCGATCTCCCGGAACTTCCGAAGGGAGTGACCTGGGAGGCGGGAACCATTCCCAAGACGCAAAGCTCCTTCCCGATTTTGCTGAAGGCCGCCGCGGATGCCCCCATCGAGGGCTCGCTCTATCCGCTGCTCGTCAAGAACGCCGATCCGGAAAAACCGGTCGTGGGCCGTTACATTCAGGAACTGGACTTGGTCCGGGGTAACCCGAATGGCGCGCTCTACTACACCAGCGACGTGGATACCCTCCCCATCGCCGTGGTGGAAGAGGTGCCGTTCAGCATTTCCATCGAACAGCCGAAAATTCCGCTGACCCGTAATGGTACGATGAATCTCAAGGTGGTCGCCCACCGTAAGGAAGGGTTCGACGGAAAAATCACCCTGCGGATGCTGTGGCGTCCTCCGGGGATTGGCTGCCCGAGCACCGTTTCCATCGACGAGAAGAAGACAGAGGCCACTTACGAATTGAATGCCAATGGAAACGCCGAGGTCGGTACCTGGAAGATGACCCTGCTGGGTGAGGCCAGCCAAAACGGTTTGATCACCGTGGCCGCGCCGTTCGTGAATCTTGCCGTGGAAGAGCCTTTTGTGGACATGAAGATGACCATGGCTTCCGTGCCGCAGACTCAAGAAGTCGCGATGCTGTGCGATGTGTCTCAGCTTCGTCCGTTTGAAGGCAAAGCCAAAGTCTCCGTCCAAGGGCTTCCGGCGGAAGCGACCGCGGATCCGGTGGAAATCACCAAGGCGGATGAAAAAGTGACCTTCATGGTGAAGACCACCGAAAAGACTCCTGTCGGCATGCACAAGAATCTGTTCTGTGCCGTTGAAGTGCCGCAGGCGGGCCTGACCATGCTTCACAAGGTCGGCCAAGGCGGAACCCTGCGCGTGGATCCGAAGCCCAAGGCCCCCGCCGAGCCCAAACCCGCCGCGGATAAAAAAGAAGAGGCCAAGAAAGAAGCACCCAAAGAAAAACCGCTTTCCCGCCTGGAACAGCTTCGTCTGGAAGCCATGAAAGGCTCGGGAGAGTCTGGTAACTAAGGCCTGTAACCATCTCTAACCCCTACCCAGCCACCATGAAAGAAATCTCAAAGCGTACGCTCCAACTCTCCCTAGGACTGGCAGCCTGCGTGGCGGTTCTGCCGGCTCAGGCCGAAGAACCCGCGGCAGCCAAAGCCGGCTCCGTGGATTTTGCCAGAGACATCCAGCCCATTCTGGAATTCAACTGCGTCAGTTGTCACAACCAGGAAGAAGTCAAAGGCGAACTCCGCTTCGACTCACACGCGGAGTTTCTCAAAGGTGGTGACAGCGGGCCGGCGTTTGTGGCTGGCAAACCGGAAGAGAGCCTGATGTATCAGTTGGCCGAGCTTCCGGCGGATGACGTTGACGTCATGCCCCCGAAAGGCCGTACCCTGACTAAGGCAGAACTCGGCAAGCTGAGCGAGTGGATCAAAGCCGGAGCTCCTTGGCCGGAAGGCGCGGTTCTGGTGGCGAAAAACGAAGAAGACTTCAAAGGCGCGGTTCCGCTGCCGGACAAGGGCAAAAAGATTGTCTCTCTGGACGTCTTCCCGCCGGACGTGAACCTCGAAACAGAACGCGACCAGCAGTCCGTGGTCGTCATGGCGACCTATGAGGACGATACCACGATGGACGTGACGGCAAACGCGGTCTTCGAATTTGCCGATCCGAGTCTGGTGGAATTGGAAAAGCGGAATGTGTTCAAGTCCGCCAAGGACGGTTCCACCGAACTCACCGTCAAAGTGGCCGAGCACACTTCCAAGGTCCCGGTGACGGTAAAAGGCGCGGAGCAACCGCGCCCCATCAGCTTTCATCTGGACGTCATGCCTGTCTTCATGCGGGAAGGCTGTAACACGGGTGAGTGCCACGGTTCGGCTCGGGGCCAGGATGGCTTCATGTTGTCCCTCTTCGGTTACGACCCGAATGGCGACCATTATCGCCTGACTCGTGAAATGGCGGGACGCCGCATTAACCTGGCCATTCCGGAAGAAAGCCTTTTGATCGAAAAATCCATCGAGAGCGTTCCGCACACCGGTGGCAAGCTCTTCGAAAAAGGCAGCGACTCCTGGAAGACCATGGTGGAGTGGGTTGCCGATGGTGCCAAGAATGACGATCCAAAGACCCTGGCCAAGCCGGTTGCCTTGGAACTTTACCCCAAGAAGCTGGTTCTTGAGGGCACCGGCGCCAAGCAGCAGCTCACGGTGCGGGCCAAATATTCCGACGGTCATGACCGGGACGTGACGAACCTGGCGGTCTTCTTCAGTAACAATGAGCCTACCGCCGCCGTGGACAAGAAGTCCGGTCTGGTGACGGCTGGCAAGCGCGGTGAAGCCTTCATCATGGCCCGCTTTGAGACCTTTACCGTGGGCATCCAGACCATCGTCATTCCGGAAGGCCTGAAGTACACCCGGCCAAACATGCCGGAGAACAACTACATCGACGGCCTGGTTCACGACAAGCTGCACAAGCTCCGGATCGTTCCTTCCGGTAATGCTTCCGATGAAGCCTTCCTGCGCCGGGTTTACTTGGACGTGGTGGGTCTTCCGCCCACGGAAGAAGAATTCCGCGCCTTCATGGGGAGCAAAGATCCTCAGAAGCGGGCGAAGTTGATCGACCAGTTGCTGGAGCGCAAAGAGTTCACCGAGCTTTGGGTCATGAAGTGGTCCGAACTGCTCCAGATCCGTTCCGACAGCAATGTGAACCGGGGCATCAGTTACAAGGCGGCCCTGCTTTATTACAACTGGCTGAAGGAACGAATCGCCGACAACCGGCCATTCAACCAGATCGTGCAGGAACTCGTGATGGCGACGGGCGGAACTTTCCGCAATCCCGCGACCAATTTCTACCAGGTGGAGCGGGACAACCTTAAGTTGTCCGAAAACGTGGCCCAGGTGTTCATGGGCATGCGGCTTCAGTGCGCGCAGTGCCACAATCACCCCTTCGACCGCTGGACGATGGACGACTACTACAGTTGGGCGGCCTTCTTCTCCCAGATCGGCCGTAAGGGCGCGGACGATCCGCGCGAGCAGATCATCTACAACCGCGGTTCCGGCGAAGTGAAGCACATCGTGGGAGACCGCGTGATGGAGCCCAAGTTCCTGGGTGGAGAGACTCCCGACGTAAAGGGCAAAGATCGCCGCGAGGTGCTGGCTGGCTGGCTGGCATCCACGGACAATCCGTATTTCTCCCAGAACGTGGTCAACATTGTTTGGCAACACTTCCTTGGGAAAGGCATCATCGATCCGGTGGATGACGTCCGGGTGAGCAATCCGGCCTCGAATCCTGAATTGCTGGAAGAACTGGCCCGTAGATTCGAGAGTTACGACTACGACTTCCGCCAGCTGGTGCGGGACATCTGCAACTCCGCCACTTATCAGCGCACCACCAAGGCGAACCCGACCAACAAGAGCGACGAGAATAACTTCGCCAAGGCACAGATTCGCCGCCTGAGAGCGGAAGTCATGCTGGACACCATCAGTCAGGTCACGGAGACGAAGAACAAGTTCAAAGGCCTGCCTTTGGGTGCCCGCGCGGCACAGATCGCGGATGGTCAGACCTCCACTTACTTCCTGACCACCTTTGGCCGGGCGACCCGGGAAACCGTTTGTTCCTGCGAGGTGAAGATGGACCCGAGCCTGTCTCAGGCCCTGCACCTCCTGAACGGCGACACCGTCAGTGAAAAGATCGAGCAGGGTAACCTTGTGAAGTCTCTGGTGGCGGACGGGAAGAAGCCACAGGAAGTCATTGAGAGCATTTACATCCGCTGTCTCTCCCGGAAACCTACCCCGGAAGAAGTGAAGCAGTTGACGGCCCAGGTGGCTCAAGCTGGCGAGGACGCCACGAAACAGCAGGAAGTCTTGAACGACGTCTTCTGGGCGGTGCTGAATTCCAAGGAATTCATGTTCAACCACTAAAAGGTAAATCTCTGGTCCAGGCGGGCAGCCGCGAAAGCTCCCGCCTGCTCTTCAGTGTCAGTTGGTACTATTCGAAGCTGAAAAGCGGACAACAAAAAGGCGGGCCGGGTGGCTCGCCTTTTTGTTTGTGATCCAGATCTTTGTTCGGGAACCGGCCGCGTCTCTCTTGCTTTCGCCCCAGGCGGAATCCTTCGTCCCTGTTCCGTGACCGGGTCTGAAGGAAAAGAGCTTTGCCTTTTTCTTAAGCCGCCGTGGTCGACTTCAGCCAGTTCGACACCGCCTCGCACATGGCCTGTTCGGCGTCTTCGGCGAATACGTGGTTGGATCCGGGCAGTTGCACGAAAGCTTTGGGTTCGCTCGCTTCATCAAAGATATCGTGGCTTTCCTGAATCGGAACCACGTCGTCTTCCGTGCCGTGTACCAGCAGCCAGGGCACGGAAATGTCCTTTGCCAAGCCCAGCACATCTCCGATAGACTTCATGTCCTCCACGAAGGTGCTGGAAAGGGGGCATTCTTCATCGTCCCACATGAAACCGTCATCCGGCGTCTGGTCGCCGAACTCCACTTCTTGGAATTTACCGGTGTAAACCATCCCGGCCAGAGAGATGAGAAAGTCGATCCGCTTGTCTTGGGATGCCGCGATCACCCCCACGGCTCCGCCCATGCTGTGACCAGCGTAAACGATCTTGGCATAGCCTTCGGCTTTTGCCGCGTCGATGACCGCACCCAGGTCTTTGACTTCCTTGGAAATGGTGGAGTCGCGGAAATCGCCCTCGCTGTCGCCATTTCCGGAAAAGGAAAACCGCAGGGCATTGAATCCGCCCGCGGCCAGGGTGTCCGCCAGGGCGATGGCCCAAGGGCGGTCTTTGTTGCCAGTCACCCCGTGACCAATGATGACGAGCAGGCCTTTCCGGGAGGCGTCACCGTGAAAGGCGTAGTCGAGCTTTTCGTTCTGAGAGTTCCGGATTTCGGTGTCCATGGGGGAAGGGAGAGATTGAGGGTTCAGGGGGGATAGAGAGAGGGACAGGGGAAACGGGTTTCCGGCTCCGGTCAGTTGAGGATCTCGGTGTCGAACACTTTTACCGTCTCAAACCATTGAGAGAAGTTATGCACAAACACTTCGTGGTCTGGGTGTTCCTGGTAGATGTTGTGGTCCTCCACCGAGGCAAACTCCAGGCAGAGGTAGTAGTCGAAATCGTTCTGGGTGACGGGCCGTTCTGGAGTCGCGGCCGGGGTGCCATAGGAACCTTTCCGCACGACGTCGATTTCGAACAAGGCCTTCAAACCGTTTTCAAAAGAGGTCTTCTGCTCGTCAGTCAGGGAAGGAACTAGCCAAAAAAATACGTTATGCCGGACCATTTGGGAAAGGTGTATGGGTTCAGTGGATTGGAGAGGGATGACTTGGGCCGAAACTAGACGAGCGCGAAAGGGGATTCAATGCTTCAACTCGCATTTCTCGCCAGTTCTCGCATCCTCCACCCTGTGATCGACCGGAGAGTGGCTCGTGACAGTCCCAGTATTTTGCGCGGCAGGGGCCCCAAAGCCGTTTTGCTCTCAGAGGCGGCTTTTCAGCGTGTGATCGATGTGGGGGGTGAACAGTTCCGGTTCCAGGAGGAAGGAGTCGTGGCCCTTGTCCGAGTGTACGGTGATGTGCATGGCAGACACCCCGGCGTTTTTCAGGTGCTGCACCAGTTCCGTCTGTTCTTCGGGATAGAAACAAAAGTCCGAATCGATGCTGAAGACCAGGAAGTGATGATTGTGCTCCCGGGAGGAGCGCAGCAATGCCTCCGGAGACGAGGCGCCGGCTTCCAGACAAGCATCGTAGCGGGACCAGAGATTGCAGATCCGGAGGTAGGTGTTGGCGTCAAAGCGCTCCACGAACTTCGTGCCCTGGTGGAGCATGTAGGACTCCACGCGGTCGTGAATGCGGTACCAGGCCAGCCGGCCTTCGGGCTGGAGCACGTCACGCTTCGCCCGGCGCTCGATGGTGTCCAGGTGAACGAAGGTCTTGTGGGACACCATGCGCGCCAGAGCCAGGCCATAGGTGGGCGGGGGGCCGTCATAGTAGGCGCCGCCTTCAAAGTGGGGATCGTTCTCGATGGCCAGGATCTGCTCGAAAAGGATGAGCCGGTTCAGAACCGTGGTCTTAAAACCGGACGCGATCGGGATGACTATGCTGACCCGTTCGGGAAAGAGATTGGCGAAGGTCAGAGCCATGAGCCCGCCGACGGAGGCGCCAATGACGGCGTGCAGCTTTTCGATACCCAAGCGCTGGACCAGCAGGGCCTGGGAGCGCACCACATCGTTGACCGTCACGTCCGGGTAGTCCGCTCCGAAGGGCTTTCCCGTGGCGGGATTGAGAGACGCCGGGCCCGTGGTACCGTAGCAGCCGCCCAGGTAGTTGGCGCACACCACAAAATAGCGATCCGTGTCCAGGGCTTTTCCCGGGCCTATGTAGTCGTCCCACCAACCCATGTGGAGCTCTTCGCTCCAGCGTTTTCCCACGCCCGCGACTTCGGGATTGTGCCCCGCGGCGTGCTGGCTTCCGGACAGGGCGTGAAAGAGCAGGATGGCGTTATCTTTAGCCTCATTCAGCGTGCCATAAGTTTCATAGGCCAGCGTGAGGTCCTCAATGGTTTCGCCGCTCTGAAAAACGAAGGGACTCTGGTTCCCTTCACATAGGTTTAGGAATTGGGTCTGGGTAGGTACCGTGGTGGTTTCTTGACTCATTAAGCAACAGGGAAGAAAACGCACGCCATCGTGGACGAACGGGACCATAGCCGAAAAACCGGAGCCGGTCGACTCGCTGGGTGTGTCATAACCACTCTACTCCGGCATCCGCGCCGGAGGACGCCGGAAAGGGGCTCCCCGGAAGGGCCGGAGAGTCCCGTTTCGTGTGATGCTGGCGGGCCTTCCGGCCTCCTCATCAGGAGGCCGTGGCAGCCGCGAGGGCCTGATCCAGATCGGCGAGGATGTCGTCGATGTGTTCGATCCCGATGGAAAGGCGGACCATCTCCGGCGGGATGCCGGCGTCACGTTGCTGTTCTTCGTTGAGCTGGGAGTGTGTGGTGGTGGCGGGATGAATCGCCAGGCTTTTCGCGTCGCCCACGTTGGCCAGGTGGGAGAAGAGCTGAAGGGACTCGATGAACTTCCGGCCCGCCGGCGCGCCGCCGCGGATGCCAAAGACCACCATGGCGCCGCCCTTGCCCTTCAGGTATTTCTGGTTCTTGGCGTACTCCGGATCGCTCTCCAGCCCGGGGAAGCGGACCCATTCCACGTCGGCGTGGTCTTTCAAGTGTTTGGCCACCGCCAGCGCGTTTTCGCAGTGGCGCTCCATGCGCAGGGGCAGCGTCTCGATGCCCTGGAGGAACATCCAGGCGTTGTCGGGAGAAATGCAGGCGCCCAGGTTACGCAGCGGTACCGTCCGCATGCGGAGGATGTAGGCCAGCGGCGCGAGCGCTTCCGGCAGATCGTGGCCCCAGCGCAGCCCTCCGTAGGAGGTATCCGGAGTGTCGAAGAGCGGGTGTTTGCCCGCGCCCCAGTTGAACGTGCCGGAGTCCACCACCACACCGCCGATGCCGGTCCCGTGGCCGCCGAACCACTTGGTCAGGGAGTGAACCACGATGTCCGCGCCGTGGGCGATGGGATTGGTCAGGTAGGGGGTGGAAAACGTGCTGTCCACGATGAGGGGCAGCCCGTGGGCGTGGGCGACTTCCGAAACGGCTTCCAGGTCTACCACTTCCAGGGCGGGGTTGGAGACGGACTCGACGAACACGGCGCGGGTCTTGTCGTCGATGGCATCCGCGAAAGCCTGAGGATTCTGGGAATCCACGAATTTTACGGTAATACCCATAGCCGGCAGGATGTCATTGAACTGGGTATAGCTGCCGCCATAGAGATTGCGGGCGGAGACAATATTGTCCCCGGCGGAGGCGAGGTTGATGATGGAGTAGAACACTCCGCTGGTGCCGGAGGCCAGGGCCAGGCCGGCCAGTTCGTGGGCGCCTTCCAGTAGGGCCACGCGCTGCTCCAGCACCGCCTGGGTGGGGTTCATGATGCGGGAATAAATATTTCCCAGCTCTTTCAGCGCGAATAGGTTTGCGGCGTGTTCCGTGCTATTGAAAACATAGGAAGTCGTGCGGTAAACCGGCACACCACGGGAGAGGGTGGTGGGGTCCGGCTGGGCGCCGCCATGCAGGCAAAGCGTTTCGTGTTTCATGGTGATTTTTGATTGGGTTGATCGGGATGCTTCCGGTCGGCGAAAGAAAACCGGTGGAAACTTGAGTTCATCGGAGAAAAAAGGGATGTCAATGCCAAACCAGCCCGAAAGACGAACCTCAAAGGCATTGCGGGAATGGATCGATTAAGCTAGGGGAAGGCTGCTGCCCTTCACCGCCTCTGAAGAAATGAACCGGCCATTCATCGCATTCGCTTATCCGCGGGACCGGTTTTCCCTGGTGCTGTGGGTGGCTCTTTTCTGTGTGCTGGTGGTCTTATGTCTGTTCGTTTCCGGTGGAGAGAATCCGTGGGACCGGGAGATTTCCCGGAAACTCGTGACAGGCGAGAAGCTTTCCATCCGGGACATTATCGTTTCAGGACTTTGGGCGGCGGGGGTGTTGAACGCGGGTATCGTGGCGCTGCTCCTGATTTTTTCGCCCTGGTGGACCAAAGCGGATCTTCGGAAACTGTCTGCCGCCGGAAAGCTTCCCGGTCAGCCGGAAGAGAAGGGCAAACAAGAAGAAGAGAAGGCCGGAGAAGCCCAAGCCGTTCTTAAAGCAGAAGTTAAAGCGGAAGCGGAGCCCGCTTCAAGAACCCTCATTTGGGAACGGGTTCTCTTCTGGAGCATGATACTATTGGCCGTGCTGGCGGCGGCGTGGCTGCGCTGGCCGAGACTGGATGACAGCCTTTTTAACGACGAAGAGCAGGCGTTTCGAAAGTTCATCTACGGTGAGTACACCGTGACCGAAGACGGAAAGCTGGAATTCAAACCAGTGAACTGGGAACGCGCGTGGTTTTATACCATCAACGGAAACAATCATGTTCTCCAGAATGTGCTTTCCAAAGCCCTGCACCATGCCTGGCAGCAGCCGGCGGGAACCGATTTACGGGCGTTCAACGAAGAGCCCCTGCGGATTGGTCCGCTGGTGCTGGGCGCTTTGACGGTGGCCGCCGTTGGGGGGCTGGCGTGGATGTTGTTTGGCCGGGCCTCCGGCGCGGCGGCGGCCTGGTTGCTGGCATTGCATCCCTGGCATGTACGCTACAGCGTGGAGGCCCGGGGGTACTCCGGCATGCTGCTGTTCGTGGTTCTGACCTTGATCTTTCTGGCCCTGGCCTTGCGTTACCGGGGGTGGGGCTGGTGGCTGGCCTTTGGCATCGCGCAGTGTGCCTACCTCCTACACTTTGCGGGGGCGCTGTACCTGGCCGTGGCCATGAACCTGGTCATTTTCGGAATGCTGATCTGGAAGCGGGACGAAACGCAGTTCTGGCGGTGGACCGTGGCCAATACTCTGGGCGCGGTGATTTTCCTTCAGATCATGACCCCTGCCCTGATCCGCATTTGGATGTGGATAAAGGAACAGGAGAAAGGCACCTTTGAGATTGGCTGGGACTTCTTCCAGGATCTATGGGCCCACATGTGCGCGGGTATTCCGTGGAACTCGTTTGAGCCCACTTTGCACAACGGTATCAGCGTGGCCGACTATCAAAGCTATGATCCGCTGGCGTATTGGGGCATTGCCTTGGTGATACCCGTATTGACGGTGGCGGCGCTGGTTTGGGCCGTGATCAAAGTGCGGGAAGCCAGATGGATAACGGCGGCCATGGTGGGGGCCGTGGTTCTGATCCGGGTGCACAATCACTATAGCCACACGGAATTCTATAGTTGGTACCTGTACTACCTGATGATCGGGATGGTGATATTCCTGGCGGCGCTGCCTTCAGCCGCCACAAAGCTGGCGGGCAAAAAGTGGCCCGGAGCCGGGTGGATCACGGCTTTCGCCATTGTGCTGCTCTATGCGGTGCTGATCAGCGATCCTTTGAAACGGATGCGTGAGTATGATCGCCAGCCGATGCGTCAGGCGGTGGAGACCGTGCGGGGAGAAGTGCCCGCGCTGAGCGAAGACCATTTCCAGATTCTAACCGGTTCCGTGGGTTCTGGGCAGGGCCAGATCCAAACCTACGATCCGTGGATACGGGAGATCGATGAAGCTGGCGATCTGGAGGATCTCATCGCGGATGCCCGGACGGAACACAAACCCCTCTTTATCTACTGCTGCAGCCCGTTCTCAGTAAAAGTGGGCAAGCCGGAGGTGTTTGACATCCTCCAGGATCGAGATGTGTTCGAACGCATGGCTTACCATCGAGGGATGGAAGAATACTGGAGCTACCAGATTTACAAGTTGAAGACCAAGTCAGAGTGACCGGTCTTTCGTCTATGTCCATGTAAAGCCCGGGCGGAAAACCGTGAGGATTCGCTTGCCGAATGGGAGGGATTTTCTGAGGCTACCGCCATGGATAGACGTAAGTTTCTGGCTTCGGCGGCGGGGGCCTCAATAGCGGCGCAAGGAGTCGCCGCGGCGGCAAAACCTGGCGCGGCAAAGCCCTCTTCCGCCCCCAGTGGAGAGAAAGCCGCCAGCGTGGCGGGACGGCCAAACATTCTGTGGATCTGCACGGACCAGCAGCGGTGGGATACCATTGGCGCCCTGGGCAACCCTCACATTCGCACGCCGCACCTGGACGAACTCTGCCGCACCGGCACGGCTTTCACGCATGCCCATTGCCAGAACCCCATCTGCACGCCAAGCCGGGCGAGTTTCCTGACCGGACGTTACCCGCGCTCCGTGGATGCCTGCTTGAACGGGAACGAGCGCTGGCAGGACCGGGCGCCGCTGGTGACGAAACTGCTCGCGGACGCCGGTTACGACTGCGGCCTGGCCGGAAAGCTGCACCTGAGTGCCGCTCACGAACGCATCGAATCGCGGCCGGATGACGGTTACCGGGTCTTCCACTGGTCGCACCACCCCAAGGATTCCTGGCCCAAGGGACATGCCTACAATGATTGGCTGAAGTCCCAGGGGATCGACTACAACGAAACGATGAAGCGGCAGGGCTACATTCCGGCCGAGTTTCACCAGACCACTTGGTGCGCGGACCGGGCCATCGATTTCATGAACGAGAAGCGGAGCGGTCCCTGGCTGTTCAGTCTGAACTGTTTCGATCCCCATCCGCCGCTGGACCCGCCGAAGGATTACCTGGACCGTTTTGACCAGCCTTCCCTGCCGCTGCCAAGTTTCCAGGAAAGCGACTTGGAGGAAGAAGGGCGCCTGGAAGCCGCGGGGGTCAACTTTCAGTCAAAAGTTCAGACGCCCGATCCGAAGAAAGCGCGTTCCGATCTGGCAAAGTATTGGGCCATGATCGAGTTGATCGATCACAACGTGGGCCGCCTGTTGAAAGCGCTGGAAGAAAGCGGGCAGCGGGAAAACACGCTGGTGATTTATACCAGCGACCACGGCCACATGATCTGGGACCACGGGCTGACGGCCAAGGGCTGCCGTTTCTATGAAGGGCTGGTGCGCGTGCCGTTGATCTTTTCAATGCCCGGCGTGGTGGAGCAAGGGGTGCGGAATGACGGCCTGATCGAACTCCTGGACCTGGCGCCCACGCTCCTGGAACTGGCCGGACAGCCGGAGCAGGAGGGGATGCACGGTCATTCCCTTTTACCCGCGTTGAAGGGGGGCGAGGCGCCAGAGCGGCGGTATGTGCGCAGCACGTACTCCTCCACCCTGCAAGGACCCGCTTCCTACGCGACCATGATCCGGGATCGCCGCTACAAGCTGGTGAACTATCACGGCACGGGGCAAGGTCAGCTCTTCGACCTGGAGAAAGATCCTGACGAACACGCCAACCTCTGGAACGAACCTTCCGTGGCGGCCGTGAAAGCGGAAATGATGAGCGCCAGCTTCGATGCCGAGGCGATGACCGCCGACTTGGGCGGTCCGCGGGTGGGGCGCTACTGAGACCTGCACGCAAAGAGAGATTCCAAAATCGTTTTCGAATTGTAGTAGCGCCGGGGCCAGCGATTGTGCTTATGATCAAAAGGCCGTCGAGCTTCTGTAAGAAGGCGGCTCTGGTCCCTTTGCCACGAGATCAACCCTGCGATCTTTAGACCTGACACCATCCACCACCTTCGAGAGCAATGTTTACACGAATTGGAAATCTGATCCGCGGATTCCTCGGCCTGTTCATATCGGGCTTGGAAAAGAAGAATCCGGAAGCGCTGTTGGAGGTGGAAATGGAGAACCTCAGAAAACAGACCGCCGATTATAATAAAGGGCTAGCCGCTCACGCGGGCCTTTGCGAGCGGCTGATGTCGCAGGTGAAAAAGGAGGAGCGAGAGGTGCAGGAACTGACCGCCAAGACGCAGGCGCACCTCAAATCCGGGAACCGGAAGATTGCCGGACAGTACGCCCTGCGGTTGCAGACCTTGAAGAAAGATCTGGAGGAAAACCGTAGCCAGCTGGAGGCAGCGGAGAGCACCTATAAAGAACTGCTGCGCACCCGGGATGTAACGGTGAAGCAGGCTCAACAGAAGATCGAGGCCCTGAAGCGGGACATCAGCGACATGAAGATGCAGACCGCCATGGCCGAACTGAACGAGATGGCGTCGGGAATGATCGGCTCCATCGGCGGTTCGGGGGATACCTTGAACCGGCTGGAAACCATGGTACGCGAAGAGCGGGACCTGGCGGCGGGCCGGGCCCGGGTGGCTCGGGACAGCATCGACACCACGGAAATCCGCCAGTTGGAAGCGGAGGAAGAAGCGTTGGAAGAAATGGCGCTGGCGGATTTTGCCGCGGAATCTGGCATAGTGCTGGAGGGCAGCGGCACGGCGGGTTCCGTGGAGTCTCCCGCCGCGAAGGAGGAGCCTCCGGCCTTGGAAGACGAGAAGCAGATGTGAGGGGCGTCAGGGCCCTGCGATCCTGAGGGGAACGCCATGGCGGTCCAACTCCATTTCCGCGTTTGAAAGAGTCGAACACGAAGGCCGATCCGGCGTGGGCCGGAGAGATCCGCACCCTGTATCTGAGTGGAGCGGCCAACCAATTTGTTCTTTACGGAAACGTCAACGACCGGCTGCTCATCCCGGCGGCAGGTCCGGAAGACGATTCGGGCCGGCTGGGAAATCTGTTCGAATTTCTCCAGGTCCGGCTCCTGAAGCGTTTTGAAGTGGTGCTGAGCTATGACTTGGGCACGGGGCTGAAAGTGGAGGCCGAGGGGGAGAAGATCTTTCACCAGTGGCCCTCCGCCCGCCAGTCCGGCGCGCTGCCCCGGCAGCCTTGGGAAGCCATCCAGTACCTGGATCACTTTCTGCGCTACTGCGTGAACCTGCGGCAACTGCGCCACGGGGGAGGAACGGACGCTGAAGGCGGCGCTTTGGCCGGCCGGAATCTGCACTTGGCCATCGTCCTCCGCACCGCGCATCTCGTGCTGCCGCGGGTCCCGTCTTTTTCGCACTACGAGCTAAATGCCATGGCCTCTCTGGTGCGCTCCTGGTCCATGGAAACGCACTTCCTGGAGCAGAACCTGGCCGTGTTCCTGATCTCCGAGAAATTGAATGATCTGCATTCCCTGGTCGCCACCAACCCCCGGGCGGCGGTCATCGAGGTGCCGCTGCCCGGCCGGGACGAACTGGCGGTAGCGATGAAGGGGTTTGCCAGGGACTATCCCGTGGCTCTGAAGCAGTTCCGGGAACACCCCGAAACGCCGGCGGAACGCCTGGCCGGCACCAGTCTGGGGTCTGTGGAAAGCCTCATCAAGACCCGGGAGCACCTCGGCAAACCGCTCGCGGAGGGCGATCTGGCGGAACTGAAGAAAGACCTGGTGGAGCGGGATTGCCAAGGCCTGATAGAGTTTGTCGAGCCCCACCGCACGTTGGACGACGTGTACGGGCAGGAGGCCGTGAAAGACTGGATGCGGCAGGACATCGCTCTGTGGCGTCAGGGGGACCTGGCGGCCATGCCGATGGGCTACCTGATGTGCGGGCCAGTGGGCACGGGAAAGACCTACCTGGTGGAGTGCCTGGCGGGAGAAGCCGGGGTGCCGGTGGTGAAACTGCGGAATTTTCGCGACCGCTGGGTGGGAAGCACGGAGGGAAACCTGGAAAAGATCTTCAGCCTGCTGCACGCGCTGGGCCGGTGCATCGTTTTTATCGACGAGGCGGACCAGGCGCTGGGCCGGCGGGACTCCGGTCCCAACGACTCCGGGGTGTCCGGGCGGGTGTATTCCATGATGGCCAAGGAAATGAGCGATACGCGGAACCGCGGCCGCCTGCTGTGGATCCTGGCGTCCAGCCGGCCGGATTTGATCGAGGTCGATCTGAAGCGGCCGGGCCGGGTGGATGTAAAGATCCCGCTTTTCCCCGCCCTGAGCGCGGAGGAGGGGTATGGCCTGATACGGGCGCTATGCAAACGCCTGAAACTGGAACTTCCGGATGCGTGCCCGGCGGATGTCTCGGACCTTCTCCCGGCCTACCTGACGGCGGGCGCGGCCGAAGCCCTTTCGATCAAGGTCTACCGGCAGGTGAAGACGCGAAATGTGCCGGCCATGGAGGCTTTGCGGGACTGTCTGGATGGTTATCAGCACCCCGTGGACCCCAAGATCATGCAGGAACAGATCGATCTGGCGGTGAAGGAAGCCAGCGATCTTGCCTTCGTTCCGGAGGTCTTCCGCCCTGGGAGACTAGCGCTATTGGGTGAAAAAATCGGCACGAAACGTGCGAATTACACGTAAATATGCAGAAACTCTTCTCAAGGCTGAGAGATTTCTTTTCAGAATTAATCCGTTGACCAACTCAAGAAGGGGGATATTAATCTTGCCCTCCAATCGAAGACGGTGGAAATTATGGGTTTTGGTGTTAGTTTTCGAGGGATCAGGGTTGCTAGTAGTTCCAAGATTTTTGGAATTCATAAGGAAATGAGACCAGTTTTCTTTTTTCTAGGTGGTTGCGCCGCGGTTCTGATGGCGAGTTGTTCGACCACGACTTCCGGCGTCCAATTCGGCGACTATCGCGTGACCGCCTTTGCCATGGGCTCGGGCTCAAGCTCGTCCTCCAGCAAGGGCTTCTTTAGCGGAGATACCTCCAAGGTCCGGAGGTCCGCGCCGAAGCAATTGGTAGTCCGGACGACGGCCTACACGCACACCGAAGCGGACTCCATTCCGTATGGAAGGAAGAACGCCACGGGCTCGAGCCTGAAATTTGGCAACGTGCGCAGCGCGGCGGCGGACTGGTCCCGGTTTCCGGTGGGCACGCGGTTCAAGATCAAGGGCTTGCCCTATGAGTATGTCGTGGACGACTACGGGAGCGCTTTGGTGGGAACGGATACGATCGATCTCTACAAGCCCTCTGAAGGCGACATGGACAACTGGGGCGCCCGGAATGTCGGCATCGAAGTGCTGGAGTGGGGCAGTTTCGCGGAGAGCATGAGAATTTTGGAGACCCGCCAGGAAAAGGCGAAGCACGTGCGCCAGATGCTGCACGACATCAAGCGCAAGATCGGCAACATCCCGGTGGAACTCCAGGAAGGGTTCAAAGTTTGAGCTGAGTCCGGTTCCGGACCCTCTTTTTTCGATGACCAAAGCCGAACGCGCGGCCTACATCGCGAAACGTCTGGAGGAGCTTTACCCGGAGACTCCGGTTCCTCTGGATCACAAAGATCCCTTCACCCTGCTGGTGGCGGTCCTGCTTTCCGCCCAATGCACCGACGTCCGGGTGAATCTGACGACCCCGGCCTTGTTCGCGCTGGCGGATACCCCGGAAAAGATGGCGGCGCTGCCGGTGGAAAAGATCCAGGAGATCATCCGCCCTTGTGGCCTGTCTCCGCAGAAGGCCAAGGCCATCGCGGGCCTGTCGCGAATTCTCCTGGAAAAGCACGGCGGTGAAGTGCCGGCGGACATGACGGAACTGGAGGCCCTGCCCGGCGTGGGACACAAAACCGCTTCGGTGGTGATGGCGCAGGCCTTTGGCGAACCGGCTTTCCCGGTGGACACTCACATTCACCGGCTGGCCCAGCGGTGGAAATTGACCAGCGGAAAGAACGTGGTTCAGACCGAGCGGGATCTGAAACGGGCGTTTCCGAAGGAACTCTGGAACAAGCTGCACCTCCAGATCATTTTCTACGGCCGGGAACACTGCACCGCGCGGGGGTGCGACGGCACGGTCTGTGAAATTTGCCGGACCTGTTTTCCGGAGCGGAAGCGGGGAGTGAAGACGAAGAAGGCGTAGGCTTCAGCGTAAATGCCGAGGTAAGAACTCTTCGTGGTTTTCAAAGCTGCCGGACTTGCTTGGCGATCACAGATCCGTCAAACCCGATTGCTGATACCAGAGTCCAGGCTTGGTAGTTCTCATGGTTCAGAAATGTCTGGTACCCTTCCAGTCTGGGCCGAGTATCCGTTTCGCGAGCCTCCCCCGGCCTGGAAGGCCGGCCGCGCAAAGCGAAAGGGCTTCAGCCCTGGAAATTTCGCCCCTCCGGAAGTCGCGGGCTGAAGGCCCGCTCGCGAGCGTGGAGTGACGTTTGAGCCCGCCGGTCTCAGGTGGGTCTAATGCCCAAGGATGGGTACAAGAGGCCAGGGTCTGGGCCTTCAGCCCTCATGTGATGCGGGATACACGATGAGCGGTGCGCGGGCGGTGGGACGCGGAGCAGGCCACCTTCGCGAGCGCCCTTCCAGGGCGCATTGAATAGGATTGACGTTAGGTGTCCAGGCCTAAAGGCCTTTCATGAGAAGGCAGTCAAAAAGAAAATCAAAAATTCATTTTTGGTAAATCCAAAGAGCCAGGCGTGGATTGAGGTTTAAGGATGGGGTCATGACCAGAACAACGGAATCCTGCTTTCAT